>CAWHZH010000003.1:0-618210 GCA_963833775.1 uncultured Actinomycetota bacterium | reverse complement strand
TTCATCAGCACGTAGCCAAAGGCCACGAAAAGCACCACCCCCTGCAAGATAAAATAGCGGGTATAGATGGCCCCCAACAGCAACCGGCCGATCCCCGGCAACGCGAAGATCAATTCAACAATCACCGTACCACCGATCAGGCGGCCGATATTGATGCCAGTGACGGTGACCAGCGTCAGCGAGGAGGGTTTCAGGGCGTGCACCAGGAGGATACGCGACGGCTTCAGTCCCTTGGCCCGCGCCATCGCGATATAGTCCTCCTGCAGGGTCGTGATCATGTCGGAGCGCAGCACGCGCATCAGCACTGGCCATTCGCCGAGCGCCAGGGTCAGCGCCGGCAATACGAAGCAGCGCAAATTCCCGACCGGATCTTCCGCGAACGGCACATAGCCGGTCGCCGGCAACCAGCGAAGTTCCACCGGCCAAAAGGTAGATCAACAGAATAGCCGAGAGGAATGCCGGCACCGAAAGCATACGAAGGCGGTGCCAGTCATGAAACGGTCGAGAGCGCCCCCACTGCGCACCGCGCATGCGATAGCAAGTGGAATGCCGATCACGAGGGCGCCGAACTCGGCCAGCAGCATCAGCTCGAACGATGCCGGCAGCCGTTCGGCAACTGCCTGCGATACGGATTGTCCGGTACGGAACGATCTGCAAAATCACCCTCGAGCACGTGGCCAAGCCAACTGATGTAGCGCCACCAGATCGGCTGATCGAGCCCCATGTCATGCCGCAGGGCCGCCACTTTCTCCGGCGTCGCCTGATCGCCCAGGATCACGTAAGCGAGGTCGCCCGGCAAAAGCGAAGCGATCAGGAATGTCAGCAGCGACACGGCAACCAGAACCGGCACCAGATAAAGAAGCTTCCGAGCGACAAAGCCCAGCATCGGCCCTCATTCCAGCCAGACATCGGACACGTCGATCACCCCGCCGTGGATCTTCGGCAGGCCTTTCAGTCTGGCTTTTGAGATCGCGTAGTATGTATTTTGGAATATCCAGAACCAGGTCGCCTCCTGGTTGACCAACCGGCTGATGGCGCGATCGTCGTCGATGCGCTTGTCGATATCGGCCGTCGCTCGCGCGTGTTCAAGCAGCTTGTCGAGGTCAGGATTGGAATAACTGGCGAGGTTGACCGGGCTGCCGGTGTGGAAATTCGCATACATCTGCGGATCGGGGTCGGCGAGATCGATGATCCGCCACGGCGTCAGCTGGAACTGGCGCATGAAGGCGCGTGGCGGGATGGTGGCCTGATCGACCTGCTCGATCTCCATATTGGCGCCGACCTGCTTCCAGAACTGCTGTAGCACCTGGCCAAACCTGCGCCCGCGTGGCTCTGCGGGCAGGATCATCTTGAAATCGACCGGCTTGCCGTAGTCATTGATTAGCGCCTTGGCTTTCTCGACGTCGTATGGCAACGCGCCATCGTCTTTGCACTTGACCCAGGAGCCGTCGCCGTAGGGGTTGCTGGCCGGCCGGGCGAGGCCATTCGTGATCGCCTGCGACATCTTCTTGCGATCGATCGCCATCACCAGCGCCCGGCGAACGCGCACATCGTCAAATGGCGCGACCTTGGTGTTGAAGGCGGAGACCAGAGCGCCGGACCCGGAATAGGTATGGACCGTTAGTTTCGGATCCTTTTGCGCCTTCTGGATGTTGTCGGCATCGGAGTCGTCGTCCCAGACAATATCCGCTTCCCCGGATTGCAGGCTGGCAAAGCGCGACTGAGCGTCTGGCAGCGGCTTCAGGACAATCCGGTCGAGATGGGGATGGCCCTTGTTCCAGTAATCCGGATTTCGTTCCAGAATCATTCGATCGCCTGCCATCCAAGACTTCAATATGAAGGGACCAGTCCCGACCGGATTGCGGTTGTAATCATCGCCCTTGTTCTTCCAGGCGGTCGGCGACTGGATGACATTGTTGGAGCTTTGTTGGGACAGGAGCGCCGGGTGGTTCACCGTGGGATCGTTGAGATTGTAGACGAGTGTCAGTTCGTCGGTGGCCTGCACATCATGGGTTCCAGCGATGTAGAAGGCACAGCGGCAATTGTTGGCGGGATCCTTCTGCCGGTCGAAATTCTCCTTTGCGGCTTGAGCGTTGAACGGCGTGTCGTCGTGAAATTTGACGCCAGGGCGTAGCTTGTAAGTCCAGGTCTTGTAATCGTCCGAGTGGGTCCAGGAAAGCGCAAGCTTCGGCTGCGGTTCGCCCTTGTCGTCGAGATAAGTCAGCGTATCGAAGATCGCCGCCGCCGCGGTTTCCGCCGCCGTATCGAAGACGCCGACCTTCAACGGATCGAAGCCTGGAATATCGAGCTCAAGGCCGACCGTTACGCTGCCGCCCTGCTTTTGGGCACTGGCGGGGCCCGCGAACAAGGCAATGCCAAGTGCCGTACTAAGGAAAATTTGCGCAAGCTTGCGCGAGCGGATTGCCGCGGTCATGCTATCTCCTCCCTGATTGGTCCGTCCGGTGCTCCGGATCGTTGGTGGCTGTCGGGTATGTTGGCTGGAATCGCACGCCCGGCAAGACCGGAGTGGGCCGCCGGATGGCTTCATCACCTAAGTTCGCCGAGCAGCGTCTTCGCTTTCTTCAGGTCGCGGGTGTCGAAGCCTTCTGTGAACCAGCCATAGACCGGCGCGAGCAGTTCGCGCGCCTTGTTCCGCTTGCCTTCGTCGCGCCAGATCCGCGCCAAACCGGTGGCAGCGCGTAACTCGAATAGCCTTGCCTGCTGGCTACGCGCGATTTCCATGCCAACCTGGAAGGAGCCAGCCGCAGCCGGCATATCCCCTAGTAGTGACAGTAGCTTTCCTCGAACCCTGTGGACTTCAAACTCGGTACAACGCTCCTGTGTGAACTCAATTAGACGTGCAGCCTCATTCAGACATGAAAGGCCCTCTTCTGGCTTGCCGGTCATGCCGTATGCATCTGCGAGCAGTGTGAGGAAGAACGGAACCCATAAATCGGAGCCGGTGGCACGAAATGCAGCCAAGCCGCGCTTGATCAGCAGCGTTTCATCCCCTCGTCCCAGCGCAGTCAAACACCATCCTCGAAGTATCATTCCTTGCGGCTCGAACATCGTGAATTGCTCGGCAAGCGAGAGCAACTCTTCCGCGCTCACCAACAATAATTCGGGCGAGCACAATCCCCATTCGGCGATACAGATCTCAACGAGAGCATGCGTTAACGTAAAGGCATGGCCAAGTCGGCGCGCTTCGGCGAGTGCAGTCGCCATGTCTGTGCGCGCTTGGTCAAGATGACCAAGCCAAGCGAGCGTGCGTGCGTGCCAGAGGCGTGTAATGAGGTAAGGATCGGAGGGCGAGAGAGCAGTATAGTACGCGAGTTGCGAGGGGTGATATAATGCGACGGCGCGATCCAAATTGTCGCGACAGCCCGAGAAATCGCCCAGACAGAAGCTTGCCATCCCGAGCGTGCGGAGACTAGCCCCTTCAGGGGTATGTCTTTTTGATCTTCACCCAGGGGCGGCATCTCCTCCCCGCCTTCTCGCGCTCGATGCAACTCCGCGCGCAAGAAGTGGTGCAGCCACTCACCAAACAGCACCGGTACGGATATAGGTCGGTTGAGCTGGTCGCATAACTGTCGCGTACGAGCACAAATGTCTCCCACTTCCGGAGCAGCGAAACCGCGCGTCGCCATCAGCGCGCGCCCGAGGGCGAGCTGCAGTTCGAGCTCGAACTCCTGGCGTTGAG
Source organism: uncultured Actinomycetota bacterium (assembly GCA_963833775.1). GTDB lineage: Bacteria > Actinomycetota > Actinomycetes > Propionibacteriales > Nocardioidaceae > Nocardioides. The sequence continues at coordinate 614,510 of CAWHZH010000003.1, read as the reverse complement.
CCCCTTCAAAGAGTTGCGACAACTGATCCAGTCCCTTGCGCAGTAGCGCGATGGCTTCCACCATGGCCGAGCGCTCGATGCCCTGTTGACCAGCTCTCAGCCAGTTTGTGACCGCTTTCTCGATCATGCCTGCTTGGGCATAGTGCTGTGCGAGCAATTCGGAGCGCGCAGCCACAGTTTCCGGAAAGCGGTCTTCGAGGGCGATGGCGATCCGCGCATGCAAGTTCTGACGCGGACCACAGGAGCAGAGTGGCGTAGGCTGCCTCTTGCACTAGCGCATGCTTGAAAAGAAAGCTGGCATTGGGAAGGCTGCCCTGCTGAAAGACGAGCCCCGCATCCGCGAGCCGATCAAGTGCACCCCCAAGCGTCTTCGCATCGAATCCCGCCACGGCGGCCAGAAGCTCATAAGAGAATTGCCGACCAATAACCGCACCGATCTGCGCGATTTCCTTCGCAGGGCCGAGGCGATCGAGACGGGCCATTAAAGTTGCATGGAGGGTCGCGGGGACACCCGTCGGCGTAGATGGAATTGCCGATGCAACGTGCGCTGTCAGGGCTTCCCCGGGACTCGAGAATCGCCTTCGTCATCTCTTCCACGAACAGCGGGATGCCGTCGGTGCGCTCTATGATCTCCTGTCTGATGCTCGCCGGCAGCATCCCGTTGCCGATGACGCGGTCGATCATGGCGCAGACCTCGCGCTGCGCCAGCCGATTGAGTGTAAGGGCCGTCACATGAGGACGTCCGATCCAGGCCGCCTCGAATTCCGGCCGGAATGTCACGATCAGCAGCACGCGCAGGCCGGGAATCCGTTCCACGAGCTGACCGAGCAGTTCCAAACTGGTGGGGTCGGTCCAATGTGCATCCTCAAAGATCATGAGCACCGGATTACGGTGTGCCAGCGCCTCGATTTGCAAAACGAGTGCGTCCATCGTTCTTTGCCTGCGCTGCTGCGGAGTAAGCTCGAGCGCGGGATAGCGTCCGTCATTCGGGAGTGACAACATTTCGGAAAAAAGCGCCACGTGCTCACTCGATGTCGATGTATGCGCGAGCAGCGTATCGAGCTTCTCGAGCCTCGCTTGCGGCATGTCGTCGTGCGTGAGGTTCGCCGCTCGTTCCATCTGCCCGATGATAGGATGAAGCGCGCTGTCCGTGCGGTCCGGGAAGAGAAATAGCGCAAGCGCGCGTGCGGTTCGCCAATCAAGCCTTCCAGCAGGGTGGCAGTAAGTCGCGATTTGCCGATACCAGCTTCGCCCGAGAGCAACACCACCTGGCCGTCGCCCGTCTTGGCTCTGGACCAGCTTCGGAGCAGCAATTCGGGAATTCTCTTCCCGCCCCACGAGGGGAATCAGGCCGGCCCCATGGAACGCCTCAAATCGGCTCTCCACAGAGTTCTCACGCAGCGCCGCCCAGGCTGGGACCAATCCGGCCATGCCCTTGAGATTTCTCGGCCCGAGGTCCGCGAACTCGAACAGACCGCCGACAAGCTTTCGTGTGCTTTCGGAGATAACGACCATGCCTGGCTCGGCGACGCCCTGCAGACGCGCCGCGAGGTTTGGCGTTTCGCCCACGATGCCGCGTTCTTGAGCCTCGCCCTCGCCGATCAGATCGCCGATGACTACCAGGCCGGTAGCTATCCCGACGCGCACCCGGAGCGGCTCTTCGCTGCTCAGCTTGCCGACCACCTCAATCAGCGCCAGTCCTACCCGCACTGCGCGTTCGGCATCGTCTTCGTGTGCTTTCGGATATCCGAAATACACGAGCACGCCGTCGCCCATGTATTTCGCCACGAACCCACCCAACCGGCGCACGGTCTCGGCAACGGATTTGTGATAGCCCGAAATGATCTTATGCAGATCTTCGGGGTCCATGCGAACCGACATCGCAGTCGAGCCCACGAGATCACAGAACATCACGGTGACCTGTCGGCGTTCGGCCGAGGCCGCCGGCAGCCGGATTGCATTGCTGAGAATCTCCTCATTTGCGCCGGGCGTGGCCGTGGTGGCGAGCTTCGCGACAGCATTGTGGATGCGCAGCCGGTGACCAGCACTCGCCACGCCAATGTCTTTGAGCATCTGATCATCGAGCTGTCCGAGCAGATCCATCTCGATGTCGTTGGCCTCAAAGGCGTCGGCATATTGAGTGAGGCCGATTGCCGCCAGCCAAGTTCGGACCTGATTCATTCCGTTCCCCAGCAATGTATTCGTTGCACGGGCCGGGTTAAGGGCGCGGGCCTACTAGCGGTGCGGGCATTTAGTTCTGATCGTCAAGAAGCTCCCACGTTCTTCCATTAAATCGACCCTCAAAAAATTGCTTGATCGGCTGGTGATCGGTCGGGTTTGTGTTAAGAGTGATTCTTGGCAACAGCCAGGGAAGCGCAACATCGTGTAGGCTCGTTGCCTGGCGCATGATGTTTTCGCGGGAAAGGTCGTCGCCGCATTGCGTGAGCAGGTAAACCAATGGCTGAGCAAAATTGTAGCCGGTAGCAACGAAAATATCATTCGGCTTGCCTCGGGGGTAATATTCTTGCAGCCAGACAAGGAACTCTCTGGTGTATGCGTCGTCCTTCCAACGAGGGTCTGTCGGATCTTTAGCATAAAACGCTGAAATAGTGCCGATGGAATTCTCTAGTCCAGCCGGCTCGAGCACCGCGGAAATTGATTGAGATATGGAGGAAAGAAAATGGAGCGGCTTCCAGCCAATCTCGCTCGCCTTGCGGATCGCCTGCGCGGCGGATTTCGGCGCGCTAACATTATAAAATGTGTCAGCCCCTGATGCTTTAAAGGCGACTATTTGCGAATTGATTGTTGGGTCGGTTACCTCGTAGCTAAGCTCTTTGACGATGAGTTGGTCGGCCCGGCTACCGAGCCCATCCCTGAGACCCTTCACTGCTTCCTTGGTATCATCATTCATATAGAGCACCGCGATCTTGGCGTCGGGCTTGTGGGCCAGGATGTATTGCGCATGGGTTTTTCCTTCCAGGTAGTAGGTCGGCAACAAGCCCATCGTCCACGGAAAGTGCTGCGGGTCATTGTATTTTTCCAATGGGGCGGCGACAAACACCTGCGGTACTTTTTTATCATTGAGATATTTACGAATTGCGACGTTTCCCGGACCGAGAGTGCCATAGATGAAAGCCACGCCTTCTTCCTCGATCAGCTTGCGCGTCTGCTCGACGGTCTTGGGTGGACTGAAGCTGTCATCCAGGCTGACCAGCGTGATCTTGCGCCCTGCTATACCCCCTCGGTCATTGATCATCTTGATATAAGCGAGTTCCGCAAGCCCGATCGTGCCCCACGCCGAGGCGGGACCACTGTACGGCATCGTCTGCCCGACCTTGATCTCGGTGTCGGTTACTCCGGGGGCATATTTCTTCTCTGCGACAGCCGCAGTGGACGCGGCCACGGCGATGCCGAAGAACGTCGCCGTAAACCAACAATGTGCATTGAGTTTCATGGTTGCCCTCCTTCGTGGATTGACGGCTGATCAACGAATTCTCATCGAGCAGCGCCTTTGTCTTCTTCAGGTTCTGAAATCGAATCCGTAGTGAGCCGAACGCGAGCAGGCGGCGCGCGCCGCATTCTGATGCGAGGAAATCCGTGGCTAAAGTCCTTACGTTCGACGACGATGTTGGTACCTCGCCCAGCCGAGCTTCCGAACCTCGTCTAAAAAATCGTCGTTAAGGCTGGCGTTGCACGGGGCATTCCGATCCGCGCCACTCTCGGCAAGGGATCGGTTGCGGCTGCCGACCGAAGACAAGCAGCGCAACCGGCCCATTCCGGCGATTTTTCAAGTCCCCTAAGTGGGCGCCCTTTTCGCGTGCTTTCAACGGAGGCCGGTCGATGGGTTTCGGGGAATATCGGTCAGGAGTGCTGCCGTGTTTCTCTATTTCCAGCCGTCAGCTGCGGTCAGGTTCGGTTGCACCACCACGATAAAGGTTTTGAACCTCCGTTCGTGCGAAGGTGGGGCAATATCGAAGATAAAGCGACTTTCGACGGGGAAGCGTTAGGGTCAGGCTTACATGTGCAGCCTGACCACCCTTAACGGTCCGTCGTCTGACGAACGGTACAAGATGCCTCGCCAGCCGCGAGCGCCTTTATGGAGGGATGCGCCAGGCCGGTATGCGGGGGGCTGAGTAACCGGAGAAAGGACGTCGGAGGTGGTCACGCGTCGGTTTTGCGCCGCGACTTCCGCTATACCGCTAGTCAGGCTGGCCTTTTTACTTCTTCAATCTCATCTTCCCCACGAAATCACGTTTTCCAAGCGGCGCGCCCTTGTGGCGGAGAATGTCGTAAGCCGTGGTCGCATGGAAAAAGAAGTTCGGCAGCGAGAACGACATCAGGAAGCCTTCTGCCGTGAACGGAACCGCGCGCTCGCCGACTTTGAAGATCACATCGCGGCCGACGAGCGCGTTGACAGCTTCTGGCGTCAGGGCTGAGAGCTCATTTCGCGCCTCCGTAACAAGTGCCTGAAGTGCGGCATAATCGAGTTCTGGTTTATCCGATGAGGGCAAGAACACTCCATTCTTCGCCGCCTCCATCGCACCGCGCGAATGATGTGCGATTGAGATGATCTGGAAACGGAACGACAGCATGTCAGATGCAAGTCGCGTCTCGACGATCTCGGCGGTATCGATGCCCTCCTCTCGAAAATGCGTCAGACTCTTCTCAAGGAAGCCACCGACGGCGCCGAGAATCTGGAGGTAGTTGGCGACGGTTGCGTCGTAGAGCGAAAAAGCCATAGCGTAAGTCTCCCCTCACTTGGTGTACTTCTTCCGGTGCAGTACCCTCCCCGGAATATCCGGCAATTGCAATCGGCGAGAAAGAAAACTGACCCACCGTGAGGCGTAGGTCGATTGGCAAACCCTACTTGCCCTTGTCGGTTCGGAAGCTCCAACGGGTGATGATCGACAAAGGCCGGCAGTTGGAGGGCCCGAGAGCGGCTTTCCCGTTGCACCAGACATCGAGCCGCCGCCTCGGGCACTCGATCGTATCGCCGGACCACAATCAGCCCGGAATGAAATTCCACCGGCGGAGATCTTATGCGGCGGGAGCGACCCGTATGCTATTCGCGCAGAAGTCTTGCGAGCGCGCTTTTTATGACCTTGCGGGTTGGCGTCATCGGCATTTCGGCGATCGGCACCAATCGCTCGGGCCACTTGAGCTTGGCAACGCCTTGACGCTCCAACCAAGCGCACAGCGCATCGAGGCTCAGCGTCATGCCGGGCTTGAGCACGACGCAGCAGCAAGCGCGCTCACCCAGGATGGGATCGGGCATTGGTATGATGGCGCTCTGAACGACGGCCTCGTGGCGCGTCAATCAGCGCTTCAACGTCTGATGGATTGATCTTCACGCCGCCGCGATTGATAAGGTCCTTGGTTCGCCCGGTGATACGGACGTGCCCCGTCGCGCTCATGACCCCGAGATCGCCTGTACGCAACCAGTCGTCTTCGCTAAAGAGACCGTCATTCGCTGGCGCATTGTCGAAATAGCCGGCAAATACTGAGCAGCCGCGCACCTGCAACTCCCCCTCTACGTTGGCCGGTACGAGGTGTCCTTCCAAGTCCACGACGCGCGCCTCACTACCGGTGGTTGGCCGACCGATCCACTCGTGACGCTCACGGGGCGATTGATTCGGGTCGCCGAGCAGGACTGCGAACGTCTCGGTCATTCCCCAAAGTTCGATCACTCGCCCCCCGGCCAACTTGTCCTCAAGCGCACGTTTAAGCTCTGGCGCGCAATATGATCCCGACACGACAACCAAACGGATACTGCTAAGATTGCGGCCTTCCAACAGTCCAGCCCTAAGCAGGGCCGCGACATGCGGGGGTGCGACAAAGACATGAGTCGGACGATCATTCTCCAGCGATTTCGCCAGCGCCGGTGGTGTAAACATTGGCAACGGTGCAAAGGTTGCGCCGGCCATGAGAGCGGCGTTCACTATAAATAGACCGAACGCGTGGGTCAGCGGCGCCGCGCTCAACACGCGGTCGCCGACCTTGAGATCCAACACGGGCAGGCACTGACGGGGATTGGCAAGCAGCGATTGGAAGCTGTGCGGGACCGCCTTCGGCGCGGCGGAGGTTCCGGATGTGTAGCACATCAGGGCTGCGTCCGTCGCAACCGGTAGCGGTAACGGACCCCGATCGGCATTGGCGATCAGCGCCTCAAACGAGAGCACGCCGGGGCGCGGCGGCCCGACGGAAATGACGTGCCGCAGATTGGGCAGGGCCAGCGCCAGCGTCGCGAACAGGACGGCCGGATCCGATTTGTCACTAGCCGGGCCACAAAATACGGCGCACGCTCGAGAGTGCCGCAAAATCGGTTCGGCCTCGCCGGCACCATACGGCATGTGCAAGGTCGATAGGACGCCGCCAAGGCGCGCAACCGCGTAATAAATGATGACAAAATCGGACGAACTTGGCAGCTGGACAGTGACGACATCACCACGCCGCACGCCGAGCGTTGCCAACGCGGTGGCTAAGCGTTCCGCCAGGTCAAGCGCCGCTGCAAAAGTGAGCTGGCTGTGTCCGGGCGGTGCAATGGCAATTGCTTCCGGCGTCTCGCGGCTCCAGCGCTTCAGCCAACTCGCCACCGTGTCGGAGGTCCAGCGGCCGGCCTCGACCTCACGCTGCACATGTTGGGGGCGAAACCGCAACGCACTGCGGATCGCGAGTGCATCCGTTCCAAAATGCGGCTCGTCATTGACGTTACTTTCCATGTCCCGCTCCGTGCGTGCGCTCGCGGACCCTCTGGGGGAGGGCAAGACGGTCTGACCGCTCAGTCGACATTAATCCGAGCTAAGAAAAACATCGATCGTCATCATCCCCGGGGCCGTCGAAGGTGAAACTCTACAAAAGCCGGCCACCTTGTCGAGGTTAGAACTGGGGTACTACCGGTCGGATGCCGCCCGTCGGACAGAGCAGGCAGCCATCCAAGCTCGACCCGTCGTCGGCTTGGGCGCACTGAAGACAAAGCCTCGAGGAAGCGCGGGATCTTATGAAACGGTCATGATCGCAAGTCTTCTCCACGATCCACGAGCCGATCGAGAAACAACCGCTGGCTCTCGATAATTTTCACACGCGCGGCCGGCAGATCGAACCATCCGGCGCGATCGATTTCCGGAAAGGTCTGGAGACGCCCGCTCTTCGGAGGCCACTCTATCTCGAACGTGTTACTTGCAATAGTGCCCACGTCGATGTCCCCCGCGACCGCGAAGGCGTAAACACGTTTCCCGCCACGTTGACGGATTTCCCCTAGCGAACAAAGTGGCCCATCGGGGGCGCTGCCGATTTCTTCCATGAATTCCCGTAACGCGGCCTCGGCCGGATCCTCACCCTCGTCCATTTCTCCTTTAGGGATCGACCAGGCACCGTCATCCCTGTTGCGCCAAAAGGGCCCTCCGGGATGGACCAAAAGAACCTCAAGCAGCTTTCCGGTACGTCGATACATGAGGATGCCTGCGCTCGAAGTGGTCATTCCAGGTCAAGCCGGACTCGCTGATGCTGCCGGCCCGCACCGGCTCGCCATTCAACTGCTAATTGTCGCGAAAGAATTGAAGCCTCGATCAAGCGCGTTGTCATTTTGCCATCGAGCGGAAGGTAATCGAATAGCGCGGCTCTTCGACAGGGGGAATGCTGTGCTCCCACAAACGCCGGGATTCCCCCGTCATAATGTAGAGTGACCGAGGTTCGGCATCTAAGGTGAACCGCTCCCATTTCTCGCCAATTTTGCGGCGGAAGCGCAATTTGCAGGCGGAGCCGAGCGACAGTCCGAATACCTCTTCGAAATGAAGTTTGTCCCGATGCCACCCGATACCGACACCCGCGTCGTACTCCGTGCAAAGGACTTGCTTTATCTTCAGAGCCGGTTCCCCGTAGGCTTCCACTTTCTCTATCATGGACACGAGCCATTCCGGAACTTCTTCGGCCTCCTGAAGCTGCTTCAGTGTGTAGTTATATTTGAAGCCGAACGATGCGACGCGCCGCTTGCCTTCGAACGCGCCGAATTGGAATGGGACCAGCGGAAGTTCGCGTATCCGCTCGATAAGATCATGTTCAACGGAACGAGCAATGAATTCGGGATAATATCGGAGACCTTTCGGACCAACTGCCTCAACCGAAAACAGCGAGAACTGCTGATTTACAATCCGGCCCTCTATCCCGCTTTACGCTGACGTGTGGGACGCTTCGATTCTTTCGCGGCAGCCTTTGCTTTACCTTCCCCTTTACCGGGGATCACCATCATCATTTCGCGCTGACCAGCGGCCGCCTTCTTGGACTTGCGGCCCTTGGCCGACTGGGAGCTATCGCCCTTGCCGACATCGTCCAGGCTTTTGCGCAACGCATCCATCAGGTTGATAACGTTGCCGGTATCACGTGGCTTGGCACCGGTTCGGACCGGTTCGCCCTTTCGCTTCTGGTTGATGAGTTCGACCAGAGCATTCTCGTAATGATCTTCGAACTTGTCGGGCTCGAAGCTGCCGGACTTCTGGTTCACGATATGCTTTGCCAGGTCCAGCATGTCCTTGGTGACTTTGACGTCCTGGATTTCGTCGAAATACTCCTCCGGATCGCGGACCTCGTATGGATAGCGCAGCAGCGTGCCCATCAGACCCTTGTCCAGCGGCTCGAGCGCGATGATGTGCTCGCGGTTGGTCAGCACCACGCGTCCGATCGCGACTTTGTCCATCTCGCGGATGGTCTCGCGGATGACCGCGAAGGCGTCATGCCCGACCTTGCCGTCCGGACGCAGGTAATAGGGGCGGATCAGATATCGCGGATCGATCTCGGTGCGGTCGACGAACTCGTCGATCTCGATGGTCCTGGTCGATTCCAGCGCGACGTTCTCGAGCTCTTCCTTCGTCACCTCGATGAAGGTGTCGGTGTCGACCTTGTAGCCCTTGACGATGTCCTCGTTGGCGACCTCCTCGCCGGTGTCGGCATCGACCTTGGCGTACTTGATGCGGTGGCCGGTCTTCCGGTTCAGCTGGTTGAAGGAGACCTTTTCGGATTCCGACGTGGCCGGATAGAGCGCGACGGGACAGGTGACGAGCGAAAGGCGCAGGAAGCCTTTCCAGTTCGCGCGGGGGGCCATGGACGCGGTAACTCCGATACTGAGGCGCTCGGATTTAAGACGAACGGGGAGCCTTGGTTCCGACACGCAGCGGCCCGGTCCACAGGATGATTTTTTCGGACTTCCGACTTTCAGCGGACTCGACTTTATGTTCTTGTTATGTTCTATTCGCGGTATGACCGACCGACCCGCGAGCTGGCGCATGCCGACCCCGAAACAGATGGAAAAGCTGGCCGCCGCGGCCGCCGTCCGCGGAAAAGCGCCGCCGACGCGCACGCCGGGCCGGGCGACGAGATCCCGCCGGAATATTGGCAGGCGCGTGCTGGACGATGCCGCGCCGACGCAGGACGAACGCCAGCCCTCGATCCAGACGCAGCGGCTTTCCGAAATCCAGCGCCATGTGCTGCGCGTCTCCTGCCGGCGCTGCGGCCGCACCGTGGAAATCCAGAAGGCCGACGCCGTCCGCCTGTACGGCGCCAAGGCAGTCTGGAAGGACGTCGGGCAGCGGCTGCTGGACGATACGTGCCAGCAACGCACCGGCAGCCATGAAGAAGACGGCTGCTGGCCGTCGTTCGAGTAGTCGCCGGCGCTGCCGGTCCGGTTTGTCTGCATCATGGATGTCCGGATGGCGCCGAAACACCACCCCACGCCCCTTTCAGGCGGCGACCGCAAGGCTCTGAACAAGGAGCTCGGCAAGGCGCGCGCGATGGCCAACATCCTGGCCGCGCAGTCGGCGGAGATGCGGGCCAAGGGCGAAACGCTGATCCAGCAGGCCGACAGGCTTCTCTGCGAAAGCTGGAACGAGCGGATGTGGAGCGACGGCGAGCCGATCGATCCGTCGCCGACGATTGACCAGGCCGTCAACGGCGGCTTTCCCTGGCTGGAGATCCAGTGCGCGCGTGCAAGACGCCGAGCGACGTCGACCTCGCGGCGATGAAGCATCCGCCGACGACCTTCGTGCATGATCTCGCCAGCCGTCTGCGTTGCCGCAAATGCGCCAAGGCGGGGCGGCGTCCGTCGGCGACCTTGCTGCAGCTTGCCTGGCAGCCGCGCCACCCCCGAGCGGAGGTCTAAGGTTGCGATCAGAGCAGGAATCATCGACCGTCGATTTCTCCGACCATGAACGGACGCCCAAGGTGCAGACGGCAACCGCCTACCTCGAAACCCTCAATCCCGAGCAGCGGCGTGCGGTCGAGCACGGCGCCGCGGGAGGACTGGCCGCGGCGCCGCTGCTGGTCATCGCGGGAGCGGGTTCCGGAAAGACCAACACCCTCGCCCATCGGGTCGCCCATCTGATCGTCCAGGGCGCCGACCCCCGCCGCATCCTGTTGATGACGTTTTCACGGCGCGCCGCGTCCGAGATGACCAAGCGGGTCGAACGCATCGCGCGCAAGGTGATGGGCGACAACGCCGGGATCATGACGGACGCGCTGACCTGGGCCGGCACCTACCACGGCATCGGCGCCCGGCTGCTGCGCGAGTACGCCGAACAGATCGGCCTCGACCCCGCCTTCACGATTCACGACCGCGAAGACTCCGCCGACCTCATGAACCTGGTCAGGCACGAGAAGGGCTTCTCGAAGACCGAAAGCCGCTTCCCGACCAAGGGCACGTGCCTTTCGATCTACTCGCGCTGCGTCAATGCCGAGATGCCGATCGAGCAGGTCATCGGCACATCGTATCCATGGTGCTCGGGCTGGGCGGCGGAGCTCAAGGAGCTGTTCGCGGCCTATGTCGAGGCCAAGCAGAAGCAGAACGTGCTCGACTACGACGACCTGCTGCTCTACTGGGCGCAGATGGTCGGCGACGCCAACCTGGCCGACGACATCGGCGGCCGCTTCGATCACGTCCTGGTCGACGAGTATCAGGACACGAACCGCCTGCAGTCCTCGATCCTGCTGGCGCTCAAGCCCGGAGGCCGCGGCCTGACGGTCGTCGGCGACGACGCCCAATCGATCTACTCGTTTCGCGCCGCGACGGTGCGCAACATCCTCGACTTTCCCGACCAGTTCTCGCCGCCCGCAGACATCATCACGCTCGATCGCAACTATCGCTCGACGCAGACGATCCTCGCCGCCGCCAACGGCGTCATCGGCCTCGCCAAGGAGCGCTTCACCAAGAACCTCTGGACCGAGCGCACTCCGCAGCAAAACCGCAACTCGTCGCCGTCCGCGACGAGGCCGACCAGGCACGCTTCATCGTCGAGCGCATCCTGGAGAACCGCGAATCCGGCACGCTCCTCAAGGAACAGGCCGTTCTGTTTCGGACATCCAGCCACAGCGGTCCGCTCGAAATCGAACTGACGCGTCGGAACATCCCGTTCGTCAAATTCGGCGGACTGAAGTTTCTCGACGCCGCCCACATCAAGGACATGCTGGCGTTGCTGCGGTTCGTCGAAAATCCGCGCGACCGCGTCGCGGGTTTCCGTCTGCTGCATCTGCTGCCCGGCATCGGATCCGCCACCGCGCAACGTGTGCTCGACCACATGGCGGAGGCCGCCGACCCGATCGCGGCGCTCGCGAGCATACCGACGCCACCGCGCGCCGGCGACGACTGGAAGGGCTTCGTCGAGACCATTGGGCAATCTCCGATATTCGGAATGGCCCGTCGATCTGGAGCGTGCTCGGCTTTGGTACGAACCGCATCTCGAGCGCATCCATGAGGATGCAGAAACGCGGCGGGCGGACTTGATCCAGCTCGAGCAGATCGCCTCCGGATATCCCTCGCGCGAGCGTTTCCTGACCGAACTCACGCTGGATCCGCCCGACGCGACCAGCGATCAGGCCGGCGTGCCGCTGCTCGACGAGGATTACCTGATCCTGTCGACGATCCACTCCGCCAAAGGCCAGGAGTGGAAGTCGGTCTATCTGCTCAACGTCGTCGACGGCTGCATGCCGTCTGACCTCGGTGCCGGCACCTCGGCCGAGATCGAGGAAGAACGGCGCCTGCTCTATGTCGCCATGACCCGCGCAAAGGACGACCTCCATCTGGTCGTGCCGCAGCGCTTCTTCGTCCACGGCCAGCACGCGCAGGGCGATCGTCACCTCTATGCCTCCAGGACGCGCTTCATTCCAGAAAAGCTGCTCGGTCTGTTCGAGCGCACGGCCTGGCCTGTTGTTGCCGGCCGGCACGCGGCACGCGTCCGCCAGCCAGGGACCAAGGTGGATATCGGCGCCCGCATGCGCGGAATGTGGCGGTAGACGGGATTAAGAGGACGACCGTGTGCAATCTCTATTCGATCACCACCAACCAGGCCGCCATCATCGCGCTGTTTCGCGTCGTCAACCGGTACGTCGGCAATCTGGCGCCGATGCCGGGCGTGTTTCCGGACTACAAGGCGCCGATCGTGCGCAACGGAGCCGAGGGCCGCGAACTTGCCACCGCGCGGTGGGGGATGCCGTCGTCGCAACGCGCTGATGGAAGCCACCAAGAAGCGGGCCGCAAAGCTGCAGGCCAAAGGCAAGCCCGTCGATTTCAAGGAATTGCTGCGGATGGAGCCGGACGGCGGCACGACCAACATCCGCAACGTGAAGAGCAAGCACTGGACGCGCTGGCTGGGCGCCGAGAACCGCTGCGTCGTGCCGTTCAACTCCTTCAGCGAGTTCAACAAGGCCGAGGGCGGCGACATCTGGTTCGCGCTCGACGAGACCCGCCCCCTCGCCTGCTTCGCCGGCATCTGGACCAACTGGACGTCCGTCCGGAAGGTCAAGGAAGGCGAGACCACCAACGACCTCTTCGCGTTCCTCACGACGGAGCCGAACGCCGAGGTCGGCGCCATCCACCCGAAGGCGATGCCGGTGATCCTGACGACGCCGGACGAAGTCGAGACCTGGATGACGGCGCCTCCGGACGAGGCCTTGAAGCTGCAACGGCCGCTTCCGGACGGGTCGCTCAGGATCGTCGCCCGCGGCGTCAAGGAAGACCCGGCCGGGCCGACGACGTGACCGACGAGGACGACGACGACCAGGCAGCGCCCCCGCCCCGCCAGCGCAAGATCATCCACGTCGACATGGACGCCTTCTACGCGTCCGTCGAGCAGCGGGACAATCCGGATCTCCGCGGCAAGCCGGTCGCCGTCGGCGGATCCCGCGAGCGCGGCGTCGTGGCGGCGGCGAGCTACGAAGCCCGCAAGTTCGGCGTCCGCTCGGCCATGCCGTCGGTGACCGCGAAGCGGCAGTGTCCGGACCTGATCTTCGTGAAGCCGCGCTTCGAGGTCTACAAGGCGGTCTCCCAGCAGATCCGCGAGATCTTCGCGGAGCACACGCCGATCATCGAGCCGCTGTCGCTCGACGAGGCCTATCTCGACGTCACGGAAAACCTGCAAGACATTCCGCTGGCGCGCGACGTCGCGCTCGCGATCCGCGCCAAGATCAAGGAGGTGACCGGCCTCAACGCCTCCGCCGGCATCTCCTACAACAAGTTTCTGGCGAAGCTCGCCTCCGACCACCGCAAGCCGAACGGCCAGTACGTCATCACGCCGGAGATGGGGCCGGCGTTCGTCGAAGCCCTGCCCGTCGGCAAGTTTCACGGCATCGGACCGGCGACGAGCGCGAAGATGAACTCGCTCGGACTGTACACCGGCCTCGACATGCGTAACCAGTCGCTCGAATTCATGCAGGCAAACTTCGGCAAGGCCGGCGCGTACTACTACTGGATCTCCAGAGGCGTCGATAATCGCGAGGTCCGCGCCAACCGGATCCGGAAATCCGTCGGCGCCGAGAACACGTTCTCCAGCGACCTCACCGAATTCGACGCCATGGTCGCCGAATTGCAGCCGCTGATCGACAAGGTCTGGCGGCATTGCGAGGACAAGGGCTCGCGGGGCCGGACGGTGACGCTGAAGGTGAAGTTCGACGACTTCGAGATCATCACGCGCAGCAGGTCCGTGCCTGTCGCGGTTTCGAGCCGCAGCGACCTCGAACGCCTTTCGGTCGCCTTGCTTCAGAATGAGATGCCCCTTCCCAAACCGGTGCGTCTTCTGGGGGTCTCGCTCTCCTCGCTACAGGGCGACGATCAGGCAGAGCCGCAACTCGGCTCGCCAATCTGAACCCATAGAAGCGATAAAGCGCGCGCTGGCATAACCTGCCCGAGAAGTTCGGTCCCTATCAGACGACCAGGCACCCGCAAGAAGCCCGTAGTCAACCAAAAAAATCAGCATTCTGGACAAGTGTCGCCCACGGACGCCAGCGTTTCGCGGATGACCTCAGCCGCCGCCTCTGGCGATAATCCTGCCAACGGCTCCTCCCGGGCGAGCCGCAGCGCCTCCGCTCGGGCGTGAGGGTCGGTGCGGTCCTTCGCCCAGCCGTGTTTCGCATTTATGGATTGCGCCCGCCTCCAGCAGAAGCTCGATCGCCCATCGGTCCACCGCCCTGAAAAATCGAGACGTCGGTCTATCTTCAGCATCTTCCACCCTCACGGGAGGATGAATCCGACGAGCCGGCTGTTTGTCCTCCATAGAGGCCAATGATTGTCTCGGCAACCCGGGACAAATCTTGCGCGAGCGTATTTTGCGTTGCTTATCCGCCGCGGTTTCGAGAAGGTGAAACTCTACAAAGCCCGGCACCTTATCGAGATGACTGTCGCGCAGACAAACGCCGCTTCGGACCCCTTCGCAATGCGAAAATCCAACTACAGAGACCCAGGCGCCGGGGCCCTGCGCCGCGAAGGCAATTATGGGAGTTCGACGGTGTATTGCCACACTCTTTCGCAAGCCGCCGACGCTAGTCTCCTTTGCATATCGAACTCGATGTCGGAAACAAGATGCTGGTCGCGCTCCCCCTACGTTCTGACAAATAGTATAGGGCGAAGCCGAGCGCTTGAGGCTTGGTTGCTAGCGGGGACAAATACAGATTAGTGATTGCCGCTTGTCTCTCACAGCGGCGAACGACTTCACTCAACGTTTCGGCGGTGACAAAGGGATCGTTGGCGGGCGCAAAGAAGCTGCCAACATCGAAGATCTTGTTTTCGCCGACAGCATCGGCGGCCTTCCGCGCCCTCATAACATTTTCCTGATACATGTCAGCTCGAAGCGATGGGAGTCCAAAAATCTGCGCTTTATCTGCTTTGTCTTTGTCCTCCGCTACAGCCTTAATCAGCCTGTCATCATAGCCTGAGCCGATAATGAGGAGGAATCATTGGTCTGATCGGTGTCGTGTACCCCGGCGAAACCTTCAATCTGCCTGACGCGGATAGCCCCCTCAGAAAATGTGGTCTGTTCTTTCTGACTGAGCTGCACCCGGTTCCGAAGACACCGAGTTAGGTGTTTTATGGAGCAGGAGGTGCGTCATGGAGAGACGGCAGTTTACGCGGGAGTTCAAGCTTGAGGCTGTCCGGCTGATCAAGGAGCGCGGCGTTTCGTATGCGCAGGCGTCGCAAGATCTTAATGTTCATCCGAGCAGTTGCGCAATTGGGTGAAGGAGTTTGCGGACGATCCGCAGCATGCGTTTCCGGGCCATGGTCAGATGAAGCCGGAGCAGCTGGAGATCGCGCGGCTCAAGCGCGAGGTGCATCAAGCTGAAGGCCGAGCGCGACATTTTAAAAAACTGTCCAGCGCCGTGGCGCGCCTGCGCGGGGTAGAAACAGCCTTGTGCTATCCTCTGCGGCTGGGAGGGTAGCGGCCGTCAGCTTATTGGAGGCACAATCCCCGTTAAAAAACGTGGTCCATGGGTGCATGCGGACTTGAGAGTGGTGACGCCGCTCCGGCGGCGATCCCGATTAGGAAGATGACGATTGGCATAGCCCAGACCCTCCTGCTCATGATTGAACGGAGGATTGCCATGCCCAAGACGACAACCGGTGACCGACCGGAATTGAAGCCGGTCAACGTCGGGGCCGCCGCCATCGACATCGGATCAAAGATGCACATGGCTGCGGTGAACCCCGCCTGCACCGACGTCCCTGTGCGCTCGTTCGGCACATTCACGCAAGACCTGCATGATCTGGCGGACTGGTTCAAAGCGTGCGGCGTGACCAGTGTCGCGATGGAATCCACCGGGGTCTATTGGATCCCGGTCTATGAGATCCTGGAGCAGCGCGGGTTTGAGGTCATTCTGGTCAACGCGCGGTACGCCAAGAATGTGCCTGGGCGGAAGACCGATGTCAGCGATGCCGCATGGCTACGCCAGCTTCATTCCTATGGCCTGTTACGCGGCAGCTTCCGACCTGATGCCGAGATTGCAACCCTGCGCGCCTATCTGCGCCAGCGGGAGCGGCTGGTGGAATATGCCGCCGCCCATATCCAGCATATGCAGAAGGCCCTGATGGAGATGAACCTGCAGCTCCATCATGTGGTCTCGGATATCACCGGCGCGACCGGCATGCGGATTATCCGAGCCATTGTTGCAGGCGAGCGCAATCCCGACGTGTTGGCAACCTATCGGGACGTGCGCTGCCATTCATCGATCGAGACGATCCGCGCAGCACTGGTGGGCAACGACCGGGACGAACATGTCTTCGCCCTGACCCAATCGCTGGAACTCTACGACGTCTACCAGGCGAAGATGCTGGACTGCGACCGCAAGCTCGAAGTCCTGATCGCGGCACTGAACAATAAAGGCGCAAAACCGGTCGGAAAGCTATCCAAGCCACGCATCAAGACCAAGCAGGTCAACACGCCCACCTTCGATGTCAGGACCGCGCTGTACGGCGTGCTCGGCGTCGATCTGACTGAGATCCATGGGTTGGGTCCGTCGCTCGCATTGAAGCTCATCGGCGAGTGCGGCACGGATCTGAGGGCATGGCCGAGCGCCAAGCACTTCACTTCCTGGCTCTGCCTCGCACCGGGCAACAAGATCTCCGGCGGCAAGGTGCTGTCCTCGCGCACACGGAGATCCTCCAGTCGGGCAGCCGCGCTGTTGCGGTTGGCAGCCACAACCGTCGGGCGGAGCGATACGGCGCTCGGAGCATTCTATCGCCGGCTGTCCTCACGTGCGGGCAAGTCGAAGGCCGTGACGGCGACCGCCCGCAAGATCGCGGTTTTGTTCTACAACACCCTTCGGCACGGCATGAGCTACAAGGATCCGGGTGCTGACCAATATGAGCAACAATATCGCAGCCGCGTCCTCGCCAACCTTCAGCGCCGGGCCAAATCGCTGGGCTTCGTCTTGCAGGCCATTCCGGGGGACGCCAATCCGGCTGTTTCTTAGGAAAGCCGCGGCCTACTTCGCGAAGGAATTGACATGAAGTTCGGCTTCATTGCGAAGCACCGGGGGATCTGGCCGGCGGGATGGTTGTGCGAGGCGCTCGGTGTCTCGCGGGGCGGGTTCTATGCGTGGCTGACACGGCCGCGCAGTCAACGCAGCCGGAGCGATGAGGAGTTGGGCGCGAAGGTTCGTGCCAGCTTCCTGGCCAGCGATCGAACCTATGGCGCCAGGCGTGTGTGGCACGATCTGCTTGCCGAAGGCGTGAGGTGTGGACTGCACCGGATCGAGCGATTGATGCGGCAGCAGGCTCTAAAGCGCGTCCGCGCCGGCGTCGACTGCCGCCCGATCTGGGTGAGCGGCAGGTCGCCGCCGTCGCTCCCAACATGCTCGACCGCAGCTTCGATGCTCCCGCTCCCAACCGCAGATGGATTGCCGACTTCACCTATATGTGGACAGCGGAGGGCTGGCTCTATGTGGCCGCCGTCGTCGATCTCTTCTCCCGCCGTGTGGTTGGCTGGTCGATGAACGCAGCGATGACGGCCCAGCTCGTCACCGACGCCCTGGTGATGGCGATCTGGCGACGGGGCAAACCGGATGCGCTGCTGCATCATTCCGATCGTGGCAGCCAATACACCAGCGAGCAGTTCCAGCGGTTGATGGCTGATCACGGCGTCGTCTGCTCGATGAGCCGGTCAGGCAACGTCTGGGACAACGCGGCGATGGAGAGCTTCTTCTCGTCATTGAAGACCGAGCGGACTGCGCGCAAAATTTACCGAACGAGGGACGACGCCAAGGCCGACGTCTTCGATTATATTGAGCGCTTCTACAATCCGAAACGCCGGCACTCGACGATCGGATATTTGAGCCCTATGGAGTTCGAGCGGCAGGCTGGATTAGCTTAAGCGGGTGTCAACCGAACCGGGTGCAGCTCAGTACGCCCTAGAGATATCAAGAATCGTGCGAGCGTTGGGTACCGCAAGCATATTCTGCTTTCATCGAGCATCAGGTCGGAGGAGCCCATCTGTCGAAGTCTGCGATCAATGTGCTTTCGAGGCTTCTTCGCGGCGAAAAGCTAGTTCAGGTCGATAGTGGCCTTTCCCGGAGAGAATGGGTTGAGTTGATGGACCTGTTTGCCTTGCCTACCGATTAGGCCCAAAATGCACGCTCCGTCACCGATCGGCACGCTGGTCTATTTCAAGGTATCACCCTTCCACGCCGCCATCGTCTTGGTGCTTCGTGAAGTTCGAGTGCGCTCGTCAGGACTTAAGGATCAAGATTGGGTCGAAACTCGCGTCGGGCCGCCCGCCAATCTAGCTCTATCAATGGTCGAAATTGTCGTGATCGTCGTCATCGCCCCTCGGAGGTATCTTGATCGTGCGCTGCAGGGACTGCGGCGCGTGATGACGCGGTTCGCGCGGGGCCGGACGCTCGGATGGATCGCGGCCAAGTTTGGATCGCAACTCCATCAGATCCGTGAAGACATCGGCCTGGCGCCGCAATTCGTCGGCGATCATGGGTGGCTGGCTTGAAATCGTCGAGACCACGGTGACCCGGACGCCGCGGCGCTGCACCGCTTCGACCAGCGAGCGGAAATCGCCATCGCCGGAAAACAGCACAATCTGATCGACATGCTTGGCCAGTTCCATGGCATTGACCGCAAGCTCGATATCCATGTTGCCCTTGACCTTGCGGCGGCCGCTGGCGTCGATGAATTCCTTGGTCGCCTTGGTGACGACGGTGTAGCCGTTGTAGTCGAGCCAGTCGATCAGGGGACGGATCGATGAAAATTCCTGATCCTCAATGATCGCGGTGTAATAGAACGCGCGCACCAGCGTGCCGCGGCCCTGGAATTCCTTGAGCAAGCGCTTGTAGTCGATGTCGAAGCCCAGCGTCTTGACGGTCGCATGGAGATTTGCGCCATCGATGAAGAGCGCAATCCTGTCGGAGGAAGATGTCATTTCGTGCTGATCGCAGATTGAAATTTATAAACGAAAACAGGCGCAATACGCGAGTGCGCCCATCGTGGAGATGGTCCTCCCACATGTTTTAGGTTTCAAATAAATTTTTTTTAAGGCGGCGTCTCGACCTCCGAAGGGCGAGATTATTGCCCGATATCGCAACCATCGGTACACAAACGGTCCTGCATGCCGCATCGTTTCGCCGCCGGCGCCAAGCGGGCGCAACAGTAGAGCGGTTCTAGCCCGCGGGCTCTTTGTTCAGGGTTGCGGAGGCGTGCTCAGTCAGATCGATCGATACGGCGCGGACAGCAACAGCAGGAAGAGTGCCCTGTCAGCTTTGTAATTGGCGGCGGGTCGGCTGCTTTCACAGCCCTGCATGACCACGTCCCCTTTGGATGTGCGTACGCGCCAGTTCCATTTTCGGCCGCGCCTCTCCAAGACCACTTCGAAGACTGGAAATCGACGATCCGGCACCCGTGCTGCCCGGCCGGTGGCGGGCCCTGCGGCTGCTCTGGATGGCGGTGGTCTACGTCAGCGTCGAGAGCATCCTGCTCGTGGTCCTCTTCGGGCTGTGGCTGGCCTCGGGCTTCGGCCGCCGGATCCGTACGCCGTACTTCGAGGGCATCCACTACGACCTCGTGCAGGGCCTGATGTGGTGGTGTTCACCGAGGCCCGGCGGTCCTGGTCCTGCGGATCGAGACCCGCGGCCCCAGCCCGGACGCCTACCCGGGGATCCCTCTGATCGTCGCCTGCCGGCACGCCGGGCCGGGCGACTCGTTCACCCTGATCCACGCCCTGATGGACTGGTACCACCGCGAGCCGCGGGTCGTCCTGAAGGACACGATGGCCTGGGACCCGGTGATCGACGTCGTGCTGAGCCGGATCCCCGCCCGGTTCATCAAGACCAACCCTGGCAAGGGCCAGGACTACGAGTCCCAGATCGCCGACCTCGCCCGCGGCCTCGACGAGAACGACGCGTTCGTGATCTTCCCCAAGGCGGCAACTTCACCCCCGAGCGTCGCCGTCGCGGGATCGAGCGGCTACGTGGTCGCGGACTCGAGCAGATGGCCGATCGAGCGGCGCAGATGACCAACGTGCTCGCCCCCCGACCCGGCGGCTTCCTGGCTGCGCTCGACGCGGCCCCGCAGGCGGACGTCGTACTGGTCGCGCATACCGGGCTCGACCACGTGCTCACCGTCCGCGACGTCTGGCGTGACCTCCCGATGGACAAGGTGATCGTGATGCGGTGGTGGCAGGTGCCGCGCGAGGAGATCCCGGCCGAGCGGGAGGCGCAGATCGAGTGGCTCTTCGGCTGGTGGGAGACCATCGACGCCTGGATAGCGGAGAACCGGCCGAAGGATCTCTCCCGCGGCCGGTCCCGGCGTCGTGCTGTGGTGTCCTGACCGTTGGTCAGGCGGTGGGTCAGGGCTTGGCCGACGGCTTCTCGACCGACTCCTCGCCGGGTGCCACCTCGACCACGTCGGCTGGCTCGTCGGGCGTGGTGACCGGGTGGGCCTCCTCGGCGGCGTCGGCCAGCGCCTCGTCGGGGCCGGCCCCACCTTCGTCGTTGGCCGTCGACTCGTCGGAGGAGGCCGAGGCCGCGTCGAAGATCGGTGTGTCGGACGACGGCGCGGGCGGCGGGGGCGGGGTGTACGACGACTGCCAGTTGTCCTGGTCGCCGCCCGACCGCAGCTTCTTGGCGATGAACACCATCAGCGCGCCGACCCCGGTGATGATCAGGAGCTTGCGGAAGGTGTGCTTCTTCTTCGGCTCGCCCTTGAGGTCGGCTGCCTTCTCGTTCGCGTAGTCCGCGACGTTGGTCGCCTGGGCGGCCGCGGCCGCCACACCTGCCGCCAGCAGGGGCGTCGCCTTGTCCTTGGCGTCGGACAGCGCCGGTCCGGCCTTGTCCTTGGCGTCGGCCCAGACGGGTCCCGCCTTGTCCTTCGCGTCGGCCCACACCGGGGCCGCCTTGTCCTTGGCGTCGGCCCAGACCGGTCCGGCCTTGTCGAGGGCGTCGGCGATCGCGGGTCCCGCCTTCTCGCTCGCGGCTTCCACGATCGTGTCGACGTAGTCAGCGGCCTGCTCGAGGATCGTCTTGTTCCGGCGGATGCCCATGGCGGATCTCCCTCTGGTCTCGTCGTGCCATCCCATCATGTCGGCTCCGTACCCAACAGGGCGACCCCTACCGCGGACGCGGGCGGTGGGCGGCGGGGGTTGCGGTGCGTGGGAGGATCTGCACGCACCAGAAACCCACATGCGAGAGGCAGACATGGCTGACCAGCAGGCCGTCCTGAAGACCAACCGGGGCGACATCACGATCAACCTGTTCCCGAACCACGCGCCCGAGACCGTGGCCAACTTCGTCGGCCTGGCCGAGGGCACCAAGGACTACCGCGACGACGCCGGCAGGTCGGGCGAGCGCTACTACGACGGCCTGACCTTCCACCGCGTCATCGGCGGGTTCATGATCCAGGGTGGCTGCCCGCTCGGCACCGGTACCGGGGGCCCCGGCTACACCTTCAAGGACGAGCCGCACCCCGAGCTGGTCTTCGACAAGCCCTACCTGCTGGCCATGGCCAACGCCGGCCCGGGGACCAACGGCTCGCAGTTCTTCATCACCGTCGGCGCGACGCCGTGGCTGAACTTCAAGCACACCATCTTCGGCGAGGTCGCCGACCAGGAGTCGCGCGACGTCGTCGACGCGATCGCCACCACGCCCACCGGCGGCGGCGACCGCCCGGTCGAGCCGGTGGTCATCGAGCGCGTGGAGGTCCAGACCTCCTGAGCACCACGAACGGATCGGGGACAGCGCCGGCGGGAGACCCCGCCGGCGTTCCCACCTGCTATCGACACCCCGACCGCGAGACCTACATCGTCTGCCAGCGGTGCGGTCGTCCGATCTGCCCCGACTGCATGCACGACGCCGCGGTGGGTTTCCACTGCCCGACCTGCGTCGCCGAGGGGCGCAAGGAGACCCGCGCCGCCCGCACGCCGTACGGCGGTCTGCGGCCGTCGCGCAACGGCGTGGTGTCGATGACCATCATCGGGATCAACGCGGTGATCTGGGTGCTCATCCTGGCCACCGGCGGCGCGGGGAGTCGGTGGGTCGACTGGCTCTCCTTGCGACCCAAGGGTCTGTGCTCCCTCCCGCGAGGCGGCTTCGACGTCTCCCAGGCCGTCTGCTCGGCGAACGGCGGCACCTGGCTGCCGGGCGTCAGCGACGGGGCCACCTGGCAGCTGGTCACCAGCATGTTCACCCAGGTCGAGGTCTTCCACATCGGCTTCAACATGGTGGCGTTGTGGGTGCTCGGCCCACAGCTCGAGCTGATGCTCGGCCGGCTGCGCTACGCCGGGCTCTACCTGCTCTCCGGCCTGGTCGGGTCCGCGGTCGTCTACTGGCTCTCCGGGGAGTACACGCCGACCCTGGGCGCCTCGGGCGCCATCTTCGGCCTGATGGGCGCGCTGCTGGTGCTGGCCTACAAGGTGCGCGCCGACATGAACCAGCTGCTGGTCTGGATCGGGATCAACGTCGCGTTCACGTTCTTCGGCCGCTCGACGATCTCCTGGCAGGGACACCTCGGTGGCTTCGTCGGCGGCGTCGTGCTGGCCGTGATCCTCGCCTACGCGCCACGACAGCGGCGCGCTGCGTGGCAGGGCGCCGGCTTCGCCGTGATCAGCGTGCTCGTGGTGATCGCCGTCGTCACGCGGACCGCTGTGCTCGCGTAGCGCACCTCTCCCCAGCTGGGGACGAACCTGGGGAGAACTACATCGATGTGATTCTCCACAGGGCTGTCCACAGGTGTGGAATCAGCGCGATCGGTTCGCTGACGGACCTGTTCGGAGAGCTCGCAGGCTCGCTCTCCGGGCCTCACTCCCAGCGCGTGGCGAAGGCGAAGCCGACGGCCATGAAGCCGATGCCGACCATCAGGTTGTACTGGCCGAGGTCGTTGAAGACCGGGACGTTGGGCAGCTGGTCGCCCGAGAGCACGTAGAACGTGCAGATCCAGATCAGCCCGATCAGGAAGCAGCTGAGCATCCCGACCACAACGCCCCGGCCGCGGCCCAGCGGGGTGTCGTGGTGTGCCGAGACCAGCAATCCCAGGAGGATCAGCCCGAAGCCGATGGCGTAGTTCCAGTCCTCGAGGTCGGCCATGAACTTCGGTGAGCCGGCCGCAGGGGCCGGGAGCACGGTCGGGTCGACCCGGACGACGGTGTAGTAGTAGACGATCCAGGCGATGCCGAGCAGCATCAGGACGATCGCGACCACGAAGCGCGCGCTGACCAGCGGCCCCCGATCGGGATCCACGAACGTCTGCTTGGCCTTGAGCTTGGCCACCGGCACTCCTCCACGCAACCGACGCCGGATGGCGTCCCTTCACACGACGCGGGTTACCTTAGTCGGCGTGAGCGACCGACCGCAGCGCAGGCTCCCCGGCCTGCGTGCACCCGAGCCCCCTCCGGGGTCTCCCGACGGCGGCCGGCCGCGCCCGCGCCGGTCCCTGGTGTGGCGCGTCGCCACCCCGCTCGTCGGCCTTCTCAGCGGTGCGCTCTTCGTGATCAGCGCCCACAGCAGCGAGGGGACCGACCTGCGTCCGGGTCGGTTCACCGACCTGGCGTCGATGGTCCGCTACGACGCCACCCAGGTCGACGCCCTGCACTCCCGCATGGCGGATCTCCGCGGGCAGGTCGACGTGCTGGGCGGCTCGATCGGCAACAAGCAGGTGCGTGCGTTGAACCGCCGGGCCGCCGCGATGAAGGGGCCGGCCGGACTGCTGCCGCAGACCGGGCCGGGCGTGACGGTGACCCTGTCCGACGCACCTCAGGAGACCAGCTCGAGCTCGCCGGACAACCCGAACCTCCTGCTCGTGCACCAGCAGGACATCCAGGCCGTCGTCAACGCGATGTGGAAGGGCGGGGCGCAGGCGATCACCATCCAGGGTCAGCGGGTGGTGAGCACCACCGGCATCCGCTGCATCGGCAACTCCGTGCAGCTGCAGGGCGTGCCCTACAGCCAGCCGTACGTCATCTCCGCGGTCGGCGACCAGGCCGCGCTCACCGACGCGATCTCCCGCGACTCCTACCTGCAGGTCTACCGGGCCGACGCCGCCGACCCCGACATCGCGGTCGGCTGGGACGAGCAGCTGGAGGACCAGATCACCGCCCCGGCGTACGACGGCCTGCTCGGCCTGACCTATGCGAAGGTGCTCCCCTCGAGCTGACTCACCCCGGCGGCTTGGCCGAGGGCGGCGTCGACGGCGGGCCGGGCGGGGTGCTGGTGGCGCTCGACGTCGGCGTCGTCGGTGAGCTCGGCGACTCGGTGGGTCCGGAGGAGACCACGATCGTCACCTGGGTGCCCTGGTTCTGCGGCGACCCCGCTCCCGGGATCTGCTGGATGACCTCGCCCTCGGGCTTGTCGGACGAGGACCGGACCGGGACCGGGACGAAGCCCCGGTCGCGCAGGGCGCTCTCGGCGTCGTTCTGCTGCATGCCCACGACGTCGGGCACCTTCTGCGGACCCTTCGACACCGACACGGTGACGGGCGAGCCCTGCGGCACCTGGGTGTTGGCGGGCGGACTGGTGCTGACGACCGTGCCCTTCGGCTGGTCGGAGTCGACCGATTTGAACACGGCGTCGAGATGGGCGTCCTCGAGCGCGGTGGCCGCCTGCTGCTGGGACTGGCCGATCAGGGGGGGCACCCGGGTCGGATGGAGGCCGAGCGAGACCGTGAAGTCGACCGTCGTACCCGAGGCGACCGACTCGTCGGCCCCGGGGTCCTGGGTGATCACCCGGTTGGCCTTGACGCTGTTGTCGAAGGCACGGTCGATGCTGCCGACCTCGAGGCCGGCGTCGCCGAGCGCGGTGCGCGCGTTCTGCTCGGTCATCCCGGACAGGTCGGGCACCTGGACGGTGTCGTTCGGGCTGGCGAACATCTTCGGCAGCAGGTACGCCGCGAGGCCCAGGATCAGGAGCAGGAGCAGGGCCAGGAAGATCAGCAGCCCGGGGCGGGTGCCGCGTTCGTCCTCCTCGGGCTCCTCGATGGGCAGGGGCACGGGGCTGACGACGGTGGTCGGGTCCGGGACGGGGGTCGGCGGCTCGAGCGGCGGCGGTAGCACCACGTGCACCGGATGGCCGGCGAGGTAGCGCTCGATGTCGCTACGCATCGCTGCGGCGGACTGGTAGCGGTCCTCGACCCGCTTCGCGAGCGCCTTCATCACGATCGCGTCGACCTCGGGCGTGACCTCGGTGTCGTGGTCCGACGGGGGCGCGGCGGGCTCGCGGACGTGCTGGTAGGCGACCGCCACGGGGGAGTCCCCGACGAACGGGGGACGCCCGGTGAGGAGCTCGTAGAGGAGGCACCCGGCCGAGTAGACGTCCGAGCGCGAGTCGACCGGCTCGCCCCGCGCCTGTTCGGGCGAGAGGTACTGGGCGGTGCCGACCACGGCCGCGGTCTGGGTCATCGTGCTGGACGCGTCGGACATCGCCCGGGCGATGCCGAAGTCCATCACCTTCACGTCGCCCGAGGGGGTGAGCATCACGTTGCCGGGCTTGATGTCGCGGTGGATGATCCCGGCCCGGTGGCTGTAGTCGAGCGCCGACAGCACGCCACTGGTGATCTCGAGCGCGCGCTCGGGCAGGATCTTGCGACCCTCGCGGAGGATGTCGCGCAGGGTCCGGCCCGCGACGAACTCCATGACGATGTAGGGCTGGGAGACGCCGGACCCGTCGGTGGCCTGCTCCTCGCCGGTGTCGTAGACGGCGACGATGGCCGGGTGGTTCAGCGAGGCCGAGCTCTGGGCCTCGCGGCGGAAGCGGGCCTGGAAGGTGACGTCGCTGGCCAGGTCGGTGCGCAGCCGCTTGACCGCGACGACCCGCCCGAGCCGCGCGTCGGTGCCCTTGCGGACCTCCGCCATGCCGCCGCGGCCGAGCAGCTCGCCGAGCGCGTACCGGCCGCCGATCAGCGTCTGTCCGTCTGGACTGTTCTCGGGAGTCACTGCTGACCCTTCCCCTTGCGACCGTGGTCCTGCTGCGGGCTGTCGGGCTTGATCCGCCCGGATGGTGACGACCGCGTCGTGCGGGTCGCGTCGCCCGTCGTCTCGAAGGTCCGGGTGGCGTACGTCGGCTCAGCCATGGGAGCTCAGCACCGCCTCCATGACCGACCTGGCGATCGGCCCGCCGAGGGTGCCCCCGGCGATCTCGTTGGTCGGCCGGTCGATGTGCTGGATCATCACCGCGACCGCCACCTTGGCGGACGCGGCCGGCGCGAACCCCACGAACCAGGCGTACGGCGGGACCTCGGTGCCGTCGGGGTTGGTCCGCCCGCTCTCGGCGGTGCCCGTCTTGCCGGCGACCGCCACACCGGGGATCGCGGCTGGCCTGGCGGTGCCGTTCTGGACGGTCGCCACCATCAGCCGCGTCACCTCGGTGGCGCTGCTGGCCGAGATCGCCTGGCTGAGCTCCTCGGAGTGCCCGGGGACGAGCGCCTCCTGGGACGGCGACTGGAGCTCGTCGGTCAGGTAGGGGCGCATCACGACCCCCCGGTTGCCGATCCCCGCCGCGACCATCGCCATCTGCAGCGGGGTCGCGGTCACCGAGCCCTGGCCGAAGCCGGTCAGCGCGGTCTGAGCCTCGTCCTGGCCGCTCGGGTAGAGGGAGATCGCCTGCGTGGGGTACTGGTTCTCGTCGAGGTACTTCTGGTTGAAGCCGAACCCCTCGGCCGTCTTGTGCATCCCGCTGGCCCCCACGTCGACGGCGATCGGCGCGAAGCTGGTGTTGCAGGACCACTCCATGGCCTGGGTGAAGGGGATCTTGGTGGTGCCGCAGTTCGGGATCTCGTTGTGGACGACCTTGGTGGACTGCGGGAGCCGGTAGCTGGAGCCGCCCGGCACCAGGGAGGTCGAGGTGTACCTGCCGGTCTGCATCGCCGCCGAGGCGGTCACGGTCTTGAAGGTGGAGCCCGGCGCCAGCGTGGTCTGGACCGCGCGGTTGAGGAGCGGGTCGGACGGCAGCTTCGACAGCGAGGTGGCGTAGGCGTTGGCTGCCTTGAAGTCGTGGCTCGCGAGCTTGTTGGGGTCGAAGGTCGGCAGCGACACCATCGCCAGGATCCGGCCCGTGGCCGGCTCGATCGCCACCACGGCCCCCTGGATGCCGGGGCCGAGCGCCTTCAGACCGTTGAACGCGGCCTTCTGCGCCGCGGGGTTGATCGTGAGCACGACGTTGCCGCCCTTGGTGGCGTTGCCGTTGACCAGGTCGACCAGCCGGTTCACGAACAGGCGGTCGTCCTCGCCGGACAGGAAGGAGTTCTGCGCGCGCTCGACGCCGGTCTCGTTGCCGAACGTGTACCAACCGGTCACCGGTGCGTACATGAACGGCCGCTTGTAGATGCGCTGGAACTTGTACTGGTCCTTGGTCTCGATGCTCTCGGCGATCACCTGCCTCCCGGCCAGGATCGCGCCGCGGTCACGGGCGAAGGTCGCGGCGGCCACCCGCCCGTTGTCGAGCCGGTCGTTGAGCGCGCTCGCGTGGTAGTACTGCAGGTACGTCGCGTTCAGGGCCAGGGCGAGGAACAGCAGCAGGCAGAAGATCGAGACCGTGCGGATCGGCTTGTTCATCGCGGCCCCCTCCGTCCGTCGGGACCGGCCGACGTGCGGCGGCTCATAGCTTGATCACCTGCGTGGTCTCGACGTCGGCATCCTCCGACACGGTCAGGTCGGGCGGCGGGCGCCTGGCCGCGTCGGAGATCCGCAGCAGGATCGCGATGATCACCCAGTTCGCGACCAGCGACGACCCGCCGTACGACAGGAACGGCGTGGTGAGGCCGGTCAGCGGGATCAGGTGGGTCACGCCGCCGATCACCACGAAGACCTGGAGGGCGATGGCGCCCGCGAGTCCGGTGGCGAGCAGCTTGCCGAGGTCGTCGCGGCAGATCAGGGCGGCGCGGAGGGCGCGCTCGACGATCAGGCCGTAGAGCACGATCACCGCGATCGAGCCGGTCAGCCCGAGCTCCTCGCCGATGGCGCCGAAGATGAAGTCGCTCTCGGCGAACGGGATCCGCCACGGCGAGCCCTGGCCGAGACCGCGGCCGATCAGCCCGCCGTACGCCATCCCGAACATGGTCTCCACGGTCTGGCGGCCCTTGTCGTCGGTGCCGTCGCCGTAGTGGGCCCAGACGTTCCACCAGAGCAGGAACCGTTCCTGCACGTGACCGATGAAGACGTAGGTGAGGTAGGAGCCGGCGATGAACAGCCCGCCGCCGACCACGAGCCAGCCGGCGCGCTCGGTCGCGACGTAGAGCATGATCAGGAAGAGGCCGAAGAAGAGCAGGCTCGAGCCGAGGTCGTGCTGGAAGACCAGGATGCCGAGGCTGACCAGCCACATCGCCAGGATCGGGCCGAGGTCGCGGCCCCGCGGCAGGTCGACCATGGCGACCCGCCGGCCGGCCAGCGCGAGCGCGTCGCGGTGGAGGACGAGGTAGCCGGCGAAGGTGATCACCAGCAGCACCTTGGCGACCTCGCCGGGCTGGAAGCTCATCGAGCCGACGTGGATCCAGATGCGGGCGCCGTTGACGGTCTTGCCGATGACCGGGGCCATCGGCAGCAGGAGCAGCACGATCGCGGCGAGCCCACAGGTGTAGGTGAAGCGCTGGAGCACCCGGTGGTCGCGCAGGATCACCAGGGTCGCGATGAACAGCCCGACGCCGAGCGTCATCCAGATCAGCTGCTGCCGGGCGAACTGGGTGTCGCGGGCGAGGTCGATCCGGTGGATGACGGCGAGCCCGATGCCGTTCAGCGCGGCCACGATCGGCAGCAGCACGGGGTCGGCGTACGGCGCGACCATCCGGACGGTGATGTGGGCCGCGACGATCAGGGCGGCCAGCCACCCGCCGTAGGACACGATGTCGGCCGGCACCTTGCCCTTCACGCCGAGCCCGACGCACGCATAGGCACCGACCCCGACGATGAGGGCGAGCACGAGCAGGAAGAGCTCGGCCCCGCGTCGGCGGCGGTGGACGAACTGCATGAGGGCCCCGGACTGGGAGGCGCGCTGGGCCATCTCAGCCCCCCGCCGTCGTGATGGGCTCCTGGTGGGCGGCCAACCGCTGCACCGTGCGCTCGGCGTCGTCGAGGCTGCTCGCGCCGATGCCGTCCTGGACCGATCCGGAGGAGAACGCGTCGAGCTGGTCGACGCGCACGTTGCTGGTCTCGTAGGCGTGCGACAGGTCGAAGCCCGGGACGTCGGCCTGGACGCCGCGGAAGATCGTGACGACGCCGTCCTGCTCGCCCACGTAGTACTGGTGCTGGCTCCAGCTCCACGCCGCGGCCCCGGCCATCCAGGCGATGCCGAAGATGCCGGCCAGCGCGAGCAGCCGCCGCAGCCACGAGTGGCGTTGCGGCTCGCGGGGCGCGTAGCGGGCGGACTCGGGGTCGGTGTCGATCGCGAACGGCACGCCGGGGGGCAGGTCGTCGGGGATCTCGGCGGCGACCGGCTCGAGCTCACCGGTGTCGCCGGCGCGGTGGCCACGGAAGAACGACGTACCGCCGCGGGGTTTGCGCTTCAGCTCGGCCGCGGACCCGACCACCATCGGGACCGCGGGCTCGTCGTCGTCCGTCGCGGGGACGACGTCCGCGACGATGCACGTGACGTTGTCGGTGCTGCCGGCCTCCAGGCTGGCGCGCACGAGCTCGACGGCGGCGAAGTCGGGTGAACCCGTCGAGAGGATGTCGGCGAGGCGGCCGTTGTCGAGCGATCCGGAGGCGCCGTCGCTGCAGAGCAGGATCCGGTCGCGCTCGGTGAGCTGGACGGTGAACAGGTCGGGGTCGACCTCGTGGACCCCGTCGAGGGCCTTGAGGATCAGGTTGCGATGGGGGTGGGTGCGGGCGTCGGTCTCGGAGATCCGACCCTCGTCGATCAGGCTCTGCACGAACGTGTGGTCGCTGGTGAGCTGGCTGATCTCGTGGTCGCGGAACAGGTAGGCGCGACTGTCACCGACATGCCCCATCGCGAGCCGGACGCCGTCGAAGAGGGCGACGGTGGCCGTGGTGCTGGTGCCGCTCAGCGCCGGTTCCTCGTCGACGAGGTCGCCGATCCGGTCGGAGGCTCGGTGGAGCGCGCTGGCGACGAGGTCGAGCCGGGCCTGCTCGTTGACGGTCTCCTCGGGCGGCTCGTCGAGGCGGCGCAGCTGGCCGATGGCGGTGCTGGAGGCGAGGTCGCCGCGCGCGGCGCCACCGACCCCGTCGCAGACGGTGAGCAGCCAGGGCCCGGCGTAGCCGGAGTCCTGGTTGTCCTTGCGTACCCGCCCGACGTCGGAGATCGCGGCGTACTGGAGTCGGAACGTCACTTCCGTAGCTCCAGGATGGTCTTGCCGATCCGGACCTGGGTGCCGAGGGCCAGCGTCGTCGGCTGGGTGATCCGGGCGCTGCCGATGTAGGTGCCGTTGGTGGAGCCGAGGTCCTCGACGAACCACTGGTCGCCGCTGGCGGCGATCCGGGCGTGGCGCGTGGAGACGTAGTCGTCGTCGAGCCTGATGGCGGCGTCGTTGCCACGGCCGATCAGGATCGGGGCCGCGGCGAGATCGGCGCGCTCACCCTGGTTGGCGCCGTCGACGACCAGGACGTGGGTCGGCGCCCCCTTGCGGGCGCGCTGCTTGGGTTGGCGGCGCGGCTTGGGTGCGGCTGCCTCGCGTGCGGTCTGCGGCACGCGCGCTCCGAACATGTCGGACCGGACGACCGAGATCGCCGAGAGCACGAAGATCCAGAGGATCGCCAGGTAGGAGATCTTGATCAGGAAGAGGGTGAGCTCAGACATCGGCGTCCTCCTCGACCACGCGCACCGTGAGCGTGGACCGCCCGACGCGGACCTCGGAGCCGTCCTTGAGCTGGGTGGTGGTGATGCGGTGGCCGTCGACGAGCATGCCGTTGGTGGAGCCGAGGTCGTGCACGGCGATGGCCACGCCGCCGTCGGCGGACTCGTCGACGGTGAACTCGATGTGCCGGCGACTCACCCCGGGGTCGTTGATGCGGAGGTCGGCCTCGGTGCCGCGGCCCACGACGAGGCCCGGCGGTTGCAGCGGGTGGCGGGTGCCGTTGACCTCGACGTAGGCCCGGGCACGGCGTACCTGGGTATGGGTGGCGTTGCTGGTCACCGACGCGTGCGCCTGGCTCCGGACCCGGAACCGGCCGATGGTGAGGTCCTCGGCGGACTCGAAACCGATGGTGATCGGCCCCGAGAACACGTAGCTCTGCTTCTCGGCGTGCTCGGTCAGCTGCTCGGTGAGCTCCTTGACCAGGGCCGAGTCGTACGGCGCGAGCCGGTCGAGGTCGGCCTGCGACAGCTCGACGTGGAAGTCGTTGGGCACCATCCGGCGTTGGCGGGACAGGATCTGGGCGTTGTTGTCACACTCGCGCTGGAGCGCCGCGGAGATCTCGACCGGCTGGACCGCGCTGCGGAAAGCCCGGGCGAAGGCTCCGGAGACGAACTGCTCGAGGCGCTGCTCGAACCTTTGCAGGCCACTCACGCCGCGTGTCCTCCCCTCATGTCTCGGCCCCGTTGCGTCGTCCTTCTCCTCCCGCCCCAGTGGGACGCGGCCCGAGTGTGCTCGGGTTGCGCCGATGGTATCCGGGGCGAGCGAGGACCGGACGACACGGCGGAGCCGGGGCGTCCGGCCGAGCGAGCGGCGCAGCGCGCTTGCGCGCCAGCCGACACTCCCAGTGCGACCGCAGCGAGAGGCAAGAGCGCGCTTGCGCGCCAGCCGGCCCTCCCAGGCCGGAGCCGCAGCGAGCCGCGCAGCGCGCGTGCGCGCCGGCCGGCAGTGGCCACGTGCGCCGGTTTGGGGGGCGTATGTGGGCTGGGATAGCCTTGGCCCGCTTCTGGCGCGAGTGGCGGAATAGGCAGACGCGCACGGTTCAGGTCCGTGTGTCCGAAAGGACGTGGGGGTTCAACTCCCCCCTCGCGCACCAGGTGTGAGCCCGCGCGTCGACGGGCGCGCGGCGTCGGCGCCGTACGCGGGTCTCCTGACGTCGTAGCGAGAATCGGGAATCTTCCCGATGTGGGTGTGCCGTCTTAGGGCGAGCGTGAGTGGTCATCGGGCCGGGCGAATCCGGCCCTCGGACCAGGAGACATCGCCATGAGCACCTCATCGATCATGCACAACCCCACCACCCCGTACGCCGCGGCCGCAGCCGTCGTCGTGGCGGCCGTGGCAGTCCTGTCGTTCGGCTCGCTGTCGCTGCCGGGATCCGACCAGCCCAGCACGAACATCGCCCCGCCGTCGTCCCACTCGGTCGGGAGCCAGTTCGGTCAGCTCCCCGTCGGCGGCGGCCACCTCACCGGTGGGTGAGCGGGGGCGGGGGCGCTGACCAGAACTCCGTACGGGCCTGAAATGTGAGGCGCCCCCGCTGGTAGCTACAGCGGGGGCAGCGGCGCCGCGCCCTCGTCCCCCCGGTCGATGGGCAACACCCCTCGGTCAGCCTGTGTCGTCCCCCCGACCGACTGCCGACCTGCTCGGAGCGATCCTTGGATCGCGACCTCACGGAGAAGAAACGACCGAAATCGCGGAACGTGACGCGGTTTCACGAGAATTTCTTCGGCAGACGACGGGGATCGCGCTCGATTCCCCCGTTCAAGCCCCGGACAGGCCCTCAACCAGTCGTACGGCGCCCTCCCGGCGCGGGTCTGCGGCCGCGACCAGGTGCCCGTCGGCTCCGACCAGGGTGGCCCCGACCCCGCCGTAGTACATGGTCAGGTCGGTCTCGCGCTTCACGATCTCGTCGGGCCGCCCCGGCCGGTGCACGTGCACGCGGGGCCGGTTCACGGCCTCGTGCAGCGAGAGACCGGACAGGTAGCCGGCAAGCACCTGGGCGATCGCGGTCGTGATCCGGTCCGCGCCGGGTGAGCCGATCGCCAGCGTCGAGCCGTCATCGCGCCGGGCGACCGTCGGCGCCATGTTGGAGAGCAGCCGGGTGCCGGGGCGCGCGGCATGCGGCCCGGACGGGTTGAGCTCCTGCTCCCCGAGGCAGTTGTTGAGCCAGATGCCGGTGCCGGCCGCGATCATCCCGGAGCCGTAGCCGGACGAGAACGTGACGGCACACGCCGTACCGGAGCGGTCGGTCGCCGACACGTGGGCCGTCGAACCCGACTCGAGCACCGCGAGGTGGTCGTGGTCGACGCGGTCGAGGAACTCGTCGGCTGCCGCCACCAGATCCGGGGCCTGGTCCAGGACGGCGAGCCGGTGGCCGAGCACGGCCCGCTGCACCTGCACGACGTGGTCGGGGTCGAGCGGGTTCTCGCCCGGGTGGGCGAGCAGGAGGCGGAGCATCGCGGTCAGGCAGATGCCGCCCACCGACGGCGGCGGCGTCGTGGACAGCACCCAGCCGCCCGCCCGCGACACCAGCGCCGGCCGGACGACGGGCTCGTAGGCCGCGAGGTCGGCGTGGCTGAGCAGTCCACCGCGCTCGGTCACGTCGCGGCTGATCAGCTCGGCGAGCTCGCCGCGGTGGAGCGCGTCGGGTCCGTCGGCGGCGATCAGCTCCAGCGAGGCGATGAGGTCGGGCATCACGATCCTGCCGGTGGTGAGCCCTCCCTCGGCGTCGTGGAGGGCCGCCCGGCTCTCCGCGTCCCAGCCGAAGATGTCGTCGTGGGTGTAGTCCAGGTAGTACCGAGCCGCCGAGGTCAGCCGGTAGCCGCCGCGAGCGACCTCGACCGCGGGCGCAACGATCTCGCGCCACGGCAGCCGTCCGTCTCGCCGGTGGACCTCGCCGAACGCCGCCAGCGAGCCGTGCACCGCGACCGAGCCCGGGCCGATCGTGATGTCGACGCCGCCGCCGTACGCCGTCGACACGTCCCACGTGGAACCGGAGGCCTCGGCCGAGGCGCGGCCGCGCCCGGGCATGTCCATCCACCCGTCCACGGCGTACGCCGGCCGGCCGTCGCCCGGCTGCACGGTGACGAAGCCGCCGGAGCTGAGCGAGACGACCCCGACCTCGTTGACCATCGCGACCAGCGCGGCGGCCAGGGCCGCGTCGACCGCGTTGCCACCGGCGAGCGCCACCTGCTCGGCCGCGTCGGCGGCGGCCTCGTTCGGCGCGGCGACGGCGAGACCGGACATGACCGCACGCTACCCACCGAGGAACCCGCGGGACGACCGTGTCCGGACCTGGCGTCGTCCGTGAGGAGCGTCAGGAGCGCGGAGTCCGGAAGCCGGTCGGGTACGCCCAGGCCAGCCGGGTCAGGACCAGTGCGGCCAGCATCAGCCCGAAGTCACGCAGTGCGACGTCGCCGTACCCCCCGACCATCAGCAGGTTGACGATGATCCCCGCGAGCCAGACCGCGACCAGCGGAGCGCCGAAGCGCGGGATCACGAGGACTGCGATCCCGGCCACGATCTCGATCACGCCGACCATGTGCATACACAGGAGGCGAGCCGATGACCACGGTCCGGCCACTCACCCAGGACGACGTCAGCCGGCTGACGGTCACCACCGAGCCGTGGCTCTCGTGCGACGAGTGTTTCGACGGCGTGGACGCGTTCGTCGAGGAGGTGCTGTCCGGGTCCACCTCGGTCAGCGAGGACTTCCGCGTGCACCTCCTCGGCTGCTCGGTCTGCCGCGAGGAGGCGACCTCCCTGGCCACGCTGGCGGGGCCCGAGCTCGCCATCGACGCCGCGGCCGCCGGTGCGCGGCTCGACGCCGCGGTCGGTCGGTGGTCACCGCGCTGACGGTCCGGCGTACTCAGGACCACCAGCCATACTGGCGCTCGTGAGAGCACCGGGTCCGCGCGCGCGGAAGATCCTGGTCGTGGTGATCGCCCTGCTGGTGATCAACGTGCCCTACGCCATCTACCAGTACCGGATCCACCGCGTCTCCTCCGACGGGGTCCAGGTGACCGCGACCGTGGTGTCGTCGCAGAAGGCCGGGGACGACGTGGTCCTCGCGCTGAGGTTCCCGGCGAGCGTCGACCCCGACCAGCGCGTGCGGAGTGCCCGCGTGAACGCGTCGGCGGGTGCCGCCGCGGTCCAGGCGGGGGAGGTCGACGTACGCGTGCTGGAGGGGCACCCGGCGGTGTTCGACCTGGAGGGCCAGAAGCGGAGCCACGGCTCCACCATCATCACGCTCGGGGCCGACGTGCTGGTGCTGCTGATGATCCTGATGATGTGGCGGCTCGGCGGCCGGATCCGGCGACCCGCCCTGGTCGCCGTGGCACTCGGCGACGTCGAGGGCGGCGAGGAAGGCTCCCTCCTCGACAAGCAGGTCGACGGCACCTACGTCATCAACGGGGCGGTGGCCGAGGCCCTCGAGGACACCCTCGTGCTCGTCCTGCGCGAGCGCAACGTCACGGTCCACCTGCGGGGGCACGCGAACCCGATCGACGTGGGTGAGCAGGCCAAGGTCCACGCCCACCTGGTCGGCTGATGCTGCAGAGGGTCATCGACACGCTGCTCGGCGTATCCCCGTGGCTGGCGCTCCTGATCATCGCGGGCCTCGTCTTCGGCGAGGCCGCGCTCTTCTTCGGTTTCGTGCTGCCGGGCGAGACCGCCGTGGTGTACGGCGGCGTGCTCGCGGCCGCCGGGAACGTCTCGGTGTTCGTCGTCCTGGCCGTGGTGATCGTGGCGGCCGTGGTCGGCGACAGCGTCGGCTTCGAGATCGGCCGCAGGCTCGGGCCGCAGCTGGTGCGGGCGCCGCTCCTGCGCCGCTACCCCGAACGGATCGAGGGCGCGCAGGCCTACCTGCGCCGGCGCGGCGGCCGGGCCGTGGTCGCGGGCCGCTTCACGGCGTTCCTGCGCGCGGTGATGCCGGCCCTGGCCGGGGCGAGCCGGATGGCGTACCCGCGCTTCCTGGTGTTCAACGCCGTCGGCGGTGTGCTCTGGGGGACGGCGTGCGTCCTGCTCGGCTACTTCGCGGCGCACTCGATCAGCCGGGTGACGCACTACCTCGGGCTGACCAGCACCGTGATCGCGACGTTGCTGGTGCTCGGCCTGATCTGGGCCTGGCACCGGCGCAACCGCGATGGCTGAGCACGTCGTACCCACGGACTCCCGGTCGTGGGCCGGCTGGCGCACCGTGCTCTGGCTCGGCGTCGTCAGCCTGCTCGTCGACCTGGTCTACGAAGGAGCGCGGTCGATCACCGGACCGTTCCTCGCCTCGCTCGGTGCGTCGGCGCTCACGGTCGGTCTCGTCACCGGAGCCGGGGAAGCCGCGGCCCTGGGCTTCCGGCTCTTCTCCGGCCCTGCGGCCGACCGGTCGGGTCGCTACTGGCACTGGATGGTGGTCGGCTACGCGCTGACCGCGGTCTGCGTACCGCTGATGGCGCTCGCCCCGGCGCTCGGCGCTGCGGGACTGGTCTTCGGCTCGACGATGGTGCTGCTCGAACGCACCGGCAAGGCCGTGCGCAGCCCCGCGAAGTCGACGCTGCTCGCCGTGGCGGCGGGCAACGTCGGACGCGGCCGCGGGTTCGGCGTACACAAGGCGCTCGACCAGACCGGGGCGTTGCTGGGCCCGCTCCTCGTCGCGCTCGTGATCGCGCTGACCGGCCAGACCTGGGCCGGTCTGGCGGTGCTCGTCGTACCCGGCGCTGTCGCGCTCGGCGTCCTGGCGTGGATGCACCGGCACGTCGGCGACCCCGAGCGCGGACCCGCGCACGCGACGCCGCACCTCGAGGCGTTGCCGCGCACCTTCTACGTGTACGCCGTCGCGTGCGCACTGACGACCGTCGGGCTGATGACCTTCGGCGTGATCTCGTTCCACCTCGTCAACGAGCACCTGGTGACCGCGGCCGTGGTCCCGATCGTGTACGCCGCGGCGATGGGTGCCGAGGCCGTCGCGTCGCTCGGTACCGGCTTCGCCTACGACCGCATCGGTGGCGGCACCCTGCTCGTCCTGCCGGTGGTCGTGGCGGCCGTCCCGGTGCTGGTGTTCACCGACCAGACGGGGCTCGCGGTGGCCGGAGTGCTCCTCTGGGGGGCGGCCACAGGCGTACAGGACTCCACGGTGAAGGCGTTGGTCGCGGACCTCGTGCCGATGGGGCGCCTGGCCACGGCGTACGGCGCGTTCGCCGCGTTCCAGGCGGCCGCGGCACTCGTCGGAGGCGTGCTCGCCGGCTGGTTGTACGACGCCCACCGGAGCTCCCTGGTCGCCGTGATCGGTGCCGCCCAGCTCTTCGCCCTCGCCCTCCTGGTCGGCGTGCTGGCCGGCAGGCAACGCGACCCCGAGCAGTCCCCGCCTCCCCACTAGGGTGAGGAGCATGTCGGCCACCCCGTCGTCGTACTCCATCACCATGCGACTGCACACCGCCCCCGACCACGGGGTCGTCGGAGCCGTCGCCACCGCGATCGCCTCGGCCGGCGGCATCGTCACCGCGATCGACGTCGCCGACTCCAGCCACGAGCGCCTCGTCGTCGACGTCACGTGCTCGGCCTCCGATGCCGACCACTCCGAGCTCCTGGTCGACGCGGTCAGCCAGGTCGAGGGCGTCGAGGTCCACAAGGTCAGCGACCGCACCTTCCTGCTCCACATCGGTGGCAAGATCGAGGTCCA
Organism: uncultured Actinomycetota bacterium; assembly: GCA_963833775.1. Lineage (GTDB taxonomy): Bacteria > Actinomycetota > Actinomycetes > Propionibacteriales > Nocardioidaceae > Nocardioides. The sequence goes on along the minus strand of CAWHZH010000003.1, from coordinate 576,813 downwards.
CTCGAAGGTCCCGCTGCGCACCCGCGACGACCTGTCGATGGCCTACACGCCCGGCGTCGGCCGGGTCAGCATGGCGCTGGCGAACAACCCCGACGACGTACGCCGGCTCACCATCAAGGGCAACTCCGTCGCTGTCGTCACCGACGGCTCGGCCGTGCTCGGCCTGGGCAACATCGGCCCCGGCGCAGCGCTGCCGGTGATGGAGGGCAAGGCCGCGCTGTTCAAGCGGTTCGCCGACATCGACGCGTGGCCGATCTGCCTGGCCAGCCAGGACACCGACGAGATCGTGAAGGCCGTCGAGATGATCGCGCCGGGCTTCGGCGGGATCAACCTCGAGGACATCGCCGCCCCGCGCTGCTTCGAGGTCGAGCGCCGGCTGCGCGAGAGCCTCGACATCCCGGTCTTCCACGACGACCAGCACGGCACCGCGATCGTCGTGCTCGCTGCGCTGACCAACGCCCTGCGCTGCGTGGAGAAGAAGATCCCCGACGTCAGGATCGTGGTCTCCGGTGCCGGCGCGGCAGGATCGGCGATCGTCACCCTGCTCCTGGCCGGTGGTGCCGGCGACGTGGTGGTCTGCGACAAACAGGGTGTCCTCTGCGACGGCGACGAGACGCTGAGCCCGGCGATGACCGAGCTCGCCTCGCGGACCAACCCCCACCACCTGCGAGGTGGGCTGCACGACGCGCTCACGGGCGCCGACGTGTTCATCGGCGTCAGCGCACCCGGGATCCTGCCGGCCGAGTGGATCGCCGACATGGCGCCGCGCTCGGTGGTCTTCGCGCTGGCCAACCCCGACCCGGAGGTCGACCCGGCCGACGCCGAGCGGTTCGCCGCGGTCGTGGCCAGCGGTCGGTCCGACTTCCCCAACCAGATCAACAACGTCCTCGCCTTCCCCGGGGTCTTCCGGGGGCTGCTCGACGCCAAGGCCCACGAGATCACCATCGAGATGCTGCTCAAGGCCGCCGAGGCCATCGCGCACGTGGTCAAGGACGACGAGCTCAACCCGAACTTCATCATTCCGAGTGTCTTCAACCCCGACGTCCCCAAGGCCGTCGCAGCCGCCATCAGAGGAGCAGAAGCATGACAACTCTCGGGGATTTCTCCGCCGTCACCCTGGACGGGCAGGACCGGGACCTCGGCGACTACGTGGGTGACGTCGTACTGGTCGTCAACACCGCCAGCAAGTGCGGGCTGACGCCGCAGTACGAGGGCCTCCAGCAGCTGTACGACGACTACGCCGGCCAGGGGCTGACCGTGCTCGGCTTCCCCTGCGACCAGTTCGGCCACCAGGAGCCCGGCACCGAGGAGGAGATCGGCGCGTTCTGCCAGCAGAACTACGGCGTCACCTTCCCGATGTTCGCCAAGATCGACGTGAACGGCGACGACACCCATCCGCTCTACCAGTGGCTCAAGCACAAGAAGTCCGGCGCGCTCGGCGCCAACATCAAGTGGAACTTCACCAAGTTCCTGATCGGTCGCGACGGGCGGGTCATCAAGCGCTTCGGTCCGACCAAGGAGCCGGAGAAGCTGCGCCCCCAGATCGAGGCGGCCCTGGCCGACGGGGTGGCCGGCGAGGCCGCGGCGGGCTGATCGCCAGGGCCAGCGCTCGTCCGCGGGGCCCCCCGGGGGTTGCCGTAACAGCGCAATTGCGCCGTTTCGACATCTACCCTGGCCCGCTGACTGTCATTCCGGCGCAATTGCGCCAGTGGGGCAACCCCGGAGCTCAGCGGACGTCGGCCCGGGAACTCAGCTCTCGGTGGCGCAGAGGGCCGCGCCGACGATCCCGGCGGCGTTGAGCAGGGTCGCCGGGATGATCTCGGTCTCGATGTCGACCAGTGGGAGGAACTTGTCCGCCTTCTTGCTGACGCCACCCCCGACCACGAAGAGCTCGGGCGAGAACAGCTGCTCCAGCTTGCGGTAGTACGTCGTGAGCCGCTCGGCCCACTCCTCCCACGACAGGTCCTGGCGGTCCCTGACGCTCGAGGCGGCGCGCTTCTCGGCGTCGTGCCCGTCGATCTCGAGGTGGCCGAGCTCGGAGTTGGGCACCAGTACGCCGTTGTAGACCAGGGCGGATCCGATCCCGGTGCCGAGGGTGGTGACGATGACCAGCCCCTGCCGGCCCTTCGCCGCGCCGTACCTCACCTCGGCGAGTCCGGCCGCGTCGGCGTCGTTGACGACGCGGACGTCGCGCCCGGTGGCATCGGTGAAGAGCTTGTCGGCGTCCTCGCCGATCCAGTGCTTGTCGATGTTGGCCGCCGAGTGGACCACCCCACGCTTCACGACGCCCGGCACCGTCACGCCCACCGGCCCGTCGGAGTCGTCGAAGGAGCCGAGGAGCTGGACGAAGACCTCCGCCACCGCGTCCGGGGTCGCCGGCTGGGGCGTGTCGATCCGCACGCGCTCTTCGTCGAACTCACCCGTCTCGAGGTCGACGGGGGCGCCCTTGATGCCGCTGCCGCCGAAGTCGATGCCGAAGGGGAGGCCGGACCCGCGGTGCGTGCTCATGGGCCCATCTCATCCCGATGGAGAGCCGCGCGGCAACCCGGGGTCCTTGCCACACGGGTTTACAAATCCTATGGTCTTGTAAACCTGTCTCGAGGAGGTACGACGATGGCACCGTCGCCGGAGACCGCCCACGGCACCGTTCCCGAGGGCTCGACCGCGCTGTGGCGCGACCGCAAGCGCTACCTGTGGCTGATCGGGCTGGTGGTCCCGTCACTGGCGTTCATCGCGATCGGGATGTGGACGCTGACCGGCGGGGGCTGGTGGTTCTGGATCGGCCCGGTCGTGATCCTGGGGATCGTCCCGGCGATCGACCTGGTCGCCGGGCTGGACCGGTCCAACCCGCCCGAGGACGTCATCGAGGCGCTCGAGAAGGACCGCTACTACCGCTGGATCACCTACGCCTTCCTGCCGATCCAGTACGCCGGCTTCGTCGGCGCGTTCTGGGTGATGACGCACTACGACCTGTCGGTCGTCGACCGGGTCGGCATCGCGGTCTCGATCGGCTGCATCGGCGGCATCGGCATCAACACCGCCCACGAGCTCGGCCACAAGAAGGAGGCCAACGAGCGCTGGCTGTCCAAGATCGCCTTGGCGCAGAGCTTCTACGGCCATTTCTACATCGAGCACAACCGCGGTCACCATGTGCGGGTCGCGACCCCTGAGGACCCCGCCTCGGCCAGGCTCGGCGAGAGCTTCTACGAGTTCTGGCCGCGCACGGTCGGTGGGTCGCTCCGCTCGGCCTGGAACCTGGAGAAGAGGCGGATCGCTCGCCGTCAGCAGCATCCGTGGCGACTGTCGAACGACGTGCTCAACGCCTGGCTGATGTCGGCGGTGCTGTGGGCCGGCATGGTCGTCCTCTTCGGCGTAGGCATCGCGCCGTACCTCGTCATCCAGGCGGTCGTCGGCTTCTCGCTGCTCGAGGTCGTCAACTACATGGAGCACTACGGGATGCTCCGGCAGAAGGTCGGCGTCGGCGCGCGCGAGCGTTACGAGCGGGTCGATCCCTCCCACTCGTGGAACTCCAACAACATCGCGACCAACGTGCTGCTCTATCACCTGCAGCGGCACAGCGACCACCACGCGAACCCCACCCGGCGCTACCAGTCGCTGCGCGACTTCGAGGAGAGCCCGGTGCTGCCGACGGGGTACGCCGGGATGATCGTGCTCGCGATCGTGCCTGCCGTCTGGCGCCGCGTGATGGATCCGAGGGTCCTCGCCCACGTCGGAGGTGACCTCACCCTCGCGAACCTCTCACCTCGCCAGCGCGACCGGCTCCTGGCGTCGTACCCACCCCCGGCCGCCCCCCCGCAACGTCATACGGATGGAGCCATAGAAGGCTCGGACCGTATGACGTCCCGCGGGACCGCCGGCGAGGAGGCGTTCGCGTGGCGGTGCCCGGGCTGCGGCTACACGTACGACGTGGTCGCCGGCGAGGAGCGGGAGGGGTTCGCGGCCGGGACCGCGTGGTCGGAGATCCCCGACTCCTGGTGCTGCCCCGACTGCGGGGTGCGCGACAAGGTCGACTTCGTCGCGGCGGATCCTGCGGTGGCGTCCTGAGGCGGAAAACGCGGAACAATCGCGGCGGGCGCACGGGCGTGTCGGTGATTTGTTCCGCGTTTTCCGGCCCGCGTCGCCACCCAGTCCCGCTTCCTAGACTGTCCCGGTGACCCACGCCGTCGACGTACCCACCATGCACGAGCGGGTGGTGACGGCCGCGGCAGCGCTGACCCTGGAGGTCGGCTGGGCGAGCGTCACGATGGGCAAGCTCGCCGACCGGGTCGGCGTCTCGCGCCAGACCGTCTACAACGAGGTCGGCTCGAAGCCCCAGCTCGCCGAGGAGATGGTGCTGGCCGAGCTCGCGAAGTTCCTCGCCGTCGTCGACGCGGCGTTCGACCGGCATCCCGACGTCCTGGTCGACGCGATCCGCGGGGCCTCGCGCGGGGTCCTCGAGCTGGCCCGGACCAACGCCCTGCTCCAGGCGGTGGTCTCGGCGTCGTACGGCGCGGAGACCGAGCTGCTGCCCCTCCTGACCACGCGCAACGACGCGCTCGTGCTCGCCGTCACCGAGACGGTCCGCCGACGCGTGGTCGGCTACCCGATCGCCATCGACGAGCGGCACCTCGACGCCGCCATCGACATGGTCGTCCGGCTCGTGCTCTCGCACGTCGTCCACCCGATCGGTACGCCGGGTGACACCGCCGACGGCATCGCCTGGATCTGCGAGCGAACCCTCCGTCCGTGACCGGAGCCCGGGAGTAGCCTCGCCCGATGGGCTCCGGGACCGTCGCGTACTCCTCCGCCGCCGGTCGCGGACTCGTGCTCGCCACGGTCCTCGGCTCGGGGATGGTGATGCTCGACGGCACGGTCGTCAACGTCGCCCTCCGCACCATCGGCAGCGACCTCGACGCCTCGCTGTCGCAGCTCCAGTGGATCAGCAACGCCTACCTGCTCACCCTCGCCAGCCTGATCCTGCTCGGCGGCTCGCTCGGTGACCGGCTCGGCCGTCGCCGCGTGTTCCTCGTCGGCGTCGTGTGGTTCGCCGGGGCGTCGGCGCTGTGCGGCCTCGCGCCCAACGCGGAGATGCTGATCGCCGCACGCGCCCTGCAGGGCATCGGCGGCGCCCTCCTCGCGCCCGGGTCGCTGGCGATCATCGAGTCCGGCATCGAGCCCGCCGACCGCGGTCGCGCGATCGGCGCCTGGACCGGCATGACGAGCATCTCGGCCGCGATCGGGCCCTTCATCGGCGGTGCCCTCGTGCAGTACGCCGACTGGCGCTGGATCTTCTGGATCAATGCGCCGCTGGCGGCCGTGACCGTCGCGGTCACCCTCATCTACGTGCCCGAGAGCCGGACCGCCCAGGAGGGCCGGTACGACTGGCTCGGCGCCGGCCTGGCGGCGCTCGCGCTGGCGGGCGTCACCTACTGCCTGATCGAGTGGCACGGCGACCTCGCCGTTCCGGCGCTCGTGGTGGGAGTTCTTGCGGGCGTGGCCTTCGTCCTCGTCGAACGGCGCAGCCGCCATCCGATGCTCCCGCTCGACCTCTTCGCCTCGCGCACGTTCTCCGCCGCGAACTCGATGACCCTCCTCGTGTACGCCGCCCTGGGCGCCGTGCTGTTCTTCCTCGTCATCGACGTGCAGACCGTGCTGGGCTACGGCGCTCTGGAGGCGGGGCTGGCCACGCTCCCGATCACCGTCCTGATGCTGCTGCTGGCCTCCCGAGGCGGGGCGCTGGGCACCCGGATCGGCCCGCGGATCCCGATGACCGTCGGTCCCCTGGTGATGGCCGTGGGCGTGGCCTGGCTGTCCTTCGTGGACGAGGGCACGTCGTACTGGCTGGGAGTGCTGCCACCCCTGTGCGTCTTCGCGCTCGGGCTGGCGCTCATGGTGGCTCCACTGACCGCCACGGTCCTGGGGGCCGCCCCCGCCGACCGGGCCGGGCTGGCGAGCGGAGTCAACAACGCGGTCGCCCGCGCGGGCTCGCTCTTCGCCGTCGCCGCGCTCCCCGTCATCGTCGGGCTGTCGGGGACCGACTACGACGACGCGCGGGCGTTCAGCAGTGCCTACATGCAGGCGATGTGGCTGTGCGCGGGACTGCTGGCCGCCGGCGGGGTCGTCTCGTGGTTCACGATCCCCGGGGAGATGCCCGGGACGCCCGCGGAAGGGCCGCCGACCAGGGTGCGGGCACCCCAGGTCGACTGCCCGCACCGTGGTCATTGAGGATCCGCGAACTACCCTGTCGAGCATGACACGGGGGCGTCTTGGGATCGCGAGCGCGGCAACGGCTGTTGCCGCGCTGCTGCTCGTGTCCTGCGGCACCGGCTCCTCGGACCCCGTCGCCGACTCGTCGACAGGCCCGGTCGCGGACACCTCGGACCCGACCAGCCCGTCGTCGCCGACGGATCCGACGTCCTCGCCGACCATCGACCCGACGCACGCCGTCACGGAGCCCGGTCCGTTCCGGGCGCCGCTGCACACCGCCGACATGCTGATCTTCCGGCAGCGGCCCTTGAGCGACGCGATGGTACGCCGTATCCAGCACGTCGCGGGCGTGACCGAGGTCGAGCGGTTCTCGCTGGCCCAGGTCAGCATCGACGACCACGCGATCAACGTCGCTGCGGTCGACCCCGCGACGTTCCGCAACTACAACCCCGAGGTGGCGCAGCGCCAGCAGGAGTGGAACCGCATCGCCCGGGGTGAGATGTCGATCCGGCCGCAGTTCCGTCGGCAGGTCCCGAAGAACGACTTCGTCCGGATGGGCACCCGCTCCGACGCCCCCGAGATCCACGTCGGTGTCTACGCGCCCCAGATCCCGCAGGTGGACGCGATCGTCAACAACACCTGGGTGAAGACCCTCGGCATGCGCAAGGGCAACGCCCTGCTGGTCTCCACCGGGATCCGTACCCCGCTGTCCGTCCGGAAGCCGATCCAGCGCATCGTGGGCGGCCAGGCCTCGGTGCAGCGGATGGACGCCGCGGCACGGCTCGGGCTCGACCCGAGCGTCACCCAGACCGCGTTGCTCGTCGGCACCACGGCGGACGCCGTCGGCGCGTTCAGCTACACCGTGCTCTCCGGTGGCCACATCGCGCCGCAGGGCTCCTGGGTCACCTCGCACATCTCCACCGAGACGATGCCGATCATCGGGTCGATGACCTGCAACACGTTGATGTTCCCCCAGCTCCGCGCGGCCCTCGAGGAGATCCAGGCCCGGGGTCTGGCGAGCGCGATCCACCCGGGCCAGTACGGCGGGTGCTACGTGCCGCGCTTCATCGCCGGTACGACGACCCTGTCCAACCACGCCTTCGGCCTGGCCTTCGACGTCAACGTTCCGGAGAACCAGCGCGGCACCGTCGGCCAGATCAACCGCGACGTCGTCGCGATCTTCCAGCGCTGGGGGTTCACCTGGGGCGGTACCTGGCACTGGACCGACCCGATGCACTTCGAGCTGAACCGGCTGGTCCGTCCCAGCTGACCTCGGGGGCAGTCAGGCGTCGGCCTGGTGGGGGCGGAAAACGCGGAACAATTCGCCGCGATCGGACCGATTGACCCGATTTGTTCCGCGTTTTCCAGCCGCAGCCGTGGCCCCGGACATGATGGGCCCATGCGCGCCGTCCAGGTAGTCCAGCCCACCGGCCCCGCGGACGTCCGGGTCGTCGAGGTCGACGAGCCCGTCCCCGGCCCCGACGACGTCCTCGTCGAGGTCCACAGCGTCGGGATCTCCTTCCCCGACCTGCTGCTGAGCAAGGGCGAGTACCAGCTGCGCCCCGAGCCGCCGTTCACGCTCGGCGTGGACGTGGCCGGCACGGTGGTCAGCGGGGGCGACCTCGCGCCGGGCACCAGGGTCGCCGGAGTCGTGCCGTACGGCGGCGCCGGGGAGCGAGCCGTGATCCCGGCGGTGTCCGTCTTCCCGCTCCCCGACCGGCTCTCCTACGACGAGGGCGCGGCCCTGCCGATGAACTACCTGACCGCCCTGTTCGCCCTGCACGAGCGGGGCCAGGTCCGCGCCGGCGAGACGGTGCTGGTGCACGGCGCGGCCGGCGGCGTCGGCACGGCCACCCTCCAGGTGGCCAAGGGCCTCGGCGCCCGGACCATCGGCGTCGTCTCGACTCCGGAGAAGGCGGACTTCGCGAGAGCCGCCGGGGCGGACGAGACGGTGCTGGTCGACGGCTTCAAGGACGCGGTCAAGGAGCTCACCGGCGGCCGCGGGGTCGACCTGGTGCTCGACGTCGTCGGTGGCGCCGCGTTCACCGACTCGCTGCGCTGCCTCGCCGAGCAGGGCCGCCTGCTCGTCGTCGGCTTCGCGGCCGGCCAGGGGATCCCCGAGGTGAAGGTCAACCGGCTGCTCCTCGGCAACCTCGACGTGCGCGGTGTCGGGTGGGGTGCCTACGCGATGACGCGGCCGCCGTACATGCACGAGCAGTGGCGGGCGCTGCTCCCGATGATCGAGTCCGGCGTCGTCTCGCCGCCGGTGGGGGCGACCTACGACCTCGCAGACTTCGGCCGCGCCCTGCAGGACATGGAGGCCAGACGCACGCTCGGGAAGGCCGTCGTCCGCGTGCGGTGAACGGCGTACGCACCTAGGCTCACCGGAATGAGCACGCTCGACGACGCCCGCGAGGGCATGGATCCCGACATCCGCCCGCAGGACGACCTCTTCGGCCACGTCAACGGGCGATGGCTCGAGACGACCGAGATCCCTGCGGACAAGGGGAGCTGGGGTTCCTTCGTGCACCTCGCAGACGCGGCCGAGGAGCAGGTCCGCGCGATCATCGAAGGGCTCGCCGAGCGGGTCGTCGCGGGCGAGGAGGGTCTGGGCGACGACGCCATGCGCATCGCCTGCCTGTACGCGTCGTTCATGGACGACCAGGCGGTCGAGGCACTCGGCTACCAGCCCGTGCGCCCGCTGCTCGACGCCGTCGACAGCCTCCGCGACGTCCGCGACCTCGCGGCGTTCCTCGGCGAGTTCGAGCAGATCGGCGGGAGCGGCGCCTTCGCCGTCTACGTCGACGTCGACGGCAAGAACTCAGACCGGATGCTGTTCAACGTCGTGCAGGGCGGTCTCGGCATGCCCGACGAGTCGTACTACCACGACGAGAAGTTCGCCGAGATCCGCGGCAAGTACGTCGCCTTCCTGACCCGGATGTTCGAGCTGGTCGAGCGCCCCGACGCGGCCGCTGCGGCGGCGACGGTGATGGCCGTCGAGACCCGGCTCTCGCAGGGCCACTGGGAACGCGCCGAGACCCGCGACGTCCAGAAGACCTACAACCTCCTCACCGTCGACGAGCTGCACGCACTGTGCCCGGCGTTCGACTGGGAGGCGTTCATCCGCAACCTGGGCGGTTCCGACGAGACGATCGCCGAGACCTGCGTCCGGCAGCCGTCGTACCTCGAGCACCTGTCGACGGCCCTGGAGGAGGTGCCGATCGAGGACTGGCGCGCGTGGCTGGCGGCCCGCGTCGTCCGGGCGTACGCGCCGTACCTCGCCGCGGAGTTCGTCGAGACCAACTTCGACTTCTACGGCCGCACGCTGGGTGGTACGCCGGAGCTGCGCGAGCGGTGGAAGCGCGGCGTCGCGCTCGTCGAGGGCTCGATCGGCGAGGCGGTCGGGCGCGAGTACGTCGCTCGCCACTTCCCGCCGGCCTCCAAGGCGATGATGGACGACCTCGTCGGCAACCTGCTGCGTGCCTACCGACAGTCGATCTCGGCGCTCACCTGGATGAGCGACGACACCAAGAAGGCGGCGTACGAGAAGCTCGACCAGTTCCGCTCGAAGATCGGCTACCCCGAGACGTTCCGCGACTACTCCTCGCTGGAGTTCGTCCCCACCGACCTGCTCGGCAACGTCGCGGCGGCCGAGACGTTCGAGACGCGGCGGCAGCTGGCGAAGATCGGTGCTCCCGTCGACCGCGACGAGTGGCTGATGCTGCCCCAGACCGTGAACGCCTACTACCGGCCCGGTATGAACGAGATCTGCTTCCCGGCCGCGATCCTGCAGAAGCCGTTCTTCGCCCCCGACGCCGACCCGGCCGAGAACTACGGCGGCATCGGCGCCGTCATCGGCCACGAGATCGGGCACGGCTTCGACGACCAGGGCTCGCAGTACGACGGTGCCGGCAACCTGCAGGACTGGTGGACGCCCGACGACAAGTCGGCCTTCCAGGTGAAGTCCCAGGCGCTGATCGAGCAGTACAACGGCTTCTCGCCCCGCAACCTCCCGGGCGAGCACGTCAACGGTGCGCTGACGGTGGGCGAGAACATCGGCGACCTCGGTGGCCTGACGATCGCGCTGATGGCCTACTCGATCGCCCAGGACGGCGACGTCGATCTCGAGGACGCGCAGAAGCTGTTCTTCAGCTGGGCCTACTGCTGGCGGACCAAACGCCGCCCGGAGCTCGACCAGCAGTACCTCACCATCGACCCCCACAGCCCGCCGGAGTTCCGGGCCAACATCGTCCGCAACCTCGACGAGTTCCACGCCGTCTTCGGTACGCAGCACGGTGACGGGCTCTGGCTCGACCCGGCGGACCGCGTCCGGATCTGGTGACCCGCGGCGCCCACGCCCAGGCGGCGTACACCCGCCGGCTCGACTGGGGTCTGAGCGGTGCCCTTGCCCTGGTGGCCGACGCCCGGCCCGGTGACGTGGCGGTCGTGGTCGACGTGCTCTCGTTCACGACCACGCTCACGGTCGCGGTCGAGCGGGGCGTGGTGGTGCATCCCTATCCCTGGCGGGCGGAGGATGCGGCGGCGTATGCCGCCGCGCGGGGCGCGACGCTTGCAGCGGGCCGCCGCGAAGGTCTCGCCGACGGCTCCGTGAGCCTCTCGCCGGTGTCGTTCGCAGGCGTGACCGGGCTCGAACGGGTCGTGCTGCCGTCGCCCAACGGCTCCGCGATCGCCTTCGCGCTGGCCGACGCCGGAGTCACGGTCGTCGGTGCCAGCCTGCGCAACGCGCCCGCGGTGGGGCGGTGGCTGCGCGCCCGGCCGGCCGCCCGCGTCTGCGTGGTCGCCGCCGGGGAACGCTGGCCGGACGGAGAGCTGAGACCGGCGGTCGAGGACCTGTGGGGAGCCGGCGGTGTACTGGCCGGACTCGGTGAGGCCGGCCTCAGCCCCGAGGCGGCCGTGGCTGTCGCCGCCTTCAGAGCCGTCGAGGGCAGATGGGACGACGCGCTGCGGCACTGCGCCAGCGGTCGCGAGCTGGTGGAGGACGGTTTCGGCGCCGACGTCGACCTGGCGGCGTCGTACGACGTGAGTGGCGTGGTGCCCGTCCTCACCGGCGACGCGTTCGCAGCGGTCGGGGAGAGCTAGAGGTCGCAGGCCTCGGTCTGCAGGAAATGCCAGGTGTCGGCATCGACCTCACCGGTGGCCGGCCGGCGGTTGTCCCTCTGGAACTCACGGACCTTGGCGGCCGTGGTGAGGTCGTAGGTCCCGGTGACGTCCTCAGGGGTGGCGCGGCCGAGGTCGACCAGGAGGCCCTGGAGGTGCCGGATCCAGATCCCGTTGGTGCCGTCGGCGCTCATCCCGGTGCGCAGCGTCGGTCTGGCGAGCTGGGCGAAGCAGAGGCACTGCACGGTGTCGGTGGCCCCCTTCGTCAGCTGCGTGACGATCCCACCGCGGTGGCCGTTGGAGAACTCGGCGTCGCACGCCTTGCCGCGACTGCTGAAGGGTCCGACGTAGGCCACGTAGCGCGGAGCGGGCCGACCGTCCTTGACCCAGGCGGTCACGCAGGACCGCTTGGTGTCGAGGTAGGCGACGCCTTGGCCGAGGTTCTCGGTCACCCCGGTCGCGATCTGCGACGCGTTCGCGCCCCGGTCCACCGTGAGCAGCGCGTTCCCATCACACACCGGCTGGTTCCGCAGCGGAACGTTCAGCCCGAGCGGGTCCGCGAAGGTGGTCGGACCGTGGTCGAGCGCCAGGCCGCCCCCGATGCCGAGAGCCACGCCGAGGACGGCCGAGACCGCGACGGCGAGCAGGGAGGAGGGACGCACCCGCGCAGGATACGTCCCTCCGTCGGTCTCAGCCGACCATCATCGCGGCAGCATCGGCGGGCTTCTCGGCCGGACGACGTGGCAGGAAGAAGGCCGGGATCAGGCACAGCCCGACGAGCACGGTCGCGACCACGAAGACGTCCCCGAACGCGAGTCCCATGAAGTGGAGGCCGAGGGACGGGATCGGGCCGCTGGTGTCGCCGCCGGCGCTCTGGATCTTCAAGGTGGCGTTCACCACGTCTGCGTGCTGGTTGTAGGCGTTGGTCAGCAGCACCGAGAACAGCGCCGTACCGACCGAGGCGGAGACCTGCTGGGTGATGTTCATCAGCGTGGAGCCACGGGCGATGTCGTGGTCCTTCAGGCTCGCCAGCGCCGCGGTGAAGACCGGCATCATGGTCGCGCCCATGCCGAAGCCCATGATCACGAACGCCGTGATGATGTAGGGGTACGGCGTGGAGTCGTCGAGGGCGGTCAGCATCCCCATGCCGACGGTGTCGAGGACGAGCCCGGTGAGCACGACCTTCCCGGGGCCGATCTTGTCGGCCAGGAAACCCGCGATCGGCATCGTGACCATGGCGCCGAAGCCCTGCGGCGCCACCAGCCAGCCCGACGCCAGCGGAGAGGTGCCGCGCACCTGCTGGAAGTAGAGGGTGAACAGCAGGCTGGCGCCGAAGAACGCGATCGCGAACAGCGACATCGTGATCACGGCGACGGTCATGTAGCGGTTGGTGAACAGGCGCAGCTGCAGCAGAGGATGGATGTTCTTGCGGCGGAGGGCCCACGGCACGAAGGCGACGACCAGAGCCAGACCGAGCACGCAGCTGATCACCACGGTGCGGGTCCACATGGTGCCGTGCTCCTGCTTGGCTGCCGGGATCGACGAGACGCCGTAGAGGAACAGCGCCAGGCCGGGCGAGAGCAGGAGCATGCCGACGAAGTCGAAGCTCTCCGAGGGGTGCACCGAGTCACGGTCGAGGACGCGCCAGGCGTAGACCGCCGCGACGATGCCGATCGGGACGTTGATCAGGAAGATCCAGTGCCAGGAGGCGACGTCGATCAGCCAGCCGCCGAGGATCGGGCCGAAGATCGGGCCGAGCAGCATCGGGACGCCGAGGATCGCCATCACCCGGCCGAGGCGCTCGGGGCCGGCCTCGCGCGTCAGGATGGTCATCCCGAGCGGCATCAGCATGCCGCCGCCGAGGCCCTGCAGCACCCGGAACGCGACCAGCATCTCCAGCGAGGTGGCGGTGGAGCACAGTGCGGAGCCGGCGGTGAAGAGCAGGAGCGCCAGGATGTAGAGGCGCTTGGTGCCGAACCGGTCGGCCGCCCAGCCGGTCATCGGGATCACCGTGGCGAGGGCCAGGGTGTACGCCGTGGAGGTCCAGGCCACCTGCGCCTGGGTGGCGTCGAAGGTCTCCTGGAACGTTCGCTGCGCGACCGCGACAACGGTGATGTCGAGAATGGACATGATCGCGCCCAGCACGACCACCCCCGCCACGATCATGACCCGGCTGTCGAGCCTGCCGTCCGACGGGCCGGGGGGTTCGCCGACCTGGCTTCTGTCGATCTCGGTGCTCATGCGTGCGTCTTCTTCCTCTCGTCGTTACAGGTCGAGCGTAGGCAAGACCGCCGACACCGGCGACCCCATATCCGGTCCTCGATCGGGCTCCGGGATGTCCTCTTCGGGCCCGCCCCGCAGGTCGTCGCGGATCTGCCGGCGTAGCCAGAAGGCGATGTGGACTGCGGCGAGAAGCGTGACTCACACTCATGATCGCGAAGATCTGCCGGTAGGTCAGGACCACCACGAGAGCCGAGCCGAGGGCCAGCGACACTGCCTGCGGCGTGGACATCACGACCTCGACCGCCGTGGACACGCGTCCCATGATCGCCTGCGGGCTGCGCCGCTGGACCAGGGTCATGAAGGCCACCATCAGCATCGGGAGCGACGTCCCGAACACCGCCGCGCTCAGGCAGACCACGACGATGTCGTGGGTGGCACCCATGATCGCGATGCCGACGACCAGGACGACCAGGCCCACCACGCACGTGGCGACCTCGCCGATGCGCTTGACGACCCAGCCGGACGCGAGACCGCCGGCGATCGCACCGACGCCCTGCACCGAGACGATCACCGAGACGAACGTCGCCGGCCGGTCGAAGGCGTCGAGGAGGGCATAGATCGACGACTCGGTGAACCCGAGCACCAGCATCGTGATGCCGAAGCCGATCAGCACGTGCTTGAGGACCCGGTCGGTGCCGAGGTACCGCAGACCGGCGGTGAGCTCGTCCCAGAAGTGCGTCTCCTCGACCGCGGGCGCGGTCTCGCGCACCGTGATCGTCGCGATCACCGCGGCGGCCACGAAGAACGACGCCGAGTCCAGCAGGGCCACCGCCCAGCCTCCGAGCCAGGTGAACAGCAACGCCCCGATCAGGGGGCCGAACAGCCGGAACGACTCCTTGGTGGTCTGCAAGGACGAGTTGGCGTCGACCAGCATCTCGTCGGGCATGAGCTCCTTGAGCAGGCCGTTGAGCGCGGCCGGCAGGGCGACGAACGAGACGCCGTAGAGCATGGCGACGGCCCAGATGATCCAGACCTGTCCCGGTCCGCGCACCAGCACGAGGGGAAGCACGCTGATGCCCGAGGCGATGTGGCCCCAGACCAGGAAGGGCTTGCGCTTGACGCGGTCGATCCAGATCCCGAGCAGTGGAGCGAGCAGGGCGGGGATCAGCATGAAGAAGAAGGTGATGCCGGCCTGGGCGTTGGACCCGGTCAGGGTCTTCACCCAGATCGAGAGGACCAGCAGCATCGCCGAGTCGCCGAACATCGACGCCGTGAGACCGGCGTACAGGCGGGGGAAGCCGGGCTGCCGGAAGGCCTGCCTCACGACGCGTCAGCTCCTGCCTCGGTCGCGTCGGGGGTCGTCTCGACGCCGGGCAGGAGCAGGGGCGCCCCCCACGCGACGAACTCGCACAGTCGTGAGCCCGGGGGTCGCTTGGAGGAGTCGATAAGTCGGTCGGAGTAGCGCTCCAGGAGGGCGCGGACCTCGGCGTTGAGCTCGTCGAGCTCCTCGAGGGTGAGCCAGCTCGCGGACTGCGTGGCCGCAGCGGCGTCGCCCCAGGCCTCGTCACCGTCGTCCTGGAGCTGGGTGCGCGCCTGGTGGAACCGGGTGACCTGGCGCTCGAGGAGCATCTGCTCCAGCGCGCGTCCGGCGCGCACCTCGCTGGGCGACGCCTCCGACTCGTCCCAGGCCAGCCCGATCGAGCGGACCTGCCAGGGGCGCTGCCGGCCGATGCCGCCGCCGGCCTCCTCGACGAAGTGGTGCTCGGCCAGCTTGCGCAGGTGCCAGGAGCAGTTGGCGGGGGTCTCGTCGAGGCGGTCGGCGAGCTCGGTCGCGGTGAGCGGACCGGAGACCGTGAGCAGCTCCATGATGCCCAGGCGCACCGGGTGGGCGAGGGCGGCGAGCTCGCGGGGGTCCTGCAGCCGCCGGTACGCCGCTCCTCCGGTAGGTGTCTCGTCGGCCATGGCGTCGAAACTACTCTTTCGAAAGAACTCTTGCAATAGGTCGTGGGAGGACGCGCGGTCGGGAAAACGCGGAACAATTCGGGGACACGCCGGGGCGGCGAGGGCATTTGTTCCGCGTTTTCCGCGCTCGGGGCTGGAGGCGGCCGGGTGGTGTCGGAGGGCCGGACTAGCCTCGACCCGAGGTGGTGGCGCGTGCTGGTCGGGGCGGTGTGGTGGCGGTGAGCTTCGTGCCGCTCTCGGGCCCGGCGACGCTGCGTGCCGCCGAGGCCCCGCGCGACGGCGTGGTCGAGTTCACCGACTCGGGGATCGGCAGCCGCACGATCACCCTGCCGATCCGGGCCGCCCTTCCCGTGCTGGCCAAGGCGCGCGCCGACGAGGCGGCCCACCCGTCGGTGACCCTGCTCGCCGCGGCCTCCCTGCTCGCGATGCGGTTCGTGGCCGCCGGCAAGTTCGAGCCCGGCGATGGGGTGTGGCGGCTCGCCCCGCTCGATCCCGACGACACCGAGCGACTGCGGCGCCTGGCCGAGTCGCGCGCCTACGCCGGGCTGCCGGCGGCCGACGCCGAGCACGTCGTACGCCGGTTGGTCGACGCCGTCGTCGACACGATGCCGCGCGCGGCTCCGGCCGCACCGACGCCGCGGTCCGAGCCCGCACCACCACGGGCACCTCGGCCCGAGGGCGACGCGTTCAGCCGGCGCCTCCAGGCACTCGTGGCCCGCCATCGGGGCGACGGGGCCGGCCTGCCCCAGCTGGTGACCCTCTCGCTCCGGGTCGAGGCACACGAGGAGGAGCTCGTCGCCGGATCCTGCCGGCTGGTGCTGCAGGTTCACGACGAGCAGGACCCGCTCCACGTCTGCGACGCCGGCGCGCTGTGGACCGACGCGCCCTCCGTGCACGGGTTCGGCGACCGTGCCCGCACCCACGCATCCCTCGCCCTGCGCGAGGCCGCCGCGGCCTGGCCGCCCCTCGAGCGCTTGCTCGAGCAGCGGGTCCCCGACGAGCTGGCGCTCACCACCGACGACCTGGTCAGCCTCCTCGAGGACGGCGTCGAGGCGCTTCACCGCGGTGGCGTCGACGTGCTCTGGCCGCGCAGTCTGGGCCGCGACCTGAAGGCCACCGCCACCCTCGACCGCGTCCCGTCCCGGCGCGAGGGCCAGCTCGTCGAGGGCGTGCTCAGCGGTGACGCGCTGTTCGCCTTCAACTGGCAGGTCG
This sequence comes from uncultured Actinomycetota bacterium, assembly GCA_963833775.1. Lineage (GTDB taxonomy): Bacteria > Actinomycetota > Actinomycetes > Propionibacteriales > Nocardioidaceae > Nocardioides. The sequence goes on along the minus strand of CAWHZH010000003.1, from coordinate 560,091 downwards.
CGCTGCGCGGAGAGCCACTCACCGAGGCCGAGATGGACTCACTGGCCCGAGCGTCGTCGCCGATGCTCAGGCTGCGCGGCGGCTGGACCGTCGTCGACCCGTCGGTCGCCCGCAAGGCCCGCAGCCGCCTGATCCGCACGGTGAAGCCGGCGCAGGCCGTGGCCGCAGCGCTCACCGGCGTCGTCGACCTCGACGACGCCCCGGCCGAGGTCGTCGTCGGAGCCAGCCTGCTCGAGGTCCGCGAACAGCTCCTCGATGCCGCGACCGCCGCCCCGCTGCCGACGCCGCCCGGCCTCGAGGCTGTCCTGCGCGACTACCAGCGCCAGGGGTTCACGTGGTTGGAGCGCGTCACGTCGCTCGGGCTCGGTGCCTGCCTGGCCGACGACATGGGTCTGGGCAAGACGGTCACCCTGATCGCCCTCCACCTCCACCGTGCGGTCGCCCGTCCGGGGCCGACCCTGGTGGTCTGCCCGGCCTCGCTCCTCGGCAACTGGGAGGCCGAGATCCGGCGCTTCGCCCCCGGTGTCGACGTACGACGCTTCCACGGGGGGCAGCGTTCCCTCGACGACCTCGCGCCCTCCGACGCCGTACCCGACCCGGGCTTCGTGCTCACCACCTACGGCACCGTCCGCCGCGATGCCGGCGCCCTGGCGACGGTCTCGTGGGGGTTGGTCGTCGCCGACGAGGCCCAACACGTCAAGAATGCCCGCTCCGCCACGGCCCGCGCCCTGCGCACGGTCCCGTCCGCGGCCCGGGTCGCCCTCACCGGCACCCCGGTCGAGAACAACCTGACCGAGCTCTGGGCCATCCTCGACTGGGCGACGCCCGGGCTGCTCGGCAGCCGCCAGGCGTTCCGCAAGGTCTGGGCGGGCCCGATCGAGTCCGGACTCGAGCCGACCAAGGCGCGGCAGTTCGCCGGCCTGATCGGCCCCTTCCTGCTGCGGCGGCGCAAGTCCGACCCCGGGATCGCGCCGGAGCTCCCCGACAAGACCGAGACCGACCACCTGCTCGGGCTGACCCGCGAGCAGGTCGTCCTCTACGAGTCGTTCGTCCGCGACACCATGGAGCGGATCCGGCGCGCCGACGAGGACACCCGGCGAGGACTGGTCCTCAAGCTCCTGACCGGGCTCAAGCAGATCTGCAACCATCCCGCCCACTTCCTCAAGCAGTCCGGCGGCCGGCTCTCCGGCCGGTCCGAGAAGCTCGACCTGCTCGACGAGCTGCTCGTCACGGCCCTGGCCGAGGGCAGCTCCGTGCTGGTCTTCACGCAGTACGTCGCGATGGCCCGGCTGATCGAGGACCACCTGTCCCGGATCGGTCTTCCCCACCAGTTCCTCCACGGCGGCACCCCCGTCCGCCAGCGCGACGCGATGGTGGCGAGCTTCCAGGCCGGTCCCGACGCCGGGGGCGTGCCGGTCTTCCTGCTCTCGCTCAAGGCGGGCGGCACCGGCCTCAACCTCACCCGGGCCGATCACGTCGTCCACGTCGACCGCTGGTGGAACCCCGCGGTGGAGGACCAGGCGACCGACCGCGCCCACCGGATCGGCCAGACCCGCCCTGTGCAGGTGCACCGGATGATCACCCAGGGCACCGTCGAGGAGCGGGTCGCCGAGCTCCTGCGTCGCAAGCGCTCGTTGGCCGACGCCGTTCTCGGTCGCGGCGAGGCGGCGCTCACCGAGCTCAGCAACGACGAGCTCCTCGACCTGGTCTCCCTGCGGAGGCAGCCGTGACCGCGGTGACCTTCGCCCGCATCCCGCCCCGTCGCAGCACGACGCGCGCGGCGACCTGGTGGGGTCGCGCGTGGGTCCGGGCCGTCGAGGAGGCGGCGTACTCCGCGGGCGACCTGCACACCGCCCGGGCGATCTCCCGCAGCGGGTCGATCGGCGGGATCACCATCGACCGCGGCTCGATCGTCGCGGCCTGCTACGACCGGTCCGGGGTGTGGTCGGTGGCCGGAACCGTCCCCGAGCTCGACCCGATCAGCCGCCGCGCGTTCGTCGAGGTGGTCGCGGGTGAGTCCGGTCACCTCGCGTCGCTGTTGGCCGGCGAGCTGCCCTACCGCCTGGTCGAGCAGTCGGAGGAAGCCGGCGTCGAGCTCCTGCCGTACGGCGGTGAGCTGGGCACGTCGTGTCCGTGCGACTCCTGGGTCGACCCGTGTGTCCACGCCCTCGCGGTGCTGCTCCAGGTGGCGTGGCTCGTCGACGGCGACCCGTGGGTGCTGCTGCGACTACGCGGGCTCTCGCCCGAGGACCTCCAGGCCGAGCTCGCTCAGAACGACGAGAGCGAGGACGACGACCTGGGTGGTGACCTGGCGGCAGCGGTCGACGCCGCCGTCCGGGCCGCCCGGGTGCTGGCGCTCGCCGACGACCCGAGCGCGGAGATCACTCACCTGGTCTGAGGGCCGGTCAGCGCACCCAGCGCCATCCGGTGCAGCACCCCGCGCATCGCCTCGTCCGGGATCAGCCCGCTGTGCGGTGTGGAGTTGATCAGCCCGAACGCCGCATGGGCCATCACGCGGGCCCGGTCGGTGTGCAGCCCGCGATGCAGGCGGCGGAGCTGGCCGGCCCAGACGTCGACGTACTCCCGCTGGAGTGCGCGTACCTGCTCGCGCGCGGCCGGCGGGAGCGTCTGCCAGTCCCGGTCCTGGACGACGATCAGCGACCGGTGCCGGAGGGCGAAGTCGGTGTGCCACCCGATCAGGGCGTCGATCGCCTCGCGGGCGTCGGCGGCCGCGTCGACGCGTGCCTGCCCTTCGTCGAGCAGACGCTGGCTGATGTCGACGAGCATCGCCGCGAGCACGGCGTCCTTGGAGGGGAAGTGCTTGTAGAGCGCCGGTCCCGAGATCCCGCACGCCCGGCCGATCTCGCCGACGGAGACACCGTGGAAGCCCTTGGCGGCAAACAGCTCGGCCGCGGTCTCGAGGATCTGCTCCCGCCGGCTCACGCGGACAGGTTAGCGGTCGTTAACATCGCTGGGTCGGGGCGTCTCGGCACTCCGGCGGCCATCAATGCCGCGCGGGAGGCCATGATGCTCACGTGACCGGCCATCGCCTCGATCCTCGGAGGACTCACATGCGTTCCACTCTCAGTCGTGCGGCACGCCGCGGCGCCGGCGTCCTGGTGGCGGCCCTGCTCGTGGCGACCGCGGCGCCGGTGCTCACCTCGCCCGCCTCGGCCTCCGGCTCCGCCGGCCGAGCCGCGCGGTCGGTCTTCCTCCATCGCGGCGGGCCGGACCACACCGTCCGGTTCCATCGGTCGCACGCCGGAGAGGCGTTCCTCACCGCCTCTGTCTCCGCGCCCGGGGTCTCGTGGGCCGATCGCGGGAACGAGTCCGCGGTGGTCTCGGCGTACGTCGACGGGCACTACGCCACCGACATCGTGATCACGTCGACCCGCCGGGTGACGCGTCAGTTCGCACTCGGTCACCTCGGCGCGGGTCGGCACACGCTGCGACTGCACTACGCGGACGGGCGCTCACCGAGCGACGCCGGCCTCGCGAGGCTCCACGACATCAGCTTCTCGACCCTCCAGCCGTCCAGTCCCGGCTATGTCGCCGCGAAGTACGCGCCGGTGCTCTACGGCCGGAACGTCGCCGCGCTCGGTGGCCGGTTCCAGAACAACCACACCGACACCCCGCTCATCGCCTGGCACCAGGTCCTCCCCTCGTCCACGCCCGGCCACTCCGTGATCGAGTACTCCGTCACCTGGAGCAACGAGGACGGTGGCACCCCCGCGCCGGCGCTGATGGCGCAGTGGGGGCGCACCACCGACATCGAGTGGATCTACCGCGTCGAGGTCGACGCGAAGGGCCGTCGTGTGGCGGGCAGCGGCGTCTTCCAGAGCCCGAGCCACGGGACGCAGGCGTTCCTCGGTCGGTACGACGGCACGCATCCGGTCCTCCAGACCTGCACCGCCAACAACAACGTCTGTGACTCCAAGGCGCTGCGCCCACTGAAGCTGGCGGCCGACCCGATGCGGTTCGCCCTCTCCACGCGGGACGTGCTGGCCCCCGACCAGCCGCGTGAGCACGAGATGGACATCCACCCCTGGACCTACCAGGTGATGGGCCGCGAGATGGTGCGGGAGCACAAGGTCACGGATCCTGCCCCTGACCCGTCGATTGCCGCGCTCGCCGACCAGCGCACCTACCTCTACCTCGCTCTGGACCAGGCGCCCTCCGACAGCACGGTGGGCCTCGCGGTGGACGTCGTCCTCCAGGGTGACCTCACGACGACGTACACGTCGGACCATCTGGCGGTCGGCACGCTCTTCGCCATCCACCGCAGCGGCCCGGCCGCGACCACGGTCAAGCTGCCGCCAGGAACGTCGGCCGCCGACATCCAGTCGATCTCCGTCCGCCGCGTCATGCCGCTCCTCCCCAGCGGGTCCGACACCGGAGCGACCGTCACCGTCACCGCTATCGACCGCGCGTTCTTCCTCGGGAGCCGCTACCTGCCCGAGGCGTCGTTCGCCCGGGGGCCGGTCACGGCCACGCTCACTGCGGCCATGCCGACGCACGTGATCTGGACCGCGGGACCCTGACCGACGTTGGCACGACAGGTTAATGATCGCTAACCTGGGGACGTGAGTGGACTGCGCGAGCTGGTCGAGGAGCTCCGAGGGCACCTCGCCGTCGTACGACGTGGCGGGAGCGACTCGGCGCGGCAGAAGCACACCGACCGCGGGAAGCTCCTGGTCCGCGACCGGATCGACCGGCTGCTCGACCCCGGCAGTCCGTTCCTGGAGCTGAGTCCGCTGGCGGCGTTCGGGATGTACGGCGAGGGTGACTACGCCGTGCCGAGCGCCAGCATCGTCACCGGGATCGGCCGCGTCAGCGGCCGCGAGTGCGTGATCGTCGCCAACGACGCGACCGTCAAGGGCGGCACCTACTACCCGCTGACGGTCAAGAAGCACCTGCGTGCCCAGACGATCGCGGCCGAGAACCGGCTGCCCTGCCTCTACCTCGTCGACTCCGGCGGGGCGTTCCTGCCGATGCAGGACGAGGTCTTCCCGGACCGCGAGCACTTCGGCCGGATCTTCTTCAACCAGGCCAACCTCTCGGCGCGCGGCATCCCGCAGATCGCCAGTGTGATGGGCTCGTGCACGGCCGGCGGTGCCTACGTGCCGGCGATGAGCGACGAGTCCGTGATCGTGAGGAACCAGGGCACGATCTTCCTCGGCGGGCCGCCGCTGGTGAAGGCGGCGACCGGCGAGGTCGTCACCGCCGAGGAGCTCGGCGGCGGCGACGTGCACGCCCGCGTCTCCGGCGTCGTCGACCACCTCGCCGACGACGACGCGCACGCACTGGCCATCGTGCGGAGCATCGTGGACACCCTGCCCCCGTCGATTGGTCACGAAGGACAGGCCGGGGGCGCACCTGTGCGCCGTTTGGGACCAAACGGCAGCCAGTCCGGTCGCATCGAGGAGCCGCACGAGCCGCCGGAGTCGCTGTACGACGTGGTCCCCGGCGACACCCGGACGCCGTACGACGTGCGCGAGGTGATCCGGCGCATCGTCGATGGCAGCCGGCTGCACGAGTTCAAGAAGCTGTACGGCGAGACGCTGGTCTGCGGCTTCGCGAGGATCTGGGGGCACGAGGTCGGCATCGTGGCCAACAACGGCATCCTCTTCAGCGAGTCCGCGCTGAAGGGAGCCCACTTCATCGAGCTGTGCAACCAGCGCAAGATCCCGCTGGTCTTCCTGCAGAACATCACCGGCTTCATGGTCGGCAAGGAGTACGAGAACCGCGGCATCGCCCGCGACGGCGCCAAGCTCGTCACCGCCGTCGCGTGCAGCGTCGTCCCGAAGTTCACCGTCGTCATCGGTGGCTCGTTCGGCGCCGGCAACTACGGCATGTGCGGCCGGGCCTACGACCCGCGGTTCCTCTGGATGTGGCCGAACGCCCGGATCTCGGTGATGGGCGGCGAGCAGGCGGCGAGCGTGCTGGCGACGGTGCGCCGCGACGGGTTCGAGGCCCGCGACGAGGAGTGGAGCGCCGAGGACGAGGAGGCCTTCAAGGCCCCGATCCGCGACCAGTACGAGGCGCAGGGCTCGCCGTACTACGCGACAGCCCGGCTCTGGGACGACGGCGTGATCGACCCGGCCGACACCCGCCGCGTGCTCGGCATGGGTCTCGCCGCGACGTCGCACGTCCCGGTGCCCGAGCCCTCCTACGGCATCTTCAGGATGTGAGGGGCATGGTCTCGACAGGCTCGACCGACGGACCCGGCCCGACCGACGGACCCGGCCCGACCGACACCGGGGGCATCCGGACCGTGCTCGTCGCCAACCGCGGCGAGATCGCGCTGCGCATCTTCCGCACCTGCCGCCGGCTCGGCGTCCGTACCGTCGCGGTCTTCACCGACGTCGACCACGACGCGCCCCACGTGCACGCCGCCGACGAGGCTCTCCGGGTCGACAGCTACCTCGACATCGACCAGGTGGTCGCGGCCGCGGTGGCGTGCGGCGCCGACGCGATCCATCCGGGTTACGGCTTCCTCTCCGAGCGCGCGGCATTCGCCCGCGCGGTCGAGGCGACCGACGCCGTGGTGCTGGTCGGCCCGAGCGCGGAGGTGATGGAGCGGATGGGTCGCAAGGACCACGCCCGCGAGATCGCCGTCGCTGCCGGCGTACCCGTCATCCCGTCGTACGCCGTGGACTCCGACCCGGCGACCTTCGCGTTCCCGGTGCTGGTCAAGGCCGCGGCCGGCGGTGGTGGCAAGGGGATGCGCGTCGTCCGCTCCGCCGACGAGTACGCCGCAGCGACGGCCGCTGCTGCCCGTGAGGCCGGCAGCGCCTTCGGCGACGACACCCTGCTCGTGGAGAAGTACGTCGAGTCCGGGCGCCATGTCGAGGTCCAGGTGCTCGCCGACAGCCACGGGCACGTCCTCCACCTCTTCGAGCGCGACTGCTCGACGCAGCGCCGCCACCAGAAGGTGCTCGAGGAGGCGCCGGGCCCGACCGTCGACGCCGACCTCCGCAACCGCCTCACGCACGCGGCCGTCGAGCTCGCGCGCGAGGTCGGGTACACCAACGCCGGCACCGTGGAGTTCCTCCTCGACAACGCCACCGGTGACTTCTACTTCCTGGAGATGAACACCCGGCTCCAGGTCGAGCACCCCGTCACCGAGCTGATCTGCGGCGGTCTCGACCTGGTCGAGGAGCAGCTCCGGGTGGCGGCGGGCGCACCCCTCTCGCTCGGCCAGGAGGACCTCGTCATCGACGGGCACGCCATCGAGGCCCGGATCTACGCCGAGGACTCCTTCGGCGGCTTCCTGCCCCAGGCCGGGACGACGAGCCTGGTCAGGTGGCCGGGCGACGTCCGGGTCGACCAGGCGTTGGAGAGCAACCAGGTCGTCAGCACGTCGTACGACCCGATGCTGGGCAAGGTCATCGCGCACGGACCTGACCGCGAGACCGCGCGTCAGGCCCTGGTCCGGGCGCTCGACGCCACGGCCATCCTCGGTCTGACCACGAACGCCGGCTTCCTCCGCGCTCTCGTGGCCAGCGACGAGTTCCGTGACGCCACCATCGACACCGCCTGGCTCGACCACCACGAGGTGCCCGCTCCCGACCCCGACGTCCCCCGGGTGATGGCCGCCTGGGTCACCGCGATGCTCGCCGCGACCGACACCGGGCACCCGTTCCAGAGCGACGGCTTCAGGCTCGGTGGCGACCCGGCTCCCACACTCGTCGAGCTCGATCGTGACGTCGTCGTCGACCGGCATGCCGGCCTCGTGGACGGCGTACCCGTGCAGCAGCTGTACGGCGAGAACCACGTGCTCGAGCTGGAGATCGACGGGCACCGGGTGCGGGCCGTGGTCAACGTGCAGCCCGACATCGTCGAGGTCAGCTACCAGGGGCAGAGGTTCGTGCTGACCGGCCCCGACCGGCTCGCCGACGCCGAGGCCGTCGGCGACGGGACGGTCACCTCCCCGATGCCCGGCACGGTGCTCGAGGTCCGTGTCGGCGTGGGCGACCGCGTCGAGGAGGGTCACGTCCTCGGCATGATGGAGGCGATGAAGATGGAGCTGTCCCTCACCGCGCCGTTCGCCGGGACGGTCACGTCGGTGGACGCGACGACGGGTGACCAGGTGGCGCTCGGTGCCACGCTGTTCGTGGTCGCGGCGGACGAGGCCGAGGACGACGCATGAGCGACCTGCCGATGACGGTGCCGGCCGAGGGACTGCCGGCCCGGGTGACGATCTACGAGGTCGGCCCGCGCGACGGGCTCCAGAACGAGTCCGCGCTCGTCCCGACCGAGGTGAAGGCCGAGCTGATCCGTCGGCTGCTGGCCGCCGGCCTGCCGGTCGTGGAGGCGACGAGCTTCGTGCATCCCCGCTGGGTGCCGCAGCTGGCCGACGCCGAGGACCTGATGCGACTGCTCGGTGACGAGGGCCGCGACCTGCCGGTACTGGTTCCGAACGAGCGTGGTCTCGACCGGGCCCTGGAGCTCGGCTGCCGCCACGTCGCGATCTTCGGCAGCGCCACCGAGACCTTCGCGCAGAAGAACCTCAACCGCAGCCTGGACGAACAGTTCGCGATGTTCGAGCCGACGGTACGTCGCGCACGCGACGCCGGCCTCGACGTGCGCGCCTATGTGTCGATGTGCTTCGGCGACCCGTGGGAGGGTGCGGTCCCGATCGAGCAGGTGGTCGACGTCGGCCGCCGGCTGTTCGACCTCGGCGCCGCTCAGCTCAGCCTCGGCGACACCATCGGCGTCGGCACCGCGGGGCACGTCACGGCGCTGCTGCGCGGCTTCACCGACGCAGGCATGCACGTCGACGACCTCGCCCTCCACTTCCACGACACCTACGGCCAGGCACTGTCCAACGCGATGGCCGGCCTGCGCGCCGGGGTCACGACGTACGACGCGAGCGCCGGGGGCCTGGGCGGCTGCCCCTACGCCAAGAGTGCGACCGGCAACCTCGCCACCGAGGACCTGGTCTGGCTGCTCACCGGCCTCGGCATCGAGCACGGCGTCGACCTCGACGCGCTCGTCGCGACCAGCACCTGGCTGGCCGGCCACCTCGGCCGTCCCAGCCCGAGCGCCGTCGTCCGTGCCCTCTCCGGATAGACGAGACACGGCGGCTGGCAGAATCCCGGGCATGAGCCGGAGGGTGTACGTGCACATCGGTGCGCCCAAGACCGGTACGACGTACCTCCAGGACCGGCTCAGCCTCAACGCCAAGACCCTGGCGGCCCACGACGTCCATCTCCCGAGCCGTTCGCCGCTGGTGAGCACCGGGCTGTTCCACTTCCGGGCGGCGCTCGACCTGCTCGACCAGGACTGGGGCGGCCCGAAGGGTCACGCCGTGGGCAACTGGGCCGCGATGGTCAAGCGGGTACGCCGTTCCTCGGGCACGGTGATCATCAGCCACGAGATCCTGGCCCCGGCCAAGCCCGAGTACATCGCGCGGCTGCGGCACGACCTCGGCGACTGCGAGATCCACGTCGTCTACTCCGCCCGCGACCTGGCGCGACAGGCGCCGGCCGGCTGGCAGGAGAGCATCAAGCAGGGGCGGCGCTGGCGCTACTCCCGCTACCTCGCGCAGGTGACCAAGGGCAAGCCGTGGTTCGCCCGCGCGTTCGACCTGCCGACCGTGCTCGCCCATTGGGGCACCGGCCTCCCGCCCGACCACGTGCACGTGGTCACGGTCCCGCAGGCCGACGCCGTCGCGGCCGACCCCGACCTGCTCTGGCGACGCTTCTGCCAGGGGTTCGAGATCGAGCCGGCCTGGGCTCCCCAGGAGAGCGACCGCTCGAACGCCTCCCTCGGCAGCGCGGAGACCCAGGTGCTGCGACGCCTCAACCAGCGCATCTCCCGCGCGACCAGGCGCGACGCGTCGTACGACGACCTGATCCTCGGGATGCTCGCCGGCGACACCCTCTCGGGCAGCCGCTCGCGCCCGATCCTGCTGCCCCCGAGGTTCCACGACTGGGCCGTCGAACGCGGCGAGACCTGGATCGAGTGGCTCGAGGAGAGCGGCGTCGAGGTGATCGGCGACGTCGGCGACCTGCTGCCCGGGCCGCCGGCCGAGGACTTCCGGCACCCCGACAAGGTCCACCCCAGACCCCAGCTCGAGGCCGCTCTCGACGCGCTGGCCGCGATGACCCGCGAGGCGGCGTCCCGGCGCGACCCCGCGGCCACCGTGCGCGGCCGGCTGCGCCGCGCCCGCGAGATCCGCCGCCGGTGACCCCCACCGAGACTCGGGCACCGGCCGAGAGCGAGGGCGTGGCCCGTGCCTGGGGATGGGTGCAGCACCTCCGCGGCGGTGGCGCGACCCCCTGGGCGCAGTGGCAGGAGCCCGCGGCACCGGCAGAGCAGTCGGGTCGGTACCTGCCCGGTGCGCAGCAGCTCGAGCTCCTGAGGCGGCTGAACCTCTCCGACCGCCCGTCGGCCGACCTGGCCGAACGGGTGCTCGCGGCCAGCGCTCCGGGGCGTGGCCTGCCCGACCTCGGCCTGGTGGGAGCACTTCCGCCGTCCGGCTTCGGTCCACCCCCGGTCGACCCGTCGGAGCTCGCTCCCGACGAGCTGGTCCGGGTCGCGACGGCTCTCCTCGCCGAGGACGTCGTCGCGGCCGGCGACCCCGATCCGCCACGACGGATCAAGCTGCTCCGCCGGCGCTACCGGATGCTCGGCGACCCCGAGCTCGCGCGTCCGATCCGGGAGGCGCTCACCGCCGACGGGCGGCCGCCGGGCGGCCCGTCGGCGACCGTGGTCGTCCTCGGGACCGGTCTGGACCGGATGCTCGCCCATGTCTGGACGGCCCGTTCGTTCGGAGCCGGCGTCCGGCCGTGGGGCGACTACCTGGCCGCGGAGGTACGCCGTCCCTCGCTGTCACCGCGGGTCGACCTCGCGGCCGTGGCGGAGACCTGGGCCGGCCGCGTGGGCAGCGGCCGCGTCCACGTGGTGATCGGCGACCCACGCCTGGCGGCACGCCTGGCGGGTCGTCGCCGAGCCGTCCCGCACGGCGTCGAGCTCTCGGCCGACGCGGTGGAGCTGGCCCGCCGTACCGCCCCGGTCGTCGGCACGCTCGTCACCCCGGAGCGCCGCTCCCTGCTGATGTGGCACCGCTTCCGACCCACCCTTGCGGCGTACCCCGGCCCGTCCCTGCTGGTCCCAGGCCGCCACCGTGCCTGGCTGAGCCAGCGCACGGACGACCTGCGTCGGCGGCTCTCCTCCGGTGGCTACGCTGTCCACGGCGACCTCCCCGGGCCGTCCGAGCGCCCGGGGGTCACCGTGCCCGACGAGGAAGGGGTGCTCGCGCTGGCCATGCGGGTGCTGCTCGGGCCTCCGATCGGCGCACCGGTCGCCTCGGACCCGGCAGACCTGGTGGGGGAGGGCATGTGACGAAGCGGGTCTTCCTCCACGTCGGCACCCCCAAGACCGGCACGTCGTACCTGCAGCACGTGCTGTTCCACAACCGCCACCGGCTGCCGTCCCACGGGCTCAGCTATCCCGCCGACCGGTTCGACTCCCACTTCCTGGCCGCTCTCGACCTGATGCGGCTGCCCTGGGGCGGGATCGAGTCCGACGCGATCGGGAGCTGGGACCGGCTGGCCGCGACCGTACGTCGCTTCGACGGCACCTCGATCATCAGCCACGAGATCCTGGCGACGGCCTCGCGCGCCCAGATCGGGCGAGCCCTCGAGAGTCTCGGCCACGGTCACGACGCCGAGATCCACCTCGTGCTCTCGGTGCGCGACCTGGTCCGCCAGATCCCCGCGGAGTGGCAGGAGAACGTCAAGCACCGGGCCGCCCTGACCTACGGCCGCTTCCTCGACCAGATCCAGGACCCGCGACGCGAGGGCCGGATCCCTACCTGGTTCTGGGGTGTCCAGGAGATCCCCGACATCCTCGACCGGTGGGGCCACGACCTGCCGCCCGAGCAGGTCCACCTGGTGACCGTCCCGCCCGCCGGCGGATCGCCCGACCTGCTCTGGACGCGCTTCACCGAGGCGTTCGGGCTCGAGGGGATCCCGCTCCAGCTCGACGGCGAGCGGGTCAACCCCTCGCTGGGTGCCCCCGAGACCACGCTGATCCGGCGGATCAACCGGGCCGCCAACGAGGAGCTGGAGCCTGCCTACTACCGGCCCCTGGTCCGCGAGCTGCTCGCCCACCAGACGCTGTCGCACCGCACCGGGAGCCCACGACTCGCGCTCCCGCCCGACGTCCACCCGTGGGCGAGCGCGCTGGAGGACTCCTGGATCGAGGAGGTACGCCGCCGCGGCTACGACGTGATCGGTGACCTCGAGGACCTGCGCGGCGGGCCGCCCGTGGAGGAGTACGCCGACCCCGACCACCCCGACGAGGCGCTGGTGGCCGGTGCCGCGGTCGACGCGCTCAAGGCGCTGCTGCTCCACAACGCCCGCCTGCAGCGCGACCTCGACCATCGCAACGCAGAGCTGCTCGACACCCAGCGGCAGCTCGAGCGGTCGGTCCTGCGCCCGACTTACCGCTGGCGGCAGCGCACCGTGCGCCACCTCGAGGCGAGCCGCGCGGGCCGCTACGCGATGAAGGTCTACCGCCGTCTGAGGGGCAGGAGCTCGCGGTCGGCGTAGCGCCCGACCCGCCAGGTGGCGTAGCCGTCGGCACTCGCGCCGACCAGTCCGCCGACGAGCGGGATCCGCCGCGCCGCCGACCCCGCCACGCGCTTGCCGGCGACCTTGGCCACCAGGTCGGCGGCGACCTCCGCCGAGATCACCCGGTCGAGCCCGGGGTCGAACGCCGGGGCGGTGGCGAGGGCCATCGGGGGCGCCGGGATCTTCTGCGCCCGGACCAGCGCCCGGACCGAGTCCTCGCCGAGCATGCTCACCAGCACGGCGTTGCGGACCCGCGGGTCGGTCAGCTCGTAGCCGCGCAGGTGGGCGATGCCGGCGACCATCCGGGACTGCACCAGGGCCAGCCCGGTGATGTTGGCCGGCACCATGTAGGCCATCGTGGCCAGGCCGCCGAGGTTGGTCAGGAAGCCCTGGGCGCCGGCGTACCGCACGTGGTTCTCGATCACCTCGTGGATGGCCCGGTCGACGTCGCCCTTCTGCTCCTTCAGCTGCTTGTCGGCGGCGGCAGCGGCCGGCGGAAGCGGGCCGACGCCGTGGATGGCGCGGTGCAGCGCCTCGCGGACGAACGCCGCTGTCAGGCCGGGGGCCAGCTCGGTGAGCTTCGCCGGCTGGCGACTCGTGTCACTCGTGGCCATGCTCCGATCCTACGTTCCGGCTGAGGGACGGTGCCCGAGATGGCTAGCGTGGGTGAGGTGCCGGTCGATCCGCCCCCCAGCGTGTGGGACTTCCCTCCGTTGTCGCGGTTCCACCCCCAGGACGATCTGGTGGCCACCGGCGCCGATCTCGAGCCGGGCACGGTCCTCACGGCCTACCGGCACGGGCTCTTCCCGATGCCCGTGGGCGGGCCGCGGGCACCGATGGCGTGGTTCAGCCCGGTCCGCCGCGGGGTGCTGCGCCCGGCCGACCTGCGGGTCGCGAGGTCGCTGCGCAAGTCGATGCGCCACTTCGAGATCCGCGTCGACACCGCGTGCGACGAGGTGATCGACGCCTGCGCGGACCCGTCGCGCCCCAGCGGCTGGATCGACGACCAGATCCGTACGGCGTACCTCCGTCTTCACGAGCTGGGCTGGGTTCACTCGGTGGAGACCTGGCGCGACGGTCGCCTGGTGGGCGGTCTGTACGGCGTCGCCATGGGCGGCCTGTTCGCGGGTGAGTCGATGTTCCACCGCGAGACCGACGCCTCGAAGGCGGCTCTCGTGGGGCTCGTCGAGATCCTCGACGACGGCGAGGAACGGCTCATCGACACCCAGTGGCAGACACCCCACCTCGCGTCGCTCGGCGTGACCGAGATGGCGCGCAAGGAGTATCTGAAGCTGCTGCCCCGACTCCTCCGGGTGCCGCTGCCGTCATGGCCGCCGATCGGGTCCGCACCCGGCGGCCGACCCGCGATGTGACGTCGTTGGGTGCCGGGGGGCACAGTGGAGCGATACCACCGAATGGGAGATCCCAGATGTTCACCACCAAGGTCGCGGGAGCGGCCGCTCTGCTCGTCGTTCTCGGCGGGGCCGCTGCCTGCGGCTCGTCTGACTCCTCGTCGCCGGCGGCCAGCCCCAGCATCCCGACCACCGCGGACAAGACGACGTTCTGCACGACCCTGCAGAACAGCAAGTCCCCGCAGGACGCCGTCGACTCGCTGACGAAGCTCGGCACCCCCAGCGACATCGACGCGGCGTCTCGGCACGGTTTCGAGGTGCTCCTCGACGAGTTCAAGGCACTGCCGCCCAGCCCGCAGCCCAGTGACCTCACGAGCCTGGAGAAGAAGCTCAGCTCGGGCGACCAGAAGGACATCCAGGCGTTCGGTGCGTACGTGACCAAGGAGTGCCTGCCCAGCACGCCCAGCGCACCCGCCTCCTGACCGTTCCTCGGGCGACCGGCCAGGTCTTACAGGACCTGCCCCGGTCGACCGTCGTCGGTCGTGAGCGGCCGCCCCGCGCGGTGCCAGGCGGCCAGTCCACCGTCGAGATTGACCGCGTCGATGCCCTGATCCACCAGGTACGACGTGGCGTACGCCGACCGGTGACCGGAGCGGCACACCACCAGCACCTGGTGGCCGCCGGGGAGCTCGGTGAACCGCTCCCCGAGCTCGCCCAGCGGGATGTGCATCGACTCCGGGAGCCGTCCGGCCTCCCACTCGTCGTCCTCGCGGACGTCGAGGACGACGAGGCCGTCCGGCAGCGGATGAGGGACGCCGTCGACGCCGGCGGTGGGGATGGCCATGGGTCTACTTCAGCAGACGCGACATCCGGCGGTCGGCGAGGGGCTTGCCGCCGGTCTGGCAGGTCGGGCAGTACTGCAGGCTCGAGTCGGCGAAGCTGACCTCGCGGACGATGTCGCCGCAGACCGGGCACTTCTCGCCCGCGCGTCCGTGCACGGCGAGGTTGGTCTTCTTCTCGCTCTTGAGCTCGCTGGCCGCGAGCCCTCGCGAGCGCGCGACGGCGTCGCCCAGCTCGTCCTTGACCGAGGCGAAGAGCCGGTCCAGCTCCTCGGAGGTCAGGCTGTTGGCCGGCTTGAACGGCGACATCTTCGCGGCGTGCAGGATCTCGTCGCTGTAGGCGTTGCCGATGCCGGCGATGGTGCCCTGGTGTCGCAGGACCCCCTTGATCTGGGAGCGGCCGGCGTCCTGCAGGATCCGGTCGAGGGCCTCGCGGGTGAACGCGTCGTCCAGCGGGTCGGGCCCGAGGCTGGCGATGCCGGGTACGTCGTGCGGTGACCGGACGACGTACATCGCGAGGCTCTTCTTGGTGCCGGCCTCGGTGATGTCGAGCCCGCTGCCGTCGTCGAGGATCACGCGCACGGCCAGGGGTGACTTGTTGCTGGGGCGGGGCGGGACCGGTGGGAGCTCGTCGCGCCACCGGACCCAACCGGCTCGCGCGAGATGGAAGACCAGGTGCAGCCCGGAGGTCTCGATGTCGAGGAACTTGCCGTGGCGGGTGACGTCGTCGACCAGCGTGCCCTCGAGCGCCTGCACCGGTGGGTCGAAGGTCTTCAGCGCGCTGAACGCGACCACGTGGACCCTGCCGATGGCATGACCGTCGAGCCGGCCCTTCAGATCGAGGGCCAGCGCTTCCACCTCGGGCAGCTCCGGCACCCGTCCAGTATGCCCAGTCCTCGGGCACCCGGTCTTTGCACGGCACACCGGTGACAGATCACCGGGTCGGGGCGACACTGGATCATGACCACTGCTCGTCCGCTGCCCAAGGCCGGGGAGATCTTCCTCGACGCCCGCGGTGGCGATCGCGCCCTGCGGGTCTCGTGGCACCACGAGTCCGAGCTGGTCGTGCTGTCGCTGTGGCGCGACAACGTGTGCGCCGGGTCGTTCCGCCTGGGCGTGGACGAGGTGCCCGCCCTGATCGAGCTCCTCCGCAGCGGCCTCGACACGGCGTACGACGTCGGCCTGCACCAGCGCCACGCCTGAGCGAGGCGTTCGCACCCGGCGGAGCCGGGGCGGTCTGTCCGGAAGAAAACGCGGAACAATTCGGTGCCGCGCCCGGGTAGCCGGGCTGTTTGTTCCGCGTTTTCCGTTCCCCGGGTCCTCGAGCGGACCGACCTGGTCGGGGGGCGGTGTGTCCGGAAGAAAACGCGGAACAATTCGGCGCCGCGCCCGGGTAGCCGGGCTGTTTGTTCCGCGTTTTCCGCCGCCGCCGCCTTTCCGCCGCCGCCGCCTTTCCGCGCCGCCGCGTTTTCCGCCGCCACCGCCTTTCCGCCGCCCCGCCGCCCCACCCAGCGGACACGCGAGGGTCAGCGGGGACGCGGGCCCTCGACGTGGCGGTCGGCGAGCTTGCGCAGGATCGGTACGGCGGCCTCGAGGCTGGTCCGCTCGGCGTCGGTCAGGTCGGCGAGATCTCCGCTGAGGACGGAGGCCGACTCGATGCGCAGGGTGTCGAGGGTCTTCTGGCCGACCGGCGTGAGCACCAGGAGCAAGGCGCGCTGGTCGCTCGGGTCGCGTTCGCGCACGATCCAGCCGGCCTCGGTCATGATCTCCACCAGCCGGGTCATGCTCGGCGGCGACACGTTCATCAGCTCGGCGAGGTCGCCCTGCCGCAGGCCGTCGGGGTAGCGCGCCACCGCGGCAAGTGCCGCGAGCCGCGTGGGGGTGATCCCGGAGCGGGTGGCCGGCGTACGCAGGTGGTAGGCCAGGCGCGCCACCTCGGTGCGCACCTCCCCGGCGAGGCGGGTGAGGTCGTCCGACGTCGGTCCGTCGGTCACGATCTCGCCCCTTCCCTCGCCGGGATGCCGACCTCCGTGTCCGGTACGGGCGCGTCGTCCTCCGGCGCCCCCACCTCGGGCTGCGCGAAGTCGATCGCCACCTCGTGCTGGTCGTCGGCGTGCACGAACTTCTCGCCCATCAGCCAGGAGGCGACCGCGGCGATCAGGCAGGCCCCGATCGCGAACACGAAGGCCACGACGAGCCCGTCGTGGAACGGTCCGGAGATCAGCGAGGGGAAGAACGAGTGGCCGGTGAGGTACGACGCATCGCTCGCGGGGAGCTGGCTCAGCGTGTGGCTCCCGAGCAGGGACTGCACGGGGTTGTAGCCGAGCAGCGAGGCGAACAGCACCGACACCGGGGGCAGCGCCGCGACCGCGTGCGCCTGTGCCGCCGGTACGCCGTGTGCGGCCAGCCCGGTCTGCATCGTGGCGGGCAGCGAGCCGGCCAGCCCCGCGATCATCAGCGAGAAGAAGATGCCGATCGAGAGCACCATCGAGGTGTTCTGGAACGTCGTGCTCATCCCGCCGCCGACGCCGCGCCGGTTGGCCGGCAGGGAGTTCATGATCGCGGCGCGGTTGGGCGAGGCGAACAGCCCCATCCCGAAGCCGTTGGCGAAGAGCGCGGCCGCGAACATCCAGTAGGTGAAGTTCACCGGCAGTGCCGCGAACCACACGAAGCTCAGCGCCGCGAGCAGCATCCCGCCGGTGGCGAACCAGCGCGCGCCGTACCGGTCGGAGAGCCAGCCGGACAACGGGCCCGCCACCAGGAAGCCCACCGTCATCGGCAGCATGAAGATGCCGGCCCACAGCGGCGTGGACTCGAAGGAGTACCCGTGTCGCGGCAGCCAGATCCCCTGCAGCCAGATGATCAGGATGAACATCAGGCCGCCGCGCCCGAGACCCGCGAGCAGGCTGGCGAGGTTGCCGTAGGAGAAGGCCCGGATCTTGAACAGGTCGATGTGGAACATCGGGTGCTCGACCTTGGTCTCGATCACGCAGAACACGGCCAGCAGGGCGACCCCGCCGATGAGGGCCCCCATCACCCAGGGGTTGGTCCAGCCCATGATGTGGTCGCCGTAGGGCTGGATGCCGTAGGTGATGCCGACGAGCACGCTGACGAGCCCGGCCGCGAAGGTGATGTTGCCCCACCAGTCCATGACGTGGTGGCGGCGCGGGCTGAGGTCGGTCAGCTTGAGGTATCCCCAGACGGTGCCGAAGAGGCTGAACGGCACCGAGACCAGGAAGACCAGGCGCCAGTCGATCGGAGCGAGTACGCCGCCGATCACCAGGCCGAGGAACGAGCCGGCAATGCCGGCCACCATGTTCAGCCCGAGCGCCAGACCGCGCTGGTCCGCGGGGAAGGCGTCGGTGATGATCGCGCTGGAGTTGGCCATCAGCAGCGCACCGCCGACGCCCTGCAGCAGACGCATGATGATCAGGTAGAGGACGCCGGCGGTGCCGGTCAGCCAGACCACGCTGAGCGCGATCGAGAAGAAGGTGAAGATCGCGAAGCCCGCGTTGTACATCTTCACCCGGCCGTACATGTCGCCGAGTCGCCCGAAGGTCACCACCAGCACCGCAGTGACCACGAGGTAGCCCATGATCAGCCAGAGCAGGTAGCTGGAGTTGCCGGGTGCGAGCGGGTCGATCTCGAGCCCGCGGAAGATGTCGGGCAGCGCGATCAGCAGGATCGACGCGTTGATCGTCGCGATCAGGACGCCGAGCGTGGTGTTGGACAGGGCGATCCACTTGTAGCGGGGACCGAGAGCCGCGGGAGTCGAGGAAGTCATTTAGTTCAACTGTACTAACTAGTGGAGAGCGTCTCCCCATGTGTCCACCGAAGTTCACCTGCCTGCCACGTCGCAACCGGCGACTGCTCACCTGATGCCGAGAGAACAGAGGTGTCCACCCACCACCAGGAGATGCCTCGATGCGTTCTCGCCACACCCTGCTGATGGCCGCCCCGGTCATCCCCGCCTGCCTCGCCATCGCCCTCGTCGTCTCGCCGAGCCAGGCAGCCAAGAAGCACCATGACCCGAAGCCGACGGACCCGGCGTCCGCGGTCACGCTCTACCGGACCCACCTCCCCTCGCTCGCCACGATCGACGGCGTCCAGATCACGGGCGGCGCCTACGGGTCGTCGTTCACCCAGAAGCCCGGCTCCGACACCGTCTTCTACGGTCTCACCGACCGCGGCCCCAACGTGGACGGCCCGAACGGCAGCAAGGTCGAGCCGTTGCCGGACTTCCAGCCGGCGATCGGCGAGTTCGTGCTGCAGCACGACGGGACGGCCAGGCTGGTGAAGCGGATCGGCCTCAGCGCGTTCGACGGCAAGCCGTACAACGGCCAGGTCGACCCCGACAACAGCACCAGCGAGACGATCACCGACCTGGACGGCCACGTGCTGCCTCCGAGCTTCGAGGGCTACGACCCCGAGGGCCTGGTCGTGATGCGCGACGGGACGTTCTGGGTCTCCGACGAGTACGGCCCCTTCATCACCCACTTCTCCCGTGACGGCCGGGCCATCCAGCGACTGTCGCCCACCGACGGCACCCTGCCGCGCGAGCTCATCGAGCGCGAGCCCAACAAGGGCATGGAGGGCCTGACGATCACCCCCGACGGCAGGACGCTGGTCGGCATCATGCAGGCCGGCCTCGACGCGCCCGACGGTCCCAAGTCCAAGTTCGTGACCGCGCTGCGGATCGTCACCGTCGACCTGCGGACCAACGCCTCGCACGAGTACGTCTACCTCCTGCACAACAACGGCGCACCGACGACCGCCGTCAGCGAGATCGCGGCCGTCAACGACCACCAGTTCCTGGTCGACGAGCGCGACGGCACCTTCGAGCCCGGTGCGAACAAGAAGCTCTTCCTGGTCGACCTCCGCGGCGCCACCGATGTCGGCCCGTCCTCGCGGGTGCACGGCACGTCGTACGACGGTCCGCACGGCGGGTTGATGGTCGCCGGCGGCACGATCGAGAAGCTCGTGGGCACCGACAACACGGCCGACTCCGCGACTGCGCTGAAGGGCGTCGGCATCGCGCCGGTCTCCGAGTCGCTGTTCCTCGACATCGGCGGGCTGGTCTCCGCGATCGACCCGACCGGTGGGTTCTTCGGCCACGACAAGGTCGAGGGCGTCGCGGTCCTCGACGGCGGCAGGCGGGTGGTCCTGTCCAACGACAACGACTTCGGGATCGCCGGCCTGGCCAACACCGCTCCGCCGTTCCGGCTGCAGGCGAAGATCCTGCCGAACGGCCAGCAGGACGACGGCGAGCTGCTCGAGGTCGACCTGGCGAAGGTGCCCGCGGCGTTCCGCTGAGAGAAGCCACCCCGGCCGCATCACCCCGGACCCCCGGCACGCGCTGCCGGGGGTCCGGGCCCGCCCGAGGCGCCCGCCCGACGCGCGCGGAGTATCTAGGGTGAACGCTAGACGGCCCGATACCGTCCGAGCATGGACCCGATCCGCAACCCGTACGCGCCCGGCGCCGGCCAGCGGCCGCCCGAGCTCGCCGGCCGGGACGCGCAGCTGCGGGCCTTCGACGTCGTCCTCGAGCGCGTGGCGAAGGGTCGTCCCGAGCGGAGCGTCGTCCTCACCGGGCTCCGCGGGGTCGGCAAGACGGTGCTGCTCAACGCCCTCCGGTCGGCCGCCGTACGGCGTGGGTGGGGCACCGGCAAGCTCGAGGCCCGGCCGGACCAGGGGCTGCGCCGCCCGCTGTCCTCGGCCCTTCATCAGGCCGTGCGGGAGCTCGGCCACCCCGACGAGGACTCGGTGACCCATGTGTTGGGGGTGATCCGCTCGTTCGCCCAGCGTGAGGCCGGGACGGGCGCGAAGCTCCGCGACCAGTGGCACCCGGGCATCGACGCCCCGGCCGTGCGTGGCCGGGCCGACTCCGGTGACGTCGAGATCGACCTGGTCGAGCTCTTCACCGACCTCGGCGGCCTCGCCGCGGACCGAGGTCTGGGCATCGCGGTCTTCCTCGACGAGATGCAGGACCTCCGGCCCGACGACGTGTCCGCCCTGTGCGCGGCCTGCCATGAGATCAGCCAGTCGGGGCTGCCGCTGATCGTGGTCGGCGCCGGCCTGCCCCACCTGCCTGCCGTGCTCTCGGCCGCGAAGTCCTACTCCGAGCGGCTCTTCGGCTACCAACGCATCGACCGTCTCGACCGCGACGCGGCCGACCTCGCGCTCCGGGTGCCCGCCGAGGCCGAGGACGCGGCGTACGACGCGGCGGCGCTCGACGCGCTGTACGCCGCCACCGGTGGCTACCCCTACTTCATCCAGGCCTACGGCAAGACCGTGTGGGACCTCGCCCCGCGGTCACCGATCAGCGCGGCCGACGTGACCGTCGGGGCGCCGGAGGCCGAGCGCGAGCTCGCGGTCGGCTTCTTCGGCTCGCGCTACGAGCGGGCGACACCGGGAGAGCGGGAATACCTCCGGGCGATGGCCGACGCCGCGTCCGCCCTGTCGGAGGGCGGCGAGGTGCTCGACGAGGTCGAGTCGGTGCCGACCGCCGACGTGGCGGCGGTGCTCGGCAAGAAGCCCCAGTCCCTCTCACCCGCCCGCGACGCGCTGCTGAAGAAGGGCCTGATCTACTCCGGCGAACGAGGCCGGATCGCCTTCACGGTGCCCCACTTCGGCGCCTTCCTCAGGTCCCGTTGACGTGCGCCGCTCCGGCCGCCAGAACCGTTCAATTGCGCCGTTGTGACGGTCAGACGACCCGTCCAGCTGTCATACCGGCGCAATTGCGCCGCTTGGGCAGCCAGCAGGGCAGCCGGCGGACCGCAGCCGGCACGGAGCCCGGCGGCCGAGGACGGGGTGGGGAGCAGCCCCGTGCGGCTCGGTCACGTCCGCGGCCGGTAGCAGAGGTAGACCACGCCGTTCTCGTAGTGCTCGGAGGCGACCAGCTCGTAGGTGCCCACGCCCGCGTCGTCGGTGAAGAGCCGCGGGCCGGCCGCCGGGTGCGACCGAATCCGTCGAGAACGGGGTCCGGAATGGCCGATTCATCCCTCGACGTGACGAATTTCACGGAAATCGGGACACGGGGGTGATTCGGTGTCACCGTTCTCGTTAACAGGAGCTCTGCTTCTGAGGGGGGCGGCCGGCCGGGCCGTCAACACAACGGTCCGGGGGGACTGATGATGAACACCCAGCTCATGGACGCGCCTGCCACTGCGACGGGCCACAGCGACACATCTGGCCGAGGGGCACACCTCCTCGAGCACCCGCGGGGCAGAGGCTTCTCCGTGGTCAGCCGCCTCGCCCGCGAGGTCCACCCGTCCACCCAGCCCCCGCGCCACCGGCGCGATGACGCCGGCCCGGAGCTCGTCGACCGGACGGCCTGACCCAAGACTCAACGGTGCCGGTCGGCGGCGTCCTGGATCTTCTGCAGGTACGCCGCCCACCAGGCGTCGTCGTGCGCGTCGCGGCCCGAGCCGCCGTCGATGAGCTCTCGCACGAGATCGCAGTGCCCGGCATGCTGCGCGGTCTCGGCGACCACCCGCACGACCAGGTGACCGAACGTCGTCGCCCGGTGCTCCTCGGGCCACCACGCGACCGACGCGGGAGCGTCCAGGGGGAGTGAGGCGAGCGACTCGTCGCTGTGCGCCCACGCCGTCCGGTAGAGCCCGACCAGGTAGTCGCGACCCTGGTCCGCGGTCGCCCACATGTCGGCGGACTCCCAGACCGAGCCGTCGTCCTCCCACGGCAGAGCCACCGGCGACGGCCGGCCCACGCACGCGCCGAGGTAGCCCAGCTCGATCCCGGTCAGGTGCTTGACCAGGCCCAGCAGGTTGGTGCCGGACGGCACGAGCGGCCGGCGTACGTCGTACTCCGACAGGCCGTCGAGCGAACCGAGGACGTCGTCGCGACACTCCTGGAGGTACGTGCGCAAGTCGTCGGAGAGACTCATGGGCGGCGGGTGAGGTCGGCGTACTCGGGGTGCTTGTCGATCCACGCGCGGACGAACGGGCAGCTCGGCCGGACCCGCAGGCCGCCGGTCTCGCGCACGGCGTCGAGCTCCTGACGGACCAGCGCGGACCCGACGCCCTGCCCCTCGAACGCGTCGTCCACCTCGGTGTGGGTGAAGGTGATGACGTCGTCGGTCAGCTCGTAGGCGGAGAAGCCCGCGAGCCGCCCGTCGACGTACGCCTCGAACCGGCTCGCCCCGGGGTTGTCACGGACCGTCACGTCGCTGTTCCGTGGGGTGGTCATGCGACCACGCTAGCCCGACCCTTCGCCCGTGACGGAGGGCGGTACGTCGGGTACGGGCAGCCCGTCCGCGACCGCGGCGAACCGGTCGAGCAGGATGCTCCACTCGGTGAAGCGCGCACGCCCCGCGACGTTCCCGGCCGTCCAGCCGCCGTGGGCGAAGTGGAGCCGCGACCCGGGATGACGGCGCCCGTTCGCCCCGGTGAGCTCGATCCGCACCGAGAGCATGCTGGGGTGTTCGGGGTCCTGGGCGAGCGTGAAGGTCTGGGCATACTCGCGTGGCGGCTCCCAGACCGTCACCGTCCCCCACGGGTACGTCGTGCCGTCGGCCAGGAGCATCGACACCTGGCCGCCGACCTCGCCGTCGATCTCGACCCGCTCCAGACCCGCCGGCGCGTACGCCGGGTGCCACCACTCGTCGATCCGACGGGTGAACGCGTCGAACGCGTCAGCCGCGGTGCAGTCGAGCTCGTAGCTCAGCTCGATCGGCGCAGCCGCCTCGCTGGGTCGCGGCTCGACCTCGTCGCCGACCGGCTGGTGGAACACGATCCGGTTGTGGAACGGGTCGATCACGACCATCACCCGGCCCCATTCCTCGTCCCTGATCCCGGGCCGGGCGTAGTCGTAGTCGCGGCCGTGCAGCTGGGCGTGCAGGTCTGCGATGTCCGGGACCGGGATCAACGCAGCTCCGCCCGGGCTCGCGTCGCCATGGTGCTCGCTGAGGTGGAGCCGGGCCGCGCCTCGGGTCACCTGGGCGTAGAGCGGCGAGTGGTCGGCGTGGCCGCCGTGCTCCCAGTCGAGGGTGAAGCCGAGGTAGTCGACGTAGAACTCGACGGCCTTGTCCCGGTCGAAGATCCGCAGGATCGGGACGGCCGGGCCTTCGGGCGGTACGACGGTCGGGTCCGCCGGTGGGCGGGCGGCGAGGGTGTTCCAGTCGCGGACGCCGTACTGGTGCGCGACCAGCTCGAGGGCCTCGCTGTGGCTGAGCGGAACGTCGCGGGCGGCCAGGTCGGCGCGCAGCCGACGGGCCATGGACTTGGGATCGGTCATGACGCTGCTTCTCTCCGGCGGACGCCGCGGCTGCGGCAGCAGGGGCCTGCGTTGCCTGGCGGGTCCGCCCGGTGAGGGCGCATCACGGACAGGTCGATCATCGAGGGGCATTCACCGTCCCGGAGATCCGGGTGCAGGCGGCCGGCTGCCCGAAGCCGTCCCCAGGGTAGACCCGAGGGAACCGGCGGCGGAAGAGTCGGTGAACGTGCCATCGACCGCGCCCCGTTGCCGTTGATCTGGGCTGTTGGTGGGTCAGACTGCAGTCATGAGGCCGCAGGTCGTCGCGCATCGTGGCGCGAGCTTCGACAATGCCGAGCACACCTTGGGCGCCTACGTCGAGGCGATCCGTGACGGGGCGGAGGCGCTGGAGTGCGACGTACGGCTGACCGCCGACGGCCACCTGGTCTGTGTCCACGACCGCAACCTCCGGCGTACCGCCAGCACCAACGGCCTGGTCTCGACCATGGACCTCGCCGACCTCGACCAGCTCGAGTTCGCGTCCTGGAAGAACCCGTGGGCGGCCCTCGACGACGAGGTGAGCGACCGCGACCCCGACCTCGACCGCGTGCTCACGCTGCGCCGGCTCATGGAGACGGTCGAGGCAGCGGAGACGCCGATCCAGCTCGCCATCGAGACCAAGCACCCGACGCGGTACGGCGGGCTGGTCGAGCGGCGGCTGGTGGAGCTGCTCGCCGAGTTCGACTGGACCGGGCCGGACAGCCCGGTGCGGGTGATGAGCTTCTCCTACGTCGCCCTGCAGCGCGTGCAGCGGCTGGCACCCGATCTCCGGCTGGTGATGCTGATCGAGCGGTCGCGGCACTGGCCGATGCTCAAGCCGGTCCTGGAGGACGGCTGGATCCTCGGTCCCGGCATCGGCACGCTGACCCGGCACCCGAAGTTCGCCGAGCGGCTCACGAGGACCGGCCGCGACCTGCACGTGTGGACGGTGAACACCCACGAGCAGCTGGACCTGTGCCTCTCGCTCGGGGTCGAGGCCGTGATCACCGACCGGCCGGCCCAGATGCTCGGCTGGCTCACGCCTCAGCCGACGGCCTCCTCCGGCTAGCCTCGGGAGCATGGCGAAGCGCTCCCGCACCAAGGCCCGTGACCGGGCGACCACCGACGGCGCCGTGGGGCCGCGCGAGCCGTGCCCGTGCGGCTCGGGCAAGCGCTACAAGGCGTGCCACGGCTCGGCCGGAGGGGCCTTCGTGATCCGACCCTTCGAGGGGCTGGTGGCGGAGCGCGACCTGGTGGCGCTGCGCGAGTTCGTGCCGTCGGCGACGGCACCGCTGCGGGTCGGCGAGCGCACGGTCACCCTCGGCTCGCTGCTGCCGATGGCCGCGCCCGCGATGGTGCGCGAGAGCGGCGAGGTCTGGCTGGGCCTGCAGGTGCGGCACTCGTTCGGAGACCCGTCCCGTGACCTCGCCGCGGTGCTGGAGAAGGCGCTGGCGACCGACGAGCCGGGCGTGGTCGGGCTCGTGGACCCGCCGGGAGCCGGCGTACGGCTGCAGGACCTGGTGGCCGACGAGCCCCTCGAGATCACCGTGCACGACGGCTTCGAGTGGTGGCTGGACGACGTGACCGACCGCGACGCGAGCACCGCCGAGGCTCTCGAGGAGGCGAACGGCGCCGTCGCACCCTCGGGCAGGCTCTCCTCCGTCGAGGCGGCGTACTGGATCGACGCCGGGCCCAAGGAGCACCTCCGGTGGGTGCTCGGGTACGACGAGGCGCCGCTGATGGACGCCCTCGCGCGGCTCCATGCGGCCGGCGAGGACGTGCTGGTCGAAGACTCCAAGCTGGTCGGGATGTTCCGGGCCCACGGGCTCGCGGTGCCGGTCTGGGACCTTCCGCTCGGCACCGGAGCGGCGGCGCTCGAGGTGCCGGTGGCGGCGCTGCAGGAGCGGCTGACCGCGGCTCTCGACGACCCGCGCGAGCTCACGTCGGAGGAGCGCTCCGCCCGGATCGAGCTGGTCAACCGCCAGGTCACCCTGCGCTGAGAGATCACCTGTGCGTGGTGGGTTGAACCGTCTGCCCACCGTTCGCTACGGTCGTGCACGGCCCGGCCGCTGTTGCCTCCCCCGTCAACATCGGCCGGGCCGCTTCATGCCCTGGCGTGTGTCGCCTTCTCGGGCGCCCAACTGGCGCAATTGCGCCGAAATGACGGCCGCCGGCCCGGATCAGGTGTCGAACCGGCGCAATTGCGCTGTTTGGGCGGCGACCCCGGAGGCCGCAGGACGCTCACGCGTCGAGGAGGTCGCGCACCCGCTCCGCGACACCGTCGACATGGTCGATCTCGACGACCGTGGTCCGGCTCGTCGCGCCGTCAGCAGGCGCACGTCCGCCCGCCGTACGACGAGCGCGTCGTCCGCGGCGCGGAGCGCGGCGTCGGTCGCCTCCCCGTCGACAGCCCGCTCACTCACGCGGACGACGAGCGCGTCGTCGTAGCGGCCCCCGACCACGGTCTGCCGGCACCAGGCTTCACCCGGATCGTCACGCGCACCCCTGGAGCATGGCAGCCGGCTCTCGAGCCGGCCCGACTACGGACCGTCGTGGGGTCGACCGCGCACGGAGAAGCCGCTGAAGCCGTGCCGTCCGGGCCAGGGCGGGGGTCCCAGGCCCGGCCCGGCCGGACCCGACTCGGGGTCGTTGCCGACGCCGAGGAGCGAGCGGGTCACGTGCTGCCCGCTGTCGAGCAGGTCGTCGAGCGCGCGGCTGACGTGCTCGGCGGTCACGGTGTCGAGGGGCGTCTTGTCGAACAGAGACTCGAGGACCGCGCGACGAAGCAGCTCCTTGAGGAACGACGCGGTCACGCCGTCGGTGCGCTCGATGACCGTCTCGATCTCGTCCTCGGACAGCTGCAGGGGGACCGAGCGGCCATACAGGTCGAGCAGCCGGCGACGCGCCTGGGCATCGGGCAGATCGATCTCGACAGCGACATCGACCCGCCCTGGCCGGGCGGCCAGCGCGGGTTCCAACAGATCCGCACGATTGGTCGTCAGGACGAAGAGGAGGTCGGCGTCACCGGCGGCACCGTCCATGGCATCGAGGAGGTCGAAGAGCACCGAGCTCGACCCCGGCCCGAAGCTGCGGTCCTCGGCGACGAGGTCGACGTCCTCGAGCACGATCGCCGCGGGCTGCAGGTCGCGCGCGAGCTCCGCGACCGAGCCGATCGCGTGCAGCGAACGACCGGTCAGGACGAGCCGCGTGTACTCCGTCATCTGCCCGATCAGGTACCGGGTGGTGTGGGTCTTGCCGGTGCCGGGTGGACCGAAGAGCAGCAGCCCGCGCTTGAGGTGCTGGCCGGCGGCGAGCAGGGCGTCCCGGTGTGCCGAGACCCCGAGCGCGTGCCGTTCGACCCGGGTCAGGACGAGCTCGGGCAGGATCACGTCGGCACGGGCGGTACTCGGCACCTCGCCGAAGGTGAGGGACACGCCGCCCATCGGTGAGATCGCGACATCGAGCAGGTGGCCGCGGTAGACGTTGAGCCGGTTGCGCAGCTCGTCGAGCTCCGCGTGGACGGCCTGGGCCTCCTCGACCGGGAGTCCCGCCACCTCGACCCGCAGGTCGTGGGAGTGCTCCGACGGACCCACCACCATGACGACGTAGCGCCCTCGCTCGTCCTCGACGAGCAGGGCAGCGAGGAGCAGGCATCCCAGCGTCGAGTCGGGCCCGTTGGGAAGGTCCGCCAACGACGGCGCCGACAGCCTGAGGGGCGGGATCCCCTCGCCGGTGACGAGCTGCTGCAGGGTGATCGGTTCGTAGTGGGGAGGCAGCGTGATGCCGTGCACGGCCACCGATCGCCCCGGGTGGGTCACCCAAGCGTCGAGGGCCGTCTGCAGGTTGACGTGCTCGAAGGGGGGCAGGGAGCGGCCCACGAAGGACCGCTCGCGACCCTCGGCGCCGAGAAAGTCGGAGACCAGGGCCACGACCTCGTTGCGATCGCGGGCGACGAGGTACTCGGAGTGGATCCACTCCAGGAAGGAGCGGTAGGCGAGAGCGAACTCTCGAACCTCGTTCTCCGAAGGACCTGCCATCTGCGCTCCTGCTGACCCGTACCGCCGAGCGGCGGCAGGCTCCGGACGATAGCCCCGGGCGACGACGACCGCGAGCGCTCCAGGGTCAGGCCAGCGACGCCCGGGAGATCGGGCAGCTCATGCAGCGCGGGCCGCCGCGCCCCGAGCCCAGCTCCGAGCCGGCGATCCGGAGCACCTCGATGCCGGCGTCCTCGAGCCGGTCGTTGGTCTCGTCGTTGCGCTCGTAGGCCACGGCCACCCGCGGGGCGATGGCCAGCGTGTTGTTGCCGTCGTCCCACTGCTCGCGCTCGGCGGTGACCGGGTCGAGGCCGGTGTCGATCTGGTGGAGGGTGTCGATCCCCATCGCCTTCGCAGCCGCGATCAGGAAGTGCTCGGCGTCGGCGACGTTCAGCTCCAGCTTGTCGCCCTCGCCGTCGGCCACCGTCACGGCGTACGCCGTCAGGGAGTCGGCGACGTTGGGGTACATCACGATCTTGTCGACGTCGACCATCGTGCAGACGGTGTCGAGGTGCATGGTGGCCCGCTTCTGGGCGATCGGTACGGCGAGCACCGTGTGGGCCAGGCCGGCCCCGAACACCTCGCGCGCCAGCTGCTCGGCGCCGGCGGGCGTCGTCCGCTCGCCCACGCCGATCGCCAGGACGCCGGGTGCGAGCAGCAGGACGTCGCCGCCCTCGACGTGCTCGTTGCGCCAGCCGTGCAGGGTCGGCGTGCCGGCGAAGCGCGGGTGCTGGGTGTAGATCAGCTCGGTCAGCTGGGTCTCTCGCGCCCGAGCCGGCATCGCCAGCGAGGTGATCGTCGCGTGGTCGCGGACCCACACCGAGGAGTCGCGGGTGAACAGGAGGTTGGGCAGCGGGTCGATCAGGAAGTCGTCGGAGGGCAGCAGCGAGGTCACCAGGCCGAAGCCGCCCCGCACCTCGTCGTTGCGGATGCCCGCGGTCAGGTACGTCGCCAGGTCGGCCGGGGACGCCTCGCGCAGCATCGGGCCGAGCCAGGCGCGCATGGTGCCGCCGAGGTGCAGGCTCGACAGCGCGGTCGCGATCGCGTCGTCACGCGCCTGCTCGCTCGCCATCGTCTCGACGAGGAGGTCCATCAGGTAGAGCACCTCGACGCCGCGCTCGCGCAGGGCGGCCGCGAACGCGTCGTGCTCGTCCTGGGCGCGGGCCACCCAGGGGATGCCGTCGAAGAGGAGCCGGTCGTTGTTGCGCGGGGTGAGCCGCTTCAGCTCGTGGCCCGGGCGGTGGAGCATGACCGTGCCGAGCTGGCCGACCTCGGAGTCGGCGCCATGGGCGGGACGGTCGCCGGTGGCGGGGTTCGTCGACATGGGCCGCACTCTAGGGTGCCGACGCGTCCGGGGTCACCCCGCGACGGCCTGGTACGCCGTCAGCCCGGCGAGCAGGAAGCACACGCCCGACCCGATGTAGTGGATCGTCGAGAGCCGCATGTGCTGCAGCAGGAAGCGGCCGGCGACGACGGCCAAGGCGGAGACGACCAGGAGCGCTCCCCAGGCTCCGACGAAGACCGAGAGTGCGTCGTGGTAGCGGCCGACGAGGCTGATCGTCAGCAGCTGGGAGAGGTCGCCCCACTCGGCGGCGAAGAGCACGAGGAAGCTGGCGCCGATCGCCGCCAGACCGGACTTCGGGGAGGTCGCCATGGCCTCGTACTCCTCCTCGGTCTCGGCCTCGGTGGCGTCGGCCTTGGGCGCCTCGCGGAGCAGGAGGATCCCGCCGGCGAGGAAGATCAGCCCGGCGACGGTCTCGACGACCCGGTGCGGCAGGTAGGTCACCACCTGGCCGACCGTGCACGCGATCAGGGTCTGCACGAAGAACGCCAGGCCCACGCCGACCCACACCGCCCAGGGCTTGTAGCGGGTCGCGAGCACGAGCGCCGCTACGAACGTCTTGTCGGGGAGCTCGACCAGGAAGATCGCCCCGAACGAGACGGCGACGACGGCGAGATCCACCCGTCGAACCTATCGGGCGGCCGTTCGTGCGGCGTTCACCCCTGACCCGTTGCCACGGTCGGTGGGCGGGTGTAGGCAGGAGGTCGGGGTCGATCCACCCATCCGAGGGAGAGCACCATGCCGACGTTCGATCACTACGACCAGGGCACGCCGAGCTGGATCGAGCTGATGACGCCCGACCAGTCCGCGGCTCAGACGTTCTACGGCGACCTGTTCGGTTGGTCGTTCGACGACCACGACATGGGCGAGATGGGGCACTACTACATCCCCACGATCGAGGGCGATGAGATCGGCGGGATCAGTGGTCAGATGCCCGGGATGGAAGGACACCCCGCGTTCTGGGGCGTCTACCTCGCCGTCGACGACGTGGACGCCGCGACCGCGAAGGTCGAGTCCGCGGGCGGGAAGGTCGAGGCCGGCCCGTTCGACGTCAACACCAACGGCCGGATGTCGGCGATCCAGGACCCGACCGGGGCGCGAGTCGGCCTGTGGCAGGCGAAGGACACGATCGGCACCCAGCGGGCCAACGAGCCGGGCACCCCGATCTGGAACGAGATCATGACTCCCGACATCCCCCGTGCCACGCAGTTCTACGCCGACGTCCTCGGGATGGGCTCGAAGGCCGAGCCGATGGGGGACGACACCTACACCGTCCTCACCAATGCCGAGGGCCGGATGGTCGGCGGCGCCATGAACCCGCCGATGGAGAACGTGCCGCCGCACTGGAACATCTACTTCAACGTCGAGGACGTCGACGCGGCGGTGGCGAAGACGGTGGAGCTCGGTGGTCAGGTCGTGGCACCTGCCTTCGACGTGGAGGGAGTCGGTCGGATGGCGGTGCTGGCCGACCCGCAGGGGGCGATGTTCAACCTGATGGCCGGCGACACCACCAACGCGGGCAGCTAGCGCCTGCTCCGTCGTGACCGGACGCTCGGGTCAGCCGGCCCGGAACGGGTCGGCCGGATAGACCCCGAGCACCTTCACCTCGGTGGTGAAGAACTCCAGCTCCTCCAGCGCGCGCCGTACCGGCAGGTCGTCGGGGTGCCCGTCGACCTCGGCCAGGAACTGCGTCGCGGTGAACTCGCCGCCGACCATGTAGCTCTCGAGCTTGGTCATGTTCACGCCGTTGGTGGCGAAACCGCCGAGCGCCTTGTACAGCGCGGCCGGCAGGTTGCGCACGTTGAACACGAAGCTGGTCACGACGGGGCCGTCCCCGGCCGGCGCCTGGAGGAAGTCACGGGACAGGATCACGAAGCGCGTGGTGTTGTGGTCCTCGTCCTCGACGTCGTCGAGCAGGACGTCGAGGCCGTAGATCCCGGCCGCCAGCGGCGGCGAGATCGCGGCCTGGGTGCGGTCGCCCGCCTCCTTCACCTCGCGGGCGGCGCCGGCGGTGTCGCCGGAGATCACCGCCACGAAGCCGTGCTCGCTGATCACCCGCCGGCACTGGCCGAGCGCGTGCACGTGGCTGTGCACGGTCTTCACGTCGTCGAGGGTCGCGCCCGGCACACCCATCAGCGCGAAGCGGATCCGGAGGAAGTGCTCGCCCACGATGTGCAGGGGAGAGGTGGGGAGGAAGTGGTGGATGTCGGCGACCCGCCCGGCCAAGGAGTTGTCGATCGGGATCATCGCCAGGTCGGCGGCACCGCTCTCGACGGCCACGAAGGTGTCCTCGAAGCTGGCACAGGCGACCGCCTCGGCCCCGGGATAGCGCTCCTGGCAGGCCAGGTGCGAGTTCGAGCCGGGCTCGCCTTGGTAGACGATGCGCTGAGGGCGGCCAGCGCCGGACGTCGTACTCACGCGCGTCAGTGTTCCACGGCGCGGCGGCGCGCGATTAGGCTCGCTCATCGTGTGGATCCTCGACGTCGTCACCCTGCTGGTCGCGCTGGCGGCCGCCGGGCTGGCCGTCGTGGCCCTACGCCGACAGTCCGCCGTACGCCGTGGCTCGAGCGTCGATGCCCTGCCCGAGGACGTGCAGGGGCTGCGGCAGGAGGTCGCCGCGCTCCGCGCGGAGGGCGGTGACGCGCTGCGCCACCTCGCGGTGGTGCGCTACGACGCCTTCGGCGACCTGGGCGGGCACCTCTCGTGGTCGCTCGCCCTGCTCGACGACGCCGGCAACGGCGTGGTGCTCACCTCGATCCACGGCCGCACCGACGCCCGCACCTATGCCAAGAACGTCACCGCCTGGGCCTCCCAGCAGCAGCTCTCGCCCGAGGAGGAAGAGGCGATCGCGCACGCGCGGCCCGGGTGAGGCGCGCCGACCCGACGACCTCGGGACGGCACGGCCGGAGCGAGCGGCCTGACGGCCGGCACGCACGTCGACCAGACGGAGCAACCTCGACCGGTCCCAGGCGTCTCATGAGATGACAGGGAGCCGACCTCGGCTTCTCGGACCACGTGAAGGGCGGGCGACTGTGACGGTGTCTGCCGATCGCGTGATCCCTCTGGACCTGGGGGAGCTGTACGCCGCCCACCGGCTGTCGCTGGTGCGCCTGGCCGTCCTGCTCGTCGACGACCGAGCCAGCGCGGAGGACGTCGTCCAGGATGCGTTCGCCGGACTGGCGGCCAACGGCAGCCGGCTCCGCGACCCCGACAAGGCACTCGCCTACCTGCGGCAGGCCGTCGTGAACCGGTCCCGTTCGGCCCTACGCCGTCGGCGGACCGCCCGGGGGTACTTGCCTCCGCGCACCCTCGAGGCCGCGCGGCCCGACGAGCGCGTCGTTCTCGCCGAGGAGCATCGCGAGATCCTGGCCGCCGTCCACCGGCTCGCGCCGCGCCAGCGCGAGGTCCTGGTCCTGCGCTACTGGTCCGGGCTGTCGGAGGCCGAGATCGCCGAGGCCCTCGGCATCTCGCGCGGCGCCGTCAAGTCCACCGCCAGCCGCGCCCTCGACCACCTCGAGACGATGATGGGAGACCAGGCATGAGCACCGCACTCGAGGACCGCCTCGCCGCGGCTCTGCACGCCCGCGCCGAGCTCGTGCAGCCGGAGGAGATCGGGCACGCTGCCCCGCAGCCGAGGACCCCGACCCCGCTCTGGCGGCGCCCGGCGGTCGTGGCGCTGGTGGCTGCGGCGGCGGTCGCTGCCGTGGCTGTGCCCGTGTTGCTGCTGGGCGGCCACGGGGACCACCGGCCAGTGCCGTCGGACCGCTTCCCGGTGCCCTCCCACCGGTTCCCGGTGCCGACGCCGGACGTCGCCCACAGCCTGTCGGGTGACGTGGACGGCGACGGGCACCCCGATCGGATCCGCGAGTCGGGCCACACGCTGACCGTCACCCTCGCCGCCGACCCGTCGCACCCGCTGACTCAGTCGGACCGGCACCTGGTGGGTCTGGCCGGACTGGCCGATGTGGGCAGCGTCGGGCAGGGGATCCTGACGGTCAGGAGCGACGTGAGCCCGAACTGGGGGATCGAGGGGCTTCGCAACGGGAGGCTGCACGTGATCGCGCAGTCGAGCTCCATCGGCAACGAGGGGGCGGGGCTCGGCGTGGCACCCGGGCTGGTGACCTCCTGGATCACACCGGCGGGAGTTCCGATGAGCGGCCTCCTCGACCCGATGCAGCACGGGGCGAGGCACCTCGCCGTCCGGGCGTCGCGGTTCGTTCCCCGACACGGGAGCCTGGCCGCCGTGGACGTGGGCACCTGGTGTTGGGACGTCGTGGCCCAGCACGTTCCCGCCCCGTGCTCCGACGGCGTCGACAACGCCTTCGATCCCGGCCCGCACGGCTCGCTCCCGGCCCTGCTGCCGCGCGTGTCCTCGGAGGACTATGCCGACGAGGTCCACGGGTGGCACGAGGGCTCGACCGCCCTGGACGTGGTCGAGGGCGCGGTCAAGGTGAGCTCGTTCCTCCAGCAGGGCTACGACGTCCGCGGCACGATCGACGGCCACGAGGTGTCTGCACCGGCCGGTTTCGCGACCCCCACCCTGGTGAAGAAGTACGTCGATCTCGGCCACGGAGTACGCGGCATCGCCGTGATCGACAACTCCAAGTCGACCTGGAACCTCCTGGCCTTCGTCGACGGTCGGCTCGTACCCCTGTCGGTCAGCGGTGAGGTCCTCCCGACGACCGACCTCGGGCTGGTGCTCGACGGCAAGGTCCGACGAGCGGAGACGTGGATGGGACCGGACGGCCAGGTGTTCACGCGGGTCCAGACCGGGGGTCCCGGACAGTTCCACGTCTACGAGTGGCAGGTCACCGACTCGTCGGGCACGAGGCTGGAGCCGGTCGACGTGGGCACCGCCTGTATCGACGACTTCTGGGGCACCTACGGCACCTGCTCGAGCTAGCGGGGAACGCGGACCAGGACCCGGCCGTGCAGGCAGGTCATCCGGAGCTCGCGGCCGGCGCCGAGCGGGTCGCCGTCGAGCTGACGAGGCGTGAGGCTCGCCGCCCGCACCGTCACGGTGCGGCCGCGCATCCGGGTGATCGTCTCGTCGGTCCGGGGCCGCCTCGCGAGCACTCGGTAGGCGAGCGGCACCCAGGACAGGAACCGCTTCGGATGGAGCAGGACGACGTCGAGCAGGCCGTCGTCGATGGCGGCGTCGGGCAGCAGGGGCATTCCTGCCTGGAGGTAGCCGACGTTGCCGACCACGACCGTCCGGGCCCGATGCGACGTGTACTCGCCGTCGTCGATGGAGACCTCCATCCGGACCACCGGCGACATCAGTGCCCTGGCACCGGACACGACGTAGGCGAACCAGCCGACCTTGGCCTTGAACTGCTCGTTGACCCCCTCCATCATCGCGGCGTCGAGGCCCATGCCGGCCATCACCATGAAGTGGGTGTCCTCCATGTCGTCGCCGGTGACCTCGACGAGGTCGATGGCGCGGTCCTGGCCGCTGAGGGAGACGTCGATGGCCGCCCGGAGATAGAGCGGGATGTCGAGGTTGCGGGCCAGCAGGTTGCCGGTGCCGGCGGGGATGATCCCGACCGGGATGCCGGTGCCGGCGAGCTCCGCGCACACCTCGCGCACGGTGCCGTCGCCGCCGCAGACCAGCACCAGGTCCGCGCCCGCGATCGACGCGGCCTCGGCCATGCCCGTGCCCGGGTCCTCGACGGTCGTGTAGTGCCACACCGGCTCCGACCAGCCGGCCTCGGCGGCCATCGCGGCCACGATCGAGCGGAACTGGCCGACGTCGTCGAGCTTGGAGGGGTTGAGGATCACGGCGAGCTGATGCTCCGAGCGGATCACCTCGGTCAGCGGTTCCGCGGTCTCGGCGTGGCTGCGGGGGAGCGGGCTGTAGAAGGAGAGCCACATGAGGAGGACGAAGGCGCCGAGCAGCCAGCCGCCGATCACGTCGGTGGGGTAGTGCCGCCCGAGGGCCACCCGGTCGGCGCTGACCACGAGTGTCAGGAGCGCGGCCCCGGCGTAGACGGCACGGCGCAGGACGGCCTTGCGGACCAGCATCGCGGCGATCACGATCAGCACGCCGGCGAGGGCGAAGGAGCTCGACGCGTGGCCGGACGGGAACGACTTCGAGATCAGCTTGCCGATCGGGTCCTGCCAGGTCGGGCGGTCGCGGCCGAAGAGCAGCTTCACCCCGGTGGTGAGCAGTGATGTCGAGACCATCACCCCGACGGTGAAGACCGCGGCGCGTCGGTGCCCGCGCACGAACAGCGGTACGGCGATCAGCGTCGTCCAGACGGCCATCCCGAGGGTCCCGAAGGCGGTCTCGATCCCCCGCAGGACGGAATGCAGCCCGGACCGCCCGTGCGCCCACTGCTCGGCGGTGCGGCCCAGGTCGTCGACACCGTTCAGCGGGGCGCGCTGGAGGTGGACCAGGAAGGCCAGCACCAGGAACAGCGCCGCGCACACTCCGGCCCAGGCCAGGGTCACGCTGCGGCGGCGGTCGAGCACGGGCGCCAGTATGCCGGGAAGGCAGGTGGACCAGCCCACCCCTGGGTGGCGTTACTGATGTGCTGAGGCTCGTGCCGCGCGGATAGCCTGGGCCGCATGACCCGCTTCATGACCAGCAGGCCCGGAGGGCCCAGATGATCGACCCCAGGGTGCTGCGCGACGATCCCGCCCGGGTGCGGGCCGCGCAGGCCAAGCGTGGGTTGTCCGACGAGGTCGTCGACCGGGCCCTGGCCGCCGACGGTGCGCGGCGTACGGCGATCTCGACGTTCGAGGCGAAGCGGGCCGAGCAGAAGCAGCTCGGCAAGCAGATCCCGCAGGCTCAGGGTGAGGAGAAGGCCGCCCTCCTCGCGCGCACCAAGGACCTCGCCGCCGAGGTGAAGGCCGCCGAGGCCACGCAGACCGAGGCCGAGGAGACCTGGCGCTCGGCGATCATGGAGATCCCCAACCTGGCGGCCGAGGAGACACCGGCCGGCGGCGAGGACGACTACGTCGTGCTCGAGACGGTCGGTTCGCCGCCGGTGTTCGACTTCGAGCCGCGCGACCACGTCGAGCTCGGCCGGATGCTCGGCGCGATCGACCTCGAGCGCGGCGCCAAGGTGTCGGGCTCGCGCTTCTACTTCCTGACCGGCGTCGGCGCGCAGCTCGAGTTCGCCCTGATCAACATGGCGCTGGACCAGGCCCGCGGGGCCGGCTTCACCCAGGTGGTGGCGCCGTCGCTGGTCAAGCCGCGCGCCATGGAGGGCACCGGCTTCCTCGGGCAGGCCGCCGACGACGTCTACCGGATCGAGGGCCAGGACCTCTACCTGGTCGGCACCTCGGAGGTCCCGATGGCGGCGTACCACTCCGACGAGATCCTCGACGGCGCCCAGCTGCCGCTGCGCTACGCCGCGTTCAGCCCGTGCTTCCGCAAGGAGGCCGGCTCGCACGGCAAGGACACCCGCGGCATCTTCCGGGTGCACTGGTTCGACAAGGTCGAGATGTTCGTCTACACGACCCTCGAGGAGTCCTACGCCGAGCACCGCCGGCTGCTGGAGTGGGAGAAGGAGTTCCTCGACAAGCTCGAGCTCTGCTACCGCGTGATCGACGTGGCGGCCGGCGACCTCGGCCTGTCGGCCCAGCGGAAGTTCGACTGCGAGGCCTGGATCGCCTCGCAGGGCCGCTATCGCGAGCTCACCTCGACCTCCAACTGCACCGACTTCCAGACCCGGCGTCTCGACACCCGCGGCCGCTTCGAGGACGGCGAGATCGGCCCCGTCGCCACCCTCAACGGCACGCTCTGCTCCACCAACCGGCCGATCATCGCGCTGCTGGAGACCCACCAGCAGGCCGACGGGTCGGTCCGCGTGCCCGAGGCGCTCCGGCCCTACCTCGGCGGGCTCGACGTGCTCAAGCCGGTCACCGCGTGACGCTGGCGTTCGAGCGGGCAGGAGCGCAGCGGTGACCGACTGGCGTCCACGACTGGTCGCGCTCGACATCGACGGCACCCTGCTGAAGTGGGTCGAGGGCGTCGGCACGACGTACGAGCAGATCAGTCCTCCGGTGTACGCCGCCGTACATCGCGCACGTGCCGCGGGCGCCCGGATCGTGCTCGCCAGCGGGCGGTCACCCCACGGCATGACCCGGATCGCGGACCTCCTCGACCTCCACACCGACGGCGACGAGCCGATGTGGGTGGTGGCGAGCAACGGTGCCGTGCTCTTCCGCTACCCGCCGCTCGAGGTCGTGCACGAGGAGACCTTCGACGCCGCGCCGGCCGTCGCAGCGGTGCTGGAGCACCACCCGACCGCCCTCGTCGCCGTCGAGGAGCGTGGCGTCGGCTACCGGGTCAACCGCCCGTTCCCGCAGGGTGAGCTCAGTGGCGAGATGAGGCTCGCCGAGGTGGACGACCTCGTCTCGCTCCCCGTCAGCCGCGTCATCATCCGCGATCCCGAGGCGACCGCCGACGACTTCGTGGCGCTCGCCGCCCGGCTCGGGCTCCACGGCACCGACTACGTCGTCGGCTGGACCGCCTGGCTCGACCTGTCGCCGGTGGGCGTCAGCAAGGCGTCGGGTCTGGCGCAGGTCGCCGCCGAGCTCGGCATCGACCGGGGCGACGTGCTCGCGATCGGCGACGGTCGCAACGACATCGAGATGCTGCGCTGGGCAGGCCGCGGCGTGGCGATGGGTCAGTCGGTCGAGGTCGTCCGGGAGGCCGCCGACGCCGTCACCGGCACCGTGTACGACGAGGGTGCCGCCACCGAGCTCGACCGGTGGTTTCGAGACCCCGACGGTGACTCCTTCGACGCCTCGATCCAGGGCTCCCCAGGGCCGGCGGCCCGGTGAGGCTTCCGCGCCTCGTCGCGACCGACCTCGACGGCACCCTGCTCCGCTCCGACGGCTCCGTCTCCCCGCACACGGCGTCGGTGCTGCGTGACGTGCTCGACCGTGGGGTGGAGGTCGCCTTCGTCACCGCCCGCCCGTGGCGTTGGATGACCGACCTCTGGGCCTACGTCGGCTCCCGCGGGCTGGCGGTGGTCTCCAACGGCGCGCTGCTCCTGGACGTCGCGACCGGTGAAGCGCTGGAGGTCCACGGCATCGACCCGGCGCCGGGCCTGGCCCTGACCGACGCCATCCGGTCGCGGGTGCCGGGGTGCCACTTCGCCGTCGAGACCCTGGCCGGGATCGCGCTCGACCCCGACTACAGGGAGCCCGGTCACGCGCCGCCCGGCAGCCCGCGTGGCGATCTGGCCACCGTGTGGACCGAGCCGGCCCTCAAGCTCCTGGTCCGCCACCCGACCCTGGATCCGGTCACCTTCCGGTCCGGGGTGCTCGACGCGGTGGGCGACCGGGCGACGGCCACCTGGACGGTGGACGGCCTGATGGAGATCAGCGCCGCCGGGGTGACCAAGGGTGCAGCGCTCGCCCGGCTGTGTGAGCTGCGACGGATCGACCCCCGTGACGTGCTCGCGTTCGGGGACATGCCCAACGACCTGCCGATGCTCGCCTGGGCCGGTACGTCGTACGCCGTCGCGAACGCGCACCCCTTGGTGCTGGAGGCCGCCCACCATGTCGCACCCGCGAACGACGACGACGGGGTCGCCTCGGTGCTCGCCGAGGTTTTCGGGCTGTGATGTGATGTCCCGGTGATCCGGCCCGGACGACGCGCCCTCGCCGCCGCGGCGACCGCCGTGGCGCTGCTCGGCGTACCCCTCGCGGCCGCTCCCGCGCACGCGGCACCCGCACCGGCCTGCCCGAAGACGACGCTCGGCCAGGACATCGCCGGCGCGCATGTCGTCTTCCGCGGCGAGGTGAAGAAGGTGCGACCCGCGCGCGGCGACGGCAAGAAGCGCACCCGCACCTACCGGGTCGTCTCGGACCGCGTCTACCAGTCCTCCCTGGTCCAGCCGTCGGTGGTGGTCACCGCCCGGGTCGGGACGAGGTGCGCCCTGCCGACCCTGACCAAGGGCACGCGCTACATCTTCTTCGTCAACGAGCGCGGCGCCCGGCTGATGGCCATGCCGGCCACGGCGGAGGCGACCCCGAAGCTCACGCGTCAGGTCGTGAACCGGCTCGGCAGCGGCGCCCAGCCCGCGCCGACCCCGCCGGCCACCGCGGAGTTCAGCCAGGTCACGGACGCGACCCCTCCGCCCCTCTCGCGGCTGCTCGCCCCCGGGGCCGCGCTGCTGATCATCAGCCTGCTGGGCCTGCTCGTCGTCGGCCGACTGGGTCGGCGTACCCCGGTCTAGAGATACATCCCGCCCTGGGTGCTGCCCGGGTCGCCCTCGTTCGACTGCTGCGAGACCCCCGGCCGCAGGCCCTGGGTCGGCTGACCCTGACCACCTACCGGCAGACCACGCCGCATCTGCTCGAACTGGGCACGGGCCGAGACCTGCTGGGCGTAGATGGCCGTCTGGATGCCGTGGAAGAGGCCCTCCAGCCAGCCGACGAGCTGGGCCTGGGCGATCCGGAGCTCGGCGTCCGACGGTGTGGCGTCGTCGGTGAAGGGGAGCGAGAGGCGCTCGAGCTCCTCGACCAGCTCCGGTGCCAGCCCGCTCTCGAGCTCCTTGATCGAGGAGCGGTGGATCTCCTTGAGACGGTTGCGGCTCGCGTCGTCGAGCGGTGCGGACTTCACCTCCTCGAGCAGCTGGCGGATCATGCTGCCGATCCGCATCACCTTCGCGGGCTGCTCGACCAGGTCGGTGATCTCACGCAGGTCGTCGCCGTCACCCTCCTCGGACTGCTGGACGGCGTCCGCCGGTACGGCGACGGGCTGACCGTCCGGTCCGACCACGATCACGTGCTGCTGTCCGGACTCCTGCTGTGAGCTCATCCCACCAGACTACAAACGCAGCCGTGAGATGCTCACGCGACCAGGACGATCTTGCCGGAGTGGCCGCCGCTCTCCATCCGGCGGTGCGCCTCGGCGGCATCGGCCAGCGGCATCGTCGTGTCCACGACCGCCCGGATCGTGCCGTCGGCCACGAGTGGCCAGACGTGCTCGGTCACGGCCCGACAGATGGTGGCCTTCTCGCTGGTCGGACGCGCCCGGAGCGTGGTCGCGACGATCGCCGCCCGCTTGCGCATCAGCGCCCCGAGGTCGAGCTCCGCGGTGGTGCCGCCCTGCATCCCGATCACCACCAGACGCCCCTCGGTGGCGAGCGCGGCGAGGTTCCGGCCGAGGTACGCCGCCCCCATGTTGTCGAGGATCACGTCGGCACCGTGACCGTCGGTGACCTCTCGCACGACCTCGACGAAGTCCTGGTCGCGGTAGTTGATGGTGACGTCGGCACCCAGCTCCGAGCAGAGGGCGAGCTTCTCCGGCGAGCCGCCGGTGGTCAGCACGCGCGCGCCGACCGCCGTGGCCAGCTGGATCGCGAACGTGCCGATCCCCCCGGCACCGCCGTGGACCAGGAAGGTGTCGCCCGCACCCAGCCCGGCCACCATCATCACGTTCGACCACACCGTCGCCGCCACCTCGGGCAGCGCGGCCGCCGTCACCAGGTCGACGCCCGCGGGGACCGGCATCACCTGCCCGGCCGGCACCGAGACACGCGTGGCGTAGCCACCGCCCGAGAGCAGGGCACACACCTCGTCGCCGACGTCGTGCCCGATCACGGACTCACCGACGGCCGCCACCGTGCCGCTGCACTCGAGCCCGATCACGTCGGAGGCGCCCGGCGGCGGGTTGTAGTGGCCCTGGCGCTGCAGGAGGTCGGCGCGGTTCACCGCGGTCGCGGTCACGTCGATGAGGACGTCGACCGGCCCGATCACCGGGTCCGGCACCTCGACGTACTCGAGCCTCTCGGGACCGCCCGGCTCGCGGACGACGATCGCCTTCACCGGCTCGTCACTCGTACTCGTCGCCGGTGTGGTCCACCACGCTGTCGTCGGGGACCTCGTCGTCCACGTCGATGGGATCCGGAGCGCCCGACGGGTGGTCCCAGTTCTCCCCCAGGGCCTGGGCCTTCGCGGCCAGCCGCTCGATCTCCTCGACGTCGGCGCCACTGCTGCCGGCGGCGTACCCGAGGAGGTACGTCGTGATCGGCGCCGCCTTGCGGACGACATTGTCGGCGGCCACTTTGGCCAGGTCGAGGACCAGCGCCTCGTCGACCTCGGTCTCGATGTCGAGGGCATCACACAGCTCGTCGATCCAGTCGTGGAGGTTCACAGGCCAAATCTCGCGAAAGCGGGGCGGGTGTTCAAGTCCGATCCCCTCGTGGCGTGGGACCAATGTCCGCCACTCGGAGGCGGGCGAGGTCCGACCAGGTGTCGACGTCGTCGGCCTCGTGGCCCACCGAGGCCACGTCGACGGTCCGGTCGAGCCCCATCAGTCGTCGCATCGGTACGCCGTACGACTCACCGGGGCCGGGCACGAGGCCTCGGGGCACGACTCCGGCGAGCTGGCGGCGCCCCGCGTCGTCGGCCAGCCAGGCACCGTCTCCGTCGCCCACGGCCGCGAGCAGCCGGGCGACCGTCTCGGCGGTGACGTGGGGCATGTCCACGGCCAGGACCACGACCAGTCCTGGATCTCCGAGCAGGGCGGCGACGCCCGCGGACAGCCCGGCGAGCGGCCCGCCACCGGGTGGTGACTCGCGGGTGAAGGTGACGGCGCGGGAGGTCGGCACGGCGGGGCCCACCACCACGACCTCACTCGCCTCCGCAACCGCAGCGAGCGCGTGCTCGAGGAGCGTGCGGCCGGCGTGTTCGATGGCGGCCTTGTCGGCGCCGTCCAGGCGTGCCGCGGCGCCGCCCGTCAGGACCACGGCCGCCCACTCCATCCGGCCAGTCTGGCAGTGGCCGGCGAGCCCCCGCGCCCGCCGGGTGGCAGGCTGGGGCCATGCAGGTCGTGCTGGTGCAGGAGGCGTCGTCGCTGGACCCGGTGCAGAACCGGGACCGGCTCGCGGCGGCGGTCCCCGAGGGAACAGACCTGGTGGTCCTGCCCGAGGCCTGGGCCCGTGACTTCGGCGAACCCGGCTCCGATCTCACCGCGTTCGCCGAACCGCTCGACGGCCCCTTCGTGACCGAGGTGGAGCGGGTCGCCTCCGAGCGCGGCACGACCGTCATCGCGGGACTCTTCGAGCGCGGTGACACCGCGCCGTACAACACCGTCGTGGTGCGCGGCGCTGCGCGTGCGGACTACCGCAAGATCCACCTCTACGACTCCTTCGGCTATCGCGAGTCCGACGTGCTGGCTCCCGGGCCGTGGGAGCCGGCGACCGTCGAGATCGGCGGTACGACGGTCGGCGTGATGACGTGCTACGACCTGCGGTTCCCCGAGCTCGCCCGCGCCCTGGTCGACCGCGGCGCCGAGGTCCTGGTCGTGCCCGCCGCCTGGGTCGCCGGGCCACGCAAGGTCGACCACTGGACGACCCTGCTGCGCGCACGCGCGATCGAGAACACGGTGTTCGTCGTCGGGGTCGGCCAGCCGGGTCCGCGCTACACGGGCCACTCGATGGTGGTCGGCCCGCTCGGTGACGTCCTCGTCGAGGCTGGCGCGGAGGCAGCCACGCTGCGTGCCGCGCTCGACCTCGCAGCGGTGGCGGAGGCCCGCCGCACCAACCCGTCGCTGGCCAACCGGCGCCTGTAGCCTCACCCACCGTGTCCAGGGCTGCCCCACGTCGCCGCGCGGATCCGCGCGCCGGCAGGCGGGCGGCCCGCACGACCTCGCGCCGCGTGTCCCGCCGAGCCGAGGAACCGACCGCAGCGTCGCCGAGCCCAGGAGCCGAGCCAGGAGCCGGCGGCTGAGCCGACGCCGCAGCCGGTGTCGGCGCCGGTGTCCGAGCCGACCGCACCACAGAGCCCGGTCCTGGCGGCGCCCCTGCCGGAGCGCCGACGAGCCCACGGCCTGGCCGTCCTGCTGTGGTTGGTGGTGGTCGCGGCATCGGCCGCCGCGCTGGTCGCCGCGCTCGCCGGTGCCGACGGGCCCGGCCGGGTGAACACCACGTGGCTCGCCGACGCGGGCGCGATCGCTGCCAGTACGGCGTACACCTGGGGGCTGGCGGCCCGCACCGGCGGCCGCCCCCTCATCTTCTCGATCCTGGCGCTGGCGCTCGGCGGCCTGGTCGTGGCGGTGGACAGCGACCCGTTGCGCAGCGGTGCGGCGGTGGTGACGGCCGTGCTCACCGCGGTGTTCGCGGTGATGGTCACGGTGCCGGCGGTCCACTTCGCCGGGGCGGTCCGGGAGAACCTGGTCGCCCTCGTGGTCGCCGCGGTCGGCTCGATGGCGACCGTCGCCTGGGAGCCGGTGGTCAACCTCGACCGCTTCCAGTACACCGTGCTCGGACTGTCGCTCGGGGCCTCCCTCCTCACCGTCCTCCGGCTGGGCGCGGGATGGCACGGGCTGGGCACCCGCGGTGTGCTGACGGTCGTGGGTGGCAGCCTGGTGCTCGCGCTCACCCTGGGGTACACCGAGCTGCTGCGGCGCTACGGCACCGAGAGCCTGGTCGACTCCCTCGACCAGGCGGTCCGGTGGAGCCACCACCACCTCGGCGCCTTCCCGCGCCCGATCGTCGCGCTCCTCGGCGTGCCGGCGCTGACCTGGGGCACCCACATGCGAGCGCGGCGCCGGCAGGGCTGGTGGGTGTGTGCGTTCGGGGTCGCCCTCACCGCCCCGGTCGCCTACGCGCTGGTGGACCCCGGCCGGACCGTGCTCGAGGCCACGCTCGCAACGGTGTACGGCGCGGTGATCGGTCTCCTGATCGGGTACCTGCTGATCCGGATCGACCTGCGCCTGACCGGCCCCCGACCGAGCGGTCCGCGCGGCCGGCGGCTCGCCGAGGCCGAGGAGCGCACGGCCATCCGGCCGGAGCCCGGCCGGACCTACGCCCTCTGGTGAACCGCGGGTGACGGCCGACGGCCGTGTCGGACCACCTGGGGGTATCCACTAGGTTCGGTCTCGTGGCTCGCGAGCAGACGGTCCGGATCCTGGCCGAGATGGTGGCCAACGTGATCGTGGTCGAGGTCGCCGTCAGCGACACGATCGCCGCCGGCGACACCGTGTGCCTGCTGGAGTCGATGAAGATGGAGATCCCCGTCCTGGCGGAGGT
The DNA here is from genome assembly GCA_963833775.1 of uncultured Actinomycetota bacterium. Lineage (GTDB taxonomy): Bacteria > Actinomycetota > Actinomycetes > Propionibacteriales > Nocardioidaceae > Nocardioides. The sequence continues at coordinate 515,692 of CAWHZH010000003.1, read as the reverse complement.
CGGCGGCGTGGTCACCGCCATCAAGGTCGCGCCGGGCGACGTCGTCCAGGAGGGCGACATCCTCGTCGAGCTCACGGCACCGCGCTGAGTAGCGTTTCCGGTATGTCCCCCGAGCAGCCTCGTGCGCCCCGTCGTGTCGCGGCCAACGAGATCCTGATCCGCCCCACCGAGCAGGAGCAGTGACGAGGGCACGGTCGTGACGAGGTCCGACGACGGCAGCGCGGGCGACGCGGACTACGGCCAGATCGGCGTCGCGTACTCGACGTACCGCCGACCCGACCCACGGATCGCCGCTGTCGTCAGCCGTGCGCTCGGGACCGCCCGCTCGGTCGTGAACGTCGGTGCCGGTGCCGGGTCCTACGAGCCGCTCGACCGGCTCGTGACTCCGGTCGAGCCCTCCGCCTCCATGCGCAGCCAACGCCCGAGCCACCTGGCCCCTGCCGTCGACGCGGTGGCCGAGGCGCTGCCCTTCGCCGACGACACGTTCGACGCCGCCATGACCACCTTCAGCGTGCACCAGTGGAACGACGTGACCGCGGGCCTCCGCGAGCTCCGACGTGTCACCACGGGACCTGTGGCCATCCTGACCGCCGACCCGGGCCTGCTGGACCGGTTCTGGCTGGCCGAGTACGCACCCGACGTCATCGCCGCTGAGGGTGGCCGGTACCCGCAGATCGCGACCATCGCCGGGGTTCTCGGAGAGGTCGAGGTGTCGAACGTCCCGATCCCGCTCGACTGCGTCGACGGGTTCAACGAGGCCTACTACGGCCGACCGGAGATGCTCCTGGACCGAGCCGCGCGGACGGCCTGCTCCGCCTGGAGCTTCGTCGACACGCCCACCGCCGACGGGTACGTGCGGCGACTCGCCACGGACCTCGCCGACGGGGTCTGGGACGGCACCTACGGGCACCTGCGCAGCCAGCCGACGTACGACGGGTCGCTCGTCCTCGTCCTCAGCCCGGGCCGGCCCGGGTGACGGCACCCCCGCGCCGTCAGCGTTGCGGCCAGCCCGTGTAGCCCTCGGCCAGGTACGTCGCGCCGGCGGTGGAACCGACCACGCTGCGCAGCTCTGCCACCTGACGGCGGCGGTCGTACCGGTCCCCGTCCGGGAGCGCGTGCAGCATCTGGGTCATCCAGTAGGAGAAGTGCTGCGAGCGCCAGACCCGGTCGAGTGCCAGAGGTCCGTACTGGTCGAGGGCCTCCGGTTCACCGTCGTTGAGTGCTCGCTCGAGGCAGATCGCGAGGATGCGTACGTCCGCCAGGGCCAGGTTGAGTCCCTTGGCTCCGGTGGGTGGCACGGTGTGGGCGGCATCGCCGGCGAGCAGCAGGTTGCCGTAGCGCATCGGTTCACACACGAGGCTGCGGAAGCGGAGCACGGCCTGGTCGCCGATCGGGCCCTCCTTCAGGACGAACCCGTCCGGTCCGGCGACCCGACCCTGGATCTCGCTCCAGATCCGGTCCTCGGACCACGCGGCCACGTCCTCGTCGGGGTCGCACTGGAAGTACATGCGCTGCATGCTCGACGTGCGCTGGCTGACCAGCGCGAAGCCCTGGTCGCTGTGCGTGTAGACCAGCTCGGGGGCGCTGGGCGGGGCCTCGACGAGGAACCCGAACCAGGCGAAGGGGTACTCCTTGGAGTACATCCGCCGTTGCGTCTCCGGTAGCTGCTGACGGCACATGCTGTGCGAGCCGTCGGCGCCGACGATCACCTCGCACCGGACCTCGTGGGCGGCGCCGCTCGTGTCGGTGAACAGCATCGCCGGGCTGTCGCCCGTGACGTCCACGATCCGCGTGTCACTGATCCCGAACCGGACGTCGCCGCCGTCGCGGGCGCGAGCGTCGGCGAGGTCGACGAAGACGTCGGTCTGTGGGTAGAGCCAGGCGGACTCGCCGACCAGGTCCTTGAAGTCGATCCGGTGGCTCTCCCCGTGGAAGCGCAGGGCGATGCCGTCGTGGGCGTGGCCGTCGTGGAGAACCCGGTCGGAGACGCCCGTGTCGGTCAGGAGCCGCACGCTGTCGGCCTCGAGGATGCCGGCGCGCACGGTGGTCTCGATCTCGTGTCGGGTCCGGTTGTCCACGTTCACCGCGTCGATGCCGGCGCGGTGGAGGAGGTGCGACAGCATCAGGCCCGCCGGTCCCGCGCCGACGATCCCGACCCTGGTGCGCGTCACGGTCTCGTCGGTCATGAGCCGTCCGGTGGCTCGGTGTACTCCGCCAGTGCGTCGCGGGCGATCGCGAAGGCGTGGTTGGCCGCCGGCACACCGCAGTACACGGCCGTGTGGAGGAGCACCTCGCCGATCTCGTCCTCCGACAGGCCGTTACGGCGGGCGGCGACCACGTGCAGGGCGAGCTCGTCCCAGTGGCCGTGGGCCACCAGGGCGGTGATCGTGATGACGCTGCGCGTCCGCCGGTCCAGCCCTGGTCGCGTCCACACCGAGCCCCACGCCGTCTCGGTGATGAACCGTTGGAAGTCGGCGGTGAACGGCGTCGCTCGCCGCGATGCCGCGTCCACGTAGTCCTCGCCGAGGACCTCTCGGCGGACCTCCATGCCCTCGTCGAACCGATCACTGGGGGTCATGACGCTCCTTCGTGGATCCAGTCCGTGAGCACCTCGGCCACCCGGGTCGGGTCCTCGGCAGGTGGTTGGTGTCCGCAGCCCGGGAAGAGCACGGTCGTGACGTCTGGCAGGGCGGCGGCGTCCCGCGCCCAGGCGTCGGCGGACACGACGACGTCGTGCTCGCCCCGGCCGAGGAGGACCGGGACCTTCGCATCCGCGACCAGGCCGCGCAGGTCGTACGACGCCAGGGCGGTGCAGCAGGCGGCGTAGGACTCCGCGTCGACCTCCGTGAGCTCTCGGAGCATGTTCCCCATCGTCTCGGGATCACGGGCTCCGAACCCGGGGGCGAACCAGCGCTCGGAGCTGCCGGCCACCGTGACCGCCGTACCTCCGCGGCGCACCAGCTCGGCCCGCTCGAGCCACATCGGCGGCTCGCCGATCTGCGACGCCGCAGCGAGGACGGCCACGCCGCGGACCGGGCCGGGGTCGAGGGCCAGGGTGAGTCCCACTGCTCCGGCCAGGGACACACCTGCGTACCAGACCGGGCGATCCCCGAAACCCTCCGCCCGGTCCCGGACGACGTCCGCCAGCGACTCCACCGTCACGTCGCCGGTCGCCGGCGGGCTGTGACCGTGGCCGGGGAGGTCGATGCCGACCACGTCCGCACGCTCGATCCGTGGGGCGCAGCGGCTCCACAGTCCGGCCACGGTGGTTCCGAGGCCGGCACCGACGAGCAGGACCGGGTCAGCCACGGGCTCGCCACCGGTCCAGGGCGCTGTCGATGAAGGCGTCGCTCAGGCCGAGGTACGACGCGGGGTCGGCGTCGGGCGCGACCGTGCCGGCGCCGTCGCGCTCGGCGAGCAGCTCGCCCACCGCCGCACGCGCTCGGGACGACATCACGTCCGGGTGGACCTGGAGCCCGTCGAGAAGCTCCCGCATCTGCGACGTGGCCGTGACCGTGAGACGAAGCAGCCTCGCCAGGGACGGCCACTCCGCGTGCCAGGCGCCGTCCGGGCGCTGGTCGACTGCCTGCGCGGCAGCCAGGTGGAGCTGAGCCCCGAGGAACGGCGCCTGCAGGGCGGCGGCACGGACCAGCACGCTCAGCACCGGGTTGTGCTTGTGCGGCATCGTCGACGATCCGCCATGCCCCGGGGTCCGGCCCTCGCTCAGCTCGCCGATCTCCGGGCGGCTCAGGAGCGCGACCTGCGCAGCGACCGGGGCAACCGAGTCGACCACCCCGACCAGGCAGTCCCCCAGCCGGGTCACGGGCCTCCGCCGGGTGTGCCACGGGAGGGCGGGTGCCGCCAGGTCGAGGGCATCGGCCAGCGCCTGCGCGGCGGCGCCGGCGTCCGGCAGCACGTCGGCAGCCAAGGAGAGCGTGCCGGCGGCGCCACCGCACTGCACGGGCAGGCCGGACGAGGTCGCGTCCACCTCGTCGAGGGCGTCCTGGATCCCCGTCAGCCACTGCGCACACACCAGACCGAAGGTGACCGGCACCGCGTGCTGGGTCAGCGTCCGACCAGCCAGGACGGTCGTGCGGTGCTCCGCGGCCAGCTCGGCCAGACGACCGCCCATCGCCACCAGGTCGGCACTGGTCCGCTCGAGCGCATCCCGCGCCAGCAGCATCAGGGCGCTGTCGAGCACGTCCTGGCTCGTCAGCCCCCGATGGAGCTGCGCTGCCGCACCTTCGTCATCGACCTCTCGCCGCAGCGCCGCCACGAACGGTACGACGGGGTTGCCGGCAGCCTCGGCGGCGTCGACCAGCCCCTCGACCTCCGGGTGCCATCCGGCCACTGCGCCGGCCACGCGTGCGGCCTGGTCGGCGCTCGCGACACCCTGGGCGACGAGCACGTCGTACCAGGCCAGCTCCACGCGCACCATCGCCGCGACGAGGGCGGCATCGTCGGCCACCCCGTGGGCGCGGGTCGAGCCCGGCTCGAGCAGTGACATCAGCGACGGTGCCGGGGGAAGGACAGGAACGGTGTCTCGCCCGGCCCCTGGAGATGCACGTCGAAGCGCAGGCTGGCCGCCCCGTCGCGGACGGCGGTCAGTCGAGCGCGGTCCTCCTCGTCGAGGGTGGACAGCAACGGGTCTTCCGCCAGCGCCTCCGGCTCCGTGGGCAGGTAGACCCGGGTGAAGAGACGATCCAGCAGGCCGCGCGCGAACACCGTCACCGCGATGAACGGCGGTCCGCCCGCGGCCGTCGCTCCAGGCTCGAGGGTGGAGAACCAGTAGTGCCCGTTCCGGTCCGTGTGAGACCGACCCCATCCCGTGAACGTCGTACCGTCCCGGCGAAGCGAGCCCTCCACCTCGGGTACGACGCCCTCGCCGTCGGACTGACGGATCTCGAGCATCGCGTCGGGCAGCCCCTCTCCTGCTGCGTCGCGCACGTAGCCGTGCAGTCGCACCGCCCCCGCGGCGCCGGCCGGCACGAGCTCGCGGTCATGGTCGAAGGGAAGCGCGTAGTGGAAGAAGGGCCCGATGGTCTGGCCCGGCGTCGGTGCGAGCGTCACAGCGGATCCTCCTGCTCCAAGGGGGTGGCGTGGCTCCCGGTCAGGACGATGTCCCAGCGGTAGCCCATCGACCACTCGTGGCTGGACTGCTCGTGATCGTAGGCGGCGACCAGCCGGTCCCGCGCCTGCTGGTCGGTGATCGACTGGTAGATCGGGTCCAGCCCGAAGAGGGGATCACCGGGGAAGTACATCTGCGTGATCAGCCGCTGGGTGAAGTCGGTGCCGAACAGGGAGAAGTGGATGTGCGCGGGCCGCCAGGCGTTGTGATGGTTGCGCCACGGGTAGGGGCCGGGCTTGATGGTGGTGAACCGGTACCCGCCGTCGTCCCCGGTCAGGCAACGACCGACGCCGGTGAAGGCCGGGTCGATCGGGGCGGGGTGCTGGTCGCCCTTGTGCACGTACCGCCCCGCGGCGTTGGCCTGCCAGATCTCGACGAGCTGCCGGCGTACCGGGCGCCCGTCGCTGTCGAGGATCCGACCGGCGACCGTGATCCGTTCGCCCAGCGGCTCACCCGCGGCCTGCACCGTGAGGTCGGCCTCGAGCGGGTCGACGTCGGAGTGCCCGAAGACCGGCGCCACGAGCTCGACACCCTCGGGGTCGGCGTGCCGGAGCTCCTTGGTCGGATGCCGCAGGAGCGAGCTCCGGTACGGCGGGAAGTCCAGCCGGGGCGCGGCCGGCTCCGGCGTCTGCGGGCTCACGGCCATGGATCTCGGCGATCTCCCGACTGATCAGCTCCTGTGAGTCCATGGGAGGAGTCAACGACCTCTGGCGCCCTGGGTCCACCACCGGCCCCACGGGCGTGGTCACGACCGGTCCGCCGAGGGCCGCTTCTCAGGGCTCAGCTGTCCGTTGTGTCCTCGGCCTGTTCGACCAGCTCACCCTCGAGCGTGATGACGATCTCGTCGCTGACGACGAACCGCCCGTCCAGCACCGGGTTGAAGGTCAGGCCGAAGTCCCCGGGTGTTGCCCTTGATCGTCAGATCACCGGTCACGATGGAGCGGTCATCCCCGGCCGGCTCCGTCGGTTCTCGTGAACATCACCGGGAAGGTGTCGGTGTCCAGGAAGTTCTCCCCGCGCACGTCCTGGTCGCGGGTCTCGTCGTGGGTCTTGATGCTGGCCGCCTGGATGGTGACCTCGAGGTGCATCTTCTCCAGGTGGTACGGGTCGATGTCGGCCGTGGAGGTGACGTCTGCGAAGTGACCGCGAACGGTCATCATGCCCAGGTGCTTCGCCGCGAACTCCACCGCCGACGCTGGGACGAGCTCACCCCGGCCTACCAGGCGATGGAGATCGAGTGATGTCCGACGCCATCAGGCTCAGCGTGACACCTGGGACGGACCGCACCTGGACTGACGAGCGCGACGGCAGAGGGGGCGGGATTCGAACCCGCGGCTGACATCTCTGCCAGCGACCGCTTTCAAGGCGGTTCCGATCGGCCACTCCGGCACCCCTCCGTGCACGCCGGCTCTCTCGAGCGGCGGCGCGCCGCGCCGAGTCTAGGCGTCGACACGGTGCGGTCGGACTACTCCGAGCCGCCGATCTCGATCTCGACGTCGTCGTAGGCGAGGTCGTGGAGCCGCTGGCGGTGGTGCTCGATGTCGACCAGGAGCCGGCCGAGCTGGACGGCGACCTCGTCGACGTCGTCGGCGACGAGCACCTCGTGGGAGAGCAGGTTCAGCCGCGCGAGGAGCGCGTCGCGTTCCCGGACGACGCAGGCGGCTCGCGCCGACAGCCAGGCATCGCGCTTGTGGAGCGGCTCGGCGTGCAGGCGGTCACGGACCGGCACCAGCCGCCGCCGCACGGTCCAACGCCATGCCTCGACGTTCTCGTGGATGTGCTCAGGCCGCAGCAGATCGAGAAAGGAGTCCGTCGTCGCCGCCATGGAGGCCTCCCGCTGCTGGCCGACCCAGAGGACCACTGTGAACCGTTCGCTGCGTCGGGGCAAGGGTGGCAGCCGTCGGTTTCGCCCCGTGGACACCTCCCGGTTGAATCGTCGCGTGACCGAGACCGACCGCCACACGTCGTACCGCCTGGCTCCGGCCCTGGGCGCCCGCTTGGTCGGCCGCAGCCTGGTGACGCTGGGAGTTCTCGTCGTCATCGCGACCGTCATCGGGCTGCTGACGGGAGCGGGCTGGGTCCCTGCCGGCATCGTGGCCGTGGCCGGGGTGTGCGGCGTCGCGGTGTGGGCCTGGTGGTTGCTGCGTCTGGCCGACGCGCTCCGGCTCACCGACCAGGGGTACGCCGTACGCCTGCTGTCGGGCGTGGGGGTCCCGGCCGCTCCGTGGTCGAGTGTCGACGAGGCGGTCGCCGCGAGCCCGGGCGGCGAGCCGTGCCTCGTGCTCAGGCTCGGCGACGGCCGGCTGACGCGCCTCCCGATGGCGGCCCTGGCCGCGGACCCGGACGTCGTCGCCCACGACGTACGTCGCCGACTACGCGACGCACATACCCCTCCGGAGACCGATCCGGCCTGATTGGGTGCCCGGCGATCGCTGCTTGTAACCTGTGCACGCTGTCGGGAGGCGTCGCCTAGTCCGGTTTATGGCGCCCGCCTGCTAAGCGGGTTGAGGGTTAAACCTCTCGCGGGTTCAAATCCCGCCGCCTCCGCCAGCGACACGGGCCTCGTCGCTGATGTCGACGAGGCCTGTGTCGTAGTGTGGAGCACCGAAAGCTGCGTTGGGTCCCCGTGCCGGCGAAGTTGCAAGAAGTTGCATTGCAACTATCTGACCCATCGCCCGTTTACCGCGCCCTGCCCCGGGGCATCACAATGGTAGACGGGTGACGAGTGCCCACAGGGAGGAACTGACGTGAGGATGAAGAACATGCGCAAGGTCGGTCTCATGGTCGTGACGGCGATGCTGAGCTTCGGTGTTCTCGGGATCACTGCACCCGCGCACGCTGCTGGGGACACCACGTGGGGGTGCCCGGGCTGCGTGAGGGCCGGCCGCTGAGAGCCGCCCAGGACGACGACGACAGGACAACCACCACAGACGATTCGACGACTCGGGACAGGGCCAGCGACCCACCCCCCCAAGGGCCGCTGACCCTCAGTGCCACCCCACAGGCCGTCTCGAGCATCTGAAATGGGACGGGGCCCCTCGGGCCCCGTCCCATTTCAGATGCCCAGCCGCGGCAGGGGCTACTCGTCGTCCTCCTCGAGGCCCGAGACGCCGGCCTGCCCCATCGTGTAGCCGAGCTGGAACCGGGTCTCCGCGTCGTACTCCTCCTTGAGGTCCGCGACGTACGCCGCGAAGGTACGAGCGCTGACCCCGAGCCGCTTGGCGCTGACCGGGTCGGAGTGGCCCTCGATCAGCATCCGGATCGTCATCGCCCGCTGCTCCTTGGCGATGTCGTGCATCATCGTGCGCTCGGTGTTGCCGAAGGCTCTCGCCCGCTCCCAGGCCCGCTCGAAGACGTCGACCAGGTAGGTGACCAGACCCGGCTCGCGGATCGCGATCGCGACGCTGAGGTCCGGCGCCCCCGGGATGATCGCCAGGCGACGGTCGATGACGATCATCCGGTTGAAGAACTCGTCGAGAGTGCGCACCTCAGCACCGTGTTCGGTGACCTCGGCGACGTACTTGCGGGTGGGCGCGTGCCGCCGCGCGCTGTGCTGGTAGAGGGTGCGCATCTTCACGCCGCGATCGAGTGCCGCGATCTCTCGCTGTGCCGCGACCGAGAGCCGCGACGCGCGCGAGACCTGGGCGCTGTCACGAGCGGCCTGCGGCTGCGCCGTCAGCAGCTCCGTCTCGGCCTCGCGGACGGCGCCCTCGATGAAGGTGCCGATGGCCCGCTGGTGGAACTCGGTGATCGGGCCCCGGGCCGACGACGGCGAGCGTCGCCACGACTGGGACAGGTGGCCGAACGCGCGCGCCCACTCCGAGGACTCGGTGAGGAGCACGGCGCCCTGCTGGCTCATCGGGCTGACCACGTGGGACGACACCGTCGACGGGTCGACGGGCAGGTACCGCTTGGACGAGCGGTCGTGGACCAGGACGTTGAGCGAGACCAGCAGGTCGAGGGCCGGCCGGAGCTCTCCGTCCGGCGCGAGCCGCGGGTCCGACTCGAGCAGCCCCCCGCTCACGGTGGCCTCTTCGTACAGCGGAGTCGCCACCTTCTCGAAGAGCTCGCGCTCCTGAGGGCCGAGCTCGGTCACCGCTCACCTCGGTATCCGCGCACCCTCGCATCGTCGCACATACCCGGCGTACGTCGTCACGGAGTCGTGCAGACGTGCAGAGATGTGTGATGGGCGGATGATGCCCGGGGGTCAGACCCCCAGGCGGGCCTTGAGACCGTCGAGCTCGGTCCAGAGCACGGCGGGCAGCTGCTCGCCGAACTTCTCGAACCACTCCTGGATCTGCGGGATCTCGGCCTTCCACTCCTCGGCGTCGACCGCGAGGGCCTGGCGCACCTGGTCCTCGGTCATGTCGAGCCCGTCGACGTCGAGCGAACCGGGCGCCGGCACGTGGCCGATCGGGGTCTCGACAGCCGCGGCGGTGCCCTCGATGCGCTCGATGACCCACTTCAGGACGCGGCTGTTCTCGCCGAAGCCCGGCCACAGGAAGCCGCCGTCGTCGTCGCGGCGGAACCAGTTGACGTAGAAGATCTTCGGCAGCTTCGCCGCGTCGTTGTCCTTGCCGACGGTGATCCAGTGGTTGAGGTAGTCGCCGGCGTGGTAGCCGATGAACGGCAGCATCGCCATCGGGTCGCGGCGTACGACGCCGACCTGGCCGGTCGCCGCTGCTGTCGTCTCCGAGCTCAGCGTTGCGCCCATGAACGTGCCGTGGGTCCAGTCGCGGGCCTCGGTCACCAGCGGGATCGTCGTCTTGCGGCGACCACCGAAGAGGATCGCGTCGATCGGGACGCCCCGCGGGTCGTCGTACTCGGCGGCGAGGATCGGGCACTGCTTGATCGGCGTGCAGTAGCGGCTGTTGGGGTGGCTGGACAGCTCGTCGCTGTCGGGCGTCCAGGGCTCGCCCTTCCAGGAGGTGGCGTGGGCCGGGGTGTTCTCCAGGCCCTCCCACCAGACATCGCCGTCGTCGGTGAGCGCGACGTTGGTGAACACCGAGTTGCCGATGTTGATGGTCCGCATCGCGTTCGGGTTGGTGTGCTCGTTGGTACCGGGCGCGACGCCGAAGAAGCCGTACTCGGGGTTGACCGCCCACAGGCGGCCGTCCTCACCGATCCGCATCCAGGCGATGTCGTCGCCGATCGACTCGACGTTCCAGCCGGGGATCGTCGGGGCGAGCATGGCGAGGTTGGTCTTGCCGCAGGCGCTCGGGAACGCGGCCGCGACGTACTTGGTGACGCCCTGGGGCGAGGTGAGCTTGAGGATCAGCATGTGCTCGGCCAGCCAGCCCTCGTCGCGCGCCATCACGCTGGCGATGCGCAGCGCGTAGCACTTCTTGCCGAGCAGCGCGTTGCCGCCGTACCCGGACCCGTAGGACCAGATCGCGCGCTCCTCGGGGAACTGCACGATGTACTTGGTGTCGCTGCACGGCCACGCGACGTCGGCCTGACCGTCGGCGAGAGGCATGCCGACCGAGTGCAGGGCCGGGACGAACGCGGCGTCGAGCTCCTCCATCCGGCGCAGGACGTTGGTGCCCATGCGGGCCATCACGCGCATCGAGGCGGTGACGTACGCCGAGTCGGTGATCTCGACGCCGAACATCGGCTGGTCGGCCTCGAGGTGTCCCATCACGAACGGGATCACGTACATCGTGCGGCCCTTCATGCAGCCGGCGTAGAGCCCGCGCATGATCGCCTTCATCTCGTGCGGGTCCATCCAGTTGTTGGTGGGCCCGGCGTCCTTCTCGTCGAGGGAGCAGATGAAGGTGCGGTCCTCGACGCGCGCCACGTCGGAGGGGTCGGAGGCGCAGTGGAACGAGTTCGGCTTCTTCGCCGGGTCGAGGCGGGTGAACGTGCCCGTGGCGACGAGGGTGTCGGTGATCTCCGTCCACTCCTCGTCGGAGCCGGTGCACCAGTGGATCCGGTCCGGCGTGGTCATCGCCGCGACCTCGGCGACGAAGTCGAGGATCCCCTGGTGGGTCGTCGGGGCGGTCTGCTCGGTGGCGGTGGAGTCCTGGGTGTCGAGGCTCATGTACGGCTGTCCCTCTCGTACGTCGCGGTGGCCACCGTGCCTGCAAGCTCGAGATGGGCCACCGGACCGTCTTCCGACGGGGTGAACGTGAAGTTGTCGCGATCGGCCGGCGTCGTTGTCGCCCGACTGTGGGGCGGACGTTACCCGTGTCAGGAGTCCTGACATATTGGATCGATCAAGGGTCAGTGGTAAGGGTCACACCCCGCCCACAGCCGGTCCCGGACGCCTCGCGGGGATGTCCGTCAGGCCCGCGGGATACGGATTCGGCGCCGTACGGCGGGTCGGCTATCCTCGTGCAGTCCTCGTCGGGGCTTCCACCCGGCGGGGGCATGCGCCCGTAGCTCAACGGATAGAGCATCTGACTACGGATCAGAAGGTTGGGGTTTCGAATACCTCCGGGCGCGCCCGTACCCACAGCCCGTCCCCCGCGCCGTACGCCGGCACGACCGTCACCCGACCAGCTCGCGCGAGCAGCCGGTCGAGCTGCGGGGAGTTCCGCTCGAAGTCGAAGGTCCACGGGCTCTGGTGGGCGTGCTGCGAGTAGCCGCCCGGTGGATGCTCGAGCAGCGGGCTGCTCCAGAAGCTGTGCAGCTCGGCCCCTTGGACGGCGGCGAACAGGTGCTCGTTGCGGGCGTGGTACGCCGACTGGTTCAGCACGATGACGGTCTCGACCGACTCCGCGTAGGCCAGGTTGAACATCCCGGCCCCGCCGAATCCCGCGACCACGCGCGCACCGGCGAACATCGCCACCTGCTCGGCGACGCCGAGCTTCTCGGGGACGACGATCCGGAAGCCGCGCTCGGAGAAGAAGCGCTCCACCTCCTCGACATTGCTGCACGGACGGTTCCACTGGCGGCGGGTCACGAAGATCGGCGGAACCTCGTCCACCGGTTCACTCCCGATCAAGCCGATGCGGAGCCGGCTCCAGGTCTCGCGGATCGCGGGGTGGGCGTAGAAGGGCGGCGCGTTGTGCCACATCGGGGTGCAGCCGACCAGGCTGGTCACGGTGACGGGGCCGTCCACCCACACGATGTCCTCGGGAGCGATCCCGAAGGCGGGCAGCAAGCGCGCCTCAGGACAGTCGGGCGCGTCCACCCCGGGACGCTGCCGGACCAGGATCCTCAGGGAGGGATCCGCCTCCTTGGCCGGCCACCAACCCCAGAGCCTCGCCAACGCCTCGGTCATCAGGTGCCCGAAGTGACCCGGGTTGCCGTACAGGAAGTTGAAGTAGGACCCGTCGTACGTCGGGCCCTTCTCGTCGTTCCGGAGCACGCCGAAGTGCTGGTCGACGTTGACGACGCCCGGGGCCGCGAGCTCCGGGTCGAGGTGCCAGCGGAACGAGTCCGGGAGGACGCTGCGGCCGTGGTAGGCCAGCGGGTGCCGGGGAAGGTGGACCCGACCCTCGTAGCGCCACACCGTGTGCTCCGGGTACCGGAGCACGGCGGGCACCTCGAGGTCCGGCTCCACGCCGTAGTCGTGCATCCGGCCCTCGGTGTCCAGGACGCCTGCCTCGAGACGCGCGAGCTGAGTCACCCGGAGACCGGGCTCCCGGCTGCGCAGCACGTCGGGAGCCTCGGCCTCGCTGAGCCGCAACAGGTGCTTCCTCCTCTTGCTCATCACCACCATGTCCCGCGTGACCCGCACGTCGGCGACCGACCGGGCGTGCTCGCGCCACGACTTCTCCAGCTCGCGGCGCGACGACCGGTCCGCGATCCGCCGGGCCAGGTCGACCAGGGGTTCGCCTCGTCTCGGGAGCCCGGACCTGCGCAGGCTCACCCAGGCGCCGTGCGGAGGCAGGTGGAAGAAGTTCTGCTCGAACTCGCTCAGCTGCACCGGGCCCGCCGAGCCACGGGCGTCCACCACGAGGGCGACCCGCCCGAGGGCTGCCAGCTCGCGATGCAGCTGCGCCGAGGACTGCCCGATCACGAGTACGACGCGGGCGCCCCCCCAGCGGCTCTTGCCGATCTGGAGCCTGGTCACCTGACGGGGGTCGCGCGCTATCACCACCACGGTGCGGCGTCGGCGCTGGCGTCGGAGGCTGCGCGGGAGCTGCCGATCGACGTCCGCCATCGTGGTGTGGCCGAACCAGCGCCGGAGCATGGAGAGGGATGCTACCGAGGGGCGGTCGCGCCCGGTGGAACCGACCGCAGGCATCCGACCCTCCCTCCGGTGATAGCGTCCGGGCCGTGCGACGACACGCTCTGCTCTCCGGTCTCCATGACCTCCTGCGACCGCGGACGTACTTCGAGATCGGAGTCAGCACCGGGGTCAGCATGGGCCTCTCGCGGACCCGTTCCATCGGGGTGGACCCGTTCTTCCGGGTGGTCAAAGGACTGCACTGCGACCTGCAGCTGGTGCGTGAGACGAGCGACGAGTTCTTCGCCTCGGACGAGGCGATGGCTCACTTCGACGGGACCGCTGTCGACCTCGCGTTCATCGACGGCATGCACCTGGCGGAGTACGCCCTGCGCGACTTCATCAACACCGAGCGGCACACGCACGCAGCGTCGGTGATCGTCCTGGACGACATGCTGCCGCGGATCCAGGTCGAAGGGGCGCGCGACCGAGACCTCGCGCGGTCTCACGGGGCATGGGCCGGAGACGTCTACAAGGTCGTCGACGCGCTGAGGACACTGCGCCCCGACCTCGTCTGCCTCGAGATCGACACCCAGCCGACCGGCACCGCCGTGATCCTCCTGCCCGACAGCTCGTCGACCTCGCTGGCCGCGGCGTACGACGACCTCGTCGAGTCCTACGCCGTTCCGGACCCGCAGGACGTCCCGAAGGAGGTGCTCCATCGCAGTCGTGCGCTCGACCCGGTCCACCTCCTGGAGTCGCCGATCTGGGACGAGCTGCGGCGCTTGCGTGAGCTCCCCGACGCCGAGGCGCGCCCCCAGGTGGCCGGCCTGCTGGCCGGGGCGGGCCTGGCGACCCCGCGCTGACCGGTGCTCAGGTGATGTTGGAGGTCTTGCCGAACAGCAGGGCCACCGGTTGGTCGCCGTGGAGCAGGATGCGGGCGCGCAGGTTGCGCAGCTTGTCCTGATCGCGCAGCTTGAGGTGCCACACCCCGTCGGCGAGCCGCTCCCGCGGCACCGAGACCTCCACCCGGGCCGCCCCCTTGGCACGCGTCAGGGTCGCCGCAGCCCGGAAGCCGGTGTCCTGCTGCTCGAAACGCACGAAGACCTGAGGTCCGGCGACCTCCGCGTCGTCCGGCAGCGCGAGGACGAGGCGTACGGCGTCGCCGTCGCGGCGGGCGTAGCTCATCAAGAAGTCGGGGTCCACGGGGCCGGATGCCATGGCGGTCATTCAACCAGCCCTTCGAGCACCTGACGCAACTGCTCCCCGTTGCTCTCGAAGTCGAACGTCCAGCGGCTCTGGTGGGCGCGATACGAGAAGCCTCCCGGTGGGTGGTCCCGAGCCGGCTTGTTCCAGAAGCAGTGGAAGCGCGCCTGGTGGACCGCGGCGAACAGGTGCTCGTTGCGCGCCTGGTAGGCCCACTGGTCCAGGACGATCACGGTCTCGACGGCCTGGGAGTAGACCAGGTTGAACATGCCCGCGCCACCGAACCCGGCGACCACGCGCGCCCCGGCGAACATCGCGACCTGCTCGGGCACGCTCAGCTTCTCGGGAGTGACGATCTCGAACCCGTGGGCGGCGAAGAGGGCCTCGACCTCGGGGAAGTTGCTGCACCCGCGCTTGCCCTCGCGGCGGGTCACGAAGATCTTCGGGGCCGCGGGGACCGGCTCGGTCCCGATCAGTCCGGTGCGGAGCCGCCCCCAGATCTCGAGGATCGCCGGGTGCACGTAGAAGGGCGGCGCGTTGTGCCACATCGGGGTGCAGCCGACCATGCTCGTCAGGCTCACCGGCCCGTTGACGAACACGATGTCCTCGCGGGCGATCCCGAAGGCGGGGAGCAACGTCGTCTCCAGGCGCCGCTCGGCCGTCTGGTCCCGCGACGGGTGCAAGCGGCAGAGGAGCTTCAGGGACGGGTCGGCCGCCTTGGCGGGCTCCCACGCCCACAGCCTCGCCAAGGCCTCCGTCATCAGGTGCCCGAAGTGGCCGGGATTGTTGTAGAGGAACGGGAAGTAGGACCCCTCGAGCGTCGGCCCCTTGTCGTGGTTCCTGAGCAGACCGAAGTGCTCGTCGACGTTGGAGAGGCCGTTGGTCTGCCGGTCCGGGGTGAGGTGCCAGCGGAACGACTCCGGGAGGGCGGAACGTCCGTGGCGGAGGAAGGCCGCGCGCGGGGTGTGCACGAGACCGTCGTACCGGCGGACCTCGTGCACGGGGTACGGCAGCAGGTCGGGCACGTGCGGCTCCGGGGACCCGCCGTACTCGGTGACCAGACCGGTGTTGTCGAGGACTCCGCCCTCGAGTCTCGCGATCTCGGTGGTGTGCAGTCCCGGCTCGCGGCTCGGCAGCAGGAGGAGCGCCTCGCTGTCGCGCAGCCGCAACAGGTGCTTCCTCCGCTTCACGATCACGACGACGCGCGGCGTGACGCGCACCTCGCCCACGGCCGCGAGCTGAGCGCGCCAGGACTTCCGCAACCGACGTCGAGACGGCTTGTCGGCGAGAGCCTCGGCCCGCTCGACCAGCGGTTCGGACGTGTCCGCTCGCCGGGACGGGCGGAGGGCCACCCAGGCGCCCTTGGGGTCCAGGTGGAAGAACAGCCGCTCGAACGTGCCCAGCTGCACGGCGTCCGACGACCTCCGGGTGTCGACGACCAGCCCGACCGCAGGCAGCGCGGCGAGCTCGTCGTGCGCCTGTGCCACCGACCGTCCGACGATCGGCACCACCCGTGCTCGGGCCCATGGACTCCGGTCGATCTTGAGCGCGTCCACCTCTCGCTGGTCGCCCGCGAGCACCACGACGATGCGGCGACCACGGTCGGACCGGACCGCGGGCGGCAGGACACGGTCGAGGTCCGACATGGCGGGCGGACCGAACCAGCGAGAGAGCATGGCGCTCAGTATGGTCGACCACCGCGACGCCGATCGGACCCGGGCTGAGCAGGGCGTGGCCCTCGGCCGACGACCTCGTTGCGACCCTCGAACTGCCCTTACCGGTACGGCGAGTAGCGCACCTCGTCGAGCGCGCGCGCCATGCTGAACGCGCCTGACTGGTGGGCGAGCCAGGGGCGGCTGACCCAGAGGTAGCCGTCGACGAGCCGCTCGGCCGTGGCCGCGCGGGCGGCGGACAGTCCCCACGCTGCGGCGCCGACGTCGGTGGTCGGGGGGATGCCGAGGGCGACGCAGTGGCGCTGCCCGGCGGAGCGGCACGGCTTGGCGTAGCCGAGCGGGACTGTGGGGTGGTGTGCGTGGTACCACGCGCCGGTGAAGGCATGGCCGCTGTCGGAGGTGTCGATCACGAAGTGGCGGTGTGCGATCCCGTCCGCGGCGAGGGCGTTGACGATCTTCTCCCCGAAGTCGATCTGGCGGGCGACCGAGTCGAAGTGTGAGGTGTCGAGCGCGAAGCCGCGGGCGTCGGCGACACCGGCCCGCTCGAGCATCCGCACCGCGTCGGCGGGTTGGTCGCGGAACCAGTCGGCCGAACCCATCTCGACGTAGACCGACACCTGCGGCTGGGCCGACAGCGTGCGGGCGGCGTACGCCAGCAGGTGGGCCGGGACCGACGAGCCGTGCGGAACGCACCGCAGGAACGGGCCGTCCGGCTGGAGGACGACCGCTGCGTGCTGGTTGCCCAGCGTGCGGGCGACGGTGTCGACGTACGTCTTGTACGACGTGCGCTCGGCCCTGCTGGGCAGGCGGGTGCAGGCCTCGTTCTCCCAGGGCACCATCCGGAAGAGGGTGAGCTGGACGAGTGTGTCGGGGTCGCCACCGGAGGCGTTGTCGACGTACTGCCGGACCTTGGAGGCGATGTCGGAGTCGGAGATCCAGGCTCCGAAGAACTTCGCCTTGGGCGCGAGCGCGATCGTGGCGAGCGCCTGCTTGCGGGCGCCGGTGGCCTGGGCGTAGGGCAGCCAGGCCGGGTCGGCCGAGCCCTCGTAGACGCCCCACGCGCGGCCGGCGAGCGGGTTCGAGGGGTTGCTCGACGAGGCCGGGCCCATGGGGACGGCGTGGGCAGCACCAGCGGGAGCGACGCGTGCGCCGTCGGGTGCCTGCGCGGCGACGGCGACGACCGGGAGGAGCCCGGCCACTCCGAGGCCGAGGAGACCCAGGACCGATGCGAGAGAGCGGCGTGACGGGGGGTTCACCGTTCGACGGTAGATCGACCACCCGCGCTGCGTCCTGGAGTTGGCAGATCACGGCCGTTCGGCCACTCAGTGACCGTGGCCGCCACCCCCACCTCCACCTCCGCCGAACCCGCCGCCGCCACCGTGGCCGCCGCCTCCACCGCCGCCTCCACCACCACCGCCACCGAAACCGCCGCCGCCCATGCCACCGCCGTGTCCGCCCATGCCTCCACCGAAGCCGCCCCCGCCGTGGTGACCGCCGCCGAACCCGCCGAAGCCCGAGCCGCCTCCGCTGTCGGGGCCTCCGTGGTGACCGCTGCCGGCCATGAACGAGGCGTGGTGGTCGAGGTTCTGGACGAACGGCTGGCCACCCCAGTAGCCCATCAGGTAGATCCAGGCGGGGCCGTAGGGCATCCACGGGTAGTACCGGCTGCCGCCCCACTGGAACGACCGGGCGACGGGCTGGTTGCCTGCGACGAGCGAGGCCTCGCAGGCGGCGCAGACGGGCACCGCGACGTTGAGGCCGGACGGCGGGAAGAGCCGGGTGGTGACGCTCGGCCCGTGGCGGGGGTCGACGAAGCAGGGCGGCGTACGGGAGGGCATCGGGCGGCCGTCGCGCAGGGCCGTGGCCGCGGCGGTCTCGTACCGCGCGTCGGCCAGGGCCGAGGCGACCGACCGGGCGTCCTCCGCGGTGCTCATCGACAGAGAGCGGGTGTGCGCCTGGTCCATCGCCTGCCGCGCGGAGGCCAGGTGAGCGGCGACGCCCGGGTCGGCGGCCCCGGTGGCTGGTTCCACGGCGGAGATCTCCTGGCGGACCTGCTCGATCTCCTGGGCGAGCGGCGCCCGCAGCTCGTCGACCGACGGCGGGGGACCAGCGCTGGGCGCGCCCGCTCTGGAGAAGCCGCGTCCGAGCGCGATCCCGAGGCCGGCCACGCCGATCAGGACGATCACCACGAGGGCGCTGTCGAAGCCGATGCTGCTGCTGTTGGTCTCGAACGAGGGGTCCCTGAAGCCGGGCGGTGGGCCGTGTCGCTGGTGGGTCACGTGCGTGCTCGACGGCCGGGGTACGTCGGACCGGTCGACGAAGCGCCGCAGCATGCCGGCGTAGTCCGGGGCGCAGCAGGCGATGGCGGACTGCACCGCGGCGCCGGTCCGGTACACCGTGCCTCCGCCCGCCCACTGGTAGGCGTAGAACGACTGCCCGGCCGCCTGTGTCGGCGCCGAGGTGAGCAGGGCGTAGGTGCCGGGCGCCCCGACCACCCGGTGCAGGCGGGCGAGGAGGTCGGGCGGCCGGTAGGCGAGGTGGGCGGAGGTGACGCCGCCGTGGTCGACCGTCAGCCGCGAGGCGGGAAGCACCAGGAGGTGGAGCGACGACGACTGACGCTCGGCCTGGGCGCGGATCGCGTCGATCTGGGCGGGGGTGAGCTTCCCCTGTCGCACGACGACCGGGTCGACGTACACCCCGGGCTTCTGGACCTGCCCGGCCACCTGACGCAGGTAGGCGTCGACGCTGTCGCGGTCGGCGGCCGACGCCGGTGGCGCGAGCAGGAGGGCCGCGCCGGCGAGGACGAGCAGGGCCACGAACCGTCGCATCCGGTCCCCCCAGGACTCAGGCGCCGGCGGTCCGGCGTTGCGGGGACATTGTGCACGTCGGAAGGTCGAGCGGGGACGTTTCTGCGCGGTCAGGACATGGTGTCGAAGACGTCGCTGCCACCGTCGCGCCAGACGACGATCCCGCGACGGCCCGAGCGGCCGCGGAGCCAGGTCAGGGCCTCGGCGCCCATCGCGTACGCCGCGGTGGCATCGAGGTCGGCCCAGGTGAGGTCGTCGGCGAGGACCGTGACCGACGCGACGACGCCCGGGGTGCCACCGGTGCGGGCATCGGTGATGTGCTCGCCGCGATGGGCCGCACCCGACGTCGCCACTGCACCGCGGCGTACCTCCACGGTGGCGAGCAGCAGCTGAGGATCGCGCGGGTCCTCGATGCCGACCCGCCAGGCAGGACGCGCCTCGTCGGCGACGTGGCAGACCATGTCGCCGCCCGCGGAGAGACAGACGTCGGTGTCGGGCAGGACGCGCAGGTGCGCGGATGCCCGCTGCACCGCCCAGCCCTTGACCACGCCGCTGGGGTCGAGCGTCGGTACGCCGTCGGGTCCGGGCCGGCGTACGTCGAAGGCGCCGCCCGACTCGGCCCGGGCCTGCTCGCCGAGGGCCAGCACCTCGTGGACCTCGGGTGGACAGTCGGCCAGACCGATCTCACCCCGCGACAGCCGCGAGATCACGGAGTCCTCGCGGTAGGTGCTGAAGACCCGGTCGACCTCGGTGAGCTCGGCGACGCACCGCTCCCAGGCCTCCCGTGCGGCGGCATCGTCGGAGTGCCGGCCACGCAGCGCGAGGCTGACGGGCATCCCCATCAGGTGGGCGACGTACCGCCGGAGGGGCAGCTGGTCCACGGTCACAGGTGCGCCTGGTCGAGGGCGCTCTGCAGCGACTGGATGTAGCCGGTGCTGGTGTACGTCGCGCCGCTGACCATGTCGATCTGGGCACTCTGGCTCTGGATCGTCTCCTTGATCAGGGTCGGCAGCGAGTAGTTGGCGAGCTCGACGTCACGGCTGTTGCCGTCCGGGTACTGCAGCACCGTCACCTTGGTGATCGAGCCGTTGCTGACCGACAGCTGCACCTGCACCGGACCCCACTGGGTCTGGGCGACCGACCCGGTCACGGTCTGGGTGGCGGAGCCCGGCGAGCCGGAGCCGTTCGAACCGCGGTTGTCAGTGCCCTTGTTGTCAGTGCCCTTGTTGTTCGTGCCGGTGCCGCCGCCGGACGTCGTACCCGGGGTGCCGCCGGAGATGGTGGCCGTGCCGGCCCCGCCGTCCGCGCCGCGCTGCGACGCGTCGAAGCCGAGGAGGAGCACGAACGCCGAGACGGTGCTCAGGGCCCAGTAGGAGATGCGTCTCATCGGGTCACCAGCCGAACGTCTCGAGGTGGAGCCGGTCGTCGGGGAGGCCGGCGGCGGTCAGGGTCGCGCGGACCAGGTCGGTCCAGCGCTCGGGGCCGCAGACGAAGACGTCGCGCTCGGCGACGTCGGGTATCCAGCACAGGAGCGCGGTGACGTCGTCGACCCGCTCGTCGACCCCGCGTGGGAGCCAGGAGCCGTCGCTGCGGCGGTGCCCCGGGAGGTTGAGGACCGCGAGCCCGCGCTCGCGCTCGAGCACGTCGAACTCCTCGACGAAGAGCGGCTCGATGGTCCACCGGTGCAGCAGCACGCACTCACCCGGCCCGGCAGGGAGCCCTTCGGCGAGCGCCCGCAGCGGGGTGATGCCGACGCCGGCGCCGATCAGGGCGACGCCCCGGCGGGTGCGGGCCCGGGGGCTGAGCCTGCCGTACGGTCCCTCGAACAGCGCCCGGGTGCCGGGCCGCAGCGCGAGCGCCGACGCGCTGCCGTCGCCCACGACCTGCACGGTGATTCGCAGGCTGCGGCCGTCGGGAGCCGCCGACAACGAGTAGGGGTTGGCGCGGGACCAGCCCGGGCCGTTGAGGAAGCGCCAGGTGAAGAACTGGCCCGGCTCGACCCGCAGTCGGTGGAGCCGGTGGCCGGTCAGGTAGACCGAGACGACGTCGTCGGTCTCGCGAACCACCGAGGTGACCTCGAGGCGGTGCCAGAGGTTGCGCCACACGGGTACGCCGATCCGCCAGACCACGACCGAGCCGGCGGCCACGCCCCACGCCGTCCACCAGAAGGCGGTGCGGACCGGTGAGGACAGGAACTGCTGCCCGGTCCAGAGCTGGTGGGGCAGGGCCAGGCCGACGCCGAGGTAGGCGTAGAGGTGCAGCAGGTGCCAGGACTCGTAGCGGATCCGGCGCCGGGCGGCCTTGACGCTGGTGAACACGACGAGGAAGAGGCACACGGTGCCGCCGGTGGCCAGGAGCATCCCGGGGTAGTTCATCAGCAGGTTCCACAGCGTGGAGGGGGTCTGCGTGAGCTGCCCTGCGGCGTACCCCCAGGTGATGAGGACGATGTGGGTGAGCATCAGGTTGAACGACGTGAAGCCGACGAGTCGGTGTCGGTGCGCGAGCCCGTCCTGGCCGTACGCCGCCTCGAGCCACGGCACCCGGGCCATCAGCACGACCTGGGCCAGCAGCAGGACCGAGGCGACCAGGCCGGTCAACCGGCCGACGGAGTCGAGCCCGGTCACCCAGCCGCCCAGGTCGCGGATCCCGCCGTCGGCGTCCCACCAGTACGTCACCAGCAGCAGGCCGAGCCAGAGCGCGGAGGCCGCGAGCAGCCGCACCGTCGCGTCAGCGCCGGCGCGGGTCCCGACCGGGGCCGCTCGACGCATGCCGCGCGACCGCGCGCTCATCGCGTCGCGGGAAAGCACACTCACGAGTCGTCGTCGTCGCCGGTGTCGCCGTCGGTGCTGCCGTCGGGTCCGTCGAACCCGTCGTGGTCGTCACCGGGGGCGTCGTGGTCCTGGAAGCCCGGCCCGGGTGCGAACCCGTCGGGGGGCGCCTGGCGGGTGGTCCCGACGTCCTGGCGGTCCGAGCCCGCCGCGGCCGAGCCGATCGCGTAGCCACCGGCCGTGGCGCCGAGCACCAGCGCGGCGGCCCCCGCGGCGAGTGCACCCGTACGCCGCCGCTCGCGGCGCGGCGGTTCGGCCCCGACCGGCTGGGCGGCGGGAGCCCAGCCGTACTCCGGTGGCGCGACGGGCTCCACGACGGGCTCCGCGGCGCGGGGAGTCGCCGTCGGGGGCGTCGCTGTCTGGGGCTGGGTGGCCTCGTCGGTCGGCTCCCACCGGTTGCCGCTGGGGGTCTCGGTCATGGTGCGAGTCTGCACGGCAGGGCTGGTCGTCTCATGGGTATCGGCTGTGCGCTTCCTGTGAACCCCGGTCACCCTTTGAGATGATGGGTGGTCGTGCGCGGTGCGGAACAATCCCTGCCATGTCCTCGCCCGGCCGCTTCTCCCCTCCGACCGACCGGTCGCTCGGCCGTACCGCAGTCGTGCTGGTCGTCACGCTCGCTGTGCTCGCCGCCGTCCTGGTCATGGTCGGTTGGCTGATCACGCACCCGCTCAAGAGCACGATGGCTCACGAGAACGCGGTCAACCGCTGGTTCGTCGACCAGCGCACCAGCGGGCTGACGGACCTCGGAAACATCGGCACCTTCATCGGGCAGACCCTGACCGGCGCGGTGGCCCTCGTCGTGCTCGGCGTCGTGTTCGCGGTGTGGAAGCGCACCTGGTGGCCGCTGATCTTCGTCGGCGTCCTCGATGCGGGACTCGGCCTGTTCTACCTCGCGGGTACGACCCTCGACCCGCGGAAGCGGCCGCCGGTGCACATCCTGCAGTCCGGCCTGGTGCCCGACCACAGCTTCCCGTCGGGCCACACCGGCACCGCCACGGGGATCGCCTTCGCGCTCGCCGCCCTGCTCTGGGCCTACACCCGCGTGCCCGCGGCGCTGCTCGTGGTGTTGGTGGCGATCCCGGTGTGGACGATGCTCGCCCGGCTGTACGTCGGCGCCCACCACGTCAGCGACGTCCTGACCGAGTTCGTCCTCGTGTCGGTCTGGATCTGGACCTGCGCCCGCCTGCTGCTACCCGCGCGGTCGGCGGCGACCGATCGCCAGTCGACCCGTGCGGAAGCGGCCACGCCGGCGTAGCCTCGACTCACATCATTGGGCCCTCGGGGCCGCCCGGGGGATGCTTCGCCCGGGAGTTCGCATGTCTCTACGCCGTCTCGTCCTGCCTCTGGTCATCTGCCTGGCCGGCGCCTTCGTGCTCGCGCCGCCGGCCTCGGCCTCCGCACATCGACACCACCAGCGGGGCCACGTCCGCTGCCTCGCCGTCGACGCGACCGGCGTCGGCCAGGACCTGGGAGGGGGCCGGACCACCGCCACCATCTCGGTCCGCGGCGTCGAGGTCGGCACCACCGCGGCCGCCTTCACCATCACCGGCATGGTGGGCACGGTCGCGTCGTTCACCGGTCCGATCGCCTTCACCGGTCTCGGCGGCACCCTGACCGCGCAGGTGACCGGCACGCTCGACGTGGCGACGGGTGCGTTCACGTCGACGTCCACCAGCCTCGCCGGCACCGGCACCTTCCGACGCGTGACCGGCGACCTCACCTTCACCGGCACCGAGGACCTGGTGACCGGTGCCTTCACCGAGTCGATCACGGGTCAGCTGTGCCGGGCACGCGGCCACGGACACCACTGAACGGTCAGTGCGGCTCGAGCCGACGAGGTACGACGCCCAGCAGCGTCACGAGCACGAGGGCCAACGCGGCCCCGGCCACGAGCGCCGCCGTCCAGCTGACCACCACCGAGAAGATCAGCATCGAGGTCCCGACGATCAGCAACGCGACCGCGCCGATCACGACCTGGCTGAGCACGTGCCCGGTCTGGACCACCCGGTCCTTGACGTGGTCACCGAAGACCCGGCGGTGCAGCATGATCGGGGTCAGGTTGAGGCCGACGGCCACGCCGGCGAGCACCACCAGCCCGAGGTAGAGCGCCTGCTGGGCCTGGTCGATGCCGCCGAACACCTGGGTGAACGGCAGCGTGAGCAGGAAACCGGCCAGCAGCTGGATCCCGGTCTGCACCACGCGCAGCTCCTGCAGCAGCTCGTCCCAGTTGCGGTCGAGCTGCTCGTCGCGCGACTCGTCCCGGTCGTCCGCCCCGGACTCTGCGCCGGCCCCCTCGCCAGCCATCTCGCCTCCTCGCGAAGGTCAGCGGGCGTCGTTGGCGAGGTCGTCGCCGGTCATGCGCGATCGGTCCGGCTGAAACCCGTGGTCGATGCCCCACAGGATCGCGCGCGACCGAGAGGTGACGCCGATCTTGCGGTAGGCCGAGCGGATGTAGGACTTGATGGAGTTGATGGACAGCATCGTGGTCTCGACGATGTCGTTGTTGGAGTACCCCTGGGTGATCAGCGAGAGCACCTCCGACTCGCGCGCGGTGAGGCCCTCCTCTCGGCCGGGCCAGTCACCGCCGACGAGCGGGCCACGGCCTGAGTCGTGAAGCCGCACCGGGTCGCCGGCGTGCACGCGCTCGAGCGCGGCGACCAGGTCGGCAGCGGCCAGGCGCTTGCTGATGTAGGCGGAGATGCCGGGCACCCGGGTCTGGCCGACCGCCGGGTCGTCGGCGCTCCACGTGTAGACGACGACCTTGCCGATCCGCGGGTCGGAGACCAGGCGGGCGATGCGTTCTCGGTCACGGAAGCTCTGGGCGAACGTGTCGAACAACGCGATGTCCACCTCGGAGTCCGGGTGGGTGCTGGCGTCGACCTCCACGACCTCGATGCGGTCGTTGTAGGACCGCAGCATGGACGCAAGACCGTGGACGACCACCTCGTAGTCGTTGACGATCGCCAGCCTGATGGTCACCGCCGAAGCGTAGGCCCTCCCATACTGCGTACGTCGTCACCCCTACGGGTGTATCCGTGGGTCCGGGGCTCGTCACCCCTGCGGGTGTATCCGGCGGTCAGCCCTCAAGGAAGGGTCAGGGCGTCATTCCACACGACAGGAAGGGGTGGTTCGCATGGTCATCCTCGGGTTGATTCTGCTCATCATCGGTCTGATCGCCAACATCGGCATCCTGACCATCATCGGCGCGATCCTGTTGGTGGTCGGGCTGATCCTGAACCTCGTGCCGATCGGTGGCACGCGGCGCAGGTACTACTAGCCGACACGCAACCGTCGTCAGCCCCCGCTCCCGGCTTCCGGGGCGGGGGCTGTCACGTGCCGCGGCCCGCGCACCCGTCGGTCGCCGCGCATAGGCTCCGCCCGTGAGCCTCCATGTCCACCGTGCCCTGCGCGCAGACGCGCTGGCCGACGGTCTGGGCCGGCTCCTGGCCACCCCGCTGCCCGACCCCTTCGCGACCGAGCTGGTCGTCGTCCCTGCCCGCGGCATGGAGCGGTGGCTGTCCCAGCGGCTCTCCCACGTGCTCGGGGCCGGTCCCGACGGAGACGGCGTGTGCGCCGCCGTCGCCTTTCGTTCGCCCGGATCGCTGATCGCCGAGATCACGGGCACTCGCGACGACGACCCGTGGGCTCCCGACACGCTGGCCTGGCCCCTGCTCGACGTGGTCGACGGGAGCCTCGACCAGCCCTGGGCCGCCACGCTGGCCCGACACCTGGGCCACGGGCTCAGTGGTGACGAGGTCGACCTCAGGATGGGACGGCGGTTCTCCGTGGCACGCCGGCTCGCACGCCTGTTCGCGGCGTACGCCGGGCAGCGGCCGTCGTTGGTGGCCGACTGGTCGGCGGGCCGCGACACGGACGGCGCCGGGCGGCCCCTGGCCGCCGACCTGGCCTGGCAGCCCGAGCTGTGGAGGCGGCTGGTCGACCGCGTCGAGGGTCCCTCACCCGTCGACCGACATGCCGCCACGGTGGCGCTGCTGCGCGAGGACCCCGAGTCGTTCGACCTGCCGGTGCGCCTGTCTCTCTTCGGTCACACCCGGCTCTCGGTCACCGAGATCGAGCTGATCGACGCGCTCGCCGCCGAGCGCGACGTCCACGTCTGGCTCCCCCACCCCTCGCCGACGCTCTGGCAGACCCTGGCCGGCCCGGGCGGCGCCGTCGACCGGGCCACCGACGACAGCCACCAAGAGGTGCGCCACCCCCTGCTGCTGAGCCTCGGGCGTGACACGCGTGAGCTCCAGCGGGCGCTGTCGACCGCGGCGATCGCGACCGACGACGAGCTACCGACTCCACCCCTTCCCGGCACGCTGCTCGGCCGGCTCCAGAGCGACCTCGCCGCCGACCGGCCCCGGCCCGACGGACGCGTCCTCGCCGTCGGCGACCGGTCGGTCCAGGTGCACGCCTGCCACGGCGTCGCCCGGCAGGTCGACGTGCTGCGCGAGGTGCTGCTGGGTCTCCTCGACGACGACCCGACCCTCGAGCCCCGTGACGTCCTGGTGATGTGCCCCGACATCGAGACGTATGCGCCCCTCATCGAGGCAGGGTTCGGGCTCGGCGACGTGGTCGGGAGCGCCGGCCATCCCGCTCACCGCCTGCGGGTCCGGCTCGCCGACCGCGCGCCGGGGCAGACCAACCCGCTGCTCGGTGTGGCCACGGCGCTGCTCGACCTCGCGGGCGGTCGCGCACCGGCGACGCAGGTGCTCGACCTGGCCCGGGCAGAGCCGGTGCGTCGGCGGTTCGGGTTCAGCGACGACGACCTCGACCAGCTCGACACCTGGGCCCGCGAGTCGGGGGTGCGGTGGTCCTTCGACGCCGCGCACCGTGCCGACTTCGGGCTCGAGAGCTACGTCGCGAACACCTGGGAGTTCGGGCTCGATCGGCTGCTCACCGGCGTCGCCCTGTCCGACGACTCCGCGGCCTGGCTCGACCGGGCCCTCCCGCTCGACGACGTCGGCAGCGCGCAGGTCGACCTGGTCGGGCGGCTCACCGAGTACGTCGACCGACTGCGCGACGCGACCGACCGGCTCACGGGTCTCCGCCCGCTCGACCACTGGCTCGGCGCGCTCGACGACGCCGTCTCCTCGCTGACCACCGTGACGACCAGTGACGGCTGGCAGTCGGGGCAGGTGCAGCGCGAGCTCGGCCGGGTCCGCCACGCGGCGGCCGGTCTCGGACAGGTCGACCTGCGGCTGCCCGACGTACGCGCCCTGTTGTCCGACCGGCTGGCCGGCCGCCCCACCCGCGCCAACTTCCGCACCGGCACGCTCACCGTGTGCACCATGGTCCCGATGCGGTCGGTGCCCCACCGGGTGGTCTGCCTGCTCGGTCTCGACGACGGCGTGTTCCCGCGGCAGGGTGCGGTCGACGGCGACGACGTGCTCGCCCGCGACCCGATGACCGGCGAGCGTGACGCGCGCAGCGAGGACCGTCAGCTCCTCCTGGACGCGATCCTCGCCGCGACGCAGACCTTGGTGGTCACCTACACCGGTGCCAACGAGGTGTCCGGACGGCCCCGGCCACCCGCCGTACCGCTGGGCGAGGTGCTCGACGCGCTCGACGCGACCGCGACCACCGGTGACGGCCGTCCGGTCTCCGAGGCGGTCACGATCCACCACCCGCTGCAACCCTTCGACGCGCGCAACGTGACGCCGGGTGCGCTCGTCCCCGCGGAGACGTTCTCGTTCGACGCCGCGGCGGCCGGCGGAGCCCGGGCCGCCGCGGGGCCCCGGGTCGCCGTCCCCGCGTTCGTCACCGGGCCGCTGCCACCGACCGCGCCCGCCGACGTACCCCTGGCCGACCTCGTGCGCTTCTGGGGTGACCCGGTCAAGGGCTTCCTGGCCCGCGACGGCGTCGACGTGGCGCTGCCCGCCGACGAGGAGCAGCCCGAGGACTCGCTCCCCGTCGAGATCGACAACCTGGACCAGTGGGCGGTCGGCGACCGCGTGCTCGGCGACCTGCTGGCGGGCCTGCCGCCCGACCTCGTGGCCCAGCGTGAGTGGCGACGCGGCCTGCTCCCGCCCGGGCAGCTCGGCTGGAGGATGCTCGACGACATCCTCCGCAAGGCCGCCCCGCTGCGGACAGCCGCCCTGGAGCTCCGCACGGTGCCGCCGCGCGCGGTCGACGTCAGTGTCGACCTGGGCGACGGCCGCTGGCTGCGCGGCACGGTCCCCGAGGTGTACGGCGACCGGCTGGTGCCGGTCCACTACTCCCGGCTCGGCGCCAAGCACCGTCTCGCCTCCTGGGTCTGGCTGCTGGCCCTCACCGCCTCCGACGACGACCGCAACTGGACCGCCCACACCCTGGGCCGTCCGAGCAACAGCCGGTCGCGCGACACGCATGGTGTGTCGCTCCTGGGTCCGCTCGACCACACCGCCCTCGGCCTGCTGCGCGACCTCGTCGCGCTGCGCGACGCGGGGCTGCGCGACCCGCTGCCGGTGCCGTTGAAGACCTCGCTTCGCTACGCGCGGGCCCGGCGGGCGCACGCGGACGTCCCCGACGCGCTGGAGAAGGCGGGCTACGAGTGGACCAGCAGGTTCGGCGGCGATCGCGACGCCGACGCGGTCCGCCGCATCTGGGGCCCGGGTGCGAGCCTGCCCGGCGTCGGGGTGGCGCCGGGCCCGGGCGAGGACTTCGCCGGCGAGGCCTCGCGCTTCGGGGCCCTCGCGTTGCGGGTCTGGAGCCCGCTGATCCAGGCCGAGCAAGGAGGTTGGTGAGGTGGGCGACCTGCAGCAGTTCGACCTCACGGGCGACCTTCCGACCGGCACCACCCTCCTCGAGGCCAGCGCCGGCACCGGCAAGACCTTCGCCGTCGCCGCCCTCGTGACGCGCTACGTGGCCGAGGGGGAGGCCACCCTCGACCAGCTGCTGGTGATCACCTTCGGCCGGGCCGCGAGCCAGGAGCTGCGCGAGCGGGTGCGCGAGCAGCTGGTGCAGGCGGAGCGCGCGTTGGCCGACCCGCCGTCCGCCGACCGCGACCACCCCGTGCTCGCCACGCTGCTCGACGCCGCACCCGACGAGGTGACCCTGCGACACCGTCGGCTGCGCGACGCGTTGGCGTCGTTCGACTCCGCCACGATCGCCACCACCCACCAGTTCTGCCAGACCGTGCTGCGCTCGCTCGGGGTGGCCGGCGACACCGACACCGGTGCGACTCTGGTGGAGTCGCTCGACGACCTGGTCGAGGAGGTCGTCGACGACGTCTACCTCCGCGCCTTCGGACACCTCAAGTCCCAGCCGCCGTTCGGGCGGGCCGCCGCCCTCGCCCTGGCGGCCACTGCAGTCGGCGACGCGCACGCGTCCCTGGCCCCGGCCGGCGACCCCGAGTCCGAGGCCGGCCAGCGAGTCGCGTTCGCCCACGAGGTGCGCGCCGAGGTCGACCGGCGCAAGCGGCGCCTCGGGATCCTGTCCTACGACGACCTCCTCGGCCGGCTCGCCGACGCCCTGAAGGCCGACGACGCCCCGGCCCGCGAACGGATGCGGCAGCGGTGGAGGATCGTGCTGGTCGACGAGTTCCAGGACACCGATCCCAAGCAGTGGGAGGTGCTCGACCGGGCCTTCAGCGGCCACGCCACGATGGTGCTGATCGGCGACCCGAAGCAGGCCATCTACGCCTTCCGCGGTGGTGACGTGGTCACCTACCTCGCGGCCGCCGAGACCGCGACCAGCCGCGCAACCCTCGGCACCAACCGTCGTAGCGACGCGGCCCTGGTCGAGCGGCTCCAGGTCGTGCTGCGTGGCGCGGCCCTCGGTGACCCGCGCATCGTCGTACGCCCGGTGACGGCTGCGCATCCCGGCACCCGGCTGGCGGGAGCGCCCTCGCCTGCGCCGTTCCGGATCCGGCAGGTACGCCGCACGGGGATGAGGCTGGTCAAGGGCAACGTGATCCAGGTCGACGTCGCCCGCGAGCACATCGCCCACGACTGCGCCGCCGACATCGCCGCCCTCCTCGCCTCCGACGCGACCTGGGACGGCGCCCCGATCGTGGCTGCCCACGTGGCGGTGCTCGTCGGGGAGTGGTCGCAGGCCGAGCTGGTCCGGTCCGCCCTGGCCGAGCGCGGCATTCCCGCGGTGGTCGGAGGGGGCACCAAGCTGCTGACCTCGCCGGCCGGAGACGAGTGGCTGTGCCTGCTCGAGGCGCTCGAGCAACCGCACCGGGCCGGACGCGTGCGGGCGGCGGCGCTGACGTCGTTCCTCGGGTTCACCCTGGCCGAGCTCGACGCCGGCGGGGAGGCGCTGACCGACCAGACAGCCGACCGGCTGCGGGGCTGGGCGCTGCTCCTGCGCGGCCGCGGCGTCGCAGCCCTCTTCGAGGCGACCGAGGAGCGAGGCCTGACCGCGCGTGTCCTGGGCACCGTCGGCGGCGAGCGGTTGCTCACCGATCTGCGTCACGTCGCCCAGACGCTGCACGAGACCGCCGTCCATCAGTCGCTCGGGCTGACCGGACTGCTGGAGTGGCTGCGGTCCGAGCGCGAGACGGGCTCGCAGGAGCGCGTACGCCGCCTCGACAGCGACGCAGCTGCGGTGCAGATCACGACCGTCCACCAGAGCAAGGGGCTGCAGTACCCCGTGGTCCACCTTCCTTTCGTGGCCATGAACTACGTGCGCACCGTGGAGGTCGCCCGCTACCACGACGGATCCGGTGCCCGGATGCTCGACGTGTCCGGTGGCGGGGCCAGCTGGGGCGCTCACGCCGAGGCCCATCTCCACGAGGAGGCGGGCGAAGAGCTGCGCGACCTCTACGTCGCGCTGACCCGCGCCCAGTCGCAGGTCGTCACCTGGTGGGCGCCGACCGCGAACACCCAGCACGGCGGGCTCCACCGGATCCTCTTCGGGCGCCAGCCGGGCCAGCCCGACGTCCCTGACCAGCAGGACGTCCGCGACGACGACTATGCCGCCCGGGTGCTCGAGATGCTCGGCGAGCTCGGCGGCCCCCAGCCGGAGCGTTCCGAGATCGCCGCCGCGGAGCCCGAGGTGCGGGCCCCTGCGCCGGCGCGGATCGCCGCGCGCGCCTTCGGTCGCGAGGTCGACACCGAGTGGCGCCGGACGTCGTACTCCGGGCTGATCCGCGTTCAGGAGCAGCCCCTCGGCGTGACGTCGGAGCCCGAGGTGTCGCCCCTCGAGGACGAACCCGGGGTCGACGACGAGACCGAGACGGCCGCGGCGCGAGGCGGGGTGGGATTGCCGTCGCCGATGGCCGCACTGCCGTCGGGAGCGGCCTTCGGCAGCCTGGTGCACGGCGTGCTCGAGGAGAGCGACCCAGAGGCGCCGGACCTGAAAGCCGAGCTCGCGGCCCACACCCGCGAGCAGCTCCAGTGGTGGCCGGTCGGGGTGACGCCCGAGGAGCTCGCCGACGCCCTGCTCCCGTCGCAGCTCACTCCGCTGGGCGCAGCCACGTCCGGCCTGCGCCTGGTCGACCTCCCGATGCGCGACCGGCTCTGCGAGCTCGACTTCGAGTTCCCGCTGGCCGGCGGTGACCGACCCGAGACGGCGCGGACCGACGTACACCTGCGCGACGTGGCGCCGCTGCTGGCGGCGCACCTGCCCGCCGACGACCCCCTCGCGTCGTACGCCGAACAGCTGGCGGGTGCGCTCGGAGACCAGTCCCTCCGCGGCTATCTCTCCGGCTCGATCGACGTGGTGCTGCGGGTGCCGGGCGACCCCGCTGATCCGCATGGTCACCGCTATGTCGTGGTCGACTACAAGACCAACCTGCTCGGGGAGATCGGGGTGCCGGTCACCTCGGCCGACTACGGCCACCTGGAGATGGCGGCCGCGATGCTCCACAGTCACTACCCGCTCCAGGCGCTGCTGTACTCCGTCGTCCTGCACCGATACCTGCGCTGGCGGCTGCCGTCGTACCGGCCCGAGGAGCACCTGGGTGGCGTCCTCTACCTGTTCCTCCGCGGGATGTGCGGCCCCGAGACCCCGGTCATCGACGGGCACGTCGCCGGCGTCTTCGACTGGTCGCCCTCGGCCGCGCTGGTGACCGCCCTGAGCGACCTCCTGGAGGGACGCGGATGACCTCACCCCACGAAGAGACTCGCTGTGCTCCCCTCTCCGCGGGGGCCCCGAGATGATCGAGCCGTTCGAGACCGATGACCCTCGCGACCGGCGCCTCGCCCTGGGGGTGACGGGCCTGCTCGGCCGCTTCAATGCCGCGGGGGTCATCGAGGCCGCCGACGTCCACACGGCACGTCGCGTGCAGGTGCTCGCGGCCGAGCCCGACGACGAGGCCGCGCTCGCCCTTGCGCTCACCGTGCGCTCGCTGCGCCACGGATCGGTATGCCTCGACCTCGACGACCTCACCACCGAGGCGCTGCCCGATGGCCTGTCGTGGCCGACCGGCGGCTGGGTCGACCGGGTCGGCTCGAGCCGGCTCGCGGAGGCCGGCGTACTCCGGGTCGAGGGGAGCGTGACCTACCTCGACCGCTACTGGCGCGAGGAGTGCCAGGTGCGCGACGACCTCGCGGCACGGCTCGCCCTCGTGCCACCCGTGGTCGACGAGAACCGCCTCGAGTCGCTGGCGCCGGTGCTCTTCCCGCAGGGGTACGACGAGCAGCGCGGCGCCGCGGTGGCCGCGGCTCGTCAGTGGACCAGCGTCCTCACCGGCGGGCCCGGCACCGGCAAGACGACCGCCGTGGCCGGCCTGCTCGCCCTGCTCGCCGACCAGTCCGACCGGCGCCTGCGGATCGCGCTCACGGCCCCGACCGGCAAGGCCGCGGCCCGGCTGCAAGAAGCGGTCCGCACGGCCCTGGCCGAGCCGCGCTTCGCCGACCACGCCGCCGCGGTGGGCGACCCGACGGCGCAGACGCTGCACCGACTCCTGGGTTGGAAGCGGGGCAGTCGCAACCGGTTCCGCCACGACCGACGCAACCGGTTGCCGCACGACGTGATCGTCGTCGACGAGACCTCGATGGTCTCGCTGACGATGATGGCCCGCCTCATCGAGGCCGTGCGCGCGGACTGCCGGTTGATCCTGGTCGGCGACCCCGACCAGCTCGCCTCGGTCGAGGCGGGCGCCGTACTCGCGGACCTCGTGGCCGGCCTGGCCCGGCGCGAGCCCGCGACCGTGGCCTCGCTGCGCGAGTCCCACCGCTTCGGGCGGCAGATCAACGACCTCGCGGAGGCGGTCAAGGACGGCGAGGCCGACCGGGCGCTGGCGCTCCTCACCGCCGGGGGCTCCCACATCGAGCTGCTCGACCCCGACGACCCCTCCACTCTGGCAGCGCTGCGCGCGCGCCTGGTCGCCCACGCCGTGGCGCTGCGGGCCGAGGCCGTCTCGGGCGACGCCCGGCGCGCGGTCGCCGTACTCGACCAGCACCGGCTCCTCTGCGCCCATCGCGACGGACCATGGGGCGTCGGCCACTGGAACCGCGCGGTCGAGCGGGGTCTGGCCGAGCACACCGGACTGCCGATCGGCGGCGGCTGGGGCCAGGAGTGGTACGCCGGGCGGCCGCTCCTGCTGACCAGCAACGACTACGGACTCGACCTCTTCAACGGTGACACCGGCGTCGTGGTCGCCGAGGGTGACGGGGTCCGCGCCGCGATCGCCACGCCGTACGGCCCGCGGCTGCTGTCCACCTCACGGCTCACCGACGTCGACACCATGCACGCGATGACGGTGCACAAGAGCCAGGGCAGCCAGGCCGCCGAGGTCACCGTGCTCCTCCCACCCGACGAGTCTCCTCTGCTGACCCGCGAGCTCTTCTACACCGCGCTGACCCGCGCGCAGGAGAAGGTGACGGTGGTGGCGACCCAGGACGCCGTACGTCTGGCCGTCGGACGGCCCGCTCACCGGGCCAGTGGCCTCGCCGACCGCCTCGCCCACCCGTTGAGCGGCGAAACCTGAGCGTCATGCGCCGCCGCTAGGGTCGTCGGCATGCTGCTGCTGCGCGTCGAGCTCCCCAACGTGCCCGGGTCACTGGGCCGGTTGGCGAGCGCGATCGGCGCGGCCGGCGGCGACATCGAGGCGATCGAGATCGTGGAGAAGCGGTACGACGGGACCGCCATCGACGACGTGCTCCTCGAGATGGTCGGCGGCGCGATGCCCGACTCCGTGGTCTCGGCCTGCATCGCCGTCGAGGGTGTGAAGGTGCTGTGGATCAGTCGCTACCTCGCGGGCGGCAACCTCTTCCTCGACCTCGAGGTCGTGGAGTCGCTCACCGCGGAGCCGGCGACCGCACCGGACCGGCTCGTCGAGCTGCTGCCCGTCGCGTTCCGCTGTGAGTGGGCGGCGCGGATCAAGGCCGGGCCTGACGGCTTCCGGGTCGAGCACGCCAGCGAGGGCGCGCCCCTGGTGATCGACCTCAAGCCGGGCTCCGGACTGGAGGTGCAGACCATCGGCGACGACCTGGTCGCGATCGCCCCGGTGGGGCACAAGCGGGTGGTCGCGATCGGCCGCCGCGGTGGCCCCGAGTTCCTCGACTCCGAGCTGGCCCGGCTCGGCCACCTGGTCGGCCTCGCGGCCTCCATCGCCCGCCGCGGCTGAGGAGGACCGGGCCGAGGGGCACCGGCCTCCGGACGGAAAACGCGGAACAATCGGGGCTCACCCCCGGGCGGGTCGCCGATTTGTTCCGCGTTTTCCCACCACGGGGCCCGGCGGAGCAGCGCCCGCCTCAGGCGCGCTCGAGGAGGAAGACCGGGATCTCGCGGTCGGTCCGCTTCTCGTACTCGCCGTACGTCGGCCAGGTCGCGACGGCGTACGCCCACCAGTCGACCCGCTCCTCGCCCTGCGCCAGCCGGACGGTGTAGGTGTGCTTCTCCGCGCCGTCCTGGAGCTCGACCTCGGGGTGCGCCAGGAAGTTGTGGTACCACTCGGGATGCTCGTCGGAGCCGCCCTTCGACGCGATCGCGACGTAGGTCCCGTCGCGCTCGACCCGCATCACCGGGTTCTTGCGCAGGTTGCCCGACTTCGCACCGACCGAGGTGATCACCACGATCGGGTCGCCGGTGTCGCGCAGCGTGTTCGCCCGGGCGCCGTCCGACGCCTCGAACTCCGCCACCTGGTCGCGGACCCACTGCTGCTTGCTGGGGACGTAGGTGCCTGAGAGTGCCATGTACGACGTAACGCGGCCCCCCTGCGGGCCATTCCGGCTCGAGCCCAGGCCGTTGGCGCCGGCACTCGGTGGCATCCTTCCTCCTGACCTCCGACCGCGAACCTTGACCCCGGCGTCACGGCCCAGCACGAGCAGCCGGTCCCGATAACCTCACGCCATGAGCGCCCTCGACGGAGTCAGCGAGATCTTCGACCCACAGCTGTGGGACGTCGTGCCGGGCTTCGAGGACCTCACCGACCTCACCTACCACCGCGCCAAGGCCCACGGCACGGTCCGGGTCGCGTTCGACCGGCCCGACGTGCTCAACGCCTTCCGGCCGCACACCGTCGACGAGCTGCTGCGCGTCCTGGAGCATGCCCGCATCAGCAGTGACGTCGGCTGCGTGCTGCTCACCGGCAACGGCCCGAGTGGGAAGAACGGCAAGTGGGCGTTCTGCACCGGCGGTGACCAGCGGATCCGCGGCAAGGCGGGCTACCAGTACGAAGAGCCGAACGGGGTTGCGGGGGATGACGTCCGGGTACAGGTGGATCCGGCACGCTTGGGTCGGCTACACATCCTCGAGTGCCAGCGCCTGATCCGCTTCATGCCCAAGATCGTGGTCGCGCTCGTACCCGGCTGGGCCGCGGGTGGTGGGCACTCGCTGCACGTGGTCTGCGACCTGACCCTGGCGAGCGCCGAGGAGGCCAGGTTCAAGCAGACCGACGCCGACGTCGGCTCGTTCGACGGCGGCTTCGGGTCGGCGTACCTCGCCCGGCAGGTGGGCCAGAAGTTCGCCCGCGAGATCTTCTTCCTCGGCCAGGAGTACTCCGCCGAGGATGGGGTCCGGATGGGTGCGGTCAACCAGGCCGTCCCGCACGCCGAGCTCGAGACGACCGGGCTCGAGTGGGGACGCCTCATCAACGGCAAGAGCCCGACCGCCCAGCGGATGCTGAAGTACTCCTTCAACCTGATCGACGACGGCCTGGTCGGCCAGCAGCTCTTCGCGGGCGAGACCACCCGCCTGGCCTACATGACCGACGAGGCCCAGGAGGGCCGAGACCAGTTCCTCGAGAAGCGTGACCCCGACTGGTCGCCCTTCCCCTGGTACTACTAGATCAACCTATGTGCGCAGGTCAGAGGCCTGTTGGTGGTCAATGTGTGGCAGAGATGTGGCAAGAACGGCCGCAGCCATGCCGGACGCCGACGCTCGGGTCTTGTCCTCCGCGGTCGGCCAGAGGTGCGCGTAGGTGTTGAGCGTCGTCGTGGCAGACGCGTGGCCCATCGCCCGTTGCACCGTGACGACGTCGCATCCCGCAGCGACCGACGACCCCCTTGGTCAGGTACGCCGTTGGCGCCATTCCAATCGCGTTCCGGGCGTTCGTGCCCGAAGCGGCGCTGGACCTCGGACTCGTCCTGCTCGCTGCAGGCATCGGATGGCCGGCCATCTGGATCTTCGACACCGCCGGCCACCTCGGGACGTCGACGCCCCCAGCGACCGCGTCCATCCCCCACCTCCACGTCTGACCCGATGGCGGCCGACCCCTTCGGGGGTCGGCCGCCATCGTTCTTCCAACACGACTCGCGTAGGTGGGGCCTGGCTGATGATCCCCGTTCATGGCGAGGACCTCGGCGTCCGGGCCTTCGTCACGGCCTTGCCGGCGCCAGCGAGCTCAGGCCATGAACGGTCTGTCCACCAGGGGAAGGATCCTGGAGTCATCCAGCGCTGCCGTCCGGTGGTAGACCCCAGCCATGTACCCCTCGTCGGAGGCGAACGCGAGGAACTCCTCGACACTCGCTTGGCGCACCGCCATGACGAGATCCCAGCGCTCCTCACGGGGTCCGACGAGGTATGAACCTCCGTCAGCGAGGAAGGCCAGCGAGCCACCCGAGGCCGTCAGGAACGGGATCGTGTGTTGCATGTAGAGCTGATACGCCGCCTTGCCGGATATGGGCTCGGGCGGCGCGCCCTCCGGGTACGCCGAGTAGTCCGCCCACTCACGGAACCGAAGAAGATTGAGCATGGTCACGGGACCAGATATGCGTCTCTGCAGCAGTTGGCGGACGCTCTCGTCCGTCGGGTCGAGGAAAATCGCCGGGGCCGTCATGGACTCTCCTCACGGGGTGCTGGCTGGCACGCCGTCATCGGCTCGTGATGCGGCATCGGTGTTATCTGGCCCGAACCCACTCGAGCTGATTCGGACGCCGTTGATCGACGCACACTAGTCGATGTCCCCCGATCGGCAGCGCCACTGCTGACTCCCGCCCTCGGCAGGGAAAGGACTCGTGGCTGTAGACGGTCCGGGACGTCCGTGCTCTCGGCTTCGCGAGCGCTGCTTCAGATGCCCGGACGCCCTTGGTCAGGAGATAGGCCCGACAGCACTACCTCACACGATGTGGGCAGCACGAAGACGGATGGCTTCAACCTTCGCTGGCAGCTCCGTACCGCACCCGGCAGTCGCCCGCATAGCGAAGACGCATCCGCCTTTCACCGGGGATCGAGACTTCCAGCACGACCCAGAATGCAGTGCTCAATCCTTGCCAGTGCGCGAACCCGAGAACCTCGATGCTGGCGCCCGGAGGCCGGCGGACGTGGGGACCAACGTTCCATGACTACCGGGGGCGGGCTGACCTTTGCTGCGGCTACTCTCCGGGCGTGGCGTTGCACGGCAGGGAGCCTGAGCAGGCGGCGATCGCCGACCTGCTCGCACGCGCACGCTCCGGCCACGGAGGGAGCCTCGTCGTCACCGCGGAGGCAGGGGCGGGGAAGACCGCGCTGATGACGGAGGCCGAACAGTCAGCGCGGGCGGCGGGCGATGTGACCGTGCTCGTCACGTCGGGCATCGAGTCTGAGGCGCCGCTCGCGTTCGCCGCACTCCAACGCCTCCTCGCACCGGTGTCCGACTCGTTGGATCGAATCCCAACACCACAGGCGCACGCCCTTCGGGTCGCATTCGGCATCGAGCCTGGCAACGCCGGTGACCGGTTCCTGATCTTCCTCGGCGTCCTCTCCCTCCTGGCCGACGCCGCCGAGCACCAACCGGTCTGGGTGTCGATCGACGACGCCCAGTGGCTCGACGACGCGTCAGCAGCCGCACTCCGGTTCGTGGCGAGGCGCATCGCCATGGAGCGGGTTGCGGTCCTGTGGGCAGCTCGAGAGAACGAGGCCCGC
Source organism: uncultured Actinomycetota bacterium (assembly GCA_963833775.1). Taxonomy (GTDB): domain Bacteria; phylum Actinomycetota; class Actinomycetes; order Propionibacteriales; family Nocardioidaceae; genus Nocardioides. The sequence continues at coordinate 477,716 of CAWHZH010000003.1, read as the reverse complement.
CCGTTCGATACGACTGACCTGCCGACCCTGAGCCTGTCCGGGCTCGGACTCGCTGGCGCGTCGGCCATCCTGTCGGAGCAGACCGGAGCAGACGTCTCGCCTGAGGTGGCGGCTTTGTTGGTGGCCAACACGGGCGGTAACCCGCTCGCACTGCGAGAACTGCCGAGCGTGCTGTCTCCCGGTCAACTGTCCGGTGCGGAACCGTTGCCCCCGCGGCTGCCGGTCACCGAGCGGGTCGAGCGGCTCTTCCTCGACCGGGCCCGCCGACTGTCCGACGACGCGCAGACCATCCTGCTGGTCGCGGCGACGGCCGACTCCGCGCGTCTCGCAACCGTTCTGCGGGCGACCGCGTCGCTAGGCGCAGATGTCGAGGCACTGGCTGAGCTCGAGGGGTCCGGCCTGGTGACCGTGGCCGCCGACAGCGTCAGCCTTCGGCACCCACTGGTCCGCTCCGCTATGTACGACGCCGCGCCGAGCGCGCAGCGGCGGCGCGTCCACGCGGCGCTCGCCGGTGCGCTGACACGCGAGGACGACGCCGACCGGCGAGCCTGGCATCGGTCCTCGTCCGTTGTTGAGCCGGATGAGGCGGTGGTCGACGAGCTGGTCGCGGCAGCCCGTCGGGCGGAACGGCGCAGCGGCCACGAGGCTGCCTCGGCTGCATGGGCGCGCGCCGCGGAGCTGGGCACCGACTCCGACCAGAGGGCACGGCACCTGTTCGCCGCTTCGATGGCGGCGTGGGTCTCCGCGCATCCCGACGCCGCCCGCGACCTGATCGAGAAGGCACTCGCCGAAACCGACGACCCGCTGCTGTTGGCTGACGCCCGACGGCTCCGAGGCCGCATCGAGTGGAACACCGGGTCCGTGAAGCTGGCGAACCGGATGCTGCTCGAAGCGGCCGCCGATGCCGCAGCGCACGACCCCGTCCGGGCGCGTGAGCTCGCGGCTGAAGCGGTATCCATCGCGGCGTGGAACGGCGACTCGGGATCGGGCATCGACGCGACCCGGCTGGTCCCGCCACCGGCTGACGACGCCCCGGCCCGGGAACGCACCTACGAGCAGCTGCTTCAGGGTTGCGCGCACGTGGTCGCCGGCGACTACGCGGCCGCGGCGGTGTCGTTGCGGCTGGGTTTCGCCATCCATGAAGAGCTTCCAGAGGACTTCGAGCTGCTGCCGAACATGAGCATCGGAGCGTTCCACCTCGGGGACTTCGACCGTTCCGAGGCGTACATGCAGCGGCTGCTTACACAAGCCCGCACCGGCGGTGCGGCGGTGATGGTGCTGTACGCCTTGACTCGGTTGGCCATCATCGATCTGGTCGCGGGCCGCTGGTCGGACGCGGCCGGCGACGCGACCGAGGCGGTCACGCTCGGGGAAGTGACCGGGCACCAGGTGCTCGCCGACTCCCCAGCGGCACTGCTGATGCTGTTGGCGGCCCTGCGTGGCGACGAGGAGACGTACGTCGAGCTGTCCCCGCGGTTGGAGGCAGCGACGTCGCGAGCCGCGGTCGGCATTCTGGATGTGGTGCTGCGTGACTTCTTCCACTGGGGGCAGGGGGTGCGCTTGGCGAACACTGAGGCGAATCGGCCGGCGTCGGCGTTCCACCAGCTGGCGCAGATGTCGCACGACGTGCCGAAGCGAATGGCGGGTCTGGACCGGATCGAGGCTGCTGTGCGGGCCGAGCAGTCCGAGGTAGCGCGGTTGTGGGTCGAGGACTTCGTCGGTTTCGCGTCCGCGACAGGGGAGGCGTGGGCTGGCGCGGTCGCCGAGCACGGACAGGCGCTCCTCGCGGACCCCGATGCGGCGGAGGGACACTTCCAGCGGGCGCTCGAGCTCCACGACCAGGCCAGCCAGGGCGGCCGGGCCGGCCGACCCTTCAGCCGTGCCCGCACCGAGCTGGCATACGGCGAGTTCCTCCGTCGGGCCCGTCGACGGGTGGACGCCCGCGTCCATCTGCGAGCCGCGCTTGACACGTTCGAGGATCTCCGCGCCAGGCCATGGGCCGAACGCGCCGCGACCGAGCTGCGTGCCTCCGGTGAGTCGGTACGCAGGCGCGACGAGACAGGCGGGGTCGTCCCGTTGACACCACAGGAGCGGCAGGTCGCTCAGCTAGTCAAGAAGGGCATGTCGAACAAGGACGTGGCCGCCCAGCTGTTCGTCAGCCCTCGCACCGTCGACTTCCACCTCCGCAACGTGTTCACCAAGACCGGACTCAGTTCTCGCGGCGAGCTCATCGGTCTCGACCTCGACTAGGTCCCGCCGCCTCTACGCACGTTCCAGCCCAGCGAGCCGGCTGGCCAGTGGGCTGGCGGGCGGGATGCGGTGGTCCGAGTCGTCGCGGTGAGAAGTCACGCGCACGGCCGGTGGAGGCGGCGGTGACCCCATTGCCTATGGCGGTGGGGTGAGTTTGGGTGAGAAGAGACGGCCGGGCCGGAGAGGTGGTGCTCCCTCCCGGCCCGGGCAGCTCGTCTAGTGGCGTTTCAGTGCATGCCGTGCCCGTGCCCGCCGGCTCCTGCGGTCGCCTGGACACGCGGCACCGCGATGGCGGCGAAGGCCGAGAGAGCGACCATGGCGATGGCGATGGCGGTGAAGACCGTCGGGTAGGCGTCGATGAGCCCAGCCCGAGTGGTGAGGTCGCCGGCGATGGCGGTCAGGGAGGCGACGCCGAGGGCAGCGCCGACCTCGTGGCCGGTCATCATGACCCCGGAGGCGAGCCCGGACTGCTCGTGGCGGATGCCGTGCATGGCGACGATGGAGATGGCCACGAACATGGGGCCGGTGCCGAGCCCGATGACGATGAAACCGGGCAGCACGTCGGTGAGGTAGCTGGGGTTGGAGTCCATGGTCGCCAGGAACGCGGCACCGGCGGCGACGACGAGGAGCCCGCCGACCATCAGGTGCTTCGGTCCGACGTGACCGATGGCGTGTGAGGCAGCTGCGGCACCGAGGGTGATGGCGGCGGCCAGCGGGAGGAACTGCAGTCCGGCGACGATCGGGGAGGAGCCGAGGACCTGCTGGAGGAACAGCGAGTTGACGAAGATGGCGCCGACGATGCCACCGGTGACGACGGCCATGACGGTCGAGGCAGAGCCCAGGGACCGGATCTTCCAGGTGGTCGGCGGGACCAAGGGTGCCGGTACCCAGCGCTCGATCAGGTAGAACGCGCCGAGCAGGACCGATGCGACGGTGGCTCCGACGACGGTCTGGACCGAGGTCCAGCCGTGGGTGCCGATGTTCTCGATGGCGTACACGAGAGCGAGCAGCCCGGTGACGAGTGCGGCCGCGCCGGGGGCGTCGAGGGTGCGGGCGTTGCCGGTGCCGCGGCTCCTGGCGACGGTGCGCAGGGTCAGGACGGCGGCGACGATGCCGATGGGCACGTTCACGAAGAAGATGGAGCGCCAGCCGAGGGTGGAGGTGAGCACGCCGCCAAGCAGGACGCCGGCGGCGATGCCCATGGAGCCGATGGTGCCCCAGATGGCCAGCGCGGTGGAGCGCTGCTTGCCGGTGTAGCTGGTGACGATGATGGACAGGGCCGCGGGGGTGAGCATGGCGGCGCCGACGCCCTGGCCGGCGCGGGACATGATCATGGTGGCCGCCGAGGACGCGGTGGCAGAGACCAGGGACGCGGTGGTGAACACGATCAGCCCGGTCAGGAAGATGGTGCGGCGGTCGAAGAGGTCGGCGAGCCGGCCGCCGAACAGCAGCAGGCCGCCGGAGAGCAGGACGTAGGCGGAGACGACCCACTGGTAGTCGCCGCTGGAGAACGACAGCGACCTCCCGATGGAGGGCAGGGCGACGTTCACGACGGAGACGTCGAGGATGACCATGAACTGGGCCATCAGCATCAGACCGAGGATGGTCCACGGGCGCCGCGCCTCGGCCTCTCCAGCCTCGTGGTGTGCCTGGACTGCGTGGTGTCCGCCGTGCGGGTGAGCTGCCGGCTGGCTCTGGGAACCGTGGTGACCGTGACCGTGGTGGGTGCCGTGTGCGCCGGGGGCCGGCGCGGGGGCGGTGTGGTGCGACATGGTGAGGCTCCTTCGAGTCCAGTTGGAGTGGGCCGGGGGCTTGATGGCCGCTGATTCGACACTCGCGTCCAGGCACCCTCCGCCGCACCGGGTGAACCACCGGGTTCTGGGCCTCCTCTGCGCTCGAGACGGCCTCACGGGCCACGGCAGTGGCGGTGACCGAGGACCTTCCGCGCCGCCACACGGCCCTCCATCTGGTGACATCCCGGTGGTTTCACCGGCGCGGCGACGGGCTGCTGGTTCGTAGCGTCGGAGGCGCATCAACCGAAACGACCCTGCAGTCCGACACCCCGACGATGGAGAACTCCTCATGTGCGCCGCACCGGGACCCACCACTCACGGCCCCGCTCAGGACACGCCGCCGCCAACGCCGCTCGACGTGCTCGTCATCGGCGCCGGCCAGGCCGGTCTCGCCGTCGGCTACCACCTGTCTCGGCACGGGCTGCGGTTCCTCCTCGTCGACGCCGCCCCTGAGCTCGGGCACAGCTGGCGCAGCCGATGGGACTCGCTGCAGCTGTTCACCCCGGCCGAGTACTCCGGGCTGCCGGGGATGCCGTTCCCGGCGCCGCGTGGCACCTACCCGAGCAAGGACCAGGTTGCGAGCTTCATCAAGGCGTACGCGGCCCGGTTCGACCTCCCGGTCATGCTCAACACCCAGGTCCAACACGTGGACCGAAGCCCCGCGACCCCCAGCCAGGAAGGCGGCCTGTTCCGGGTCGCGACCAGCCAAGGCACCCTGTGGGCCCGTCAGGTGGTCGTCGCCACCGGCCCGTTCCAGCAGCCCAACATCCCGCGAGTCGGCAGCGGGTTCTCCGCTGCGGTGAGCCAGCTGCACAGCTCGACCTACCGAAACCCGACCGACCTGCCCCCGGCGGGCGCTGGGAAGGTTCTGGTCGTCGGCGCCGGGAACTCCGGCCTCCAGATCGCGCTCGAGCTGAGCCGAACCCGTGAAGTCCACCTCGCCGCCGGTACCCGGCAGAAGACCGTGCCCCAGCGACCGCTGGGTCGCGACCTGTTCTGGTGGCTCACCAGGACCGGGGTCATCACCCGGCCCGCCTCCTCACCTGTCGCGGCCTGGTTCCGCAAGCGAGGCGGTGACCTGGTCATCGGCACCACATGGGACGACATCGACACCGCGGGCATCACGACCTACCCCCGGCTTACCAGCGCCACTGGGAAGGAGGCCGGTTTCGCCGACGGAGCCCGTCTGTCAGACGTGGCCGCGGTCGTGTGGGCCACCGGTTTCCGACCCGACTACGCCTGGCTCGATGTGCCCGGCGTCTGGGACGGCACCGAGGTCTGCCACACCCGCGGAGCCACCCCGGCCGCTGGCCTGTGGTTCATCGGGCTGCCGTGGCAGCACACCCGTGGGTCAGCGCTGCTGGGGTTCGTGGGTGACGACGCTGCCTGGGTCGCCGGTCGAGTCGTCGACCGCCAGGGCATGGCTCACGGCAGCGTGTGAGCCGCTCGGCCACCGATGCGTGCCTCGACATGACGCCCGGACGTTCCGGGCGGCGCTTGAGACAGCGGGGAACGGTGGTCGCCCCACAGGAGGATTGAACGGGCGGGTGGCCGCGGGAGACGATGGCCGGACCAACGGAGGGGCGGTCATGGACGACATACGTTTCCAACTGCTCGGGCCCATGGAAGTCCTCGTTGACGGAGCGCCGGCGAAGCTGCCGGGGGTGGCTGAACGCGCACTGCTGGCGCAGCTGGTTCTCGCCCCGGCCCGGACCATCCCGGCCACGTTGCTGGTGGACCGGCTCTGGTCTGAGGCAACGTTGCCTGTCGATCCGATGAACGCCCTGCAGATCCGGGTCTCAAAGCTGCGCCGGGCGCTCAAGGCGATGGGCCTGGAGGAGCTGGTCGTGCGTGATGGCGTCGGCTACCGCGCGAACGTCGCCCCGTCCGACGTCGATGCCCTGGACTTCGCCGACAGAGTCCGGTTAGCGCGAGCTGAAGCGACCTCAGCTGCGGCAGCTGGTGAGTACCAGCAACGCCACCTGCGGGCCTACGACGAGGCGTTGGGTCTGTGGCGAGGCGAGCCTCTCGGCGACTTCGTGACCGAGCAGTGGGCGACCGCAGAGGCCGCCAGGCTGACCGAGCTGCGCCTGGCCGCCATCATCGAGCGGGCCCAGGTGGCTTTGGCGCTCGGGCTGCACCTCGAGGTCGTCGGAGACCTGGAGCCGCTGGTGTCGGCGGACCCGACCGCGGAGTCCCTCGCGGGTCTCTTGATGTTGGCGTTGTACCGCAGCGGACGCCAAGCCGACGCGCTGGAGGTCTACACCCGCACCCGCACGGTGCTCGACGACACGCTCGGACTGGAGCCGTCGGTCTCGCTCCGCTCGTTGCACGAGCGGGTGCTGCGGCAGGACCAGTCGCTAGGCGGCGACTCCGACGTGAGCGCGGCGAGCGCGGTCGCCGCAGTCCGCAGTCGAAGCGCAGAGGCCGGTGCGGCCACCACGAACCTCCCGACCGTTCTCCGTCCCCTCATCGGCCGCGACGAGCAGCTGGACTCTTTGTCGCAGATGCTCGGTGGGGTCCGGCTCCTGTCCCTGATCGGCCCCGGTGGGGCCGGCAAGACATCGCTGGCGCTTGCCACCGCCGTTCGGGCCTCCCACGCCTACTCCGACGGAGCGTTCGGCGTTCGGCTGGCATCGGTGGAAAGCGGTGACCAGGTACCGCTTGCCGTAGCCGACGCGTTGGGTGTCCCACTGGACGGGAGCGGCGCCGAACGGGACGTCCGCCAACGGCTCACGTCCTTCCTCGCGCGGCGCCAGATGCTGTTGCTGGTCGACAACTGCGAGCACGTCGTGGACGCAGCAGCCGGCCTCATCGACGACATCCTCGGTCAATGCCCCGAGGTCACCGTCCTCGCGACAAGTCGTGAGGCGCTTGCCGTCCCCGACGAAGTGCAGGTGACAGTGGCTCCGCTCGCCACGCCACCCGAAGGCACACCGTCCAGCCAGGTGCTGGACTACCCGGCCGCACAGTTGTTCGCCGAGCGGGCACGAGCCGTGCGACCTGGACTGGTCTTCGACAGCGAGGACCTTGCGGCGGTCGGCCAGATCAGCCGAGAGCTCGACGGCATCCCGCTGGCGCTGGAGCTTGCGGCCGCCCGGGTCGCGTCGATGTCACCTGGGGAGATCGCCGACAGGCTCGCCCACCGTTTCTCGTTCCTGACGTCCGGCGCCCGGACCGCCGAAGCCCGACAGCAGACCCTGCGAGCAACAGTGGAATGGAGCTATGCGCTGCTGACTGAGGTCGAGCGCCAGGTGTTCAACGGGCTATCGGTCTTCCGCGGCGGCTGGTCGTTGACAGCCGCCGAAGCCGTCATCGCCGATGACCGGCTGTCCTCCAACGACGTTCTCGACACCGTCGGTCGGCTCGTCCAGCGGTCCATGGTGTGGGTGGAGCGGGGCCGCACCTCCCGCTACCGCATGTTGGAGACGCTGCGGGAGTTCGCCGCCGAGCAGCTCAACGTCTCGGGCGAAGCCGAAGCCCTAGCGGGGCGGCATGCGAGGTACTTCCGTCAGGTCGCCGAGCGGGCCGAGGTCGAGCTGCGCGGGCACGGGCAACGCGAGACCCTGCGGTTGCTTCGAGACGAGCAACCGAACATCCGAGCCGCCATCACGTGGCTGTCCGGGCCCGGTGACGACATCGACTCGGCCCTGGTGACGGCCGGTTCCCTCGGCATGTTCTGGCACCTAGGTCGCCATCTCGAGGGACGCGAGGTCCTGGGTCGGTTGGTGGACGGCGGCGGCGGTTCTGCACCGGCCCGGGCGCGGGCGCTGCAGGCGGTGTCCATCGTCGAGCGGCCACGCGGATGCCTGGTCCATCCACATCCCCGCTGTGCGGAGACCGCGGAGGAGAGCATGTCCATCTTCACCAGCCTCGATGACCCCTGGCATGCGGCGCTATCGAAGGTGCTGGTCTCGGTGGAAGGGGTGACCGGCGCGTTCCGCGAACGCTCCGACGCCTTCTTGAACGAGGCCGACGAGGAGTTCTCAGCTGAGGGCGACGCCTGGGGACGCGCGGTCATCGGCTTCGTACGCCTGGAGACCGCCATGAAGGCCGGCGACGTGGCCGCTGCTCTCCGTCTTGGCCCGGCCACGGCGGCCGCGTTCCGCCAGCTCGACGACCTGTGGGGCCTGTCGGCGACGTTGTATCACTTCGGCTGGGGCCTTCGGCAGTTCGGCAGGTTCGAAGAAGGTGCCCGCGTCCTGGAGGAGGCCATCGACGTCGCCGCGTCTGCGGGACTGTGGAACACCGTGCAGTGGGCCTACGCGGACCTTGCCGTCGAGAAGGTCTACGTCGGCGAGCTCACGACCGCGCGCGACCTGTTCGACCGGGGCGCGAAGGCCTCCATGGAGGTCGGTGACGGGGCGGGTGAGGTGCTCGCCGTCCACGGCTACGCGCTGCTGGCTGAGGTAGACGCGGACTGGCCGGTAGCCAGGCAGCGCTACGAAGAGGCGATCCGCGGCTTCGAGCGGCTCGGGACCCCCGTCTGGGCCGGAACCGCCCTGGCCGGGCAGGGCCGTTGCGCCGAGGCGCTAGGTGAGGTCACCGCCGCGGGCGACCTGTACGAGAAGGCCTTGGCCGTTGGGCGGAAGCTTGGGGAACCCAGCGTGACGGCGGCTTCGCTGGAGGGTTTGGCGAGGCTCGCCCGGGCGCGGGGTCAGCGCGAGGACGGTGAGGCGATGGCAGGTGAGGCCGCCGACATCCGGGAGCGGTTTTCCCGTCCGGCGCCGCCGCATGAGCGCCGCGAGCCCGTCGAGGCCGGCTCGAGCTGAGCGACCCCGCGCATCACACAGCGGGGAGCGAGAGCACCACCGGCGTCGCGGGCCGGCTCGCGGTACCGCATCGCGGGCAGTACCTCGACCGCGTGTGGTCGAGCTCCTGACCACACCAACATGCGCGCGGCCCGGTCTCGACCCGAGAGTGGGAGTGCGCAGCGAGGTCGGTCCTGGCCTTGGTGTTCATGGTCCTGCCGCCTTCCGTGTCGTGGCCTTGCCATGCGTCGACTCTGGGACGGGCCGCTTGCGTCCGGCTGTCTGGCAACTGTCCGGGTTGCCCCCATCAACGTGCGGCCCGCAGGACGCAGACCGGTTTCACGTCGTCCACCGCCGACTGAGTCACCTCCAGGACAGGAGTCGGACAGAGCCGGGCAAGCGTCGCCGACGAGAGTCCACCCATCGAACCCGTCGGCCCAGTGGGCCCGTCAGCGAGGGAAGTGGACACCATGTCCGGCGCCATGATCATCACCTACGAGGAGTCCGGTACCGACACCGGAAGGCGGCACCGCCACAACGGCTACAGCTCCGGCTTCAGCCCCGCTCGCGGCCAAGGACGCGACGACGGCTGGGAGACCCGCCCGGCCTCGGCGAGTGCATGGCCGTCGAGATCGTGCCTGCCCTGAGCTCACCGCTCCACCCGCTTGCTTGCGGCCAACCTGGCGGTCTTGCCGGTGCGACCCGGCAGCTCCGCCTCGGACGCTGAGACCTCATACGCCCATCGCGACCGACGAGCGACCTTCCACACGCTCGTCGTAGCCAACCCCTGAAAGGCCCACCACCATGTCTCATCTGCTGTACAGGATCGGCCACTTCGCCGGCCGCCACCCGTGGCGCGTCATCACCGCGTGGACCTTCGTCGCGCTGGCGATCTTCATGTTCAACTCCGCACACGGAGGTCAGTACGACGAGACCTTCACCCTCCCGGGCTCGGAGTCGCAGCGCGCTGCCGACGCGATCCAGGACCGGTTCCCCGAGCAGACGCTGTACACCTCGAACGTCATCTTCCACTCCGAGGACGGACTGACCGACCCCCGCACCAAGGCCTCGGTCGAGCAGACCGTCCAGAAGCTCTCCGACGTACCGCACGTCATCGCCGTGAGCAGTCCCTACGACCCGCGCGGACCCACGGTCAGCGCCGACGGACAGACCGCGTTCGCCACGGTCGGCTTCGACGTCGAGAAGGTGAACGCCACCGAGTTCAACGCGGCCGAGAAGGCCGTCCAGGATCTCCGCGACGCGGGCATCGAGGTCGAGTACGACGGCGGGCTCGGGTACGCCAACACCCCGGCCGGCGGCAACAGCGAGCTGATCGGGATCCTGATGGCAGTCATCATCCTGGCCGTCGCGTTCGGCTCCCTGGTGGCGATGAGCCTGCCGATCCTGACGGCGCTGGTCGCCATCGTGGTCGGGAGCAGCGCGATCGGCATCATGTCCGGGGTCGTGCCGGTCGGCAAGATCACCGGCATCGTCGCCATGATGCTCGGCCTCGGTGTCGGCATCGACTACGCGTTGTTCGTCCTGGCCCGGCATCGGCAGAACCTTGCAGCCGGCCAGTCGGTGCCCGTCGCGATCGGCCGGGCCAACGCGACCGCGGGCCTGTCGGTGCTCTTCGCCGGCGTCACGGTCATCGTCGCGATCCTGGGCCTCAAGGTCTCCGGCATCCCGATGATGACGATGACGGGCTACGGCTCGGCGATCATGGTCGCCGTCGTCATGCTGGCCTCGATCACGCTGCTGCCGGCGATGCTCGGCGTCGTCAAGCACCGCGTGAACAGCGTGCGGGTCCCGTTCGTGAGGCCGAAGCCGGCCTACCACCCGGATGCGGCCTCGGCACGCTGGGCGTCCCATGTCGTCGCCCAGCCGGTGCGGTACGGCGGTGCGGCTGCCCTGCTCCTCGCCCTGCTCGCGGTCCCGGTGCTCTCCATGCACCTCGGCTTCGCCGACGCCGGCAACGACGCGCCGGACTCGACGACCCGCAAGGCCTACGACTTGATGGCCGACGGCTACGGTCCCGGCACCAACGGTCCGCTGCAGGTGGTGCTCGACTCCGACGGCACGCCGCTCCCCGGTGCTGTCGTCAAACAGGTCGCCTCCGACCTGGCCGCCCGGCCCGGTGTGGCATCAGTGGCGAAGCCGGTGACGAACGAGGCAAACGATCTCGCGATCATCGCGGTCACGCCGACCACCTCGCCGCAGGACGCCCGCACCGGGGACCTGCTGGAGCAGCTGCGCCACGACACCATCCCTACGGCGCTCGGTGACACCCGCGTCGATGCGTCGGTGACCGGCTCGACCGCGCTCACCGTCGACGTCTCCTCACGGCTGCAGCAGCGGATGCCGTGGTTCCTCGGTGCCGTCATCGGTCTGTCGTTCCTGGTCCTGATGGTCGTGTTCCGGTCGGTGCTCGTGCCGTTGAAGGCTGCCGCCCTCAACGTGCTCGGCGTCGGAGCGGCCTACGGCGTGATCGTCGCGGTCTTCCAGTGGGGCTGGGGCGCAAGCCTGATCGGCGTGCACGAGTCGGTGCCGATCCACCCGCTGGCCCCGATGCTCATGTTCGCCATCCTGTTCGGCCTCTCGATGGACTACGAGGTGTTCTTGATGAGCAGGGTCCGTGAGCAGTACCACAAGCACTTCGACCCGCGGCGTGCCGTGGTCGAGGGTGTCGGTTCGACGGCCCGGGTGATCACCAGCGCCGCACTCATCATGATCAGCGTGTTCGCGTCGTTCATCCTCGACGTCGACGTCACGACCAAGATGTTCGGCGTCGGGCTGTCGGTCGCGGTCTTCTTGGACGTCACGCTGGTCCGGATGGTGCTGGTCCCGGCTGCGATGGGCCTGCTCGGTCACCGCGCTTGGTGGCTGCCGGAGTGGCTCGACCGCCTGCTGCCCAACATCGACTTCGAGGGCGGTGACCACGACGGCGAGGATCAGGCGCCCGCTACGGAGCCGGTTGTCACCGAGTCGGACGAACGGGAACCGGTGTCAGCCTGAGCGACGCAGGAGTGACACTGCATGCGGCCGGCCCACTCGGGCCGGCCGCATGTGCCTCGTCGAGCCGACACCGCCACACCGGCTGCACCCCGGCCACAGCCCCAGCTCCAGCGCGGGCCGCCGACCATGGCTCGTCCACGCCCAGCAGACCCGCCCCACCGGCATCACTCCGGCGCCCTGTCCGGCGCCACGAGAGTGACCGCCTGGCCCCGGCTGCCGCTGCCGCCCTGCGACCTCCGAGACGGACACTCGCCGGACAGCCCGACGCCGACAGTGACGTTCATGACCGAACCGCCCCGAGAGCGAGCAACGATGAGCGAGATGACCCTGTACGTCGGCGGCATGGGCTGCCGACGCTGCGTCCGGGAGGTCACCGCCAGGTTGCGGGACGTGTCTGGCGTGCAGACGGTCGTCGCCGACTCCGCCACGTCGACCGTCCGTCTCGGCGGATCCATGACTGTCGAGGACGTACTCGACGCCTTCACCGGCACGGCCTACCGCCCCGACTTCGTGTGAACAGAGACCCGACAGCGACCGGACAGTCGCCGTTGTGACGCTCCCCGTAAGCCACACCCGAAGCCACAGCCGAAGCAGCTGCTTCGTCACTCAGAAAGGGCTCACCATGTCGTCCACGTCACCCTCCGCGGCACCTAGCAGCAGGCGCTGGCTCGCCCTTGGGCTCATCGCCGCGGCCCAGTTCATGGTCATCATGGACACCTCCATCATCGGGGTCGCCCTTCCCGAGATCCAACAAGACCTCGGTTTCTCACCCCAGGACCTCAGCTGGGTCTTCAACGCCTACGTCGTCGCGTTTGGCGGGCTGCTGCTCCTCGGTGGTCGGCTCTCCGACCTGCTTGGAGCCCGCCGCGTGTTCTCCGCCGGCTGGGTAGTGCTCGCGGTCGGGTCGCTGGTGGCCGGCACCGCAGGCAGTCCGGCCGTCGAACTGGTCGGCCGCGCCGTCCAGGGCGCGGGGTCGGCGCTGGTTGCGCCCGCCGCCCTCACCCTGCTGTTCACCATCTTCGGGGCCACGCCCCGCGAGCTGACCAAGGCGCTCGCGGTCTACGGCGCCGCGGCCCCCGCCGGCGGTACGGCCGGGGTGTTCCTCGGCGGCGTCCTCACCCAGTTCGCGTCGTGGCCGTGGGTGTTCTTCATCAACGTGCCGCTCGCCGCGGCCGTCGTCTTGCTGACACCGTCGGTGATGCCGGCCGGGGCCGCACGCCGCGGCTCGGTCGACGTCGCCGGCGCCACCACCGTCACCCTCGGGCTCGGGTCCATCGTCTTCGCAGTCGTCCGCGCCCCGGAGGCGGGATGGACCTCGGCGTCGACCCTGCTCGCTGGGCTTGTCGGAGTGGTGCTGGTCGGGGTGTTCGTCGTCCTCCAGGCCAGGACCCGCGAGCCGCTGGTACGGCTGGGCATCTTCAAGGCTCCCAACCTGGCGGCCGCCAACGCTGCACAGTTCTTCCTGGGGGCGGCGTGGATTCCGATGTTCTTCTTCGTCAACCTCTACCTGCAGCGGGTCCTCGGGCTCGGCGCCTTCGCCAGCGGCGCGGCGCTGCTCCCGCTGACGGTCACGATCATGGTCGGGATGGTCACCGTCGCCCCGCGGCTCATCGCCCGGTTCGGCCCGAAGACCCTCACCGTTGCGGGACTGGCCAGCCTCTCGGCCGGCTTGACCTGGCTGTCGTTCATCCGCGCCGACGGAAGCTTCCTGTTCGACGTGCTGCCCGCCAGCCTGGTCACGGCCGCCGGCATGGCGATGGCCTTCATTCCCTCGCTCGGCCTGGCGCTGTCCTCGGCAGCCCCGCAGGAGGCCGGCTTGGCTGCGGGCATCGTCAACACCAACTACCAGATCGGCTCCGCCCTCGGGCTGGCCGCAATGACGGCGGTCGCGGCGGCGTTCGGTAGCGACGGCTCAGCGACCGACCTCGTCGGGCTCACCGACGGGTACTCGGCGGCCCTCATCGGCGCCGCGGCCATCGCGGCCGTGGGTGCAGCGACCGCGGCTGCCTGGCTACGCACCCCAGCCACCCAGACCCCAGCCGGGGCCGTCTCGGACCAGCAGGTAGCCGCGTGAACCGCCCGTGACCCCGCTCCGGCGAGCAGACCCCCGAGCACTCGCCGGAGCCCGGCCCCCTGAAGCGCCACCCGACGTCGAACCTGGCGACTTCGCCGGTGCGACCTGGTAGCTCCACCACCGACGCTGAATCCACCAACCTTCCGCACCACCACACCGAGGAGAACCAGATGTCCACCTTTCAGCAGACCTTCCACGTCACCGGCATGACCTGCGGCCACTGCGTGGCCGCCGTCGAGGAGGAGGTCGGCGCCATCGCCGACGTCACCGACGTCGCCGTCGACCTGGCCGAAGGCCGCGTCACGGTCGGCAGCCACCGCGAGGTCACCGCCGCCGAAGTGTCCGCCGCCGTCGACGAAGCCGGCTACCAGCTCGCCTCCTGACCAGCACGCCCCTACAGCAGCACCCAGCAACATCCACGAGACCGAGGAACCGAGATGACCGCGACCACCACCCCCACACCGAGCCCGACCCAGACGGCCGGGTGTGTCGAGACCAGCCTCAACATCGGCGGCATGACCTGCGCCTCCTGCGTGAGGCGGGTCGAGAAGACGCTCACCCGCGTCGACGGTGTGGCCGCGGCCTCGGTCAACCTCGCCAACGAGACCGCCACCGTCGCCTACGATCCCGCCTTCACCTCCCTGGAGACGCTGACCGCCGCGGTGGCCAAGTCCGGGTACACCGCCGCACCCCGCACCACCGGCACGGTCACCGGGAGCGGCCCGGCGACCGGTCAGACGGCCGGTCAGGCCTCCGGCAAACCAGGGGCCGACTCCACCCCCGGCCCCGGGGCCGGTCAGAACCCGGTCGACCAGCTCGACGCCCGCCGCGACACCGAAATCGCCCACCTCAAGCGCCGCTGGCAGGTCGCCCTGACCACCGGCCTGGCGCTGATGGGCGTGATGTACCTGCCGCTGTACATCGACACCATGGACTGGCTGATGCCGCTGATCCTGGTTGTCGCCACCGCCGTCCAGCTGTGGGCCGGCGCCGACATCTACCGGCAGGCGTGGGCGGCGGCCAAGCACCGGGCCACCACCATGGACACGCTGGTCGCCCTGGGTACCGGCGTCGCCTTCGGCTACAGCGCCTTCGTCACTCTCTGGCCCGCCCAAGCCCAGAAGTGGGGCCTTCCCATTCACCTGTACTTCGAGACCGCCCTCATCGTGGTCGCCCTGGTCCTGATGGGCCGCTGGCTCGAGCTCAAGGCCAAGAAGCGCACGGCCGCCTCGATCAAGTCCCTGGTCGGTCTGGCCCCCACCACCGCCCGAGTGGTCCGAGATGGCCCGTCCGGAAGCGTTGAGGTCGATGTTCTCCTTGACCAGGTCCAGGTTGGCGACCTCGTCCGGGTGCGGCCCGGGGAGAACCTCCCGGTCGACGGGACCGTCGTCGAAGGCGCCTCCAGCGTCGACGAGTCCATGCTCACCGGCGAGTCCGTCCCGGTCGACAAGCGGCCCGGCGACCAGGTCATCGGGGCCACCGCGAACCGCACCGGCACCCTGATCGTTCGCGCTGACGCCGTCGGCGCCGACAGCACCCTGGCCCAGATCATCCGCCTGGTCGAGGAAGCCCAAGGCTCCCAGGCCCCGATGCAACGACTGGCCGACCAGGTCTCCGCCTGGTTCGTGCCCGCGGTCCTGCTCGCCGCGCTCGCGACCTTCATCGGCTGGATGACCTTCGGCCCCGGCACCGACCGGCTGGTGCTGGCCATCGGCACCACCGTCGCCGTCCTCATCATCGCCTGCCCCTGCGCCCTCGGCCTGGCGACACCGACGGCCGTCATGGTCGGCACCGGCAAGGCCGCCGAGCTCGGCATCCTCATCAGCGACGGCCAGGCGCTGGAAACAGCACGCAAGCTGACAGCGGTCGTCTTGGACAAGACCGGCACCATCACCCACGGCCGACCCACCCTCGAGCACGTACAGTCGCTGCCGGGGCATGACACCGACGAGCTGTTGGCCCTGGTGGCCTCCGCCGAGGTCGGCAGCGAGCATCCGGTCGGCGAGACCATCGTGACCGCCGCCCGCGACCGCGGCCTGACCCTCCAGCCCGCCACCGACTTCGCCGCCCACCCCGGACACGGCATCGGCGCCACCGTCGCGTCGAGGAGCATCGCGGTCGGCAACCAGGCACACATGACCGCCCTCGGCGTCGACACCGCCCCGCTGGCCGGTGACGCCGCCCGGGCCGCGGCGGCCGGCGGCACCCCGATGTACGTCGCCGTCGACGGCGCCCTGACCGGCCTGGTGACCGTCGCCGACACCGTCAAGCCCGACGCCGGCGAGGCCGTCGCTCAGCTGAAGGCCCTCGGCCTGCAGGTCTGGATGGTGACCGGTGACAACACCGCCACCGCGCACGCCGTCGCCAGCCAGGTCGGCATCGACCACGTCATCGCCGAGGTCCTCCCCGCCGACAAGGCAGCCCGGGTGACCGCCCTCCAGACCGACGGGCACGTGGTCGCATTCGTCGGCGACGGCATCAACGACGCCCCCGCCCTGGCCACCGCCGACCTCGGCATCGCCATCGGCACCGGCACCGACGTCGCCATCGCCGCCTCCGACATCACCCTGGTCGGCGGCAGCCTGCGCGGCATCGTCTCCGCCGTCGCCCTGTCGCGGCGCACCGTGACCACCATCAGGCAGGGCCTGGTCTGGGCGTTCGCCTACAACGTCCTGCTCATCCCGGTCGCCGCCGGCGCCCTGTACTGGTGGCACCACCTGCTTCTCGACCCGGTACTCGCCTCCGCGGCGATGGCGATGAGCTCGGTCAGCGTCGTCACCAACGCCCTACGACTGCGCCGCTTCAACGCCCCGGCCACCGCCCACGACATCACCCACCGGCCGCTGCGCAGCCGGGTCGCGGACTCCGCCTACCTGGTCGCGATCGCCGTCGTCGCCGTGGCCCTGGGATCGGCATTCACCTGGGCCAGCCGCACCGACCAAGCAGAACGCGGCATGAACGGCGTCCTGTCCTGGTCCGAGGGCATGGGCATGCCGATGCGACCCGCCATGAGTGTCATGGAGGAAGCCGACATCGCGCCGGTCACCCCGGCCGAGGCAGGCCTGACGGTGAACCTCCTCGCTCCCGCAGCCATCGACCCCGGCCAGCCCACCCAGCTGACCGTCGAGGTCCGCGACGCCGACTCCGGCAAGCTCGTCGGCGACCTGGTGCGCACCCACCAGGTCTGGATGCACATGATCGTCACCCGCTCCGACCTCGGCACCTTCGCCCACATCCACCCCGAACCGACCGACACCCCCGGCGTGTACACCGTCCAGGCGACGTTCCCCACGGCCGGTGAGTACCTCGTGCACACCGAGTTCCGCCGCAACGGGCAGATGAGCGACGTCCTGGACACCCAGACTCTCGTTGCCGCCGGCCGCATGCCGGTCACAGCCGCCGTGCCCGCCCACGATGTCCGCACCTGGACCGGCCACGGAGTGCGCATCGGCCTCGAGGGCGACGCCATCGTAGGCGCCACCAGCGACCTGACCCTGACCTTCGCGCACGTGGATGCCGCCGGCCGGGAGGCCGGCCGGGTCACGGACCTGCAGCCCTACCTCGGGGCCGCCGGCCACGTGGTGGTGATGCGTGCCGACGGCTCGACGTTCGCCCACCGGCACGCCGAGACCTTCGACAGCGCCGGGCGTCCCGTCCTGGCCCTGCCCGGCACCCGGTTCGGTCCCGACCTCGACCTGCACGTCCGGTTCGACCGGCCCGGCGCGTACCGGCTGTGGGCGCAGTTCGAGCTCGCCGACGGCACCGTCGTCACCGCCCCGTTCGTCGTCCACCCCCACCTGCCCGACAGCCCCGCGGCAGCGCAGTCAGCATCCGACACCACCCGCTGATCCGACCGCAGCCCCTCACAGAGTTGGAGACACATCAACGGGCTACCTATGGACAATCTAACAGAGTTAGATTACAGTGGGACTCCAATCTAACGGCGTTAGAAACGGTCTTCGGAGCGGTCCCGACGCGAACCTGTGAAAGGACAAGCCATGACCACCACCACCCACGCCGGCCGCCTCGCAGAGGGGCTCGCCCCGAACCACTCGACCTCCCCGTCGGTCCTTCGCCCGGACTCCAGCGTTCGTCGGACCGCCCGCATCGTCGGGGTCCTCTTCCTCGCGGGCTACTTGACCTACGGCGTAGGCAGCCTCCTAGCGACGGGCAACCTCCCCTCCGATGGCGGCGGCTCCACCGCGGGGTTCGTTACCGGCGCCGCTCTGATGCTGCTCAACTCGGCATTCGTGATCGGCATCGGTGTCCTGATGTTCCCGATCCTGCGAGCCCACAACAGAGCCATAGCTGCGGGCTACCTGGGCACGCGGATCTTCGAGGGCGTCGGTCTGGGCATCGGGGTCGTGACCCTCATCGTCGTCACCGGCTCCCACGCCGCCATCCAGGCGAATGCCGTCTTCTACAGCGTCGCCGAGGCCGGGCTGGGTATCGGAAGCCTCTTCTTCTGCGCTCTGCTCTTCCGCACCGGACTCGTTCCGCGGTTCCTGGCTGCCTGGGGCTTCATCGGCTACGCGTGCTTCGCCGCGGGCAACCTGCTGGAGCTGTTCGGCGTCGCGGGCGCCGGGGTTGTCGCCGCCATCCCCGGTGGGTTGTTCGAGCTGACGTTCGGCATCTGGCTGATCGCCCGCGGGTTCGCCTCCAGCGCGACCATTCGCTCGCGCACGAGCACCTGACTCACGGTGAGGCCCACCGCCCGCAACCAGGTCTCGTTGGAAGACCTCGAGGTTCGCTGTCCGCGGCGGGTCAAGCTTCGGCTGGTGACCCGGGTGCCAACCCGGAGGCCCAGAAGAGTGATGATGAACAGGAATGCAACACCCAGGAGGACGCCATGAGGGCGATCACCCAGGACAGGTATGGATCGGCCGACGTGCTGCGGCTCCGCGACATCGAAGAGCCAACGCCGGGCGAGCGCGACGTACTCGTGAGGGTGAAGGCGGCAGGAATCGCCCGCGGCGTGCTTCATGTCATGACCGGAGAGCCGTACTTGATGCGACTGGTGGGCTTCGGGTTGCTCAGACCGAAGAACCCGGTCCCGGGCCAGGACGTCGCCGGGACCGTCACCGCCACCGGCTCCGGGGTCACCCGGTTCGACGTCGGTGATGAGGTCTTCGGCATCGCCAAGGGCTCGTTCGCCGAGTACGCCGTCGCTCGCGAGGACAAGCTCAGCCACAAGCCCGAGACCCTCTCGTTCGACCAAGCAGCCGCCATGCCCATCTCGGGCCTGACCGCCCTGGGCGCAATGGACGCGGCCGGCGTGACGGCCGGGTCGAACGTGCTCATCGTGGGTGCGTCCGGGGGTGTGGGGACCTACGCCGTGCAGATCGCCGTCGCCCTGGGCGCGACGGTCACCGGCGTAGCCAGCGGCTCCAAGGCTGACCTCGTCACCGAGCTGGGTGCCCAACGCGTCATCGACTACACGCGAGACGACTTCACGGCCGGCTCGGAGAAGTACGACGTGATCGTGGACACCGGCGGCATGACACCGGTGTCGCGTCTGCGCAAGGCCCTTCAGCCCAAGGGGACGCTCGTCATCGTCGGCGGCGAGAGCGGCAGCACGTGGAGCCCCGGCATGGGCCGCCAGCTGAAGGCCGTCGCCCTGTCACCGATCGTCTCGCAACGGTTGACCTCGGTCCTCAACAAGGAGCACTACACCGGGCTCGATCGTCTCGCGACGCTCGCCGCCACGGGAGAGGTGACACCACGCATCGAACGGTCGTACACCCTCGCCGAGGTCCCCGACGCAGTCCGCCAACTCGAGGCCGGCAAGGTCCGCGGCCAAGTCGTGATCATCCCCTGAGCCTGGCGGTAGCCGTTGGTCACACGACCGCCGCGGGCTCCCTGCTGGCCGGTGAGAGAGGTTGCGTGCGTTGTTCGGTCCACAGCGCATAGCCGAGCCAGGCCAGCGCGATCCCCATGGGAATGGCCATCTTCGGCTGAGATGCGTTCGGCAAGAACGCGGCTACCGGGGCCAGCAGGGTCGAGAGCGCCAGCAGGGCACCGGCCCACCGCGGCAGAATTCCTGCTCGGAACGTCGCGATGCCGAAGCACAGTCCGCCGAGGATGTAGATCGGTGCGGTGAGCGTCCACAGGGTTGGGAGCACTCCGAGGTCGAACGTGCCGGAGGGACCGTTGAACATGCCCATCCAGGCCTCCACGAAGGCGGGCGAGGTGCTCGCCATGTGCGGCAGGATGAAGGCCTCGACGAAGCTGAAGCCCATGATGAGCACCAGCCAGACCTCGAGCATGAGGTAGCCGGCCAGCCCGAGCCATCCGGTCTTCGCTGCCTGTCTGGCGTACAGGCCAGTCATGCCGAGCACCCCGAAGAAGGCCATGGCACAGGCGAGGACGTGGACGACCTCCCACCGAGTGGTCGTCACCGACAAGGGGATGTTGGCGGGGTGGAGGATCCCGACCAGCACGTAGCACGCCCCCGCGATCAGGGCGGACAGCCCGGCTGAGCGGATGAGGCGGTCATGGGTGAACTTCATCTCAACACCCGGTCCTGTCGTTGGTGGTCACGTTCATGTCGGGCTCCTGGTCGGGCCCGGTCGGTGCCGGGCGATGTCTACGAACCTAGGGACCGCGGTGGTGAGCGCGCCTCACCGGATGATGTGAGCCGGGTGGTGATTTGCACCGAACGGTTCGCCGCTCTGGTCAGCGTCGCCACGGGTCGCCGTCGGCGCGGACGTACTGCTGCCACGCGTAGCGCCACGGGATGACGGCGAGGATGACCACGACCAGACTGCAGTTGGTCGCGACCTGGCTGAAGGCGGAGTCGAGGTCTCCGCTGAGGGCCCTGGGGGCGGCGACGACCGCTAGCCACAGCAGCTTCCAGGCCGACTCGAACAGCAGGATGGGTAGCAGCTTGACCGGGTACCGCAGCCCGATGAACGCCAGCAGCGACATGGCGGTCAGCAAGCACAGTTCCACCCCTTCGTAGAGGGGCAGGTCGGAGGCGTGCGGAAGGTGGGGCCACTTCACGATGACGAGGCCGAGGCCCATGAACAGGTAGCCGGCGCGCATGAGGTTCAGACGGGTCAGGGACAGGTGGGGTCGGGTCGCGGGAGGCGACTCCTGGGCGGTGGGGTGGGTGAGGGCCATGGCTGCTCCTTGGTGAGGGATGGTCGTTTCTTGGCGGTTGCGACGGCGGCATGAAGGGACCTGGTGGTGCCTTCGGTCAGGCCGAGAGGAACCGACTGGCCGCGGAGAGGTGGGTGGGACGCCCCGGACTCGGGGGAGGCCGGGGCCTCCGCGTCGTGGACGAGGTGGTGCCACGACGGTTCGTCAGGACCTGGTGACGCGGGGGGAGCTCACCGCTGTCCTGATGAGGCTGAAGGGGCAGCGGCCGGGTCAGGCGGTCGCTCGGGTGAGGATGCGGGCCCGGAGGCGGTGCAGCCGGGGCATGAGGCCGTAGATGACGACGGGCACGGCGATGGTGGCCAGCACGAAGGTCCGGGTGATGGGTCCCAGGTCGGCCAGCCACGGCTTCAGGGCGAGGTTGAGGATGGTCAGGGTCGGGAAGACCGCGATCCAGATCATGAGGGCGAGCTGATGCTTGCTCGGCGGGCCGACTGGCCGCGCGGCGGCAGTGGTGGTCTGCGGTGCGCTGGCGTTCGGGTGCGGGTTGGACATGGTGATGCTCCTCAGGTGGTCGTGTGTTCGTTGTGGGGTTGTTCTCCGGTTCAGACGGGTAGCCCGAACCGGTAGCGGTCGACGGCGTGTTGTGCGTCTTGGTCGACGAGGTCGTTGTTGATGGCGATGGCGGCGGCGGAGCCCTCACCGGCGGCCGTGATGACTTGGGCCCGGGGGTTGACGGCGTTGCCGGCGGCCCAGACACCGGCGACGCTGGTCCGTCCGGTCGAGTCGACGTCGACCCAGCCGGCGTCGGGGGCGGCGCAGCCGAGCACTGTCAGCAGGGTGTCGTGGGGGACGAATTGAGGTCGGACGAAGATGGCGACTCGCGGCACGATGGAGCCGCCGGCGAGCTCGACCCCGGTCAGCTGGTCGTCCTTGACGACGAGTCGGGCCACTGGTTCGTCGACGATGCCGACCGCGGAGGCGACCAGTCGTTCGCGCTGGGTGACGGTCAAGGTCTCGCCGTTGGCGAACAGGACCACGTCGTCGGACCACTGCCGGATCAGCAGGGCGTGCGCGACGGACTCCGCGTTGCCGCCCAGGACGCCGAGGGGCTGGTCGCGGACCTCGTAGCCGTGGCAGTAGGGGCAGTGCAGGAGGTCGCGGCCCCATCGCTCGCGGACACCGGGGATGTCAGGGATGTCGTCGCGCAGGCCGGTGGTGACCAGGATGCGTCGGGCGGTGAACCGTTCTCCGCCGGCGGTCGCGACCTCGAACAGAGGCGGCTGGTCACCGGCGTGTGAGCGGATGGACGTCACGGTGTCGGCGACGATGCGTCCGCCGTACGAGGCGACCTCGTCGCGGCCCGCGGCGAGCAGCTCGGCCGGCGCCATCCCGTCGCGGGACAGGAAGCCTTGCATGTGCGCGGCAGGCGCGTTGCGCGGCTGACCGGCGTCGATGACGACGACATGTCGGCGGGCGCGGGTCAGGACCAGAGCCGCGGACAGTCCGGCGGCGCCACCACCGATGACGACCACGTCGACATCGGTGGTGGCGCCGGTGTCCGGGTCCTGGCCGGTGGCGGGGAGTGAGTCGACGGCGTTCATGTCTTCGAGAATCGCCTTCGAGAGAGCTAGCGGCAACAAACGTTGCTGTTTCTGGGAACCTCACGTGAGGATGGGCCGCATGGCCAAGAGCAGCAGCGCGGCAGGTCGTGGGTCGACGGCGGAGGGGATGGCGTCGATCGCCGCGACGCTCGACCTCGTCGGGAAACGGCTCCGGAGGGTCCGTGAGCAACGGGGACTCACCCTGACGGTCGCGGCGTCCCACGCGGGCATCTCGAAGAGCACCCTGTCGCGCCTGGAGACCGGGCAGCGTCGCCCGAGCTTGGAGTTGCTGCTTCCGCTGGCGCAGGTCTACCGGGTGCCGATCGATGACCTGGTCGGTGCCCCGGAGGTCGGGGACCCTCGCATCCGGCTCAAGCCGCGCCGCGTCAACGGCCGCACGGTGCTCCCGCTGACCCGACCGGGCGGTGTGCAGGCGTGGAAGATCGTCATCCCCGCGACACAAACGAAGCCGCAGCCGCGCAGCCACGATGGGTTCGAGTGGCTGTACGTGCTGGCGGGTCAGATGCGTTTGGTCCTCGGCGACCAGGACCTGGTTCTCGGCGTGGGCGAGGCTGCCGAGTTCGACACCCAGGTGCCTCACTGGTTCGGCGGAACCGGCGACGGTCCCGCCGAGGTGCTGAGCATCTTCGGCAGACCAGGTGAACGGATGTTGGTGCGTGCCGGCGACGACGCCAGCGGCTCCGACGACGACCCCCACAGGGATGCGCACCTGGACCCGCATCAGTCCTGAACAAGCCGCCAGCGGCTAACGCACGCCCCTGACCCGGGTGATGGCGAGGGCCCCCAGGGTGGCGCAGACGCCGGCGACGACGTAGAGGAGTGCGTAGCTGCCGCCGCCGACGGCCAGGACGGCGGGCGCGACGGCCGGGGCGAGCGCGAACGGGAGCGCGCCGGCGATGTTGAGAACGCCCGCACCGGCCGTGCTCGTCGCGGCGTGCCCGTATGTCGAGCTTGGTTCGCCCGAAGGGGCGTTCGCGGCATGGAGCAACTGGTGTCGCGCCTACCCGGCGGAAAGGCGCATCCTTCTGGTCAGAGGTGCCAGCGCCGCCCGGCGGCCGTGCCCCGCTGTGAACCAGGAGCCGAACGAAGACCAGAACTGCGGGGCCAGCGTGTCTGGATGGAGACAGCCCGTTCAGGACAGGGTCGCTCGCTGCTGGGGCTCGAGTCAGCGGTTGATGGAGGTGTGCAGTGGCAGCTTCCTGGAGGAGTCCCCGACGAAGAGCCGGTAGGTCCCAGGTGCGATCCGCCACCCGCTGCCTGGGTTCCACGCGGCGATGTCGTGGCGGTCGAGCTGGAGGTCAACGGTCCTGGTCTGGCCCGGAGCAAGGTAGACCTTGCCGTACGCCTTGAGCTGCCGGAGCGGCTCGTTGGCTGCGCGGGGAGCGCCGACGTAGAGCTGGGCGACCTCGGCGCCGGGTCGTGAGCCGGTGTTGGTGACTCGGGCGGTGATCGTGTAGCCGGTCTCGGTGGGAGTGACGTGGAGGCCGGAGAACCGGAACGTCGTGTAGGACAGGCCGAACCCGAAGGGGAACAGCGGCCGTTGGTGCGTGGCGTCGTACCAGCGGTAGCCGATCAGGGTGCCTTCGCGGTAGTAGACGTTGGTGCCGTCGCCGGGGTACTCGGCTCGGGTCCGGGCCGGTCCCTGACGGTCGCTGGCAGGGAAGGTGACCGGCAGCTTGCCGGAGGGGTTGACGTCGCCGAACAGGACCTGGGCGATCGCGGTGCCGGCGGTCTGACCGGGGAACCACACTTCGACCACCCCGGCGACCTTGGACAGCCAGGGCATCGTCACCGCGCTCGCCGTGTTGAGGACGACGATCGTGTGCGGGTTGGCTGCGGCGACGGCGGCGATGAGCTTGTTCTGGTCTGCGGGCAGGGCGAGGGTGCTGCGGTCCCAGCCCTCGCTCGCCGGAGCGGAGGCGACCACCACCGCGACGTCTGCGGCCCGGGCCGCATTGGCGGCTGCGCTGACGAGCCGGTTCTCTTGGGGCTGCCAGCCCAGGTGCAGCCCAGCGGTGACTGCGAAAGCCTCCACGGTGACGGGCTGGTGAAGGTAGGGCGTGACCACGACTCGGATGCGGTGAGCGCCTGCGGTCAAGTGGATGAGCCCGTTCTGGGTGGGCTCGAAGGTTGGCTTGAAGGTGACCGTCCGCTGGCCGTCGATGTAGACGGTGACGTGGGCGCCGGCCTGCAAGGAGAACCGGTAGGTGCCGGTGGCGGGCGCGGTGAGGGTGCCGGTGTAGCGGGCCGACCACACGCTCGTCGTACCGACTGCTGCCGGGTTGCCGTTGTAGTCGAGGCTGGGGACCGTCTCGGTTGCGATCGGAGCGCCGCTCAGGTCTGCGCTGGCGTAGTAGGTCGCGGTGAGCCCGTCTCCGAACGCGCTGGCCGGCACCGCGGGCAACGGGTTGGTGCCCAGCGTCCCCTGTGCGTAGGTGACCGAGCTGCTCGCGCCGGCGCGGGTGGTGATTCCGGCGATCGGGGTGACTACCGGCTTCGAAGGTGTGACGGTGGCGGAGCCGCCTCCGGTGGTCAGCGGGTTCTTCGCGGCGTCGCCGATGACGGCGATCGACCCGGAGTGGCGGCTAGACAGGGGCAGCGCGCGGGCCCGGTTCTTGAGCAGCACCGACCCTTGGGTGGCGATCCGGGTCGACAGCTGCTGGTGGGCCGGGGTGCTGACGTTCGAGTTGAGCACGGTGGCCGGGTCCGGGGTGGGGTGGTCGAACAGGCCGATCCGGAACATCGCGGTCAGCACGTGGCGCACCATCCGGTTCAGCTGCGCGGTGGCTACTTCACCGGACTGGACGGCGGCCTTGAGCTTGGAGTTGAAATAGGACCCGAAGAGCTGGTCGATCGGGCTGGGGTTGTTGTCGTCCGCGGCCCCGGGCATCTCGAGGTCCAGGCCGGACCGGGCGGCCTTGACCGTGCTGTGCAGCGCGCCCCAGTCCGACATCACCATGCCGTCGAAGTGCCAGGCCCTGCGCAGGGTGCCGATGAGCTCGCGGGCGTTCTCACACGCGTAGTCACCGCCGATCCGGTTGTAGGAGCACATGATCGCCCCCGCGCCCGCCTTCACCGACGCTCTGAACGCCGGCTCGTAGATCTCCTTGCGCGCCTTGTCCGAGACGACCACGTTGATCGAGCTGCGCTCGACCTCCTGGTTGTTGGCCACGAAGTGCTTGGCGGTGGCGATCACATGCTGGTGCTGGATCCCTCGGATCTCGGCCGCGGCCTGGTGGCCGGTGAGATACGGGTCCTCGCTGAACGTCTCCGGCGCGCGCCCCCACGTCGGCAGCCGCAGGATGTTGATCGTCGGTGCCAGCGCCACGTTGTGGCCCTTGCCGGCCTGCTCAGCGCCGTAGGCGAGGCCGTAGCGGTGGGCGATGCGCGTGTCCCACGTCGAGGCCAGGGCCGCGGTGTCGGCCCACTGGGTGACGCCCGTGCTGTTGTTGCCGACACCCAACGGGGAGTCGGCCAAGTAGACCGTCGGGATGCCCAGCCGGTCGTTGCCCGGGATCTTGCCGGCGTACCCCGCCGTGGGGTCTGCGAACAGGGGATATCCAGCGCCGTGCACCTCGTTGATCTTCTCGTCAAGGGTCATCTGATCCACCAGGAGCTGAGCCCGGTGGGTCGGCGAGAGGTGAGGATCCATCCAGGCACGGCTCTCAGCCGACGCCGACGACGCGGGCGCAGTCACCCGCGCGGCCGCAGCGCCCACGCCCACCGACCCGCTGACGACCGGAGCGGCCACCATCGCGGTGAACACCAGCCCGGAGATTGAGACTGTGGCGCGGACGTGTCCTCGGCTCATGACGACTCCTCAGTCGGCCAGATGTTGCGGAACCGTTACAGGGCGTCGTCCCCCGAGAGACACCACAGACATCCTGCGCCGCGGAATCCCACGACGCCACACCCCAACAGGCCAAATGAGTAGGGCCCCGCCCAGCACGCGGCGCTATGACTCACCTCTGTCATCGCGCCGCCCCTGCTGCGGCTGTGTTCGTCAGTTCTGGACCACGGGCGTTGCTGCGTACTCGTCGTCGGTGACGGGCTGGAGCCAGTGGACGACGTCGTGCTGGTCGTCGCTCTCGTTGATGGCGACGTGGACCATGAGCCGGTTGGGTGCTGCGCCGTGCCAGTGTTCTTCGTCGGCCTCGAACAGGACTCGGTCGCCTGGGCGGATGACCTCGACGGGTCCCCCGCGGCGTTGGCACAGGCCGATGCCTTCGGTGACGAACACGGTCTGGCTCAGTGGGTGGCGGTGCCAGTGGGTGCGGGCGCCTGGCATGAAGTGGACGAGGTTCGCGGTCACCCGCGACGGTGGGGGCGCGGTGGCGACGGAGTCGATGTAGACGTCGCCGGTGAACCAGTCTGTCGGGCCCTTGGCGGTGTCGATCGAGCTGCGTGTGATCTGCATCGGTTTCCTTCTACGTGTTAGTGGCGGGATGGTCGAGGGGGTGGTCCGCGGGTGCCGCCCAGGAGGCGAGCAGGCGAAGCCGTTCGGCAGAGGGGGAGCCGGGCTCGGCGGTGTAGACCATCAGCACGAGGCCGGGTTCGGCGGTGATGGCGAGCTCTTCGTAGGCGAGGGTCAGCTCCCCGACGACCGGATGGTGGAAGCGCTTGGTGCCGGCACCATGGGTGCGGACGTTGTGGTCAGCCCACAGCCGCCGGAAGGTCTCGCTGCGGGTGGAGAGCTCACCGACGAGGTCTTGAAGTCCGCGGTCGTGGGGGTCGCGACCGGCCTCGGTGCGCATGATTCCGACGCACATCTGGGCGAACAGGTCCCAGTCGGGGTAGAAGTCGCGGGAGGCCGGGTCGAGGAACTGGAATCTCGCCAGGTTCGGCATCCGGCCACCGTCGCCGATCACCGGTGAGTAGAACGCGCGGCCCAGCGCGTTGGTGACGAGCAGGTTCTGGTGCGGGTCGCGGACGAACGCGACACCGTCGGTGATCGCCTCGAGCGCCCACAGGAGGCTGAGCCGGGACGTGGCCCTGCTGGCGGTACGGCGACGGGGTCGGCCCGAGGTCGGGATGCCGTCGGCGGCCCGCGCGAGGTCGAGTAGGTGGGCGCGTTCGGTCTCGTCGAGCTGCAGCGCCCGGGCAAGTGCGTCGAGCACCCCGGCCGATGCGCCGGCGATCTGGCCGCGCTCGAGGCGGGCGTAGTACTCGACGCTCAGACCGGCCAGCGAGGCGACCTCACTACGACGCAGTCCCGGCACTCGGCGGCTGCCGGTGGTCGGAAGTCCGACCTGGTCCGGTGTGATGCGGGCGCGGCGGGTGGTGAGGAACTCACGCACCTCTTGGCGCACGTCCTGGCGGTTGTCCACGATCTCGAGCCTAAGCCGCCTCCAGCTTGGACCGGAGGCACGAGGGATGCCCTGTCAGTACACCTATCGACAGTGACTTCCAGCCCGGCGGCTCACCGGGTTCACTCGACGTCGTGGCGCCTTGTCGGTGTCACGACGAAACGGCAGAAGAAGCTATGAAGAGGAGTGCGCCGCGATGCGTCAGGTAGTCATGCACGGGCCCGGAGATGTCCGGGTCGAGGACCGCGAGGACCCGAAGATCATCGAGCCGACGGATGCGATCATCCGCCTGTCGGCGACCTGTATCTGCGGCAGCGACTTGTGGCCCTACCGCGGCGCCGAGCCGGTCGATCACCAGGTGATGGGCCACGAGTACGTCGGTGTCGTGACGGAGGTCGGCTCCGAGGTTCGCACCGTCAAGGTCGGCGACTTCGTCGTCGGTTCCTTCTGGGCCTGTGACAACACCTGCGAGATCTGCCGGGCCGGCTACCAGGCGTACTGCACGCACCGGGTGTTGATGGGCACTCTGGGAACCCAGTCCGAGCTGGCCCGCATCCCTCTCGCTGACGGCACCCTGGTCGCGACCCCCTCGATGCCGGACCCGGACCTCATCCCGTCCCTGATGGCTGCCTCCGACGTGCTGGGCACCGGCTGGTTCGCCGCCGTCGCCGCCGAAGCCGGCCCGGGGAAGACGGTCGCGGTCGTCGGTGACGGCGCGGTCGGCCTGCTCGGCATCCTCGCGGCCCAGCAGCTCGGAGCCGAACGCATCATCGCCTTCAGCCGCCACGCGGACCGCCAGGCACTCGCCCGCGAGTTCGGCGCCACCGACATCGTCGAGGAACGCGGTGAGGACGGTGTCGCGAAGATCAAGGACCTCACCGACGGCCTGGGGGCCCACTCGGTCATCGAGGCCGTCGGCACCCAGGAAGCCATGATGCAGGCCATCCACGCCACGCGCCCCGGCGGCCACGTCGGGTTCGTGGGCGTCTCCCACGACGTATCCATTGCCGGCGACGAGCTGTTCATGGCCGGCGTTCACATCCACGGCGGCCCGGCCCCGGTGCGGCGATTCCTACCTGAGCTGGTCCAGCTCATCTGGGACCGCACGATCAACCCCGGCAAGGTCTTCGACCTCACCCTCCCGCTCGAGCAGGCAGCCGAGGGCTACCAGGCCATGGACCAGCGCACCGCCACCAAGGTCCTGCTCACCCTCTGACACCCGCCAACCGGAAACCTGATGCGCGCGATGCCCTCGCCGACCCCGTCTCGCGCGCTGCTGACCGCAGTGTTGTTCGTGGCCGTCGGCCTGGCGAACGCCGGCTGCGGCGCCCAGCCACGCAACGACACCACCCCTCTCCCGGCGCCCGTCAGCGGCAACCCGACGACTTCCCTGAGCACCACTCGCAACGACGCCAAGAAAGAGACCCGGATGAGGATCCAGATCACCATCGGCGAGCAACGCTTCAGTGCCAGTCTCTCCGAGAGCGCGGCGGCTCACGACCTGGTCGCTCAGCTGCCCGTGACCATCGACATGATCGACCACGGCGAGGTCGAGAAGACCGGCCCGCTCCCATCACCACTCTCCCTGGACGGTCAACCCGACGGCGCGGACCCCGACCCCGGCGACCTGGGCTACTACGCCCCAGGGAACAACCTCGTCCTCTACTACGGCGACCAGTCCTACTTCCCCGGCATCGTGATCCTCGGCCGACTCGACGGCGACGCAGCGCAGCGCATCTCCGAACTCGACGGTCCCGTCACCGCGACAGTCGAAGCAGCCGATGACTGACCTCCTGCCACCCACGATGCAACTTCGGGACTTCCTGGACCACGTGAACCGCGGCGCGCTCATCGAAGGCGGCTCACCACACCACCGGTTCATGCACGCGGCCGCCCAGCAGGCGCTGCGGACCATCGCCGAACTCAACACCGGATACCGCACACCCGGCGAGATAAGGGTCCTGCTGACCGAGCTCACCGGCAAGGACGTCGACGACTCGGTCGCTCTCTTTCCACCCTTCTACAGCGAGTTCGGCAAGAACCTGACCCTCGGTAAGGCCGTGTTCATCAACATCGGCTGCCGATTCCAGGACACCGGCGGCATCACCATAGGCGACGGCACCCTCATCGGCCACGGCAGCACCCTGACCACCCTGAACCACAGCGTCGACCCCGACCGCCGCGCCGACATGACCCCGGCACCGATCGTGATCGGGCGCAAAGCGTGGCTCGGCGCAGCGGTGACAGTCGTCCCAGGCGTCACCATCGGCGACGGAGCCATCGTCGGCGCCGGCGCCGTCGTCACTCGCGACGTACCAGCCAACGCGATCGTCGCCGGCGTCCCAGCCGAACTCATCCAAGCGACGGGCTTCGAGCCCTCGACGATGTGAGTCGCCGAACGCCGCTCACGAGTGGCGGGTCCCCTTACCCGTATACCGGACGTCTGCAGCGCCGGCTGGCGGCGGTAAGACGCTGGCGCATCTCATTGATGGCCAACCCCACGTTGGATCACCCAAGTCACCTGCCTGGGTAAGCGGTCGGTGCGATCGGATGACTGAACTGCCCCGGCGAGTCACTCGTTTGCCACGACGCCGGGTCCGTTCGCCGCTGCGTCGCTGCCTTCTTGGTGTTGGCGAGAGGACTAGGTTGGGCTCTTGTGAGCGTCGACCCGTACGCGAGCACCGCGGCCCTGGTGGCTACTGGTGCCTGTACGCGTCCGGTCGAGTTGCTGGGCCCGAGCCCAGGTACGACCTTGGTCCCTGGCATTCGTCCTACGGTTCGGCGGGTTCCCTCAATAGATCCACTGCTGTGACGTCCACCCCTGCCTCGAACGGGCCGGGCGCATTGATCCGGGCCCTGGACCAGGCACCCGCGTATGAGTTCGGGGCTGAGCTGACTGAACACCTGGCTGCCGACGTCGGAGCCAACGGCTGCACCTTGTTCCTGGCGGACTATTCCGAGCAGACGCTTGAACCCGTGCCCGGCCCAGAAGTGCGGGAAAGGCATTCAAACCAGCGTTCTGCGCCGAGGATCTCCGATTCTGAGGCGGGTCGGGCATTCCGGGAGCAACGCATGGTCACGGTGGTCGCTCTCGACGTTCGCGAGACCACCGTGTATGTGCCTGTGACTGTGAGGTCCGAGCGTCTGGGCGTACTCGAGGTCCGCCTGCCGATGGTCGACGATCAGATCCGGACCGCACTGGATGACACAGGCCGGATCACCGCGTACGCGCTTGCGGCTGCACGCCGCTACACCGACAGATTCGAGCGTATCCGCCGACGCCGCGACTTCCTTCTGGCAGCGGAGATTCAGTGGGAACTCCTCCCTGTGCTGGCCTACGACACCCCCCAGTTCGCCGTGGCCGGCAACCTGGAACCTGCCTACGAAATAGCAGGCGACACCTTCGACTACGCAGTCTCTGAGGACCGACTCACCATCAGCATTACCGACGCCATGGGTCATGGTCTAAGGGCAGCCCTCATGGGCAGCCTGGCAGTCATCACTGCGCGCAACGAACGCCGCGCCGGACATGGGATCGCTGAGCAGGCTCGCGAAGCATCGAACCAGCTCGAGCAGCAGTTCGGGGACGACACCTACGTCACGGGCCTGCTGATCGAGCTTGATCCGCGTACCGGCGTAGGCACCATCATCAACGCCGGGCACCCCCCGCCGGTGCGACTGCGCGGGGCCAAGACCCACACCGTCGACATCCCCCCGGACACCCCCATGGGTATGTTCCCCGAGACCCACTACCACCTCCACCCGCTGTCCATGACCTCCGGCGACCGACTGCTGCTCTACAGCGACGGCATCACCGAAGCCAGCAGCCCAGACGGAGAGCCCTTTGGTCCAGAACGCCTAGCCGAGCAGCTCCGGCAGCACCGCACCCAGCCTCCCTCCGAACTCGTCCGCCTGCTCACCAACGAGGTCAAGCGCCACTGCGGAGCCGATCTCCGCGACGACGCGACGGTGGTCTGCCTCGACTGGCACGGCAACCCGGTCTGAGACCTTTCGAGGACCACCGAGCCGGCCGTGCTCCCGGTACCGAACTCGCCCGGGTCAGTGAGGACTCCGCTAGGCAAGGAAACTCGCGCGAGATAGTCGCGGGCTGAAGAGGCCAGGACGCTGGGGCCCCATGCGCGACCGGTCATTGAGCCGGGATCGGCCAGGGAGCGGTGCCCGTCCGCGTCACGTTCATGCAATGAGCAACGGGCACTTACGTCAATGCCACTGACCACCCGTCGGCGGACTGGCATGCCCCAATATGGCGCCGTGCCCCACCCCGCCGCTCGTCTAAGGCGTCATGTGGGCGCAGTGACGCACGCCCATCGGCATGTGCGCGAGCGCGGACAGCGGCTGCGGATGTCGGGGTGCTCAGCGAGCGGCTGATCTGGTGCTTGCTCGGGTCGCCATGCAGATGCTGGCAGCCGCGAACCAGACGATGTAGACGAAGGGTCCGATGCCCGCGGCGTAACCACCTGCGAGCACGCCATGTTGAGACGACAGCCCGATGAGCTCGAGGGCGTTCAGTCCGATCTCGATGGCGCCGAGGATGCAGAGCCAGCGTGGCAGCGCATGCGTGCGCCAGATGATCAGTGTCGCCGCGAGGATGGAGACTGCGACGACCGTTGAGGTGGCTGCATACGTGGAGATGGTCATGATCGCGTAGGCGAACCCGGCTATCTGGGGTCCGGGTCCCGGAGCTCCGCTCCAGATGATGGCAATACTGGGAACGATGCCGGCCGCGACGACGGCGATCGTGGCCACGAAGGCGGCGAGCATGGTGGTGGGCAGGGCCGGGTGTTCGGGGTCGCTGCTGAGGAGCAGCTGGTAGAGCTGTCCGATGAACCACAGCAACAGTCCTACGGCGATCACCTGCAGGGCGAAGCCGGTCAGCAACGGGCCGCGCTTGTCCACGAAGAAGTTGGCGATACTCGGGCCGGTCGCGTCTGGCTTCGGAACGGTGCCGGGAAGCAGTACCCCGACGACGTAGATGACCGCCCCGGCAAGCCCGGTCAGAGCCGCAATCCGACTTGTGGGTGGGCTGACTGGTTGTGGGTCTCGGCCCGGCGTGCCCTCGGTTGTGCGCACGGTAGGCGGGGGTGCCGATCCGGACACGGTGACTCCAAGCGTGACTTGCACGGCGCGGCCCGAACCGTCTCTCGGAGAAAGTAGCGCGCACACGGGGGCACCAGCAATGGCCAGCCGTGCCTGCTCGGCAGATCCGCGCGCGGACAGCGGCATTAGTGCGGGCGGCGGGGTGGCGTACCCTTCGGCCCATGTCGTGCTTCGCCGCTGGCCGCACGCGCGCCTGAGAGGCGGCTCATCAGAGCCGTGAGTCCACCCGCCCCATCCTGCGGCGGGTGTTGCACCCCTGCTCTCAGAAAGTCACGACCATGCACATTCGGACCTACCGCGACGACGACTTCGACCGTCTGCTCGCACTCACCATCGACGTCTTCGGACCTGCCAGAGAGGCCTTTCGGGTCCGCCTCGGCGAGACGATATTCACCCACCAGCATGGCAACTGGCGACACGACTATCGAGACGAACTCACGGGGCTGCACGCCCCGACCGTGACAAGTACGTAGTCGTTGCTGACATCGACGATCAGATGGTCGGCTTCTCTGCGTGGACCGTGACGCCTAGCAAACGGCACGGTGACATCGAGTTCGTCGCCGTTAGCGGCGAGTTCGTCGCCGTTAGCGACCAACATCGTCGACTGGGTGTCGGGCAAGCTTTTTGCGAACACGTCTTTGCTGCGGTGCGCCGGGACGGGGTCGAGGTCGTCGAACTCGGCACCGGCGGCGACTCGTTCCATGCCCCAGCGCGCGGGCTCTACGAGCGCCTCGGTATGAAACCTCTGCCGGTCACTGTTTACTGCAAGGAACTGTGATCGTCATGGGCTTGCGGTTACTGGGGTCCCCGTAACCAGGTCACTACTCACACGCCGCTGACATGGCACGGGTCCGGCCTGGCAGCGGCGTGTGGGTGGCCCGGACATCGGCATGTGCGCGAGCGCGGACAGCGGCATGTGCGTGCGCTCGCTGCGATGGATGCTTTCGGACCAGTCAGGCGCGTGGCGGACGACGCATGGGCCACACTGGAGGTCCACCATCGGGCAGTTCGAGCATCCCTTGGTGAACGAAACCCAGCCGCTCGTAGAGGGCGGCGCTCCCCTCGCTGCTTGCCTCGATGTAGGCCGGAAGTCCCTCGACGTCGCAGCGGTCGAGCGTGGGTTGCATGAGGGCGCTGCCCAGCCCTTGCCCCCGCAGACCGGGCCGGACCCCGACCCATCTGACGTAGTAGTGAGGCTCGGTCAGGTGCCGCTCGGCCATCGCCCGTTGCATGTCGAGCACACGTTTGAGCTTGAGTCCGTAGGCCCAGAAGAACCGCAAGGCCGTGCGGCCATTGACGGCCGTCGGCATCTGCCACCCGTCTGGCGGCAAGGTGAGGCACGCTCCGACCAGTCCTCCGCGGCCGTCGTCTGCCGTATTCACCTGACCACCGTGGGGAAGGACGTAGACCTGCAGGTCGAGGGCAAACATCAGTTCCCTACGCGCTGTGCGCCGAGTCCGCTGAGGCAACATCCACTCCGTGACCGGCTCGCCCTCGAACGCTCGAGTGAGGGCGGCGCTCACCGCAGCCACCTCAGCCCCATCGGCCTGCCTAACGGTCGGCACGTGGTCGACCTTAACTCCGCCGCTGTAGCACTCGATCTCACACGCCCTCCTATCGGCACTCCGAGCGCGGACAGCGGCATGTGAGTGCCTTCGTGTCGGGGCGGGCAGCGGGACCGTCAGTTCGGAAGGACCAGCACGGCAACCATCACGGGCCCGAGTACACCAAGCGCCATGGCGCCAACCCCGGCAGCGATCTAGCCGGAGCGGTCGGTTGCTCGCAGGTACCTGACCAGCGCATGACGGCTAGCCCCAGCAGAGCAAGGGTGAGCGCCCACAACCAGAACATGGGCGCACCCCAGGCCAAGTCCGCAGGTAGTGCCGTCGCAACGCCGACATCCGCTCTTCGGCATGAGGGGATGCCCGGACGACCGCATGTGAGTGCGCGTCTGCTGTAGGGCCAGACCGCGACCGACAATTAGGAGGATGCCTGATGTGTTGGGCGCGTCTTAGCACCAACGTTGAGTCCAACGAGGCCGGATACGCCGGCCCATCCGAAGGATCGCGCCCATGACCACCGCCGTCAGTCAGCACAACCCGTCCACCCGCAGGTCCCCGCCCCTGGCCTCCGCCGCCGGAGTCGGTGTCTTCGCCATCGTCGTGGTTGCCGGGTTCGCATTGCAGCACCACACCCCCGGGCAGGCATCGTCGGCCCTGTCTGATCCGCCCGTGGTCTCCTATCCCGGCTCTTCCGTATTCGACAACCAGCCAGCCACGCCGTACCCGCCCGTTGTCTCCTATCCCGGCTCTGCGGTATTTGACAACCAGCCGGCCGCTCCGTGGTGGAGGCACCACAACGACCTGAAGCGCCCGGGCGGTAGCCGGTGACCTCACCTCGGCTGAGAGGGCGTTGGATTCAAACCCAGGCGCCGGGTGGGTGGGTCGCTCCAAGTGGGAGATGTCCCGCCATCCTGGGCCCAGGGACTTGATCGAAGCCGGATCGAACCCACGCCGTCTACGGCGATTGATCGGCTGGATGACGTCCACACGTCCGTGGGGCGCGAGGTAGTCCACAGCGGTCTCAACTGGAAGGGCTGCTCGAGCCTCTTGCCGCTCTGATGGATCGTGCCGCCATCGGAACTACTTCAGGAGCTCGACCTGCCGATCGAGGTCATCGCCACGGGTCGGGTCACGGAGGGGCCGACCTATGTGGACCGCGAGGACGCGGAAACTGCGGTTTTCGTCCTGGACCCGTTCCCTGAGCCGGCCGGGGCGGGCGAGGCCCACGCGTGCGAAGTTGTCTGTCGTGGCTATGAGCTCGCGTTGGCCGTGATGGAAGGTGTCCGGCCTCTGGCGACGCTCGTGCGCCCCGTGGATCAAACCTAGGGTCACCCCACTGGTGGTCGGTGCGATGTGAAGAACCGTCGCGATCTACGGTGACCCAATGCCAACATTCCCGGACGCTGACCTTCAGAGCATCCAGGCGTGGGCACGCGAGCGGGTGCCTGAACACCTGTGGGACCAGGTGAAGGTCGAGGCCGACGTCTCCCAGCGCCATGTCGACATCGTGGAGGTCCGCCCTCCGTGGGACGGCGAGGGCGAACCCACCCGGTTCCCGATTGCACGTCTGCGGTACACGAAGTCAACCGGGGTCTGGGCGATCTACTGGCGTGACCAGAACCTGAAGTTTCATGAGTACAAGCGAAAGCGGCCGACCAAGAGGGTCGAGGCGCTGCTCGACTACCTCCAGGACAGCGGCGACGCGATCTTCTGGGGCTGACCAGGCTCCAGACCCAATGTTCACCCCTGGTCCAGGGAACTGCATCCGGCTCGGTACCTTGAGGCGGCAGCCGGCTCGGCCGTGTCCCCCCGGCGGCCCCCCACCTCGCAAAACCTGCACCCGACTCGTCCACTTCAAGCCGAGTCCACGCTCACCAACGGGTACCAACAGGCGCTGGCTGCCGCTCGTAGTGAATCGGTCGTGCGTGGATTGCGACATGGAAGTGCGACGCATCGCTCGGCTTGGGGGAGCGAAGGGGAACCCACCGTCGAGTACCCGTGAGCGGACGCGAGCATGTGGCAAATGTGTGGCAGGACGACCAGCCGCGACCGGTACCAGGCAACGCCTGTCAACGTGTTGGCGCAGGTCAGCCAGTAGGTGCCATCGATGACCCTCAACAGCAGCTGAGCGTGCCGCGCTTCCCTTGGTACTACTGAGCGTCGTGGCCGCACCGCTGCCCTGATCGCCGTCCAGGGATTCCAGGGTCGGCGCCTCAGGCGCCAGCGATGGCGGAGTGGCGCCAAGGCGGAACTCCGTCACGGCGAACCCTTGGGTGGGGGTCATCCGCCCGGGTAGACAGCGATCATGCTCCCCCCGTTCACGCCCCGCGCCCACAAGAAGCGCCTCGCGCTCGCCGTCGCGGCTGCCGTCCCCCTGACCCTTGCCGTGGCCGTCGGCACCGTTCATTCCCCGGCCGACGCCGCGTCCAAACGGGCCACCGTGCAGCACCACCGCGACGTTCCGTCCTCGGTCCACAAGGTCACGCTCGTGACCGGTGACGTCGTCACCCTGACCACGATGGCCGACGGACAGCAGCTCGCCGACGTGAAGCGCCCGGCCGGCGCCGTCGGCGGGGTGCGGATGCAGAAGCAGGGGGACGACCTCTACGTCATCCCGGACGAGGCCGTCAGCCTGCTCGGCGCCGACCGGCTCGACCAGCGACTGTTCGACGTCACCGAGCTCGTCGCCGACGGGTACGACGACGCCGGCAGCCGTCAGGTGCCCACCATCGCGACGTACACGCGCGCCGCCGTCCGCGCCCCGGGCCCCGTGAGCGCTCCCGAGGGAAGCACCCTCGAGCGTCGACTCCCCTCCGTGCGCGGCGCGGCCCTCACGTCGCCCAAGCACGACGTGCGCACGTTCTGGAACTCCATCGCACCGCACGAGAGCCTCACCCAGACCCTGAGCGACCCCTCGCCGACGCTGCAGGACGGCATCTCGAAGCTGTGGCTCGACGGCCGCGTGCACGCCGACCTCCACGAGAGCGTGCCCCAGATCGGTGCCCCCGAGGCCTGGGCGGCCGGGTACGACGGCACCGGCGTCACGGTGGCCATGCTCGACACCGGCGTCGACGTGAACCACCCCGACCTGTCCACACAGATCTCCGGCACCAAGAGCTTCGTGCCCGACGAGGACATCTCGGACGTCGACGGCCACGGCACGCACGTCGCATCCACGATCCTGGGCACCGGCGCCGCACAGGGCGGCTTCTACAAGGGCGTCGCACCCGGCGCCAAGCTCGAGGTCGGCAAGGTGCTGGACAACACCGGCACCGGGCAGGACTCCTGGGTGCTGGCCGGGATGGAATGGGCCGCGCAGTCGGGAGCCAAGGTCGTCAACATGAGCTTGGGCGACACCGAGCCGTCGGACGGCAGCGACCCCCTCTCGCAGGCCGTCGACTCGCTCTCCGCGCAGTACGGCACCCTCTTCGTGATCGCCGCCGGCAATGCGGGTCCCGAGAGCATCTCGACCCCCGGTGCTGCCGACGCGGCACTGACCGTCGGCGCGGTCGACAAGAGCGACAACTACGCGTCGTTCTCCAGCTCGGGCCCGCTGACCGGGACCGGCGCCATGAAGCCCGACCTGGTCGCGCCCGGCGTCGACATCACGGCCGCGCGCTCGGAGGAGATGACGGATGGCGGAACCGGTCTCTACCGCACCCTCACCGGTACGTCGATGGCCACGCCGCACGTCGCCGGCTCGGCGGCGATCGTGGCCGAACAGCACCCCCTCTGGACCGGTGAGCAGATCAAAGAGCAGCTGATGAGCAGTGCCAAGGGTCTCGACGACCAGGGCTACTCGCCGTTCGAGCTCGGCACCGGTCGGGTCGACGTGGCCGCCGCGGTCACCGACACCGTGCGCGCGACCGGCTCGGTGTCCCTCGGTAACTACACCTGGCCGCACGACCCGAACGACCCTCCGGTCACCCACGACATCACCTTCACCAACGACGGCGACAGCGACGTCACGCTCGACCTCACCAACAACGCGACGGGCGATGCGATCACCCTCGGTGCCTCCACGGTCACCGTGCCGGCAGGCGGCCAGGCCACGGTGCCCGTGACCGGTGACCCGCAGGCGGCTGCGATCGGGCGCGACGCCGGCTGGATCGTGGGCACCGACGAGGCCACCGGCAAGGCGGTCACCCGCACCTCGGTCGCCCTGGTCAAGGAGGACGAGCGCTACGACCTGAACGTCTCGCTGGTGGGCCGCGACGGCAACCCCGCGTCGGCTTGGGTCACGGTCAACCTGGCCGGTGATCCCTTCGGCACCTTCCCCGTGTTCGTGACCGGGCAGAAGACTCTCCGGCTCCCGCCGGGCGACTACTCGCTGACCACCTACCTCGACACCGCGGGCGAGAGCGTTGACCGCTCCGGCGTCGCCGTCCTGGTCGACCCGGAGACCCAGCTGCACCAGTCGACCGATGTGGTGCTCGACGCGCGCGACGCGCACCTGCTCCAGACCACGGCCCCGCAGCGCACCGAGGACCGTCAGCGCACGGTGGACTTCCACATCGTCGACAACGCGACAGGGCTCGAGTTCCGCAGCGGATACGACGTCTCGCCGACGGTCGACGACATCTATGTCTCACCGACGCACCCGATCGCGGACGGGTCGTTCCTGCTCACCACGCGCTGGCGCAAGGGCGCGCCGATGCTGAGCCTCGCCACCCCCTCGGGCGACCAGCGCTTCGAGACCATCACCCAGCGCGGTAGCAAGGTGGGCTCCGGGAGCATCACGGCCGGGACCGTCTACGCCGGCAACGGTGCGATGTCGGCCTACCAAGGCATCGACGCGCTCGGGAAGATCGTCGTGGTCGACCACAGCGCCGCGGTCACGCCGGTGGCCCGCGCGCTGGCGGCAGCGACGTCCGGCGCGAAGGCGCTGATCGTGGTCAACGACGGTGTCGGAGGCCTGGCTGAGGACGTCGGCTCGGCGCCGATCCCCGTCGCGTCGGTGCACCGAGACGCCGGCGCCGACCTGATCGCCCTGGCCCACACCGGTGCCAAGCTGACGCTCGCCGAGGAGAAGTACACGCCGTTCGTCTACGACCTCACGCGGCGTTACCCCGGCCAGGTACCGGACCAGCCGCTGGTCTACCACCCCTCGAAGAGTGACCTCGCGCGGATCAACGCCCGCTACTACGCCGTGCACGGGACGGCCGCGTCGGGGTACCGCTACGCCACGGACTTCACCCCCGCGCTCGGCTTCGACGAGCTCGAGCACCACCCGGACACCCGCGTCGAGTGGGTGACACCGGGCCAGAAGTGGGTCGAGTCGCACGCGCAGAACATCTTCGGTGCCCTGCCCTGGCCGATGGTCTCCTCGGAGAGGACCTACCACCTCGGCAAGCCGACGCGGCTGGACTGGTTCGCCCCGGCGATCCGTCCCGGCGACAGCGACTCCTTCGGGGTCTACAACTCCCGCGGTCAGGACTTCATGACCTGGAACGTCCAGCCCTGGAGCTCGTCCAGCACCCAGCTCGACATGGGTGGGTTCCTGCAGGAGCCGTTCGGCGCGACGCCGCTCCACCTGAAGGTGTACCAGGGCAAGCACCTGATCGACGAGAACAAGTTCAGCCTCGACATGCAGTTCGGGCAGGTGCCCCCGGGCAACAAGCCCTACCGGGTGGTCGCCGACGCGAGCCGACCGGCTGACGTGTTCCGGCTCTCCACCCGGACGCACACCGAGTGGGACTTCATGTCCGACACCGTGCCGGGCGACCAGATGAAGAGGTTCGCCGTGCTGAACCTCGACTACCGGTTGGACACCGATCTCAGCGGCGACGTGAAGGCGGGTGCCCGGCACCGGATCTCGGTGCGACCCGACTCCCTGGACGGGCTGCGGGTGCCGGGACGGGTCACCGACCTCGGACTCCAGGTCTCCTACACCGGTGGGCGCACGTGGCAGAAGGTGACGCTGCACCGAGGTGCCAGCGGCTGGTGGACCGGTCACCTCGACGTGCCCCACAAGCCGCACGGGTTCATCTCGCTCCGGTCGCACGCCGCCACGAACACCCGGTACGGCTTCAAGCAGGAGATCATCAAGGCCTACGGCCTGCGATGAGGACGGGGTCCCCCCGGCCGTCCTCGGATGACCTCCCGGTGCTCGGGCATCGGGAGGTGGGGCTCGCCACCGCTCGGCCGTCCTCGGTCCTGGACTTGCCCGGACGGATATTCTCCTCGCCACGTCGTCAGACGTGGAAAGGAGTGCCGATGCTGGAGTCCCTGGGCGTCGAGCCTCGCGCCGAGCACGTCTACCGGACCCTGCTCGGCCGCCCCGGCACGGCCGCGGCCTCGCTCGCGGAGACCCTGGACCGGCCCGTCGCGGGCGTCGAGGAGGACCTCGCCGCCCTGGTCGCCGCCGGCCTGGCCCTGCGCGCCGGCGACGCGACGTACGTCGTAGCCCCTCCGACGGTCGCCCTGGGTGCCCTGATCACCGAGCGCCGCGACGGGCTCCGGCTGGCGGAGCAGGCCCTGGCGAGCCTCGCCGAGGAGCATCGAGCGGCGACCGCGGGACGCAGCATCAGCGAGCTGATCGAGGTCGTCACCGGCGTCGACGCCATCCGCCACCGCTACCAGCAGGTGCAGCAGGCCGCCACGAGCGAGCTGCGGATGTTCGTCACGGCCCCGTTCGTGGCCGTATCACCGGGGGAGAACACCGCCGAGTCCTCCGCCGCGAACCGGGGCATCCGCATCCGCGCCGTCCTCGAGCAGGCCGTCTTCGACGAGCCCACGGCCACTCACGAGACGGTGGACTCCCTGCGACGCGGGCTCGAGCTGAGGGTCGTCGACCGGCTTCCGCTCAAGCTCGTGCTCGCCGACGCCGACCTGGCCCTGGTGCCTCTGCTGGTCGACCCGGCGGACGCGGAGGCCGAGCCCGGTGCGGTCATGCTGCAGCGCAGTGGCCTGCTGGCCGCACTCGACGTGCTCTTCGAGAGCGTGTGGAACCAGGCGTACCCGCTGGAGCTCGCCCACCTGGACGCCGGCTACGAGCCCGCTGCCGGTGGTCCGGATGACGGGCTCACGCCCCTCGACCGGCAGATCCTGTCGTTGATGCTCGCCGGGCTGACCGACCAGGCCGTCGCGACCCAGCTCGACCTCTCCCTGCGGACGGTCCAACGTCGCTTGCGGTACCTGCAGGACCTGTCCGGAGCGAAGTCCCGGATGCAGCTGGGCTGGCACGCCGCCCGGCACGGCTGGGCCTGAACGACACCAGGACGGTCGGGGCGACCGGACCTTCGGCCTAGGCCGGCGGCTGTTTCAGTACCGGCCCGATGTGGTCGAGGTCGAGCGAACGCACGAACCCGGGATCCTGGTAGAGCGCCTGGAGGACGGCCGGGTCGACGGCCTTGGTGTTGGCCGTGGGGATCGTGCTCGTGCCCTTGCCCTGCGCGAAGGCGGCCTCCCAGATCGCCGCGAGGGTGCGCGTGCCGTCGGCCATCACCTTCACGGTTGCGGTGCCGACCTGGTCCCAGAGGGCCGCGAGGACGGCCTGCGTGACGGTCGGTCCCAGCGTCGTCTTCCCGATCTGGGTCTGGGCGAAGACCGCGATCAGGGTGGTCGGCTGGAGCGTCTTGGCCGTGCGGTCCATCAGGCGTACGACGGCCACCGCGGCGTCGCGGCCGCTGACGATCTTCCCCTGCTCGGCTCCCCGATGGGTGAGGGTCGCCTCCAGCCCGGCCAGGATCTCGGTCGAGAACGCGTCGACCATCGACGACTCGTAGGCGGAGTGCACACCCTGGCCCTGGGCCGGCGCGGTCGGTGTGGCCGGAATGCCGTCCGCGAGGTAGGACCCGTGCAGCGGCTGCGAGGCGTCCCCGACGTAGTGGGAGACCAGGCCCGCGGCACAGACGAACCGGGCCGCGTCGCCGGCCGCGGCGGCGTCGACCATCTCGTCGTAGAACTGCCAGACCCGGAACGGCAGCAGCCCGCGGTCCGCGGGGTCGCTGTGACCGAGCGAGCTGTAGAACTCCTGCCAGGCCTCGACGTCGACCAGCGCGGGGTCGGCCATGCAGAGCTGGCGCAGGGTCTTGCCGTCGGTGGGGCGCGGCTCGTCGATGTCGGCGTAGTGCGTGGGGTGCTCCGGCCCTCGGTTGAACGACGTGTCGCGACCGCCGACGACCTTGGTCGGGAGGTTCTTCCAGACCAGGTCGGGCACGTCCGCGAGCGGGACGAACCTCGGGTTCTGGCTCAGCTTCGTGGTGGCCGCATCGATGTCGTCGGGGTCGAGCGCCGACAGCTGGAAGCCGATCCGGTCCAGGTTGTTGCGCATGAGCGTCTTCAGCCGCGACGTCCGGAGGTGCTCGCAGGCGAGGCTCGCGATCGTGTAGTGGCCGGTCCGTCCCCAGAACGGCTGGGCCTGCGTGTTGTGGTCGACCACGAGACTGACGTCGAGCAGGCGCAGGACGTTGGTCAGGCTCGAGGCGAGCGCGAAGTTGAAGCCGCGCCCCGGGGTCGCGCCGACGAGGTTCTCCCCACCCCACTGCAGGGCGATCGGCAGGAGCCGGACCGAGCCGTCGTCGGCGGTCTGGCTGAGGTGCCAGATGCTGCCGGAGTCACCGGGCTGCGAGCCGTGCTGAC
This sequence comes from uncultured Actinomycetota bacterium, assembly GCA_963833775.1. Taxonomy (GTDB): domain Bacteria; phylum Actinomycetota; class Actinomycetes; order Propionibacteriales; family Nocardioidaceae; genus Nocardioides. The sequence goes on along the minus strand of CAWHZH010000003.1, from coordinate 434,541 downwards.
CGGGGCCGGGAGCGATCAGGAAGTCGGTGATGTCGTCGTACCCCCCGATCGAGCGGTAGCGGAACAGCAGCGCCGCGATCCGGCCGCGCAGGTAGCCCGAGGCCGCGCCGAACGCGACGACCTCGGCGTTGACGAGCCGCGTGGTGAGGTTGTGCTCGCTGAGGTCCGCGAACGGGCCGGCCGGTGGCAGGCCGTAGGTCTGGGAGGTCCAGTCGCCGACCTCGTCGATCTCGACCAGTCCCGCGTCGAGGGTCAGGTAGGTGCGGTGGCAGACCAGGTCGGGGTAGGCGACGTCGAACGGCACGCGCATCAGCTGGTGCTCGCTGGCCTGGCCGACCTCGACCTCGTGCTGCCGGAGCCGCGTGCTGACCGGGGTGCCCGCGGGCCCGCAGACGTGGCGTGCGGTGAGGGCGTACACCGTGTGGCCGTCGGTCACCAGGGTGCCGACGCTGGCCACGTGCTCCTCGCCCTGGCTGCGCGTGATGACCGGGAGCCCGCCTCCGATCACCCGCTCGGGCCAGACCCAGGCCGGCACCGGGTCGCGGGCGGGCTCGGCCGGGTCGACCTGCACCACGCAGACGGGGACGGTCCGGCCGTCCGGCAGGTAGAGCGTCGTCGGGACCTTGTCGTCGACCGACACCTGACCGGGACCGGTTCCGAAGTCCTCCGGCTGCAGCCAGTGCTCGACGAGGACGAGCACGCACGGCCACGAGTAGTCCCTGATCCCCGAGTTCTGGAAGGTCCTGGGCGACTTGCGGCCCGGTGGCGCGGACGTCGTACGCGACGTACGACGCGACGACGGCCAGGGGTCGCTCGTGCGGATGTAGTAGAGGCCGACCGCGGTGCCGACGACGTTGCGTTGATGGGTGAGGTGCCAGTGGTAGAGGTCGCGGGCTGTCACCAGATCGGCGAGGCCGAGACTGGCGAAGTTGCGTTCGGTGCCGAGAATGTCCATCTGCCACCGTCCGAAGAGGTCCTGCCGGGCATCCTCCACCCGTTCGGTCGGCCACCACCAGTGCGAGTCTCGGCACCGTCACAAGAGCCCAGGAAGGGCGGGGACCCTTCCTGGGCTCTGTGGGCTGGGTGGGCTCAGTCGCCCGGTGACTCAGTCGTCGTCGTCGGTCGCCATCACGCTCGCGATGTAGACGGTGGGGGCGGGCTGGATCAGCACCGTGGCGTCGTCGCAGGTCTTCGGGACCATGAGGTGGGCGCGGAACCTGGCGTCGCCGCCGGGAATCGTCATCGGCTGCGGGCCGCTGTCCGCCACCATGGCGCCACTGCAGTACAGGACGGCGTCGATGGTTCCGACCGGGTTTCTCGTCACGTCGGGGGCGGGGAACGGGATCTGGAGACCCTCGATCCGGACGTCCATCCGACCGCTCTCGCGGACGCGGACCTCGCCGCGCGACAGGACCCACGGCAGGCCACCGGCGGCCACGCCGTTGATCGCCGGGTCGGTGGGCATGCTCGGGGTGAGATCCCCACGGAGCAGGTTGTGTCCGTGGTGGTGGTGATGGGTGTGCTGGGCGAGAGCTGCCGAGGGACTGAGGGCGAGCACGAGCGCGGACGCCCCACCGATCATTCCAACGGCCAACTTCGAGTACGTCATGCGGAACCTCCTGTTTGGGGTACAGGTCCGGACACGGCCGGGCAGGCCCGAGCAGGAGCCGCATCCTTTCAGGGGTGTACGGGTCGAGGGCCCGAATGGTTCGCCACCATCTCGCGCCCGCCCGCTTGTAACGCGGAGTTAGCGTCACGCATGCGGCGTTACAACGCCGCATGCGTGCTAGTAACTCCGCGTTACATAGAGCCGGCAGGAGGAGGATGGGGCGGTGAGCGGGAGCAGTTTCCTGGAGCGGCTCGGGGTGAGCCTCCCGGTCCTCGCTGCCCCGATGGCCGGCGGACCCACCACCCCGGCCCTCGTGCTGGCGGCGGCCGGCGCGGGGAGCCTGGGCTTCCTGGCCGCCGGCTACCAGGAGGCTCAGAACCTGGCAGTCCAGGTCGCCGGGGTGGCCGCCGAGACCGAGGCGTACGGCGTGAACCTCTTCGCGCCCCATCCGGTACGGGTCGACCCACAGGCGTACGCCGCCTACCGCGAGGCGCTGCTTCCGCTGGCGGCGCGCCTGGGGGTGGACCTGCCAGAGCACCCGGCCGAGGACGACGACCACTGGCACGCGAAGGTCGACGTGCTGGTCGCGGCGGCGCCGCGGGTCGTCTCGTTCACGTTCGGGCTCCCCGACCCCGCGACGGTCGTGGCGCTCCACGGGGTCGGATGCCTGCTCGCGCAGACGGTGACCAGCGCCGACGAGGCCCGGCAAGGAGCCGAGGCGGGCGTGGACGCGCTCGTCGTACAGGCGCCCGCGGCCGGCGGACACTCCGGGACCTTCACCCCCGAGCGGCCCCTCGGCGATCGGTCCCTGCCCGACCTGGTGGCCGAGATCCGCGCCGCGACCCCGCTGCCCATCCTCGCCGGCGGGGGAGTGGCCCGGGCGGAGCACGTCGCGGCGGCGCTGGTGGCGGGTGCGGATGCGGTCGCCGTGGGCACGGCTCTGCTCCTCGCCCCCGAGGCCGGTTCGTCGCCCACCCACCGCTCCGCCCTGACCCAGACCTGGCGCGGTGACACCACCCTGACCCGAGCGTTCACGGGCCGGCCGGCGCGCGGTGTACCCAACGACTTCATGGCCCGGTACGACGACACCGCACCGCTCGGCTATCCCGCTCTGCACTACCTCACCAGCCCGATCCGGAGGGCGTCGGCCGCCCAGGGCGACCCCGAGCAGGTCAACGTCTGGGCCGGCACCGGCTACCGCGAGATCACCGAGCGGCCGGCGGCCGAGATCCTCGCCGACCTCGCGACCGGAGCCTGAGGCGCGTCACCGCTCGGGGTCGGTGGGGAGACGTCCGTGGAGGTGGCTGTCCTCACGGCCGCCGCCGGGCACGGCGTACGCCGATCTCGCGGTGCCCTCGATCACGAACCCGGCCGCGACCGCGACCCTGCAGGAGGCGAGGTTGGCGACGGCGTGCTCGAGCTGGATCCGCGCCAGGCCGCGCTCGGTGAACGCCCACCGGGTCACGGCGTCGACCATCTGGCGGGCGACGCCGCGACCGCGTGCGTCGGGGTGGACCCGGTAGCCGATCTCGGCGACCGCGTCCTCGGTGTCGATCGCGAAGAGGCTGACGCCGCCGACCAGGCTCCCGGTCTCCCGGTCGAGGGCGCTCCAGGTGGCGTGGGTGCCGTCGGACCAGTCGGCACCGTCGCGCAGCCAGGCCTCGGCGGTCTCGAGGTCGGGGCAGGCCCGGGTCGGGTTCCAGCGCCTGACGGCCGGGTCGTTCAGCATCTCGAACGCCCGCTGCGCGTCCCCGGGCAGCGGCGGCCGGATCAGCAGGTCCGCGGTCTCCAGCTCCAGCTCCACGGGGCCAGCCTAGGCAGGGCCACGGTCTCCGACGTGCTGCCCCAACCGGCGCAATTGCGCCGCTTTGACAGCCGGAGCGCCGGAAACAATGTCACAACAGCGCAATTGCGCCAGTTGGGCGGGAGGAGACGGCTGGGTGATGACCTAGGTCGACCCCGCGTCGAGACGGAGGAGCGCGCCGGCGTGTGGCGGCAGCACGAGCCCCGCGGCGGTGACGGAGGCGCGAGTCGGCGTCGTGAACAGGAGCCCGCCGGAGGCCGCCACGGACGCGGTGGTGTCGCCGAAGTTCACCGCCAGCAACACATCCGACCGGCGCAACAGGAAGACTCTCGTCGCCTCGTCCGCAGCCGCGGACAGGTTGCCGAACCGGGGGTCGGTCAGCTCCGGGAGTGCCCGGCGCAGCGCGGCCAGTCGACGGTAGACGTCGAGGAGTACGGCGTGCCGGCCGGTCTCGAGCTCGGACCAGTCCAGCCGCGACCGCGCGAACGTCGCGGGGTCCTGGGGGTCGGGGACCACCGACGGGTCCCAGCCCATCCGCGCGAACTCCGCGAGCCGGCCCTCGGCGGTCACCTTCCCGAGGTCGGGCTCCGGGTGCGAGGTGAAGAACTGGAACGGCGCCGACGCCGCCCACTCCTCGCCCATGAAGAGCATCGGGGTGAACGGGCCGCACAGGGTCAGCAGAGCAGCGCACGCGAGCTGGTCGTCGTCGAGGTGACCGGGCGACAGGTCCGAGAGCCGGTCGCCCTGTGCTCGGTTCCCGATCTGGTCGTGGTTCTGGTTGCACACGACCAGCCGCCAGGTCGGCAGGTGCTCGGTGTCGACGGGAACACCGTGGTCGCTGTCCCGGAACGACGACCACGTGCCGTCGTGGAAGAAGCCCTTCTCGCAGACCTTGGCGAGCGCCGACAGCGGCTCGAAGTCCGCGTAGTAGCCCGACGTCTCGCCGGTCAGCGCCACGTGCAGGGCGTGGTGGAAGTCGTCGCTCCACTGGGCGTCGAGGCCGTACCCGCCGCACTCGCGCGGCGTCACCAGACGCGCGTCGTTCAGGTCGGACTCCGCGATCAGGGTCAGCGGCCTGCGCAGGTGGGCCGACAGGGCCTGCGTCTCGATCGCCATCTCCTCGAGGATGTGCGCCGACGGGCTGTCGACCAGGGCGTGCACGGCGTCCAGTCGGAGGGCGTCGACGTGGTAGTCCTCGAACCACATCCGGACGTTGTCGAGGATGAACCGCCGCACCTCGGCGGAGCCCTCGCCGTCGAGATTGACCAGGTCGCCCCAGGTGTTGCGCCCCTCCTTGAGGTACGGCCCGAACAGCGGCAGGTAGTTCCCCGACGGGCCGAGGTGGTTGTAGACGACGTCCTGCACGACGCCCAGGCCGGCGGCGTGGCAGGCGTCGACGAAGCGCTGGTACGCCGGTGGGCCGCCGTACTCCTCGCTGACCGCGAACCAGTCGACCCCGTCGTAGCCCCAGTTGTGGGTGCCGTTGAAGGCGTTGACCGGCATCAGCTCGACCAGGTCGACGCCGATCGAGCGCAGATGGTCGAGCTTCGCGACGGTGCCGTCGAGGTCGCCCGCGAAGGTGCCGACATGGAGCTCGTAGATGACCGACCCGGGCAGCTGGCGCCCGGTCCAGTCCTGGTCGTGCCACTCGTAGGAGGCTGCGTCGTAGGTGCGCGACATCTCGTGCACGCCGCGCGGTTGGCGGCGGGAACGCGGGTCGGGGTAGGCGTGCAGGTCGTCGTCGAAGGCGAATCCGTAGTCGGCGCCGGGCTCGAGCGCGCGCGGCGGCAGCTCGAGCGGTGACCACCACCCGTCGATCCCGCGTCGCATGTCGACCACGCCACCGCCGTCGCCGTCGACGACGAGCCGCACCCGACCGCGCGTCGGAGCCCAGACCGAGAAGATCCCGTGCTCGGTCATGACTCCTCCCGGATCATGAGGGCGACCGGCAGGTCCGCCAGCACCTCGCGTGCCGGCGGGGAGCCGGCGTACTCCCGGCCGGTGAGCAGATCGGCCCAGCGACCGTGCGGCAGGTGCACCACGGTGTCGCCCCAGCCACGCGCGGCCAGGCCGACGGGCAGCCGGGTAGCGACGGTGAGGGCGCCCCCGCGGTCGAAGGCGATCAGGTGCTCGGCCGCGTCACCGCCCGCCGTCACCGGTGCGTACGTCGTGAACCGGTGCGGCTGGTTCCGCCGCAGCGTCAGCGCTGCCTGCGTGACGAGCAGCTTGGCGTGGCCGGGGTCGTCGACGGACGGCGTCAGCACCGGGCGCTCGCCGCCGAGCACCCTGGCGAGCACGTCGCGCCGCGCGTCGAAGTCGACCGGCCGCCGGTTGTCGGGGTCGACCAGGCTCTGTTCCCACAGCTCGCTGCCCTGGTACACGTCCGGGACCCCGGGCATCGTCAGGGCCACGAGCTTGGCCGAGACTGCGTTGGTCCATCCGGGCCCGGCGACGAGTGCCACCAGGTCGTCCAGCATCGCTCGCACCTCGTTGTCGTCGAACGCCGCGTCGACGGCCGCGTGCACGGCCCGCTCGTACGTCGCGTCCTGCTCGGTCCAGGTCGTGCGGTCCCCGGCCTCGCGCATCGCCTTCTCGGCGTACGCATGCAGCCGCTCTCGCGACGCCGGCCAGACGCCGACGACGGCCTGCCACAGCAGGTTGCCGAATCCGGGGTCGGGAAGGGGGGCGAGCGACAGCAGCGTGTCGAGCGCCTCGGCCCAGATCTCGGGCAGCTCCGCCAGCACGGTGATCCGCGCCCGTACGTCCTCGCCGCGCTTGGTGTCATGGGTCGAGGTCGTCGTCATCGCCAGTGGCCGGTCGCGCTGACGAGCGGCCATCGCCGCGTGGAACTCGTCCACCGACAGCGAGAACTCGCTGGGGTCGCCGCCGACCTCGGTCAGCGAGGTCAGACGTGAGGTGCGGTAGAACGCGCAGTCCTCGACGCCCTTGGCCATCACCGCCCCGCTGGTCTGCTGGAAGCGCAGGGCCGCGGGATGCTCCGGGTCGCCCAGGACGGGGGCGAGGACGTCGAAGGCCTCGGCGAGGTCGGGCCGGCGTCGCCGGGCGTCGGTGAACGCCGCGTCGAGGTGCTCGCGGCCGGCCGGCAGGTAGGAGCGGTAGACGGGGAAGCACGCAGCCAGCTCCGCGACGGCATCGCCGAGGTCGTCCTCCGTCGCGTGGTTTCGAGACGGTCGCAGAGCGACCTCCTCAACCACCGGAGAACCGCCGGGGTCCTCCGTCGCGTGGTTTCGAGACGGTCGCAGAGCGACCTCCTCAACCACCGGAGAACCGCCGGGGTCCTCCGTCGCGTGGTTTCGAGACGGTCGCAGAGCGACCTCCTCAACCACCGGAGAACCGTCGGTGGTTGAGGAAGGCGCCCTGGCGCCTGTCTCGAAACCACCACCCGCGAGCGCGTCCCGCACCACCCGCCGTACCTCCGAGCCGAGGATCCCGTCGGCGACGGCGCGCTTGGTGTCGTGGATCAGCTCGTGCCAGTCGACCGGCGCCCCGCGCACGCGCGCGTCGAGAGCGGTCAGCGGGCCCTGCCCGGCGGGATCGGTGAGGACCCGGTCGACCAGACCCAGGACGTCGTACCCCGTGGTGCCGGCGGTCGCCCACTCCGGCTCCAGGATCTCGCCCGGCTCGAGGATCTTCTCGACCAGCACGTAGGCGCCACCGGTCAGCTCCGCCAGGTCCTCGAGGTACGACGCGGGGTCGCGGAGGCCGTCCGGGTGGTCGACCCGCACCCCGTCCGCCAGCCTCTCGTGGAACCACCGCTTGATCTCGGCGTGCGACTCGTCGAGGACGGCCCGGTCCTCGACCCGGATCCCGGCCAGGGTGTTGACCGCGAAGAACCGCCGGTAGTTGAGCCCGTGGTCGGCGACCCGCCACGAGACGAGCTCGTAGTGCTGCTCCTCGAGCGTGGTCGTGCCAGGGGCCAGTGGGTAGGCATGGTCGTGGTAGCGCACGACGCCCGACGTTGCGTCGATCTCGACCGCGGCGCCGTCCTCGTCACCGACCACGGGGATCCGGACCCGGCCGCCGCCGAGGTCCCAGTCCACGTCGAACGCGGCGGCGTGGCGCGAGGACCGACCATGCGTCAGGAGGTCCCACCACCACGCATTGAGCCGTGGCGTGGCGATGCCGACGTGGTTGGGCACGATGTCGACGAGCACGCCCATCCCGAGCCGCCGGGCCTCGGCGGACAGCTCCGCCAGGCCCTCGGCGCCGCCACGCGCGGGGTCGACCCGGTCGTGGGCGACCACGTCGTAGCCGTGGTCGCTCCCGGGCTCGGCCTCGAGCAGGGGCGAGAGGTAGACCCAGTCGACGCCGAGGTCGTGCAGGTAGGTCAGCGTGCGGGCGGCGGCGGACAGGTCGAAGCCCGCGGTGATCTGCAGGCGGTAGGTGCTGACCGGTGTGCGCATCGCCGTCGTCTCAACTCTCGGGGGCCCGCTCATCCGGCCTTGTCGGCCCGGGAGGCCCGGGAGGCCGCGACGGAGGCTGCGACGGACGAGTCGGGCTCATCCGGGACCGGGGTGTGGGCGCGGAGCACGAGCACGCTCCGCCCGGCCAGCGTGGACGATGCACCGGCCGCCAACGGGGCGTCGGCCTCGCGGCTCGCCGTGTCGATCTCCACGTCCCAGGCCGCGGCGTACTCCTCCGGCGGGAGCGTCAGCGGTACGTCGTCGCCCGCGTTGAAGTAGAGCAGGAAGCTGTCGTCGAGGATCCGGCGCCCGCGGTCGTCGCGGCTCGGGATCCCGTCGCCGTTGAGGTACATCCCGATCGAGCGGGCGTCCGGCTCCGTCCAGTCGCCCTCCTCCATCGGCCGGCCCTCGGGGTGCAGCCAGACGATGTCGTTGAGCCGTTCGCCGTCTCCGGTGCGCACCGTCGTACCGGTGAAGAAACGCTTGCGACGGAACACCGGATGGTCGCGCCGCAGCCGCGCCACGGAGGCCGTGAACTCGACCAGGGGCCCGTCGAGGTCGTCCCAGTGCATCCAGGCGATCTCGGAGTCCTGGGCGTAGGTGTTGTTGTTGCCCTGCTGGCTGCGGCCGCCCTCGTCACCGTGCAGCAGCATCGGGACGCCCTGGCTCAGGAGCAGGGTGGTGAGGAAGTTCCGCTGCTGGCGCGAGCGGAGCTCGAGGATCTCGGGGTCGTCGGTCGGACCCTCGACGCCGTGGTTCCACGAGCGGTTGTGGCTCTCGCCGTCCTTGTTGTCCTCGCCGTTCGCGTCGTTGTGCTTGTCGTTGTAGGAGACGAGGTCGCGGAGCGTGAAACCGTCGTGGGCGGTGACGAAGTTGATGCTCGCGACCGGTCGGCGCCCGGAGTTCTCGTAGAGGTCGGAGGAGCCCGACAGCCTGCTGGCGAACTCGCCGAGCGACGGCTCGCCGCGCCAGAAGTCGCGGACCGTGTCGCGATACTTGCCGTTCCACTCCGTCCACTGCGGCGGGAAGCCGCCGACCTGGTAGCCACCGGGGCCGACGTCCCACGGCTCGGCGATCAGCTTCACCTGGCTGACCACCGGGTCCTGCTGCACGAGCTCGAAGAACGTCGAGAGCCGGTCGACGTCGTAGAACTCGCGCGCCAGCGCGGCGGCGAGGTCGAACCGGAAGCCGTCGACGTGCATCTCGGTCACCCAGTAGCGCAGCGAGTCCATGATCAGCTGCAGGGAGTGGGGGTGCCGGACGTTGAGGGAGTTCCCGGTGCCGGTGTAGTCCATGTAGTAGCGCAGGTCGTCGTCGACGAGCCGGTAGTACGCGGCGTTGTCGAGGCCCTTGAAGCTGAGTGTCGGGCCGAGGTGGTTGCCCTCCGCGGTGTGGTTGTAGACGACGTCGAGGATGACCTCCATCCCGGCCTCGTGCAGCGACCGCACCATCGACTTGAACTCCTGCACCTGCTGGCCGAGCTGTCCGGCCGACGCGTAGTCGGCCTGCGGCGCGAGGAAGCCGAGGGTGTTGTAGCCCCAGTAGTTGCGCAGCCCCTTGTCGAGCAGGGTGCTGTCCTGGACGAACTGGTGGACCGGCATCAGCTCGACCGCGGTGACACAGATCCGGGTCAGGTGGCTGATCACCGACGGGTGGGCGAGCGCCGCGTACGTGCCTCGGATCTCCTCCGGCACGTCGGGGTGCAGCTCGGTGAGGCCCTTGACGTGAGCCTCGTAGATCAGGGTCTCGTCGTAGGGGATGTCGAGGTGGCGGTCACCCTCCCAGTCGAAGTACGGGTTGATGACCACGCCGAGCATCATGTGCTGCCCGGAGTCGTCGTCGTTGCGGGAGTCCTCGTCGCCGAAGTCGTAGCCGAAGAGCGACTGGTCCCAGTCGATGTCGCCGACCGTCGCCTTGGCGTACGGGTCGAGCAGCAGCTTGTGGGGGTTGCACCGCAACCCCTTCTCGGGGTCGTGCGGCCCGTGCACCCGGTAGCCGTAGCGCTGTCCCGGCTGGACCGCCGGCAGGTAGCAGTGCCAGACGAACGCGTCGACCTCGGTCATCGCGACCCGGGTCTCGGTGCGCTCGTCGTCGAAGAGGCACAGCTCGACCTTCTCGGCGACCTCGCTGAAGACCGCGAAGTTGGTGCCGCTCCCGTCGAACGTCGCCCCCAGCGGGTACGCCGTACCCGGCCAGACCTCCACGGACCCTCCTGGTCACTCGTCGTGCCCTGGGTACGTCGTCCCGGGCGACCCGATCCCATCACACCACCCCGGGCGCACCGAAGGGGTGGCCGAGACCTGGGCAGCCCGGTCGCGGACGCTGGGGTCAGAAGTCCTGCGGCTGGGTGAAGAAGTGGTGGGGGTCGTACGACGTCCGCACCTGCGCGAGCCGGGCGGCGTTGCCGTCGAAGTAGTCGTGGCGGTAGTTCGTCAGGGACGAGTCGGCGTAGTTCACGTAGGCGCCGTTCCCCCAGGTCGGCGTCATCGCGGTGCGGAAGCCGCGCACGTAGCTCGTGGCCCTCGTGGCCGGCCCCGCGTCGTATGTCGCGGTGTACTGCACCGTCGCCAGCGCCCCGCGGTGCCCGAACGCCGTGTCGGCCCCGGCGATGTCGTTCACCGCTCCACCCAGGGCATCGATCGAGATGCCGGCCTCCTGCAACCCGCTTCCCTGCGCGGCGTTCACGTGCGCAAGTAGCGCGCTCGAGTCGACCCTGGGCGCGTTGATGATGTGGGAGGTCGCGGCGAACGCCTGCCGGTCCAGGGAACCGCCCGGGCCGGTGTGGCACTGGCCGACCGGGATCGACGAGCAGCCCGCGTAGGTGAGCATCGTGTCGAGGTAGCTGGCGGTGCTGCGCGAGTCGGTCGTGGGGTGCGGCACCTGGGACAGGAACGGCTGGAGCGCCGCACTCATCCGCGAGGCGGGGCCGGTCCACGTGGCCGACATGAACAACGTGGGACCGCTCGGGTGGGTCGTGCCCCCGAGCAGCTTCAGGGTCCCCCACAGCCTCCGGTCCGCCTTCGGCACGGTGTGGAGGAACCCCGGGACCACGTGGGCCGCGGCCGAGAACGGCCAGGCCAGGAAGGCCCGGGTGATCGTGGGCGCGGCGAACGTGGTCATCGTGAACGAGGTGACCACGCCGAGGTGTCCGCCGCCGCCGCCGCGGAGCGCCCAGTAGAGGTCGGGCTGGTGTGTCGGGCTCGCGGTGACGACCCGGCCGTCCGCGAGCACCACCCGCATCGAGGTCACCGCGTCGCAGGTCAGGCCGTGCGCGCGGGTCAGGACCCCGACGCCTCCGCCCTGGGTGAGGCCGGCGATGCCGACGGTCGGGCAGGAGCCACCCGCGATCCCCCGGCCGCGCGAGCCCAGTGCGTCGTACACCTGGACGAGGGAGGCGCCGGCGCCGATCGTCGCGGTCGTGCCGTTCAGGCTGACCCCGTGCAGCGGGCGGACGTCGACGACCAGAGCGCCGTCGCCGGCCGACCAGCCGGGGTAGCTGTGTCCTCCGGACCGGATCGCCACCGTGACCCCGTGGTCCTGGGCGAAGGCGAAGGCCGTCGCGACGTCCTTCGCCCCGGCGACGGAGAGCACGGCGAGCGGCCGGGCCCCGTCGTACCGCGGGTTCTGGGTGAGCCGCACCGTGTTGTACGTCGAGGAGCCGGGTCGGGCGATCGTCCCCGACACGCTCCGGGCGAGCTGCTGCCAGTCCGCCGGCGTCGGCGCACGGCTCGGGGCGGCAGCGCTCTGCGACGGGGTCAGGCCCTGGGGCGACACCGGCGGTGCGGGCGAGTCCGACGGGGGCTGGGCGTCGTCGGGGGTGCAGGCGACGGCAACCGCTGCCACGCCGCCCAGCACGAGGCCGCGTCGGCCTACGCGCCCGTCCACACCGATGCCCACGGCTACAGCGTAGGGACATCCCGGTGCCGGAAGGGTGTGTCGGGTGGGCTGGCCCCGTGGTCTCATGGAGCACTCCTCGAGGTGGTTGGACCGGGACGAACCGTGAAGGAACAGCCGATGCGTGCTCTGGGCTCTGCCCTGCGGAGGGCCGGTCTGGTGGCCGGTGCCGCGGTGCTGGTGGCCGGCTGCGGTGGAGGGGGCGGCGGCAGTGGCTCGGACTTCAGCAAGGAGTCGGCCACCGACATCCTGAAGACGTCGGCGGCCGACATGCAGGCCCTGAAGACCGTGCGGATGGCCGGCCGGATCGAGGCCAGCGGTGAGCAGATCGGGTTCGACCTCGAGCTGACGACGCAGGGCGACTGCCGGGGCACCTTCAAGGTGGGACACGGCTCGGCCCAGATCATCGCGTCGGGCGGCGACTCGTGGATGAAGCCCGACCACGCGTTCTGGAGCATGCAGGCAGGAGGCGAAGCCTCGAAGATCGAGAGGCTCGTCGGTGACAAGTGGGTCGCGATCCCCGCGGGCTCCGGGCTCACCAGCGTGTGCGACCTCGACAACTTCCTCGACAAGATCAAGGACCCCGGCAACGACAAGCAGCCCCCGGCCACCGTGGTCGGCACCCAGAACGTCGCCGGCCAGGACGCCGTACGGGTCCGAGACACCGGCAAGGGCGACGACACGACGGACGGGTGGGTCGCGATCGACGACCCCCACTACCTGCTCAAGCTCGAGGTGGCGGGCAGCGGTGGCGGGACCGTGACCTTCTCCGACTTCGACTCCGACGTCACGATCAAGGCACCCGACCCCTCCGACGTGGTGGATCTGAGCCGGTCGACGGGGTGACTCCCGAGTAACCTGCGCCCATGGAGCGCACCCTGTACGACGAGGACCACGAGGCCTTCCGCGGGTCGGTCAAGGAGTTCCTCGACCGGCAGGTGCGGCCCCACCTCGAGGACTACCAGGAGGCACACGCGCTCCCGCGGGAGTTCTGGCTCGAGGCCGGCAAGCAGGGGCTGCTCGGGCTGGAGGTCCCCGAGGAGTACGGCGGCACCGGTGCCGGCGACTACCGCTTCAACGCCGTCCTCACCGAGGAGCTGGCGAAGGTCAACATGGCGCTGCCGTCGTGCCTCGGCATCCACGCGGACATCGTGGCGCCGTACCTCGTCCACCTCACGACCGACGAGCAACGCAAGCGCTGGCTGCCCGACTTCTGCTCCGGTGAGCTGCTGACCGCGATCGGGATGACCGAGCCCAGCGGCGGCTCCGACCTCGCGGCCCTCCGGACCAACGCTGTGCGCGACGGCGAGCACTGGGTGATCAACGGGTCCAAGACGTTCATCACCAACGGCTACTCCGCCGATCTGGTCGTGGTCGCGGCGCGGACCGCGCCGGAGAAGAAGGCGCGCGGCATCACCCTCTTCGGGGTCCGGTCCGACGCTCCCGGCTTCTCTCGCGGCCGCAAGCTCGACAAGGTCGGTCAGGACGAGTCCGACACCGCCGAGCTGGCCTTCGAGGACGTGCGCGTGACCGACGACGACATCATCGGCGAGCTCGACGAGGGCTTCATCCACATGATGACCTGGCTGCCGCAGGAGCGGCTCGGGTCGGCGGTCACCAACCTCGCCCACGCCCGCCAGATCCTCGACGAGACGATCGACTACGCCAAGGAGCGACAGGCCTTCGGGAAGCCCATCGGCACCTTCCAGCACAACCAGTTCCTCCTCGCCGAGCTGGTCACGCAGGTCGAGGTGGCCCAGGCCTACGTCGACCAGTGCGTCGCCGCGCACACCGGGGGGAAGCTCACCGCCATCGACGCCGCCAAGGCCAAGTGGTGGACGGCCCAGGTGCAGAACGACGTACTCGACCACTGCGTCCAGCTGCACGGCGGCTACGGCTACATGAACGAGTACCGCGTCGCCCGCGCGTGGCGCGACGCCCGGGTCACCAAGATCTGGGCCGGCTCCAACGAGATCATGAAGCTCCTGATCGGCCGCGACCTCGGCCTGTGAGCGCAGCCTTGCCTTGCTTGCGACCCGCTCACCCGGTGGGGAGGATCGAGAGGTGAGCGCGGAGATCGGGACCGACGAGAACCCGCACCATTGGCACTCCGAGATCGGCGAGGACGTCGGCAACCGCCTGAACTGGCTGCGGGCCGGCGTCCTGGGCGCCAACGACGGGATCGTCTCGGTCGCCGGGATCGTGATGGGTGTCGCCGGCGCGACCTCGGAGCGGACCCCGGTGTTCGTGGCCGGGATCGCCGGCCTGGTGGCCGGTGCCCTGAGCATGGCGACCGGTGAGTACGTCTCCGTCAACGCCCAGCGCGACTCCGAGCAGGCGATGCTGGCGATGGAGGCCACCGAGCTCGAGCGGATGCCGCAGACGGAGTTCCGCGAGCTGGTCAGGCTCTACGAGGGCAAGGGTCTCAGCCACGCGACCGCCAAGAAGGTCGCCCAGGAGCTCACCGAGCACGACGCGCTGGCGGCTCACGCCGACATCGAGTTCGGCATCGACCCCGAGCAGCTGACCAACCCGTGGCACGCGGCGTTCGCGTCGATGGTGGCCTTCACGATCGGGGGACTGCTGCCGCTGCTCGCGATCACCCTCACCACCGTGTCGGTCCGGGTGTGGGCCACCGTCGTCACGGTGGTCGTCGCCCTCGCCGTGGCCGGCGTCATCCAGGCCCGGCTGGGGTTCAGCCCGGTGGGCAAGGCGGTCGCCCGCAACGTCGCGGGTGGCCTGCTGGCGATGGTCGTGACCTACCTCGTCGGGAGCCTGGTCGGCACCCACGTCTGACACCTGACATGCGCATGTTCGCGGCGGTGGTGCCGCCGGCCGAGGTGGTCGAGCATCTCGACGCCTTCCTGGAGGTACGACGCGCGGCGGGCGCGTTCCGATGGGTGCCGGCCGAGCAGCTCCATGTGACCGTGGCATTCCTCGCGGAGGTGCCCGACCGGAAGCTCGACGACCTCGTCGAGCGGCTCGCCCGCGCCGCGGCACGTCGTACCTCCTTCGAGGCGGCGGTCGCCGGCGGCGGCGCCTTCCCGAACGCCGCCCGGGCCCGGGTCGTGTGGGCGGGCCTCGATCTCGACGAGCAGGGCCACACCGAGCTGACCCGGCTCGCGACCGGTGCCCGCGCGGCGGCCAACCGGGCCGGCGTTCCGGTGGACGGCCAGCGTTTCCGGGCGCACGTCACCGTCGCGCGGGTCGGCCAGCCCCAGGACGTGACCAGCTGGGTGCGGCTCCTCGACGCCTACCGCGGCCCCGGCTGGACCGTCGACCGCCTCACCCTCGTCGCGTCGTACCTCGGCGAGGGACCCCGCGGCCGCCCCCGCTACGAACCTGTGGAGGAATTCGCTCTGAGGGGGTAGTCCCCGACGTTTCGGTTGCCTTGTGGGGTCGTGAGGCAACAACAACGTCGGGGACTACCGGGCCAGCCTGTGGAGAACGCCACGCCCGGGGAACGGCGAGATGGGTGGGGGCGGCGGCGGAAATGTCCTAGGTTCAGCCGGGTGAAGATCGCAGTGGCCAAGGAGACCCGTGAGGGCGAGTCACGCGTGGCGATGGTGCCCGAGCTGGTCGGCAAGCTCACCGGACTCGGGTACGACGTCGCGGTCGAGCCCGGGGCCGGGCTGCATGCCCTGATCTCCGACGAGGAGTACGCCGCGTCGGGAGCGACCCTCGACCCAGAGGCCCTCGTCGAGGCCGACGTCGTCGTCTCGGTCCAGCCGCTCGACCCGGCCGCCATCCGCCGACTGCGCCGCGGTGCGTCCGCGATCTCCTTCCTGCCGACCACCAGCGAGCAGGCCACCGTCGTGGAGCTCCGCGACGCGGGCATCACCGCCCACGCCGTCGAGCTGATCCCGCGCATCTCCCGCGCGCAGTCGATGGACGCCCTCAGCTCGCAGGCGCTCGTCTCCGGCTACCGCTGCGCCATCGTCGCTGCCGGGATGCTCCGCCGCTTCCTCCCGCTCAACATGACCGCGGCCGGCACCGTCAAGGCCGCCGAGGTGGTCGTGCTCGGCGCCGGGGTCGCCGGGCTGCAGGCGATCGCCACCGCCAAACGGCTCGGTGCCATCGTCCGGGCCTACGACGTCCGCGCGGCCGCCGCGGAGGAGATCCGGTCGATGGGGGCCAAGTCCATCGATCTCGACCTCGACACCCTCGAGGGTGCCGGTGGCTACGCCCGCGAGATGAGCGAGGACCGTGCCGCGCGCCAGCGCGAGCTGCTCACCCCGTTCATCGCCGCCGCCGACGCACTCATCACGACCGCCGCCGTGCCGGGGCGCCAGGCTCCGATGTTGGTCACCCGCGAGATGGTCGAGCAGATGAAGCCCGGCTCCGTCGTGGTCGACCTGGCCGCCGAGAGCGGCGGGAACGTCGAGGGTTCGGTGGCCGGCGAGGTGGTCCGGATCGGCAACGCCCAGGTCTGGGGCGGCCGCAACGTGCCGAGCCAGATGCCCGGCCCGGCCTCCAAGCTCTACGCCCAGAACATCGTCAACCTGGTCACCCTGATGACCGCCGAGGACGACGACGGCAACGGGGTGTTCGCGCCCGACTTCGCCGACGAGATCGTCTCCGGCAGCTGCGTGACCCGCGACGGGACGATCGTCCACGAGCCGACGCGCCAGGCGATCGAGGGACCACCCGCGGAGGCCCCGCCCGAGGCACAGGTGCCGACGACGGCCGACGGTGACCCCACGTCGTACGACGAAGAGACGGCGGCCGACGACGGCAGTCAGCCCGACCGGCCCGCCGCTCCCGACGCTCCCCGGGACGAGCAGCTGGATCTGCCCTACGACCAGGAGGCCGACCAGTGACCCTCGACACCGGTGTCGTGTGGCTGACGATCTTCATCCTCAGCGTGTTCGTCGGCATCGAGGTGATCTCCAAGGTCTCCTCGACCCTGCACACGCCGCTGATGTCGGGTGCCAACGCGATCCACGGGATCATCCTGCTCGGCGCGATCATCGTCACCGGCACCACCGACAACACCGCCGCGATCGTGGTCGGCCTGATCGCGATCGTGCTCGCGGCGGTGAACATGATCGGCGGCTTCGTGGTCACCGACCGGATGCTCCAGATGTTCACACGCAAGAAGCCGGCGAAGTCCGACGACAGCAAGGTCGCCTGATGCCCACGTGGATCCAGCTGGTCTTCCTGGCCTGCGGCGTCTGCTTCATCCTGGCGCTCAAGGGCCTGTCCGGCCCCAAGACCGCTCGCAACGGCAACCTGCTCGGCGCCGCCGCGGCGGTCGTGGCGTGCGCGATGCCCTTCTTCTGGCCCGAGCTCCACCTCCACCACCAGGCCCTGATCCTGGTCGCGATCGCGATCGGCACCATCGGCGGCGTGTACGGCGCGCGCACCGTGCAGATGACCCAGATGCCGCAGATGGTGGCGCTCTTCAACGGTGTGGGTGGCGGTGCGGCCTCTCTGGTGGCTCTGCTCGAGCTGCAGCAGGTGGTCGACGCGGGTGGCCACGACTCGTGGTTCAACCTCGCGGCCACGGCGTTCACGATCGCGATCGGGGCGGTGTCGTTCGCCGGATCGATCGTCACCTTCGCCAAGCTCCAGGACCTGATGACCTCGCGCCCCGTGGTGTTCCCGGGGCTGCCGATCGTCTTCGGGGCCGCACTGATCGGGGCGGTCGTCCTCTCGGTGATGCTGGTCGACGACCCGCGGATCTGGGTCGGCATCGTGCTGGCCCTGGTCGGCCTGCTGGTCGGCGTCCTCCTGGTGCTGCCGGTCGGTGGCGCCGACGTGCCGATCGTGATCTCCCTGCTCAACGCCTTCACCGGTCTCACCGTCGCCGCCAGCGGCTACGTGCTGTCCAACGTCCTGCTGCTGGTCGCCGGAACGCTGGTCGGCTCGTCCGGCACGTTCCTGACGATGCTGATGGCCCGGGCCATGGGCCGCTCCGTCGCCAACATCCTCTTCGGCGCCCTCAAGGGTGGCTCGACCCTCGGTGGCGGCGAGTCGAGCGACCGGCCGGTCCGGAGCGTCACTCCCGAGGACGCCGCGATCATGCTGGCGTACGCCGACCGCGTGATCATCGTGCCCGGGTACGGCCTCGCCGTGGCCCAGGCCCAGCACACGCTGCGCGAGCTGGTCGACGTACTCGGCGAGCGCGACATCGAGGTCGACTACGCCATCCACCCGGTCGCCGGCCGGATGCCCGGTCACATGAACGTGCTGCTCGCCGAGGCCCAGGTGCCCTACGAGCAGCTGCGCGAGATGGACGAGATCAACGGCGACTTCAAGGACACCGACGTGGTCCTCGTGGTCGGCGCCAATGACGTGGTCAACCCGGCGGCGAAGACCTCGCCCGGAGCCCCGATCTACGGGATGCCGATCCTCAACGCCGACGAGGCCCGCCAGATCATCTTCATGAAGCGCTCGATGCGCCCGGGATTCGCCGGGATCGAGAACGAGCTGCTCTTCGAGGAGAAGACCTCGCTGCTCTTCGGTGACGCCAAGGACACCATGAGCAAGCTGCTGAACGCCGTGAAGGCTCTCTGAGACGTTCTCGCGGGCGGTCCCACAGCCGTGCCGTTGGGGACCAAACGGCAACAAGCCCGGCCCCAGTCCTGCCGTTTGTGACCAATCGGTGGGGTCAGTCGTTAGGAGGGCATGAGTGACGACAACGACCCGATGCTGAAGCCCGACGGCCACCGGTACGACGCTCCCGAGTCCCGCGACGCCACGGTCAACAAGGAGATCGTCTACGCCATCCTGGGGATCGTGGTGGTCGGGCTGGCGGTGCTGATCGCGACCGGCACCGTCCCGATCTTCCCCGGCGGCTGACCCGTCAGCCGGCCAGGCCGTAGAGCCGGTCGCCGGCGTCGCCGAGGCCCGGGACGATGTAGCCCTTCTCGTTGAGCTTCTCGTCCATCGCGGCGGTGACCACGGTGACCGGTACGTCGAGCCCGTCGAGGCCCTGGGCGAGCCGGGCGCAGCCCTCGGGGGCTGCGAGCAGGCAGATCGCGGTGATGTGGTCGGCGCCGCGATCGGTCAGGAACCGGATCGCCGCGGCGAGGGTGCCGCCGGTGGCGAGCATCGGATCCAGCACGTAGCACTGCCGGCCGGCGAGGTCGTCGGGCAGCCGCTCGGCGTACGTCGAGGCCTCGAGCGTCTCCTCGTTGCGCACCATCCCGAGGAAGCCGACCTCGGCGGTGGGGAGCAGCCGCATCATCCCCTCGAGCATGCCCAGCCCGGCGCGCAGGATCGGCACCACCATCGGCTTGGGCGCGGACAGGCGTACGCCGGTCGTCGGGGCGACCGGCGTGGTGATGTCGAACGGCTCGACCCTCACGTCGCGCGTGGCCTCGTACGCCAGCAGCGTCACCAGCTGGTCGACCAGCCTCCGGAACGTCGGCGAGTCGGTGTTCTCGTCGCGCAGCGCGGTGAGCTTGTGGGCGACGAGTGGGTGGTCGACGACGATCGTGCGCATGCTCGAACCCTAGTGGCTGCTGAGAGTTCGCCTCGCGACGGGCGAAGAGGGTTGGCAGGGCAGGGGGCCTCTGTCACGCTGGTGACGTGCGCAGTGGCCTGATCGGATCGGAGGGAGCCATGAGCGAGCAGATCGAAGGGATCGACTTCGCGGTGGCTGCCTACCGCGAGGAGGGCGTGTGGCAGGTGGTCGAGCTCGTGCACGACGTCCTCAGGGACATCGAGCACCTCGCGGCGGCCCTGCGACGCTTCCCGGGAGACGGCGGTGCGATGGGCATGGTCGCGATCGACGAGGACTTCTTCCTGATCGTCCGCGTCGCCGGCCCCGCCGTCCGGATCCTGCTGTCCGACTTCACCGCAGCCGACGAGTGGGAGATCGCCCGCTCGGCCGTCGAGGACCTCGGCCTGCCGGATCCCGAGGACGACGACGACCAGGTGCCCGCCGGCGACCTCGACATCCTCGGCGACCTGGGCATGAACGCGATGGACATGGCCGTCCTGCTCGACGACTTCGACCTCTACCCCGACGAGATGCTCTCCGACGTGGCCCGCCGGCTGGGCTTCGGCTCGCTCTTCGACGAGGCCGTCGGCCTCACCTCCGCGTGACGTCGGCCGTTGGTCGAGCCTGTCCGGACCACGACGCGGCCATGCGTGCCGCCCTCGTCGAGGCGCACGCTGCCCTCGAGTCCGACGACGTCCCGATCGGTGCCGTGGTGCTCGGCCCCGACGGCTCGGTCATCGGCCGCGGGCGCAACGTCCGCGAGCGCGACGCCGACCCCACCGGGCACGCCGAGCTCGTGGCGATCCGTGAGGCCGCCGACCGGCTCGGCGAGTGGCGGCTGACCGGCTGCACGCTCGTGGTGACCCTCGAGCCCTGCACGATGTGTGCCGGTGCGGTCGTGCTCTCCCGTCTCGACCGCCTCGTCTTCGGCGCGTACGACGACAAGGCCGGCGCCGTCGGATCCCTCTGGGACGTGGTCCGCGACCGCCGCCTCAACCACCGCCCGGAGGTGGTCGGCGGCGTCCTCGCCGACGAGTGCCGGAGCGTGTTGGACGATTTCTTCGCCCACCAACGCCTCGGGTAGCCTCTCCCGCGGTGGCGTGTCCGAGCGGCCTAAGGAGCACGCCTCGAAAGCGTGTGTGGGTGCAAACCCACCGTGGGTTCAAATCCCACCGCCACCGCCAGGCTCACAACGCGGTGGATCCGGACCGTCTGCTGGTCCGCATCCACCGCGTTGTCGCGTGTCAGGCCGTGGTCAGCTCGTCGAGTCCCGCCAGCTGGTGGGCGTCCTTCGCGACCTCCTCGCTCACGCCGTTCGGCTCGAGGCGCAGCGAGATCGCGAGGTAGTAGATGACGAGCGAGAACACGATGACCGCACCCTCGTCGACGAACGCGGGGAACCAGTTGATGTTGGAGTCGCCGTAGCGGCCGAGGTAGCCGATCACCAGGACGCCGGCGAGCCAGACCACGATCCACCACGAGTTCTTGAAGGTCCGGAACGCGTGGGTGTGGTTGACGATGGAGCCGATGACGAAGATGAGGAGACCGACCGCGATGGCGCCGATCACCTTGAGGTTCACGTTGAAGCCGCCCCAGTAGAGGATCAGGTTGGCGCTGACGAAGGCGATGGGCAGGATCACCTTCGGCAGCGGCATCCGGTAGCTGCGGGGTCGGTCACCGTCGCTGAGATGGAGCGCACCGAGGGCGATCGGGGCCATGGCGTACATGACGGCCGTCGCTCCGGTGACGGCGCTGACCAGACTGGCCCAGCTCTTGAACGGCCCGAAGGCGATCACGCCCACCACGAGAGCCACGATGATCGACACGACGGGCACGCCGCGGGCGTTGGTCCTCGACAGGGCCCCGGGCATCTCCCGCTCCTCGCCGAGGGCATAGGAGAGACGGGCGCTCGTGCCCAGGTAGACGATGCCCGTCCCGGACGGCGAGATGACCGCGTCGATGATCAGGATGACCGCGAGCCAGGTGGCGCCGACGGCGAGGGCCAGGGTGTACCACGCGCCGTAGTCCGACGGGTCCTGCCCCAGCGGGTGGTCCCAGTTGGTCGCCACGTCGGCCGGGTTGATCCCGGCGATCATGGTCACCTGCAACAGGGTGTAGAGCAGGGCACCGATGCCCATCGCGGTCAGGATCGCGCGCGACAGGTCCTTACGCGGGTTGCGAGCCTCGCCCGCCAGGCAGACCGCCTGCTCGAAACCCTGCAGGGCGAACACCACGCCCAGGGGCAGGGCCTCGAACACGCCGTGCCACCCGTGGGGCATGAAGCCGCCACCGGCGGTGAAGTTGCCCGGGTGGAAGCTCAGGGAGGCGATCACGCCGATCGCCAGGAACGGCACGGCGGTCTTCCAGATCACCAGGATCACGTTGCTCTCGGACATGAACTTGGCGCCCGCGAGGTTGATCGCGGTGAACAGCAGCATCAGGATGATCGCGACGATCACGCCGCGGGTGTTGAGAAGGCCGGTGGTCGGGTGCAGCATCGCGAAGTTCTCGTTCACCCGGGAGATGCTGTTGATGTAGGTGATCGCGGCCAGCACCTCGATCGGGGCGATGAACACCGCCTGCACCCAGGCGGCCCAGCCGCCGATGAAGCCGGTGATCGGGCCGTGCGAGTAGTAGGGGAACCGTCCCGAGCCGCCGGCGACGGGATAGGTCGCGCCCAGCTCGGCGTACACCAGGGCGAGCGTCGCCAGCATCGCCGCCGCCAGCAGCCACGAGATGATCGAAGCCGGGCCTGCGGTCTCGGCCGCCGTCAACGCTCCCAGTAGCCAGCCCGAGCCGATGATCGAGCCCAGCGACACGAACATCAGCCCGTAGAAGCCGACCGATCTGGTGAGCTGACCACCGCGGTGTTCCTCTGCGACGCTCATCCTTGACCCTTTCGAGAGCGGGGTCCGGCGACCCGGCCAGACGACGTCACAGGCCGCTCGGTCGCCTCGTGCAGCCTCTTGCAGCGGGGACGGTTGCGCAAGTGCCTGCGTCGAACGGGCCGGGACGCCCGCTGCCGGATCGGTGGGCGTGTGCGCTCTTGAGCGACCGCTCAAAAAGGGCTATGCTCGGTGTTGAGCACTCGCTCAATACCTGGGAGGGGACCGGCGTGACCACTCGCGACAAGCTGCTCGACGCCGCCGCCGCCGCGCTGGCCGAGGACGGCGTGGCCGGCGTGTCCGCCCGCACGGTCGCCGCCCGAGCAGAGGTCAACCAGGCCTTGGTCTTCTACCACTTCGGTACCGTGGACGAGCTGCTCGACGCGGCCGTACGACGCTCGGTCGACCTCGCGGTGGCGACGTACCGCGACCGGTTCGCGGACGTGACGTCCCTGGGCGACCTGCTGACGCTGGGTCGCGACCTGCACCGCACGGAGCGGGAGCGAGGCAACGTCGCGCAGATGGCCCAGGTGATGGCCGGAGCGCGGCGCAGCCCGACTCTGGCCTCGGCCGGGAGGTACGCCATGGAGCGGTGGAGCGCCGAGGTCGAGGCCGCCGTTGTCCGGGTGCTCCCGGGGACGCTCCTGGCCGGGCTCGTGGACCCGCGGGGGCTCGCCCAGGCCGTCGCGGCGGGCTTCATCGGGCTCGAGCTCTACGACGGCGTCGACCCGGAGGCCGCCGCCGGCGCACTGGGCTCTCTGGACGCGATCGGCGCGATGGTGGCGGCGTTCGACGCTCTGCCACCGGTGGCGGTCCGGGCCGTCCGGAGCCGGGCGCGCAAGGCCGTGGCCCGCGCGGCGGCGGCGCAGGGCGATGCCGGATGAGGGTCCGCAGCGACTCGTGGGCGGCGTTCTGGCTCTGGTGCCTCGCCGGTGCCGGGCTCTGCCTCGGCGTGCTCTCGATCCTCACCATCGGTCCCTTCGTGCTGCTCGTGACGCTGGGCCTGTGTGCCTGGCTGCTGTGGCGCATCGACTTCGGCTGGGGGATGCTCGGGCTGCTGTCGGGTGCGGCGCTCCCCGTCCTGTACGTCGCGTGGCTGAACCGCGACGGCCCGGGCTCGGTCTGCACGTCGACGGCGACCACGACGAGCTGCAGCGACGAATGGTCGCCGTGGCCCTTCGTGGTGCTGGGCGTGGTGCTCGTCGCCGGCGGCCTGGTCGCCTTCCTGCGCTACCGCCGAACCTGAGCACGGGCGGTCCTGCGCTGGCCGGATGAGCGTGCGCGTCGAGGTCTCCGGTCCCGTCACCACCGTCGTCCTCGAGCGGCCCGAGGTCCGCAACGCCGTCGACCGGGCGACCGCCGAGGGGCTGGCCGACGCGTTCCGCGCCTTCGACGCCGACGACGACCAGGCGGTCGCGGTCCTCACCGGCGC
Source organism: uncultured Actinomycetota bacterium (assembly GCA_963833775.1). Lineage (GTDB taxonomy): Bacteria > Actinomycetota > Actinomycetes > Propionibacteriales > Nocardioidaceae > Nocardioides. Next base: position 411,043 of record CAWHZH010000003.1, on the reverse strand, counting down.
GGGGGACACCTTCTGCCCGGCGCGGACCTGGTGGCCATGGACAACCGGGTCGAACCGGACGGAGACGGCCCGATGGGTCCGACGCGGCTCCGCCTCGGCACGGCGCGTTCTGACGCCGGGCTCCTATGCTCGCCAGATGACCTGGTTCGCCTCACCGGCCGACGCGACGCAACGCCTGTCCGGCGCCGGTTACCTCGCGGACTCCGCCACCGCCACGACGACGTTCCTCGCCGGGGCCCTCGAGAAGCCGCTGCTCGTGGAGGGTCCCGCGGGCGTCGGCAAGACCGAGCTGGCCAAGGCGGTGAGTCGCGCGACCGGCGCCGACCTGGTGCGGCTCCAGTGCTACGAGGGCCTCGACGAGGCACGTGCCCTCTACGAGTGGAACTACAAGAAGCAGCTCCTGCGGATCCAGGCCGCCGGCGACCAGGCCTGGGAGGAGACTCACGACGACATTTTCACCGATGAGTTCCTCCTCACCCGACCCCTGCTGACCGCGATCCGGCGTGCCGAGCCGACCGTGCTGCTCGTCGACGAGGTGGACAAGACCGACGTCGAGGTCGAGGGGCTGCTGCTGGAGATCCTCAGCGACTTCCAGGTCACGATCCCCGAGCTCGGGACGTTGGCCGCCGTACGCCGGCCCTTCGTGGTCCTGACCTCCAACGCCAGCCGCGAGCTGTCGGAGGCGCTCAAGCGGCGCTGTCTGTACCTCCACCTCGGCTACCCCGACGCCGAGCGCGAGCGTGAGATCGTGCACCGCCAGGTGCCCGACCTCGACGAGCGGATCGCGCGGCAGGTCGTCGACACCGTCGGGCGGCTGCGCGACCTCGAGCTGAAGAAGTCGCCCTCGATCGCGGAGTCGGTCGACTGGGCACGCACGCTGGTGGCGCTGGAGATCGGCGACCTCGACGAGCGCGCCGTCTCCGAGACGCTCGGTGTCGTCCTCAAGCACGCCTCCGACCAGGAGCGCGCGATCAAGGAGCTCCGGCTCCCCAGGTGATTGACCAGTGACCAGCGGCCTGCTCACCACGCACATCGCCTTCCTCGAGGCGTTGCGGGGCGCGGGCGTTCCGGTCTCGCTGGCCGAGGACCTCGACGCGATCGCCGCGTTCAGCGTGCTCGACTGGGGCGACCGGGAGGCGATCCGGCAGGGGTACGCCGCCACGCTGGTGAAGAGGCACGCCCAGCGGCCCACGTTCGAGACGCTCTTCGACCTGTACTTCCCGCGCCTGGTCGGTGAGGGCGCCGCCGCGGAGAGCGCCGGGGCCGAGCCGGCACCGCGGGACAACGCGGCCGCGCTCGAGGGCGTCCGGGCTCGGCTCGCCGACGCGCTGGCCGAGGGCGACCAGGAGGCACTGCGGCAGCTGGCGGCGGAGGCGGTCGGGCGGTTCGGGGCGATGCGCGGGCGGGGGCCGGGCCTGTCCAGCTGGTCGGCGTACACGACGGTGCAGCGGGTCTCGCCCCAGACCCTGGTCGACCAGGTCGTCGCGGCACTCCTGGCCGAGGGCAGGGTCGATGACGAAGCGCGTCGTACGGCGGACCGGCGCGTCGGGGCCTTCGTCGGGCTCGTCGAGGCCGATGCGCGACGCCGGATCGCCGCCGAGAAGGGGCCCGACCACGTGGCCCGCGTGGCGGTGCGCCCGAGCATCGACCGGCTCGACTTCACCTCCGCCCGCAAGGCCGACCTGGCCGAGATGCGCCGCGAGATCTACCCGTTGGCCCGTCGGCTCGCCACGCGGATGGCCCGCGAGCGCCATGCGAAGCGGCGCGGTCCGCTCGACTTCCGGCGTACCGTCCGGGCCTCGGTCTCGACCGGCGGAGTCCCGCTGACCACCCACCACAAGCCGAAGCGCCCGCACCGCACCGAGCTGGTCGTGCTCTGCGACGTGAGCGGATCGGTGGCGAGCTTCGCGCAGTTCACGCTGATGCTGGTCTACGCGTTGCACGAGCAGTTCGGGAAGGTGCGGGCCTTCACCTTCGTCGACCAGGTGCACGAGGTGACCGACGTCTTCCGCCCGGGCGCCGACCTCGGCGACGTGATGGGCGGGCTCGCCGCCCGGACCGCGCATGCGGCGCAGTGGGGGAGGACCAACTACGGCCGCGCGTTCTCGACCTTCGCCGGGGAGTACGCCGACGCGCTGGGGCCGCGGACCTCCTTGCTGATCCTCGGCGATGCCCGGTCGAACTACTCCGACCTCGGCGTCGACGTGCTGAAGGACCTCGCCGGTCGCACTCGCCATGCCTACTGGCTCAACCCCGAGCACCCCCGCCACTGGGACACCGGGGACTCCGCCGCCGGACCCTACGGAGCGGTCGTCCCGATGGTCGAGTGTCGGAACCTGGCCCAGCTCTCCGACTTCGTCCACGCCCTCCACTGAACCCCCGTCCTCGTACCTGCTGAGGCGCGCCGTATCGCCGTACGAAAGGCGGGGAAGTGCCTCGGCGCGCGAACACTTCCGGGCGTCTCGAGTGACGATTCTGCGCCTCTCAACGAGCAATCCGGCGCGTCTCAACGGAAGGGGCGGCGGGGGTCAGCGGGTGATCTGGAGGACCTGGCTGGTGGCACGGTCTCTGCTGCCGAGGAAGCCGTGGGAGCGCAGGCTCGCGAGCTGCTCGCGGATCGACGGGTCGGTGGAGGTGTCGGCGGCGGCCGCCCCGTGGACGTAGTGGCGGACGGCGTGGTTCGCCACGATCGAGGTCTCGTGGTCGTCGAACTGCACGGTGACCTGCTGCCGGCTGTCGGGGTTGTCGTGCCCGTCGAGCAGGGGGACGACGTCGCCGCGGTTCTCCAGCGACAGCACGTGGCTCCCCGGTGGGAAGCCGTGGACCTGCGCGGTGGGTGCGCCGGCGGTCACGACGTGCGTCACGTGGAACGGCGAGCCGTGGCTGAGCAGTGCGGCCGCCTCCATGCCGCCCTGGCTGTGCCCGACCAGCAGCACGGGATCGTCGGGACCGATCCCGGCGTCGGTCATCGCCTGCACGATGCCGGCGGCGTACGTCGTGTCGTGCCCGCCGATGAGCCTGAGGTTGGTCGCCAGGTCGCGGACGTCGGCGTCCTGGTCGAAGGGGGTGGTCGTCAGGTCGTCGGTGCCCGGCAGGTAGACGATGTGTCGCACGCCGTCAGGGCCGGCGAGGGTCTGCACCTCGATCGTGCCCTGGTCGCCGGGTCGTTCGTGGGGTGACAGGTCGTCGGTCTCGCCGAGGTGACGGATCAGCCCGGTCAGGTCGGCCGGCGGGACGCGGCCGAGCCGGACCGCGAGATCGGGGCGGCGCCGGACGTGGGGCGGGCCGTCGGGTCCGTAGAGGCCGGCCAGGTCGGCGGCCGCGTCGCCCACCGTCGGGTGGAAGGCAGCGAGGCCGACCAGAGCCGGTACGCCGAGGGGCAGCCCGGCCAGGAGACCGTCGAGCAGCCCGCCGCTGCTGTCGACGAGGTGCTGCACCTCCTCGGGGTGCTCGTCGACCCACTGCTGGGCGACCTCGGTCTCGCCGCGTGCGTCGTCGCGCAGCCGGTCGCGCGTCCCGGCCGGAAGGTGCGGCCAGGCAAGCCGCGTCGCGGGGACGGCCACGGCCCCGAGCGCCAGGGCGTACGGCGCGGCCGACGCGATCGCACAGCCCAGCGCACGCCCCGCGGTGTAGTCCACGGCCTCGAACGACGCAGCCACCAGCCGGTCACAGCCCACGAACGCGTCGACGGTCGCCCGGACCAGCAGCGCGTCGGTCTCGAAGACCAGCGACGACGTGAGGATCCCGTGGCGGCCGGCCGTGGCGGCGAGCACGTGCTCCTCCGCCTCGGCGAAGGTGAGGGGCGCAAGAGGCGCCGACTCCACGAGGTCGGGGTCGACCAGGACGTGGCCGCCGGTCGCCGCCCACCCGCGCATCCGGTCGCCGGCCGCGTCGAAGTGGTCGGCCAGCGCACGGACCGCGTCGTAGGTGGCGGTGATCCCGGCGACTCCGCCGATCACTCCGGTGATCGGCGGGACCGTCTGCGTCATCGCACCGCCGCCAGCCAGCCTGCTACGTCGACCGCGAGGTCGGTCGGCCGTCGCGGCTCCACGCGCACCATGGCCCGGTGGTCGCGCACGGTCGGGGTCAGGGCGTGCCAGCCGTCGACGACCAGCAGCCAGCTCACCCACCCCACGTGGGGCCGCGTCCGGCCCGGCCCCACGCCCACCGCCCGCATCCGGCCGGTGGCGGCGTGGAGGCGCCGCAGCTGGTCGTGGCAGCCGGCCAGGTCGAGGGCCCGCCCCCCCGCGCGGCACGACCCGACCGCCCGCGCGACCAGCACGTCGTACACCTCGGGACGGTGGCGTGCCCGGGCCGCGCCGGTGCCGACGAGGAGGTCCCAGGGCAGCAGGAGGTCGGGAGCGGGAGGGGGCAGCCCCGTCTCCGACGGCGTCACGGTGACTGCGCGGGCGAGCTCGGTCTGCCAGTCGTGCAGGTCGAGACGGGCGACCTCCACGACCCCGGTGAGAGCCGTCGACACGGCCGTCACCCGCTCCCCGCGTACGCCGTGCCGGGCACGGAGGCGGGCCAGCCGGCCGGGTCCACGGCGGACCGTGAGGTCCACGGAGACGATGAGCTCGGAGCCCGAGAGCTCGGACAGCGCGGCGGCGACCTCAGGGGCGAGCACGCTCGCGCGCACCCGCTGAGCGGGCACCCGGCCCTTCGTGGTGAGGTCGACGGCCGTCACAGTGCCCTCGGCACGTGCACGTCGAGCCAGTCCTTGCTGCCGTGCGGCGGAGGCTCGAAGTCGTCGAGCCAGTGAGAGGCGGCGTCGGGCACCACGTGTGAGACGAGCGAGTGCACGACGCCACCCACGTCGTCGAGCATCCGCAGAACGCGTCGCTCGACCGCGGCGATCAGGTCCTCGAGGTGGTCGACCTCGCGGGCGTGACGCTCGAGCGCCTCGGCCGCGTCCTCGTGGAGCACCGCACACGTGCGGAGGCCACCGGCGTGGTCCCGTGCCAGCCCTCGCATCGCGTCGGCGGCGAGCCCGGTCCAAGGAACCGCCTCGGCCCGGCCCACCAGCACGTCAGCCTCGGCCAGGATCTCCTGGCCCTGTTCCCGCAGCCCGCGGGCCAGGCCCCGGATCACCGTCGTGTCGCCGTACATGGACGCCTCCTCCGCCCGGCGGCTCCCCGGAGGAGCCGCGACCAGAGGCACGCTGCCCGAGCAGAACCACCCGGAAACCGAGCGCGTGGCGACCTGTGGACGGCCGCTAGGGTTGGGTATCGCCGCCCCTGCATCCGATGCGAGGTGACACCCCATGACCTTCGACGTCCACCAGCTCGACACGTTCCTGCTGGTCGGGGCCGGGGTCACGTTGCTGGCGATCCTCGCCGTCCGGGTGTCGTCCCGCGCCGGCCTGCCGAGCCTGCTGGTCTACCTGCTGATCGGCGTCGCCCTGGGCGAGAACGGCATCGGCATCCGCTTCGAGAACGCCGAGATCGCCCACGCGCTCGGGTTCGCGGCCCTCGCCGTGATCCTCGCCGACGGCGGTCTGTCGACGAGCTGGCGCGAGGTCCGACCGTCGATGCGGCTGGGTCTGTCGCTGGCCACCCTCGGGGTCGCGGTCTCGGTGACGATCGTTGCGCTCGGCGCGCACTACCTGATGGGCCTGTCCTGGCAGCTGTCGGTGCTCCTCGGTGCGGTGACCTCCCCGACGGACGCCGCCGCGGTGTTCTCGGTGCTGCGAGGGCTCCCCCTCTCGCCCCGGCTGGTCGGCGTCCTCGAGGCGGAGTCCGGGCTGAACGACGCCCCGACCGTGGTCCTGGTCACCTTGGTCTCGACCGGCGCCGTGGCCGACCACGGCGTGCCCTACGCGCTGGGGGTCATCCTCTTCGAGCTCGTGGTCGGCCTGCTCGTCGGGCTGGCCGTGGGGTTCGGAGGTGCCTGGCTGATGCGGCGGGCCGCCCTGCCGTCCTCGGGCCTGTACCCCCTCGCCGTGCTCTGCCTCGCGCTGCTGGCGTACGGCGCGTCCGCGGCCGTGCACGCGTCCGGGTTCGCCGCGATCTACGTCGCCGCGCTGGTCCTCGGCAACTCCGACCTGCCGCACCGGCTGGCGACCCGGTCGTTCGCGGAGGGCGTGGCGTGGCTGGCGCAGATCGGGCTGTTCGTGATGCTGGGGCTGCTGCTCACCCCGAGCCGGATCACGCCGAGCGTGATCGCGATCGCCGTGGCGGGCAGCCTGCTGCTGACCTTCCTCGCCCGGCCGGTCACGGTCTGGGTCAGCTCGGTCGTCCAGCCGATGCCGTGGCGCGAGACCGCGTTCGTGTCCTGGGCCGGGCTGCGCGGCGCGGTGCCGATCGTGCTCGCCACCATCCCCCTGGCGGAGGACGTCACCGACGCCGAGCGCCTCTTCGACATCGTCTTCGTGATCGTCGTGATCTCGACGCTGCTCACCGGCCCAACCCTGCCGGGCGTCGCCAAGCGGCTGCGGGTCACCCGGCGCTCCGAGCCGCGGAGCCTCGACCTCGAGGTCGCTCCGTTGGAGCGGGTCGCGGCCGACATGCTGCAGGTGACGATCAGCCCGGTCTCACTGCTGCACGGGGTCGAGGTCGGGGAGCTGCGGCTGCCGCCCGGGTCGTCGGTGTCGATGGTGGTGCGAGAGGGCCGGGCGATCGTGCCCGAACGTCGTACCGTGCTGCGCCGGGGCGACGACCTGCTCGTGGTGACGCCTCGGGGCCAGCGCGAGCCCACGGTCCAACGCCTCCGCACCGTCTCGGCCCACGGCCGGCTGGGCCGCTGGCTCGACGAGCCCTGAGGCCCCGGGTCACTGGGTCGGCGGCGCGCAGACCTGTGTCGACCGGGTGACCTTGACCGAGGACTTCCCGGGCACGAGCTTGGCGAACTGCTGGCCGACCATCACCGTGACGCCGGGGCCACGCGAGGCATGGCGTGTGGTGGTGGCGTGGGGTCCCAGGCGGCTGAGCACCAGCCGGACCGCGGGGTCCTGGGGGTCGTCGGTCCAGACCTGGGCGTAGAACACGGTGGTGCCCTTGGGGGCGTTGCCGATCTTGCCGGCGCCGAAGCCCTGGTCCTCGAACGCCGACAGCGTGCGCTCGGCCAGGCCGACCCGGTCGCTGGCGTTGAACACGCTCACCGTGACATCGGGTGCGGCGACGCGCTGTCCCGCCGGCAGCGTGGTCGGCACGCAGACCGGCTCCTTGGCGGTGTGGGGGAACGGCGACGTCATCGACGACCAGCCCCACGAGACGCCCAGGATCATGAGGACCGCGAGGACGCCGAAGGTGAGGAGCGCCTTGAGGTGGGCGTTCATGGCTCAGCGCATCTCGTGGACGCGGGCGTGCAGCACGTGCCGCTGGTGGAGGGCCGCGCGCAGGGCACGGTGCAGTCCGTCCTCGAGGTAGAGCTCACCGTGCCACCGGACCACATGGGCGAACAGGTCGCCGTAGAAGGTGGAGTCCTCGTCGAGCAGCGCGTCGAGCCGCAGGGTGTCCTTCGTGGTGATCAGCTCGTCCAGGCGCACCTGACGTGGCGGCAGCGCCGCCCAGGCGCTCGAGGTCAGGTCGTGCGCCGGGTACGGCCGACCGTCTCCCACCCGCTTGAAGATCACGTGCCGGAGTCTACTGACGGTGATGCGGGAAGGCCCTGACTACGCTTCCTGGGCATGACCGACAACGCTGTGGCCGACGCCGTCGCTCCGGGGTACCAGTTCGAAGGGCCGGCCCTCGAGCTCGGCGGGTTGATGCTCGACGAGACCCAGCTCTCCGACGTCCAGATCCGGATCCCGTTGGCGATGCTCAACCGGCACGGGCTGGTGGCGGGTGCCACGGGGACCGGCAAGACCAAGACCCTGCAGCTGCTGGCCGAGCAGCTGTCGGCGGCCGGCGTGCCGGTCTTCGCCGCCGACATCAAGGGCGACCTGTCCGGTATGGGTACGCCGGGGGTCGAGGACGACAAGATCAAGGCACGCGCCGCGTCGGTCGGGCAGACCTGGCAGGCGACCGGGTTCCCCGTCACCTACTACGCGCTCGGCGGTCAGGGCACCGGGATCCCGCTGCGGGTGACGATGACGTCGTTCGGTCCGCTCCTGCTCAGCAAGGTGCTCGGGCTCAACGAGACCCAGGAGTCGAGCCTCGGCCTGGTCTTCCACTACGCCGACCAGGCGGGGCTGCCGCTGCTCGACCTCAAGGACCTGCGCTCGGTGGTGCACTACCTCAACAGCGACGAGGGCAAGCCGGACCTCAAGGAGCTCGGGGGCCTGTCGAGCGCGACGGCGGGCGTGATCCTGCGCGAGCTGATCGCCTTCGAGAGCCAGGGCGCCGACGCGTTCTTCGGGGAGCCCGAGTTCGAGTCCTCCGACCTCCTGCAGGTCGCGCCCGACGGCCGCGGCGTGGTCTCGATGGTCGAGCTGCCCAACCTGCAGGACCGGCCGGCGCTGTTCTCCACCTTCCTGATGTGGCTGCTCGCCGACCTCTTCCACGACCTCCCCGAGGTCGGCGACGTCGACAAGCCCAAGCTCGTCTTCTTCTTCGACGAGGCCCACCTGCTCTTCTCCGACGCCTCCAAGGCGTTCCTCGACCAGATCGCCCAGACCGTCCGGCTGATCCGCTCCAAGGGCGTCGGCGTCTTCTTCGTCACCCAGAGCCCGACCGACGTCCCCGACGCCGTGCTGGGCCAGCTCGGCTCCCGGGTCCAGCACCAGCTGCGGGCCGCCACGCCCAATGACGCCAAGGCGCTCAAGCAGACCGTCAACACCTACCCCACCTCGTCGTACGACGACCTCGGCAAGGTGATCCTCTCGCTCGGTATCGGCGAGGCGATCGTGACGGTGATGAACGAGCGCGGCGCGCCGACCCCCGTGGCCTGGACCCGGCTGCGCGCACCCGAGTCGTTGATGGGGCCCGCCGACCCGGCCGCGATGGACGCCGCGGTGAAGGCCAGCCCCGGCTGGGCGACGTACTCCGAGGTGGTCGACCGGGAGTCGGCGAGCGAGACCCTCGCCGCCCGGATGGCGGCCGGTGCGGAGAAGGCGGCCCAGGAGGAGGCGGCCAATTCCGGCACGTCTGCAACCGCGTCGAAGCCCAAGGCCGCCAAGCCCCAGGACAGCACGTTCGAGAAGGTCGTGAAGTCGAAGACGTTCCAGTACGCCGTGTCCACCGCTGCGCGCGAGGCTGTGCGCGGGATGTTCAAGGTCGGCCGCCGCTGAACGACCACCCGCGTGGGGCACGCTACGGCGGGCCGGATGGCGGCTAGCGGGTAGCCGAGAGGCAGGCTGACGGCGATGCCGCGGCGGCGCGATCGGCGGATCGTCGGCGTCATGGGAAGCCACGCACGACACGACATCGGACTGCAGGTCCTGCGCGGCGCGTCGGTCCAGGCGCTCCCGTGGGCGATCGCTCCCGCGTACCCCACGACCTGGATCCTGATGGCCGCGGGCCTCCAGGTGCTGCTCGGCTCGGGCCTGGTCGCCGGCGCGGATCTCCGGCTGCGGATGGTGGCGGTGGCGGCCCTGCACCTCGGTGCACTGCACCAGGGGGTCGACCTCAGTCACCTGGTCGACGGGCTGAACAGCGTTCTGCAGCAGTCGGTCGCCGCCGCCCTCGTGTTCGCGCTGGTCTGGCTGCTGCGCCGACTGCGGTCCTGTCCCCTCGCAGCCGGATCGCGCTAGCCTCCGACCGTGTCCATCCCGCGTTCGCAGGTGGTGGCCGAGGCAGGGTTGGCGTTTGTCTTCGGTGCCGGATGGTTCGCGCTCTGCTCGGTGCTGGTGAGCCGGCTGTCGTTCTCCTCCCGGGTCCCCCTGGCCGTCATCATCATCGTCCTCGACGTGGCGGTGGTCTGGGCGTTGGCGCACTTCCTCGGCATCAGCTACGCCGTGGCGGTCGGCGTGGCGGGCGTGGTCGCTCTCGACTGGTACTGCATCCCGCCGATCCACGCCGCAGCCGTGCCGGACGCCGAGAACGCCCTGGCGCTCGGCGCCTACCTGGTCACCGGCTCACTGCTGGGTCAGCTCGCGGCGGCCGCCCGCCGACGGGCCGAGCTGTCGGAGGGCGAGGTGCGCGTGCTCGCCGACGAGCAGGCGGCTCTACGGAGGGTGGCGACGCTGGTCGCCGTCGAGTCGTCCCCCGAGCAGGTCTTCGGATCCGTGACCGAGGAGGTCGGAACCCTGTTGGGCTTCGACCAGGCCGTGCTGCTCCGGTACGAGACCGACGGCACGATCACCGTTCTCGCGGCCTGGAGCCGAGACGGCGACCACCTGCCCGTCGGCTCGCGCTGGCCGCTCGAAGGCGACACGGTCGCCTCCGTCGTCCTCGCGACGGGTCGCCCTCATCGGAAGGAGAGCTACCGCCGCAGCGATGGTGCGCTCACGGAGGCGCTCCAGGAGGCGGGCGTGCGATCGAGCGTCGGCAGCCCCGTGGTCGTGGAGGGACGGCTGTGGGGAGTCATGGTCGGCGCGTCCTACGCGTCCGAACCCATCGGGGAGGGCGTCGAGCTCCGCCTCGGCGAGTTCACCCAGCTGGCCGGCACGGCCGTCTCGAACGCCGAGTCGCGGGGCGAGCTGACGGCGTCTCGGGCCCGGATCGTGGACTCGGGTGATCGAGCGCGGCAGCGCATCGAACGCGATCTCCACGACGGCGTCCAGCAGCGGCTGGTCTCGCTGGCCCTCGACGTACGACGGGCGGAGGCGCTGGCCGAGCCCGAGCAGGCCACCCTGCGCGACGAGCTCTCGAGCCTGCGTGACGGCCTGGTCGGTGTCGTCGACGAGCTCCGCGAGGTGTCCCACGGCATCCACCCGGCGATCCTGACCGAAGGCGGACTGCGCCCCGCTCTCGCCACGCTCGCCCGGCGGTCTCCGGTCCCGGTGGAGCTCGAGGTCCGGGACACCGATCGCCTCCCCGATCCGGTGGAGGTGTGTGTCTACTACGTCGCCTCGGAGGCGCTCACCAACGCCATCAAGCACGCCCGGGCCACCCACGTCGTGGTCGATCTCGAGTCGGACCAGAACGCCGTCCGCCTCGAGGTGCGTGACGACGGTGTGGGCGGGGCGGACACCCGCGGCGGCTCCGGGTTGACCGGGCTGACCGACCGGCTCCATGCCGTGGGCGGCACGATCGAGGTCAGCAGCCCGGTCGACCAGGGCACCCGCCTCCGGGTCCGCATCCCCCTGACGGGCGCCTGACCAACCGTCAGAGGCCGCCGTCACGTGCTCCACAGGTGGAGCCGACGATCGCAGCGACCGCGGATGCGCTCAGTTCGACCTTGGGCAGGAAACCACGCACTGCGGAGCCGGCCAGCAGCGGTTCGACGTCCTCGCGCGAGGCGGTGGAGACCAGCACCACGGCGGGCGGCGTGGCGCTCGCCGCGGTCAGGTCTCTGGCCAGGTCCAGCCCACTCACCGAGCCGAAATGGAGATCGAGCAGGACCACGTCCGGTTGGTGCTGACGCACGAGGGCGACGGCCTCGTCGAGGGTCGACGCCACGGCGAGGACGTTCGCGCCCTGGCTCTCGAGCAGCGCCCGCGCCGAGTCGAGAAAGGGCGCGCTGTCGTCGACGATCACGATGCTCAAGGCCATGTCTCGATGGTTCCAGGCATCCGCGCAGCCCGCATTGCAGGTAGCCGCCATTGTCGGTTGCACGAGTGGTCTGTGCGAAAGTCGAACGTTGCTTTCGTTGCGGCTGCGAAAGCCGCCGGAGTAGTTTCTCAGGGATGAGGGGGTCCCTCACCGTTGCGCAAGTGGCCGAGGCTCTCGGAACCAGCCCCCAGACGGTGCGGGCGTTGTTACGCAAGGGTCAGCTGCGCGGCGAGCAGCGGCCCTGGGGTAGTCGGTACGTCTGGGAAGTCAGTTCCGAAGGGCTCGACGACTTCCTTTCCACCTACGGGCGCCTGGACGGGCACCGTCGGTCGCCCCTGCCGGTCCCCGTTGCGACGCCCGACGCGGTCGGCCCCCTCGAGCCCGTGCCGCCGGCGCCTCTGGCTCCACCCCCCACAGGCCAGGACGACGACACGTTCGCGGAGGAGCACGTCGACCGGAGGCCCCTGTTCCTACGCCCCCGCGGGCGGGCCACGGTCGTCGTGATCGTTCTCGGCCTTCCGCTCCTGCTCGCCTACGCCGCCGTCCGGACCGTCCCCGACGTACTGTGGTTCGACGAGCTCGGGCAGGGGCAGGTCTTCCGGGGACTCGTCGAAGCCAAGATCGAGTTCCGGCTCCTGGTCGCCGGCATGGCCGCGCTGTTCATCTGGATCAACCTCCTCGTCGCGTGCGCCGACACCTCGGTGGTACGGCGCCGCGCAGGTCTCCTGGCGCTGGGGGCCGCGGCGCTGGTCGCCGGTGGCTTCTTCGGCACGGCAGTGGCCGGGCACTGGCAGACCTACCTGCTCTGGCGGCACCGGCAGACGTTCGGTGTGCTCGACCCGGTGCATGGCAAGGACGTCGGCTTCTTCGTCTTCACCCTTCCGTTCGAGGTCCTGTTGTCCGGTCTGCTGCTCGCGTTGGTCGCCGTCGCGATGGCGTGCGTCGTAGCCGTCCACGCCGCGTGCGGGACGCTGAGGGTGCGACCGCTGCGTGCGAGCTTCCCGGCTCAGATCCATCTCGCCGTCCTGGCGGCCGCGTTCCTGCTCGCGGTCGCGTGGAGACTGCTGTTGAAGCGGTACCTCATCGAGCTGCAGCAGCCGGATCCTCGCAGCAGCCGCTCCTTCGCCGGAGCGGGCTACGTCGACGTCCACGTCCGCACCCCGGGCCTGGCGATCCTTGCCTCCGTCGCCGTGGTCCTGGCTCTCGGCTGCGTCGCCGCGCCCTTCGTGGTGCGGTGGATCGGGGCGCGGCGGGCGCGACGGCTCCTCGCCGTTCCGGCTGCAGTCGTGGTGGCCGTCGCGGTCCTCGCGATGGTCCTGGTGCCGACCCTGGTGCAGCGGTACGTCGTCGACCCGAGCCAGCTGTTGCACGAGAAGCCGTTCCTCGAACGGTCCACGGTAGCCACCAGAGACGCTCTGGGACTGGACCGGATCGAGGTCGAGCCCTACTCCGCCACCGGTCGGGTGACGGCCTCCGACTTCGCGGCCGTCAACCGACGGCTGACCGAGGTGTCGACGTGGGACACGGGGCTGCTCGGTGACCGGATGCGCCAGCTGGTCACCAACACCCCGTACTTCCGTCCGGGCAGGCCGACGCTCGACGTCGTGCGCGTGGACGGACGTCCGCAGCCCACGGCGGTGAGCCCCCGCGAGCTCGATATCGGCGCCAGTGGTGACGCGGCGCGGAGCTGGAGCAGCGACCGGCTCGCGTACACGCACGGACTCGGGGTGATCCGGTTCTCGGGAACCGACGTGGGCCCGGATCGCGAGCCCCGTGTGCTGGACTCCGGACTGGGTGTCCGTCAGCCACGCATCTACTTCGGGGACTTCTCGAACGAGGACACCAGCGCGAACCAGGACGAGACGGCCAACATCTTCGCGCCGACGATCGTCAGGAGCATCGCTGACTCGCCCTGGGTCCTGGTGGACACCCGGCGGCCTGAGGTGGACATCCCGGCTGCTCTGGGTTCGCCTCGACCTCCGTACCACTACCGTGGCCCAGCGGGCATCGGCCTCTCTAGCTGGGGACGGCGAGCTCTGTTCGCACTGGCCCTGGGCAGCAAGCAGCTGCTCCTTTCCGACGACCTCACGAGCCGTTCGCGGATCCTGCTCCATCGTGACGTGCACGAACGACTGGGGACGCTGGCCCCTTTCATCCACTGGGACGCCGGCGCCGTCCCGGTCACGGCAGGAGGCCGGATCCTCTTCGTCGTCGACGGCTACACCACGAGCACCTCCTACCCCTACGCCGAACGGACCGATCTGGGAGGCACCCGGGTCGGCTACGCCCGGGCGTCGGTGCGGGCGACCGTGGACGCGTACTCGGGCCGGGTCAACCTCTACCTGACGGATCCGACCGACCCGCTGGCGCGCGCCTGGTCGGACGCCTTCCCGAGCCTGTTCCAGGCCGCTGACCAGATGCCCGCCGAGCTGCGGGCGCGCGCGCGGTACCCCGAGGAGCTGTTCGACGCCCAGGCCGCGGCGTACGAGCGCTTCCACACCGAGGACGCCGATGTCCTCGCCAGCGGCTCGGACCTCTGGTCCCGACCCCTCGCCCTGTCCGGCTCGCTCGAGGTCGCGGGGGGTGTCGACTTCGACGAGTCGGACGAGGACGACCTCCGGCTCACGATGCAGCCCGCGTACTCCTACGGGTCTCCGCCCGGGCGCCACAAGCCGCAGGTCGTGCTCACGACCTACTACGTGCCTCATCAGGGGCAGAACCTGGTGGCGACCCTCACGGGGTGGGTGGACGCGCAGGGTCGGCCGCGACTGGTCTCGCGAAGCCTGCCGCGTGACCCGAGCACGCTGGGCCCGGCCCAGGTCAGCCGGCTGGTCTTCGCCACCCCGCGGGTCCGCAACCTCCTCGGCCTGCGGAACCTCGAGATCCGCGACCTGAACACCTCGTCACTGGACTCGGTCATCCTCGGGATCCCCCACCTGCTGTTCCTGCCCGGAGGGCTGATGCAGGTCCAGAGCCTCTACGAAGGGTCCCGGGGACCCGGCGCCGCGCGACTTCTGGGTGTGACCGTGTTCGTCAACGGTCGCGCCGGTCTCGGTCCCGACCTGCCCAGCGCCCTCCGACAGGCGCTCAACGAGCCTCCCCAGGCCGACGTACGGCGCCCGCCTGGAACGGGGTCGGTCGGTACGCCGGTCGCCCTCCACTTCCGGGTCGAGAACGCCCGGCGAGAGATCGTCACCATCACCTCAGGCAACCAGCACAAGCGCGCGCGCCTGGGGCTCGACAACGGTCGGGGAACCGTCAGGTGGACACCGACCGCCGCCGGGCGGGCCCGCGCGACCCTGACGGTGGTCGGGCTCGACGGCACCAGGATCCACGACGCCACGTCGTTCCGCGTCCTGAGCCGGCCGCCGGTGATCCGGATCATCGCCACGCCCCATCGGGCGGTGGTCGGTCGACCGGTCAGGATCTCGTTCAAGGTGGCGCACGGACGTCATGCCTTGGCCAGGGTGTCCACTCTCTCCGGCATCGTGTTCACGCGTAGCTATGTCCTCCGCCACCACCTCGGTGTCGTGAGGTGGACCCCGGAGGCCGCCGGTCCCGCCGTGGTCCTCCTGCGCGCGCGGGGCGGACAGGGGCAGATCGCGAGCGCGAGCCTGCGACTTCACGTGCGCGCACGCGCGTCGGCCGCATCTCCGAGCATCGAGCTGGTGCGTGTGCCGAGCGACCTCGTGGCCGGCACGCCCGCCACGTTCGCCCTCCGCGCCGACGGTTGCCGGGTCGCGGTTGCCCGGATCCGCGGGCCTGTCGACGACGTACCCGTCTTCCGGTTCCCCTGTCCGGTGCACCGGGGGACGTTCGCCTGGACCCCGGGCGCAGCCGGCAGCTACGTCCTCACCGCGGTGGCTCGAGGGCCGCACGGGCTCACCTCGAGCCAGCGGGTGCGCATGGAGGTCGCTCCCAGCCCGTCGTCGGGCCCCACGGCCAGCCCGTCGTCAGCCGGATCGGGGCCGAGCCCCGCGCGTGGCGCCTTCCACCACGGTCGCTCTCGTCTCGAGGCCCGGTGATGGCCCTGACCCAGCCCCGCCCCGCCGTCACCACCGCGTGGCAGCGGCATCTCGCCACGGCAGCCGGGGTCGCCGTGGGCGGCGTCGTCGTTCACTTCCTCGGCCCACTGCTCCCGGTCCCGCTCGCCGCGATCGGCCTCGGCCTGGGCGTGCTCGGAGCGTCGTTCATGCTGGCGTGGGCCGCGGACGCAGGGGAGGCGGTGTTCTCCGGGGGCCTGGTGCTCGCAGCGGTCGCACTCGTCGGTGTGCTGCCCGAGTACATCATCGAGGTCCACTTCGCCTTCACCCAGCAGGCTGAGCTGGTCACCGCCAACCTGACCGGCGCCACCCGTCTCCTGCTGACCGCTGCCGTCGCCCTGCCTCTGCTTCTGGTCCTTCTCCGACGTCGCGAAGGTGGCACGTCCGCGGACGATCCGATCCGGCTCGCCGAACCCCGGCGTCTCGAGCTGGGGGTCCTGTTGGTCTCCGCGGTGTTCGCCGTCCAGATCGTCGTACGCGGGAGCCTGACGGTGTTCGACGGAGTCGTGCTGCTGGCCCTGTACGTCGTGTATGCGCGTCGCGTGCAGGGAACGCCCAACGAGGAGCCTGCCGTGGTGGGCGTAGCAGCGGGTCTGCTGTCGCTACCACCGCGCTACCAACGACCGGCGGTGGCGGCCCTGCTCCTGAGTGCGGCCGGCGTCGTCGTCCTGATCGCGAACCCGTTCACCCACGCCCTCCTGCAGACGGGCACCTCGCTCGGCATGGACCCCTACGTCCTGATCCAGTCCGTCGTACCGGCGGCGACCGAGGCCCCGGAGCTGGTGGTCGTCGCCGTCCTGGTGGCCAACCGTCGACCCGCGCAAGGCCTGGCGGTGCTGCTGGCCGCCTCCGTCAGCCAGTGGACACTCGGCATGGGATCGCTGCCGATCGCCTACCTGGCCGGGGGAGGCGGCGTGGCGCTGCCCCTCGCGGCACGGGAGCAGGTCGAGCTCGGCTTCACCACCGCGCTGACGATCTTCGTCGTCGCAGCCTTGGCCACGCTCCGTCCCGCACGCGTCGACGCGATCCTGATCGTGGTGGTGTTCGCGATCCAGCTGATCTACCCCACGCCGTTCACCCGGTTCGCCGCCGGCTTCGTGCTCCTGGCCTTCGCGGTCGACCTGCTCGTCGCCCGCCGGCGCCAGCTGGGTCCGATCCTCCGCGCGGTGGGCTTCGGCAAGAGCCCCTCGGGCTAGCCCCGTGGTGGAGCCCTGCGCGAGGGGTTCCGGTCGGTCGGTCCGGGCGGACCGCCGCGTGGCCTAGCGAGGCAGTCCGGGTGTGCGCTCGCCGCCGCCGAACACGCGGTCCATCTCGGCGGTCGTCGCCGACACCACGCCCTGGACCCGCTGCAGCACTGCTCGGCCGGTGGCCGTCGGGCCGGTGCCGGCGAGTGCGGCGGTCAGGGCGGTCAGCTCCTGGTGGTAGCCGGGCACCGTGTCGGAGAGGCCGTCGACGTAGTCGTCGCGGGCCGCGGGACGCAGAGCGATCACCTTGCTCAGCATGGCATCGCGGCACACGGCGACCTTGTTCAGCGCCGTGCCCAGGGGTGCGGTGACGTGCTTCCCCTTCTGGTCACCGAGCAAGGGCACCAGGGTCATCGTGATCTTGTGGTCGAGGGCGCCCGCGCCGAGCACCGCCGCGACGCCCGGCACGTCGTCGGACTCCGGGTCGGTCGGGGGCTTGCCGATGAGACCGGTGGCGGCGGTGTTCGCGGTCAGTGCTTGGTGCTTCACGACGCGCAGGTGCCGGGTGGCCCACACGTAGTGCCCGGTCCTGATGTTGCCCAGGGCCTTGGTCATCGCCGCGTTCGCCCGGGTGATGGCGGACTTGAAGTCCGTCGTCTGCGACGTGGCCACGCAGGTGCTCGCGGCCGTGCTCGCGTGGGCGGGCGACGGTGCTGCGGTCAGCACCGCGAGGCCGGTCGCGAGGCCGAGGGCGACGGTCACCACACGGCGCCGCAGTCCGGCTCGGGTTCCTGTGGTCGTGGTGGTGGTGGTCTCGCTGTCGTACATGGCTCTTCTCCGCTCTTCCTGGGATGGGTTTCGAGTGCTCCGCGCGGGACGTCACAGTCCGCGGCACTGGTCTTCGTGGTCGCCGGAGACGGTGTTCCCGCCACCGTTCGGGGTGGGGGAGTTCTCCTGGCAGGAGAGGTCGCCGCCGATCTTGTTGTCGGACAGGCTGAGGCCACCGGTGTTGCCGTCGGCCTCGAGATTGCCGCTCACGCTGGTGTGCTCGGCGAGCAGGTGCCCGTGCTGGTCCTCCCAGCTGAGGTCGCCGTCGATGTGGCTGTCGCGGACGATCGCGGTGGCTCCGGACTCGAGCTGCACGTTGCCGCCCACGTTCGATTCGGCGGACAGCTCCACCAGCGCGGTCCTCTCGCCCTCGATGTCTCCGTCGACATCGACGCCGCGGGCGTACAGGCGCGCGCCGTGTCCGATCGAGACGTTCCCTTCGACGGTGGTGCCGAGGAGCTCGCAGGTGGCGCCGTCGGGGACCGTGACGTCGTCGTCGACCGAGTCGGCTCCGATGCGACCGTCGCAGTGGCCGGCGACCGCGTGCGAGGCCACGTGGGGCAGGGCCGGCGCTGCGTCCGGCGAGGCAGAACGCGAGCCGGTCCCGCAGGACGTGAGGACCACGAGACCCAGGGTCGTGGCCACGAGCGCCGGGACCTTGAGTGAGCGTGTGCGCCACGTCATGTAGCCAGACTCGCTCCCGAAGGCGCGGACGTCTTCGACGCCAGCCGGAAAGTCCCGCCCCCGGCACCCTCACGCGACGGGTACCTGCTGGCCGGTAGCACGAGGTGGTCGGGTCGCCGTGCGGCGCCATACTGAGTCATGGCTCAGCACCGAACGGCCCCCGGATCCTCCGACGCGGACCAGCAGGCGGAGGCCCCTCTGCGGGTGGTGCTGGCCGACGACGACGTGCTGCTGCGCTCGGGTCTGGCCAGTCTCCTGGACCGTCCGGGGTTCTCCGTCGTGGGCCAGGCGGGCGAGGCCGAGACGCTGCTGGGCCTGGTCAGGTCGCTCGTGCCGGACCTGGTGGTCGTCGACATCCGGATGCCACCCACCCAAGGGGTCGAGGGGCTCGTCGCGGCCCAGACGATCCGCGAGGAGCTCCCCGATGTCGCCATCCTGGTGCTGTCCGCACACGTGGAGGTCGAGCACGCGATGACCTTGCTGGCTGGTGGCCGCGGGATCGGCTACCTGCTCAAGAGTCGGGTGATCGACGTCGACGACTTCATCGACAGCGTGAGCCGTGTTGCGCACGGGGGCTCCGTGGTGGACCCGGCGCTCGTGCAGGAGCTGGTGTCAGCGCGCCGCCGCAACGACCCACTGGCCGCCCTCAGCCCTCGGGAGCTGGAGGTGCTCGCGCTGATGGCGGAGGGACGCTCGAACCTCGGCATCGCGCAGGAGCTGTGGGTCGCGGAGGGCACCGTCGAGAAGCACGTGCGAAGCATCCTCGGGAAGCTCAACCTCTCCGAGGAGGCCACCGATCACCGCCGGGTGCTCGCCGTGGTCGCGTTCCTGGAGTCGCGCTGACCCGGGTCCGGCGTACGACGCTCACAGCGACGGGTCGCGCCACGCGAGCTGGACGACCTCGACCCCTCGGTCGCGGGTGACGAGGCGGCCGCGCCCCGCGGGGGCGGGCACCGGCCGGACGTGGCCGATCAGGGCACCCTCGTCGGGGTCGCCCGACAACACGAGCCCGGGCGACCCGAGATCGCGCAGCGACTGGATCACCGGCTCGTAGAGCGCCCGCGACGCGCCACCGGCTCGTCGGGCCACGGCGAGGTGCAGCCCGACGTCGCGCGCCTGCGCGAGCAGCGGCTGCAGCACCTGCACGGGCGAGCTGTGCTGCGTGGCCACCAGGTCGTAGTCGTCGACCACGACGAACACCTCGGCACCCGTCCACCACGTGCGGCCGCGCAGCTGCTCGGGTGTGACGTCGGGGCCAGGGAGTCGGTGCTCGAGTCGGCTCGCCAGGTCGGCCAGCGTCGGCGCGGCTTGCGACGCGGAGGTCAGGTAGGCGAGGAGGCGGTCCTCCGGGACCTCGCCGAGCAGCGACCGGCGGTAGTCGACGACGACGAGCTGGGCGTGCTGCGACGAGCGTGTGCGCATCACCTCGTGGAGGTAGGTACGGAGCGCAGCGCTCTTGCCGGACCGGCCGTCGCCGAAGATCAGCCAGTGGGGTTCGCTGTCGCAGTCGAGCCCCACGGGGGCGAGCTCCGTCTCGTTCACACCGAGGAGCAGCTGCCGTCCGGCCAGCACCTCCTCGGTCGCTCCGCCCAGGAGGACGGCGACCGTCAGCCGTGCCGGAAGCAGCCGCAGCTTCGGCCCGGTGGGTCCGTGCCACGCGCTGCGGACGCGTGCCACGAGCTGGTCGACCGCGTCGGCGACCGAGCCGAGATCGGGGTCGCCGCCGATCCGTGGCAGCGCTGCCAGGAAGTGCACCCGGCCCGGCACCAGGCCGCGGCCCGGCCGACTCGAGGGCACCCCGCTGGCCAGGGCCCGGTCGATCTCCGAGTCCATCGGGTCGCCGAGCCGGAGCTCGAGCCGGGTGCCGAACAGGTCGCGAACCGCCGACCGGAAGTCGGACCAGCGCGACGACGCGGCGATCACGTGGATGCCGAAGGTGAGGCCGCGCGCAGCGACCTGTTGCAGGGCGGCCTCCAGGTCGTCGAACTCGGAGCGGAGCGTGCTCCACCCGTCCACGACGAGGAACACCTCGCCGTACCCGTCGTCGGCGCGGCCCTGCGCACGCCGGCTACGGTAGGTCTCGGCCGAGTCGATGCCGTGGGTGCGGAAGTACGCCTCCCGGCGGTCGAGGACCCCGCTCACCTCCGCGACGATCCGGCGTACGACGTCGGGCTCGGACCGCGTGCCCGTGCCGGCGAGGTGGGGAAGAGCCTGGAGGGCGGAGAACGCGCCGCCTCCGAAGTCGAGGACGAAGAACTGCGACTCCACCGGGGTCGTGGTCAGCGCCAGGCTCGTCACCAGCGTCCGCAGCAGCGTGCTCTTGCCGCTGCGCGGACCGCCGACGACGGCGACGTGGCCGCCGGCGCCGGACAGGTCGACGGTGAGGGTGTCGCGGCGCTGCTCGCGTGGCCGGTCGACCGTGCCGACCGGCACGGTCAGCCCACCGAGCGCGCGCCAGCCCTTCGAGACCAGCCCGAGCACGGGGTCGGGAGCCAGGTCGGGCATCAGCGCGTCGAGGGTGCCGGGCACGTCCAGTGGCGGCAGCCAGACCTGGTGCGCCACCGGGCCGCAGCCAGCCATCCGTCGTACCGCAGCGGTCAGCAAGGACTCCTGCCCGGCCGGCGGTACCGCAGGCGGCTCGGGCTCGCCGGGCGGCTCCGGTCCGGGCCGTTCGGGCACCCGCACCTCGGCGATCGTCCACGGCAGGATCCCTGGTACGACGCGACTCTCGTCGTGGACGGTCGGCGCGTCGCCCGCGGCCGGCCCGGAGACGTACGCCGCCGTGAACCGCACCAGCGCCGACGGGTCCGTCCGGAGGAACCCGAGGCCGGGCACCGCCGGCAGCTCGTGGGCATCCGGAACGCCGAGCACCGTCCGCGACTCCTGGGCAGAGAAGGTGCGCAGCCCGATCCGGTAGGACAGGTGCGACTCGAGGCCCCGCAGCCGCCCCTCGTCCAGCCGCTGCGACGCCAGCAGCAGGTGCAGCCCGAGCGAGCGGCCGAGCCGGCCGATCGCGACGAACAGCTCGAGGAACTCGGGTCGGGCCGTCAGCAGCTCGGAGAACTCGTCGACCACGATGAGCAGCGACGGCACGGGGGCGAGGTCGACGCCGGCTGCGCGCGCCCGCTCGTAGTCGCGCACCGACGCGTAGTTGCCGGCGGCACGCAGGACCTCCTGGCGGCGCACCATCTCGCCGGACAGCGCGTCCTGCATGCGGTCGACCAGGGTGAGCTCGTCGGCGAGGTTCGTGATCAGGGCCGAGACGTGCGGCATGGCCGCCATCCCGGCGAAGGTCGCGCCGCCCTTGAAGTCGACCAGCACCAGGTTCAGCTCCTCGGGCGAGTGGGTCAGCGCCAGGCCGAGCACGAGGGTGCGGAGGAGCTCCGACTTGCCGGAGCCGGTCGCGCCGATCACGAGGCCGTGCGGCCCCATCCCTTGCTGGGCGGCCTCCTTGAGGTCGAGGTGGACCGGCCGGCCACCGTCGGCCACTCCGATCGGCACCCGCAGCCGGTCCCGCGCGGGGCGTGAGCGCCAGCCGGTGCCCGGGTCGTACCGGCGTACGTCGGGGAGCCCCAGCAGGTCCATGACGTCGGTGCCCTCGCCGGCTGTAACGGGCTCGATCTCCCCGGCCCCGACGTCGTGCAGCGGCGCGAGCCGTCGGGCCAGCGCCTCGGCGGTGGCCAGGTCGCACTGGTCGGCCGACCCGCGCACCAGTGGCTCGTGTGGGCCCAGCACACGCAGGGGCATCACGCCATCCGCGCGTCCGGCCCGTTCGTCGAGGAGCAGCCGCAGCCCCGGCTCGTCGTGCTCGTCCCACCGGTCGGGGAGCGCGAGCACGGTGACGCCGTACCCTCCGTCGCGCGGCAGGCGCCCTGACGGCATCACGCCGCCGTCGACCACGAGCAGGAGGTGGCCGTCGGCAGGCAGGAGCGATGCGAGCTCGGCGAGGTCGGTCGCCACCATCCGGCGCGAGCCGACGGCATCGAAGCGGCGGGACGAGCGCGCATGGGGCAGCCACTTCACCCAGTCCCACTCGGCCAGTGTGTCCTCGGCGGCGAGCACGGCGATCGCGAGGAGCCCGGGGGACTGGAACGCCGCGGCCGAGCAGACCATCGCCCGCGCCAGCGACCGCGCCTGCTCGGCGGTGCCGCAGATCTCGATCCGGTCGAAGGCGCGCAGGTCAACGGTGGCCGGAAGGTTCGGCTGGACCCGGTGTACGGCGAGCAGCCGGTGCAGCGCGGCTGCCGCGGCTGGATCGACCCGGTCGGACGACGCGCAGTCGGGAGCCACGAGAGCGAGCGAGAGCGGCCGGCTGCACACGGCGTACCGCACCTGCAGGAACTCGCTGTCGGTGACGGCGCGCTCCCACACCCGCGTCCGTTCCTCGGCCAGCGACGGGAGCGACGCGGGCTCGGGGTGCCTCCACACCATCGCCGCGCGCTGCTGGGCGGCCGCCGCGCGCGCGATCGTGCGGACCGTGCCGAGGTGGCGGAGGTACGCCGTGCGTGCGACGTCCGCCCTCCGCAGCCGCGTCGTGCGTTGACGGTCGAGCTGGGCGAGGACGAAGGCGAGGGTCGCGACGAGGAACATCCCGGCCGCCAGCAGGCTGCGCTGCTGACCGGCCGACGTCGGGCTCGCCATGGTCGCCATCACGCCGACCGAGCCCAGGCTGCCGAGCATCGGGATGGCGCTGGTGAGGACGCCGTTCGAGGTCTCGTCGTCCTCGATCTCCGGAGGGGCCTGCAGCACGATCTCGCCGCTCGGCGGCTCAGGCGCCACCGGTCGACGGTCGCCCGCGGTGCTGGTCACCCCGCCTCCCGGAACGCTCGTGCAGCTGACGATGCGCTGAGAGTAGGTGCGTCTCGGCGGGCTGATCGGCCGGTCGGGACCGCCCTGTGGAGAGGGTGGGCGCGCGGTTCTCCACCGCCTCCCGAGACCGAGGTTTGGTCGCGGGACCGTCGGGTAGGTCCGGTGGTCACAGGTCGATCGCCCGGACGGCGCGACACCAGACCCGACAAGGAGACGAGCAGATGACCTCGACGAACGAGATGGGCCAGGGCCGAGCGACGCTGTCGCTCGCCGCTGGGAGGGTGGCCGACGCCCGACACGACTTCGACCGCCTCAACCGTGAGCTGGTCCAGCACCTCGACGCCGCCCGGGCGACGTGGTCGGGCCAGGGCGGCACGACGTTCACCGCGCTCGGGCACGCATGGGCCGAGAAGCAAGGCGCGATCACCGGCGCGCTCGACGGGTTCGAGGCGGCATTGCGCTCGACCGAGACCGACAACCTCACCACCGACGAGGCGCAGTCGGCCGCGTTCACCCGCAACCTGCAGCGCCTCGGCTGAGCCCGAGGGAGACGGACATGGAGCTCGACGGACTCAGGGTCAACCACCAGGGCCTCGACCAGGTGGCCGACGACCTGATGGGCGTCGTCAACAGGATCGACGCCCGGATGCAGCACCTCGACGAGGAGCTGGTGCCCCTGCGGTCGCACTGGGTCGGCGAGGCCCAACAGGCCTACACCGTGGCGAAGGCGCGGTGGGACGGCGCGATCCACGAGATGCGCGACCTGCTCCGCATCACCTCGCAGCAGGTCACGCAGGCGAACGCCGACTACCGCGCGGCCGATGTCCGCGGCGCGCGTTCCTTCGGTGGCTGAGCGTTCGCCTGTCGCTGCTCCGCCGCGCCATCGCGCGTGCCTGCCGGCAGGCCGCTCCGGGGTCGTGCGGGTCGGCGTCACCTCGACGACCCGCAGGGTCGACCTCGTCCTGCCGGGCGCGGTCCCGGTCGCCGACCTGGTACCCGCGCTCGCCCGCAGCGTCGGGCTCCTCGACGCCGGCACCGCCCACGCCGGCCACCGCCTGGCCACCCGGGACGGCCGGGTCCTGCGTGCAGGCGCCGGTCTCATGGCCCAGGGCGTCGAGGACGGTGACGTGATCGCGGTGACAACCGGCCCGGGCAGCGACCCGGCGCCGCGGGTCTATGACGACGTGGTGGAGGCGATGACCGACATCGCGGAGCGCGACCTCCAGCCGTGGGACGCCGAGGCCGCCCGTCGTACCGCGCTGTGCGCGGCCGTCCTGGCGCTGCTCGTGGGTGCCACCGGTCTAACGGTCCACCACGGCTCCGGCGGCGCGGCGGCCGTCGCGCTGGTGGTCGCCGTCGTCCTGGTGGTCGGCGCGGTGGCCGTCTCGCGGGTCCAGGGTGAGACGTGCGCCGCCGTGGCAGTCGCCGCCACGGGATGCGCGTACGCCGCAGTGGCCGGACTGTCGTTCGGCTGGGGCTCGCCCTCCTTCGGTACGCCGGTCGCAGCGGCCGGCGGCGGCGCCCTGGCCGCCGGGCTCGCTGCAGCTCTGGGTCTGGCCGAGGGGCGCGCCCTTCTGCTGCCGCCCGTCGTGGCCGGCGCCGTCCTCCTCGCTGCCGGCCTGGTGACGCAGACCTGGTCCGTCGACCCGGCGGTCGTCCTCACGGCCGCGCTCTGGCTCGCGGTCGTCGCCGGCAGCGTCTTCCCGTGGCTGGCGCTGAGCGTCACCGGCGCGACGAGTGGCCCGCTCGTCACGGTCGCCGATCTCACCGCAGACCCCGGCGAGGTCGACCTCCGCCGCCTCGGCGACGACGCTCGGCTCGGGCACGAGATCCTGGTGGCGCTGTCCGCAACGGTAGGGCTGCTGCTGGTGCTCATCGCGCCCTGGGCGGTCTCCCTGGGCCCGTCCGGCACGCTCGTCGCCGTCCTCGCCTGCGCGGTCGTGATGCTGCGCACCCGTCAGCACCTCAGCCGTGCGGAGGTCCTCGTCGGCCTCGCCTCCGGCATCCTCGGCCTGACCGCCGCGGCGCTGTGCGTGCTGTGGCTGCATCCGACGTGGCGGCCCGGCGCGTCTGCGGCGCTTGCCGCAACCGGCGTCCTGATCGTTGCCCTGACCCGCCCGCACGGTTCGTCCGCGTGGCGACGCCGGCTCGGCGACGCCGCCGAGACTGTCGCTCTCCTCGCGCTGCTGCCGGCCCTCGTCGTCGCCGCCGGCATCCCCGGCTCGATCGCCGGCTGAGGCACCACCCCGTGGGCACGCCGCGCGACCTCGTGGAGGCACACTCCTTCAACCGCCGACGCTTGGTCACGGCGTTCGTGTCGGGGGCGCCCGGTGGCCGCGACGTCGAGCCCGCCCGGCCGGGCCGCACCCTCGTCGGCGGCCTGGTACTCGCTGTCCTGCTGACGGCGGGAGCCGCCGTGAGCGGTGTTCTCGCGAGGCAGCCCCCGGCCGACGGTGACCGCCCCGGCCACCCCACGCACACCACTCGTCCGACCCAGCCCACACCGGCCCCGCAGGCGCCTCAGGGCGGAGGCTGACCTTCCCGGTGACTCCCAGTATGGTTAGGCTCACCTAACTCCGTACGAAGGGTCCCGATGAAGCGCACGCCCGTCCTGCTCGCCGTCGCTCTCGTCGGCACCTTGGCCCTGGCCGGCTGCGGGAACGACGAGCCCAAGCTCGTCATCTACAACGCCCAGCACGAGCAGCTCCTCGACGCCCTGGCGCCGAAGTTCACCCAGGAGACCGGCATCGAGGTCGAGCTGCGCAACGGCTCCGACCTCGAGATGTCCAACCAGCTGGTCCAGGAGGGCAGCAAGTCCCCGGCCGACGTCTTCCTCACCGAGAACTCCCCGGCCATGTCGCAGGTCGCCGCGGCCGGGCTGTTCGACAAGCTGCCGGCCAGCGTCGTCGCACCCATCCCTGCGCAGTACCGCCCGACCTCCGACGACTGGACCGGCTTCGTCGCCCGGTCGACCGTGCTGGTCTACAACAAGGCGGCGATCGACCCCTCCGAGCTCCCGTCGTCGCTGATGGACCTCGCCGACCCGGCGTGGCAGGGCAAGATCTGCTTCTCGCCGACCGGAGCCGACTTCCAGGCGATCGTGGCGGCGATGGTCGACCTCAAGGGAGAGGCCGCCACGAAGGCGTGGCTCGAGGGCATCAAGGCCAACGGCACGACGTACGACGGCAACAACGTGGTGCTCGAGGAGGTCAACTCCGGGGAGTGCGAGGTCGGCGTGATCTACCACTACTACTGGTACCGCGACCAGGCCGAGTCGGGCGACAACAGCGACGACAGCGCGCTCTACTTCTTCGGCAACAAGGACCCCGGCGCGTTCGTCAGCGTCTCGGGCGCCGGCGTGCTGGCGTCGACCGACATGAAGCAGGAGGCCGAGAAGTTCGTGTCGTTCCTGACCCACGAGGAGGGGCAGCAGGCGCTGGCCGACAGCTATGCGCTGGAGTACCCGTTGAACCCCGCGGCCACCCTCGGTCCGCCGGTGAAGCCGTTCGACCAGCTCGACCCGCCGAAGGCCGACGTCTCGGACCTGGACTCGCAGAAGGTCGTCGACCTGTTGACCCAGGTCGGCTTCCTCTGAGCAGCCTCACCGCCCCGGCACCCCGCCGTACGACGCCCCGCCGGGGCGGCGCCGGCGGGGCGTCGAGCCCGCTCCTCGTGGCCGGCCTCGTGGTCGCCGCTGTGTCGCTGGTGCCGCTGGGCTACGTCGTGTGGACCACGGCCGAGCTCGGGTTCTCAGAGGCGATGCACTTCCTGTGGCGGCCGCGCATCGGTGAGCTGGTGTGGAACACCACGCGGCTCCTGGTCGCGGGTGTGGTCGCCGCGGTGGTGCTGGGGGTCACCGGGGCCTGGCTGGTCGAACGCACCGACCTGCCCGGACGCGGCTGGTGGCACGGACTGCTCTGTGCGCCCCTCGCCGTCCCGTCGTTCGTGAACGGCTACGGCTGGGTCTCGACCACGCACGCCGTCCAGAGCTACGCCGGCGCGGTGCTCGTGGTGACGCTCTCCTACTACCCGCTCGTCTACCTCCCCACCGTGGCGGCGCTGCGGCGCCTCGACCCCGGAGTCGAAGAGGTCGCGGCCTCGCTCGGCCGGGGCCCCTGGCAGGTCTTCTGGCGGGTGACGCTGCCCGCGGTCGGCCCTGCGGTGCTGGGCGGCGGGCTGCTCGTCGGGCTCCACCTGCTGGCGGAGTACGGCGCCCTGCAGCTGCTCAACTACCCCACGCTGACCACCGCGATCCTCCAGCAGTACGCCACCGTCTTCAACGGCCCGGCGGCCACCCTGCTGGCCGGTGTGCTCGTGACCTTCTGCCTCGGATTGCTCCTGCTCGAGTCGCTTCTCCGGGGAAACCGACGCAGGGCCCGGATCGGTGCGGGAGTCAGCCGGCCGCCCGAGCGCGTGCGACTGGGTCGGCGGCGCTGGCCGGTGCTCACCGGGCTGACCGCGCTCGCCGTGCTCGCCCTCGGGGTCCCGCTGGCCAGCCTGCTGCGCTGGCTGATCCGTGGGTCGTCGACCGGGCTCGACCTCGAGGCCCTGGCCGGTGCGGCCGCCACCACGGTGGGACTCGCGGTGGCGGGCGGCGTGCTCACCACCATCGCCGCGGTTCCCGTGGTGTGGCTCGCGGTGCGCCATCGTGGCCCGGTCACGACGCTGGTCGAGCGCAGCACCTACCTCACCAGCGCGATGCCCGGGATCGTGGTGGCCCTGGCCCTGGTGACGGTCTCGATCCGGTCGGTGCCCGCGCTCTACCAGACGGTCGGCCTGCTCGTCCTCGGCTACGCGATCCTCTTCCTGCCCCGGGCCGTCGTCAGCGTCCGCGCCACGCTCGAGCTGGTGCCGCCGGGCCTCGAGGACGTCGCCCGCACCCTCGGCTGCACCGGGCCGGCCGCCGCCGTGCGGGTCACCCTGCCGCTCCTCATGCCCGGCCTGGCGGCCTCGGTGGCACTCGTCGCGCTCGCGGTCTCGACCGAGCTCACCGCCACGCTGCTCCTGTCCCCGCTGGGGACCTCGACGCTCGCCACCAGCTTCTGGTCCGACGCCTCCTCGGTCGCCTACGGCGCGGCCGCGCCGTACGCCCTGGCCCTGGTGGTGCTCTCCGTGCCGTCCACCTGGCTGCTCAGCCGGCTCGCGAAGGGCCGCGAGGCGTGACCGCCGCCTTGGAGATCCGCGGGCTGGGAGCGGCGTACGGCGCCCAGCGGGTGCTGCGCGACCTCGACCTGGTCGTCGACGACGGCGTCACCGCGATCCTCGGGCCGTCCGGGTGCGGCAAGACCACCCTCCTCCGCGTGGTCGCCGGGTTCGTGACCCCGACCTCCGGCAGCGTCGCGGTGGCGGGGACGACCGTCGTCGGGCAGGGCCGGACGGTGCCGCCGCGGCTGCGGGCCCTGGGCTACGTGCCCCAGGAGGGTGCGCTCTTCCCCCACCTGAGTGTCGCGGCCAACATCGCCTTCGGGCTGCCTCGAGCCCAGCGTCGCGGCGCGGCCACCGGAGCGCGGGTCGCGGAGGTGCTCGACCTGGTGGAGCTCCCGAGATCCCTGAGCGAGCGGCAGCCGCACGAGCTGTCCGGCGGTCAGCAGCAGCGAGTGGCCCTCGCGCGCGCCCTGGCCCCGGGGCCCGCGCTGGTGCTCCTGGACGAGCCGTTCTCGTCCCTGGACGCGGGTCTTCGAGAGGAGACCGGTCGGGCCGTGGTGCGTGCTCTCCGCGCGACGGGGGCCGCCGCGTTGCTCGTCACCCACGACCAGGGCGAGGCCCTCTCCCTGGCCGACCAGGTGGCGGTGATGCGCGGCGGGTCCTTCTCCCAGGTCGACTCCCCGACCGCGGTCTACCTCTCGCCCGCCGACGCCGACGTCGCGTCCTTCATCGGCCACGCGTCGCTGCTGACGGGCTGGGTGAGCCGCGACGGCACGGTGGAGTGCTCGCTCGGGGTGCTGCCCGTCCGCGGACCGTGCGAGCAAGGCCTGGTCCGGGTCGCCGTCCGCGGGGAGCAGGTGCAGGTGCTGCCCGAGGACGCCGAGGGCATCCTCGCCGAGGTCGCCGACGTCAGCTTCTTCGGTCATGACGCCACGATCCGCGTCGTGCTCGAGTCCGAGGACCGGGTGGCCGCCCGTACGCCGTCGGGGGTCGTGCCCCGTCCCGGGACCGCCGTACGCCTCCAGGTCGTCGGCGACGTGGTGGTCTTCGCGGAGGGGCAAGGATGACCGCCACCCCGATCTCGGTACGCCGTCCCGGCCTCGTCGACGACCTGCTCGGCGGAGCCCCGGGCGCCGTGGCGCTGGTCGACGGCACGCGCCGCGTCACCTACGCCGTGCTCGCGGCCGCCGTCGAGGCCGAGGCCGAACGGCTCGGGACCGACCGGCGGGTGGTGCTGCTGAGCATGCGCCCCGACCTCGACTCGGTGATCCGGCTCCTGGGTGCGTTCGCGGCGAGGTGCCCGGTGGTGCTGCTCGGCCCCGACGAGGAGTCCCGCCACGGCGAGATCGCCGCGACGTACGCCGGCGCCACCGACCTGCACCCCGACCTGGCGCTGCTGCTGTCCACCTCGGGCTCGACCGGGTCGCCCAAGCTGGTCCGCCTCTCGCGTGCCAACGTCGTCGCCAACGCGGCGAGCATCGCGACGTACCTCGACCTGACACCGCAGGACCGGGCGATCACCTCGCTCCCGCTGCACTACTGCTACGGGCTCTCGGTCCTGACCAGCCACCTGCTCAGTGGTGCCGGTGTCGTGCTCACCGACCTGTCGGTCGCCGACGGCTGCTTCTGGGACCTGGCTCGCGCCGAGCGAGTGACGAGCTTCGCCGGTGTTCCCTACACCTTCGACCTGCTCGAGAGCAGCGGGTTCGCCGAGCGCCACCTTCCCGACCTCCGGTACGTCACCCAGGCAGGCGGCCGGATGGACCCCGACCGGGTGCGGCGGGTCGCCGCGCTCGGTGCCGCCCGCGGCTGGGACCTCATCGTGATGTACGGCCAGACGGAGGCCACGGCCCGGATGGCCTACCTGCCGCCGGGTCTCGCGGCCTCGCGGCCGGAGGCGGTCGGGATCCCGGTTCCCGGCGGTGACTTCCGGCTGGCCACGGTCGAGGGCGTCGCTCTCCAGGACGGCGTCGGCGAGCTCGTGTACGCCGGTCCCAACGTGATGATGGGCTACGCCGAGTGCGCCGACGACCTCGCCCGCGGTCCCGAGCTGACCGAGCTGCACACCGGCGACCTGGCGCGCCAGGCCGACGACGGTCTCTGGGAGGTCCGCGGCCGGCTGGACCGGCACGCCAAGGTCTTCGGGCTCCGCCTCGACCTGGGTCGGCTCGAGGCGGCACTACCGGTCGCGGCGTCTCTGGTCGCGCTCGACAACACGGTGCACGCCTTCGTCACCCGAGCGCGCTGCCGTGGCGCGGTCCGCGAGGCACTCGTCGCCGCTTCGGGGCTGCCCCCGGGTGCCGTGCACGTGCACGAGGTGGCCGCGATGCCGGCCACCGACCGCGGCAAGACCGACCATGCGGCCCTGAGGCGACAGGCACAGGCGGCCCTCGACCTCGCCGCCGAGCCCGACGCCGGCGCGGACAGCTCCGGCGCGACGCCGGCCGCCCTGCGCGACCTGTACGCCGCGGTCCTCGGCCGCCCGCACGCGACCGAGCACGACTCCTTCGTCGACCTGGGCGGTGACTCACTCTCGTTCGTCGAAATCTCCACGCAGCTCGGCCGCCGGCTCGGCCACCTGCCAGTCGGCTGGCAGCACCTCGGCCCGGCTGCCTTGGCCGCCACGGCGCGTCCGGGTCGCAGGCGGTGGACCGCGGTCGAGCCGTCCGCCCTGCTCCGCGCCCTCGCGATCACGATGATCGTGGTCTCGCACGTCGACCTCTACGTGTTGATGGGAGGTGCCCACGTCCTGCTCGGCGTCGCGGGGTTCAACCTCGCGCGCTTCGGCCTCACCGTGCCTGGTCGGGTCGCCCGGGCGCGGCGCATCCTGCTGGCCACCGCGAGCGTCGCGGTCCCGGCGTCCTTGTGGATCCTGGTGGTCGGTCGCATCAACGGCGGGTACGACGTACCGACCGCCCTCTACCTCAACCAGGTGCTCGGGCACGCCCACTGGTCGGCGGACTGGCAGTTCTGGTTCCTCGAGGTGGTGGTCTGGACCAACGTCGGCCTCGCCGGCGTGCTCCTGGTACCGGCCGTGGACCGGATCCAGCGTCGACAGCCCTTCGCCACGGCGGTGGTGGTCGCCCTCGCGGCGCTTGCTCTGCGCTACGCCCTCACCGGCACCACCGCCGACGGCCTGCAGAAGTACGGCGTGCCCTTCGTGCTCTGGTGCGTGGCGGTGGGCTGGGCGGCGGCCGAGGTTCGCACCCCGGCCCACCGGGCCCTGGTGGCAGCCCTCGCGGTGGCGGGCGTCGCCGGTTTCTTCCCCGGTGACGTGCAACGCCAGGTCGTGGTGGTGGTCGGCCTGCTGGTCCTGCTGGTGCCGTGGGCGGTGCCGCTGCCCCGCGTGCTGGCGACGGGGGTGCAGCACGTCGCGACGGCGTCGTTCTGGATCTACCTGACGCACTGGCAGTGCTACCCGGCGATCGAGGCGTCCGGGCATCGCCTCCTGGCGGCGGTGGTCTCGATCGGGGCCGGGCTCGTCGCCTACCGAGTGTGGTCCGTGGCGTCCGCGGGCGCCGTAGCCGGCTGGCGGGCGGCGGGTCTGTCGCTTCATCAAGGTATGCAGACGGAGCGACACTTCCCGCGATGAGTTCGTCGAGGGAAGTTCCGGTTTCCCGACATACCTTGATGAAGCGGCGCCGCCTCCCCCGGACGTCAGCCGGTGCCGGCCACCGTGGCCTTCGCCGTCGCCGCGGCGTGCCGCCGGGTCGCGGGGAGCCGGACCACGTAGGTGGTGCTCCGGGCGCGACGTACCACCGGGAAGCTGACCGTGCCGTCGTCGCCGAGCGGTGCGTGCCGGACCTTGACGAGGCGTCCGCCGACCCGCCGCAGAAGCACGACCCGGTCGCCGGCGTGACCGCCGAGCGCGGTCGCGACGACGTCGACGTCGGCCCCGTCCGAGCGCGTGGTGGCACTCAGGCCGGGGACCATGACGAGCCGCACCGGCGTGCTGTGGACCCCGTTGCCGACCCGCAGCCGGTAGCGGACGGTACGCCGCGCGGCCGGGGTGGCGAGGGCGACGGACCCGTCGGCGGCGGTCGTCGCTGACCCGACCCCCAGCCAGCGCTGGGGTCCACGCACCTGCAGGCGGACCGTGCGTCCGGGCAGGGCCGATCCGTCCCCGGCGCGCACCATCCCCGAGACGGTCAGCGAGCCGCCGACCGGGACCCGACGGCTCGGCACCGCGAGGCCGACCGAGGCCGCGGCCGGAGGGACGACCCGGACACGCGCCCGTGCCGCCGCGTGGGCCCGCGTCGGCAGCAGGTGAACGGCGAAGACGCTCCGACGCGCCGGCGTGGTGATCGGGAAGCTCACCGACCCGCTCGGATCGAGGACCCCGCGTCGTACCACCGAGACGTGGTGGCCGACCCGGCGCAGCAGCAGGACACGGTCACCTGCCCGCCCGCCCTGCGTGGTCCCGGTGACGACGGTGGTCGCGCCACCCACGTCGGCCGTCGCCGAGACGGTCGGCACCACCCGCACCAGCCAGTGCGTGCTGTGGATGTGGTGGTCGGTGTGCCAGCGGAAGCGAGCCGAGCGCGTCAGTGGAGGCGTCACGGCGCTGGCCGTGCCGGTCGCGTCGGTGGTGGTCTCGGCGACGCGGCGCCACTGGCGGGGACCTCGGACCTGGAGCACGACCGGGTGGTCGGGAAGCGCGGTGCCGTCGGTCGCGGTCAGGATGCTCGACAACGTGATCGTCTCCCCGACTCCGACGCGATGGGTCAGACCCGCCGCTGCCAGGCCCCCCGGCGTACCCCCGGTCGCGGCGGGCGGCGACGTGGTCGACGACGGGTCGTCGCTGGGTCCGGAGGTCGCACCGGGTCGGCCCGGCGACGAGGTCCCGGCGTGGGGCACGCTGCTGCCGCTCGTGGGCGTCGGCGTGGGCGACGAGGTGGACGTCGACGTGGGCGCCGTCGTACCGCCGGACGGGTCCGCGGTCGCTGTCGAGCCGGACGCGAGCGGGGCGAGGACCTGGCCGGGCTTCGGCGGGCCCGCGTCGGTGCGGGTCGTCGCGGGGTCGGGTGCGGGCGCACCGATCACGCTGTGCGCGATCTGCTGCACCGGGTCGGGGAGGTGTCCGGTGTACGCCGCGGCCACGCCACTGGTGAGGGCGACGGTCACCACGACGGCCGTGCCTCCCGCGCCGAGCCGGCCCGCCGCCCGCCGTGGCAGGGACCGGACCTTGGGGCTCGCGCCCCGCGCCTCGCGGAACGCCGCGACGTACTGCTCCTGATCCGCCAGCTCCGCGGCGGTGCCGGGAGCGCGCAGGGCACGGACCAGGTCGTCGTCGGCCCAGCGGGCCAGGTCGTCGTCGTGCTCGCTCATCTCACACCACCTCTCTAGCCGAGCGGACCCGTGGGTCGCGGGACAGGGACTTCAGGGCGCGGTGCACGGCGACGCGCACCGCCCCGGGTTTCTTGCCGACCAGGTCGGCCACCACCGCGACGTCGAGACCGGCCACCACGCGGAGCATCACCATCTCGGCCTGGTCGGGCGGCAGCGTGGCCACGAGGCGCAGGGCCGCCGCGGTGGCCTCGCGCTCGGCGGCGTCCTGCTCCGCGCTGGGGGTGCTGTGCTCGGCGCGGTCAGCGTGTGGTTCGGCGACCGGTACGACGGGCCGCGTCGCCCGGGCTCGGCCCTGGTCGACCGCCCGGTGCCGGGCCACCGTGAACAGCCAGGCCCGGAACGCCTGGGCATCGCCGCGGAACCCGTCGAGGTCGCGCACCACCTGGAGCCAGGTCTCGGCCGCGAGGTCCTCCGGTGCGTCGTTGCCGCGCACGGTCAGG
Source organism: uncultured Actinomycetota bacterium (assembly GCA_963833775.1). GTDB lineage: Bacteria > Actinomycetota > Actinomycetes > Propionibacteriales > Nocardioidaceae > Nocardioides. Next base: position 377,027 of record CAWHZH010000003.1, on the reverse strand, counting down.
TAGCGCAGCAGCGGCGGGTGCAGGGTCCGCCACAGGACGGCGAAGCCGGCCTCGTCACCGCTGCGGGCGAGGTCGAGGGCCCCATCGAGGTCCGGGTCGAGATCCCGTGCATTCGTGCCTTGTCCCTGCCCCTGCCCCGGCCCCGCGGTCCGGGCAGGCTGCCGCCCGCCGGCCTGGTCTCCTGGGGAGCCGGGCCGACGGGCAGCGTCGTGGGGATGCGAGGCGTCCAGCGCCGTTCCCTTCGGGTGTGCGGTGCCGGGATCAGGAGACGACGGTCCCGCTGCTGCTCGGCGCGAACCGCGGGCCACCCGCATAGGCGAGACGGTAACCGGTACCGGGCACCTGCGGCTCGCGGAACCGCGCAAGACCGAGACGGTTGGTCCGGTCGGTGCCGGCCACGGTCCACGTGCTGGACCCGGGCGCCTGCTCGAGCAGGGCCACCGTGCGGTGGCCGAGCGCGTGGCCGCCGCCCTTGAGGACGCCGCTGACTGCGAAGTCGGGGCCGGTCTGCTTGCCGCGGATCGACAGCGACGTCGGGGTACGGACCCAGACCCGGGTGCGGTCGCTGACGGCGCCCGGCAGGTCCGTCGAACGCAGCAGGCGCAGGCGGTACACGGTCGAGCGTCGCGGAGTCGCGGTGAAGCTCACGGTGCCGTCGTCGGCGGTCGTCGAGGTGCCGACGAGGTGCGTGTGCTTCGACCCGACCGGGCGGGCGAGCAGCTTCACGGTGCCACCCGCGACGGGTGCGCCGTCGTCGCTGACGGTGCCCGAGACGGTGGTGGTGTCGCCACGGTCGATCCGCTGCGGCATGGCCGCGATCGTGACGTCGGGGCGTGCGACGACGCGGACGACGCCGCTCCTCGCCGGCTGCAGCAGCGCCGTACCAAGGAAGACGAGGCGGTACGCCGTCCGGGTTGCGGGCTCGACCTGGAACGCGACCGCGCCATGACGACGGGTCCGGTGCACGCCCTCGAAGGTCCAGGAGCCCGTGTCACTCGTGCGCGACACCAGGATCACCGGCCGGTGTCGGAGCGGGATCCGTCCCGCGCGGAGCCTGCCGCGTACGACGTCCCCACCGTCCAGCCGGGCCACGTGGTGCACGGCGCGGATCGAGAGCGAGGTGTTGATCCGCGTGGGGGGGTGCTGCGGAGTACGGACCCGGATCCGCACGACGCCGCTGTGGCTCGGACGAGCGTCGGTGTCTCCGGCGTAGTGCCAGCGGTAGCGGGTGGTCACGTCGGGCATCACGACCTCGCGGACTCCGCCGCGGTCGGCGGCGACGGCGTCGCCGACGGGCGTGAACGTGTCGGTGCCCATCGGCCGTGCCTCGAGCGTGACGGTGCGTCCGGCCGGCGTACCGGGGCCGGCGACGAGCAAGGCACCGGTGATCGTGTCGGTGCCGCCCGGGCGGACCGCCCCGTGCAGGGCGCGGATGGTGAGCGACGTGGCGGCGGGGCCGGTGTCGGCGGACGCGGACGACGCCGGGACGGCGGCAGCGCCGGCCACAGCCGTCGCCAGCACGGCAGCACCGGCCGCCGTACGTCGCAGGGCAGTCAGGCTCATGCGGGTTCCTCCTCGCTGGGCGCCCCGGAACGGGCGCGTGTCACCCCAGACAGCGGGCAACCGCCCGATCGCGTTACAGCAGCCGAGGCAGGAGGTCTCTCGGCGACTCTCGGACGCCGCTCAGGCGAAGACGATGGTGTGGTTCTCGTGCCGGATGACGCGGTCCTCGCTGTGCCAGGCCACGGCCCGGGAGAGCACGGCCCGCTCGACGTCGGCGCCGCGGCGCTGGAGGTCGGCGGCGGTGTCCTTGTGGCTGACGCGGATCACGTCCTGCTCGATGATCGGGCCCTCGTCGAGATCCTCGGTGACGTAGTGCGCGGTGGCGCCGATCAGCTTCACGCCCCGGTCCTTGGCCTTCGCATAGGGGCCCGACCCGATGAACGCCGGCAGGAAGGAGTGGTGGATGTTGATGATCGGGACGCCGAGCTCCCCGATCAGGCCGCCGGAGAGGATCTGCATGTAGCGGGCGAGCACCACGAAGTCGACGTTCCCCTTCAGAAGCCGGAGGATCTCCGCCTCGGCGGCCGACTTGTCGGGTCCGGACGAGGGGACGAAGAAGTAGGGGACGCCGAACCCGCGGACCTCCTCGGCCATGTCCGGGTGGTTCGAGATCACCATCGCGATGTCGATGTGCAGCTCCCCGCGGCGGTGCCTCCACAGCAGGTCGACCAGGCAGTGGTCGGACTTCGAGGCCAGGATCCCGACCCGCTTGGGCACCGCCAGGTCGCGCAGCGTGACGGTCAGCTCGAACCCGTCATCGAGTGCCGACTCGAGATCCGTCTGGAGGCGGGGAAGTGCCTCGCTGACGCCGTCGAGGGTGAACACCGTCCGCTGGAAGAACGCGCCACCACTCGCGTCCTCGGAGTACTGGTCGAGCGACACGATGTTGGCCCGGTGGGCGCTCAGCACCGCGCTGACCGTCGCCACGATGCCGGTGCGGTCCTTCCCGGCCACGATCAGGGAGGCCAGGCCTCCGGGATGCGTCGGTTGGTTCATCGTGTGGTCTCCCGATCGAACGAGGTGCGTGTCTCTGCCCGAGTCCCTGCCGGGCAAAGTCTCACAGACAGGTGCGCCGGTACGCCGGGCGACCTGGGCCGTGGCGTCGATCTGTCCCATCGGCCCGGGCAAGCCGGGGAGAGGAGTCAGCCGAAGTCCATCCCGTCCAGTGCGGAGGACGGCTTCTGGTCGGGCAGCCGCAGCATGCGGAAGGAGATGCCGATTCCGATCAGGCCCGCGAGGAGCGGCACCAGCAGGGCGATCTGCAGGGAGAGGTTGCGCGCGTCGTTGTTGATGGCCAGGACCTCCGCCTCCACCGCAGGCGGCTCGCCCGTGATCTGCCGGTCGAGCTGGGTGTTGCTCATGACCTCGGCGTCATCCTCGAGGGCCGCGGCGATCTGCTGCTGCTGGGCTGCCGGGATGACCTCGCTGTTCTCGGTCATCTGGGTGAAGCTGACCGACAGTGCGGCGAGCATGAGACCACCCGCCATGGCGAGGCCGAAGGACAGCCCGAACGACCCGGAGGCTGAGTTCACGCCGGCGGCCTCGCTGACACGCTCCTCCTCCACGGGGGCGAGCGTGTAGTTGTTGAGCTGGGACACCAACAGGCCCAGCCCGCAGCCGGCGATGGCGAGCGGGAGCACGAAGTACCAACCGGTGTCTGCCCGTGGGACCAACGGGATGATGAGCGCGATCCCGAGGCTCACCAGCACGAAGCCGGCGCGGATGATCGAGGCGGGACGCCGATCTCCGGCCTTCTTGCCGGCCACGAGTGCAGCCGCGAACATGGTCAGCGACAAGGGAGCCAGCGAGAGTCCCGCCTCGAGGGCGTCGTACTCCAGCGTCATCTGGAAGAACAGTGGCAGCGCGATCATGGCCCCGCCCAACGCGACCTGCTGCATCATCTGGCCCGAGACCCCGGCGGTGAAGTTCGGATGCCGGAACAGGTCCGGGTCGAGCAGCGTCACCCGGCCGTCGCGCTTGCGCCTGATCAGCCACCGAGCGAAGAGAGCCAGGGCCACGACGCCGATGGCGAGGAGCAGGCCGACGAGCTCACCGCCTTCCTGCCAGACCAGGATCCCGAGAACCACGCCGCCCATCCCGATGACGGACAGGACGGCACCGACCACGTCGACCTGCCGGGAGCCGGTGTAGGGGACGTCGCGGACCAACCCGATCTGGCTCAGGACCACCGCGATGATCACGACCTCCAGCGCGAAGCCGACCCGCCACGACAGGTACGTCGTGACGAACCCGCCGAGCAGAGGACCGATCGCGGCAGCGACGGCGGCTGCGGCACCGACCAGGGCGTACGCCTGCTTCTGGGCAGCCCCCGCGAAGTTGCCGTGGATCAGCGACTGCATGGCGGGCAGCAGGAGCGAGGCGCCCAGCCCGCCGATGATCGCCCAGAAGATGATGATCGCCGTCAGGCTCTGGGCGAGCGTCATCGCCAGGGCCCCGGCGGCGTAGGCCAGCAGCCCCAGGACATAGGCCCGCTTCCGGCCGATCAGGTCGCCCACCTTGCTGTTGATCAGGATGAACGCCGCCGAGACCAGTGCTTCCAGAGCGATCGCCGATTGCACGCCGCTGGCGGTGGTGTCCAGGTCCGTGATGACCGCGGAGATCGACACGTTCATCAACGACGTGTCGACGACGAGGACGAACATCGCCGCCGCCAGCAGGATCATCAACCGCCGGTTCCCGGAGCGCGAAGCGTCGACGCCGTCGTCCGGACCCACGCTCATGTCATGCTCCCGTGCTCGCGACCGGATGCTCAGGCGATCAGGGCATCGCGCAGTCGGTCCAGCATGGCCTGTTCGCCGTCGCTGACCTGCTTCGCGCCGAAGCCCATGAAGCCGCCGTCCTTGGCGGCGTCGGCGGCGGCCTGCGCGGTCGCGACCAACCACCGCGCGAAGGCTGCGGCCTCCTCCGGCGTGGCGCGCGCGGCGACCATCGCCTGTACGGCGACCAGCTCCCCGAGGACCTGCTCGCCCGGGGCCTCGCCACGTGCGGGCTTGTACCCCTTGAGCGGGTTGTGCCGCTGCTGGGTGAGGGCCTGGAGCTCCAGGGCGACCTCGGCCAGCAGCTGCTCGCGGCTCGGTGGGTTGGTGGCCGACTTGATCGTCGCCATCGACTCCTTCGCGGCCTCGATCGGACCGCCGGGGTCGGCCAGCGATATCGCGAGGCCGGCTACGAACGGTGCCCGCACGATCCGGGTCCACTCGTCTTCGGGGAAGTCGCTCTTCGTGGTCACGGAAGTCTCTCCTCCAGCGTGGGATGGCGGATGCGCGTCGCTGCGGTCCGGCGTTGCCAGTGTCCACCGTCCCACGCGGGCCTGTCATCTCGCCTGCTCACTGGGTGATCGTGAAGTCACCCCCGGTGACGATGGCGGTGGGGCTGTCGTCGTGAACGGTCAGGACGGCCTTCCAGTCGCCGGTGAACGGGAAGCGGAAACGCGCCACCCAGACGCCGTTCCGCCGGCTCATCGGTACCGGGATGCCTCCGATGTTCCGTGCGGGGTTGCTGACCTTGAGCTCGACGCCGGTGGCCCGGAGGGGCTGTCCGGAGGCGTCGGTGAGCAGCAGGTGGAGCCGGCTGCCGTTGGTGGTGGCGGGGATGATGCCCATCCCGGCCGTCCCTTGGTGGCCCAAGGACATCAGGGCGAGCCCGTTCGAGGAGCCGGCGTCGGCACTCGCCGAGGCGCCGGCGACGGTCGCAGCCGAGACCTGGGGTGGCGGACTGGTCATGCTCAAGAAGGCGGTGACGGTGAGTACGGCGACGGTCAGGCCGGCCTCGAGTCGCACCGATCCCCGGGGCAGCCGGTCGCGACGGACCCAGGCCCGGGAGACGGCAGCCGCGCCCAGGGTCGCCGCGACCAACGCGACCTTGCCCAGCAGCAGCACGCCGTACCGGGTCAGGAACAGCTGGTCGACGGAGTGGAGGTTGCGGAGAGAGTTCAGGATGCCGGTACCCACCAGGATGACCACGGACGTCATCGCCAGGATGGAGAACTGGCGTACCGCTCCCCGCTCCACGGTCCGCCCGAGCACCACCAGGACGACCAGCCCGCCGACCCAGATCCCCGCGGTCAAGACGTGCAGGGTGACGATGCCGAGATCGAGTGGGCTGCCTGAGGCGTCGCCGTGTCCCGCGGCGGCGATCGCGGCCGCGGCGACGACGACCAGGAAGGCGGCCAGCCACCGGATGGTCCGCTCTCGCAGCGCGTAGAGACGCCAGATCAGCGCCGTGAGCATCAGCAGCATCGCGAAGCGCCAGGCCATGGCGATGCCCCACGGGGTCCCCAGCGTGGTCCCCAGCAGGTGTGGTTGGAGCAGCCGGTGCATCGGCACCCCGGCGGTGTAGGGCCCCTGCACCAGGATCCCGACCAGGGTGGCCACCAGACCGACGGACAGTGCCCATCGGGTCAGCCGCTGCAGCCCGGCGTCGGTCGCCTTGTCCGGAGCGCACCAGATCAGGAAGGCCACGACGCCGGCGACCACGGCGAACGCGAGATACCCGATCAGACGGACCCCCACCACCTGCCACGGGGCGGTCTGGGCGGTGCTCTGGCCCGAAGAGACCGCGACCGGGATGGCCCGTGCGGCGGCGCCGACCCCGAAGGAGAACGCGCCATCGACCGGGTGACCGTCCGCGGAGATCACCCGCCACGTCACCACGTAGGGCCCGTTGCGCAGGTGCTGGGGCATCGGCCAGGTGACGGTGTGGCCGTCGACGGTCGGGTCCGGAGTCGACACGACGGCACCGTCGCTGTTCAGCAGACTGATCCCGTCGTCCAAGAGGTTGACGGACTCGCTGAAGGTCAGCGTGACCTGCGACGGTGCTGCGGCGAGCCGCTGGCCGTTGGCCGGAGTGGTCGACTCGAGCTCGGCATGCGCCGACCCCGGGGCGGCGAGCAGCAGCACGCACACCACGGCCAGCAGAGCGGACACGATCGCGCGCCGCAGCAGGGTGATCCAGGTTGTCATCATCGACTCCCCGCCGGAGCAGGGATGCCGGACGAGGCGTCGCGGCATCCCTGCCCGACGTCAGACCTTGCTGTCCTCGAGCTGACGGTCGCGCGTCTCCGCGACGACCGGCGTCGTCCGTCCTCGCCGCCAGACCAGGAGGGCCGTCAGCAGCGAGACCACCAGGGCAGCGGCGGACAGCAGCAACGGCCAGGCGGAGTCCGACCCGTTGTCGGTCGTGGTCGTCGCCGGAGCGGCCTGGTCACCCTGGCTGTCACCGGCGGCGGTCTGGGTGGTGTCCGGGGCCGACCCGGCCGCCGTGTCCGCCGTGCCCGCTGTGTCTTCCGCTGCCGGGGTCAGGGTGAGCGTCGGTGCCGGGTGCTCGGGCTCCACGGACTTGTCGGCGGAGACCTCGTTCCAGTTGACCACGGTCCCGTCGGAGTAGGTCTGCACGGCGTTGAAGACCAGCTTCCCCTTGGTGGGCAGGGTGCCGAGGCTCAGGTCGAAGTCCTGGTACTGACCGGGAACGATGCCCCCGCCGGTGGCCCGCCAGGTGACCTGGGAGACCACGTCGGTGACCTGCTCACCGTCGTCGTTCTGGATCGGTTGTGCGAGCTTGCGGGTCTTGGTGATCACCGCCCATCCGGGAGTGGCGGTGGTCTGCACCGACGCGATGGCCGTGTTCTTGGGAAGCAGCACCTTCAGGCCGGTGGTGCGGGCGCTGTCGGACTCGTTGGGGACGCGGAAGGCGATCACGGAGAATCCGCCGCCCGGTGCGCTGGAGGGCTGCACGCTGACGTGCGCCTGAGCGACTCCGGTGAGGGCGAAGCTCGTGGCGATCCCGGCGCCGAGGACCACCCCGAGGCGGCGGCTGGTGCTGCGTGGACGATGGGCAGAAGTAGTACTGGAGAACATGATGTAGCTCGATTCGTAGAGTCTGAGTGAGTGGACGACGCGGGCTGGGTGGTCGCCACCGGCCACGCTGGACCTACGACGTCGCGGTGCTCGGACGTGGCAAGCAGGTGTGGCTCAGGCGGCGCACCCGGGCGGCGGGCCGCGCTGCGAGAGTGCGCGGCACCCGTCCCACACCGAGGCCCGAACCGGCCGTTGATCAACCCAGGCGACCAAGGCCGGGGGTCGCACCCACGTGACGACGGCTGCTGCCAGCACGCACGCGTCGTAGACGGTCGACCACGTCCTGGCCACGGTGAGCGAGGTGACGCCGACGAGGGCCCACGCCGCGCGCTCGCCCGCAGCGAGCCAGAGGGCCACGACGAGGGCCGCTCCGAAGTGCGCGAGAAGCATGTTCAGGTGAGTACCGGTGAGGCACAAGGTCGAGAGCGTCGACGAGGAGGTCGAGACTCCCGGCGCCATGGCGGCCATCCCGTGTCCGGCCGCGCCGTCCATCATCGGAGCACTCCGCACGGGCGCCGCTCTTCCCAGCAGCTCGAGGACGACGTGGAGCAACCCCTGGCCGGCGAGCATCAGCACCACGACGCGCCACGCCGAGGCGGGCCTGTCCAGGAACGGGGCGACCGCCACCGTGACGACCACGAGCAGCGGACCCGCGAGTGCAGCCGGCGGCACCACCCCGCCTGCGGCCAGGTGACCCGAGTAGCCGGCGCACAGCATCACCGAGGCGAGGGTCAGCGCACGCGCCCAGCGCAACACGCCTTGACCTGCCATCACCGCTCACCCCCGTGAACGCACACCATCGTCCGAACACCTGAAGGGTCCGCCGGCGACCTTGGGAAAGGCTTGTGGACGGCCTGTCCTTCGTGGACATGCGGGGAAAGGTCGCGTCTCAGGTGTCAGCGGGTGGCGACTCAGCGACGGTTCGGACGTACGTCGGCGCCGGATCTCATCTCGCCTGGTCGGCCAGGCTCAGATCGACCAGCCACTCCACCGGTGCCCGGTCGTCGGTGTAGACCTGACCCCCGGTCAGCGCCGGAGTCACCCGATCGGCGGCAGCAGACACCACGGGTGCGAGGTCGATGGGCGCCACGGCCGCGGCCGCGCGAAGCCGCCCCTCGGGATCGCTTGCGGTGGAGGCGACGAGCATGGTGTTGACCTCTTCGGAGGGGTCGCGCCAGACCGCGCCGTACCCGAACGCCGAGCGCATCGTGGCGCTCAGCACCTTCTCCAGGGTCGTGGAGCCCGGCGGCTGGGCGACGTTGACGATGACCAGGCCACCCGGCTCGAGCCGGTCGCGGACGAGCGCGAAGAACTCCTGCGTCGTGAGGTAGAAGGGGATGTACGGCTGGCGATACGCGTCGACCATGATCACGTCGAACCGGCGCGAGGTCCCGTAGAGCCAGGGGCGCGCGTCCGCGGTGTGGGTGTGGAGGTCAGGTCCACGGAGGTCGAAGAGCGCACGGCCGACCTCGGTCAGCTCGCCGTCGAGCTCCACGGCGTCGATCCGGGCCCGAGGGAAGTAGTGGCCGAGCTGGCGGGCCGAGGTGCCGGCCGCATCACCGAGGATCGCGACCGACCTCGGCGGTGAGTGCCCGCCTGCGAGCGACAGGGCGAGCATCTCGTCCCAGTAGTTGCCGGTGAGCCAGCGGCCGGGGCGATACACCGAGTGGACGGCGTACCCCTCGTCGAGCTCCAAGGTGCGCTCGCCGTCGGGCGCCTGGAGGACTCGCGCGTACTGGTAGTCGGTCTCCGACTCCCAGATCACCTGGTCGCCGCCGGTGTCGGTGGACTTGATGGTGCCGGTCGGCAGGGCCACGAGCGCCAGGATGGCCGCCGGTACGACGGCAGCCCGCCCCCGCCCTCGCGCCAGCTGCGGCACCGCGGCCAGGGCCATGGCGCCCGCGAAGATCAGGAACGTACGTCGCGTCCCGACGAACGGGATGAGCACCAGCGCTGCCAGGAACGTGCCGACCAGTGACCCCACCGTCGAGATCGCGTACAGCCGCCCGGCCGTCCGGCCCGTGGCATCCACCGTGTCCACCGCCAGGCGGAGGGCGTAGGGCGAGACCATCCCGAGCAGCAGCAGGGGGATCGCGATGAGCACGCCGACCCCGACGAGTGACCCGATGAAGATCGCGGCGCTGAGCTGGTCCACCGCCTTCGCGGCCATCCGCAGAAAGGGGCCGCTCACGAACGGCACGGTCGCCAGCAGCACCGACGCCGTCAGCACGATCCGCGCCAGGCCCGCCGGCCGGGGATCCTTGTCGGCCAGCCGACCGCCGAGGGCGTAGCCCACCGAGAGCGACAGCAGCACGATCGCGATCGTGTTCGCCCAGACGATCGTGCTCGCCCCGAACCACGGCGCCATCAGCCTCGCCGCCGCGATCTCCGCGCCCAGCGCGCCTGCGCCGACCGTGAACACCAGCAGCTCGAGCGAGCGCGATCGGATGCCCATGTTCGCAACCTAACGCGCGTCGGTCGTCGGTCTTCGCTGCCGGCATCGCCGTTAGGGTCCGGGAGTGCCCCTTGCTCTGCTCACCGGTGCGGCCCGCGACAACAGCATCGCCGCAGGCATCGCTCCGCGGTTGACCGCCGACGGATGGGATGTTGCGACGAGCGACCTGGTGGACGCCGACTATCCGTGTGATCTTGCGATCCCTGCCGGTCCCCAGGAGCTGGTCGACGCGGTCGTCCGGGACCGTGGTGCGATCACCGCTCTGATCCTCAGCCACGCGCACGACGTACCGACCGGGATCCTCGACACGACGGCCGACAGCTTCGATCTCCACGTCGCGGTGAACGCGCGTGCCACCCTCTTGTTGATCGCCGCCTTCGCTCGCCAGGTCCCTTCCGGCGGTGGCGCCGTCGTCGCGCTCACCAGCGATCACACCACCGGCAACCTTCCGTACGGCGCATCGAAGGGAGCCCTGGACCGGATCGTGATCTCGGCGGCCCGCGAGCTCGGCCCGCGCGGCATCTCGGCCAACGTCCTCAACCCGGGTCCGATCGACACCGGATGGATGGACGACCGGACGCGGGACGCGCTGACCGTGGACCATCCCCTCGGCCGCCTGGGCACGCCCGCCGACATCGCCGGTGTCGTCGCCTTCCTGGTCTCGGAGGAGGGGCGATGGGTCTCCGGCCAGCTCCTCCAGGCCGATGGCGGGTTCTCCGCGCGGTTCTGACCTCCACGCAATCAGGACCGTCGTACGACGTGTCGTCCCAGGTCAGAGGCTCCCTGCGCCCTACATTGCTGCCATGGCCGACATCATCCTGGGCCTCCTGGCGATCATCGCCGGGGGCGCCTTGCTCGTCGCAGGGCAGGTAGTGCTTCGTCTCGTGATCCCGATCTGGGGCTTCTTCGCCGGGTTCGCCTTCGGCGCCGGCATCGTCGCCGAGTTCGCCGACGAGCACTTCCTCGGCACCGTGCTCGGCTGGGTGCTGGGCCTTGTCTTCGCCCTGATCTTCGCGCTCCTCGCCTACCTCTACTACTACGTCGCCATCGTCCTCGCGATGGGCGCGGCCGGCTTCGCGATCGGCTCGGGCATCGTCGTGGCCTTCGGGATCGACTGGAACTGGGTGGCCGTCCTGGTGGGACTGGCCGTCGGTCTCGCCGTGGGCGTCGTGTCCGTGTTCGCGAACGTGCCGATGATCATGCTCGTCGTCATCGGCTCCATCGCCGGCGCCGTGGGCGTCACCGGTGGCCTGATGCTGCTGGTGGGCTCACTGAACTCCGCCGACTTCAGCCGAGGCGACTTCACCGACACCGTCTCCAACAGCTTCGGCTGGTCCCTGCTCGTGGTGGTCCTCGCCATCGGTGGCATCGTCGTCCAGGCCAGGCAGCGCGCTCTCATGCGCCAGAGCATCCGCGACGTCTGGTACGTCGAGACCCCCTGACCGGGCGGGGTCAGCTCGCCGTTGCGGCGCCCTCCTGTTCGATCCGATGGCGGCCTACGACCAGGGTGATGCCCACGATCAGGTAGGCGAGGATCGCTGCGGCAGAGCCGACGTACGGGTCCTGGTCGACGAGGATCGCGGTGCCGGTCAGCAGCGAGAAGTCGAACAGGCCGTGCAGGATCGAGTTGACGACGTTGCTACCGGAGACGCGACGTGTCAGAGCGCGACCCGCGCCGCTCATCTCGGGGCCCTATCCGGGGATCGACGGCTCCGTTCCGAGCCCGGAACGGAGCCGTCCGGGCGTCAGCCGACGACGACGGTGTAGCTCTCTTGATCCGTCTGGCCGGCCGAGTCGGTCACCTGGAGGGTGAACCGGTAGGTGCCCGCCACGGTCGGCGTGCCGATGATGTTGCCTCCGGTCTGACCCGAGAAGGAGGGCGGGGTCATCCCGGTGGGGACGGCTCCGGCGACGAGTGACCAGCGGACCGGCGAACCGAACGGGTCGACGGCGGTGGTGTTGCAGCCGGTGGTGGCGAACCAGACGACGCCCATCTTGTTGATCGCGAGCGTGGTCGAACCCGCCGGGGGCGTGATCACGCAGGTCCCGGTGGGCGTCGCCGGCGGAGTGACGGGCTTGATGGTGGGAGTGCAGCCGCTGAGAGTGACGGTGAGCCTCGTCGACTTGTTGTCCTGGAGCACGACCCGGCAGTCCGGAGCGGTGAAGCCCGTGGCGCGGATCTTGAACTTCCCGTCGAGCCCGGCCCGGGCGCCGGCCGACGAGGTCGTGGAGCTGGCGCTGATGAAGCCGGTCGCCGCGCCGGAGCCCTCGACCGTCAGCTGACCGGCCTTGAGGGACGCGGTGCTGACGGTGAGAGGGCCGGCGGTCGTGCCGGCAGCCGAGGCGCCGTCCAGTGCCGCCTGCCCCGCGAGCAGGGTGAGGGCGGCTGCCGGCACGATGGCAGCGCGGAGAATGCGTGCGAGATTCATGGCGTGTTCCTTCACGTCCAGGCCGACCGAGGAGGCACCCAGAAGCGCGTCCGGCCTGGGAGTCGGGGGGGTAGGTGACGCGCGGGCAGGCCGAGTCTAGAAAGCCTGCCGCCACCAGGGGTAGTGAACATATGTCCTAGTACCGAACGGCCATGGGGAACAGGTTTAGACGCGATGGCGCCGGGGGAGGATCTCAGGGCGGAGGGGCGTCCAACTGTCTTTGGGCCTAGTTGGGCGCCCCACGCCACTACCTCAGGGAGCTTCCATGTTGTGGACCATCCTCATCGTCCTGGTGATCATCGCGCTCGCCCTCTTCATCTTCTCCCGACTGCGTGGTGGGCGAGGGGTCTGAGCCGACCAGCATCTCGGCCCGAAGTTCCCGGTCGCGCAGTTCGAGCCGCTGGGATGCTGCGCCCGCGAGACGCCGTTCAGTCAAGACCCGACCGATCACCGCCCTGATCGAGCACGGACAGCGACAGGTGCGTGCTCGCCGATGGCGCGTTCAGCCGAAGGCCCACGCGAGCATGAGCGGGAACTCCTGCCGCCAGAAGGCGTCCCCGTGCGACCCAGCGCGCTCCTTCATCACGACGTCCCCGCCGTGGTTCGCCAGAGCCGACGCCCACCGGTTCGCGTTCTCCAGGAAGAACGGCTCCTGCGTGCCCGCGACGATGTACGCACGCGGTAGGTGCGCTGGCATCTGGACCGGCGGCTGAAAACCCGCGCCGGGCGATGCGCAGAGCATGGCGCCGAAGACCTGGGGATGGCGCAGGCCCAGCGCCAGAGCAAGCTCTGCGCCGGCTGAGACACCGAAGACGGCGGAGCGCTCGGCGGGAAGAGCCGCCCCGAAGCGTGTCTCCACCCAATGCCGAACGTCTCGGACGAGGAATGTCTCGTGCGCCGCGAAGCGCTCCGGGTCGAACCGGGGGGAGTACTCGTGAAGTCGAAGCGTCTCGTCAGCCGGTCGGTGAAGGCCCACCATCATCGCGGCCGGGACATCCGTCCCCTCGAGGTCGGCCGCCCACGACGTGAGCCCTTGACCGTCTCCGGCGAACACCATCGCTGTGGGTGGGCCAGGCGGGACGTACACCGTCACCTGTCGGCCGCCGTCGTAGTCGAACGTCTCGGTGATGAATTCGCCGGATACCCCGGCGACGGATGGCCGGTCACTCACACCGAGATCTTCGCACGGTGCACCGAGTTGCCATGGTCGACATCGTGTTCCTGATCCTCTGTGTGGGGCTCGGCTTGTGGGGGTTCAGCCGGACGACAGGTCCCGATCTCACCGGAGCTCGGGAGCCGACGCGGGTCACCGTGAGGGGTGCGCGAGTCGTTGGCCAAGCAGCCACCCAAGAGCGGACCTTCTGCCCGACCCCTCATCGGCCTGTGAGTGCGATGGAGACCGTGTGACACTCTCGGCATGACGATCGTCGCGTCCGGGCGGACGGACGAAGCCGACTCGTGGCAACTCCGCGTATCGACAAGCGCAGGCACGGGTCACCTCATCACCATGGTCGACATCCAACTGGCCGATGGCACCAACCTGTGGAGTGGCGGTTGCGGTGGTGTGGTGCCGCCCGAGAAGCGACTCAGCACCTACTTCGGTGCCAGTGACACGGGGCCACGCACCTTCCTGGCGCGGGTGACCTCCGACGTTCGGGCGGTCGTGGTTGTCCTCTCCGACCGCACCCGCGAAGACCTCGTCCTCCACACGGTGCACGATGCGTCGGGGCTCAAGGTCGGCGTACTCGTCTACCCACGCGAGCTCGACATCCACCGCGTCGACCTCGTCGGCGACAACGGCGAGCCATTGCCGCCTGAGGACTAGCCGCTCTCCCGTTCGGAGCTGCAAGTCCGAACCTCCGGGTCGTCAGCTGATGTGTTCGCAACCGAGGCCGTCGAGCACTGCGACGCTGGTGCAGGTGTCGTCGCCGTCTCCCATGCTCGCCGAGTCGGTGCCGGGTCCGCCGCTGAAGGTGTCGTCGGTGTCGGAGCCGCGGAAGGTGTCGTCGCCCGCCGGCCCTCGCAAGGGTGCACGCATGCGCAGCTGTCGAGCTGCAGCGACTCGGAGCGGCGGCGCGGTGTCGGTCAGTCGCGCGCGCTCGGGGCCACCTCGCGCACCATCACGCAGTTGCCCTGGCCCTTCGGCCGGTCGTAGGTGAAGCCCTCGCGCTCGTACATCGTGCGGGTGCCGTTGTAGAGGAACGACGAGTTCTTCTTCCGGACCCCTCCGGTGTCGTGCGGGTAGCCCTCGACCACGCCGCCGCCGGCCTGAGCGATCAGGTCGACGGCTCCGCGCAGGGCGATCGACGCCAGACCCTGACCGCGAGAGCTGCGCTCGACCAGGATGCAGGTGACCCGGTAGTCGGGCAGTCGCTCGGCAGTGGCGACGTACTCCTTGAGGTGATGGATCCCGGGCAGCTCCTCGGGTGAGCCGTACTCCGCCCAGGCGACGGCCCGGTCGCCGTCGTAGACCAGCGCCGCGTGCGCGATTCCGTCGGCCACCAGACGTTGCTTGAGCGCCCGGTTCCCCTCGGCGGTCTGCCCCTTCTCCGCGCAGTCGGGATGGAACCACGTACACCAGCAGCTGGCGAACATGCCCTTGTTCCGCTCGACGAGAGCGGCGAAGTCGTCGAACGTCTTCGGCGTGAGCGACTTGATCGTGAAGCCGGACATGCCGGCAATGTACGCCGGATCGCGGTATGTGGGCGGGCTCGAGGCGCCGGGCACCGCTACTCTTCCGGGCGTGAGCGCCGGTCGGGTCGCGGTTGTCGAGCGCGGTGGTCAGGTGCTGGCCGGCCTGCTCGTCGTTCTTGCCGGGTTGGGGTGGACCATCGCGTGGTCCCTCGCGGCATCGACGTTCAGCTTCTACGGCTACCTGGGCGACTGTGGTGCGCCCGCTGTGGATGCTGTCTCGACGAGCCACGACCCCTTGGCGCAGCACTGCCAGCACCTGGGACTGCTTCACGTCGCGATCGGAATCGTCCTCGGCGCCTTGATCGCCTGGGGCGGTCTCTGGGTGCTCCTGGACGCGATGGCTCCCGATCACCGCGCCGGAACGCGGCCATCTCGTCGCCGCTTCGTGGTCTCGGCGCTCAGCGCTGTCGCCGTGGTGCTCCTCACCGTGACGATCACGGGCACGGCGGCGTACGCATCCGGCTCCCGGACCCCCACGCAGGCGGTGGAGAAACGCTGATCCGTTCAAGCCGTCGAACGGGATGTTCGCGTCGTGTTGCCGGCCGACAGTGCAGCCCGGGAGCACCGGCAGGACCTCGGCCCCGCCGTCACCCGGAGCTGGGTACGTCGCTCCCTGACTCGTCGGCTGCGACCCACACCCACCTGCTCCACACGTCAGGATCGGCTGGTCGGAAGGCGATGGCTCGTCGGGGCCTGACCGTGAACGTGAGTGCGTTCTCCAGGCCGGGAGCGTCCGGGAGCCACCTTCGATCGTCGTCCGCGCTGTACTTGTGCCGATAGGCGTCGCACAGGTCGGCGCGTTCCCGCATGGGCGGTCCCGGTGTGGCCGTTCCCTTCACCACCAGCACAACCATCGGGTCTGGCAGGTGCAGGACGATGCGGTCGTCCGCGACGATGTGGCGTGATCGAAGCGCGTCCGGTTCGCCGTAGACGGATGTCGGCGGCCGCCCGCTCGGCGGTGGACAGGTCGCGGGCGGCGATCACGGTCTCAGCCCCGGCCCTGGCGAGGGCGCGAGCGGTCTCCACGCCGATCCCACTTGCGGCGCCGGTGACCAGGGCGCGGCGGCCGTGCAGGTCGAGGCCGGAGATGACGTCGGCGGCCTTGTCGAGGTCGCCCGCCTCGGCTGCCCCAGTACTGGACCTTCAGGTCGAGGTAGCGGCGCCGGAGCTCGAGGGCGTTCACCTCGTGGGCCAGGCGCCGGGCGTGGGCTTCGAACAGGACACGCTGCTCGCCGGCCGCCTCGTCGCCACGCCTGGCCCCGGCCAGATAGGCGCGCATGTCCTCGATGCTCAAGCCGACGGCCCGCAGGTTGGCAAGCGTCTCCAGCGTCGCGACGTCCGCACGGCTGTAACGGCGGTGATGGCTGGACGCGTCGCGCTCGATCGGACGCACCAGACCGATCCGCTCCCAGTACCTCAACGTGCTCTCCGGCAGACCACACCGGGCAACCGCCTCGGCGATCGTGAGTCCGTCCCCGTCCATGCGATCGGTATCAAGAACCTGAAGCGCTTCAGGTCAAGGGTCCTCGCTCGGGTTGGCGAGCCGGGGGAGTACGCCGGTCGTGCAGGAGCGCCGTGCCGTCCAGCGCGTGGTGGCGGGTGGGCCACAAAGCACGGCACTTCTCACGTGCCGCTCAGTGACGGCTCAGTGACGCTTGAGACACTCGCTCCATGACCGCCGCGGACAGCGACCCGGGTCTTGGCTGCAGCGCTGGCGACTGCCTCTATCGAGCCAACGTCATCGGTCATGTGACGGTGCGAGTGGAACCACTCGCCGGTTCGACCCGCGTCGAGAGCATCCACACCTTCTGGGTGCCCTTCTGCGACGACCACGCCCTCGAGCTCCGCGCCGGCGCCACTCTCATCGACTTCAACAGCGGCATCTGACCGGCCCGGCCGCCTTCACGTTCCGCTGAACGTATTTCCGTCAGGTCTCGGCGAGCACCAGCTCGGCCCAGACCTGCGGCGGCCAATCGGGTCGGTCGGCGGGCTCGCGCCGTACCTCGATGAACCCGCGACGTGCGTAAACAGCTGCCGCTCGGTCGTTGCCCTGGATGTACTCGATGGCAACGGCTCTACGGCCTTCCGGGACCGCCTCGACAAGACGGTCGAGCAGGCTGCCACCCACGCCCTTGCCTTGATGGTCGGGATGGACGTACAGCTTCCAGATCACGGGTACGTCGGGGCGCAGGTCGACGTTGCCCATGCCGACGACCTGGCCCTCGGACTCCGCGACCAGGGTCGTGGTCGTGGCGAGGCCACGCTCGATCGCACTCGTCGACCACCAGGCAGCAAGGCCGTGCTCGACGAAGGCCTGCCCCGCGAACGCGTACGTTCGGGGCCACGCAGCACGCGCCGATCTCGCAGATCGCGTCGACGTCGCTTGTGGTGGCCCGCCGCAGGTCCAACGCCATGCCGCGAGCCTAGAACGGGTGCTGCCTGAGCTGGGCGACTTGATAGTTTGAACTCAAACTGTTAGAGTTCTGACTATGAGTACGACGGCCCACCCCACCAGTCCGCTCGATCTGGTCCGTTGGATCGGCTGGGCCCAGATGAAGGCCGGCGAGGACTGGATCCGCGAGCGCGAGCTCAGCCATGCGCAGAGCTTCGTGCTCGGCTACCTGGTCAAGAACCCGGGAGCAATCCAGCGCGACATCGCGCAGGTGAGCCGCACGAGCGCGGCGAGCGTCTCGAGTCTCCTGCAGGGGCTCGAGCGCCGCGGGCTGGTCGAGCGCCGTACGGAGGACGGCGACGAGCGCAGTAAGCGCGTCCACGCGACCCAGGAGGGAATCGACCTCATCGACGGCTTCGACACCGCGATGGCCGACGTCAACGACGCGATCCTCGCCCCGTTGGACCAGGAGGAGCGGGCCGTCCTCGCCGCGCTGCTCACCAAGATCACCGCGGAGCTACCGCAACCGACCCGCTCGTAATCACCAGCGCGGCTCCAGCCGCGCACCCAGATCGTCCCTCGCCGTGCCGGCGCTCGTCGGCGCGCCCTCGAACCTGCCGACAGAAGGAGCAGCCCATGAGTACCGCCATGAACCCCGGATCCGAGCTGTCGGGCGACGCCGTCGGCACCAACCGCTGGTATCTCTCGGCCGCGCCGATCGTCCGCGCTCTCGTGCACCTGTGCGTGCCCATGGCCGCCGCGATGATCGTCGGCGCCGTCTACAACGTCATCAACGCCGGCTTCATCGGCTCACTCGACGACACCGCGCTCCTCGCCGCGATCACCTTCGGCTCGCCGCTGCTGGCGCTGGTCATGGCGGTCGGCGGCATGTTCGGCACCGGTGGGGGCGCGCTGATCTCGCGACTACTCGGCGCGGCAGAGCACGACCCCGCCACGGCGGACGAGATCAAGCACGTCTCGTCGTTCGCCGTCTGGGGCTCTGTGATCGTCGGGGCCGCACTCGGCGGCATCGGGCTGCTCCTTCTGCACCCGCTCGTGTCTCTCCTGGGTGCGGATGCAGGTACCGCCCCCGCGACGCGCTCCTTCGTCGCCGTCATGCTCGCGTTCGTCCCCGTGCTCGCCGCGGCGTTCTGTCTCGAGCAGATCGTTCGGGCGGAGGGCGCCGCACGCCAGGTCATGGTCGGGCTCGTCGGCTCCACCGTCGCGAACGTCGTGTTCGATGTCCTGTTCATCCTCGTGCTGCACTGGGGCGTCGCCGGCGCGGCTCTGGCGACCGGCCTCGCGAATCTCGCGGTCGTCGCGTACTTCGCCGTCTGGCTGGCCCGGCACAGCGAGCACCTGAGCCTCGCGCCGCGTTGGTTCACACTGTCGCCCACGGTGCTGAAGCCCGTCCTCGGTGTGGGCGTCGGCGAGCTGCTCCAAGCCGGCTTCCTGATCGTCACCGCCCTGGTGCTCAACAACCTCGCGGCCGCCTACGGCGACGGCCCGCTCGCGGCCATGGGCGTCGTGGTTCGCATCGCGCAGGTGCCGGAGTTCCTGGTGATGGGCGTGACGCTCGGCGTGCTGCCGTTGTTCGCCTACTCCTACGGCAAGGGAGACCGAGACCGTCTCATGTCGGCGCTCCGCGTCTCCGCGTGCGCAGTCGGCGCGATCACCCTGGTCTCGGCGGCAACGCTGATCGTGTTCCGTGAGCAGGTGATCTCCCTGTTCTCCTCCGACGACTCGGTGCTGGCGATCGGCGGCACGATCCTCACCGCGCAGCTCGTCGCGATGGTCGCGAACGGGTTCGCGGGCCTGCTCACCTCGCTGTTCCAAGCCACGGGGCGTGCCCTGGCGGCGACCGTGATGTCGGTGACCCAGGGCGTCCTGTTCATCCCGGTCGTGCTCGTCGGCAACCTCTGGTTCGGGCTGAGCGGCATCATCTGGGCACTGACCGTCACCGAGGGTGCCGCACTCGTCGTCGGCGTCGTGATGTGGCTCGTGTCCCGCCGCGCGATCGACCATGGCCTCGCCGAGGGCAGCCCGGGACGGGCCGACGAGGTGCTCGAACAGGCCGCGGCCTGAGACCCTGATCTACTCCAGTCAGCGCGACCGCGTGCGCGCAGGGCCGGGTGATGACGTGATCTGTGCGGACTACCTCACACCGGGAGACGTCATCGCCTGCGGTCCGGGACGCGGCGTCGTCATCACCAACGACGTCTTTCCAGGGATTGTCCTGAGGGGGTGCGAGACGCTCCACGTCGAATATGCGGGTTGATCGGCGCCCTTTTCGGGCGCTCAACGCTCGCCGGGCGTGAGTGACTGTGCGGTCGAGCGGGGTCAGCGGTTGTTGTGAAGGTAGGTCCAGACCGCGATGGTGAGGGCGATGCTGAGGCAGCCGAGGAGGATCCCGGTCCACGCGGCCCAGCGGCCCTTCAACGTGCCGTTGGCAGCATGGATGTGGATCAGAGCCTTCCGTCCGACCCAGATGGCCGGGATGCCGGTGAGGACACCGAAGAGGAGGCTGAACAGGCCGAGGGCCAGCGCGTTCCGCGCGCGACCGTCGATCGAGTCCGAGGCGACCTGGGCGTCCGGGTCGGTGTCGACCCCGGAGTGCGGGCCTGGGGAGAAGTCGCGGAACGCGCCATTGCCGGGGGTCTGGAAATAGTTGCTCACGGACACGCTCCCTGTGGGATCAGATACCGCGAATGTAGGCGCCCTGAGGGTCCGCGGGAAGGAAACCCATCGAATCCATTCTCTCCGGATTCCGACCCTGAAAGCGCCACCCCAGGCACTTCCTCGCGCCGTGACGGCACGACGGCGTCTGACGGAGGTATGTCGGGGCGAATCAGTCGGTGCCTGAGGTCCGGTCCGCTGCCTCGTCCAGCAGCCTCGCCAGCTTCTGCGGGGCACAGACCCGGTAGCTCTCGGTGACCAGATCGGCGACGTCCGCCCAGTCGGTGTCACCGTCGATCACCATCCCGACGATGGTCGGTGACCACGACGGCTTGTAGAACGGCATGCCGGCGTGAGCCAGGGCGAGCAGTTCCTCCCCGGTGGAACGGAACGTCAGCAGGGTGGTCGGGACAACGATGCCGGTGACATCGCGGAAGGATGACTCGAAGCCGGCTTGAGCGACCATGACGTGGGCGAACGTCTTGGCACGGATCCGCCAACGGACCCCGGTCCAGGCGTCCTCCTCGTAGGCCTCGGGCAGCGCCAGGGCGGTCCTGGCCAGCCTCGCGACCACCTCGGCATCGGGTTCGATCCGGTCCGTCCGCGCCATGGAGCGAGCCTGTCACAAGGCGCCCACAGGGCCCGGCGGCTGCCAACCGAAGGAGCTCCGTCATCGCTCCGCTGGAGCGGCGGCCACCGAGGCGTTGCCTCAGTCGAGGCCTCCGCCCGCTGGGGCACGCGACAACTCCGCTGGTCCGAAGACGACGACCACCGCGAAGTCCTCGACGATGTCGACGAAGCGGTGCTCCTCACCGGCGGGCACGAAGACAACGTCACCGGGTCGCATCGCCGCAGATCCGCTGGGGGTCCACAGCGTGGCCGCTCCGCGAGTGACGAGGTAGAGCTCGTCCTCCGTGTGGGGTGTCTGCGGATCGGAACCGCCGGCAGGCAGCGAGTAGGTGCCGCAGCTGAGGTCCGGGACCTCGAGATGTTCTTCCCAGTGGGCGTCGGTGGTCGCCACGTAGGTTCCGGCCCCGGCGAGGATCTTCATGCTCCCGATCGTAGGGAGCCGATCGGACTCCTTCTGTCCCGGGACGTCCTTCGATCTCGCGACTCCCGGCCGGGGTGACAACGTTGGGGGCCAGGGTGCACTGTGACCGAGAGCGAACCAGGGGGACGCTGTGGGTGTGTACGGCGAGCACGTGGTGCCGAGGATCATGAACGTGACCTGCGGGGCGAAGCAGTCACGACCGTTGCGCGAACGGGTGTGTGCTGGGCTGCACGGCCACGTGGTGGAGATCGGTTTCGGATCAGGACACAACGTCCCGTTCTATCCCGATGACGTCCAGCGGGTCGCCGCGATCGAGCCGTCGGCGCTGAGCTGGAAGCTGGCCCAGGACCGGGTCTCGGCGTCAACGGTCACCATCGAGCAGTCCGGGCCCGACGGGCAGTCCCTGCCGCTGGCCGACAACAGCTGCGACGCGGCGTTGTCGACGTGGACCCTGTGCACCATCCCGGACGCGGTCCTCGCCTTGACCGAGGTCCACCGAGTGCTGCGCCCGGGCGGTACCTTGCACTTCCTCGAGCACGGCCTGGCCCCCGATGAGAACGTCCAGCGTTGGCAGCGCCGGCTCGAGCCGCTCAACAAGCGGCTGGCCGGAGGCTGTCATCTGACGCGACCGATCATCGACCTGCTGGAGAGCGCCGGCTTCCGCGTTGAGCAGGTCGACGTGTTCTACGAAGCAGGCGCGCCCAAGGCCTTGGCCGCCGACTCACTGGGCGTCGCGGTCGCGTCCTGAGCCCGTCTGCGCGTCGCCGTACGAACCCGCAACATGTCGTTCCGGCTCACCCGCACTGCGGCGATCGCGCCCGGCGATGATCCTCACGCCGTCCTGCCCTTGTGCGGGTAGTCGACGGACGCCGAAGGAACTTCTCGGGGTTTGCCAGCACATTCCCGTTGCTATGTTGGCGACTATGACTACCCACGGAGAGCTCACCGCCGACCAGCTGGAGCAGCTCAGCAAGGAGTTCGCAGTCGACCCGAAGAACCGGCTGCTGCAGAACGCGCTGACTCGCAACGAGGTCGACGAGATCGCGATGGACCGTGCGCTGGCGGTGTCGGCGGAGCGGTCGATGTCACACCAGCTCGACGAATGGGCGGCCACCAACCAGAAGCAGAGCGGTCGGTGCTGGCTCTTCGCAGGACTCAACCTGCTGCGCGCCGGCGCCGCGCGGAAGATGGAGCTCGCCGAGTTCGAGTTCAGCCAGAACCACCTGCTCTTCTGGGACAAGCTGGAGAAGGCCAACTTCTGGCTGGAGGGCGTCATCGCAACGTCCGGCCGCGACGTGGACGACCGCACGGTCGCGCACCTGATGAGCGACCCGATCGGTGACGGCGGGCAGTGGAACATGTTCGTCGACCTCGTCCGCAAGCACGGGCTGGTCCCCAAGAGCGGGATGCCGGAGACCGTGGCGTCGTCCTCGACGCGACAGCTCAACCGCGACCTGAAGGTCGTGCTCCGGCAGGCGGCCCGCGACCTGCGAGACAGTGCCGCGGCCGGCGCGTCCGTCGATGACCTACGCGACCGGAAGGACGAGACGCTGCGGACGGTCCATCGGATGCTGTCACTGCACCTGGGCTCCCCTCCGGAGACGGTCTCGTGGCAGTGGATGGACAAGGACAAGGGTTTCCACCGCGACGAGACGATCACCCCCCAGGAGTTCGCCCAGCGGTACGTCGACCTCGACCTGGACTCCTACGTGTGCCTGGTCGACGACCCGCGACCCTCCAGCCCTCGCAACCACGTCTTCACCGTCGAGCACCTCGGCAACGTCGTGAGCGGAAAGCCCGTCACCTACCTCAACGTCGAGATGTCCTTGATCAAGCGGTTGGCCCGGGAGTCGATCGTGGGTGGCACTCCGGTGTGGTTCGGCTGCGACGTCGGGCAGATGATGGAGAAGGAGGAGGGTGTCTGGGACGCCCGGCTGTTCGACTACGACGCCGTCTACGACATCCGTACCGAGTTCGACAAGGCGGATCGGCTCTTGTACGGCGGCACCGCGATGACCCACGCCATGCTGCTCACCGGTGTGGACGTCGTCGGCGAAGGCGATGGCGCGCGGGCACGGCGCTGGCGGGTCGAGAACAGCTGGGGCACCGAGAAGGCCGACAAGGGCTTCTGGACCATGAACGACAGCTGGTTCGCCGAGCACGTGTTCGAGATCGCGGTGCCTCGATCGGCGTTGCCCGCCGAGCTCCTGCCGGTGCTCGACACCGACCCGATCGTGCTGCCCGCCTGGGACCCCATGGGCGCGCTGGCTGAGTGAGCCGGCTGGTTGCCGGCCAGGGGAGTGCGCAAACACCAGGTCGTCGGCCGGGCTCAGGGCGAGCACGTTCTCGCCGGCCGTCCCTCCCTAGACTCGACGCATGACCTCCGACCCGTTCGTGCCGGCGGACTTCGAGCCACCCAGGTCCCTGATCACCGATCAGTTCGTGCTCGAGCCGTTGGGGCCGCAGCACAACGAGGCCGATCACGAGGCGTGGACCTCCAGCATCGAGCACATCCGTTCCACCCCCGGCTATCCGGACGGCGACTGGCCACCGGTCGAAGGGATGTCGCTCGAGGCCAACCTCGCCGACCTGACCCGCCATGCCGCGGATTTCGCGTCCGGCAAGGGTTTCACCTTCACCGTTCTCGACCCGGCTGACGCCGAGGTCATCGGCTGTGTCTACCTCTATCCCCCGGAGGGTGAGGGCGATGTCATCGTCCTGTCCTGGGTGCGTGCCGACCGGTCCGACCTCGACGGACCGCTGGCCGAGGCCGTCGCCTCATGGCTCGCCGATGCGTGGCCGTGGCAGCGGCCGGACCGGCGAGGTCGCTGAACCGGAGGAGGGGACCAAGGCCCCGGGCCCGGACTCAGTCGACGCCGGGTGGTGCGAAGAACTCGAGGGCGATCCCGTCGGGGTCGCGGAACGAGATGCCTGACCCGTAGGCAGCGTCCTTGATCCCGTCGTGGGAGATGCCCAACTCCTGGAGGCGGTCTGCCCATTGCTGCAGCTCGCTGCGTCCACTGCACGTGAAGGCCACGTGGTCGAGTCCGGTGTTGCGCTCGTCGAAGCTCTCGCTGCCAGGCTCGGTGTGGGTGTGGAGCCCGAACAGCTGCCCGCCGGAGAGCGCATAGACGGTGTGGTGGAACGTGCCGCTCTCCTCGTCTTCGTCGAGCACAGGCTCCGAACCGAACAGCGCGGTGTACCACTGCGTGCTGCGATCGAGGTCGGTGACGGTCACGGCGATGTGCGCCAGCGGCGGGAACTCGGGCATGGCTGATGTCTCCTCGGGTTGAGGTCGAACGCCTGATCAGCAACGTACTCGGAGTTCGGGCACGGCAACAGGGAGCCGGCCCTCCGGGGCTGGTCGGGACCAGAGTCCGGACCCGAGCAAGCACCCAGCCCCGCGACTAGCCTCGAGACCACGAGAGCGGAGGTGCGCCGACGATGAGGATCCGTGCGGCCGTCGCCGAGGATGCGCCGGCCATGGGGCGCGTGATGGTCGGCTCGTTCCTGTGGGCACATCGCGGACAGATCCCCGACGCTGCCTACCAGCAGCGAGTGGCGGAGTGGACCCCGGAGGTGTCGGCCCGCGCCTGGGCCCGCACCTTCACAGACCGAGCTGAAGGCAGGGCGGCGCGCGACGTCCTGCTGGTCGCCGAGGACGATGCCGGCGCCGTCAGCGCCCTGGTGTCGGGGTCGGCAGCCGACGACGATCCCTCGGGGTCGGTCGCCGAGATCGGTGCCCTCTATGTCCTGCCCGAGCGACGTGGCCAAGGCTTCGGTGGGTCGCTCCTGCGGGCGGCAGCCAGGGAGCTGGCCGACCTGGGCTTCTCGGCAGTGCAGCTCGGCGTCCTGACCACCAATCTCCCGGCCCGAGGGTTCTACGAGGCGATGGGGGGACGCGAGACCGGCCGACGGACCGACGACGAAGAGGGCTTCCTGCTCCCCGTGACCATCTATGGATGGTCGGACATCACGGCGCTGTCCGGCGAGTCCGGCGGAACGACGTGACGGCGTCAGGGCGGGGACGGTCACGTCCCGACGATCAGGAACGTGCGATGGCGGAGGATAGGGGATTCGAACCCCTGAGGGCTGTTAACCCAACCCGCTTTCCAAGCGAGCGCCATAGGCCACTAGGCGAATCCTCCGCCGAGGAGGCTACCGGGCAGTCGCCGGGCCCACGAAATCGCTCCGCACCCCTCGACTTCGTCCGGCGTACGACGGTCGCCTAGACTCCGGGGCAACCCCCCATGCGGCGGCATCTTGCTCAATCCCCCAGGGCCGGAAGGCAGCAAGGGCAGGCGAGCTCTGCCGGGTGCGTGGGGGGCCTCTTCATCTCCGGCCAGGCAGATCTCGACAGGCCCGATCGACACGGATCTGGGTCTAGCATCCGGTCGTGTCGTTCCTCGACCTGGCGATCGTGTGTGCGGTCGCGCTGGCCGGTCCCCTCCTCGCGACCCCGCGCCGCTGGCACCTGCCGGTCGTCCTCGGGGAGCTCCTGGCGGGCGTCGTGCTGGGGGTCAGCGGCTTCGGGGTGCTCGACGCGAGCGACCCGACATTCACCTTCCTGGGGCAGGCAGGCTTCGTGCTGGTGATGTTCGTGGCGGGCACCCACGTACCGGTCCGGGACCCGCGCCTGCGCCCGGCGTTGCGCACCGGCTTGGCGCGCGCCGCGGTCGTCGGTGTGGCCGCGTGCGTCCTCGGTTACGCCGCCGCGCGGCTCGTCGGCATCCCTCATGCCCCGTTGTACGCCGTGCTGATGGCGTCGTCCTCGGCCGCGCTCGTGCTGCCGA
Source organism: uncultured Actinomycetota bacterium (assembly GCA_963833775.1). Taxonomy (GTDB): domain Bacteria; phylum Actinomycetota; class Actinomycetes; order Propionibacteriales; family Nocardioidaceae; genus Nocardioides. The sequence goes on along the minus strand of CAWHZH010000003.1, from coordinate 351,098 downwards.
TCGTCGACTCGCTCGGTCTCGGCGGGCGCCACGTCGTGGAGCTGATCCCTCAGGTCGCGGTCGCCGACGCGGCCTGCATCGTGCTGCTCCCGCTGGTGATCGACCCGGACCACGTCGTACGGGCGGGCCTCGGCGCGGTCGTCGTGCTGCTGGCCGGTGGCGTCCTCTTCCTGGCCCTCCGCGCGGTCGAGCGCAGCGGCCTGCGGGGCCGGGTGCATGCGGTCTCCGAGGACCGGCAGTTCGCGGTCGAGCTCCGCGTCAGTCTCGCGGCACTGTTCGCGATGGCTGCCCTGGCCATCGCCGTGCACGTCTCCCTGATGCTGGCCGGCTTCGTCGCCGGGATCGCGGTGGCCGCGGTGGGCGAGCCCCGTCGGGTCGCCAAGCAGCTGTTCGCGGTGACAGAGGGGTTCTTCGGTCCGGTGTTCTTCGTCTGGCTCGGCGCCGGCCTGCAGCTCAACGAGCTGATCGACCACCCCTCGATGGTCGCGCTCGGGTTCGGGCTCGGTGTGGGTGCGGCACTCGCGCACCTGGTCGCCGTACCGCTGCGCCAGCCCGCGTCGTACGCCATGCTCGCGACCGCCCAGCTCGGCGTACCCGTCGCGGCAGCCGCCATCGGCGCCCAGCTGGACCTGCTCAGACCCGGAGAAGGGGCGGCGATCGTGCTGGGCGCACTGGTGACCCTCGGGGTCACGGTGGCGGGCGGTTCGCTGGCCGCGCGTACGCCGCACCAGGTCCCCGCGGACCCCCCTCCGCCCGCCGTCCAGGCGTGATCCACCACCGCCGCGGCCGCGGCCTAACGGTTGTCGGCGTGGCTGGTTAGGGTTCAGGAGTGGAGTCCCCCCTCGCGCTCTACCGGCGCTACCGTCCCGAGACCTTCGCCGAGGTCATCGGGCAGGACCACGTGACCGAGCCGCTGCGTGCGGCTCTCGCGGGCAACCGGGTGAACCACGCCTACCTCTTCTCCGGCCCGCGCGGCTGCGGCAAGACCACCTCGGCGCGCATCCTGGCCCGCACGCTCAACTGTGAGCAGGCGCCGGTGGCCGACCCGTGCGGCGAGTGCGACTCCTGCCGCGACCTCGCGCGTCGCGGCCCGGGCTCGATCGACGTGATCGAGATCGACGCGGCCTCCCACGGCGGCGTCGACGACGCCCGCGACCTGCGCGAGAAGGCGTTCTTCGCGCCGGTCCGCAGCCGCTACAAGGTCTACATCATCGACGAGGCCCACATGGTCAGCACCCAGGGCTTCAACGCCCTGCTCAAGCTGGTCGAGGAGCCGCCGCCCCATCTGCGCTTCATCTTCGCCACGACGGAGCCCGAGAAGGTGCTGCCGACCATCCGGTCCCGCACCCACCACTACCCGTTCCGGCTGATCCCGCCGCGGCTGCTCTCGTCGTACCTCTCCGAGCTCTGCGCGAAGGAGTCCGTCACGATCGAGCCCGCCGCGCTGCCGTTGGTGGTGCGTGCCGGGGCGGGGTCCGCGCGTGACACCCTCTCCGTCCTCGACCAGCTGATGGGCGGCGCCGGGCCGCAGGGCATCACCTACACGCTGGCGGCCGGGCTGCTCGGCTACACGCCGGACACCCTGCTCGACGAGGTGGTCGACGCGTTCGCGGCCGGTGACGGCGCGGCGGTCTTCGGCGTCGTCGACAAGGTGATCGAGACCGGTCAGGACCCACGCCGCTTCACCGAGGACCTCCTCCGCCGGCTGCGCGACCTCGTCATCGTCTCGGCGGTCCCCGACGCGCCCGCCACCGGGCTGATCGACATCGCCGAGGACGCCGCCGAGCGGCTCGTGGCCCAGGCCGCCCGGTTCGGTCCGGCCGAGCTCAGCCGCGCGGCCGACCTGGTCGCGACCGGCCTCACCGAGATGCGTGGCGCCACCGCCCCGCGCCTGCTCCTCGAGCTGATCTGCGCCCGCGTCCTGCTGCCGGGCGCCGACCACTCCACCGAGGGCGTCCAGGCCCGCCTCGACCGCCTCGAGCGCCGGATGACGATCGCCGGCGGAGATGCGGCCGCTCCGGCGCCCGTCGCCGACCCGCCGGTGCGCGTCGAGCGGCCGGCCCCCGCCACGCCCCCTCCGGCTCCGCACGAGCCGGTCGCGGCGGCCCCGGAGCCGATCCCGGAGCCGACCCCGGAGCCCGCCCCGCAGGCGACCGCGGAGCCGGCCGCCGAGCCGGCCTCCGAGCCGGTCGCGGAGCCGGCCGCAGTGGCGGTCCCGGAGGCGGCGCCCGAGCCCGAGCCGGCCCCGACCGCGGACGCTCCCACCGAAGCCCCCGCGCCCCCACCTGTCGCACCCACCTCCACCGGCCCCGTGGCCGAGACGGCCGCCGGTTCCCCGCTGAGCCTGGTCGACGTACGCCGCCTCTGGCCCGACATCGTCGAGGCCACCAAGCAGCGCCGCCGGGTGACCTGGATCCACCTGACCCAGCACGCCCAGGTGGTCGCGGTCGACGCCCAGGTGCTGACCCTCGGCTTCGGCAACGTCGGCGCTCGCGAGTCCTTCGACAACGGCGGCAGCGCCGAGATCGTCCGGCAGGCGGCGATCGACGTCGTCGGCCACGACTGGCGCGTCGAGACCATCGTCGACCCCGGGGCCGAGCCCGCTGCCGCGCCACCGCCGGCCGCCCCCGTTGCCGCAACGCCTGCCGTCGAATCGACGGTGAGTGCGCCGTCGACGGTGAACGACGAGGGGCCGCCCGAGCCGGACCCGGCCGAGAGCCCCTCGACGACGGCGCGCCAGGCGATCGCGGCCACGCGCACGGCCGGGCGCGAGGAGACGACACCCGAGCCGCCGGCGGACTCCGACGGCGGCGCCCGCCCCGACGACGACGACGCCGAGTCCTCCGGACTCGACGGCGCCCAGCTCCTCCAACAGGCCCTGGGCGCCCAGGTCATCGAGGAGATCCCCCACCAGTGAGAGACGACAAGGTGAAGCCATGACCCAGAACCCCTTCGAGGCGCTCGGCGGCGGCGGTGAGCCCGGTGGTTTCGACCTGGAGGGTCTCCTCCAGCAGGCCCAGCAGATGCAGCAGCAGCTCGAGAGTGCCCAGGAGCGCCTCGCCGAGGCGCGGATCGACGGCACGGTCGGCGGCGGAGCGGTCACCGTCACCGTCAACGGCATCGGCGAGCTGCAGGCCGTGACCATCAAGGCCGGCGGCTTCGACGGATCCAGCGACGAGGACCTGAACGACCTCGGCGACCTGATCGTCGCCGCCTACCGCGACGCCAAGGCCCAGGCCGACGCCCTGGCGACCAACGCCATCGGCCCGCTCGCGGGCGGTGGCATGCCCGGCCTCGGCGGCCCGGGTCCCGACGCGGGGCCCGGCGCACTCGGCTTCTCGCAGGAAGACTGAGTTGTACGAAGGCATCGTCCAGGACCTCATCGACGAGCTCGGCCGCCTGCCCGGCGTAGGTCCCAAGGGCGCCCAGCGGATCGCGTTCCACCTGCTCCAGGCCGAGCCCGCCGACGTACGACGGCTGGCGGAGGTGCTGCTCGAGGTGAAGCTGCGCGTGAAGTTCTGCGCGATCTGCTTCAACGTCTCCGAGGAGGACGAGTGCCGCATCTGCCGTGACCCCCGGCGCGACCAGACCGTGCTCTGCGTGGTCGAGGAGTACAAGGACGTCGTCGCGATCGAGCGCACCAAGGAGTTCCGTGGCCGCTACCACGTGCTCGGTGGCGCGATCTCGCCGATCGACGGCATCGGCCCCGACCAGCTCCACATCGCCGAGCTGTTCAAGCGGTTGGCCGACGGCGCGATCACCGAGGTGATCCTCGCGACCGACCCCAACCTCGAGGGCGAGGCGACCGCCACCTACCTCACCCGTATGCTCAAACCTCTGGAACTACGCATCACCCGCCTGGCGAGCGGGCTCCCCGTCGGTGGTGACCTGGAGTACGCCGACGAGGTGACGCTCGGGCGGGCTTTCGCAGGGAGGCGGACGGCCGAATGACCGAACAGACCACGGCGGACCAGATCCTGGCCAGGGGAGCAGGGCTCCCGCCGGCCGCACCTGGCGACGAGTTCGCGGCCCAGATCGCCGACCAGGTCGAGAGCTTCCTGATCGCGCTGCGCGCCGTCGCAGCGGAGGGCGACGCCGGGCGGAGCATCTCGCTGCTCCTGCTCGAGATCAGCCAGATCCTCCTGGCCGGCGCCCGCCTCGGCGCCCAGGTCGACTTCACGCCCGAGGACGACTACCAGCCCGATGTCGGGCCCGACGCCGACCTCGACGGGCTCCGCCTGCGGCTGGCGGAGATGTTCGGCGACATCGACACCTACAGCTTCGTCTTCGACCCCTACGACCCCGAGCAGGTCGACAGCCAGCTCTCCGACGACCTGACCAGCATCGCCAGCGACCTCGAGAACGGCCTGCGCCACTTCCGGCTCGGCAACACCGCCGAGGCGCTGTGGTGGTGGCAGTTCTCCTACGTGGCCTCCTGGGGCAACCTCGCCGGCGCGATGCTCAATGCGCTGCTGTCCGTGGTCGCCCACGACCGGCTCGACGTGGAGTTCACCGGTGAGCTCGACCAGGTCGCCGCGGCGAATGAGATGTTGGACAGTCCGCCCGACGCCCCCCAGTAGAATCGTGGCCGTCTCCGCGCAGCGTCGCGCGCGAGCGTCGTACCGCTTCCCCGTGCTGTGAGGATCTGACCGTGGGCATTGTCGTGCAGAAGTACGGCGGCTCCTCCCTGGCCGACGCGGAGGCGATCAAGCGCGTGGCCCACCGCATCGTCCAGGCCAAGAAGCAGGGCCACGACGTGGTGGTCGCGGTGTCGGCGATGGGCGACAGCACCGACGAGCTGCTCGACCTGGCCGGCGACGTCAGCCCGCTGCCTCCGGCCCGCGAGCTCGACATGCTGCTGACCGCGGGCGAGCGGATCTCGATGGCGCTGGTCGCGATGGCGATCTCCGACCTCGGCTTCACCGCCCGCTCCTTCACCGGATCGCAGGCGGGCGTGATCACCGACTCGACGCACGGCCGGGCCAAGATCATCGACATCACGCCCGGGCGCATCACCCAGGCGCTCGACGAGGGCCACATCGTGATCGTGGCCGGCTTCCAGGGCGTCAGCCAGGACACCAAGGAGATCACCACGCTCGGCCGCGGCGGCACGGACACCACGGCGGTCGCGCTCGCCGCCGCCCTCGGCGCCGAGGTCTGCGAGATCTACACCGACGTCGACGGGGTGTTCACCGCCGATCCTCGGCTGGTGCCGTCGGCCCGCCGGCTCGAGCACGTCTCCACCGAGGAGATGCTGGAGATGGCCGCGTCCGGTGCCAAGATCCTCCACCTGCGCTGTGTGGAGTACGCCCGGCGCTACGACATCCCGGTCCACGTCCGGTCCTCCTTCTCCCAGAAGGAAGGAACCTGGATCCTGCCCGACCCACCGGAGGGAGCAGACCCCATGGAGCAGGCGATCATCGCCGGCATCGCCCACGACCGCAGCGAGGCCAAGATCACCGTGGTCGGCGTCCCCGACAAGGTGGGTGAGGCGGCGCGGATCTTCGAGGCGCTCGCCGAGGCCGAGGTCAACCTCGACATGGTCGTGCAGAACATCTCGGCCCAGGCCACGGGCCTGACCGACATCTCCTTCACGCTCCCGCGCGAGGACGGCCAGACCGCGATGACGGCCCTGGCCAAGCTGCGCGGCCAGGTCGGCTACGACCACCTGATGTACGACGACGAGATCGGCAAGGTGTCCCTGATCGGCGCGGGCATGCGCTCCCACCCCGGGATCACCGCGAAGTTCTTCGCGGCTCTCGCCAACGCCGGCGTCAACATCGAGATGATCTCGACCTCCGAGATCCGGATCTCGGTGATCGTCGACGAGGCCGACGTCGTCGCGGCCGTCCAGGCGACCCACACCGCCTTCGACCTCGACAGCGCCGAGGTCGAGGCCGTCGTCTACGGCGGGACCGGACGCTGATGGTCTCGACCAGCGACCAGCGACCGATGAACGTCGGTGTCGTCGGTGCCACCGGCCAGGTGGGCACCGCGATGCGCCAGATCCTGCTCGAGCGCGACTTCCCGATCGCCTCGATCCGCTTCTTCTCCTCCGCCCGGTCGGCCGGCACCGTGCTGCCCTTCGGTGACCGCGAGGTCACCGTCGAGGACGCCGAGACCGCCGACCCGAGCGGGCTCGACCTGGCGATCTTCTCCGCCGGCGCCACCGCCTCACGGGCGCTGGCGCCGAGGTTCGCGGCTGCCGGGGCGGTCGTCGTCGACAACTCCTCGGCCTGGCGGATGGACCCCGACGTCCCGCTGGTGGTCTCCGAGGTCAACCCCGACGAGATCGGCCTCGCGTGGTCGGGAGCCCGCAAGGGCATCATCGCCAACCCGAACTGCACCACCATGGCCGCGATGCCGGTGCTCAAGGCGCTCCACGACGAGGCCGGCCTGGTCCGGCTGATCGCCTCGACCTACCAGGCGGTCTCGGGCAGCGGGACGGCCGGTGTCGACGAGCTCGCCGACCAGCTGGCCGCGTCCGGCGACAAGGCGCGCGAGCTGGCGTACGACGGTTCGGCGGTCACCTTCCCCGACCCCGTCAAGTACGCGCGCACGATCGCCCACAACGTGCTCCCGCTGGCGGGTTCGATCGTCGACGACGGGCTCTTCGAGACCGACGAGGAGCAGAAGCTCCGCAACGAGTCCCGCAAGATCCTCGGACTTCCCGGGCTGGCCGTGTCCGGCACCTGCGTGCGGGTGCCGGTCTTCACCGGCCACAGCCTCTCGATCAACGCCGAGTTCGCCCGTCCGCTGACCGTGGCGCGCGCCCGTGAGGTGCTGGCATCCGCCCCGGGCGTCGAGCTGTCGGAGATCCCGACGCCTCTGCACGCGGCCGGCCGCGACCCGTCGTACGTCGGGCGGCTGCGTCAGGACGCCGGAGTCCCCGACGACCGCGGGCTGGTGCTGTTCGTCAGCAACGACAACCTGCGCAAGGGCGCGGCGCTCAACGCCGTCCAGATCGCCGAGCTCGTCGCGCGCACCCCGCGGCCGTCGCACTGAGCTCAGCGGACGCGCTCGCCGGATCCGCGTCCGTCGGTCTCGACGTACGTCGTGCCGGCGCGAGCCAGGAAAACGCGGAACAAATCACCGACACGCGCGGACGCGGGACACGATTGTTCCGCGGTTTCCGCCTCAAGACGCACCGCGCGGTCAGGCCCCGCTGAGCCTCAGCGGACGCCTTCGCATGGCTCGAGCTACGTCGTGCCGGCGCGAGCCAGGAAAACGCGGAACAAATCACCGACACGCGCGGGAGCGGGACACGATTGTTCCGCGGTTTCCGCCCCAAGACGCACCCACGGTCAGGCCCGGCTGAGCCTCAGCGGACGCGTTCGCCGGGCTCGACGTACGTCGAGGTGAGCCACCAGGCCGCGGCGTAGGTGAGCATCGCGACGGCCGGCACCACGACCACCATCCAGGGGTCGGAGATGACCGGGAGCAGCGCCAGCAGGATCACCACGACCAGCAGGCCGACGCCCAGGAAGCTCGTGCTGCCGGGCGAGTCGACACCGGCGAGCCTGAGGAGCAGCGAGCCCAGCACCACCGTCAGGACGGTCGCGGCGAGCAGGAACAGGATCCCGGGCCTGCCGCACGACGACGTGCCGCGCAGTGCGGTGCAGGCATGCAGCCCCGCCGACGTGAGCCCGACGAGCGCCAGGCCGGCGACGGCTCCGACGAGCACTGCCGCGAGGGCGCCCGGCAGGCTCCGGACCACACGGGTGCGGGCCGCCCTCCTCCGTCGGCTGCGCCGGAGCCCCGCGCGCAGGCTGGGCAGCTCGAGCGAGGGCCGGTCGTCGGTGTCGGTGTCGGACTCCCGAGGTTCCTGGTCCACCATGGACGCAGTGTGCCACGGCCGGGTGACGACGCCACCGGCTCCGTGTGGGCTCAGTGAGGCGGGTGGCCGTCCCGCTCCGGGTGCAGTCTCCGGCTCAACGCCGAGGCGGGCAGTACGTCGTCGCGGTGGTCGACCTGGAGCGTGGTGTGGTCGATGCCGAACCGCTCACCGAGCACCTCCTCGATCGCCAGTCGGCGCTCGTGGCAGTCCACCCCGGTGTCGACCAGGACGTGGGCCGACAGGGCCGGGAACCCCGAGGTGACCTCCCAGACGTGGAGCTCGTGGACGTCCGTGACCCCGTCCACCGCCCGGATCCCCGCCTCGACGGCGCCGGGCTCGATCCCGCGCGGGGAGGCCTCGAGGAAGATCCGGGCGCTGTCGCGCAGCAGGCGGTACGCCGCGAGCGCCATCAGGGCTGCGACCACCAGCGTGGCCACGGCGTCGGCCTGGGTCCAGCCGGTGGCGTAGATGACGAGGCCGGCGATGAGCGTGGCCACGAAGGCGACCAGGTCGGTGACGATGTGCCAGAACGCGCCGGCGATGTTGAGGCTGCGCCGGTCGGCCCGTGCCAGGAGCGCGGCCGCCGCGAGGTTGACCAGGATCCCGACGGCGGCGACCAGGGCGACCACGCCGCCGTCGACGTCGGGCGGGTGGATCAGCCGACGTACCGCCTCGACCGTGAAGACCACCGCGAGCACCGCCAGCGTCAGGCCGTTGATCTGCGCCGAGAGGATCTCGGCGCGCTTGAGACCGAAGGTGTAGGCCCCGGACGCGGGCCGGGCGGCGAGCCGCATCGCCACCAGGGCGAGCCCGATCGCTGCCGCGTCGGTGAGCATGTGGCCGGCGTCTGCCAGCAGGGCCAGCGAGTCGACCAGGAGGCCGACCACGACCTCGGCCGCCATGAAGGCGACGATCAGGCCGAGCGCGCCCAGGAGGAGCCGGCGGTCAGTGTCCGCGCCGACGGCGTGATCGTGCTCGCGCGCCACGCCCAGCCTCCTCGGTCGTCGTACGTCGTCCATGATCCACCACGTGCTCAACCACCCGCAGCGACCGACCTCCGCTGCCCGGCCACGTCCTCACCCGCGCTGCTCCTGGCTGACCAGCCCGACGAGGTTCCCTTCGGTGTCACGGATGAAGGTCATCCACTCGTCGGTGCCGGCGGGTCCGAGGGCGTCGTCGTCGTGGCTGAAGATCACGTGGGGCTCGGTCTCGATGGCCATCCCCTTCGCGCGTAGTGCCGCAGTGGTGTCTCTCACCGACTCCACGCGCAGGTAGAGCACGGCGCTCGGGGCGCCGGTCTCGAGCAGCAGCCGGGTGCCCTCGAGGTCGAAGAAGAGGAGCCCTGGAGGGTCGTAGCGCCCGGCGGGAGGGCGCCCGAGCAGGTCGCTGTAGAAAGCCGCGGCCCGGTCGAGGTCCTCGGCGTGCTGGGCGACCTGGACGAGCTGCATGACGTGCCTCCTCGTGCGACGGGACGACGCACCACCTACCCCGGAAGGCTAGCCGCCTCGGCCGAACCCACACCGGAACCCACGTCATCCTGCTCGTCCAAGACCTCGACATACGCGTCGTCAACGCCGTCACCGGCGAGCTCCTCCGCGACCTCACCATCGACCCAGACAAGGACTACCAGCCACAGACCCCGAAATGAAGAGCACCCGAACCCACGTTCCGTGGGTCCGGGTGTCGCCGATGTCTTGAGACATCACACTGTCGGGCTGACAGTGTGCTGGTTCAGGACATACCGGACACCTGTCTCACGACATCCCGGACTGATGTCTCACGACATCGGCGACACTACCCCGGGTCGATGCCTCGACCATGCCGCAGCTCCGGGGCCTCGAAGGCCCGTCTGGTCATCACCGCCATCACCCTCGAGCACCGCACCGTCGCCGAGGTCGTCGCCGACTACGGAGTATCGAGGTCCTGGGTCTATGAGCTCCTGGCCCGCTACCGAGCCGAGGGCGAGGACCGCCTTCGAGCCACGGTCGACGACGACCGCAAGACCTCACCGCACGCGACCCCAACAGAGATCGGTCGAGCTGATCCTGCAGCTACGCAAGGACCTACCGACCGCCGGCCTGGACGCCGGCCCCGAGACCATCGCCTGGCACCTGACACCACCACCACCAGATGACCGTGTCCCGGGCCACCATCCACCGGATCCTGACCAGCGTCCGGTGCCGGTCACACCCGAGCCGTCGCAAGCGACCGAAGTCCTCCTACCTGCGCTTCGAAGCCGCGATGCCCAACGAGACCTGGCAGTCCGACTTCACCCACTACCGACTCACCCGACCCGACGGCCGCCCCGGCGCCGACACCGAGATCATCACCTGGCTCGACGACCACTCCCGCTACGCCCTCCACGTCACCGCACACCAACCGGTCACCGCCACGACCGTCCTGGACACCTTCCGACAAGCCGCTGACCTGCACGGATACCCCGCATCCACGCTCACCGACAACGGCATGGTCTACACCGTCCGCCTCGCCGGCCACGGCCGAGGAGGCGGCAAGAACGCCTTCGAAGCCGAACTCAGACGACTCGACATCGTCCAGAAGAACTCCCGACCCTCACGGCCCACCACCTGCGGCAAAGTCGAGCGATTCCAGCAGACCATGAAGAAGTGGCTACGCGCCCAACCCAACCAACCCACGACCCTGGCACGAGCTCCAGGCCCTGCTCGACACGTTCGTCGAGGAGTACAACCACCACCGACCGCACCGGTCGCTCCCCCACCGGGCAACCCCGGCGACCACCTACAACGCACGGCCGAAGGCCAGCCCGACCGGTGACCGCAGCACCGACAGCCCACGACCGGACCCGCCACGACATCGTGTCGACCGCCGGCAACGTCACCCTGCGCATCGCCGGACAACTACGCCACATCGGCGTCGGTCGAACCTACGCCCGAACCCGCGTCATCCTGCTCGTCCACGACCTCCACGTCCGCGTCGTCAACGCCGCCACCGGCGAACTCCTCCGCGAGCTCATCGTCGATCCCAGCAAGGACTACCAGCCCAAGAACACACCCGAAATGACAAACAGCCGAACCTGCTTCGCAGGTCCGGCTGTCCGGGATGTCTTGAGACATCACACTGTCGGGCTGACAGGATTTGAACCTGCGGCCTCCTCGTCCCGAACGAGGCGCGCTACCAAACTGCGCCACAGCCCGATTGCCGGTCCCGAGCGATCGGCGAGCGACTCGCGATGCCCGGGCGACAAGCACGGGCGAGCATACCGGGTGGGTCGGGCCGCCTGAGAATCGCCGTCTCGCGCCCGGGGATCAGGCCGGAGGAGTCAGCGTCAGGAGGGTCGCCTCGGGGCGGCAGGCGACCCGGAACGGTGCGTACGGCGAAGTCCCGAGCCCCGCCGAGACGTGCAGCCACGAGGACCCCGGGTCCTCCGGACGGGAGTCGGCGGGGTGCCGGTGCAGCCCCTTGGCGCGGGCCGGCTCGAGGTCGCAGTTGGTGACCAGGGCACCGACGAGCGGCACGCAGACCTGGCCGCCGTGGGTGTGGCCGGCGAAGATCGCCTCGTAGCCGTCCGCGGCGTACTGGTCGAGCACGCGGAGGTACGGCGCGTGCGCGACGCCGACGCGGAGGTCGGCCGCGGGGTCGGCCGGACCGCCGACCGCGAGCAGGTCGTCGTACTGCAGGTGAGGGTCGTCCACGCCCGCCCAGGCGATGGTCAGCTCGCCGACCGTCGAGGAGACGCGCCGGTTGGTCAGGTCGAACCAGCCGGCCCCGGCGTAGGCATCCTTGAGCTCCTGCCACGGCAGCTTGGCGGTATGGGTGTTGCGCGCCCCGTCGTCGGGCAGGAGGTACTTGAGCGGGTTGCGCAAGGTCGGGGCGTAGTAGTCGTTCGAGCCGAGCACGAAGACGCCCGGCACGTCGAGCAGCGGTCCGAGCGCGTCCAGCACGGGCGGGAGTGCCTCGAGATGGGCCAGGTTGTCACCGGTGTTCACGACCAGGTCGGGTTCGAGGTCGGCCAGCGACCGGACCCACTCCTGCTTGCGCGACTGGCTGGGCGTCATGTGGATGTCACTGAGGTGCAGGACCCGCAGCGGCTTCGCGCCGGCCGGCAGCACGGGCATCGTCGCGCAGCGCAGCGTGAAGGCGCGCGACTCCCAGACGGCGTACGCCGCGAGACCGGTGCCGAGGGCCGCACCGGCACCCAGCGAGCGCAGCAGAAAGCCGTCGGGGGTCATGGCGCAAGGCTGCCACAATGCAACACATGAGCGCTCTCAAGGACCGACTCCGCAGCGACCTCACCACCGCGATCAAGGCGCGAGACGAGCTGCGCTCATCGACGATCCGGATGGTGCTGTCGGCCATCACCAATGCCGAGGTGGCCGGCAAGGAGGCGCGCGAGCTGAGCGACGACGACATCGTGGGCGTGCTGTCGACCGAGGCCAAGAAGCGCCGTGAGGCCTCCACTGCCTTCGCAGACGCGGGGCGCGCCGAGCTGGCCGACAAGGAGCAGGCCGAGGCGGCCGTGATCGCCGAGTACCTGCCCGCTCAGCTCTCCGAGGACGAGATCTCCGACCTCGTCACCTCGGTGATCGCCCAGACCGGCGCCGCCGACGAGGGGATGCGCGCGATGGGCAAGGTCATGGGCGTGCTCACGCCTCAGGTGCGTGGCCGCGCCGACGGAGGGGTCGTGGCCGCCGAGGTACGCCGCCAGCTGTCACGCACCGCGGACTGAGCCTGCCAAGGGGCTGGGCGACGCGTCTCGACATCCCAGGCCGGGTAGCAAGCGGCGACTAGCCCGGGCCGGGCCCGCCGTCGTGGTTGCCGCCGCCGCCGCCGCCGCCGTTGCCGTTCCCGTTGCCGTTCCCGTTGCCATGGCCATGGCCGTTGTTGCGCGGGACGAACGGCGTGCCGTTCGATCGGAAGATCGTGACCACCGTGCCGCTGGCGCTCTGGCTCCCGGCGCCCGGGCTGGTGTAGGCGACCGAGTCGGTCGAGTAGCCGGAGTTGCGGTAGCCACCGTCGGAGACCTGGAAGCCTGCCTGGGTGAGCTGTGCCGCCGCCTGGTCGTAGGGCACGCCGGCCACGTCGGGGACCGTGGTGAGGACGCCGTTGACGTCCTGGCCGTTCGGCGGGGTGAACGTCGCGTCGGGCAGCCACCGCTGGATCTGGCTCATCGCGCCGTACCACATCGGGCCGGCCGTGGTGGAGCCGTGCGCCACGTCGGTGAAGTGGCCGCCGATGGTCTGGCTGTTCAGCGTGATCCAGTGGCCGAGGCTGTTGGCGCCGGCGATCATCGAGGCCGTCGCGAGGTTGGGGGTGTAGCCCATGTACCAGACCGACATGTTGTTGTCGTTGGTTCCGGTCTTGGCCGCCGACTCCTGGTTGAGGATCAGGTCGGCGCCGAAGCCGGTCGGCGACTGCACGCCGCGCAGCACGTCGTTGACCGCGTCCGCGACCGGTGCCGCGATCACCTGCTGGCACTGCGGGTCGTAGCTCTTGAGCTGGTTGCCGTTGGAGTCATCGATGGAGACGACCGGGCGCGGGTCGCAGTGGAGGCCGCGGGCGGCGAAGGTCGCGTAGGCGTCGGCCAGCTCGAGCGGGCTCACCGAGGCGACGCCGAGGGTGAAGGACGGCACCATCTCGGTGGCGGGGTCGTCGAGGCCGATCCCCATCGCCTTGGCGAGCCGGTAGGGCTCGCAGAGGCCGGTCTGCAGCTCGAGCTTGGCGTAGAAGGTGTTCACCGACTCCTGGGTGCCGGTGTAGGCGTTCATGGTCCCCGAGATCGTCGAGGTGTGCGGAGACCACGTGTCGGTGCTCTGGAACGACTTGCCACCGCAGACGCGGTACTGGCTCATCGGGATGTGGACCTGCGGGGGCGAGGCGATCATCTGGGACAGGGGGATGCCCTGCTGGATCGCGGCCGCGAGCACGAACGCCTTGAACGTCGACCCGGGCTGGAAGCCGTTGGAGTCGCCGTACTTCTGGGGCACCACGTAGTTGAGGTAGGTCTGGCCCGCCTTGGCGTCGCGGCCCATCGGGCGTGACTGGGAGATGGCCTTCACGTCGCCCGTGCCGGGCTGGACCATCGCCAGCGCGCCGATCGCCTGGTCGGTCGGGAAGACGTGGTTGTGCACCGAGGTGTCGGCCGCGCGCTGGTCCCGCAGGCTGATCGTGGTGTGGATGGTCAGGCCACCGGTGTAGAGCAGCTTCTTCCGGGCGTCGACCGTCTTGCCCAGCGCGGGGTCCTGCTCGAGGTAGTTCACGACGTAGTCGCAGAAGAACGGCGCGCTGGAGTTGACGCAGCCGTTGGGGGTGGCGACCGGGTGCAGTCCGAGCGGCTTCTTCTTGAGGACGTCGGCGCGGTGCTGCTTGATCACGTGGAGCTGCGCCAGCCGGTCGAGCACCACGTTGCGACGCTGGATGCCGCGGTCGCGGTTGGTGATCGGGTCGTAGCCCGACGGGTTCTTGACCAGGCCGGCCAGGGTGGCGCCCTGGAGCAGGGTGAGGTCCTTGGCGTTGGTGTCGAAGTAGTGCCGCGCCGCAGCCTGTACGCCGTACGCCCCGTCGCCGTAGTAGGCGATGTTGAGGTAGCGCTCGAGGATCCAGTCCTTGGAGTAGTTCTGCTCGAAGGCGATCGCGTAGCGCAGCTCGGTGAGCTTGCGGGCGTAGGTGTCGGCGGTCGCCGCCTTGCGCTGCTTGGCCGTCTTCGCCTGGTCGACCAGCGTCATCTTGACCATCTGCTGGGTGATCGACGAACCACCCTGGACCGCGCCGCCGCTGGCCTGGTTGGTGACCAGGGCCCGCAGGGTGCCCTTCAGGTCGAGCGCACCGTGCTGGTAGTAGCGGTAGTCCTCGATCGCGACGATCGACTTGACCATCTTCCGCGAGATCTGGCTCAGCGGGACGTTGATGCGGTTCTGGTCGTAGAGCGTGGCGACGGTGGTGCCCGACTGGTCCACGATCTTGGTCTGCTGGGCCAGCGGCTGCGTGCGCAGGTTGGCAGGGAGGTCCTCGACGCTGTGGGACAGCGACTTGGCCCCGATCCCGAGAACGCCCGCGAACGGGATCGCGAGACCCGCCACGACGACGCCCATGACGGCCGCGACGATGGCCATCACACCGAGATGGGAGGCGATACGAGCGGCGGGAAGGCGCTCACCGGGGGGCACGGACATGCTGTCCAGACTACGGGAAGACCAGAAGCGTGCCCATTTGTGACCCCCGGGGACTAGTCCTCTGGGACTACGTCGATAGGTCCCTATGACTCTGCCTGAGGGGGGTCCAGCCCCTTTACCTTGATTACTGACCGAGACACCCGGAAACGGGTGGCGTCATGGGGACGCTTCGGTCACGACGATCGTGGGGACGTCATTATGTGGAATCAAGACTGGGCTGCCCAGGCCGCGTGCCGGGCGTCACAGCCCGACAAGCTGTTCGTCCGTGGAGCAGAGCAGAACAAGGCCAAGCAGGTGTGTGGTGCGTGCCCGGTACGCACTGAGTGCCTCGCCGAGGCTCTCGACAACCAGATCGAGTGGGGCGTCTGGGGCGGGATGACCGAACGCGAACGCCGAGCACTGCTGCGCCGCCGTCCGAACGCATCATGGAGGGTCGTCCTCGAGACGGCCCGCGAGCAGCACGTCGGTGTGGTCGTCAACGCCTGAGCCGCGTTGACGAAGACACCGACAGTCGGGACAACACCCGTCAGGTCGGCCGTTTCCCCGCCAGGAGCGAGCCGACCTGACGGAGTCCGTCCAGGTCGTGCACGTCGCCCGCCAGGGCCGGCACGACCGCCGTCGGCACCTGCGGGTGGGCCGCGTCGAAGCGGCTCCGCAGTCTCGCCTCGCGCTCGACCATCCGCACCCGGTCGGCGTGGAGCCTGAGCAGCCCGGCGGTGAGTGAGTCGGGGTCAGCCTTCCGCAGTCGCTGCGCCGCGGCCATCGCCTCGTCGGCCGACACGTCGCCCTGCGTCTGCGGGCTGGCCCGGTTGACCACGAGTCCCGCGAGGGGCATGTCGTCCTCACTGAGCCGTTCGACGAAGTACGCCGCCTCGCGCAGTGCGTCCGGCTCGGGCGCCGCGACGACCAGGAACGCCGTACCGTCCGCCTGCAACAGCGCGAAGGTCTTCTCGGCGCGCAGCCGGAAGCCGCCGAAGAGCGTGTCGAAGGCCGAGACGAAGGTCTGCATGTCGCGCAGCACCTGGGCGCCGAGGACCTTGGTCAACGCGTTGGTGACCACCGTGAAGCCGGCGGTCATCAGCCGGGCCGGGCCCTTGGCCGGCGCGAGCAGCAGCCTGATGAACCGGCCGTCGAGGAAGCTCGAGAGCCGCTCGGGGGCGTCGAGGAAGTCCAGCGCCGACCGCGACGGCGGCGTGTCGACCACGATCAGGTCGTAGGTGCCGTCGCGCTGGGCGTCGGAGTGGATCTGCCCGAGCTTCTCCATCGCCATGTACTCCTGCGTCCCCGCGAAGGAGCTGGACAGGGCGACGTAGAACGGGTTGTCCAGGATCTGCTTGGCCTTCTCGGCGCTGGCCTGGCTCACGACCACCTCGTCGAAGGTGCGCTTCATGTCGAGCATCATCGCGTCGAGGCTGCCGCCGTCAGCACCGACGCCGGGCACCGGCCGCGGGGTGTTGTCCAGCTCCTCGATCCCCATCGACTGGGCCAGCCGTCGGGCCGGATCGATGGTGAGGACGACCACCTTGCGTCCGCGCTCGGCCGCACGCAGTGCGAGCGCCGCCGAGGTCGTCGTCTTGCCGACCCCGCCCGACCCGCAGCACACGATGATGCCGGTACGCCGATCGTCCAGCAGTGCGTCGATGTCGAGGACCCGGCCACCCTTCACCGCCTGCGGACCCACCCGCGTACGGGTCCGGCTGGGCTGCCGCTGGGCGGCACCCCGTGGCGCCTTGCGCGGCGTACTCATCGGGTGTGGCTCCTGGCGGGGTGCGTCATCCCAGGCCCTGGTCGCGGAGATAGCCGGCCAGCTCGTAGAGCCCGCCGAGGTCGATGCCGCCCACCAGCAGCGGCAGCTCGTACGACGGCACCTCGAGGGTCTCCACCACCGCGCGCTGGCTGTTCTCCAGCGCCCGCCGCTCGGCGTGGTCGCGGGCCTCGGTCAGGAGCCCGGTCACGAGCGTGCCGGTGCCGGCGAGCCCGGAGCGCGTGAGCTCGGTGGCGACCTTCTTCTTGGGGACCTTGTTGGCCCGGATCGCGCTGAGGTCGTCCTCGTCGAGGTCGCGCGGCCGTACCTGGTTGACCACCACGCCACCGACCGGGATCCGGTGCTTGCGCAGCTCGGCGATGCCGTCGGCGGTCTCCTGCACGGGCATCTCCTCGAGGACCGTCACCAGGTGGCAGACGGTCTGCGGCGACTGGAACAGCCGGGTGACCGAGTCGGCCTGGCTCTTGATCGGCCCCATCCGAGCCAGCCCGGCCAGCTCGTCGTTGACGCCCAGGAACTGCGCGATGCGCCCCGTCGGCGGTGCGTCGAGCACGACCGCGTCGTACCGCATCGCGTCCTTGTTGCGGGCGTTGCGCTTCGTCGCCTCGTAGACCTTGCCGGTCAGCAGCACGTCGCGGACGCCCGGCGCGATGGTGGTCGCGAACTCGATGACGCCGAAGCGGTCGAGCGCCTTCCCGGCCCGCCCGAGCTTGTAGTACATCGAGAGGTACTCCAGCAGTGCCGACTCCGGATCGATGTGCAGGGCATGGACCACGCCTCCGCGCTCGCCCTTCGGTCCGACCAGCCCGGTGGCGATGCGGCGCTCGGCGTACGGAAGGGGCTCGACGTCGAACATCCGGGCGATGCCCTGCCGACCCTCGACCTCGCAGAGCAGGACGTTCGTGCCGTTCGAGGCGAGGGCCAGCGCCAGCGCTGCCGCCACGGTCGACTTCCCGGTTCCGCCCTTGCCGGTCACGATGTGCAGGCGCGCGTCAGGGAAATCGCGGCTCGGCACAGACCGAGGGTAATGGTGAAGCCTTTGCGGACTTGCGGGCGGGGATCGCCTCTCGGCGTTACCGTCGTCCTCGGGGGGAAGCACGATGGACTGGAACGAGCTCGAGGTGGACGGGCGCGTCACGGCGCTGCGACGGGGACTTTCTGCCGGGGTCGCCACGGACGGACGCGCCTTCACGTGCGACCTGCACGGACCGAACCCGATGCCCGTGGCGTACGACGGGATCCTGCTCGACTCCTTCGGCGTGGTCGGTGCGTCGGCCGGGGCCGAGGCATGGCTGACGGGCCGTGGTGCGGACGGCAGGCTGACCCTCTTCGGCACCCGCCCCGGCCTCGCCGGGACGGCCGACGAGTGGGTCGCGCACCCGCTCGACGCGATCGGCGCGATGTGGGCGGCGCCGGTGCTCGACGCCCGCGCGGCGCACGTGCTCGCCTCGGACCTGCAGGACGGCACCTGGCGGCTGCGCGCCTACCACCTGGATGCCGCGATCGGCGGCGGGGTGGCCCGGGGCCGCGGGTTCGCACTCGGCTCCGAGCCCGACACCAGCCTGGCGTTCTCCTTCCACGAGAAGGGCCCGCTCGTGGTGGCCGGCCGGATCGGGGACGGGGCCGAACCGGTGCCGGCCGCCTGGACCCTCGCCGACCTGGACGGGCCACCGACCCCGGGGCGCGACGAGGGGTGGCGCCGGGTGCACCTGTCACCGACCCCGACCGAGCTGACCTCGGTCGCCGTCGGGCACGCCTGCACCCGGATCTGGGTCGGTGGTCGGGTGGAGGCACGACCCGCCGCCTGGGAGGTGCTCCAGCTGCCCTTCCGTGGGCCGGTCCGCTCGGCCGCCGTCGCGATGCCGCGCCTGGAGCTCGCCCCGGAGACGCTGGAGCCCGGTGGTGGACGGCCGATGGTCCTCGTCGAGGAGACCCGCGGCGACCACCCCGTCTTCGTCGCCGCCACGACACGTGGCAACCGGCTCTGCTGGCACGACGGCAACGAGTGGATGGCCCTCCCCGCACCGGACGGCAGGCTCCATGCCGCGTGTCTCGCCGGCGGCGCGGTGCATCTCCTCGTCGGCTCGTCGATCTGGTCCGTCGAGGACCCGACGGGCGGCTGACGACCCGGGAGTACGGCCGGCTCACGCCGTGGCAGGATCACCTGCGGAGGTGCTCATGGACAAGGTCGTGGCGAGTGCCGCGGAGGCGGTGTCGGACATCTCGGACGGCGCCAGGCTGGCGGTCGGCGGGTTCGGACTGTGCGGCGTCCCGACGGTGCTGATCGATGCACTGCTGGACGCCGGGACCGCCGATCTCGAGGCGGTGTCGAACAACTGCGGTGTCGACGAATGGGGTCTGGGCCGGCTGCTGATGGAGAAGAGGCTGCGGCGAATGATCTCGTCGTACGTCGGGGAGAACAAGGAGTTCGCCCGGCAGTACCTCTCCGGTGAGCTCGAGGTCGAGCTGACGCCCCAGGGCACCCTGGCCGAGCGGATGAGGGCCGGCGGCTCGGGGATCCCGGCCTTCTTCACCGCGACCGGGGGTGGGACCCAGGTCGCGGAGGGCGGACTGCCGTGGCGGTACGACGACTCCGGCAACGTGGTGCTCGCCTCGCCGCCGAAGGAGACGCGTGAGTTCGCGATGACCGGTGAGAGCCGGGAGTACGTCCTGGAGGAGGCGATCGTGGCCGACTTCGGGCTGGTGCGGGCCTGGAAGGGCGACCGGCACGGCAACCTCGTGTATCGCGAGTCCGCGCGCAACTTCAACCCGCTCGTCGCGATGTGCGGCCGCGTGAGCATCGCCGAGGTCGAGCACCTGGTCGACCCCGGTGAGATCAGGCCCGAGGACGTCCACACCCCGGGTGTGTACGTGCAGCGCGTGGTCGCGCTGACCCCGGAGCAGGCGGCCGACAAGAAGATCGAGAAGCGGACCACGCGGCCGCGGCCTTCGTCGGTCGAGCCTGTCGAGACCACGGGAGGCAGCTGAGATGGCCTGGACCCGTGAGCAGATGGCCGCGCGCGCGGCCTCCGAGCTGACCGACGGCTCCTACGTGAACCTCGGGATCGGGCTCCCCACCCTGGTGCCCAACTACGTCGCCGACGACGTCGAGCTGGTGCTCCAGTCCGAGAACGGCATCCTCGGCGTGGGCCCCTACCCCTACGAGGGCGACGAGGACCCCGACCTGATCAACGCCGGCAAGGAGACCGTCACCCTGCGCAAGGGGGCGTCGTTCTTCGACTCGGCCACGTCGTTCGGGATGATCCGGGGCGGCAAGATCGACGCCGCGATCCTCGGCGCGATGCAGGTCAGCGAGAAGGGCGACATCGCCAACTGGATGATCCCCGGGAAGATGGTCAAGGGGATGGGCGGCGCGATGGACCTGGTCCACGGCGCCAAGCGGGTGATCGTGCTCATGGAGCACGTCGCCAAGGACGGCTCGCACAAGATCCTCGTGGAGTGCGACCTGCCCTACACCGGTCGCGCCGTCGTGCAGCGCATCATCACCGACCTCTGCGTCCTCGACATCACGCCGGAGGGGTTGCGGTTGGTCGAGCTCGCGCCCGACGTGACGCTCGACGAGGTCATCGAGAAGACCGGACCCGAGGTCCTGGTGTGAGGCTGCGAGTCGGGTCGGCGGTCCGAGGTGCCGGCGTGGGCCTCGCCTGCGTCGTGCCCGGCCTGAGCGGACGCGCCCGCGTCGTGCTGGCGTCGTACGCCGTCGGCTGGCCGCTCGACCGCCCCGGCCTGCAGGTCTTCGTGGTGGTGCCCGACGAGGACGCCGACACCTGGAAGCGCGCGGTGGTGCCGCTCGCGACGTCGGCCGCGTCCTGGTCCGCGGTGATGCTGCTCGCGGTCTCCGCCGTACGACGTTCGGCACTGCCGGCGCCGGTCGCCGGCGTCCTGCTGGGTGGCGCGGTCGTCGTGGGCGACTCGCTCCTGAGGGGGGTCGGCGAACAGGCCAAGGACAAGGCCGAGCGCGCCCGCGCGGCGGCCGAGGCTGCCTCCCCGGCAGACGTTGTCCCCGACGTGGCCCCCGATGACGAGATGGACGCGTAGCGGCCCGAGCAATCCGCCGCGGCGAGGCCCCCGAATCACGTCTGGCGTTCCTCAGAGGAGGGATGCGTCAGCACTGGAGGCCTTGGCATGAGCGAGACGAGCAGAAGAAAACTCCTGGCAGGAGCGGGCGCGGGCGTGGCGGCCGGCACCGTGGCTCTGACGATGCGACCCGCGGAGGCGGGCGAGGCTCTGCGTACGTCATCCAGCGCTCGGGAGCCGGTCGTGGCGTACGTGGAGGACCACAGGTCGGGCAAGCTGCGTCTGATGGTCGGGGAGCGCGAGGTGGTCGTCCACGACCGCGACCTCGTGACCCGCATCCTCAACGCTGCGGGAGGTGAGTGAGATGTCCTCCCACCGCGAGGCACCCGAGACCGCGAAGGACCCCGTCGCCGACAGCACGGACGTCTACGCCTTCGTCAGTCCTGAGCGGCCCGACACGGTCACCCTGATCGCCAACTACATCCCGTTCCAGGCGCCGGACGGCGGCCCGAACTTCTACGAGTTCGGCGACGACGTGGCCTACGACATCCACATCTCCAACAAGGGCAAGGGCGAGGCGGACATCACCTACCGCTTCATGTTCCACACCGTGGTCCGCAACCCGACGACGTTCCTCTACAACACCGGCCCGATCGGCACTCTCAACAGCCCGAACTGGAACCGGCCGCAGTTCTACTCCGTCACGCGGATCGTGGGCGGCAAGTCCAAGGTCCTGGCCTCGAAGCTGGCGTGCCCGCCGGTGAACATCGGCCCGCGCTCGACGCCGCACTACGGCGACCTCGCGACTGCCGCGGTCCACAAGGTCGGGAAGCGCCGGGTCTTCGCCGGCCAGCGAGCCGACGCGTTCCACGTCGACCTCGGCAGCATCTTCGACCTCGGCGCGCTGCGTCCGGTGCAGAACCTGCACCTGCTGCCGATGGCGGCGGCCGCGGGCGTGAACTCGCTCCAGGCCTTCAACGTGCACTCGATCGCGCTGCAGGTCCCGATCACGGAGGTCACGCGGAACGGGAAGCTCCCGACCAACCCCGCGAAGGCCGGCTCCGTGGTCGGTGTCTGGGCGTCCGCGCATCGTCGTACCTCGCGGATCTTCGACGAGCACCGGGGCACGTACGTCGGGCACGGGCCGTGGAGCCAGGTGTCGCGGCTGGGGAACCCGCTGTTCAACGAGGTCATCGTGCCGATGGCGAAGAAGGACGCCTGGAACGCCCATCGGCCCAAGAACGACAGGGCCTTCGCGAAGTACGTCAACCATCCCGAGCTGGCCAAGCTCCTGCCGGTGCTCTACCCGGGCGTCTTCCCGAACCTGGCGGCGTACCACAAGTCGCGGGCCGACCTGAACGCGATCCTGCTCACCGGCATCCCCACGGGGGTCGTCCCGGGCTTCCAGAACTTCACGGGCCCGGTCGAGTCGGACATGCTCCGGCTGAACCTCGCTGTCCCGCCGGCGTCCAGCCCGAACAACCTGGGTCTGGTCGCCGGGGACGCGGCCGGTTTCCCCAACGGACGCCGGGTCGACGACGACGTGGTGACGATCGAGCTGCGGGCGGTGGCGGGGCTCACGATCCCGCTCGTCGACCCGACGTTCACTCCCGACGGAGCCGTCAACGCGATCACCGACGGCACCTCGAACACGAACACCGCGACGACCGGAACCTTCCCGTACCTCGGGAACCCGGGCGGTGGCTTCCAGACCGAGCCGGGGACGACGGCGGTATGAGCACCTCGGAGAACCCGTTCGCCGGGCAGGGTGCCGTCCTGCTCGACATCGGGGACGACATCGGGGCGCTCGTCGTGACGATGCCGGCGGCGATGGTCGACACCGAGGTGGAGATCCGCCCCCTGGGAGTGGTGGCACACCACTCCCACGGTGGCCACGGTCACTCGCATGACGACGACCGCGACCACGGCCACTCGCACGACGACGGCCACCTGGCCCACGTCGCTGTCGTCGAGCGACCGGTCGGGAACGGCACCATTCCCTCGCTCGTGTTCGGCGAGCTGACGACGGGCCGCTACGACCTGTTCGAGAAGGGTCACCCGGACGACGTCGTGCTCACCGTGCACGTCGAGGGCGGACAGGTGGCCTCGGCCTCCTGGCCGATCTGAGAGGTCGCCCGGCCGCACATCTCCCTGAGCGGCCGGGCGCCTCCTCGGCGCCCTCGCAGCCCCCGCGATCGGCCGTCCGGTCGGGAGTAGGGTCGCGCCATGACGCAGATCCAACGGTGGGAGTACCTCACGGCGCCGATCCTCACGCACGCGGCGAAGCAGATCCTCGACAACTTCGGAGCCGACGGCTGGGAGCTGGTCCAGATCGCGCCGGGCATGAACCCCGAGAACCTCGTGGGCTACTTCAAGCGTCCGGTGGCCGAGGGATGAGCGCCGTCGAGGACAGACTCGCCGAGCTGGGCCTGTCGGTTCCCGAGGTGGCCAAGCCGGTCGCGTCGTACGTCCCGGCGGTGCGCTCGGGCTCGCAGGTCTTCACCTCCGGCCAGCTGCCGATGCGCTCGGGTCAGCTGATGACGACCGGCAAGGTGGGCGGCGAGGTCTCGCCCGAGGACGCCGTCGCCTGCGCGCAGCAGTGCGCGCTCAACGCGATCGCCGCGGTGAAGGCCGAGATCGGCGACCTCGACCGGGTGACGCGGGTGGTCAAGGTCGTCTGCTTCATCGCCTCCACGCCCGACTTCACCGGTCAGCCGCAGGTCGCGAACGGTGCCTCCGAGCTGCTCGGTACGGCGTTCGGCGACGCGGGGGTGCACGCCCGGTCCGCGGTCGGCGTACCCGTGCTGCCGTTGGACGCCCCGGTCGAGGTCGAGATCCTCGTCGAGGTCTCGACTGCGCTCGACACCAACGCCTGACCGTGCGGGTCTCCCTGCCGCCTCAGCTGGTGGAGCAGGCACGCGCCTTCGCGGACGGGTCACGCACGCCGGCGGAGCCGCGCGACGCGGCCACGGTGGTGCTGATGCGGCCCGGGTCCGGTGGTCCCGAGCTCTACCTGCTGCGGCGGCAGACCTCGATGGCCTTCGCCGGCGGGATGTGTGTCTTTCCCGGAGGCGGTGTCGACCGGCGCGACTTCGACCACACGGTCGCATGGGCGGGTCCGCCGGCGACCGAGTGGGCGACCAGGCTCGCGACGTCGGAGGAGATGGCGCGGGCCCTGGTCTGCGCCGCGGTGCGCGAGACCTTCGAGGAGTCGGGCGTGCTGTTGGCCGGTACGTCGTCGGGTGACGTCGTCGCCGACACCACCGGAGAGTCCTGGGAGGCCGACCGGCTGGCGCTCGAGGCCAAGGAGCTGCCGTTCACGGTCTTCCTCGAGCAGCGTGGGCTGGTCCTGCGTACCGACCTGCTGGGCGTGTGGTCGGGGTGGTGCACGCCGGTGTTCGAGCCGCGGCGCTTCCGCACCTGGTTCTTCGTCGCGGCGCTGCCGGCCGGTCAGCTGACGCGTGACGTGTCGACCGAGTCGTCGTCGGTGACGTGGCTGGGTGCCTCGGCGGCGTGCGACGCCGTCGACGCGGGCGAGCTCGGGATGATGCCGCCGACGTACCTGACCTGTCTCGAGGTCGCGCAGCACGCCTCGCCCGCCGAGGTGCTGGCGGCGGCGCCCGAGCGCGTTGTGGAGATGTTCACGCCGACGGTGGAAGGGACCGGCGACGAGGCGACGCTCTCCGTGCCGCCACGCTTCGCGTCGATGGTCGAGGCTCGCAGAAGGTGACGTGGACGGGTGGGTCGTTCGGCTCGGTCGCGCAGTGCGTGCTCGCGCCGAACGCGTCGCCGATGACGTTGGACGGCACCAACACGTGGGTGCTGCGGGACACGTCGTCGTCGCGGTCGGTCGTGGTCGATCCGGGACCGCCGGATGCCGCGCACCTGGACGCGGTGGCGTCCGCGGCGGGTGACGTGGCCGTCGTCCTGCTCACGCATCACCACCTGGACCACTCCGAGGCCGCGCGGTCGTTCGCGGAGCGGGTGGGCTGCGGCGTGCGCGCCCTCGACCCGGCGTACCGGCTGGGCTCGGAGGGGCTCGGCGAGGGTGACGTGGTCGCCGTCGGCGACCTCGAGATCCACGTGGTCGCGACACCCGGGCACACCGCTGACTCGCTGTCGTTCGTGCTCCCGTCGGAACGCACCGTCCTGACCGGCGACACCGTGCTCGGGCGGGGTACGACGGTCGTGGCCCACCCCGACGGCGAGCTGGGCGCCTACCTCGGCTCGCTCGACCGTCTGCACGCGCTGGCCGAGACCCACGAGATCGAGACCATCTGGCCGGGGCACGGCCCGGTGATCGACCGGGCGCTGGCGGTCCTCGACCACTACCTCAGCCACCGCCGCGAGCGGCTCGACCAGGTCAGGTCGGCGCTCCGCTACCTCCACGCCGAGGCGCGCGGCGGCGAACCGCTCGACCACGACTCCGTGCCGCGCCGCGTCGTCGAGATCGTGTACGCCGACGTCGACCCGGTCCTCTGGCCCGCCGCCGAGCTCTCCGTCCGCGCCCAGCTCGCCTACCTGACCCGTTGAGCCTGTCGGTCATCCCGCCCTCGCACGTCCACGCTGCCCGGCCGGCCTCGGGTGCCTGGTGGCTGCCCGAACAGCGCAATTGCGCCAGTTCGACATCGGATCCGACGTCGCACCTGTCATTCCGGCGCAATTGCGCGGAAATGACTTCGCGATTGCCCTGTGGATGACCTTCACCGGCGCCTCGGGACGGGGAAACCTCCCTGCATGACAGAGTGCTTCGACCTCGGGCAGCCCTTCACCCGCGCGATGATTCCGGCCGAGTTCGACGCCGGGTTGCTTCGGAGACGTGAGTTCCGGCGAGTGATCCGTTCGGTCTGGATCCGCGCGGACGCCATCGATGACGACACCAGAGTCCGCGCAGCATTGCTCCTGCATCCGGCCGACGCGATCGCGAGTCACTTCAGCGCGGCACGCGTGCTCGGCCTGCCGGTCCCCGAGCACCTCTTCGAACACGTCACGGTGTTCCGGGCTGAGGACCGCCGTTGGCGTCCCGAGATCAAGTCGCACGTCACGAAGCGTCCACGACGCGTCGTCACGGTGCGCGGGATCCGTACGACGGATCCGATCACGACGTTCATCCAACTGGCAGGCTCGTTGTCCCTCGTCGACTTGGTCGTGCTCGGCGACGCGATCGCCAGGAAGTACAAGGTGAGGCCGTCCAAGCTGGTTGCTGCCTGCCGGAACTCGGATGACTACTACGCCGGCGCAGCGCTGAAGGCAGCCCTCTACGTGCGCCGTGGCGTCGACTCACCGATGGAGACACGACTGCGCATGTTGATCGTGCTGGCCGGATTGCCCGAGCCGAAGGTCGACGTACGTCTGATCAACGATGACGGCACGTGGCGGCGTCGCTTCGACCTCTGCTACCCGGAACTGCGCCTGATCATCGAGTACGACGGGCGCCATCACGCCGAGGACAGTGCCCAGTGGAACTCCGACCTGGATCGCCGAGAGGAGCTCGACGATGAGGAGTACCGGATCCTCGTCGTCACGGCCCGGGGCATCTTCGTCGAGCCCGCTCGGACCCTGGAACGCATCCGGCGTCAGCTGGTGCTCCGCGGGTCACGCGACGACCTGACCATCGACCCTGGCTGGCAGGACCACTTCCGGTCCTGAGGACGCCAGAACAGCGCAATTGCGCCAGTTGGGCAGCCGAAACGCCCGCCGGCATGTCAAAGCGGCGCAATTGCGCCCTTTTGGGCAACCCCGGAACAGCCCCGCCAGGGCCAGGAGCGGCTTTCTCAGCGCGCCCGGCGGCGGAGGCGGTCGACGTCCATGATCACGACCGAGCGGGGCTCGAGGCGCAGCCAGCCGCGGGAGGCGAAGTCGGCGAGGGCCTTGTTGACCGTCTCGCGGGAGGCGCCGACCAGCTGGGCGAGCTCCTCCTGGGTGAGGTCGTGGTGGACGTGGACGCCGTCGTCGGCGGTGCGGCCGAAGCGGTCGGCGAGGTCGAGCAGCGCCTTGGCGACGCGACCGGGGACGTCGGAGAAGACCAGGTCGGCGACGACGTCGTTGGCCTTGCGCAGCCGTCCGGCGAGCTGGTTCAGCAGTCCGCGGGCCACGGCGGGGCGACCGTCGAGCCACCGCAGGAGGTCCTCGTGGGACAGGGAGAGGAACGCCGCGTCCGTGACGGCGGTGACGGTGGCCGACCGTGGCCCCGGGTCGAAGAGCGACAGCTCACCGAACATCTGGCCGGGGCCCTGGATCGCAAGGAGGTTCTCGCGGCCGTCGGCCGAGGTGCGCCCGAGCTTCACCTTGCCGTCGGTGATGACGTAGGCCCGGTCACCGCTGTCGCCCTCGTGGAAGAGCACCTCGCCGCGCCGCAGCTTCGTCTCGCTCATCGAGGCGCGCAGCGCCGTGGCGGCCTCGTCGTCGAGCGCGTTGAACAGCGGCGCCTGACGCAGAACCTCGTTGTCCACGACACTCCTCCATCGCCCGCCCCTGCGCGCCCGGACGTCGGTCACGCTGGCTTGGCCCTGCCTGATCCTATCCAGAGTGGGCCAGGTCACACTCACCCCTGCGGCGAAGGCGGACAAGGGGGAGGGTGACCGTAGGCTGTCGGGGTGCCAGCCGTGTCCACCCCCGAGACCCGCACGGGCCTGGTCCGACGGGCCCGCAGGATCGACCGGGTGCTGGCCGAGACCTACCCCGATGCCCGGATCGAGCTCGACTTCGACGACCCGTTCCAGCTCCTCGTCGTCACCGTCCTCAGCGCCCAGACCACGGACCGCCGGGTCAACGCCGTCCGGCCGACCCTGTTCGCGGCGTACCCCGACCCGGCGGCGATGGCGGCCGCCCCGCGCGAGCACCTCGAGCAGATCATCGGCCCGCTCGGCTTCTTCCGCGCCAAGACCGACTCCCTGCTCAAGCTGAGCGCCGCCCTCGTGGAGCGGTACGACGGACAGGTGCCGCCGCGGCTCGACGACCTGGTCACCCTGCCCGGAGTCGGCCGCAAGACCGCGAACGTCGTCCTCGGCAACGGCTTCGGCATCCCCGGCATCACCGTCGACACGCACTTCGGCCGCCTGGCCCGCCGCTTCGGCTGGACCGACGAGACCGACCCGGTCAAGGTCGAGCACGCGGTGGGCTCGCTGTTCGAGAAGCGCGACTGGGTGATGCTGTGCCACCACCTGATCTGGCACGGCCGCCGGGTCTGCCACGCCAAGAAGCCGGCGTGCGGTGCCTGCTCCGTCGCGCGCTGGTGCCCGTCGTACGGCGCGGGGCCGGTCGACCCCGAGACCGCCGCGAAGCTGGTCCGTACCGAGGGTCCGGCATGAGGCGCCCGCTGCTCGGGGTGGTGGCGGCCCTGCTGCTCGTGCCGTTCCTGACTGCCTGCGGGCCGAGCTCTCCCGTCCAGGCCAGGAAGGCGACGTCCCACGTGGACGTCGGCACCCCCGATCTCGTCGCCTTCAAGAAGCACACCGACATCCCCGACTGTCCGCGGCTGCCGTCGACGCCGGTGAAGGATGGGCTGCCCGACCTCACCCTGCCCTGCCTCGGTGGCGGGCGGTCGGTCGACGTGGCGGGGCTGCGCGGCCCGATGATCGTGAACTTCTGGGCGTCCTGGTGCAGCGAGTGCCGCAAGGAGATGCCCGCGCTGGCGGCGTATGCCAAGAGCCAGTCGGCGGTGAAGGTCTTCGGAGTCGACTTCCTCGACACCCAGCCCGGCGCGGCGCTCGAGCTCGCCCGGAGCAGCGACGTGGGCTACCCGCTCGTGGCCGACCCGGGCGGGTCTCTCGACCGGGCCGCGCCGCTGCCCCACATCCCCGGGCTGCCGGTCACGGCGTTCATCGATGCGAACGGCACCATCGTGCGCCTCGAGGCGGGTGCCATGCTCACCCGGGCCGACGTCGAGGCGGCGGCGAAGAAGTACCTCGGGGTCGGCGGGTGATCCCCGACTGGCTGCAGCCGGTGGTCCGCGCGGCACACGAGATGACCGCCGACGACCTGACCCGCTTCGTCGCGCCCGAGGACGTCGAGGCGCGCCGCGGCGCCGTCCTGCTCCTGTTCGGCTCGCAGCGCGACCTCCTGCTGACCGAGCGTGCCCACGACATGCGCTCCCATCCGGGGCAGGTGTCGTTCCCGGGCGGGTCGATCGACCCCGGTGAGACGACCCGCGAGGCCGCCCTGCGCGAGGCCGAGGAGGAGACCGGCCTCCGCGCGGACGGCGTCGAGGTCTTCGCCGAGCTGCCGGAGCTGTGGCTTCCCCCGAGCAACTTCGCGGTCACACCGGTGCTCGGCTGGTGGCGGGAGGAGACCCCGGTCGGCGTCGTGGACCCGAGGGAGGTGCATGCGGTCTACCGGGTCCCCCTCGACGAGCTCCTCGACCCGACCCACCGGATCTCCGTACGCCACCCGAGCGGCTGGATGGGCCCGGGGTTCCTGATCGGCCCGGAGCACGACGTACTCCTGTGGGGCTTCACCGCCGGGATCGTCTCGCGGCTCCTCGACTTCCTCGGCTGGACACGGCCCTGGGACGAAGCCTCCGTTCGCGAACTTCCCGCCTACATGCTGCAGGGTGGACCCCGTCCGGCCGTGCCGGGCGCCGTACCACCCGAGGAGCGACCGTGAACCTGCTCGACTGGGTCCTGGTCCTCATCGTCGTTCTCTACGCCGTCTCCGGCTACTGGCAGGGCTTCGTCACCGGGGCCTTCGCGACCACCGGGCTGCTCCTCGGCGGCCTGATCGGGGTCTGGCTCGCACCCGAGGCGCTGGGCGACGCGACCCCGTCGATCCTGGTCTCCCTGGCCGCGATCTTCATCGTCATCGTGTGCGCCTCGCTGGGGCAGGCGCTCTTCCAGCTGGTCGGCTCGCGCCTGCGAGACCGGATCACCTGGCAGCCGGTGCGCGCTCTCGACGCCGTCGGTGGCGCGGTGCTGAGCGCCGCTGCTGCGCTGCTCGTCGCGTGGGCGCTCGGGGTGGCGCTGTCCGGTTCCGGGCTCCAGGGCATCACGCCGATGGTGCGCGACTCGAAGGTGCTCGCCGAGGTCAACTCCGTCCTGCCCGCCTCCGCGAGCTCCAAGCTGTCGGCGTTCAACGACGTCGTCGGTACGACGTTCTTCCCGCGCTACCTCGAGCCGTTCGCGCCGGAGCACATCGTCGCGGTGCCGCCCGGTCCGCGCCGGATGCTGGCCGACCCCGACGTGGCCCGGGCGCAGGCGGCCGTCGTCAAGATCCGCAGCACCAACCAGTGCGGCCAGGGGATCGAGGGCTCCGGCTTCGTGTACGCGCCCGACCGGGTGATGACGAACGCCCACGTCGTCGCCGGGGTGTCCGAACCGGAGATCGAGGTCAACGGCAGCCCGGTGCCGGGCCATGTCGTCTACTACAACCCACAGATCGACGTCGCCGTGATCGCGGTGCCGACGGGCGCCGTGCGGCCGCTGCGGTTCGCGACGAACGCCACCGCCGGCGAGGGCGTGGCGATCCTGGGCTACCCCCAGAACGGTCCGTACGACGTGCAGGCCGGCCGGGTGCGCTCCGACCAGCGTCTGCGCTCGCCCGACATCTACGGCGGAGGCACGGTGATCCGCGAGGTGCTGTCGCTCCGCGGACTGATCCGGCCGGGCAACTCCGGCGGCCCGGTCGTCGACTCCGCCGGCCGCGCGCTCGGCGTCGTGTTCGCCGCGTCGGTGACCAACGGCGACACCGGCTACGCGCTGTCGTCGCAACAGGTGGCGGACGCAGCCTCAGCTGGTGGGAACGCCTCCCGCACGGTGTCGACGCAGGGCTGCGCCGCCTAGAACGGGCGTGCTCGCAGGCGCGCGACCGTCCTCAGTCGCGCTTGAGGATCTGCTTGGTCTCCTGGGCCTGCGCGATCGCCATCTCCGGACCTCTCACCTTCTTCACCTTGCGCAGCCCGATGTAGCCGAGCAGCGCGGCGATCAGGAGGTAGGCCCCGAACACGATCAGGAAGGCCCACTGCAGCGCCAGCCCGTCGCCGTTCCAGTTGATGAGGTAGGCGAACGCCATCGAGAGCATGACGAGCCCCATCAGCACGAAGAAGGCCGCGCCGACGAACAGCCCGATGCCCACTCCGCCGTTCTTGACGCTGACCTGCAGCTCGGTCTTGGCGAGCTGGATCTCCTTGTGGACCAGGGTGGAGAGGTCGCGGGTGGCGTCGGAGACTAGCCGGCCGATCGTGGGATCGGTGTCCTTGACGGGTTCGTTCGCCATGTGGCTGCGGGCTTCCTGGTCGAGTGGGCTGGGCGGCGGGCGGTCGTGCCGACCCTACAACGGTCCCACGCGCTCGCTCCGGGCGGTTCGGACGCCGCTAGCCTGACCGGCGAGAGCCGGGGCACGGTCCCCGGCACGCCTGCGGGCACCGGATCCGTCGGAGGGCCACACCCGTGTCAGTCGAACGCACCATGCTGCCGCTTCCGGAGCCGGGCGAGACGCGGTTCCTGAGCGACCTCCTGCGCAGCGAGCCGGTCGGCGGCCTGTTGGCGCTGACGGCCGCGGTCGTCGCACTGATCTGGGCGAACTCGCCCTGGGACGCGTCGTACGACTCCTTCATCGGGTGGAACGTCGGGCCGCTCGACCTGGAGCACTGGGGTGCCGACGGCGCACTCACGCTCTTCTTCTTCGTAGCCGGGCTGGAGCTCAAACGCGAGTTCGTGGTCGGGTCGCTGCGCAAGCCTGCCGACGCGGCGGTGCCGGTGGCCGCGGCGCTGTGCGGGGTCGCCGTACCGGCTCTGCTCTACACGGTCGTCAACGTGATCGCCCCGAGCGGTCAGCCGGCCGGATGGGCGATCCCCGCCGCGACCGACATCGCGTTCGCGCTCGCCGTACTCGCGGTCGTGGGGTCGCACCTGCCCCCGGCGCTGCGGGCGTTCCTGCTGACGCTCGCGGTCGTCGACGACCTGGTGGTGATCCTCATCATCGCGCTGGTGTTCACCGACGTGGTGCACGTGGGCGACCTGCTGGTGTCGCTCGCGCTGGCGGCGCTCTGGGCGCTGCTGCAGTGGCGGCGCGTGCGCCCCTGGCCGATCTACCTGGCGATCGCGGTGGCGGGGTGGTGGTTCATGCACGAGAGCGGCGTCCACGCGACCATCGACGGCGTCCTGCTCGGACTGTTGACCCGGGTACGCCGCGACCCCGGCGAGGAGCACTCCCCGGCCGAGGCGATGGAGCACACCCTGGCCCCGATCTCGGCGACGGTCGCCGTCCCGTTCTTCGCCCTCGTCTCCGCCGGGGTGCCGCTCGCCGGCGGAGCGTCCTTGCTGACCGACCCCATCGTGATCGGCGTCCTGGTGGGACTGGTGCTCGGCAAGCCGCTCGGCGTCCTCGCCGGCACCTTCCTGGTCACCCGGTTCACCCACGCCGAGCTCAACGAGGACGTCACCTGGGCGCAGGTGGTCGGGGTCGCGGTCCTGGCCGGCATCGGCTTCACCGTCTCCCTGCTCGTCGCCGAGCTGTCGTTCACCGGCGCCGAGGCCGACGCCGCCAAGGCGGCGGTCCTCGCGGCCTCCGTGGTCGCGGCCCTCGCCGGGGGCCTACTCCTCCGCCGACCTGGCAGAAAGTCGACGCGCTCGGGCGCTGACCTGGCAGAAAGCTGACGCGCCCAAACGCTGACCCGGCACAAAGCTGACGCGCCCAAGCGCTGACCCGGCAGTTTGTCGACCTTGAACATGCCGGGTCAGCGCGATTTCGCGTGAACGACGTGCCGGGTCAGCGCACCACGGCGTCAACGACGTGCCAGGTCAGCGCACCACGGCGTCAACGAAGTGCCAGGTCAGCGCACCACGGCGTCAACGAAGTGCCAGGTCAGCGCACCACGGCGTCAACGAAGTGCCAGGTCGGCGTCAGTCCTCCGTGCTGGTGGCCATGCCTTCCTTGATCTGGTCCATCACCGCGGAGTCGGCCAGGGTGGTGACGTCGCCGACCTCGCGCTTCTCGGCTACGTCGCGCAGCAGGCGGCGCATGATCTTGCCGGACCTCGTCTTGGGCAGCTCGGTGACGACGAGGATCGACTTCGGCTTGGCGATCGGGCCGATCTCCTTCGAGACGTGGTCGCGCAACTCCGCGATCAGCTCCTCACCGACGGTCTGGTCCGGGCCGATCGCCGACTCGCGCAGGATCACGAAGGCGTTGACGGCCTGGCCGGTGTCGGGGTCGTTCGCTCCGACCACGGCGGCCTCGGCGACCTTCGGGTGCGACACGAGCGCCGACTCGATCTCGGTGGTCGACATCCGGTGGCCCGACACGTTCATCACGTCGTCGACGCGTCCGAGCAGCCAGATGTCGCCGTCCTCGTCGAGCTTCGCGCCGTCGCCCGCGAAGTACATCCCCTTGAAGCGCGACCAGTAGGTGTCCTTGTAGCGCTCGTCGTCGCCCCAGATCGTGCGCAGCATGGCGGGCCACGGCTCGGTGATCACCAGGTAGCCACCCGACCCGGGCGATACGGCGTTCCCCTCGTCGTCGACGACGAGGGCCGTCACGCCCGGAAGCGCCTTCATCGCCGAGCCGGGCTTGCCGTGGGTCACGCCGGGCAGCGGGCTGATCATGTGCATGCCGGTCTCGGTCTGCCACCAGGTGTCGACGACGGGCGTGCGCCCGCCACCGATCGTCTCGCGGTACCAGATGTAGGCCTCGGGGTTGATCGGCTCGCCGACCGAGCCGATGATCCGCAACGTCGACAGGTCGAACTTCTCCGGGATGGCCGCGCCCCACTTCATGAACGTGCGGATCACCGTGGGCGCGCAGTAGAGCAGGGTGATCTTGTACTTCTCGATGATCTCCCACCAGCGCCCCTTGTGCGGGGTGTCGGGCGTGCCCTCGTACATCACCGACGTCGTGCCGTTGGCGAGCGGGCCGTAGACGATGTAGGAGTGGCCCGTCACCCAGCCGATGTCGGCGGCGGTCCAGAAGACGTCGTCGTCCTTGAGGTCGAAGACCGCCCAGTGGGTGTACGACGTACCGACCAGGTAGCCGGCCGTGGTGTGCAGGATGCCCTTGGGCTTGCCGGTCGTGCCGGAGGTGTACATGACGTAGAGCGGGTGCTCGGCGTCGAACGCCTCGGGCGTGTGCTCCTTCGAGGCGGCCTCGACGGTCTCGTGCCACCACACGTCGCGGCCGTCGTTCCAGGCGACGTCCTGCCCGGTCCGTCGTACGACGAGCACGCTCCGCACGTCCGGGCACTGCTCGAGCGCCTCGTCGACCGCCGGCTTCAAGGCCGCCGGCGCACCTCGGCGGTAGCCGCCGTCTGAGGTGATCACGACGCGCGCGTCGCAGTCCTGGATCCGGTCGCGCAGCGCCGTCGACGAGAAGCCGCCGAAGACGACGGTGTGCGGGGCACCGATGCGTGCGCACGCCAGCATCGCCACGACCGTCTCGGGGATCATCGGCATGTAGATCGCGACCCGGTCGCCGGTCTTCACGCCGAGGTCGATCAGCGTGTTCGCCGCCTGGCTGACCAGGTCCTTGAGCTCGGCGTAGGTGATGTCACGGGTGTCGTCCTCGGGCTCACCGACCCAGTGGTAGGCGACCCGGTCGCCGTTGCCTGCCTCGACGTGCCGGTCGACGCAGTTGTACGCCGCGTTGATCTTGCCGCCGACGAACCACTTGGCGAACGGGGCATCGTCCCAGTCCAGGACCGTGTCCCACTTCGTGTCCCAGGACAGCCGTTCGGCGGCCTTCTCCCAGAAGGCGACCGGGTCGGCGTCGGCCTCGTCGTAGGCGTCCGCCTTCACGTTGGCGTTCGCGGCCAGGTCGGCCGGCGGGTCGAAACGGCGGTTCTCGTGCAGCAGGTTGGACAGGGTTTCGTCGCTCACGACTCTTCGTCTCCTCTTCAGGTGCCAACAGCTCGTTGCCCGGCAGCCGGGGCCATCGCTCCACCCTAGAACCGCTGGGTTGGTTCGGCGATGGTCCCGGCTCGGGGTCGACGGTCGCGCGCTACTCGCGCGGACCCACCGGGGCGATCTGGCGCTTCCAGGTGAACGCCGTGACTCCTGCGAACGACGCGTACCAAGCAGCGAGTGCGGTGACCAGTCCGACGTAGCCGCCGGTCTTGGTGATCCCCGTCGACGTCGCGAACTCGCCCCAGGCCAGGATCAGGAAGGTCAACGTCAGCAGGACGAACACGGCCAGCACGGCCATGCTCACCCTCGTCGCTGCGACCGACATGTAGGCGGTGAAGATGCCCCAGGCCAGCAGGTACATCCCGAGCGCGTCACCGACGTCTCCCGCGGACGCGTCGCCGAAGCTGGTGTGGCCGGTCAGCCACCAGTACGACACCCAGAAGGCGCCGTAGGAGCAGAACGCCGTGGCCCCGAAGGTGTTGCCCTTGGCGAACTCCCAGATCCCGGCTGCGAACTGGCCGATCCCGCCGTAGGCGAGCGCCAGGCCGAACACGACCGGCACGACCGTCTCAGGCAGCCAGCCGGCGTTGACCGAGCTGAGGACG
Organism: uncultured Actinomycetota bacterium; assembly: GCA_963833775.1. GTDB lineage: Bacteria > Actinomycetota > Actinomycetes > Propionibacteriales > Nocardioidaceae > Nocardioides. The sequence goes on along the minus strand of CAWHZH010000003.1, from coordinate 315,873 downwards.
AAGGTGGTGAGGGCGAAGGCGGCGAGGCCGAGTGGTGCCGGGTCGGCGATGTGGGCGCCGGGCACGCGGACCGCAGTGGCCGTCTGTGTGTCGGACATGAGGACTCCTGTCTCTGTCGTTGGACAGCCCGGACGCTAGAGACGGCCCACCACGAGTGACAGTGGTCACCTGCCGCCCTGCGCCCAGCGGGGGCCTGCAGGCGACGTACGGCCGATGATCGTGCGACGAGCGGTAGCGCTGTCACGACGAACGGTCATCCACCCTTTCGGGCGGTCATCGGGTGGTAGCTGCCTCGGTCGACGTCCACGGCCTCGGGCAGGTGGAGTCGCACCATGGCGCGGCCGACGTGTACCGGCACCCGCCCGCGGTCGGCGACCGACACCCCGATCATCGTGGCGAAGGCGACCGGCACGGTGAGCAGTGCCGGCTGCGCCAACAGGGCACCCCACCATCCGCCCGGTGCCGCCCCGACCATCACCGCGAGCACCGCCGCCCCGGACAGCACACCGCCGCCCAGCAGACCGGCGATCGCGCCGCGCGCGGTCAGGCCGCGCCACCAGATGCCGAGGAGAAGCAGGGGGCAGAACGTCGACGCCGCGACGGCGAACGCGAGCTCCACCGCGTGCGCGACGGGCAGTCCCTGTGCGCCGAACGAGAGCAGCAGCGTGCCTCCGACCGCGAGCACGCCGCCGACACGGAACGCGGTCACCGGATCGAAGCGCCGGCTCAGGACGTCCTGGCTCAGCACCCCGCTGATCGACACGACGAGCCCCGACGAGGTGGACAGGAACGCCGCGAAGGCGCCCGCCCCGAGGAGGGCGGTGATCAGGGTGGCGGCCGATCCGCTCAGCATCCGGTCCGGCAGCGTGAGGACCACGGAGTCGGTGTTGCCGGAGACGATGAGGTCGGGGGCGTAGATGCGGCCGAGCACGCCGTACACCGTGGGCAGCAGGTAGAAGATGCTGAGCATCGCCAGCACGCCGACCGTCGTACGCCGGGCGGACCTGCCGTCGTGGTTGGTGTAGAAGCGCACCACCACGTGGGGGAGGCCCATCGTGCCGAAGAACGTCGCGACGATCAGGGAGTAGGTGAGGTACGTCGCGTACGGGCCTTGCAGAGGCTCGACCCAGTCGGTCGCGTGGAGGTGACGGGTCGGGGAGTCGTCTCCCTTCCAGGCCAGCCAGAGCACGAACACCGGCACGAGCAGCGCGCACAGCTTGAGCCAGTACTGGAAGGCCTGCACCAGCGTGATGCTGCGCATGCCGCCGGCCACGACGTTCACCAGGACGACGGAGGCGACGATCACCGCGCCCACCCAGGTCGGCGCCCCCGTGAGCGCGCTCAGGGTCAGACCGGCGCCCTGGAGCTGCGGGACCAGGTAGAGCACACCGATCAGGCACACCAGCCAGCTGGCCACCCGACGCGCGAGCAGCGACTCGACGCGGAACTCGGCGAAGTCGGGGAGCGTGTAGGCGCCGGAGCGGCGCAGGGGCGCGGCGACGAACACCAGGAGGAGGAGGTAGCCGGCCGTCCAGCCGATCGGGTACCACAGCATGTCGACGCCGCGCGCCAGCACCAGACCGGCGACGCCCAGGAAGGACGCGGCCGACAGGTACTCGCCGCCGATGGCCGACGCGTTGAGGAACGGGCCGACCCGGCGCGACGCCACGAAGAAGTCGCTGGTGGTGCGCGAGACCCGCAGCCCGAAGGCCCCGATCGCCAGCGTCGCCCCCGCGACAAGGGTGACTGCGAGCAGGGAGACGAGACCGTTCATGGGCTCTCGGGCCGGTCGACGAGGTCCTCGAAGGCTGCCTCGTTGCGCTCGGCGCGGCGGACGTACCACCAGGCCAGCACGAGGAGCCAGGGGTAGACGGCGAATCCCAGGAGCAGCCACGCCAGGGGGATCCCGAGGACGTGGACGTTGGCCTCCGGCACCACGCGGAAGAGCAGCGGCAGACTTCCGAGACTGAGCACGAGGGCCACCACGACATACGACGCGAGGCGGAGCTGGGCACGCATCAGGCTCTGCACGTAGACCTCGCCCAGCCGGGTCAGCTCGTCGATCTCGGCCGCGTTCGAACGGCGCGCGCGCGATCGCACCGCCACCGTCCGCGGACTGGTGATCCGCACCCGTGCGGTGGGTCCCTCGCTCATGACTGACCGCCCGCGGGTGGTCGATGAGCCAGCGAACGCAGCAGCCCGCGCACCTCGGGAAGATGCCGGCGGCTGACCTGGAGCTCGGCGCCGTCGACCACGACGACCGGCTGGCCGGGACCGAGCCGGACCTCCTCCACGTGAGCGAGCGCGACCAGGATGCTGCGGTGGATGCGCACGAAACCGGCGTCCGCCCACCGTTGCTCGAGGGTCCCGAGCGGCAGCCTCAGCAGCGGTTGGTCGGTGGCGGTGTGCAGCCGGACGTAGTCACCGTGGGCGGAGGCGTAGCGCACCTCGGAGCGGCGGACGAACCGGGTCACCCCGCCGAGGTCGACCGCCAGCTGCTCGTCCGCGTCGGCGGTGCCCACGTCGTCCGCCACTCGTCGCACGGCCTCGCGCAGCCTCTCCTCGCGCACCGGCTTGAGCACGTAGTCGACCGCGTGGAGGTCGAAGGCCTCGACCGCGTGGTTCTGGTGGGCGGTCACGAAGATGACCGCCGGCGGCCGGCGGAACTGACGCAGGACCTCGGCGAGCTCCAGCCCGGTCAGGCCCGGCATCGCGACGTCGAGCAGCACCACGTCGAAGCTCTCGCTGCGCAGTAGCCGGAGCGCCTCGGTGGCCGAGCCGCAGGTCAGCGCCTCGCCCACCCGGTCGTCGCGGCCCAGGAGGAAGGCGAGCTCGTCCAACGCCGGCGGCTCGTCGTCGACAGCGAGCACACGCAGCCCCGGACTCATGCGCGCACGCCGACGGCGAACTTCGGGACGCGGACGGTGACCTTGGTGCCGGCTCCCGGTGCGGTCTCGACGACCAGGCCGTACTCGTCCCCGAACGCCGACCGGAGCCGTTCGTCGACGTTGCCGAGCCCGATGGAGTCCATCGACTCGTCGCCCGCGAGGGCTCGTCGCACCCGCTCCGGGTCCTCACCGACGCCGTCGTCCTCGACGGTGATCACCGCTTCGTAGTCGTTGTCCTCGGCCAGGATCGTGATCGTCCCCGGGGCGTCCTTGGCGGCGAGGCCGTGGCGGACGCCGTTCTCCACCAGGGGTTGCAGCGACAGCACCGGGATGCTCACCCCCAACACCTCCGGCGCGATCCGCAGGGTCACGCCGAGCCGGTCTCCGAACCGGGCCTGCTCCAGTGACAGGTAGCGCTCGATCGAGCGCAGCTCGTCCTCGAGGGTCGTGTAGCTGCCGGCGCGCTGGAAGCTGTGACGCGTGAAGTCCGCGAACTCCAGGATCAGCTCCCGGGCGCGGTCGGGATCGGTGCGGACGAACGACGCGATGGTGGTCAGCGCGTTGTAGACGAAGTGGGGCGAGATCTGGGCCCGCAGGGCACGCACCTCAGCCTCCATCCGGGAGGTGCGCGCTGCGTCCAGCTCGGCCAGCTCGAGCTGCCCCGACACCCAACGCGCAACCTCGCCGGTCGCCCGGACCAGCCCGGCCGACGCTGCCGGGGTGAACGCCTGCAGCGTGCCGACGACGGTGTCCTCGACGGTGAGGGGCGCCACGATCGCCTGGCGCAGGGCGCAACCCGGCTGGCGACAGGCGAAGTCACGGTGATCGCGGACCGCCGTCGAGCCGTCCACCAGGCACCGCTCGATGAGGGGACCGAGCAGGTCGGCGTGGTGCTGGTCGCGGCCGTGCCAGGCCAGCGTGTGTGCGGTGTCCGTCACGGCGACGGCGGGGCAGCCCAGCAACGTGGAGAGGTGACGGATGGACCGCTCGGCGGACTCGGTCGTGAGGCCGGTGCGCAGCACGCTGGTCATCTGGGTGGCCGTGTGCAGCGTGCGGAAGGTGGCCCGGTCAGCCTCGTTCCCGAGGTAGCCGGGACGCAGGCGCCGCCACCGTGGCATGGGCACAGAGTAGGACGCATGTCACACTTCCGCCGTGAGCACGCAGCCCCGACCCGGCAAAGGTGCGCGCGTCGCGCCCACGCTGGAGGAGGTCGCGGCTCGAGCCGGCGTCTCCCGGGCGACCGCCAGCCGCGTCCTCCGTGGCGACACGAAGGTCAGTGACCACGCCCGCACCGTGGTCCACGACGCGGCCCGGGAGATCTCCTACGTGCCCAACCTGGCGGCGCGCTCCCTGGTCACCGGCCGCAGCGACTCCGTCGCCTTCCTCGTCGAGGAGACCGAGGAGCGGATGTTCTCCGACCCGTTCTTCCTCGGCATGCTGCGCAGTGCGCAGGAGACGGTCGCCGAGGCCGGGCTCCAGCTCGTCTTCACGGTGATGACCCGGCCCGAGGACCAGGCGCGCTTCCTGGCGTACGCCGGCGGTGGCCACGTGGACGGCGTACTCCTGTTGTCGCTGCACGGGCAGGACAAGCTGCCGCAACGCCTGGAGGACCTCGGTGTCCCCACCGTGCTCAGCGGCCGGCCGCTCAGCGGCCGCCGCCGGCTCTGGTACGTCGACGCCGACAACGTCGGCGGTGGCTCGATGGCGACCACCCATCTCATCGAGTCGGGGCGACGCCAGGTCGCGACCGTGACCGGCCCGCTCGACATGTGCGCCGGCCAGGACCGCCTGGCCGGCTACCGCAAGGCCGTCGAGGCCGAGGGGCGCGGGTACGACGAGAGCCTGGTGTCGGTCGGCGACTTCACCTCCGCCGGTGGGTACGACGCGACCCGCCGCCTGCTCGAGCGGCATCCGGACGTCGACGCGATCTTCGCCGCCTCCGACCTGGCGGCGTTCGGGGTGATCCGTGCGCTCCGCGACGCCGGACGTCGCCCGGGCGACGACGTGGGGGTGATCGGCTTCGACGACATCCCGGCCGCAGCGGATCAGCAGCCGCCGCTGTCCACGGTGCGGCAGCCGATCGGTGAGCTCGGATCGGCGATGACGAACCTGCTGCTCCGCAGGATCGAGGGCGAGAGCCCCGCCCGCACCGAGATCCTGCCGGTCGACCTGGTGCTCCGCGCGACCGCGTGAGCGTGGGAAGGTCTCGGATCGACTCCGATTCTCACGCGACTCGCCGTGGGCCCTTGACAGGGTGACCGTCGTCACACCATCCTGTGCGCGAGTGTTCGTGAGAGCGCTCTCACAGACGGAGACCAGATCTCCACCCGGCCAGTGTTCAGGAGGACTCCATGCGCAGAACTACCACGAACCGCCGACGACCGGTGGCGTCGTTGGTCGCCCTTGCAGCGACCGGCGCGATCGTGCTGGCCGGGTGCGGCGGTAACGGATCGTCGAACACCGCGGCCCCGGCCGACGCCGGTCCCTGCGGCACGACGGACGACACCACCTTGACCGTCGGCCTGTTCGGCACCTTCGGCTTCAAGGAGGCGGGCCTCTGGGACGCCTACAAGAAGGTCTGCCCGAACATCACGATCAAGGAGGACACGGTCGAGCAGTCCGCCGACTACTGGACCCGCCTCAAGACCCGCCTCGCCTCCGGCAGCGGGCTCGACGACGTGCAGGCGATCGAGATCGGGTTCGTCGCCGACGTCGTGCAGAACCACGCCGACCAGTTCGTGAACTGGAACACCGTGCCCAACGCGGCCGCCGACAAGGCGGAGTTCTTCCCCTGGAAGTGGCAGCTCGCCTCGTCGACCGACGGCAAGAGCACGGTCGGTCTCGGCACCGACATCGGCCCCCAGGCCATCTGCTACCGCAGCGACCTGCTCAAGCAGGCCGGCCTCCCGTCCGACCCAGCGACGCTGGCCCAGAAGTGGAAGACATGGGACGACTTCATCGCCTTCGGCAAGCAGTACGAGGCGTCGAAGACCAAGCCGGCCGACTCGAACTTCGTCGACAGCGCCGCGAGCATCTTCTCGGCGGCGGTCTACCAGGGCAAGAACGCCTATGCCGATGACGAGGGCCAGGCGGACGTCGAGAACAGCGACGGCGTGCAGAACGCCTGGGCGAGCGCCAGCAAGGCCGCCCAGGAAGGCATCACCGCCGGTCTGCAGCAGTTCTCGCCGGAGTGGAACAAGGCGTTCTCCAGCGGTGCGTTCGCGACCCTCGCCTGCCCCACCTGGATGATGGGCTACATCCAGGGTCAGGCCGGCGACGCCTACGCCGGCAAGTGGGACATCGCGCCGGTGCTGCCCGGCGGCGCCACCAACTGGGGCGGATCGTGGCTCGGGGTCCCGACCGCGGCCAAGAACAAGGCGGCGGCGATCGCCCTCGTCGAGTGGCTGTCGGCCCAGGGCCAGCAGGTGACCATGTGGAAGGACGGCGGGCACTTCCCGTCCAACTCCGACGCTGCTGCTGCCCCCGCGGTGAGTACGGCCAAGAGCGAGTACTTCAGCAACGCACCTGTGGGCCAGATCTTCGGGGACATCTCCTCGCAGATGACCATCCCGCCGATCGGTCTCTACGACACGCAGATCCAGCAGGCGTTCACCACGCAGCTGACCAACGTCGAGACCAAGGGCACTTCGCCCGACGACGCGTTCAACGACGCACTCGACCAGATCAAGCAGATCACCGGCTGAGAGACCGCCGGGCCGCCGACTCCCCTGCGCGAGTCGGCGGCCCGGTCCTCGCCAGGTCCGCGACGAAAGGTGATCATGACGGTCGTGTCCCCCTCCAGGACGGGCGTGAGCCCGGTGGCTCCGACCGCCGCCGCTCGGCGCCGGAACCGGCTCCCCGGGAGCCGCATCGGCTACGCCTACGTGCTGCCGTTCTTCCTGGTGTTCCTCGCCTTCAGCGTCTACCCGTGGATCGACACGGCCTGGGTCTCGCTGCACGACACCCGGCTCTCGACGTACGACCAGTCGAGCTTCATCGGCCTGGAGAACTACCGGAACCTGTTCACCAACCAGTTCTTCTGGAACGCCTTCCGCAACACGATCACGATCGGGATCATCTCGACCGTCCCGCAATTGTGCATGGCGCTCGGCATCGCCCACCTGCTCAACTACCACCTCCGTGGTCGCACGTTCTTCCGGGTCGCGATCCTGATGCCCTACGCGACCAGCCTCGCGGCCGCGACGGTGATCTTCGCCGAGCTCTTCAACCCCCACGTCGGGATCATCAACTGGGTCCTCACCTCGCTGCACCTGCCGGCCGTGGACTGGCAGGGCTCGAAGTGGCCCTCCCAGATCGCGGTCTCGTCGATCGTCACCTGGCGGTGGACCGGCTACAACGCGCTGATCTACCTGGCCGGCATGCAGGCGATCAGCTCCGACCTCTACGAGGCCGCCGCCATGGACGGCGCCGGGCGCTGGGCGCAGTTCCGGAACGTGACGCTGCCCGGTCTGCGGCCCACGATCCTGTTCACCATCGTGGTCTCGACCATCGGCGCCGCCCAGCTGTTCGGTGAGCCGCTGCTCTACCACAACGGCCTCGCCGACGGAGGTACGTCGAACCAGTACCAGACCCTGGGACTCCTGATGTACCAGCAGGGCTGGGTCAACGACCGCCTCGGCCTCGCCTCGGCCACCGCCTGGACGATGTTCCTGATCATCGTGGCCGCGGTCTCGGTCAACGTGCTGCTGGCCCGGCGACGCGAGCGCCTCGAGGGTGGCCGGCGTCTGCGAGCCGCCTCCCTGGCGGTCGTGGCGCCCGAGGTGACCCAGCGATGAGCGCCGGGAGCAGCGCCGTGCTCAAGGCCTCGTGGGCGACGTACGCCGTGATCACGGTCGTCACGCTCGTGTCGGTCTTCCCCCTCTACTACACGATCGTGATGGCGTCGCACACGAACGCCGAGATGGCCGCGGGGACTCCTCCGCTGCTGCCGAACTCCTCGATCTTCCACAACATGCGCCAGGCACTCGACCTGGCGCCCCTCAACCTCGGCCTGGTCAACTCGCTGATCGTGTCCGGAACGGTGACCCTCGGCACGGTGCTGTTCTGCACCCTGGCCGGCTTCGCCTTCGCCAAGCTGCGCTTCCGCGGATCCAGCCTGCTCCTGGCGATCTGCATCGCGACGATGATGGTGCCGCTGCAGATGGGCGTGATCCCGCTCTACATGCTGATGGCGCGGCTCGGTCTCGCCAACCACCTGGCGGCGGTCATCCTGCCCACGCTGTGCACGGCGTTCGGGGTGTTCTTCATGCGGCAGTACATCTCCAGCGCGGTGCCCGACGAGCTGATCGAGGCGGCGTGGATCGACGGCGCCAGCCCGATCCGGGTCTTCTGGTCGGTGGTCGTGCCGGCGGTCCGGCCGGCGATGGCGGTGCTGGGGATGCTCACGTTCCTGATGACCTGGAACGACTTCTTCTGGCCGATCATCGTGCTCAGCTCGCAGAACCCGACGATCCAGGTCTCGTTCCAGAGCCTCGCCACCGGCTACGCGCCGCAGCAGTCGATCATCATGGCCGGCACGCTCTACGGCACGATCCCGGTGCTGATCGTCTTCGCGCTCCTCGGCCGCCAGATCGTGGGCGGCATCATGTCCGGGGCGGTCAAAGGATGAACATCACCCCACGACGTTCTTCGTCTCCGCCGCTGCGCTCCTCCGTCGAACAACGCCGCTGGGACCCCGAGGTCCCGGGTCGGCCCTTCCCCGACGACTTCGTCTGGGGCGTCGCCGCGGCGTCGTACCAGATCGAGGGCGCCGTCACCGAGGACGGTCGCGGCCCCAGCATCTGGGACACGTTCTCCCACCGTCCCGGCGCCATCGACAACGACGACAACGGTGACGTCGCCTGCGACCACTACCACCGGTGGCCCGGTGACCTCGACCTGATCCGCTCGCTCGGCGTCGCGTCGTACCGCTTCTCGGTGGCGTGGTCGCGGGTCATGCCCGACGGCCGCTCGGTCAACCAGGCCGGCCTCGACTTCTACAAGCGCCTGGTCGACGGGATGCTCGAACGCGACATCCGGCCGCTGATGACGCTCTATCACTGGGACCTGCCGGAGGCGCTCGACGACGGGGGAGAGGCCGGCTGGCTGTCGCGCGACCTGCCCGACCGGTTCGTCGACTTCGCGATGGTGCTCGGCAAGGAGCTCGGCGACCGGGTCCCGGAGGTGACCACGCTGAACGAGCCGTGGTGCTCGGCGTACCTCGGCTACGCGACGGGCGAGCACGCCCCGGGTCGTCGGGTGCCGGCATTGGCCTACCGCGCCGCCCATCACCTCAATCTCGCCCACGGACGCGCGGTGACCGCGCTGCGCGGCGTGCTCCCCCCGAGCGCCGACCTGTCGGTCACCCTCAACCTCCACCAGGTCCAGCCGGCCTCCGACCGGGAGGAGGACCTGGCGGCAGCCGAGCACGTCGACCTGATCGCGAACCGGATCTTCCTCGACCCGATGTTCGGTGGCGGCTACTCCGCGGACCTGCTCGCCACGACCGCACACCTGACCGACTGGGACTTCGTGCTCCCGGGCGACGAGGCGGAGATCGGTGCGGGCCTCGACTCCATCGGGGTCAACTACTACAACCCCGCCAGGGTGGCGCCGCAGGACGGCAGCGGGAAGTCGTTCCCCGGCACCGACCTGGCCCGGTTCGTGGAGATCCCGGGTCCGCAGACGGTGATGGGGTGGCCGATCGTCGCCTCGGGTCTCACGGACCTGCTCCTGCGGGTGCAGCGGGACTGCGGGCTGCCGATCCGGGTGACCGAGAACGGCATGGCGGCCCACGACGAGCTGGTCGACGGCGCGGTCCACGACGACGACCGGATCGGCTACCTGCACGACCACCTCGCGGCGGTGCACGAGGCCATCGAGCACGGGGCCGACGTACGCGGCTACTACCTGTGGACGCTGCTCGACAACTTCGAGTGGGCGTGGGGCTACGACAAGCGGTTCGGGATCGTGCACGTCGACCTCGAGACGCAGGTGCGCACGCCCAAGGACTCCGCGCACTGGTACGCCGGCGTCATCCGCGACAACGGCGTGTGAGGACCGTCAGCGGAAGTCGATCAGCAGCTCGTCGTCGGGTCCGTCGGGGCGCTTCGTGCTCTCGTCGGTCGCACCCGGCTCGCCCTCGTCCTCCTGCTCGCCGGAGGGCCGGTCGAGAGCGGTCGCGACGAAGCAGCGGGTGACGTAGGGGAGCTGCATGCCGTCCATCCCACGGCCGTAGTCGTCGTAGAAGGCGAGCACCTCGGCCAGCTTGGCCGCTCGGCCCTCGGCGTCGAGGACGGCGACGTTGGAGCGGGAGAGCACGAGGTCCTGGATGGTCTTGCGGTCGACGGTCTGCCAGTGGCTGAACTCGCGCTCCTCGACGAAACCGAACAGCTCGCTGAAGATCAGGGCCTGCGCGGGGTCGCGCAGCTGCTCCTGCGTGCCGATCAGCGCGCCGAGGCGGCGTACCCACGGGATCTTCTCGTTGCGCTGGTTCCAGACCAGGCAGAGCCGTCCGCCCGGCACCAAGACCCGCGAGATCTCGGGCAGGGCGCGGTCGAGGTCGAACCAGTGGAAGGCCTGCGCGGCGATCACAGCGTCGACCGACCCGTCGGCGAGCGGGATCTCCTCGGCACCGGCGACCGCGGTGCGGACGCCCGGCAGCTGGGCCTCGAGGACCTCCAGCATCGCGGCGTCGGGGTCGGTGGCATGGACGTCGTGGCCCAGCCCGACCACGACCCGCGTCAGCTTGCCTGTGCCGGCGCCGAGCTCGAGCACCCTGCGCGGCTGGTCGCCGAGCATCCACTGCACGGCGTCTGTTGGGTACGTCGGGCGACCCCGCTCGTAGGCCTCGGCGACGCTGCCGAAGGAGTGGGCCCAGTCGGGCGTCCCTGGCTGCTCGGTCTGCTCGGTCTGCTCGGTCTGCTCGGGGGCGACGTCGGGCGTCGGCGTCTCGTCGGTCATCGGGTCCGAGGCTACCCGTCGGCGGGCCGGGTCCCGGCCACTCACTACTGTGCCGGGCGTGGAGGATCTGGCCGGCGTCGAGCAGCTCGAGGGCGTCGGCTCGGCGTACGCAGCCGTGCGCGACGGGATCGACTCGATGCTGCGCGACCGCGGCCTGCGGCAGACCTCCCCGGAGCTGACCACCGAGTCCCTGCTGCGAGGCGCCCACGCCACCGCGGTGCTCGAGGGGTCGGGCTCGAGCCTCGACGACGTCCGTGCCGGAACGGGCGACCAGGTGGCGCAGGGTGCCCTGAGGGTCTCGGTGGAGCTGCTCGGCCTGGCGCCGGTGTTCGGGCGCTCGCCGGCGCAGGCACTGGCCCGCCTCCACGCCCTCGCCACGGCCGACGAGGTGCCCGACGACGAGCGGGGCCGTCCCCGGGACGCGGAGTCGGCAGCCAGGCTGCGTGAGTCGCTGGGAGTCCTGGACTCGGACCGGCCGGCCCTGATCACGGCTGCGCTGCTGCACGCCGAGCTGCGGTGCGGTGCGCCCTTCGCAGGCGCCAACGGGATCGTGGCGCGGGCCGCGGAGCGTCTCGTGCTGGTCAGCAGCGGGGTCGACGCCAAGGCGTTGGTCGTGCCGGAGGCCGGCCATCTCGCCCTGCGCCCGGCGTACGAGTCGAACCTGCGCGCGTACGCCGAGGGCGGCGGCCCCGGGCTCCGGGCCTGGCTCCTCTACTGCGCCGAGGCCTACGCCGCCGGCGCCGAGGCGAGCCCGCTGCGGGATCGCTGAGTCCTGTCATCTGAATGGATTTCGAGACGCGTCGCCCAGCCCCTCGCCAGCTCGGGTCTGGGCCGAGCGCTCCTCAATCTCCCGCCCCCACTTGCGGACCTCGCAAGCTCGGTCCGCGGGGCGTGAACGTGCGAGCGGCACCCGATTGCTCGGGTGCCGCCGCTGACACACGAACCCGGCTACCAAGCGTGCTCGTACCTATGGCAGCCCCGGAAGTCTTCCGATGACATGCGCCCTGTAGGAAGGGTGGATCGCCGCGTGGGTACCCGGTTCGCGTGCTGGTCTGGAGTTGTCCTTCACCCCATGTGTACGCCCCTCGGCGGCACCCCACAACCCTTGACTTTGATCCTCGAGGATGGGCGCGCGTGTCGACGCGGCGCCTCGACGAAAGTCGCGATCGACCCTGTCAGGCTGCGAGCTTGCGGCGGCGGCTCAGCCAGATCGCCCCGACGACGGTGAGCGCCGTACCGACGGTCAGCGCGGCCAGCGTCGGCTTCACCGGGATCCGGCTGCGCAGCGTGACGGGGCGGCTGAACTGGAGCACCGGCCAGCCCTTGCTCCCGGCGAGCTTGCGCAGCTCGCGGTCGGGGTTGACGGCGTGGGGGTGGCCGACAGCCTCGAGCATCGGGGCGTCGGTGATGGAGTCGCTGTAAGCGAAGCAGTCGTCCAGGTCGTAGCCGCGCTCGGCGGCCATCGCCTCGATGGCGCGAGCCTTCTCCTCGGCGTAGGCGTAGTAGTCGATCTCGCCCGTGTACTTCCCGCCCACGACCCGCAGCCGGCTCGCGATCACGTCGTCGGCGTCGAGCATCTCGCCGATCGGCTCGACCACCTCGGTGCCGCTGGCGGAGACCACGACCACGTCGCGGCCGGCCCGGTGGTGCTCGTCGATGAGTGAGACCGCCTCGTCGTACACGATCGGGTCGACGACGTTGTGCAGCGTCTCGGCGACGATCTCCTTGACCGTCTCGACGTCCCAGCCCTCGACGAGCTGTGACATGAAGGCGCGGATCTTCTCCATCTGGTCGTGGTCGGCACCACCGACGAGGTAGACGAACTGGGCGTACGCCGAGCGGAGCATCGCTCCGCGGGTGATCAGGCCGCCGGCCTGGAACGGCTTGGAGAACGCCAGTGAGCTCGACTTGGCGATGATCGTCTTGTCGAGGTCGAAGAACGCCGCGGACCGACGTGGGGGTGCTGATCCACGGCCGGGCGACATGTCTTCATGGTAGGTGGCGGATCCGTCGCCGGCCCGCTGATCGCACACACTGCGACGTGGCGCGCCCGCGCTCCACAGACCGGGTACGACGTCAGGTCCGCGGCGTGCGGTCGCGGCCACCGTGGGTCCATGACCGCTCCCTTGCTCGTCACCGCAGACGAGACCCTGCTCGACGAGCTGCTCCGCCTGTCCGCGGCCGCGGGTACGACGCCCGACGTCGCGCACGACGTACCGTCCGCGCTCCGCTCCTGGGCCAAGGCGCCGCTGGTGCTGATCGGGGCAGATCTCGCCGAGCCGCTGGCGCGGGCCGCGCCGGCGCGCCGTGACGGCGTGTTCGTGGTGCTGCTCGCGCCGAGTCCCGACGCCGTGTTCGCGACCGCGCTGGCCGTCGGTGCCGAGAGCGTCGCCGAGCTGCCTCGCTCGGAGGGGTGGCTGGTCGAGCGGCTGACCGACGTGGTGGACACCGGGCCGGCGCGCGGCCTCACGGTCGGCGTCGTCGGCGGCAGCGGCGGCTCGGGTGCGACGACGTTCGCCTGCGCGCTCGGCCAGACCTCGGGTCGCACCGGACCATCCGTGGTCGTCGACCTCGATCCACTCGGGCCCGGGGTGGATCGGGTGCTCGGTCTCGACGTCGTCGACGGGATCCGGTGGGACGGCCTCGGCCACACCACGGGCCGGCTCAGTGCGCGGGCCCTTCGTGACTCCCTGCCGCGCCGCGACGGGGTCGCCGCGCTCACCTGGTACGCCGGTCCCCAGCCGCGCCGCCTCCAGGCCTTCGCCGTCCGCGAGGCACTGTCGGCCGCGCGCCGCGGTCACGACACGGTGGTCGTCGACCTGCCGCGGGGTTGGGACGCGCTGACCGAGGAGGTCGTGACCCGCTGCGACCACGTGCTCGTGACGGTCGTGCCGACCGTGCCCGGTCTCGCGGCGGCGGTGCGGGTGTGCGGCCGGTTCGCCGATCCCGGCGGGCTCGGACTCGTGGTCCGCGGCGCCGGCCTCGACGACCAGACGCTCACGCGGCTGACCGGCGCACCGGTAGCGGTGCGGATGGGCGACCAGCGCGGGCTGTCCGAGGCGACCGATCTCGGACTCGGGCCGGTGCGCTCGCGTCGCGGGCCGCTGGGCAGGTCTGCGGCGACCGTCGCGGCGTCCCTGGGCGCGGCGGCCGCGCGGGCGGCATGATGCAGGCGTCCGCGGACCTGGTGGAGGACGTCCGCGAGCAACTCGCCCGCGAGCCCGGTCCGTTGACGCCGCACCGCGTGGCCGACGCACTGCGTGCCTCCGGGCGGCCCGTGGGCGACGCGACGGTGCTGGCGGTCCACGAGGCGCTACGACGCGACGTGCTCGGCGCCGGCCCACTCGAGCCGTTGCTGCGGCTGCCCGACGTCACGGACGTCCTGGTGAACGGGCCTCACGCGGTCTACGTCGACCGCGGATCGGGGCTCGAGCGCACCGAGGTGAGCTTCACCGACGACGCGGCCGTGCGGCGCCTCGCCCAACGGCTCGCTGCCGCTGGTGGCCGACGCCTCGACGACTCGGTGCCGCACGTCGACGTCCGGCTCGCCGACGGCACGAGGTTCCATGCCGTCCTCGCACCCCTGGCCCGACCGGGCACGGTCTTGTCCCTCCGCGTCCCCCACCACCGGGTGCTGAGCCTCGATGAGCTGGTCGCCGCGGGCACGGTGATCGACCAGGGCGCCCGCCTGCTCCGGTCGCTGGTCTCGCGACGGCTGGCCTTCCTGGTCAGTGGAGGCACCGGATCCGGCAAGACCACCCTGCTCAACTCCCTGCTCTCCCTGGTCCCGTCCGACGAGCGGTTGGTGCTCGTCGAGGACGCCAGTGAGCTCCGGCCCGACCATCCCCATGTCGTGGGCCTGGAGGCTCGGCCGCCCAACATCGAGGGCGCCGGCGAGGTCACCTTGCGCACACTCGTGCGGCAGGCGCTCCGGATGCGCCCCGACCGGCTGGTCGTCGGCGAGGTGCGCGGTGCCGAGGTCGTCGAGCTGATGGCCGCGCTCAACACCGGCCACGAGGGCGGCTGCGGCACCATCCATGCCAACTCTGCGCGCGACGTCCCTGCCCGCGTCGAGGCCCTGGCCCTCGCTGCCGGTCTCGGCCGCGAAGCGGCTCACAGTCAGCTGCTCGCCGGCCTCGACGCCGTGCTCCACCTCGGGCGTGACCACGACGGCCACCGGGTGCTACGCGAGGTCGCGGTGCCGTCGCGGCGCACGGACGGTCTGGCCGACCTGCTGACCGCGGTGAGCTTCCGCGACGGCGAGGCGGTGACCGGTCCCGGCGAGGCCGACCTGGTGGCCCGGCTGTGTCGCTGACCGGGTCGCTGACCGGGTCGCTGACCGGGCAGGCGACGGCGTCGCTGGTCGCCGCGGTGGCGGCGAGTGGCGTCGTACTCCTGAGGTGGCGGGGGCCGCCCACGGCTCTCCCTGGGTTCCGCGCCTCGCCCCGATGGCTGCCGTGGGCCGTCGGCGGAGCCACGCTCGTGGTCGCCCCCGGCCGGTGGGCGGCGCCGCTGGTCGTGCTCGCGGCTGCGGCTGTCGCAGGTCGGATGCTGTGGCGCCGGCGGGCGGAGGCGACCGCGGCCGAGGAGACGGCCCGCCGGATGCTCGAGGTGTGCGACGTCGTGGCGGCCGAGCTGGCGGCCGGCCGGACCGCCGGCGCGGCTCTCGACGAGGCCGCGGACACCTGGTCGGCGATGCGACCGGTGGCCGATGCCTGTCGGCTCGGGGGCGACGTGCCGGAGGCTCTCCGAGGACTCGCGCGCATGCCCGGTGCGGACGGTCTCCGACTCCTCGCCGGGGCCTGGGTGGTGTCGCACCGCACCGGGGCCGGACTGGCCGCGAGCACCCGTCGGGTGGCCGAGGCCGTACGACGTGACGAGGCGACGCGCCGGGTCGTGCGGGGCGAGCTTGCGTCCGCTCGCGCCACCTCGCGCCTCGTCGCCTGTCTTCCGGTCGTGGCGTTGCTGATGGGGAGCGGGGCCGGGGGCGACCCGTGGACGTTCCTGATCGGCACCCCGTTCGGGCTGGCCTGCCTGGCCTGCGGTCTCGCCATCGGGTTCGCCGGGCTCTGGTGGATCGAGCTGATCGCGCGTGAGGTCGACCGGTGACCGCCTGGCTCGCCGCGGCGCTCGCTGCCGCGGCCGCCGTGTGGTCGTTGCCCCCGAAGGTCCGCGTACGGGAGTCGCGCGAACAGACGGTCCGAGCCGCTGACCCCGGCTGGGTGCTGCGCTGGCGGGGCGTGTGGGCGGTCCTGGCCGGGGCGGCGGTCGCGAGCTTCGTCTCGGGGTTCGTAGGGCTGGCCGCCGGGGGAGTCACCGCCGTCGTGGCCTGGGCGTTGATCGGGCGTACCGAGCCGACCGACGTACGCCGTCGGCGGCGACTCGCCGAGCGCGACCTGCCCGGCCTGGTCCAGCTCCTCGCGGCCGCCCTCGAGACCGGGTGTGGCGTCGCCGAGGCGCTCCGGCTGGTGTGTGCCGCGTGCCCCGGTCCGGCGTCCGACGAGCTGGCTGCGGTCCCGCCGCGGCTCGAGCTCGGGCTCCCGCCCGAGCTCGCCTGGCAGCCGGTGCTCGACGACCGGGAGCTCGCGCCGCTGGGGCGGGCCCTGGTGCGGGCGAGCAGGTCCGGCGCCTCGGTGTCGCAGGAGGCGGTCCGACTGGCTGACGAGCTGGCCCACCGGTCCCGCGCCACGGTCGAGGAGCGAGCCCGCGGCGTCGGGGTCAAGGCAGCCGTCCCCCTGGGGCTCTGCCTGCTCCCGTCGTTCGTCCTCCTCGGCGTCGTCCCGCTCGTCGTCAGCCTGCTGCAGTCCCTGGACCTCTGACCGAGCGAGCCACGCGTTGTCCACCGGAGACGCCCCGGGCCGGCGACTCCACAGCCGGCCGCCGGACGCTCACGAGGTGCGCGCCGGCCGAGCAGAGTCTCGCCGAGGCCGCACCCGTGGCCATGATCGAGACGGAGGCACCACATGCACGACCACCACGACGAGCGCGGAATCACCACCGCGGAGTACGCCGTCGGCACCGCGGCGGGCGCGGGCCTGGCCGGCCTGCTGTTCAAGCTGCTCACCGGCGGCTTCGGGGAGCAGCTGCTCCGCACTCTCTTCGACCACGTCTTGTCGCTGTTGGGGATCGGGTGACGCACGACCAACGGGGCGCCGCCACGGCGGAGCTCGCCCTGGCGATCCCGCTGCTGTTGTCGCTGACGATCGGCCTGGTCTGGCTGCTCAGCGTCGGAGCCGCCCAGGTGCGGATGGTCGACGCCGCCCGCGAGGCAGCGCGGGCCACCGCCCGCGGTGACGCCGCCGCCGACGCCGAGGCCCGGGGCGAGGAGGTCGCACCGCCGGGGAGCAGGGTCACCGTGGTGAGCCGCGACGGCGAGGTGGTCTCCACGGCCACCGGGTCGGTCGGTCCGCCGGGTGGTCTCCTGGGCTTCCTCCCCGTGGTCTCCTTGCATGCGCGCGCGGTCGCGGCGACGGAGTCACCGTGAGTCGCGGAGCCGACCAGCGAGGCTCGGCGACCGTGCTCGTCGTCGCCGTGGCAGGGCTGTTGCTGGTCATCGGCATGGCTCTGGGCGTGGTCGGCGCGATGGTGCGGGCCCACCGGGTGGCGCAGTCGGGTGCCGACCTGGCCGCCCTCGCGGGTGCTCACGGGCTGGCTGCGGGCCGCGACGGCTGTCTCGACGCCGGGCGCATCGCCGCTGCGAACGACGTTCGCCTGGCGTCGTGTCGGGTCGATGACCGCGAGGTGGTCGTGACAGTGGTGGCAACGGGGCCGCACTGGCTCGGTCAGACCGCGGACCTGACGGGCGAGGCGCGCGCAGGCCCCGGCTGACTCACAGGGGCGCGGTGTCGTCGCCCGTCCGGTCGCGCTGCGCGTTGCGCTGGTTCACCTCGCGGAGCTGCCGGTTCTCCCGCCGGAGGCGCCACGAGCGCCGGGCACCGAGCTTGGTGATGGAGTAGCCCCACAGGATCGCCAGGCCGGCCGCCAACCCGAGGAAGAAGATCGTGCCGGCACCCAGGTCGGCCCCCAGCAAGCTGGCCGATCCGCTGCTGCTCAGCAGTGCCGCGGCCACGGCGACCGCACCCCCGGCGATCAGCAGCAGCCCGAGGACGATCATGTTCGCGAGGCTACTCGGCCGGTGCGTGCGCGAGAAGAACGTCGAGCAGCCGGACGGCGCCCTGCTTGTCGAGCGGATGGTTCTGGTTGCCGCACTTCGGCGACTGCACGCAGGACGGACAGCCGTCGGGGCAGCCGCACGACCTGATCGTGTCGCGGGTCGCGGACAGCCAGGCGCCCGCCGCGGTGTAGCCACGCGCGCTGATGCCCGCGCCGCCCGGGTGGCCGTCGTACACGAAGACGGTCAGCCGGCCGGTGTCGGCGTGGTGAGCGGTCGAGACCCCGCCGATGTCCCAGCGGTCGCAGGTCGCGAACAGAGGCAGCAGACCGATCGAGCAGTGCTCCGCGGCGTGGGCCGCCCCGGGCAGGTCGGCGGCGAGGATGCCGCTCTCGGCCAACAGGTCGTCGGGGAGCGTCCACCACACGGCCTGGGTGGTGAGGGTCTGCACCGGCAGGTCGAGGGGCACCTCGTCGATCACGTCGCCCGACGGCTGCCGGCGGCGGAGGTAGGACACCACCTGGTGCGAGACCTCCACCGTGCCCCGCGAGATCCGGGCCTCGCCCCACGTCCGATGGTCGACCTCGTCCACGAGGGTGAGGTCGGTGAGCTCCCGGGCGGTCGTGGAGAAGGAGACCTCGGCCCGATCGAGCATCGCCACGTGCTCGTCGAGGTCGAGCGACTCGACGAGCCAGGTCTCACCCCGGTGGACGTAGACCGCGCCGGCGTGGGCGGTCGCGTGGGCGCTCGACCCGTCGACGGTGCCGACCACGCGCCCGGTGGACCCCTCGACCAGCGAGACCGCGCGGCCACCGCCCGAGCGGATGTCGGTGAGGGCGTTGGCCGGCTCGGGATGGGTCCAGTACCACCCCTGCGGCCGACGCCGGAGCCGCCCCGACTCGGTGAGCTGGTCGAGCAGGTCGCGGGTCCCTGGTCCGAACAGATCCAGCTCTCCCTCCCGCAGCGGGACCTCCTGGGCGGCGGCGCACAGGTGGGGAGCGAGCACGTAGGGGTTCTCGGGGTCGAAGACGGTCTGTTCGACCGCCTGGTCGAGCAGCGCCTCCGGATGCGTGACGAGATAGGTGTCGAGAGGGTCGTCGCGGGCCACCAGGACCGCCAGCGCGTCGCCGGCGTTGCGCCCGGCGCGCCCGACCTGCTGCCACCAGGCGGCGCGGGTGCCGGGGAAGCCGGCGACGATCACCGCGTCGAGCCCCGAGACGTCGATGCCCATCTCCAGCGCATTGGTGGCGGCCAGGCCGAGGAGCCGCCCGTCGCGCAACGCCTGCTCGATCTCCCGGCGCTCCTCGGGGAGATACCCGCCTCGGTAGCTCGCGACGCGTCCCGGCAGGGAGGGGTCGACGTCGGCCAGCAGATCGGCCGCGGTCGACGCCACCTGCTCGGCCGCGCGGCGCGACCGCACGAACGCGAGGGTGCGCACCCCTTCACTGACCAGGTCGGCCAGGAGGTCGGCGGACTCCGACGACGCGGCCCGTCGTACGGGCGCGCCGTTCTCACCGGCGTACGACGTGAAGCGCGGCTCCCACAGGGCCAGCGCCACCTCACCGCGGGGCGAGTCGTCGTGGCTCACGGCCATCACGTCGAGGCCGGTCAGGCGAGACGCGTGCTCGGCGGGGTTCCCGACCGTCGCAGAGGCGAGCACGAAGGTCGGGTCGGAGCCGTGGTGGGCGCACACCCGGCGGAGCCGACGCAGCACCTGGGCGACATGGGCGCCGAAGACGCCACGGTAGTGGTGACACTCGTCGACCACGACCAGGTCGAGCGACCGGAAGAGCCCGCCCCACCGGTCGTGCCGGGGCAGGAGGGACCGGTGGAGCATGTCGGGGTTGGTGAGGACGTACTCCCCGTGCTCGCGGGTCCAGTCGCGCTCGTCGCGGGAGGAGTCCCCGTCGTGGGTCGTGACCCGCACCCCGAGCCCGAGCGTCCCGATCGAGGCGAGCTGGTCCTGGGCGAGCGCCTTGGTCGGGCTGATGTACAGCGTCGACGCGCCGCGCTCGCCCCGACCGCCGCGACGCTCGAGGATCGTGGTCAGCGCGGGCAGCTGGTAGGCGAGCGACTTGCCGGACGCCGTACCGGTCGACAGTACGACGTGCTGTCCGGCGCGAGCGGCCTCGGCGGCGACCGCCTGGTGGCGCCACAGGTCGTCGATGCCGTGCGTCCGGAACGCCGCCACCACGTCGGGGTGCGCCCACTCGGGCCACGCCGCCGTGTGTGCCTCCCGAGGAGGCAGCACCCGCAGATGACGTAGGGAGTCCTCGCGCCCCGGCCCCTGGGCCAGGCGCCGGCCGAGGTCGCCCACGCCGGAGCGAGTCGCGCCGTCGACACGACCACCCGCCGAGCCCTTCACGACACCCGCCACGACAGCAGTCTGACAAGGCCGACCGACACCCGTCGCCCGAGCAGCGTGGGGGACAACCTCCCCACGAGGTGCTGGGGCGTGGTTTGATATGGCCGAATGCGGTTGGGGCCGCTGGGTCCCCGCACCCGACCTTTTCCTCAGGAGTGGATCGTGGATCTGACCATAACGACGCGCGAGGCCGAGGGCCGGACCGTCGTGTCAGTCGCGGGGGAGATCGACGTCTACACCGCCCCGCGGCTGCGGGAGGAGATCACCGAGCTGGTCGCGGCCGGCACCTACGACATCGTCATCGACATGTCGGAGGTCGAGTTCCTCGACTCCACCGGGCTCGGCGTCCTGGTCGGCGGCCTGAAGAAGGTCCGCGCCCACGACGGTTCACTCCACCTGGTGTGCAACCAGGACCGCCTGCTGAAGATCTTCCGGATCACCGGCTTGGCCAAGGTGTTCGTCATCCACGACACCGCCGAGGCCGCCCTCGCCGCGAGCTGATCCCGGCCGTACGACGTACGTCTGAGGGCGTTCCGCGCGCCCGTCGGAGCGTTCGCACCCGATGTGGGCCGTACCACTGCCGTCTGACATGATCCCCGGGGCGCATGGCACAATCCGCGCCGTTCGCAGACGTCAGTATTCCCAGGAGGAAACCCATGACCGGGATCAGTCCCGCCGTCGTGCACCTGTCCGGGGGCAATCTCGTGCTGGTCATCATCGTCTTCCTGATCGCGCTCGGCGCGCTCGCGATGGCGTACATGTTCCGCCAAGAGGTCCTTGCCGCCGGCGAAGGTACCGACAACATGAAGAACATCGCCCACGCGGTGCAGGAGGGCGCGAACGCCTATCTGGCCAGGCAGTTCCGCACCCTCGCCGTGTTCGCGGTGCTGGCCTTCCTCCTGCTGCTGGCACTGCCCGCCGACGACCTCACGGTGCGGGTCTTCCGCTCGGTGTTCTTCCTGGTCGGCGCCGGCTTCTCCGCAACGGTCGGCTACCTCGGCATGAACCTCGCCGTGCGTGCCAACCTGCGCGTCGCGGCGGCGGCCAACGAGCAGGGCCGTGAGCCCGCGATGCGGATCGGCTTCCGCACCGGTGCCACGGTCGGCATGCTCACCGTGGGCCTCGGCCTCCTCGGTGCGTCGATCGTCGTCATCGGCTTCGGCACCGACGCCCCCGCCGTGCTCGAGGGCTTCGGCTTCGGTGCCGCGCTCCTGGCCATGTTCATGCGGGTCGGCGGCGGCATCTTCACCAAGGCCGCCGACGTGGGTGCCGACCTGGTGGGCAAGGTCGAGCAGCACATCCCCGAGGACGACCCGCGCAACGCCGCGACGATCGCCGACAACGTCGGCGACAACGTCGGCGACTGTGCCGGTATGGCCGCCGACCTGTTCGAGTCGTACGCCGTGATGCTGGTCGCCGCGCTGATCCTCGGCTCGCAGGCGTTCGGCCCCAAGGGCCTGGTGTTCCCCCTGCTGATCCCCGCGATCGGTGCGCTGACCGCCGTGCTCGGGATCTACCTGTGCAAGCCGCGGGCGGGTGAGAACGGTCTGACCACGATCAACCGGGCCTTCTACCTCTCCGCGGCCGTCTCGGCGGTGGCCTGTGTGATCCTCTCGTTCGTCTACCTGCCGACGAGCTTCGACAAGTTCACGGTCGTGCGCATCACCACGCTCGACAGGGTCGTGGGCGTGACCCACACCTCGGGCAACCCGGCGCTGATCGCGTCGGTCGCCGTGGTCATCGGCATCGTGCTGGCCTCGGCGATCCTGGCCCTCACGGGGTACTTCACCGGCACCGAGTACAAGCCGGTCAGGGACGTCGGTCGGACCTCGATCACGGGCGCGGCCACGGTCATCCTGTCCGGCCTCTCAGTCGGCTTCGAGTCGGCCGTCTACACCGCCGGCGTGATCGCTGCTGCCGTCTTCGGTGCCGCTCTCCTCGGTGGCGCCTCCCTGACCGTCTCCCTGTTCTGTGTCGCGCTGGCCGGCGCCGGCCTGCTGACCACGGTCGGCGTCATCGTCGCCATGGACACGTTCGGCCCGGTCTCCGACAACGCCCAGGGCATCGCCGAGATGTCGGGCGATGTCAGCCCCGAGGGCGCCCAGATCCTCACCGAGCTCGACGCAGTCGGCAACACCACGAAGGCGATCACCAAGGGCATCGCGATCGCGACCGCCGTACTGGCGGCCACGGCCCTGTTCGGGTCCTATGCGACGTCGGTGATCGACAAGCTCGGCGAGTCCGGCGGTGGCTTGGACGCGAACAAGCAGCTGCTCGACTTCTTCGTGTTCAACCCCAGGGTGCTGGTCGGCGTACTGCTCGGCTCGGCGGTCGTCTTCCTCTTCTCCGGGCTGGCCATCAATGCCGTGGCTCGGGCCGCCGGCGCGGTGGTGTTCGAGGTTCGCCGTCAGTTCCGGGACATCCCCGGGATCATGGAGGGCACCGGTCGTCCTGAGTACGGCAAGGTCGTCGACATCGTCACGAAGGACTCCCTGCGTGAGCTGATCACGCCGGGGATCCTGGCGGTGCTCGCGCCGATCGCGGTCGGCTTCGGGCTCGGCGTGGCGTCGTTGGCCGGGTTCCTGGCCGGTGCGATCGGCACCGGCACCCTGATGGCGGTGTTCCTGGCCAACTCCGGTGGCGCCTGGGACAACGCCAAGAAGCTCGTCGAGGACGGCAACCACGGTGGCAAGGGTTCTGATGCCCACGACGCCACCATCATCGGTGACACCGTCGGTGACCCGTTCAAGGACACCGCCGGCCCGGCGATCAACCCGCTGATCAAGGTGATGAACCTGGTCTCGCTGCTGATCGCCAGCGCCATCGTCTCGCTGAGCGTGGGGAACGACAAGAACGACTTCGTCCGCTACACCATCGCGATCGTCGCCCTCCTGATCATCGTGGCAGCGGTCTACATCTCCAAGCAGCGCGAGGTGGTGCTCGATGACGGGTCCGGCGACAGCGCGGCCCCGCCGCCGCCGCCCCCCGCCGCCGAGCCGACGGCTCCGGTGGAGGACGACACCCAGACCCGGCAGTTCGAGTCGCAGGGCTGACCCCACCGCACCACCCAGCACGAACAGAAGGCCCGTCCGGAGCGATCCGGGCGGGCCTTCGTCATAAGCGCTCACCTGGCATGTCAGCGACGCCCCGGTGCGCTGACCTGGCATGTCAGCGACGCCCGGGTGCGCTGACCTGGCAAGTCAGCGACGCCTGTGGGCGCTCACCCGGCATGTCAGCGACGCCTGCGTGCGTCGATCTGGCGATTGCGCGACGCTGTGGAGTGCTGATCTGTCGGGTCGACGTCGTACGGCGTCGCGCGAGTGCCGGGTGGACGTGGTACGGCGTCGCGCGAGTGCCGGGTCGACGTCGTACGGCGTCGCGCATTCGCCAGGTCAGCGCCCCAGGAGGTCGCCCGGGCGGCGGGTCAGCGCACGACCAGGCGCACCCGGGAGGTCGAGTAGCGGGTGCCGGCGTGGAAGAAGCGGTGGTAGTCGCGGGTGAGGGCCAGGATCGCGGCCGGCGACATCTTGATGCAGCCGTGCGAGGTGTAGTCGTTGATCTTCGGGAACTCCCACCGGCACAGCTGGTCGCCCGGGACGTCGGCGCACTGGGTGTTGCCCGCGCCGGCCTCGGTGTGGATGAACAGCTGCTCGCGCAGGGTGCCGTTGGCGCAGTGCTTGTCGTTGAGCCGGAAGGCGCGGCCGTGGATCAGGTTGCCGTGGTAGTCGTCGTACTGCAGAAGGGAGTAGGTGCCGTCCGGCAGCCACCCGTTCCCCTTCACGCAGGCGTTCTCGGTGCTGCGACCCGGCAGGCCCGAGCCCGCGCGCCACGAGTCGTGCGCCAGCACCTTCCACGACCCGTCGGCCCGCTGCCGCGCGGCATCCCAGGTGATCGTGCTGTGCCACGGATGGGCGGTGCTCTTGGTGAAGGTGATCTGCGCGCGGAGCTTCCCCGGCTGGGCGGAGGTGTTGCCGGCACCCGTGGCCGAGCCGCCACCTCCGAGGGTCGCCTGGCTCGGGCTCTGGGTCGCGACCAGGACGGCCAGGACGGCGACGGCGGTGAACATGCGCAGGAGTCGAGCCATGCCCACGATTGAATCAGGAGCCGGGCCGGCTCGGGGAGAGTCCGGCGTTCGATGCCACGATGACGGCATGCCCCCCGCTCCCGGCGTGCCCTCCGTGGCCCTCGCTCCGGCGTTGCGCGACGCGCTGGCCGGCGCGTCGTACACCTTCGATGCCGTGGGCGACCTGCTCGGTACGACGGGCCAGCTCGCGCTCGCTCGGAACGAGACCACCCCGGCCCTCCGGCGAACGACGGACGGGTCCCCGCTGGCCACCCTGGTCCGGCTGTTCCTGCTGCAGACCGAGGTCGACCGGGCCCACGCCGACCGGGCGCTCCCCGGACTGGTCGACGCCCTCGTGGCCGGAGGCATGCTCGTCGGCTCCGGGGGCGAGGTGCGCGCTCTCCTCGACTGCCGCCCCTACGCCGACGACGACCACGACTGGTGGGTCGTCAGCGACCTGACCCCGGGGCTCGACGGCCAGGTGATCCGCGTCGCGACCGACCACGTGCTCGGAGTCAGCTCCGCATCGACCTCGCTCGCCCAGCTGACCCTGCGCGAACCGGTGGCCCGCGCCCTGGACCTCGGCACCGGCTGTGGGGTGCAGGCGCTGCATCTCTCCGGGCACGCCGGCGAGGTCGTCGCCACCGACGTGAACCCGCGTGCGCTCGCCGTCACTGCCTTCAACGCCGCGCTCAACGACGTCCGCGTCGAGCTCCGTGACGGCTCGCTCTGGGAGCCGGTGGCGGACGAGCGGTTCGACCTGGTCACCACCAACCCGCCGTTCGTGATCTCGCCCGCCACCACCGAGCGCCTCGTCTACCGCGACTCCGGCCTGCCCGGTGACCAGGTGGTCGAGGCCATCGTCCGGGGCGCGCCGGCCCACCTCACCGACGGCGGCTGGTGTCAGGTCCTGGCCAACTGGGCGATCGCGACGGACCGGCCCTGGGACGACCGGCTCGCCGCCTGGCTCGATCCCGGCTGCGACGCGCTCGTCGTCCAGCGCGAGGTGCTCGACCCCGCGTCGTACGTCGAGCTCTGGCTGCGCGACGCCGGCCGACACGGCCAGCCCGGCTACCTCGAGGCGTACGACGCGTGGCTGGGCTGGTTCGGGTCCCAGGGCATCGAGGGCATCGGGTTCGGCTGGATCAACCTCCGCCGCGGCGGCTCGGCCCGTGAGCTGCTCGACTGGCCGCACGCGATCGAGCAGCCGATCGCCCCCACGATCCGCGACTGGGGTCGGGCCGTCCGGCTCGAGGTCGGGCTGGACGACCGGCTCGCCACCCGCGCCGACGTGCAGCAGGAGACCGTCGGGGCGCCCGGCGCCGAGGATCCCGAGGTGATCGTGCTGCGCCAGCAGACCGGGCTGCGCCGGGCCCGCCGCGTCGACACGGTCGAGGCCGCGCTGACCGGCGCCTGCGACGGGGACCTCACCGTCGGACAGATCCTCGATGCCCTCGCCCAGCTGCTCGAGCGCGACCCGGGCGAGCTCCACACGGCGTACCTCCCCGTGGTGCGGGAGCTCGTCGCCGAGGGCTTCCTGGTGTCGCCCGGCTGAGTCGACCGGGCGGCGTCCCCGCCCAGCGATACCAGGCCGTTACCGCGGCGTGGTACTCGATGACCGGGAGGAGCGATGGCCGACCTGATGCTGACGGAGTCTCGGCAGTCCGCCCTGCGCCGACTGCTCACCGCCGAGCCCGTCCCGGGCGAACCCCTTCCGCCGCGGTCCGTGATGGACGCCATCGCCGACCTGGTGCCGTGCGACGTCCTGGCCGCCACCCTGACCGACGGCCAGGGGAGAAGGCTCCAACAGCTGTATCTCGCGCCCGGACCCGACCGTCGGACCCGGGTGGTCGGCCGCCCCTCGGGACCCGGCGTACACCGGGACGGCGACGGACCGAACCGCCTCGGCTGGGTCCACTGGACGCGGCGCCCCGAGCCGGCCGAGGGTTGCTGCGAGCGCTCGGGCGCGGACCAGGTCGCGATCGGGTTCCGCAACGGCGTCGACCACGTCGTCCAGCTCGAGCTCTCCCGCGAGTCCCGGGTCTTCTCGGAGGAAGAGCTGGCCCTCCTGCGGATGTTGGTCCCCGTGCTCGCCCGACTCGTGCGCGAGCGCCCGGTTGCGGGACAGCCCGCCAGCCTCACCGTCAGCGAGCGTCGCGTCCTGCACGAGGTCGCGGCGGGGTGCAGCAACGCGGAGATCGCCACGACGTTCTGCATCGCCGAGTGCACGGTGCGCAAGCACCTGGAGAACGCCTATCGCAAGCTCGGGGTGTCCAACCGGATGGCTGCCGTTGCCCGGCTCAGGGGCGCGGATGGCGACGCGGTCGAGCCGCGCGGCCGGCTCGAAACATTCGCCTGAACGCGAATGGGCATCGGGGCGCCGTCTGGCTAGACAGGAACCTCCAGACTCTCGCGCCCCTTCGGAGGTCCACCATGCAGCTCACCCGACGCTCCCTGACGCTCGGCACCCTGGCGGGGGCTGCCGCAGCGACGCTGGCTCCGGACGGCCTGCTGTCCGCCGCCGCGTCCGCCTCCCGCGGCTCGACCGAGAGCCCGCAGGTGGTGCTGGACTGGGAAGGCATCGTGTTCCGCACCGTCTACGTCGACACCGCGACGCCCATCCCGGTCGGCGTACCGGTCCTCGGCTTCGTCTCCGTGGCCATGCACCGGGCCGCGACCAGGTCCGCCCAGGTCGGCTCCAGCTCGGAGACGGCGGCAGTGGCCACCGCGGCCCACGACGTCCTGGTGCACTACTACCCGGCCCAGGCCGCGCAGCTCGCGGCCGACCTGGCTGCCAGCCTGGCCGGCCTGGGCTCCGCCTCGCGCAGCACGGGTGCGCGGATCGGGGCGTGGGCAGCCGCTCGCATGCTGGCGAGCCGCGTGGGCGATCACTATCTCGACCCGTCGTTCCACTACGCCAAGGCGCCCGGCCCCGGCGTCTGGCAGCCCAACCCCGGCGCCACCGACATGCTCGCGCCCTGGCTGGGGTCCCTCCGCCCGCTGTTCCTCCACCGGCCGGTGCGCGTGGCAGGGCCTCGTCCGCTCGCCTCGGCCGGCTACGCACGGGACTACGACGAGGTGCGCCGGCTCGGCTCGGTGTCCTCCGTCGAACGGTCGCAGGCCCAGACCGACACGGCACTGTTCTTCAACAGCAACTCGGCCACGATGGTGAGCGAGGGGCTGATCCGGCACCTGGAGAGTCACCCGCTCGACCTGCGGAGCACCGCACGGCTGTTCGCGATGATCCACGGGGCGATGACCGACTCCGCGATCCGGGTGTGGGAGCTCAAGCGGGACGTGGGTTTCTGGCGGCCCAGCCAGGCGGTGGCAGGCGCAGGCTCCGACGGCAACCGCTGTACCGACCCCGAGGACGGCTGGGTGCCCCTGGTGCCGAACCCCAACTACTCCGACTACGTCAGTGGCCACGCGGGGTTGACCGGGCCGGCCTGCCAGGTCATCCGCCGCACCCTCGGCGAGGACACCGCGCTCGAGCTCCGCTCGGTGAACTCGCCGACTCCGCGGGTCTATGCCCACCTCTCCGACCTCGAGCACGACGCGTTCAACGCCCGCATCTGGTCCGGCCTGCACTTCCGCCGTGCCATGGTCGACGGGTACCGCATCGCCCACCAGACCGCCGAGCGGGTGATGCACTCCTTCGGCGTCTGAGACCCGACCTGACCCAGCAGCGCGGTCCCGGAACCCGGGGCCGCGTCGCTCTGTCCGGCGTGCCCTCCCGACGTACGACGACTGCTCACGGAGGCCCGCCTCGGCACGGCCGGACACGGCCACGTGCCGGGCTGGCCGGTCGACGATTGGACAGGACGCGCTACCGTGAGCCGCCGTGAGCCGTGAACACCCACCGGTTCATGCCCCGAGTGCGGCAACAGGCAGAGTCAGGAGAAGCAGTGGCACACAAGCTGGTGATCGTCGAGTCACCCGCCAAAGCGCGGACGATCGGCGGCTACCTCGGCAGCGACTACGTGGTCGAGTCCTCGATCGGCCACATCCGTGACCTGCCCAACTCCGCCGCCGACACCCCGGCCAGCATCAAGGACAAGCCGTGGGGTCGGCTGGCCGTCGACGTCGACAACGGCTTCACTCCCTACTACGTCGTGCCGCGCGACAAGAAGAGCCACATCGCCAAGCTCAAGAGCCTGCTCAAGGACGCCGACGAGCTCTACCTCGCCACCGACGAGGACCGCGAGGGCGAGGCGATCGCCTGGCACCTCCTCGACGAGCTGAAGCCCAAGGGCATCCCGGTGCACCGGATGGTCTTCCACGAGATCACCAAGCCCGCGATCCTCGCCGCGGTGGCCAACCCGCGCCAGATCAACGACGACCTCGTCGAGGCCCAGGAGGCGCGCCGGATCCTCGACCGCCTCTACGGGTACGAGGTCTCGCCCGTGCTGTGGAAGAAGGTGATGTCCGGTCTCTCGGCCGGCCGCGTGCAGTCGGTGGCGACCCGTCTCGTCGTCGACCGCGAACGCGACCGGATCGCGTTCCGGGTCGCGTCGTACTGGGACCTCGAGGGCACCTTCGACGCCGGCTCCGGCAAGGAGCCGCGGATGTTCCCCGCCAAGCTCCACTCCGTCGACGCGGTCCGGATCGCCGGCGGCTCCGACTTCGGGACCGACGGGGAGCTGAAGGGCAAGCGGGCCGACGATCGCATCCATCTCGACCGGAACGCGGCCGAGAGCCTGGTCGCGGCGCTGCGTGACACGTCGTACGACGTGCGCTCGGTGGAGTCGAAGCCCTACCGCCGCTCGCCCTACGCGCCGTTCCGCACCACCACGCTGCAGCAGGAGGCCAGCCGCAAGCTGGGGATGAGCGCCTCCGGCACGATGTCGGTGGCGCAGCGGCTCTACGAGAACGGCTTCATCACCTACATGCGCACCGACTCGACGACGCTGTCGAGTGCGGCGGTCGGTGCGGCGCGGTCGCAGGTCCGTGAGCTCTACGGCGCCGAGTACCTCCCCGACGCCCCGCGCACCTACGCCTCGAAGGTCAAGAACGCCCAGGAGGCGCACGAGGCGATCCGCCCTTCCGGCGAACGCTTCCGGACCCCGGCGGAGACCGGGTTGAGCGGTGAGCAGTTCCGGCTCTACGAGCTGATCTGGATGCGCACCGTCGCCTCGCAGATGAAGGACGCCGTCGGCCACTCGGTGACCATCCGGCTGGGCGGCCAGGCGGCCGACGGGCGCGACGTCGTGTTCTCCGCCAGCGGCCGCGTGATCACCTTCCACGGCTTCCTCAAGGCCTACGTCGAGGGCACCGACAACAACAAGCGCCAGGACGACGCCGAGACGCCGCTGCCCGACCTGCACGAGGGCGACCCGGTGTCGGCGGCGTCGCTGAGCGCCAACGGGCACGAGACCAAGCCGCCGGCCCGCTACACCGAGGCCACCCTGATCAAGGAGCTCGAGGACCGCGAGATCGGCCGGCCGTCGACGTACGCCTCGATCATCGGCACCATCCTCAACCGCGGCTATGTCTACAAGAAGGGCACGGCGCTGGTGCCGGCCTGGATCGCCTTCTCCGTCGTACGCCTGCTGGAGGAGCACTTCCCGCGGCAGATCAGCTACGAGTTCACCGCCGACATGGAGGACGTGCTCGACGAGATCGCGGCCGGCCGCGCCGACCGGGTGACCGAGCTCGGGGAGTTCTACTTCGGCTCCGATCGGGTGATCGGCCTCCACCAGCTGGTCAACGAGCTCGGGGAGATCGACGCCAAGGATCTGGCGACCTTCCCGGTGGCCGGTCCCGACAGCGGGATCGTGCTGCGCGTCGGCCGCTACGGCCCCTACCTCGAGGGACCGGGGCCGAGCAGTGGAGAGGCCGACGGTGAGGGTGACGGCGCCGCCGTACGGGCGAACGTGCCCGACGACCTGCCACCCGACGAGCTGACCCTGACCAAGGCTCGGGAGCTGCTCGCCAACCCGGCCGGCGAGGAGAAGCGTCTCGGCGCGCACCCCGAGACCGGACTGGAGGTGGTGGCGAAGAACGGCCGCTACGGGCCCTACGTCACCGAGGCGCTGCCCGAGGGCGCGCCCAAGTCGGCCAAGGCTCGCACGGGATCACTGTTCGCCTCGATGTCGCTCGAGACGGTCTCGTTGGACGACGCGGTCAAGCTGCTGTCGCTGCCGCGGGTGGTCGGCATCGACGCCGACGGTGTCGAGATCACCGCGCAGAACGGTCGCTACGGGCCGTACCTGAAGAAGGGCACCGACTCGCGCTCGCTCACCTCCGAGGAGCAGCTGTTCTCGATCACCCTCGACGAGGCGCTGGCGATCTACGCACAACCCAAGCAGCGTGGCCGGTCCGCCGCCGCCCCGCCGCTCAAGGAGCTCGGGGCCGACCCGGTGTCGGGCGCGCCGGTCGTGGTGAAGTCGGGCCGCTTCGGCGACTACGTCACCGACGGTGAGTACAACGCGACGCTGCGCAAGGACGACACCGTCGAGGCCATCACCCTCGAGCGCGCTGCGGAGCTCCTGGCCGAACGTCGTGAGAAGGGCCCGGCGAAGAAGGCGGCCAAGCGCGGAGCGAAGAAGGCGCCGGCGAAGAAGTCGACCGCCAAGAAGACGACCAAGAAGGCCGCCGCGAAGAAGTGAGGCCGCGAGCCTCGGCGTGGATGATCCACCGCGGCTCTGCGTGTGTCCAGATGCCACCTCGAAGCATTGACTTCTGCGACGAAGCCAGACATGGTGCCTGGGTCTTCCGCCCGGCCGTTCGGCTTGGCGGGCGGAGTCGCGACAGGAAGCGATCCGGGGGGGCCGTTACACACCTATCGAGACAAGGACCCCCCGATGAAACACCTGCCTCTTCTCGGACGACTGCTGCCCGTCCTCGCCCTGGTGTCGGTCACGGTCGGCCTCGGCGCCGCGGGCGCGGATGCCTCCGGTACCACCCGGGCCTGCGTCCACCCGCGCTTCGTGACCAGCGACACCAACGGCGGACAGACCTTCGGCCGCTACTACGTGCACAACAACATGTGGAACGTCGCCGGCTACAAGGTCAAGGAGACGCTCCGCGCATGTTCCGCCGGCAACTGGTACGCGACCGCCACCGCCGACAACAGCCGTGGCGACGGAGCCGTGAAGACCTACCCGAACGTGCACCGGGACTACGACGGCGCGCCGCGGCTCAGCTCGTTCAAGACGCTCACCAGCACCTTCGCGTCCCGTTCTCCGCACGTCGGGATCTACGACGGTGCCTACGACATCTGGATGAATGGAGTGGCCAGCCCGAGCTCGACCGAGGTGATGATCTGGACGGACAACCACCACCAGTTCCCGGCCGGGTCGTTGGTCAAGCGCGGACTGAGGTTCTCCCACCGCACGTGGCGGCTCTACGCGACCGGTGACCACTCCTACCTCGCCTACGTGCCGAACAAGCCGCTGCACCACGGCGCCATCGCGCTCAAGCGGCGCCTGGGCTACCTCACGAGCCACGGCTTCATGCCCAAGGGCTCGACCGTCGGCCAGATCTGCTTCGGCTACGAGATCGTCTCGACCGGCGGCACCGCCCACCGGTTCAAGATCGACCGGTTCTCGATCTCCTCGAGCCGGAGGTGACAGCACGGCCCGGGGGACCGCCTGCCGGCGGTCCCCCGGGCCGCCGCCCGCCTTGCCGGCAAGCCGGCTGCGGCGCTCCTTTACCCGCCGGTTGAGGAGGTCGCTCTGCGACCGTCTCGAAACCCGGTGAGGTGCCCGAGGTCCCTGGATTGCTCGCGGAGTCTCGACTCGCCGTGCCACCGCTGGTTGAGGAGGTCGCTCTGCGACCGTCTCGAAACCCGGTGAGGTGCCTGAGGTCCCTGGATTGCTCACGGAGTCTCGACTCGCCGTGCCACCGCTGGTTGAGGAGGGCGCTCTGCGCCCGTCTCGAAACCCGGTGAGGTGCCTGAGGCCGGTGACAGCGCGCGAGGTTTCGTCTCGCCGTCACGGCTTCGCAGGCTCGGCCGTGGGCTCGCTCAACCGGGAGAGCCTCGCCCGTGAGCTCGTGCCTCGCTCACGGGCGGCCTCACCCCCACCAGAACGACGTGGCGATGATGCCGTAGAGCACGATCAGCGTGGCGCCCTCGAGCCAGTTCGACTCCCCGTCGAAGGCGATGAACGCGGCCAGGATCACCGAGAGCATCAGCACCACGACGAGCAGGGGCGCGAAGACCAGGGTCAGCGAGGCGAGCCCGAAGAACTGCGAGACGATCACGAGTACGGGAGCGAGCACCAGCGCGATCTGCAGCGGGCTGTTGAGGATCACCGAGAACGCGTACTCCGACTGGTTCTTCGCGGCGAGCTGGACGCCGACGACGTTCTCGACGGCGTTGCCGGCGATGGCGACGACGACCAGCCCGGCGAAGGTCTGATTGATCGACAGCGAGTCCATGGCGGGCTGCAGGGCATCGACGAACCAGTCGGAGACGAACGCCGCGAGCAGCCCGGCGACCGCGAGCGTGCCGACCGCCAGCCACACGGGCCAGCGCGGCTCCTCCATCGCACTCTCCTGGCCGGAGGTCTCGCTCGCGTCCTTGCGCAACGAGAAGGGCAGGGAGAGGCCGAACAGCACCAGCAGCAGCACCGACACCAGCACCGAGAACGTCGGCTCGTGGTCGTCGGCCGCGGTGTGCAGCCAGTGGGTGAAGGAGGGGATCGCCATCGCCGTCACCGACAGCACCAGCAGGACGATGATCGTGCGGGCCCGCTCGGAGCCGAGCTGCTGGGTGCCGTGGCGGAGGCCGCCGACGACGAACGCGAGGCCCAGCACCAGCAGCAGGTTGGCCAGGATCGAGCCGACCAGGGCGGCGCGAACGACGTCCACCAGGCCCGCCTTGAGCGAGAAGATGCAGATGAACAGCTCCGGCAGGTTGCCCAGCGCCGACTGGAGGACTCCCGTGGCGCCCGCCCCGAAGCGGTCGCCGAGCTGGTCGACGGACCGTCCGACGAGCGACGCCAGGAGCGCGACCGCCGCCGCCGAGACGAGGAAGGCGGTGACGGAGTTCCAGCCGCCGTAGTGGGCGAACCCGCTGATCACGCACAGCGCCGCCGAGCCACCGATGATCACCTTGTCGGACGTGACGAACGTGGGCGTCGAGACGGTGGCGCTCATGAGGCACCACCGTAGTGGGCATCGCCGTACGACGTTCGGCCGCCGCTGTAGGAGGCCTCGACTACGCTCGGCCCGACCACACCAGGACCAGGAAAGGGCGGGGGCGTGTACACCACCACCGGGGTCTTCGTGTGCTTCGAGGGCGGCGAGGGAGCGGGCAAGTCCACGCAGTCCCGGGCCCTCGCCTCGGCTCTCGAGACGGGTGGTCATCACGTCCTGCTCACCTTCGAGCCGGGTGACACCGCGGTCGGCAAGGAAGTACGCCGGATCGTGCTCGACCCGGCCACCGGCGAGCTGTCCGACCGCACCGAGGTGCTGCTCTACGCCGCCGACAAGGCCGAGCACGTCGACACCGTCGTCCGGCCCGCGCTCGAGCGCGGCGAGGTCGTGATCACCGACCGCTACGTCGACTCGCTCCTCGCCTACCAGGGCGCGGGGCGCACCCTGGCCGCCGACGAGGTCGAGCGCGTCGCACGCTGGGCCACCCACGACCTGCGTCCCCATCTGACCGTCGTGCTCGACCTCGACCCCGAGCACGGCTTCGGCCGGTTCGCCGAGCGCGACCGGATCGAGGGGGAGTCACCCGAGTTCCACCGCCGGGTGCGGGCAGCGTTCCTCGAGCTGGCTGCCGCCGACCCCGACCACTATCTCGTGCTCGACGCGCGCCGTCCGGCCGACGACATCGCGGCCGCGGTGTGGCAGCGGGTCGAGCCCCTGCTCGGTCAGGCGGCGCGACGATGACGACCGCCACCGCTCCCAGCGTCTGGGACTCCCTCGTGGGGCAGCGCCGCGTGATCGAGGCCCTGCGCACGGCCGCGTCGGGCCACGGGATGAGCCAGGCGTTCCTGTTCATCGGGCCGCCGGGATCCGGCCGCTCCAACGCCGCGATCGCGTTCGCGGCCGCGCTCGAGTGTGAGGAGCAGCCGCCCGGCTGCGGCGTCTGCCACTCGTGCCACACGGTGCTGGCCGGGAGCCACGCCGACGTCACCGTGGTGCGCACCGAGAAGCTCTCGATCGGCGTCGACGAGGTCCGCGACCTGGTCCGCCGCTCGGCGCTGGCGCCGGTCGGTCGGCGGTGGCAGGTGATGATCGTCGAGGACGCCGATCGGCTGACCGACCAGGCGGCCAACGCGCTGCTCAAGGCGATCGAGGAGCCCACCGACCGCACCGTCTGGATGCTCTGCGCGCCCACCGTCGAAGACCTGCTGCCGACCATCCGGTCGCGCTGCCGGTTGGTCACCCTGACCACGCCGTCCACCCCCGACGTGGCCGACTTCCTGGTGCGCAGCGCCGGCGTCGACGCCGCACTCGCGTCGTACTGCGCGCGCGCCAGCCAGGGCCACATCGGGCGCGCTCGGGCCCTGGCCCGCGACGAGGGAGCCCGCAACCGCCGCCACGAGGTGATCACCTGGCCCGCCCGGCTCACCAGCCTCGGCGCCTGCATGAACGCCGCGACCAACCTCCACGAGACCACGCAGGAGGAGGCCGACCAGATCACCGGCGACCTCGACTCCCGGGAGCGGACCGACCTCGACACGTCGTACGGCGTGGTGGAGCGCGGGCGCCGTCCGCGCGAGTACGCGCCGGCCCTGGCGGCGATGGAGAGATCCCAGAAGACCCGTGCCAAGCGACGCCACCTCGACGTCGTCGATCGCAGCCTGATGGACCTCGCCTCGGTCTACCGCGACGCCATCGCGCTGGCCACCGGCGGCGGCGAGCTGGTCAACGAGGAGATCCGTCCCGACATCGAGCAGATCGTCCGGGCCTCCACGCCCGAGCTCAACCTGCGGCGGATCGGGTGGATCTTCGATGCGCGCGAGCAGATGCTGGAGTTCAACGTGCCCGTGCCACTCGCCCTCGAGTCGATGATGGTGGCCCTGAAGGCGCCCACCCGGTGAAGCGACTCGTCGCCGCGGTCGCGCTGGTCCTCGCGGTCGTGCTCGTCGCCGGTGCTGCGCTGTTCGCTGCCCACGACCTGTCGCCCGCGGGCGCCGGCGCTCCGACGCCCGTGGTTCCCGCGGCGCGGCCGTCACCGACCCGCGCGCCGTCGCCGGCGCTGGCGTCGTACTACGGCCAGCACCTGCAGTGGTCCGACTGCCAGAGCGGCGACCAGTGCGCCGAGCTCACCGTGCCACTGGACTACCGCCACCCGGCGGGCCGCACCATCAAGCTGTCCCTGCTCAAGGTGCCCGCCGCGGATCGCGCGTCCCGGCTCGGCTCGCTGGTGATCAACCCCGGCGGGCCCGGGGTGCCCGGCACGTCGACCGCGGCGGCCGGATCGCAGGTCCTGGGCCAGCCGCTGCTCGCGCACTTCGACGTCGTCGGGTTCGACCCGCGGGGCACCGGCGACAGCTCGCCGGTCGACTGCCTCAGCGACTCGCAGCTCAACCAGTACCTCGCCGAGGACCCCGATCCCACGACCGCGCCCGAGCTCGCCGCGTTCCGGGCCCAGCAGCGCCGGATGGCGACCGGCTGCAGCCGGCTCTCGGGGGCGTTGGCCTCCCACGTCTCGACCGTCGAGTCCGCCCGTGACCTCGACATCCTGCGCGCGGCGCTCGGGGACGGCGCGCTCAACTACCTCGGGTTCTCCTACGGCACCAAGCTCGGCGCGACCTACGCCCAGCTCTTCCCGCACCGCGTCGGACGGTTCGTGCTCGACGGCGCGCTGGACGTCTCTCTCGGCACCCGCCAGCTGGCTCTCCAGCAGGCAGGCGGCTTCCAGGTGGCGCTCGAGGCGTACGCCGCGAACTGCGTGAACTCCGACGTCGGCTGCTTCCTCGGCGACTCGGTGCCCGAGGTGCTCCACACCGTCAGCGCGCTCCTCGACCGGATCGCCGAGAGCCCGCTGCCGGCAGGCGACCGTCAACTGACGGTGGGCAACGCCTTCTACGGCATCACCTACCCGCTCTACAACCGCTCCGCCTGGCTGCTGCTGACGGCTGGTCTGCGCGCCGCGCTCGCGGGTGACGGCTCCGTGCTGATGCAGCTCGCCGACCTGTACGCCTCGCGCAACAGCGACGGCACCTTCCAGAACAACTCCATGGAGGCGTTCTTCACCATCTCCTGCCTCGACGACCCCTACTCGATCCCGGCCACCCGGGTGCCCGCGCAGTTCCCCGCGTTCGAGAAGGCGTCGCCGGTCTTCGGCAAGGTCTTCGCCTGGACCCTCACTGCGTGCCGCGGCTTCGCGCCACGCAGCGACCAACCCGTGCCGACCATCCACGCGAAGGGCGCGCCCCCGATCGTCGTCGTCGGCACCACCCGTGACCCGGCGACCCCGTTCGCCTGGGCGGTCGCCCTCGCGCATCAGCTCGACTCCGCGGTCCTGCTGCGCCGCGACGGCGACGGCCACACCGGGTACCACACCGGCAACGCCTGCATCGACCACGCCGTCGAGTCGTACCTCGTCTCAGGCATCGTCCCGGCGGACAACACGTCCTGCTGAGCGGCGGGGTTCTTGCCGATTCCCACCGGCCCGACCGCCCTCCGTATACTTCCGGCCGTTGCCCGGACGTACGTCGTACCCGGGCAGCACGCCGCCTTAGCTCAGTCGGTAGAGCGTCTCACTCGTAATGAGAAGGTCGTCGGTTCGATTCCGACAGGCGGCTCCATCCGGACATCTCGTTCTCGAGCCGCGAGAGGTCCACCGACGGCAGGGGTGGCGTGCTGGCTCGACCCCGTCCAGCAGATACAGGGGAGGCTCACAGCCGGCGCATAGCGGCCGATGCGAGGCTGGAACATGGTGCCCACTGAACGACCGAGGTTCTACCGATCACGACTGGAGGAACGAAGCCTGTGGAGATCATCGGCGTCCTCATCGCCGGAATCGTGATCGGGGCTGTGGGCAAGTGGGTCGCCCCCGGGGGCAAGAACCGCACTCCGCTGTGGCTGACCACCCTGTGTGGCATCGTCGGCGCCTTGGTCGGGTGGATCGTCTTCTGGGCCCGCGGTGGGAGCGGCAATCCGGGTCTCGACTGGGACTGTTGGATCGTCGTCGTCGTGTGTGCGGCCATACCGGTCGCCATCGCGGTCATCCTCACAGCGAACAAGAAGCTCAACTTTCCGCACTGAGCGATTCTCCGAGTGACGCCCTCTCCGGCGCCGCTCACGCGCGCCGGAGCGGTTGACTTCGACAACTTTCACCCCCGGGCAGGGCTTCCGGTCCGTCGGCGTTTGCTGCCTGTTCACCGAGTCGCCACCCGGCGGCACCAGGCTGGCGGACGCCAGGTCTCGTCTCGGCCGACCCCTTGAGGAGTCCAGTGCCCCAGCCCCGCCGCGTCGCGGTGGACGGCGGGATCCACCTCGCCTACCGGTGGTGAGCGGACGGCAGGAAGATCGCCGCCACCCTGCGGGCTGACCAACCGGCCGAAGGGCACGAAGATCACCGTCGCCGTGACCGGCACCAAGGCTGGGTACGTCACGCTCACGAAGACCAGCAAGGTCGAGCAGGTCAGGCGCTAGGGGTTTCCTGTGCCGCTCGGGCGGCATCGCGCTCGGCCGGCGACCGGAGGATGCAGAACTCGTTCCCCTCGGGATCCGCCAGCACCGCCCAACCGGTGCCGGGCCCCCACTGGCCACGCAGGTCCTGCACCACGCTCGCCCCGTGCTCGAGGAGCCGGGCCACCTCCTCGTCACGGGTTCCCTCGCGCGGGATCAGGTCGAAGTGGACCCGGTTCTTGACCTGCTTCACGTCGGGCACCTCGATGAACAGCACCTGGTGGCCGGTCGCGGCGTCCTTGATCATGCACTCCTCATGACCGGGCTCGTTGGGATCGCCCTCGAGGTCGACGTAGCCCAGCACCGGCTTCCACCACTCGGAGAGCTCGTAGGCGTGCGCGCAGTCGATCGAGGTGTGCGAGATGAAGGAGGTCATCTGGACACTGTGCCCAGGTGCCCGTCGCGGCTCAAGGTCATTGCGCCACGCGTCGAGGGGCCCCACACAGAGGATTCCGCCGGTTCACCCGCGTGGGGCGAGGCAACCCGGCGGTCGGCGCCGGAGACTGACCGCGTGGTGGAGCGTTGGCTGACGGGAGGCGACCCCGACGACCGGGACGGCCGCGCCCGACTGGTGGCCTCCGCCGGGGACGACCTCACCGATCTCGCCCGGCGGATCCTGGACTCGTTCCTGGGTCGTTGTGTGCAGCGCTTCATCGACATGACGGGCATCGATCGGAGCATGGTGCTGGCCTCACAGGCCTTCACCTCCATGATCCCGCTGCTGATCCTGGTCGCGACCTGGGCTCCGGCGGACAAGGACAACGTCATCGCCGACTCGCTGATCAGCAAATTCCATCTCGAGGGGGACGCAGCCTCCGCGGTGACCCAGCTGTTCGCCGTCCCCGAGGGCGCAACGGGCAGTGTCAGCACGTTCAGTGCCCTGCTCCTGCTGATCTCGGGTACGTCGTTCACCCGGCGTTTCCAGCGGATGTACCGGTCGGCGTACGAGCAGCCGAAGGCCGGCATCCGCAGTGGTGTCTACTCGACCCTCGGCCTCGTCGTCCTGTTGCTCGAGGTCTTCGTGCTGTACAGCGCGCGGGCCCTGGTCGCCTACCTCCCGCTGGGCTGGCTGTTCACCGTGCCCTTCTCGATCGTCACCGGCACCATCTTGTGGACGTCGATCCCCTACCTGCTGCTGAACCGTCAGGTCCACTGGCGTCGCCTCGTCTTCGGCGGTCTCGTCTCCGCCATCGCCACCGCGGCGTACTCCATCGTCAGCACCGTCTACATGCCGGAGCAGGTGGAGAGGTACACCCAGGAGTTCGGCCTGTTCGGTGTCACGATCGCCCTGATCGGCTGGCTCCTGGCGATCGCCTTCATCCTGGTCGCCGCGGCTGCGACAGGGGCCCAGTTCGACGTCTGCCTGGCCCCGTGGGCGCTGGCGCTCAAGACCCGGTTCCAGCTCGAGGACCCCACCCTCGTGCGTCCGGAACCCACGGAGGCCGACCTCACCTCGGGGCTGACCACCGACGACATCCGCCTGGTGATCCGGGTCATCGGGAGCTGGGGCATCCTGACGGCCGCGGTCTGGGTCGCCACGCTCGTCGTGCCGGGGATCAATGTGCCCGGCGGCTTCTGGGCCTACGTCGTGGTCTCACTCGTGCTCGGCCTGGTCAGTGCCCTGCTCGGCGCCGTGCCACGGGTCCTGCCGGTGCCGCAACCGGTCCTGGTCGTGGCCGCCCTCTCGCTGCTGGTCAACGGCCTGCTCCTGGTCATCGTCGCCTGGCTCAGCGCCGGGCTGGAGATCGACAGCTTCGGTGCGGCCATGCTCGGTGGTCTCGTGATCGCAGCCGTGACCACGACGCTCGAGGTGCTCTGGAACCCGATCAGGCGACACCTGTAGGCCTCACCCGGCCGGGGTGATGCTCGCTCCAGAAGACCCGACCTAGGTTCGACGTGGATCCGGTCCGTTCCGGGGCGGACGCGAGGAGGCAGGCGATTCATGGCGGAGCAGCCCAACATCCTGGTCATCTGGGGCGACGACATCGGTCAGAGCAACCTCAGCTGCTACAGCGACGGGGTGATGGGGTACCGCACCCCGAACATCGACCGGATCGCGGCCGAGGGCGTGCGCTTCACCGACTACTACGGCGAGCAGAGCTGCACCGCGGGCCGGGCGGCCTTCATCATGGGGCAGAACCCGTACCGCACCGGCCTCACCAAGGTCGGGTTGCCAGGCGCCGACCTCGGTATCCGGCCCGAGGACCCCACGATCGCCACCGCGCTCAAGGCGCACGGCTACGCCACGGGGCAGTTCGGCAAGAACCATCTCGGCGACCGCGACGAGTTCCTGCCCACCATGCACGGCTTCGACGAGTTCTTCGGCAACCTCTACCACCTCAACGCCGAGGAGGAGCCCGAGCTCGACGACTACCCCACCGAGGCGGAGTTCCCGAACTTCCGCGAGCGGTTCGGCCCGCGGGGGGTGATCCACTCGTGGGCGAACGGCGACGGCACCCAGCGGATCGAGGACACCGGTCCGCTCACCCAGGAGCGGATGAGGACGATCGACGACGAGATCGTCCCGGAAGCCTTGCGCTTCATGACGGACGCCCGGGCCGGGGACACGCCGTTCTTCGTCTGGCTCAACACCACCCACATGCATTTCCGGACCCACATCAAGGACGGCAGCCGAGGCAGGGCCGGCCGATGGCAGTCGGAGTACCACGACGTGATGTGCGACCACGACGAGCTGGTCGGGTCCGTCCTCGACTTCCTCGACGAGAACGGGCTCGCCGACGACACCATCGTCATCTACTCGACCGACAACGGCCCCCACATGAACTCCTGGCCCGACGCCGGCATGACTCCGTTCCGGAACGAGAAGAACTCCAACTGGGAGGGGGCCTACCGGGTGCCGGCGGTGGTCCGCTGGCCCGGGCACATCCCCGCAGGTGAGATCCGGAACGGGATCGTCAGCCACAACGACTGGTTCGTGACCCTGCTCGCGGCTGCCGGCGACACCGACATCGCCGACCGGCTCGCGGTCGGTGCCGACCTGAACGGTACGACGTACCGGGTCCATCTCGACGGTCACAACCAGCTCGACTACCTGACCGGCGCCGTCGACGAGAGCCCGCGCACCTACTTCTTCTACGTCTCCGACGACGGCGACCTGACGGCGCTGCGCTACGACAACTGGAAGTTCGTGTTCCTGGAGCAGCGGGCGGCCGGGACACTCCAGATCTGGATGGAGCCCTACGTCGAGCTGAGGGTGCCCAAGCTCTTCAACCTGAGGACCGATCCCTATGAACGCGCGGACCTCACCTCGAACACCTATTTCGACTGGATGCTGGACCACCTCTTCCTCTTCATCCCGGCCCAGGCGTTCGTCGCGGAGAGGCTGCAGACCTTCGCGGACTTCCCGGTACGCCAGAAGCCGGCCAGCTTCAGCCTGGAGCGGGTGCTGGAGAAGCTCCAGGCCGCCTCCCTGGACGCGTGACGCGCCCCGCGGACGTTTCGGTGGTCTCCCTCGCCGGAGGCACCTTCGTGATGGGGTCCGACGCGCACTACCCGGAGGAGGCGCCGACCCACCGGGTCCGCGTCGACGCGTTCGCCATCGACCCGGCGCCGGTGACCAACGAGCGCTTCGCCGCGTTCGTGAGGGCCACCGGCTACGTCACGGTCGCGGAGCGCCCGGTGGACCCGGCCGAGTTCCCCGGTGCGCCGCCCGAGAACCTGGTGCCGGGCTCGCTGGTGTTCACACCGACGGCCGGGCCGGTCGACCTGGCTCACCTCAGCCAGTGGTGGTCGTGGACCCCGGGTGCGTGCTGGAGCGCCCCGGAAGGACCCGGCAGCTCGGTCAAACGACGCGCCGACCACCCCGTCGTACAGGTGGCCCACGAGGACGCGCGTGCGTTCGCCGACTGGGCCGGGCTCGACCTGCCGACCGAGGCGGAGTGGGAGTACGCCGCGCGCGGCGGCCTCGACGGTACGACGTTCACCTGGGGCGACCAGGCACGTCCGGGTGGGCGGATCATGGCCAACACCTGGGACGGCGCCCGACTTCCCCTGGCGGAGCACCAAGGAGAGTGGCTTCTCGCGCACCTCCCCGGTCGGCAGCTTCCCGGCCAACGGCTTCGGCCTGCACGACATGGCGGGCAACGTCTGGGAGTGGACCGACGACTGGTGGACCAGCCGCCATCCCGAGGACGCTGCTTCGCCGTGCTGTGTCCCGGCCAACCCGCGCGGCGGTGACGTCGAGCAGAGCTATGACCCGCGTCAGCCCCAGTTCCGGGTCGGCCGCCGGGTGATCAAGGGCGGCTCCCACCTGTGTGCCGACTCCTACTGCCTGCGCTACCGTCCCGCGGCGCGCAGGCCGCAGATGGTCGACACCGGGATGAGCCATCTCGGCTTCCGGTGCGTACGACGCGAGGTCCCGCGGGAATGACCCGACCGCCGTGAGCAGCCCTACCCAAGCGCGTCCGCGTGCGGGTACCGTGGCGGCGGCTCGGAAATGGGCGGGTTCACGGCCACTCCACGTGCCCACGGTTTCTCGGCGGACACGTGCGGAACGGCCCCTCAACCCTCCGTCGCCACCTCCAACGGAGCCACGTCGGCGTCCTTGCCGAACATCAACGCGTAGGTCAGGCCGGCGATCGCGCCGCCCACGAGCGGCGCGGCCCAGAACACCCAGAGCTGTCCCAGCGCGTCGGCCCCGGCGAAGAGGGCGGGACCGGTCGAACGGGCCGGGTTCACCGACGTGTTGCTGACCGGGATGCTCGCCAGGTGGATGAGGGTCAGCGACAGGCCGATCGCGAGCGGGGCGAAGCCCTTGGGCGCCCGCGTGTCCGTCGCGCCCAGGATCACGTAGAGGAAGACCGCCGTGAGGATGACCTCGATGACGATCACCGCCAGCAGCGAG
Source organism: uncultured Actinomycetota bacterium (assembly GCA_963833775.1). Taxonomy (GTDB): domain Bacteria; phylum Actinomycetota; class Actinomycetes; order Propionibacteriales; family Nocardioidaceae; genus Nocardioides. The sequence goes on along the minus strand of CAWHZH010000003.1, from coordinate 273,021 downwards.
TAGCCGCCCGGTGACCGGTCCCCGTACCCGTTGGTGGCGAAGCCGGAGTCCTTGGCGCTGAAGCCGTCGACGCCGTTGGCGACCACGAAGAGGGCGGCGGACGCCACGATCGCAGCGACGACCTGGGTGACGACGTACGGCAGGACCTCCGACATCTTGAAACGCTTGGCCAGGGCGAGCCCCAGGGAGATGGCCGGGTTGAAGTGGCCCCCGCTGACGTGACCGACGGAGTACGCCATGATCAGGACCGTGAGACCGAAGGCGAAGGCGACGCCGAGGTAGCCGACGCCGACGTTCGGCACCCCCGACGCCAGTACGGCCGTCCCACAGCCCCCGAACACGAGGACGAACGTGCCGAGGAACTCGGCGGTCAGCCGCTGAGTGATGGTGTACTCGTTCATGGCGTTTCCCTCCGGAATCGGCAGCGTGCCATCTCCACCTTGGTCAGCGGTCGATCGGCTGTGCCTCACCCTGACCGGGTGACCCGGCCGTCTCCACGGCCTACCCAAGCCTGTCCGCCCGCGGGTACCTTGGCGACGGCTCGGAAATGGGCGGGTTCACGGCCATTCCGCGCGCGCGACCCGTTCGTGGTCGGGTGCACGCGGGAACGGCCCCTCGGGCTCCCGCTTCGGCTGGCGGTGTCGGACACGGCGTCGCGGACGGGGAGGGAGACGGTGGCGCGACTGCTGCACCGGCTCGGCAGGTTCAGCGCCCGCCGCCCGCTGGTGATGATCGGCGTCTGGGTACTCCTGGTCGTCGTGATCTTCGGCGCGGTCGCGACCTTCGGGTCCCAGACCAACAACGACCTGTCCCTGCCTGGCACCGGCAGCCAGTCAGCCAAGGACCTGCTCCAGGAGAAGTTCCCGCCCCAGCAGAACGGCGCGAACCCGATCGTCTTCGACGTCTCGCAGGGCAAGCTCACCGACCAGGCCAACAAGCAGGCGATCAACGCGTCGGTCAAGGCGATCAAGCAGCAGCCCCACGTCTACAGCGTCACCAACCCGCTGAGCAGTGCCGGGCAGACGGCCGGCCTGTTGTCGAAGGACAAGCAGACCGCGTTCGCGCCGGTCCTGATGGACGTCTCCTCGGGTGACCTCACCACCGAGATCGCCCAGAACGTCATGGACGCGACCGCACCCGCCACCGAGGCCGGGATCACCACTGCCGCCGCCGGGTCGATCGGTACGACGCTCTCCGACGAGCCGTCCGAGGTCAGTGAGATCGTCGGCATCATCGCCGCGATGATCATCCTGAGCTTCGTGCTCGGCAGCCTCGTGGCGATGGGGCTGCCGATCATCACGGCCGTCGTGGGGCTCGGCGTCGCGCTGTCGGTGATCGGGCTGGTCGGACACGTCGTGGCGATCCCGTCGAGCGGACCGACGCTGGCCACCATGATCGGGCTCGGTGTCGGCATCGACTACGCGCTGTTCCTGATCACCCGGCATCAGGAGCAGCTCCGGGCCGGGATGGCCATGCAGGACTCCATCGCCAACGCGGTGGCGACGTCGGGCAGTGCGATCGTCTTCGCCGGCACCACGGTCGTGATCGCCCTGCTGTCCCTCGGAGTCGCCGGCATCCCGCTGGTCAGTGCGCTCGGCCTGGCCTCCGCGATCGGCGTGGTCGCCGCCGTGTTCGGCGCGATCACGCTCCTGCCGGCGTTCCTCGGCCTGCTCAAGCACCGGATCGCCTGGGCCTCCCTGCCGGCGTTCCTGAGCCCGACGCCCAGGCCCGGGCACGGGATGTGGCATCGCTGGTCCGGCGTCGTACGACGGCACCCGGTCGTGGTCGCCGTGCTGTCACTGGCCTTCCTGGTCCCGCTGATCATCCCGGTCTTCTCCCTCGAGCTCGGCCAGGAGGACATCGGTGCCACCAACCCCGACACCACCGAGCGGCAGGCCTACGACCTGATCACGGCCGGCTTCGGGGTGGGCTACAACGGGCCGCTCCAGGTCGCCTCCGACCTGGACCCGCCCGCCACGCCCAGCGCGGCGTACACCAAGAAGTACGACAAGGCGACGGCGCTGAAGAAGGACCTCCAGCAGCAGCAGAAGAGCCTCACGCAGCAGCAGAAGCAGCTGGAGAACCAGCAGAAGCAGCTCGAGGCCCAGCAGGCGTCGCTGCAGTCGCAGGGCGCGGAGCTGAAGCGGCAGCAGGCGTCGCTGCAGGTGCAGGCCGACCAGCTGCAGCAGCAACAGGCCTCGCTCCAGCAGCAGGCCGACCAGCTGAACCGGCAGAAGCAGGTGCTGGAGGCGAAAGCCGCCGAGCTGAATGCCCAGAAGCGGAAGCTGGAGCAGGAGAAGGCGGCCCTCGTGCGGAAGGCCGAAGCGCTGGCCGCCGAGGCCCGCACGCTCGGGAGGCGACTGGCAGCCCTCAGGGTGCGGGAGCGCGCGCTCGAGCAACGGATCGCAGACAACCCGGACAAGCCCGCGCTCCTGCGCCGCCTCGAGCGTCGGCTGGCTCGCGTCCAGGCCCGCGAGGCGACGATCGAGAAGCAGATCCCTGCCCTGAAGAAGCAGGCCGAGCAGCTCCTGGCGCAGGCCGAGCAGCTCCAGAAGCAGGCCGCCGCTCTCCAGCGGCAGGCGGACACCCTGAACCGGCAGAAGGCGAGCCTCGAGGCCCAGGCGGCGTCACTGCAGCGTCAGGCCGACGCACTGCAGGCGCAGGCCGACCAGCTCCAGGCACAGGGCGACGCGCTGCAGGCCCAGGCGGCGAAGCTCCAACGGGAGGGCGTGGCCCTGCAGCAGCAGGCGGCCGCCCTCCAGAAGCAGGCGAACCAGCTCAAGCAGCAGAAGAAGCAGGCGCAGCAGGAGCAGCAGCAGGCCCTCAAGCTGCAGGACCAGCTCACCGCCATGCTCACCGCAGCGGGCGGCGACGACCGGGGCACCGACCCTCGCGTCGTCAACCTCCAGTCGGCGCTCTCGGCGACCGACGGGGTGGTCTCCCTGACGCCTCCCCAGATCAACAAGGAAGGCTCCGTCGTCCTGCTGTCGGCCGTCCCGGCGACGGCTCCGGCGTCCAACGAGACCGCCACCCTGGTGAAGACGGTCCGCAGCGACGTGCTGCCCCCCGTCAACACGACCGGCATGACGTCGTACGTCGGCGGCTTCACCGCGTCGTACGTCGACCTGGCCTCCCTCATCACCGCTCGACTGCTGCTGGTGATCGGCACCGTGATCCTGCTGGGCTTCATCCTGCTGATGATCGCGTTCCGCTCCCTGCTGATCCCGCTGCAGGCGGCCGTCACCAACCTGCTCTCCGCGGCCGCCGCCTTCGGTGTGCTGACCGCCGCGTTCCAGTGGGGCTGGGGGATCTCGCTGCTCGGCATCGACACACCCGACACGTCCGTGCCGATCGCGAGCTACGTGCCGCTGATGATGTTCGCCGGGCTGTTCGGCCTGTCCATGGACTACGAGGTCTTCCTGGTCAGCCACATCGACAGCCACCACCACCGCGGCGAGGAGGCGCGGCAGGCGGCGGCCTCGGGCCTCGCCTCCAGTGCCCGGATCACCACCGCCGCCGCGCTGATCATGGCGTCGGTGTTCGCCAGCTTCATCCTCAACGGCGACCCGACGATCAAGCAGTTCGGCGTCGGCCTGGCCACCGCCGTCCTCCTGGCCGGGTTGCTCGTGGTGACGCTCGGTCCGGCCGTCATCGTGCTGTTCGGCAAGGCCGCGTGGTGGCTGCCGGGCTGGCTCGACAAGATCCTGCCGCACATCTCGGTGGAGGGAGAGACGATGCCCGGCGCGGAGGAGCCCGTCCCCGATCTGCCGGAGGGAGGGCCCAAGCATGCGGCACGCGATCCCGAGACGGTCTAGTCCAACCCGGGTGATGACGGAGCGCGCCGAGCGCCGTCGGCTCTACGATGAGGCCTCTCGCGGTTTCGGTCTGAGGAGGGCCGGACGATGACCACGTCACGCACCGTCCGCCCGCTGCTGCGCGCGCGCACCTCGCCACCGCGTCCCTCGACCCACATCCTGTCCCGGCCGCGGCTGCTCGAGCAGATGGACGCCGGCAGCCGCGGCGCCGTCACGCTGGTCTGTGGCGGCCCGGGTACCGGCAAGTCCCACCTCGTCATCGACTGGGTACGCCGACGGCGCGGGCCCGGCGTACGGGTGGCCTGGGCTGCGCTCGGTGCCGACTGCAACGATCCGCAGCGGCTGTGGACCCTGTTCCTCGCGTCGCTCGAGCGGGCCGGGGTCGACAGCCCGTCGTTGGTCGGGATGCGCGCGCCGGCCGAGGTGAACGAGGCCTTCCTGGACCGCCTGCTGCTGGCGCTGGAAGAGCTGGACGCTCCTGTGGTGGTGGTGCTCGAGGACCTCCACGAGGTGAGCGCTCCCCGAGCCGTCCGCACGATCGACACCCTGGTGCGGCTCCTCCCCGACTGTGTCCACCTGGTGATGATCACCCGATCCGACCCGCCGCTGTCGCTGCACCGGCTGCGGGTGGGCGGTGGCCTGAGCGAGATCCGGCACGCCGACCTCGCGTTCGAGCGCGACGAGGCGGTCGCCCTGCTGAGCCAGCACGGGCTGACCCTCGCCGACCCCGAGGTCGAGCGGCTGATGGAGCGCACGGAGGGGTGGGCGGTCGGGCTGCGGCTGGCGGCCCTGACCCTGCAGCGTTGTACCGATGACGCGGAGCGGTCCCGCGCCGTGGCGGACTTCGCCGGCGACAACCGCGCCGTCGCCGACTACCTGGTCGCCGAGGTGCTCGACCGCCTTCCGGAGGACCTGCGCCGGTTCCTGCTGCAGACCAGCGTCGTCGAGCGGGTCGACGCCGGGTTGGCCGAGCACCTCACCGGTACGTCGGGCGGTGCCGACGCCCTCGAACGGCTGGAGACCGCCGGCGTACCCCTGCTCCCGCTCGACGACCACCGCGGCTGGTACCGCTACCACCGTCTCGTCCAGGAGCTGTGCCGCCAGCGGCTCCACGCCGAGGACCCGGCCCTGGTCACGCACCTCCACAGCCGGGCGGCGTACTGGTTCGCCGAGAACGGAGAGTACGACGAGAGCCTGCGCCAGGCGCTCGCCGCTCGCGACTGGTCGGCGTTCGGCAGGATCGCGGTGGCCCGCGGCGGGGCGCACGTGTTCGGGCACCCCAGCAGCTCGCTGCGCGGGCTGCTGGCCGACCTGCCAGACGACGTCCTGCCGGACGACCCGTGGCTCGCGACCGTGCGCGCCCTGGAGCTTCACGACGCGGGAGCGCCCGAGCGGCTGACCCAGCGCATCGTCCGAGCCGAGGAGCTCTGGAGCGAGCACGAGGGCGACGACGCCGTGCTGCACGCGATGGTGCTCGCGCTCCTGCGGGCCGGGGCGGCCCGCAGTCGCTACGACGTGGTGCTCGCGGCCTCGGAGTGTGAGCGCGCGCTCGGGCTCGCCGAGTCCGTCGACCCCGGCGCGGTCGCGCACTGGCCGGCCCTGCCGTCGTACCTCGCCTTCGCCGACCTGCTGCTGGGCAAGAGCCTGGTCTGGCAGGGGCGCCTCGAGGAGGCCGAGGCCTGCCTGGTGCGGGTCGCGTCCTCGCCCGGCAGCCGCCCGGACCCGGTGGACGGGGGCCTGCTCGCGAGTGCGTACCTGTCGCTGGTCCTGGCGATGCGTGGTGCGCTCAGCCAGGCGACGGTCCACGCCGAGCACGCCCTGACCCTGGGCGACGCCCGCGGTTGGTCGGAGGAGATCCAGTCGACCAGCGCGTGGCTGAGCCTCGCACTGGTCCACCTCCAGCGTGGTGATCCGGTCGCCGCTCGCCGCGCCCTGGAGGAGGCGACGATGGTCCTCGAGCGTCGTCCCGACGCCTTGCTCGAGGTCTGCCGCATCCTGGTGACCGCACGGCTGCTCGGTGAGAACGTCGACCCGGCGGCCGCGCGCGCGGCGCTCGTCGAGGCGCGCAGGGTCCTGGACACGCTGCCCGAGGTGCCGTTCCTGACGGACTGGTGCCTCCTCGTCGAGGCCGACCACGAGCTGACCGCCGGCCGGCCCACCGCCGCCCTCGGCCTCCTCGATCCCGGCACCTGTCTGGGCGTCTCCCCGGCAGCGCAGGTGCTCCGCGGTCGGGCCCTGCTCCAGGAGGGACGGGCCGAGGTGGCCCTGGCCGAGGTCGAGATCCTGACCGTCGGCGTGCGGTCGGGTGTGGTCGGGATCGAGGCGCTGGTGGTGACCGCACTGGCCCAGGAGTCGCTGCGCCAGGACGGCGCCGCACTGCTGGCCCTGGCCCGGGCCCTCCAGGCGGCCGAGACGGAGGGCTGGGTCCGCCCGTTCCTCCGCGACCGCGAGCGGCTGACCCCGCTGCTGGAGCGGTATCGGACCGTGGTCATGACGCCCTCGCCCCTCGTCGACCGGCTCCTGGCGTCGACGACCTCACGGCCCGGCCACCACGTCTCGCTCACCGACCGCGAGCTCGCGGTCCTGCAGCTGCTGCCGAGCATGATGAGCAACGACCAGATCGCACGAGAGCTGTTCGTCTCGGTCAACACCGTGAAGGTGCACCTGAAGTCGCTCTATCGCAAGCTGGGTGTTGCCAGTCGACGCGAGGCCGTGATCGCCGGCGCGGCCTGGGCGACCGACCGGACGGCAGCGGCCCCGACCGCGTAGTGCGGTCCGAGCCCGTACGACGCACGGAGTCAGTCGGGAGGGTCCATGGGGTCGTCGTCGGGACTCGTCCACGAGGCACGTGTCTCGTTGCGCTGGGCCCGTTGCCGTGCCAGGGACGGAAGGATGATCCGTGCCACCAGACCGACGAAGATCAGGTCGAGGAAGATCTGGACGGTGACCACCAGCCGCGCCGCCTGGCCCGTGGCATGGACGTCACCGAAGCCGACGGTCGCGATGGTCGACATCGTGAAGTAGAGCGCGTCGATGCGGGTGTGGAGCTCGTCGAACTGGCCGGCCTTCGACGCCAGGCCGAGGTAGACCAGGGACATGAAGACCACGAACGCGTACAGGACCGCGACGAGCGCCTCGAGCCGGATCGCGGTCTCGTCCGTCGACCGCTGAGCTCGTTGGGCGAGGGTGATGAACGCGTAGGCCAGGAAGGCGAGGCCGCCCAGGGCCATGAGCAGGGTGAACCAGAGCGGCTCGCGCTGGCCCGGGACCGGGATGACGGCGTAGAGAGCGAGCAACCCGACCACCGTCAGCGCACTGCGGAGCAGCGTCCTCGCGGTCTGTGACCTCATCCGGCCTCGTCCGTGTCCTCAGCGATCCGACGCAGACTCACCAGCTCCACCCCGGCGTCGCGGATCCGGTGGCAGAGCTCGACCAGCTCCTGCTCGTCGGCGACCTCGCCGACGATGGTCGTGGTCACCGGCTCGACGACGTACTGCACGTCGCCGAAGAGGTACTGCGCCGCCTCGGTGACGTCGCCGACGATGCGGAACTCGACGCGGCGGGGGCCGCGGGTCTCGGCCGTCACGTGCCCGTCCTCCCGTCCTCCGGCGCCCGGTGTCGGACCTCGACCACGGTCAGGCCGAGGGCGGCGATCCGGTCGAGGGCGCCGTGCAGCGAGGCCTGGTCTGCAGGCCCGTCGCTGGTGAGGGTGGTGAGGCTCGACCCGGTGGAGACGGTCCATCCGGCGAACTCGGCCCGCTGTGCTTCGGGCACCACGCCGCGGCAGGTGATCTCATACACCCGGTGCGGCGGTTGGGTCGGTGCTCCCACGTCGTGACTGTCCGCCCTCGACGGGGCCCGGGGCTTCACCCGCCGCGGGTGACCAGCGCAGAGGCGTTCACCCGCAGGGGTGAGCGCGTCTACTGGAGCCCCGCCGTCAGGCGCATGACCGTGTCCACGTAGCGGGTCCGCTGAGGTCGTTGCGACCACTCCTCGGTGGTGAGCTGACGACAGAGCGCGCGGTAGGCGTCCTCGACCTTCCTCAGCTGGGCTACGGCGTCCGGGCCGAGGAACATCATGATGACCTCGTAGTTGAGGGCGAAGCTGCGCAGGTCCATGTTGCTGGTGCCGATCACCGCGACCGTGTCGTCGATGGTGAAGTGCTTGCCGTGCAGGATCAACGGCGGCGGGTACATCAGGATCTTGACCCCGGCCGCGAGCAGCGCGTCGTAGTACGACGCCTGGGCGTGCCCGACCATGAACTGGTCTGACTGCTCGTTGACGAAGAGCTCCACGTCGATCCCGCGCTGGGCGGCGGTGGTGATCGCGTACAGCAGCGACTCGTCGGGGATGAAGTAGGGGCTGGTGATCGAGATCCGGCGGGTCGCCGAGTGCACCAGCGAGATGAACAGCCGCAGGTTGTTCTCGCTCGGGAAGCCCGGCCCCGAAGGGACCACCTGGCAGGTCACGTCGGTGATGGCGTCGGGAGCGACGGGTCCCGTGGGATCGCCACGCTTCACCTCGAGCAGCTCCCCGGACTCGGTGTACCAGTCGCTGGCGAAGACCGCGTCGAGAGCCGCCACCGTATCGCCGGTGACCCGGGCCATCAGGTCGACCCACTTGCGACCCATCTGCTGGTACTTCTCGTTGCCGTACGACGCCTCCACGAGGTTCTGAGAGCCGCTGAACGCGATCCGGTCGTCGACGACGAGGATCTTGCGGTGGTTGCGGAGGTCGGGGCGACGCCACTCCCCGTGCAGGGGCCGCACCGGCATCATCCGGTGCCACTCCACGCCGTTCGCGGTGCAGTGCTCGAGCATGGCCTGGTGGCCCGGCAGCTTGCGCGACCCGAGGTGGTCGAAGAGGAAGCGGACCTTCACTCCGCGCGCGGACGCTTCGGCGAGCGCGTCGAAGAACTCACGGGTCGTGTCGTCGAGGTCGGAGATGTAGAACTCGACGTGCACCCGGGTCTGGGCAGTCTTCACCGCCGCGGTCATGGCCGCGATCGACGAGACATAGTCGGGGAACAGCTCCACCGTCGCTGCGTCTGCCGGCGGCAGAGCGCCGAGCGAGCGATTGAGGTGGAGGAACGTCGTCACCAGCGGCGACGCCGCGTCGGCTCGGTCGGGGAGGCTCGCCGTGCGCTCGCTGATCAAGGCGTTGATCTCCGCCTGCTTCTCACGACGCTTGCGCCCGACCCGGGCACTGCCGAAGAAGAGGAAGAAGAAGAAGCCGATCCACGGATCGAACAGGATGACGAGCAGCCAGGCCATGCCGGTCGTCGGCTTGCGGTTGCGCGGGATGAAGCCCAGTGCCGCGATCCGCAGGACGATCTCACCGGCGATGATGACCGCTGCTACCAGCGTGCCCAGCTCCGCGTAGCTCATGCGGTGGCCGGCTCCGGCGTCGCGGGCTGCTTGCGCCACACGAAGCCGATCACGACCAGGGCGATGCCCCAGAGCAGCGCCACGATGCCGAGCACGACGGTGATGCCCTTGGCGCTGCCGCCCGGGTTCGCCATGAACAGGACACCCAGCACGATGTCGATCGCGGCGCTCGCCAGGAGGAAGCCCCTCGGCGAGGTGCCGAACGCGGACAGCGCCTCGAGCAGCCCGCGGACGACGAAGAAGAGACCGGCCAGCCAGGTGACCACGGAGGCCGAGATCCCGGGGTGGGTCACGATCAGGAGTCCGAACACCACGCCGATCGCGCCCTGGACGAGCAGCATCGTGCGGGCCGCACGCGCTTCCGGCTGGAAGGCCAGGAAGAGCACCGCGATCCCGTCGATGAGCGCCCAGAGCCCCCAGATCAGCATGAAGGTGAAGATGGCGGTGTCCGGCCAGAAGATCGCGATGATGCCGAGGACGATGGCGATCGCGCCGCGCCCCAACGCGCTCTTCCAGGTCAGGGATGTGGGTGTCATGGTCTCTCCTCGCACGCGATGTCTCGCACCAGCCTCAGGCGTGGAGGCGGGTACGGGCGTCACCCGGGCCGGGTGACCGGCGTTCATCGGCGGACCGATGAGTTTCGCGGACCGCCGTCGTTCCATCGGATGAGGGGCCTGCAACAGTGGGCTCCCGGACGACAAGGAGACCGAGATGGACTGGAAGCTCGAAGTGGTCATCGCCCCCGTGGCGGACGTGGAGCGCGCACGCGCGTTCTACGTCGACACCCTCGGCTTCACCCTCGACAGCGACTTCCACCCCAACGACTCGTTCCGGGCGATCCAGGTGACCCCACCCGGCTCGGCGTGCTCGATCGTCTTCGGCACCGGCCTCGGGGGCGGCGTCGAACCCGGCTCGCTCAAGGGCACCCACCTCGTCGTCGACGACATCGAGGCGGCGCACGCGATCCTGGAGGAGAAGGGCGTGGCCAACGGCGGCCCGCAGCACTTCGTCGACGGCGTTCCCACCCCGGGTGTGGAGCCGAACCGTGCCGACTACGGCACCTTCATCTTCTTCGACGACCCCGATGGCAACTCCTGGGCGCTCCAGGAGGTCAAGCACCACGCCCGGTGACGCGATGAGTGACTTGGAAGCCGCCTTCGAGCGGCACCGGCGCGAGCTGCACGTGCACTGCTACCGGATGCTCGCGTCGTACGACGACGCGGAGGACGCCGTGCAGGAGTCGTTCCTCCGGGCCTGGCGCGCCCGTGACACGTTCGACGGAGCCCACCCCCGGGCCTGGCTGTACCGCATCGCCACGAACGTCTGTCTCGACCGGTCGCGGGCCCGGCAGCGCCGGGTCGCTGCCGGCACCGAGGTGAGCTGGCTGACGCCGTACCCCGACACCGTGCTCGACCAGGTGGCCGCCGACGACGACGAGCCGGACCAGGCCTACGTCGCCCGCGAGACGATCGAGCTCGCCTTCCTGGCCGCCCTCCAGGTACTGCCGCCGCGCCAGCGTGCGGCGCTGTTGGCGCGCGAGGTGCTCGGCCTGCCGGCGGCCGACACCGCCCGGTTGCTCGAGACCAGCGTCGCCGCCGCCAACAGCGCCCTGCAGCGGGCACGCGAGACGATGCGCGCCCACCTGCCGTCGCACCGCAGCGACTGGACCGCGGCGGCGCCGGACCCTGAGGAGAAGCGGCTGCTCGAGTCCTTCATCGACGCCCACGAGCGGTGCGACACCGAGGCCGCGCTGGCCGTGGCCGCCACCGACCTGCGCGTCACCATGCCGCCCTACCCGTGGCGGTACGACGGGCTGGTCGCCGTGCGCCCGCTGATGGAGCGTGCCTTCGGACCCGACCGGGAGGGCGACTGGCGACTGCTCCCGACCGGGGTCAACCGGATGCCGGCGGCCGCCAGCTATCTGCGTCGGCCGGGCGACACGGCGTACCGCGGACTCAAGCTCGACGTGCTGCGGGTGGAGGGCGACAGCGTCGCGGAGATCACGACGTTCGGTCCCGAGCTCTTCGAGGTCCTCGGGCTGCCGGTCGACCTCGCCGTCTGACGTCAGGTGGTCGGGCAGGAGGCGACGGCCGCCATCGCCCGGTCGAGCAGGGTCGACAGCCGGGAGGCGGGGTGGGCGGCCCAGGCGTCCTGGGCCGTCTCGAGGCAGGAGAGGGCGCTCGCGACGATCGCGGCGGCGCGCACGTCGGGGGTGCTGCCGCCGCGCCGGCCGGGCAGGCGTTCGGCGACCGCCGGCTGGAGGAGCTCCTGCCACTGTCGGCGCCACTCGACGACGCTGGAGCGGACGGCCGGCTCGGTGCGCAGCATGACGAGGAGCGGTCGCGCCAGCTCCGCATGGGCCTCCTGCTGCGCCACACCCTCGTCGAAGGCTCGACGTAGCGAGGTCCAGACCGGCTCGTCGGTGGGCCGTTGCCGGAGCGCGTCGACGACGCTCTGGCCGGACTCGACCAGTCGCGTCAGCACGAGCTCGTCCTTGCCGGAGAAGTAGCGGAAGAAGGTACGCCGCGACATGCCGGCTGCGGCCGCGATCTGGTCGACGGTCGTGGCCTCGAACCCCTGAGCGGAGAAGAGCAGCCAGGCCTGGCGCATCACCTCGTCGCGCACCGCGCCGCGGGCGTGGTCGCGCAGGGTGAGCTCGACGGTCATGAACCTCAGGTTACCAGCGTGTGGCACTCGGTAACGAAGTTGGCACTCGGTGTCACACACGGGTTAGCATGGTCGTCTGCCCGCTTCCCTGCCGCCGAGGATTCCCATGCCCGACCAGTCCGAGAACCAGCCCTCGCGCGTCGATCACGACGCCGAGGTCGCGGCCCACACCTCGCCCCGCCGCGCCACCCTCGAGCTGCTCGTCGTCGGGCTCGGTGCTCTCGTCGTCTCGCTCGCGCAGTCCGTGCTGATCCCGGTCCTGTCGATCCTCCCGGCGAAGCTGGACACCTCGGCCGGCAACGTGAGCTGGTTGCTCACCTCGACCCTCCTCGTGGCGGCCGTGTCGGTGCCGATCATGGGGCGCCTGGGCGACATGTTCGGCAAGCGATTGATGCTCCTCGTCGCGATGGCGGCGCTGACGGTCGGCTCGCTGATCACCGCGGTGACGAGCAACATCGCGTGGCTGATCGTGGGCCGCGGGATCCAGGGCATCTCCGCCGCCGCCATCCCCCTGGGCATCAGCCTTCTCGCGGCGCTGATGCCGCGAGAACGGGTCGGCTCCTCGATCGCGCTGATCAGCGCCATGCTCGGCGTGGGCGGTTCACTCGGGCTGCCGCTGGCCGGCTTCGTGGCCGAGCACGCCGACTTCCACTCCCTGTTCTGGATCACCACGGTGGCCGGTCTGGTGGCCTTCGTCGGCATCCTCACCATCGTGCCCGAGTCCGCCGGCCGTAGCGGCGGCCGCGTCGACGTGGTGGGTGCGGTCCTGCTGGCCGCCGGGCTGGTCTGTCTGATGCTGCCGCTCGCCCAGAGCCACGCCTGGGGCTGGGGCGACCCGAAGGTCGTCATCCTGCTGGCCTCCTCGGTGGTCCTGCTCGTGATCTTCGGCTGGACCCAGCTCCGGGTGACCGACCCGCTCGTGGACATGCAGGCGCTGCGGCGCAAGCCGATCGTGGTGACCAACCTGACCTCGATCCTCTTCGGCTTCGCGCTGTTCGCGTCCTTCATCGGCACCGCGTCGTACGTCGAGGCGCCGACCGAGAGCGGCTACGGCTTCGGCGCCAGCCTGTTGGTGGGCGGCCTCGCGATGCTGCCGAGCGGCCTGGCCATGCTCGCGCTCGCACCCGTCGCCGCGCGGCTGATCACCCTGCGCGGAGCCCCGCAGACGCTGGCCCTCGGTGCCCTCGTCGTCGCGTTCGGCTGGCTGCTGCGGATCGTCTGGCACGGGTCGCTCCTCGAGGTGATCATCGGCACCACGGTGGTCGGCATGGGCACCGGCATCGGGTACGCCGCGATCCCGTCCATGATCAACGCGCACACGCCCCCGTCGGAGATCGCCGCCGCCAACGGGCTGAACAGTCTCTTCCGGAGCCTCGGCAGCACGCTGGCCAGTGCGATCGGAGGCAGCATCCTGGCCTCCGGCACGGTGATCCTGGGCAGCTTCGCGGTGCCGTCGCTGACGGCGTACCGCGAGCTGTTCGCGCTCTGCGCCGGCGCCTCGCTGCTGGCCGCGATGATCGTGCTGATGGTGCCGCGACACGGCGCGGACCACGTCCACGCCGAGGCCGTCGGGCCGGAGGAGACCGCCCCGGCTCCCACGTCCTGACCGCGCTGGGCTGGCGCGGGCCGCGGGTCGCCCACCTGGCGCAATTGCGCCGTTGTGACAGCTGAGTGGGCCCGCTGACCGTCCAACCGGCGCAATTGCGCCGTTGTGACAGCTGAGTGGGCCCGCTGACCGTCCAACCGGCGCAATTGCGCCGTTGTGACAGCTGAGTCGGCCCGCTGACTGCCCAACCGGCGCAATTGCGCAGTTACAGCAGCAGCCCGCCGCCGCCATTCCCGCCCACCACCGCACCCGGGGCATGCGTCGAGACGCCGAGCGCTCAGCCCTCCAGGACGTACGGCGTGTGACCGGCCATCCGGGTCACCACGATGCCGGTGAGGGTCATCGCGAACGCGACCCCCGTCAGCACCACCAGCTGGAACTGGGCCGCGACGAGGGGTGAGGCGCCACCGAACAGCGCGCCGACGAACGCGCCCGGGAGGGTGACCAGCCCGGTGGACTTGGTCTGGTCGAGCGTCGGCAGCAACGACTCGCGGACGGACTCGTGGCCGATCTCCTCGTACGCCCGCGACGGGGTCGCCCCGAGTGACAGCCAGGCCTCGACCTCCAGGCGCCGGGCCAGCGAGGTGCGATGGAAGTTCCGGCCCGCCAGGGTGGCGGCGCTCATCGCGTTGCCGATCACGATCCCCGCCACGGCGATGAGGTTGCGCACGTTCGGGTCCACCAGCCGGAGGCCGAAGATCAGGACGAGCGCGGTGGACGCGCCGGACAGCACCCCCGCGACCGCGATCCGACGGCCGTGCCAGACCTGCTTGATCCGCCTCCCGGAGGTCCACGAGGCGGTCGTCAGCATCAGCAGGACGAAGGCCGCGACCGTCCACGGCACCGCCAGGATCCCCCGCAGGAGCAGGGCGACGATGCTCAGCTGCACCGCCGCACGGACGACCACGACGAGCGGGAACCACCCGAGCCCGACGCGGCCCCAGCGGGCGAGGGCGACGGTGAGGCCGGTCAGCGTCAGCAGTCCGGCACCGAAGCCGGCGTACGACGCGATCCCCTGCACCCGGCCCATCCTGGCCTATCCGGCCTACTCTGAGACGGGTGAGGCACGGCCGACGGGCGCTTGCCGCCCTGATGGGCGGATGCGTCGTGGCGCTCGCGGGCTGCGGCGGCGGGGGCGACCCCCCGGCGCCGCCGCTGACGTGGCACGAGTCCTCCCTCCCGACCCCTGCCGGCGCCCGTGCTCTGGTCCGGGACGCGTCGTACTGCGGCGGGCGCTGGTACGTCGTCGGCGCCACCGCGACCCCCTCGGGAGAGACGCGTCCCGCCGTCTGGTCGAGCACCGACACCGCTCGGTGGCGGACGCTGCGGCTGGATCCGGGCGGCGACGTCTTCGCCGTTCGCGACCTGCTCGGCTCGGTCGGCTGCAGCCGTGGCCGGATCGCCGTGGTCGGGGCCAGGGCGGGCGGACCCCGCGGAACGTTGCGCACGACCACGTGGCGCCAGCGAGCCGACGGGTCCCTGGTCGCCTGGCGCGCGCCGTTGGGGCTGTTCGGCGGGGTGAGGCAGGTGAAGGTCAGCCGGCTGGAGGGCGGTCCGCACGGCTTCCTGATCGCCGGGACGCGCACCGGTGGCGCTGCGGTCTGGCGCTCTCCAGACGGGCAGGCGTTCCGGATCGAGGAGGGGGCACCGGGACTGGCGAGCTCGGCCCGATCGGGCACCCAGGGTCTCGACAGCGTCTGGCACGACGGCGCGTGGTGGGTGATCGGCACCGCGACCGACGACGGGGGCTTCGTGTCGGCGATGACGTGGACGCCGGCGGACGGCGGCTCGTGGACCCGCCATCCGGTGCCAGGCGGAGCGTCGCTCGCCACGGCCGAACGAGCCGCCGAGACGCCGAAGGGGCTCCTGGCGGTCGGACTCGACGACCACGCGTTCGGGGCCTGGACCCTGTCCGGAGGCTCGTGGTCGCGAGGCTCCACCTTCGGCCGGCAGGATCCTGCCGGGCTCGAGGCGGCGTACGTCTCCGGGCTGGCAGTCGCCGGGAACGAGGTCGTGGCGAGCTACAGCGACGGCGTTCGCTTCCGGCTCGCGGTCGCCCGCGTCGGGGGTGTGTGGACCGACCTCGTCGCACCCGAGTCCGTGACGGTGAACGGCGACCATCAGCTGGCGGTCGCCAGTGGTGCCGGCCGGTTCCTGCTGCTCGCCGATGACGGCACCCGGGGACGGGTGTGGGTGGCGACAGCGCCCGGTTGAGCTCAGGCGTACAGGAAGTCGAGTGTCCGTCGCCAGGCGCGGCCTGCCTCCGGGATGCCGGGCAGGATCGGGTAGACGTGGATCAGGTCCGGCTCCTCGACGTAGGTGAGGTCCCAGCCCGCCTCGGCCGCACGGCGTACGAGCAGACGACAGCCGGGCACCAGCAGGTCGCGGGTGCCGCAGAACACCAGGGCGGGCGGTAGCCCGGTCAGGTCGCCGAGACCGGGGCTGACCTCCGGCCGGCCGAGGTCGTCGGGCGTCCCGGCCCACCAGTCGGCGTACGCGTGCACCTTGCCGATGAACAGCCACGGGTCGATCGGGTCGAGCGCTGCCGTCTCGGGCGTGGACGTGGTCAGGTCGACCCACGGCGAGATCAGCAGGAGCCGCCGCGGCTGCGGGCCGCCGCGGTCACGCACCGACTCCGCGATCGCGAGCGCCAGCCCGCCGCCGGACGAGTCACCGGCGATCACCAGGTCGCCCTCGGCGGCGAGCCGTGCCGCGAGCGTCACCAGGTCGTCGTGGGAGTCGCGCCAGGAGTGCTCCGGTGCCAGCGGGTAGTCGGGCATCACGACCCTGGCGCCCGCCGCTGTGGCCAGCCGCGCGGCGTACCGGACCTGCCAGGCGCTGATCGGCGCCATGAAGCCGCCCCCGTGGAGATAGAGCACGGTCCGGCTCGGCACCCGACCGCGGCGCACGATCGAGTACGACGGGAACCCGCCGGGCAGCTGCTCGGTGACCACCGAGAAGCGTTGTCCGAAGCGTCGGGTCGACGCGGTCGGGAGGGTCCGGTCCAGGCCCTCGTGCCAGCGCTCGACCCGGGCGCGCTCGGTGGGTTCGTCGTCCAGCTCGCGCGACTTCCGCAGCCGCGGGACCACCCGCGCCAGCAGCTGGTGACGGACGCTCGGCATCCCCGCAGGTTAGTGGGCGGGCGCGGGCTCGGGGATGTCACAGATCCGCACTGGCCGGTGTCTCCATGACGACGGACGAGGACACAACCGAGGAGACGCCATGCCCAGCACGTTCCGGATACCCCAGGTGAAGCAGGAGGATGGGCGCATGAGCTCGGGTGCCACCGACGTCTTCCTGGTCCACCGCAACCTCCTCTTCACGGTCGCCTACGAGATGACGGGGTCGGCGGCCGACGCGGAGGACGTCCTCCAGGAGACCTGGCTACGGTGGGCCGAGGTCGACCTCGCCGACGTACGCGACGCCCGGGCCTACCTGGTCCGGATCACCACCCGGCTCTCGCTCAACCGTCTGCGCACCGTGCAGCGGCAGCGCGAGAGCTACGTCGGTCCGTGGCTACCGGAGCCGTTGCTGACCACGCCCGACGTCGCCGAGGACGTCGAGCTCGCCGATGCCGTGTCGGTGGCGATGCTGCACGTGCTCGAGACCCTGACACCGTCGGAGCGCGCGGTGTTCGTGCTGCGCGAGGTCTTCGACGTGCCGTACGACGACATCGCGGCCGCTCTCGACAAGTCGGCGGCCGCCGTACGCCAGATCGCCCACCGGGCCCGTAGCCACGTGGAGTCCCGACAGCCGCGGCTCGAGGTCTCACTGCGTGAGCGGCAGGCCGTCGTCGACCGGTTCATGGCGGCCGTGGACACCGGCGACATCCAGTCGTTGATGGACGTGCTGGCGCCGGACGTCGTGCTCGTCACCGACGGCGGCGGCAAGAAGAAGGCGGCCCTGCGGCCGATCCTGGGCCGCGACAAGGTGTTGCGCTTCATCGGCGGTGTGGCGGACCCGCGTGCCGTGGCAGAGCCCCGCACCATCAACGGCAGTCCCGCGCTGTGCGTGCTCATCGACGGCGAGGTCGACACCATCGCGACGTTCCTGGTCGAGGACGGCCTGGTCACCGGCATGTACGCCGTACGCAACCCCGAGAAGCTGCGCCACCTGCAGGAGCCGGTCACCCTGGTCCGCTGAGTCGACGCACAGCGACCCCCCAGGACGCCGAGTCGGCGCAGGACGACTCGGCGTTCGGCCGTCCGGGCTGCGGGACGTAGAGTGGAGACACAAGACAGGGGAGCCCCGAGCGGGCTGAGAGTGCGGAACGAGCCGCAGACCCTCCGAACCTGATCCGGTTAGCACCGGCGAAGGGAGTCAGATGTACTCCAGCACTGCGCGGACCCTGCGGACCCTGGCCACGGCAGCGGCCCTGACCGCGGTCACCGCCTGCTCACTCGTCGGCGCCGACACGACCTCCGAGGGGAGCAAGGACGTCGTCCTGGTCACCCACGACTCGTTCGTGCTGCCGAAGCGGCTGATCGAGACCTTCGACCGGCAGTCCGGCTACCACCTGATCGTCCACGCCGCCGGCGACGGGGGGACCCTGACCAACAAGCTCGTACTGACCAAGGGCGACCCCACCGGCGACGTCGCGTTCGGCGTCGACAACACCTTCGCCACCCGGGCCCTCGACGCGGGCGTGTTCGCGCCGTACGACGTGTCCCTGCCGCCGGGCGCGGGCCGCTACGTCCTCCCCGGTGACGAGCACCGCCTCGCCCCGGTCGACAACGGCAACGTCTGCGTCAACGTCGACACCACCTGGTTCCGCGCGCACCACGTGGCTCCGCCGCGCTCCCTCGGAGACCTGACCAAGCCGGCGTACCGCGGCCTGCTCGCCGTTCCCGGCGCCACCACCAGCTCCACCGGCCTGGCCTTCCTCCTCGGCACGATCGGGAGGTACGGCGACCAGTGGCCGGCGTACTGGCAGTCGCTGATGGCCAACGACACGACGCTCACCGACGGCTGGTCACAGGCCTACGAGACCGACTTCACCCAGGGCGGCGGTCACGGCCGGTTGCCGATCGTCGTCTCGTACGACTCCTCGCCCGCGTTCACCGTCCCGAAGGGGTCGAGCGCCTCGACCACCAAGGCCCTGCTCGACACCTGCTTCCGCCAGGTGGAGTACGCCGGTGTGCTGGCGGGCGCGCAGAACGTCAAGGGCGCCGAGGCGTTCGTCGACTTCCTGCTCAGCCCCGAGGTGCAGCAGGCGCTGCCCGGATCGATGTACGTCTTCCCGGTCCGCAGCGGTACGCCGCTCCCCGCGGCCTGGGCGAGGTTCGCCGTCCAGCCGAAGCACCCGTTCACCGTCAGCCCCGCCGAGATCACCGCGCACCGGGACGCCTGGCTCCAGCAGTGGAGCGACATCGTCAGTCGATGAACTCACCCCGATGAAGACACCCCCGAGCGCACGATGAGACGGATCATCACGCTGGCCGCGACGGCCGCGATCCCCCTGACCGTGCTGACGATCTTCTTCGTCATCCCGGTCGCCGGGATCGTGTCGCGCGGCTTCGTGCAGGACGGGCAGCTCGACGTTGCCGGGGTGTTCGCCGTCCTCGGCCGCCCGGAGATCCAGCGTGCGATCTGGTTCACGCTCTGGTCGTCGACGGTGGGCACGGTCCTCGCCTGCCTGCTGGGACTGCCGGCCGCGCACGTCCTCCATCGGCTCCGCTTCCCGGGGCGCACCTGGATCCGCGCCCTGCTGGTCGTTCCCTTCGTGCTGCCCACGGTCGTCGTGGGGGTCGCCTTCGAGCTCGTGATCGGCCGCGGTGGACCGCTCGGCCGGCTGGGCCTCGACGGCAGCCCGATCGCGATCGTGGCGGGCCTGGTGTTCTTCAACGCCTCGGTGGTGATCCGGGTCGTCGGCGGCGCATGGGAGTCGCTCGACCCGCGCCCCGCCGAGGCCGCGGCTGCCCTCGGCGCGTCGCCGTGGCAGGTGCTGCGCGACGTCACGTTCCCCGCCCTCCGGCCGGCGCTGGTCTCGGCCGCGACCGTGGTGTTCCTGTTCTGCGCCACGGCGTTCGGGATCGTGCTGACCCTGGGCGGGTTGCGCTACTCCAGCGTCGAGACCCAGATCTACCTGCTCACCACCCAGCTGCTCGACCTGCAGGCCGCGGCAGCCCTGTCGGTGCTGCAGATGGTGGTCGTCACCGGCCTGCTCGTGGCGGCGGCCCGCGCCCGTCGTACGCCGGACGGCACGGTGGTGCGGTCCCGCGTCCGGCTGCGTCGCCCGGGCCTCGGCGACCTTCCGGCCGTCGCGCTGACCTGCCTGCTGGTCGTGCTCGTGGCCCTGCCTCTCGCCGCGCTGGTCGTGCAGTCGGTGCGGGTCGACGGCACCTGGAGCCTCGGCAACTACCGCGCCCTCCAGACCCCCGGCTCCCACCAGGCCCTGCTGGTGCCGGTCACCACCGCCCTGGTGAACTCGCTGCGCATCGCCGTCGACGCGACCTGGATGTCGCTGCTCCTCGGGCTCTCGCTGGCGATGATCGTGACCCGTCGCTCCCGCACCCGCAGTGAGCGCCGGCTCCGGGGCGGGCTCGACGGGCTCTTCATGCTCCCGCTGGGAGTCTCCGCGGTGACCCTGGGCTTCGGCTTCCTGGTCACCCTCGGTCACCCGCCCCTCGACCTGCGGGACTCCCCGCTGCTGATCCCGGTCGCCCAGGCCCTCGTGGCCCTGCCGCTGGTGGTGCGGATCCTGGTGCCGGTGCTGGCCGGGATCGACGACCGGCTGCGCCAGGCCGCGGCCACGCTGGGCGCGTCTCCCCTGCGCGCGCTCGCGGTCGTCGACCTCCCGGTGATGTGGAAGCCGCTCCTCGCCGCGGCCGGGTTCGCGTTCGCCTGCTCCCTCGGCGAGTTCGGGGCTACGTCGTTCCTGGTCCGCGACGACCGGCCGACCCTGCCGGTCGTGATCTACCGGCTGATCGGCCACCCGGGCGACCTCAACTACGGGATGTCGCTCGCCGCCTCCGTCGTCCTCGGGTTCACGACCGCCGTGGTGATGCTCGTGGTGGAGCGGCTCCGCGTCCCGTCGGTGGGCACCCTGTGACGGCCGAGGACCAGGCGGGCGTCGCGCTCGCCGTCCGCGGGCTCTCGGTGTCGTACGACGGGGTGCCTGCCGTCGCGGACGCCGACCTCGACCTCGTCGAGGGCCGCGTGCTCGCCGTGCTCGGCCCGTCCGGCTGTGGGAAGTCCACGCTGCTGCGTGCTGTCGCCGGCCTCGAGGACGCCGCCGGCACCGTCGCCTGGCACGGCACCGACCTGAGCCGGACGCCGACCCACAAGCGCGGCTTCGCGCTGATGTTCCAGGACGGCCAGCTGTTCGGCCAGCTCACCGTCGCCCGCAACGTCGCCTACCCGCTCCGGCTCCGGCGTACGCCGCGGGCCGAGGCCGACCGCCGCGTCGCCGACCTGCTCGACCTGGTCGGACTCGCCGACCTCGCCCGCCGGCTCCCGGCCACGCTGTCCGGCGGGGAGCGGCAACGCGTGGCCCTGGCACGGGCGCTGGCCGCGTCGCCGCGGCTGCTCCTCCTCGACGAGCCGTTGAGCGCCCTCGACGCCGGGCTCCGGCAGCGACTGGCCGACGAGCTGCGGCGCATCCTGGTCGCGGCCGGCACCACCGCGGTGATGGTCACCCACGACCACGAGGAGGCGTTCACGGTCGCCGACGACCTCGCCGTCATGCGCGCCGGCCGGATCGTCCAGTCGGGACCGATCGGTGAGGTGTGGCGGGCGCCGGTCGACGCCGAGACCGCCCTCTTCCTCGGCTACGCCCGGGTCCTGGAGGGCGACGGGGCGGCGCGACTGCTCGCGTCGGCCGGGCTCCCGCCGTCGCCCGCCGTCGCCGTCCGCCGCTCCGCGCTCGCCGTCGCGGACGACGGTCAGGTCACGGCGGAGGTCGTCACCGTCCGGACCACACCCGGCCAGGTGCGCCTCGTCTGCCGCACCGACCTCGGGGAGGTCGACGCGGTCGCCCCACTCGATCTGCGGGTCGCGCCGGGGGACGACGTACGCCTCTCGGTCGACCGCACCCGGCTGGCTCCGCTCCCGGCCGGTTCGCGCTCGGGCCACCCGCCCCTAAACTGACCCGGGTGTACCGCCGCGCCCAGATCCTCATGGTCTCCATCGCCGTGGGGATGGGCGCCCTGGCGGTGGTGACGGCGGTGAGCTTCGGCCATCCGCTGGTCGATCCCGACGGCTTCATCGGGCCGTCGTACCTGCGCCTGCCGACCATCCTCGCCCTGGCGTTCCTGCTGGACCTGCTTCCGCGCACCGTGTGGGGCGCCCGTTTCAACCCACGGCGGATGCCCGAGGTGTTCCGCGAGCGTGTCCGCACGCACTGGACGCGACCACGGCTGGAGCTCGTGGTGAGCGGGCTGCTGTGCTTCTACGTCACCTACGTCTCCTACCGGAACCTCAAGTCCCAGCTGCCCTTCGTCGAGGGCAAGAACCACAAGTTCGACAGCGAGCTCTACACGATCGACAAGGCGCTCTTCTTCGGCAAGGCGCCGGGGCAGGTCCTCCAGAACCTGCTCGGCACCGGCGGCTCCGCCGAGGTGCTCTCGGCGGTGTACCTCTGGTTCCTGCCGCTCGTCCCGCTGGCGCTGGCTGCATGGCTGATCTGGTCGCGCAACCTCGGCTTCGGCTACTGGTTCGCGGTCTCGCAGTGCGTCGCGTGGACCCTCGGCACGATCTCCTACTACGCGCTGCCGACCCTGGGCCCGGGCATCGAGTACCCCTTCGCCTACGGCAACATCCCCAACACCGGCGCGATCCAGCTGATGACCTCCATCACGTGGGGGCGGCTGTTCTATATCAACGACGCCAGCGGTTCGCTCCAGTCCATCGCCGGCTTCGCCAGCCTGCACGTCGCGATCACCCTGCTGGTCGCGCTGATGATCCAGTACACGACGACGATGCGCTGGCTGAAGATCGTCTTCTGGGTCAACGCCTGCCTCACCGCGGTCGCCACCCTCTACTTCGGCTGGCACTACGTCGCCGACGACGTCGCCGGTGTGGCCATCGCCCTGGTGTCGTTCTACGTCGGCGCCTGGGCGAGTCACCAGTCGTTCGTGCGGCACCGCGAGCCGATCGAGGAGCGCACCGAGGAAGTTACAACCGTGTAGTTCGTCAAGCCGACACGCCGTTGACTCCTGGGAATTTTGTGAAAGTTGTTCCCTTTGTGACTAAAGCGCATTAGCGTGCAGCGAGTTGCCATGGGTGAAGAGGAAGACACCCGAGACGACATCCGCAACAGCCGTCGCGCTAGGAGATGCTCTCGTGCACCGAGTCGGGGTCACCGCCCTCGCCCTGTCCCTGGTCACCGGACTCGGGGGCATGGCGGCCGCAGCCGCTGCTGACGGGCACGACGTGTTCCCGAGCAAGCAGCAGGTGCATCACGCGCGGCACCAGGCGGCCCTGGCGGCGAACGACGTGGCCGGGGTCAAGGCCGCGCTGGTCCAGGCGGACCTCCGGATGCAGGCCGCGGCGGTGCGTGCCGAGCAGGCTGCCGAGCGCTACAACGGCGCGCGCTGGCAGCTGCAGCAGGCCCGCCGGGACGCCCGGGTGGCCGACCGGCACGCGGCCATCGCCGCTTCCGATGCCACGCAGCAGAGGCAGTCGTACGCCGCGACGGTCGTGTCGTCGTACGAGATGGGGCCTTCGCTGAGCCCGATCTCGGCCGTGACCGATAGCAACGGACTGCCCGCCGTGATCAGCAAGATGGCGACCCTGCAGAACGCCCAGGACGCCATGGACCACACCTACGACTCGTTCCAGGCGTCCTCCACGCTGGCCGGGGTCGCGAGCGCCCAGGCCGAGACGGCGCGTGCCCACGCCGCGGCCCTCACCGCCCGGGCCCGTACGGCCCGCGACCAGGCAGCCGCCGCGGCGGCTGCTGCGGACAGCCAGACCCAGGCGATCGCGGCGCAGAAGACCCACCTGATCCACCAGCTCGCCCGGCTGCAGCACGTCAGCGTCGCGCTGGCCGAGCAGCGCCAGGCCGGGATCGAGCAGGCTGCCCAGGAGGCTGCCCAGCGGGCAGCCGAGAAGGCCGCCCGGCAGGCGGCGCAGCAGGCGGCTCAGCAGGCCGCGCAGCAGGCGGCGCAGCAGGCCGCCCAGCAGGCCGCCCAGCAGGCCGCCCAGCAGGCGGCTCAGCAGAGTGCCTCGCCGTCCACCGGTCCCGGCTCGGGCCCGACCGACTCACCCACCCAGACCAGCCCCCCGACGCCGGAGCCTACGGAGCCGACCAACCCCCCGGCTCCCCCAGCCGATCCGACTCCTCCGGCTCCGGCGTCGGGAGCTGCTGCCGCCATCAGCTTCGCTCGCCAGCAGATCGGCGAGCCCTACGTGTGGGGAGCGGCCGGCCCCAGCGCCTGGGACTGCTCCGGGCTGACGATGGGCGCCTGGCGCGCCGGTGGCATCTCCCTGCCGCACTACTCGGTCGCGCAGTACGCCCAGTCGACCCCGATCTCCCAGGGCTCGCTGCGGCCCGGTGACCTCGTCTTCTGGGGCTCCTCGAGCTCCCCCTCCTCGATCTACCACGTCGCCCTCTACGTCGGGAACGGGATGATCATCCAGGCGCCGCGCACCGGTCGCGACGTCGAGGAGGTCTCGATGTACTACTGGATCACCCCGAACTTCTTCGCCCGCCCCTGAGCCCGTTGTAACGCGGAGTTACTAGCCCGCACGCGCCGTTGCAACACCGCATGCGTGGTGGTAACTCCGCGTTACAAGCAGGGACGGCCCCCCGGTAGCGTCGGCGCATGGCGATCGACACCAGCCCGGGCGACACGAGCGACGGGGCCGCTGGGTCGGCGTACCGGCCGCCGACCATCGACGTCGCGGAGCTGACCCGCTTCCTCGACGGCCGCTACGTCGACGTGCGCAACCTGGTCCGCCGCAACCTCGTGGAGCACGCGTCCGTGCTCGAGGACGCCGAGGACCTCTCGCGTGCCGACTACCGCGAGCGGGTCCGGGACCTCCTGGTCACGATGGCGAGCACCGGCCAGACGGGGATGGGCTTCCCGCGGGAGTACGGCGGCGGGGGCGACCTCGGTGCGTCGATCGCGGCCTTCGAGACCTTGGCGTACGGCGACCTGTCGGTGCTGGTGAAGGTCGGTGTGCAGTTCGGGCTGTTCGGCGGCGCGATCCTCATGCTCGGCACGCGGCGTCATCACGACGCCTACCTCGCCGACCTCGTGTCCGGGCGGGTGCTGGGCTGCTTCGCGATGACCGAGACCGGGCACGGCTCCAACGTGCAGGCGCTGGGCACCACCGCGACGTACGAACCGGCGACCGACGAGTTCGTGGTCACCACGCCCGACGAGATCTCCGGCAAGGACTACATCGGCAACGCCGCTCTCCACGCCGAGGCCGCCGTGGTGTTCGCGCAGCTGGAGGTCGCGGGGGAGCCACACGGGGTTCATGCGTTCGTCGTACCGATCCGCGCGAACGGCCGGTTGCTGCCCGGCGTACGGGTGGAGGACGACGGTCTGAAGATGGGGCTCAACGGCGTCGACAACGGCCGGCTCTGGTTCGACGGCGTGCGGATCCCGCGCGACAACCTGCTGAACCGCTTCGCCGACATCACCGACGACGGCCGCTACGAGAGCCCGATCGAGAACCCGGACCGGCGCTTCTTCACGATGCTCGGCACCCTCGTCCAGGGCCGGGTCTGCGTCGGCGGCGCGGGCATCAACGCCGCGAAGGTCGCGCTCGTGATCGCGACGCGGTACGCCGTACGCCGGCGGCAGTTCAACGCCACCTCGCAGGAGCAGGAGGAGCTGCTCCTCGACTACGGCCTGCACCAGCGCCGGCTCCTCCCGATGATCGCGCACACCTATGCCCTGCACTTCGCCCAGGAGGTCGTCGCGACCGAGCTGCACGAGGTGTTCTCGGCCGAGTGGGACGAGGAGGGCGACCACCGGCGGCGCCAGCTCGAGTCGCGGGCGGCCGGCACCAAGGCCCTGGGCACCTGGCACGCCACCCGCACGATCCAGGAGTGCCGCGAGCTGTGCGGCGGCGCGGGCTACCTCGCGGTCAACCGCTTCGCGGCGCTCAAGGCCGACACCGACGTGTTCACGACGTTCGAGGGCGACAACCACGTGCTCCTGCAGCTCGTGGCGAAGGGCCTGCTCACCGACTACTCCAGTGGCTTCGAGGACCTCGACCAGTTCGGGATGGTGCGGTTCGTGGCCGGGCTCGCGCTGGAGACGGTGATCGAGCGGACCGCCGCGCACACGCTCCTCGAGCGGATCAAGGACGTGCTGCCCGGTGGCGCCGACGGGTGGGACCAGGAGGCCGGGCTGCTCGACCCGAACTACCAGCTCGCCATGCTTCGGTTCCGCGAGGAGCACACGTTGTCGGGCGTCGCGCGCCGGCTCAAGCGCGGCATCGACGACGGGCTGGAGCCGGGGGAGGTCTTCTCCCGGGCCCAGGACCACGTGCTCGTGGCCGCCCGTGCCCACGTCGAGCGCCTGGTGCTCGAGGCCAACGTCGCGAAGGTGCGCGCGATGCCCGAGGGTGACCACCGGCTCGCGCTCACCCTGCTCTGCGACCTGCACGCGCTGTCGACGATCGAGGCCGACCGCGCCTGGTTCCTCGAGCACGGCCGGCTCTCCGCCGCTCGCTCCAAGGCGATCACCCGCGAGATCGGCGAGCTGTGCCGCCGGATCCGCCCGCTCGCGGTCGATCTGGTCGACGCCTTCGGCGTACCCCGCGAGATGCTCCGCTCCCCTTCCCTGCTCGGGTGATGCCGCTTGTAACGCGGAGTTACAACCACGCATGCGGTGTTGTAACGGCGCGTGCGGGCTAGTAACTCCGCGTTACATGGGGGCGGGGGGCAGGTTGAGGAGTGGGCGGTGATGCCCTGGAATGAGGGCATGAGCGAGATCCCCGGCGTCATCGCGACGCGCTTCGAGCCCGAGGGAGAGCCGGTCGGTACGGCGGTCGTCGTACCGGGCCGCGGCTACCCACCGGCGGCCCCGCTGACGTTCTTCGCCGGGTTCGTGCTGCTCCAGCACCGGTGGTCGGTGCGCCAGGTCTGGTGGGACCCGCCGCGACACGAGACGGACGAGCGGACGACGGCGTGGGTCCGCGAGCAGGTCGAGCGAGAGCTGCCCGAGTCCGGCCGCGTCATGGTCGTCGCCAAGTCACTCGGGACGTACGCCGCGCCGCTGGCCGCCGAACGCGGGTACGACGCCGTCTGGCTCACGCCCGTGCTGCAGGTGCCGTCACTCGTCGAGGCGATGGTGGCCAACCCTGCTCGTCAGCTGCTGGTCGGTGGCACCGCCGACGACGTCGGCTGGGACACCGACGTCGCCCGCGACCTGGCCGATCGGGGATGCGAGGTGCTCGAGATCCCTGACGCCGACCACGCCCTGATGGTCCCCGGGGACGCGGTGCGTGGCGTCGAGGCGCACGTCGAGGCGGCCCGCGGCCTCGACGCGTTCTGCGCGAGCCTCTGAGCTCAGAGCACCAACCGCGCGGCGTAGAGCGTCTCGTAGGCGGGCCGCACCGCGGCCACGACGACGTCGCCCTCCGGGGTCAGCTCGACCTGCCGCGGTCGGTACGGCTCGAACCCGGTCGAGCGCAGCACCGCGTCGTACCAGTACGGCGCCCACACGCCGTCGCTCTCGCGCGGGCCGGCTCGCCACGACAGCATCGACGGGGTGAAGTCGACGCCGGCGTAGGTGCAGAGCCAGCGCAGGTACGCCTCGGGCTGCCGCAGGAAGTCGGCCGCGTCCACGACCGGGACGTCCGGGCCCAGCTGCTCGTGGAGCTCGAGCTGCTGCAGCACCCCGATGTCCTCGGGAGTCACCGACGCCCGCGAGCGGAGGTACGACGAGACCACCTCGGCCGGGTCGCGGATCAGCAGCACGTTGCGCAGCTGCCCGATCCAGTCGCGGGGGAGCGCGGGCACGAGGTGCTGCGCCATGTGCTTCTGGTACTGCAGCGCCGGCCCGTCCGGCCACGGCCGGGTCAGCGAGTCGACGACCCGCCGCCAGTCTGTCTGGCCGGCCGCGATCACCTCGTCGCGCGCGGGATGGTCGAGGCCGGTGTGGGCGAGGTACCAGGCGTAGAGCGGCTCGTCGACCACCTCGCAGTCGGGCCGGTTCTCCCAGGCCCGCATGGTGGCCGTCGAGATGTTGCGCGGGCCGGACCAACAGGCCAGCCGGACGGTCACCGCAGGCTCACGGCGCGACCCGAGCCGCGACGTCGCGGGCGACCAGCCCGGCGTACAGGTCCTGCAGCCGCTCGACCATCGGGCCACGCCTGCCCTCACCGATCCGGCGGCCGTCGACGGTGTGCACGGGTACGACGCCGGCGAACGTGCCGGTCACGAACGCCTCGTCGGCCGAGTAGACGTCGGTCAGGCTGAAGAGCTTCTCCTGCGCCGGGATCCCGGCCTCACCGCAGACGGTGAGCACGTTGCCGCGGGTGATCCCACCCAGGCAGTACGCGCCCGACGACGTCCACACCTCGCCGCGTCGTACGACGAAGAAGTGCGTGGAGTTGCAGGTCGCCACGAACCCCTGCGGGTCGAGCATCAGCGCCTCGTCCGCACCGGCCGTGTAGGCCTGGATGCAGGCGGTGATGTCGGTGAGCTTGCTGTGCGCGTTCAGCTTCGGGTCGAGCGTGTCCGGTGACGCGCGGCGTACGTGCACGGTGAACAGCGACAGCCCCGACTCGACGGTCGCGGGCAGCGGGTCCTTGTGCTCGGCGATGATCACGACCGTCGCGGGTCCGGCCGAGAAGCGAGGGTCCTGGTACGGCGTCGACTTCGGCCCGCGGGTCACCATCAGCCGGATGTGGACACCGTCGGTCATGTCGTTGGCGCGGAGCGTGGCGTAGAGCCGAGCCGTGAGCTCCTCGCGGGTCAGCCCGATGTCGAGGGCGATCGCGGCCGCGCCCTCCCAGAGCCGATCGAGGTGCTGGTCGAGGAAGGCCGGGTGGCCGCCGACGACCCGGAGGCCCTCCCAGATGCCGTCGCCCAGCACGAATCCGGCGTCGAAGACCGAGACCACCGCGCGGTCCCGCGGCACCAGGTCGCCGTTGACGTGGATGAGGACGTCGGCGTTGCGCGGGTCGTCCGCGAAGTCGTGGGCGCCGTGCGCCGTGGCTCTCTCGGTCAGCTCGCGTCCTCGGGGTGCTCGTGCTCCTGCAGGCGGGCGAACGACGCCTTGACCTCGAGCTCGGCCTCGGCCCGGCCGACCCAGTTGGCGCCCTCGACCGACTTCCCGGGCTCGAGCTCCTTGTAGACGGTGAAGAAGTGCTCGATCTCCAGTCGGTCGAACTTCGGCAGGTGGTTGATGTCGCGCATGTGCTCGAGCCGCGGGTCGGCGGACGGGACGCACAGCACCTTGTCGTCACCGCCGGCCTCGTCGGTCATCCGGTACATCCCGATCGCGCGGCACTTGATCAGGCAGCCGGGGAAGGTCGGCTCGCCGATCAGCAGGACGAGGGCGTCGAGCGGGTCGCCGTCGAGACCGAGGGTGTTCTCGATGAAGCCGTAGTCGGCGGGGTACTGCGTCGAGGTGAACAGGGTCCGGTCGAGCCGGATCCGTCCCGACTCATGGTCGACCTCGTACTTGTTGCGGCTCCCCTTCGGGATCTCCACGAGTACGTCGAACTCCATGACGGCATCCTCCAGCGGCACAGACGTCGGATCGACCCGGCGCCCGGGTCCGGGCCAGTCTCCCGCAGAATGAAGCCGCGTGCCCAGTCGGGTGCGCCCAGGACCTGACCGGGTGAGGCGACGACGTGGCACGACGAGACCGACGGGGCCGCCCGCGGGGCCGCTCGGTCGGCGGCGTGCTGTTCCGCTGGGGACCGATCCTCCTGGTGCTGGCGCTCTTCGCCGGCGCGACGGCGGCGTACCACTACGACCTCGGGACGCGTTGGTTCGGTGCCGCGCCCGACGCCGCACCTACCGCCCCGCCCGTTCCGGGGCTCACCCTGCCGCCCGTGCCGACACCGCGAGCCGTCGCCCGGCCTGCGCCCTCGGGCCGCCCCGCCCCGCTGTCGGTACGCCGGACCCTCGGCCCGGCCCTGCGGGACCCACACCTCGCCGACCTCGCCGCCGTCGTCGCCCCACTGACCGGTCCACCCGTCCTCGACGACGGTCGCAGTCCTTCCATGCCGGCCTCCACCCTCAAGCTCCTCACCGCCACCGCCGCCCTCGAGGCGCTCGGCCCCGACCGCACCTTCGCCACCCGGGTCGTCGCCGACGGACGCAACCGCCTGACCCTGGTCGGAGGTGGCGACCCCTTCCTGACCGGCAAGCGGCCCACCGATCCGGCGGCGCGGGGAGTCGCCAGCCTCCAGGCGCTGGCCGCGGCGACCGCCCGGGGCCTGAAGGCCCGTGGGGTGACCACGGCCTCACTCGCCTACGACACCACGCTCTTCACCGGGCCGGAGCTCAGCCCGCACTGGCCCCCGAGCTACGTCACCGACAACGAGGTCTCCCCGATCACGCCGCTCTGGGTCGACCAGGGCATCGCGCCCGACGGCGACAGCCGCGAGGCCGATCCCGCCAAGAGCGCTGCCGAGGAGTTCGCGGCGTTCCTGCGACGGGCCGGCGTCCACGTCACCGGACCGGTCGACGAGAGCCCGGCACCCGCCGGGGCGCGCGAGGTGGCGCGGGTGACCAGCCTGCCGGTCGCCGACATCGTCGAGCAGGTGCTCCAGGTGAGCGACAACGAGGGCGCCGAGGTGCTCGCCCGGCAGACCGGGATCACTGTCAACGGCGAGGGCTCGTTCAAGGGTGGCGCGGCGGCCGTCCGCCAGGTCCTGTCCGGCCTCGGGATCGACCTGCCCGACGCGAAGATCTACGACGGCAGCGGACTCTCCCGCGACGACCGGCTCGACGCGGCGTCCATCGTCTCGGTCCTCCAGCTCGCGGCGTCGGGCGACCACCCCGAGCTCCGCTCCGTCGTCACCGGCCTGCCGGTCGCGGCGTACGACGGCTCCCTCGAGGACCGCTTCGACGGCTCACCCGGCCGCGGCTGGGTGCGGGCCAAGACCGGCACCCTCCGGGGCACCAGCGGCCTGGCCGGTCTGGTCACCGACGCCCGCGGCCGCCTGCTGGTCTTCGCCTTCATCAGCAACCACATCCCGCTGGTCGGCACCCTCGACGCGCGCGCCGCCCTCGACGACCTCGCCGCCACCCTGGCGACCTGCCGCTGCTGAGCCGGGGGGCGTTTCATCAAGGTATGTAGGTGAACCTGCTCCTCCCTCGATGAATTCGGCACGGGAAGTACGGGTTCGCCTACATACCTTGATGAAGCCCCAGTCCAGGACCAGAGGTCGGGGCCCCCAGGCACAGCCACCGGGTTTCGTCTCGCTCATCACCGCTCCCCACGCTCAGCGGTGGGCTCGCTCAACCTGTCCTCGCCCACGCGCGCGTTCGTCCCCTCACGCGCGGCTGCTCGGCCAACGTAGGCTCCTGGACATGACGACGGAGATGGTCGACTGGCAGCTCGCGGTCTCGCTGGGGTCGCGGCTTGCCGGGGCCGGGCCGGTGGTGACGGAGGACGAAGCAGCCGCCACGGTGGCCGAGCTCCGGGAAGGTGCCGATCGGTCGACGGCGTACGTCCGCGCCTTCACCGGCCTCGAGGCGGGCGAGCGCACGGCACCCGTGCTCGTCGTCGACCGGCCGGCCTGGATCCAAGCGAACGCGGACGGGTTCGCCTCCCTCCTCTCCCCGATCATCGCCTCGATGGAAGAGCGCCGGGGCAAGCCGGGCCCGCTGACACAAGCAGTCGGCTCCCGGATCACGGCGGCCGAGGTGGGCGGGCTGCTCGGCTTCATGTCGAGCCGGGTGCTCGGTCAGTTCGACCCGTTCCACGAACCCAACGGCCGGCTCCTCCTGGTGGCGCCCAACGTCGTCCACGTCGAGCGCGAGCTCGAGGTCGACCCCACGGACTTCCGGCTCTGGGTGTGCCTGCACGAGGAGACCCACCGGGTGCAGTTCACCGCGGTGCCGTGGATGCGCGACCACCTGTTCGCCGAGATCGGACGCCTCGCCGAGACCGTCGAGCCGCAGCGCCTGCTCGACGACGGTCTCAAGCGGATCTCCGAGGCGATCAGGAGCGGTGGCAAGGGCGCCAGCCTGGTCGACCTGATGAGCACGCCCGAGCAGAAGGAGATCCTCGACCGGGTCACCGCGGTGATGTCGCTGCTCGAGGGTCATGCCGACGTGGTGATGGACGGTGTCGGACCCGGGGTGATCCCGACCGTCGACACGATCCGGCGCCGCTTCGACGAGCGCCGCAAGGGCGTGGGCACCCTCGACCGGATGCTGCGCAAGCTGCTCGGGCTCGAGGCGAAGATGGCGCAGTACCGCGACGGCGCACGCTTCGTCCGCGCCGTCGTCGACAAGGTCGGCATGCCGGAGTTCAACGCCGTGTGGGCCGCCCCGGAGAACCTGCCGTCCCGTACCGAGATCGACGATCCCGACGCCTGGATCGCCCGGGTGCTGCAGGGCTGACAGGGGCTGACCGTGAGCCTGCACCCCTCCGTCGCGGCGGTCCGTCACGCCGTACGCCGGGGGCTCGGCGACCTCGAACCGGGTGCCCGGCTCGTCGTCGCCTGCAGCGGTGGCGCCGACTCGCTCGCGCTCGCCTCGGCCACGGTCTTCGAGGGCCGCGACCAGGGCTGGTACGTCGTCGGCGCGACCGTCGACCACGGCCTCCAGGAAGGCTCCGACGCCCGCGCCGACGCCGTGGTGGCCCAGCTCGCCACGCTCGGCGTCGACGAGACCGTCGGCGCCCGTGCCCGGGTCGAGGCGCCCGGGCTCGGTCCCGAGGCAGCCGCCCGCGCCGCCCGCTACGCCGTCCTCGAGCAGATCCGCGAGAGCTTCGACGCCGACGTCGTCCTGCTCGGTCACACCCGCGACGACCAGGCCGAGACCGTGCTGCTCGGCCTGGCCCGCGGCTCCGGAGGCCGGGCGCTCGCCGGCATGCGGCGGTCGTTCGAGGCCTACCGCCGCCCGCTCCTCGACGTCTCCCACACCGACACCGTGACCGCCTGCCAGGTCGAGGGGTTGCGGGTCTGGGAGGACCCCCACAACGACGACCCGTCGTTCACCCGGGTGCGCGTACGCCGGCGCGTGCTGCCGGTGCTCGAGGACGAGCTCGGGCCGGGCGTCACCGAGGCGCTGGCCCGGACCGCCGACCAGCTCAGGCCCGACATGGAGCTGCTCGACGGGTACGCCGAGCGGGCGCTCGCCGACCTGGGCGCCTCGGCCGACGGCCTCCCGGTCGAGGCACTGACGGGCCTGGAGAGCCCGATCCGGACCCGCGTGCTGAGGCTCGCGGCGGTGGCCGCGGGTGCTCCGGCCGGCGAGCTGTTCTACCAG
This sequence comes from uncultured Actinomycetota bacterium, assembly GCA_963833775.1. GTDB lineage: Bacteria > Actinomycetota > Actinomycetes > Propionibacteriales > Nocardioidaceae > Nocardioides. Next base: position 240,183 of record CAWHZH010000003.1, on the reverse strand, counting down.
CACGTGGTGGCCGTCGACGCCCTTCTCACCGACTGGCACGGCCAGAAATGGGTCGACCTGCCCGGCCACCTCCGCGCCGTACGCCGGGAGGGTCTGCTCCGCTTCGAGCGCGCCACCGACGGTTGAGGAGCGAGCGCCGGCAAGTCCCGCCGGTGGTTGAGGAGCGAGCGCCGGCGAGCGTCTGGAAACCACCCCTTAGGGTTCTCGACATGGACGCGGCGCACATGGAGAACGACCTCGTGAACATCCTTTTCACCGAGGCTCAGATCCAGGGCCGACTCGAGGAGATGGCGGCCGAGATCGCGGCCGACTACGAGGGCAAGGACCTCCTGCTCGTCGGCATCCTGCGGGGCGCGGTGATGGTGATGGCAGACCTGTCCCGGGCCCTGCCACGGCACGTCGAGATGGACTGGATCGCGATCAGCTCCTACGGCTCCGGCACCAAGTCCAGCGGTGTGGTCCGGCTGCTCAAGGACCTCGACACCGACATCACCGGCCGTCACGTCCTGATCGTCGACGAGATCGTCGACACCGGCCTCACCCTCAGCTGGCTGGTCAACAGCCTCGGCAGCCGGAACGCGGCGAGCGTCGAGATCGCGACCCTGCTGCGCAAGCCCGAGGCCCTGACCATGCCGGTGGAGCCGCGCTACATCGGCTGGGACATCCCCAACGAGTTCGTGGTCGGCTACGGCCTCGACTACCGCGAGAAGTACCGCAACCTACGCGACATCGGCACCCTCGCGCCCCACGTGTACAGCTAGGGGCGCGGCTCGCCGCAGGTGGGCCCAGGCCAGCACGACCATCAGCGCTTCCGACGCCACGGCCGGGATCCCGAGCGGCTCGGTCCAGTTGCCGACGTCGTCACCGATCTGGGGCAGCCCGACGGTGCGGGAGGCCAGGAAGCCGACCACGGCCGCCAGGCAGACCGCGCCGCTGAGGATCCAGACACTCGGCTTGTCCACGAAGAGGATCGCCACGGCGAGCACGAGACACACGACGGTGAGGGCGATGAACAGCCAGCCGACGTACGGCGCCTCCTCGAGGTGGTCCTGGATCAGCGGGATGTGCGTCCCTGCTGCGACCAGCAGGAGGAAGGACGCGCACCACTGGCCGGGTGATCGGGTGAGTCTCATCGTCTGCTCCTGGCTGGGTCCGGAGGCGTGCGCGCGGTCCGTGAGGGACATCGTGCCCACCTCGGGGCGGGTGGTCACTTGACCTCGAGGGTTCCGTGCATGGTGCTGTGGAACATGCAGTGGAAGGGGTAGCTCCCGGCCTTGCTCGGCGCGGTGAACGTCTTGCTGGTCCCCGGCGTCACGTTCACGTCGAAGCCACCGGCGCCGTCCGCGGTGACGCTGTGGGTCTCGGAGTCGTCGTTGGTCACGGTGACCATGGCGCCGGGCGCCACCGGGGCCGGACCGCTGAAGGCGAAGTCCTTGATCATGATCGTCGCCCGGGCAGCGGTCGCGCCGGACATGTCGTCACCCGGGCTCATCGACATCGACGACATCGACGACATCGAGGACATCGAGGGCGACGGCTGCGTGGCCGTGTCGGAGCTGCTGCCGGCACCGCATCCGGCGAGCAGGGTCGCGGACAGGACTGCAGTGACGGCTCCGAGTGCGAGACGGGCGTGGCGGACTGACATGGGGGCCTCCAGGGACCGGTGGGGTTCAGGCGTGGCTGACATGGACGAGGTGGGCGAACACGACCTCGTTGCCGACGTGATGACCGATCGAGGTGTCGAAGTCGCTGCAGGTGATGAGGCGCAGGGTCGGCACGGACAGGTGGTCGCCGCCGTACACGAGCGTCGTGGGGAACTTCGCCTTGAGGAAGTCGCGCACCGCGTCCACCTCGAAGGTGACCCTGCGGCCGTCCGCACGGCGTACGGCGATCCGGTCGCCCGGCTCGAGGTCGCCGAGCCGGAAGAAGACCGAGGGGCCCTCGTCGCTGTCGACGTGGCCCTCGATGATCGAGGGACCCGGCTGACCGGGTGCCGGTGAGTTGCGGAACCAGGCGGCCTGGTCGAGGTGCGGCCCCGGTTGAGGTACGGCGAGCGTCCCGTCCGCGGCCAGACCGATCGGGTTCACCGGGGAGGAGACCCCGGCGGCAGGGATCGAGATCGTCAGCGGCCGGGACGGCCCGAGCGGGGCCGGTCCGGTCTTGACGCTGCCGGAGGAGGCGTGCGACGGGTGGGTGGAGCTCGTCCGGCCGGGCGGGTCGATCCGCCCGGCCGAACGAGGAGTGGGAGCGCTGACCTGGGCACGCACCGCGATCACGGCCAGGACGCCGGCAGCCACCACGGCCACGAGCGCGAGGACGAGGGCGCCCCGGCGCCGAGGGGTGCCCCGGCGACGAGGTGACCCGGTCTGCTCCGACATCGGTCCGTCAGGCCTTCACGGTCCTGCGACGAACGGTGAAGAGCGCCGTACCGGCACCGAGGGCGAACAGTCCGCCCGCGAGGCCGAAGAGCGTCGAGTCCTCGACTCCGGAGGTGGAGCCGGTCCCGGTGGCCACGCCACCGGCGGGCATGGCGTGCACCGACCCGCACAGCGCCGGCGAGGTCGCGGCCAGCGGCAGGCTCGGCACCAGGTCGCTCTTCTCGCCCTGGGCCTTCTTGCTCAAGGTCGCCGGGTCCAGCCCGTGCACGACGATGACCGCCGTGCCGTCCTTGATCGAGGCCACGGTCTTGCTGTCCAACGTGATGGTGCGGTGGTAGTCGGTGCTCGGCCCGGCCGGCGCGATCTTGATGTTGGTGCCGGCCGCGGGCGACGTGTCGCCGGTGGTCGACAGGGTCGCCCCGATGGCGCCGTACGACGGGCCGCCCTCGGTCGTGCTGATCACGCCGTCGCCGTTGGTGTCGGCGGCCGTGGTCGGGCAGACGCCCTTGGCGCCGATGTGGATGTGCTGCACGTGCGGGTACGGCGCGCCGCTGAAGCTCGCGGCCAGGCCGGTCCAGTTCTCGGTGACCGTGGCGGTGTTCCCGTCCAGGGTGAGCCACAGGGTCCCGGAGCCCGTGGCGTGGTTGAGCGGGTTCAGCGTCGCCTGGTACGACGTACCGGTCGCTGCCGCGGCGGGGCCGGCTGAGAGTGCCAGCGGCACTGCTGCGATCGCCAGCGGTGCGAGGACTCGAAGAGCCTTCTTCATGGTCTTCTCCTTCTGTTGGTGATGAAGCCCGAGACCGAGAACGCGGAGTGCTGTCCGGGATGTCGCGGGATGGTTCGCCACGGTGTGCGGTTCCGGTTTGGTCCGAGCGCCGTCCCGGGAGCCCGGCCACCGCGTTCCAACCCGACCTCTGGCGCCGCTCCGAACCACTCCTGGATGTGTCCGATCGGACGCGTCGGAAGGAGACCCGTGAAGCGCACGACCGCCGCTGTGTTGGTTGCCCTGCCGCTGCTCCTGGCGAGCTGTGGCAGCGGCTCGTCCGCATCGCGCGGCGCCACCCACGTGATGCCCGACGGCATGGTGATGAGCGGCTCGGCGATGCCCGGGATGAACCCGTCGTCCGACGACGACATGGACGCCCACGGGCACGGCGAGGGCGCCTCGGGCCCGTCCGCGACGGCGTCGATGATCTGCGGCGACGAGATCCGTGACGCCGTCGGCCACAACCTGGCCCTCCGGCGGGTGCCTGCCGGGCTGCACTCGTGGCAGGCGCGCACCTTCAGCTGTACCTACCAGCTGCCCGGTGGTGATCTCCGGCTCTCGGTCAAGGACCTGGATGCCGCGAAGCCGGGCCGCGCCTACTACGACGCTCTGCGCGCCAGGCTGTCCCGCCCGAGGACGATCCGCGGTCTGGCGAACCTCGGGTTCCCGGCGTTCGAGACCGCGCACGGGGACGTCGTGTTCATCAAGGACGACAAGACGTTGTGGGTCGACGCCTCCCGCCTGGGCGACACCGACCTGCCCGAGGGTCGGACCCGAGAAGACGTCGCCTACGGCGTCGCGGCGGCCGTGATCGCCTGCTGGAAGGAGTGAAATCCCCGGGCGGTGTAGTGGCGCGGGCCTTCTCAAGGGACAATGGGCCCTAGGGGATGACGTGTACCGTCGTCATCCCCTAGTCAGTGCTTCCCGGATGACCCGGTGGAGCAGCGAGTTCGTGGTCGAAAGAGTCCTGTGAAGCGTTTCCTCAGAAGCCCGTGGGTGTGGATCGTCGTCGCCGTGGTCGGCGTCCTCCTCGCGCTGCAGTATCTCGCGCCCTCGGGAGGGTACGACGAGGTCGACACGGGGCAGATGAACTCCTACATCAGCCAGGGGCAGGTCAAGGAGATCACGCTGGTCGACGGCGACCAGCAGGTGAAGGCGACCCTCAACGACGGCGTACGGGCCGAGGGCGACCAGGTCACCTCGCACTGGCTCGACGGCACCTCGCCGCAGCTCTCCAAGAGCATCGAGGCGCAGATCGCCAAGGGCACGCTCCAGGACGACGCCTACAACGTCAAGAAGTCCCACCCGAGCCTCCTCGCCGGGCTGCTGACGACGCTGCTCCCGATCGTGCTGATCGCGCTGATCTTCCTGTTCCTGATGAACCAGATACAGGGCGGGGGCGGCCGCGGGGTCATGCAGTTCGCCAAGTCGCGAGCCAAGCTGATCACCAAGGACATGCCCAAGACCACGTTCAGCGACGTGGCCGGGTGCGAGGAGGCGGTCGAGGAGCTCGGGGAGATCAAGGAGTTCCTGCAGGAGCCGGCGAAGTTCCAGGCCGTCGGCGCCAAGATCCCCAAGGGCGTCCTGCTCTATGGCCCGCCGGGCACCGGCAAGACCCTGCTGGCCCGCGCGGTCGCGGGGGAGGCGGGCGTGCCCTTCTACTCCATCTCCGGTTCCGACTTCGTCGAGATGTTCGTCGGCGTCGGTGCCAGTCGCGTGCGTGACCTGTTCGAGCAGGCCAAGGAGAACGCGCCGGCCATCGTCTTCATCGACGAGATCGACGCCGTCGGTCGCCACCGCGGCGCCGGCATGGGCGGCGGTCACGACGAGCGCGAGCAGACGCTCAACCAGCTCCTCGTGGAGATGGACGGCTTCGACGTCCGCGGCGGCGTGATCCTGATCGCCGCGACCAACCGACCCGACGTGCTCGACCCTGCGCTGCTGCGCCCGGGCCGCTTCGACCGGCAGATCCAGGTCGACGCCCCCGACCTCTCCGGCCGGCACCAGATCCTCAAGGTCCACTCGCGGGGCAAGCCGTTGGCGCCGGGCATCGACCTGCTGGCCGTGGCCCGTCGTACGCCGGGCTTCACCGGCGCCGACCTCGAGAACGTCCTCAACGAGGCCGCCCTGCTGACCGCGCGCAACAACCAGAAGCTGATCACCGACGCCTCGCTCGACGAGGCGATCGACCGGGTGATCGCCGGGCCGCAGCGGCGTACCCGCCTGATGAGCGAGAAGGAGAAGCTCATCACGGCCTACCACGAGGGCGGCCATGCCCTGGTCGCCGCGGCGCTGCCGGGCAACGACCCCGTGCACAAGATCACGATCCTGCCCCGCGGCCGCGCCCTCGGCTACACGATGATCCTCCCGGACAACGACAAGTACTCCCAGACCCGCAGCGAGATGCTCGACGCGCTGGCCTACATGATGGGTGGCCGCGCCGCGGAAGAGATGGTCTTCCACGACCCGACGACCGGCGCCGGCAACGACATCGAGAAGGCCACGGCCGTGGCCCGGGCGATGGTGACCCAGTACGGCATGACCGACCGTCTCGGCGCGATCAAGCTCGGCGAGAGCAACGGCGAGCCGTTCCTGGGCCGCGACTTCGGGCACACCAAGAACTACTCCGAGGACGTCGCCGCGATCATCGACGAGGAGACCAAGAAGCTCCTCGCGAACGCTCACCAGGAGGCCTACGACGTCCTGGAGGAGAATCGCGACGTCCTCGACGCCCTGGTGCTCGAGCTGATGGACAAGGAGACCCTCGACAAGGCCGAGGTCGCCACCGTCTTCGAGGCGCTCCGGCGTCGGTCGCCGCGTCCGGCCTGGACCGGGTCGCCCGACCGCAAGGCGTCGCAGATCCCTCCGGTCGAGATCCCGCAGGCGATCCGCGACCGCGCAGCCAGCAACGGCACAGCTCCCGACTCGGACGCGGGCGCGGTGCTGACGCCTCCCGGCGCCGGTGGCGACATCCACGGCGGCCCCATCGGCCCCGGACCGACGACCCCCGAGCCGCCGGCCCCGGCGTGACCGACCCGATCGCGTGGCCCCAGCGCGACCCCGACCAGATCCCGCCGTTCGACCACGACCGGGCCGCGGCCGCGGTGCGTGAGCTGCTGATCGCGATCGGAGAGGACCCCGAGCGCGAAGGGCTCCGCGACACCCCGGACCGGGTGGCCCGGACGTACGCCGAGCTGACGTCGGGACTGCGCCTGCTGCCGACCGACGTTCTCACCACCACCTTCGACCTCGGGCACGACGAGATGGTGCTGGTGCGCGACATCGAGCTGTGGTCGATGTGCGAGCACCACCTCGTCCCGTTCACCGGGGTCGCCCACGTCGGCTACATCCCGGCGGAGACCGGCAAGATCACCGGTCTGTCCAAGCTGGCGCGGCTCGTCGACGTGTTTGCCAAGCGGCCGCAGGTGCAGGAGCGACTGACCACCCAGATCGCCGACGCCCTGGTCGACGCGCTCGACGCACGAGGCGTCATCGTGGTGATCGAGGCCGAGCACCTGTGCATGACCATGCGCGGGGTGCGCAAGGCCGGAGCGCGCACGATCACCTCGGCGGTGCGCGGCCAGATGCACAACGCCGCCACCCGTTCCGAGGCGATGGCGCTGATCAGCAGCAACCGGCGCTGAGATGACGCCGCTCCCGGTCCTGATGGGGGTGGTCAACGTGACCCCCGACTCGTTCTCCGACGGCGGGCGCTGGGCCACCACCGATGCCGCGATCGCCCACGGCCGCGACCTGGTCGCCGACGGTGCCGACATCCTCGACATCGGCGGTGAGTCGACCCGCCCCGGCGCGACGCGGCCGCTGGTCGAGGAGGAGCTGGGACGCGTCGTCCCGGTGATCCGCGCTCTGTCCGACGACGGCGTCGTCGTCTCGGTCGACACCATGCGTGCCGAGGTGGCAGCCGAGGCTGTTGCCGCCGGCGCCACGATCGTCAACGACGTCTCGGGCGGCCTGGCGGACCCCCGGATCCTCGACGTGGTCGCGGACTCCGACGCGACGTACGTCTGCATGCACTGGCGCGCCCACAGCGACCGGATGACCGACTTCGCGGTCTACGACGCTCCCGGCGGCGTGCTCGCCGCGGTGCGCGACGAGCTCGGCCAGCGCGTCGACGCGGCTCTGGCGGCCGGCGTACCCGACGAGCGGATCGTCCTCGACCCCGGGCTGGGCTTCGCGAAGAAGCCCGCGCACAACTGGCGCCTGCTGGCCGGGATCCCGGTGCTCCAGTCGCTCGGCTTCCGGGTCCTGGTCGGTGCCAGTCGCAAGTCGTTCCTCGGCACCCTGCTCGCCGACCGCGCCGGAGACCCGCGGCCGGTCGACGACCGGGAGGACGCCACCACCGCCCTCACCGTGCTCCTGGCCCAGCAGCGGGTCTGGGGGCTGCGGGTGCACGACGTACGCGCGAGTCACGACGCCCTGCGCACCTTCGCCCGCTGGGAGGAGGGCTAGTGGCGGACGAGCTCTCGGTGACCGGGATCGAGTGCTTCGCCCACCACGGGGTCTTCGAGCACGAGAAGCGCGAGGGTCAGGTCTTCGTCGTGGACCTGGTGCTCGGCATCGACACCCGTGCGGCGGCGGCGTCCGACGACTTGCACGACACGGTGGACTACGGAAGTCTCGTGGCGCACGTGAAAGCTGCAGTCGAGTCAGATCCGGTCGACCTGATCGAGACTCTGGCCCAACGCATCTCGGACGTCTGTCTCTTGGACGACCGTGTTGAATGGGCCCGGGTCACGGTCCACAAGCCCGGGGCCCCCATCGATGCGACCTTCGCCGACGTGACGCTGACGATCACCCGACCGATCACCGACCGATCTCGAAGCCAGTGAGGTGCGACCCGTGACCGAGACGCCGAACCCCCACATCGTCGACGCGGACACCCTCACCGGTGAGATGCGCCCGATCCGGCGGGCCGTGCTGTCCCTCGGGTCCAACCTCGGCGAGCGCTTCGCGGCCATCCAGGGCGCCATCAACGCACTGGCCGACACCCCCGACGTGTGGATCACCGAGGTCTCGCCGATCTACGAGACCGAGCCGGTCGATGCTCCCGCGGGCTCGGAGAGCTTCCTCAACGCGGTCGTGCTCATCGACACCACCCTGGCCGCGACCCGGCTGCTCGACCGCGCCCACGCGATCGAGGACGCCTTCGGGCGTGACCGGAGCGACGGGGTGGACAACGCGCCCCGCACCCTCGACGTCGACCTGATCGTGGTGGGCGACCGACGCGGCCACGACGACAGCCTCCGCCTGCCCCACCCGCGGGCGGCCGAGCGGGCCTTCGTCCTCCAGCCCTGGTACGACGTGGAGCCCGATGCGGTCATCCCCGACGTCGGCGCCATCGCCGACCTGCTCGAGCAGACAGACCGCAGTGGACTCAAGAAGCGCGACGACATCGCGCTCCAGGTGCAGTGAGAGCGGTCTGAGTCACCCCCGGTGAGCGTCGAGCCTCCCGACGAGCCCCCGCCGCCGCCCGAGGGTCGGCTGCGGCCGATGGGGCCTGGCGCGCTCGTCGCATGGGGGTTGATCGGGCTCGTCGGCGGGTGGTTGTTCCACTCGATGATGGACCGCGGCACCGGCGTGCCCCCGACCGTCTCCTGGGGCCAGCCCCTGACCCTGCTGTTGGTGGCGGCGATCCTGTGGGCGACCGCCTGGTCCACGCGTCGTACCGTCCAGCAACGGACGAGCCGGCTGTCGCCGCACCAGTTCGTCAACCGCCTCGCCCTGGCCCGCGCCTCCGCCTACGTCGGAGCCCTCGTGGCGGGCTTCTACTTCGGGTACGCCGTCAGCTGGATCGGGGTCGAGACCAGCGATCTCGCAGGTCAGCGGGTCTTCCGTTCGGCCTGTGCGGGCGTGGCGGGCATCCTGGTCGTCGTCGGAGGGGTGCTCCTCGAACGCGCGTGTCGCGTCCCTCAGGACGACCAGCAGCCCTAGCCTGACCTCATGTCTTCCCCCAAGGCTCGTCGTCGGCAGCGCAGCACCCGCGTGGTGTCCGCTTCCGCACTGGTCGTCATCGCGGCGGTCGTCGTTCTCGGCGCCGTCCTCAGCGGATCGCAGGCTTTCCTGTCGGTCGCTGCCGTCCTGGCCGTCGCTCTCGCAGCGGTGGCTACCCGGATCATCCACTCCGAGCTCGTCCAGACCCGCCGCGAGGCAGCGGGCGACCGGGCCGTGCAGGCACAGTCCTACCGTGCCCTGGCGGAGGCCCGCTCCGCCGAGCACCAGGAGTTCGCCGCCGCCATGCAGACCCGCGTGGGCGCCGCCGAACGAGCCGCGTCCCAGCTCGAGGTGGCGGTGGTCGCCTCCCAGGGCCGTGCCGCCGAGGCGATGCGCAAGGTCAACAGCGAGGCCCGCCGTGCCGACCTCGCCGAGGCCGAGGGCGCCCGGCTCACCCAGGCTCTCGACGAGTCCGAGGGGCGCGCGGCCGAGGCGATCGTGCGCGTGGCCGAGCTCGAGCAGGAGAACGACGTACTCCACACCGAGAACGGCGTTCTCCGCGCCGAGCTCGACGCCCACACCACCTGGCAACCCGGCATCCGCCACGCCTGACGCTCTCCGTTGGTTGAGGAGGTCGCCCAGCGACCGTCTCGAAACCCGTGACCTCCGCTGGTTGAGGAGGTCGCTCTGCGACCGTCTCGAAACCCGTGACTCCGCTGGTTGAGGAGGTCGCTCTGCGACCGTCTCGAAACCCGGTGACCCCCGCTGGTTGACGGGGACGGTGTCTGAGGCCGTAGGCACGTCACCGAGTCTCGTGACGCGTCGCTCAGTCCCTCGTCCCTCGGGCCCGAGCCGACGCTCCTCGACCTCCCGCCTCGGACGGAGAGTTCGCGAGCTCACTCTCCGTGGCGTGAAGGCTTGCCCGGAGGGCCTTGTGGATGCCTTCGGCGGTGAGGACGCCGACGAACTGAGAGCCCTCCTTGACCCCCACCAGGGGCCGGTCGTCGCGCAGCAGCACCGCCAGCGCGTGCTCGAGGGTGGAGTCCAGGTCGATGGCGGCCCCGAGGTCGCCGGTCGCCACGCCGTCCAGCGGCTCGAGGTGGTCACGGTCCAGCTTGGTGACGGTCAGCCGTCGTAGCCCGACAGTGGAGCCCACGAAGTCGGCGACGAAGTCGTCGGCCGGATGGCCGAGCAGCTCTGCCGGCGTCCCGAACTGCGCGAGCCGGCCGCCCTCGGCGAGCACCGCGACCTTGTCGCCCATCTTCACGGCCTCGTCGATGTCGTGGGTGACCAGGACGACGGTCTTGTCCAGCTCCTCCTGGAGCCGGAGGAACTCGTCCTGGAGGCGGGCCCGAACGACGGGGTCGACGGCAGCGAACGGCTCGTCCATCAGCAGCACCGGCGGGTCCGCGGCGAGCGCGCGGGCGACGCCGACCCGCTGCTGCTGGCCGCCCGAGAGCTGGTACGGGTACCGGTCGGCGTAGACGTCGGGGTCGAGCCCGACCAGGGCCAGCAGCTCACGCGCCCGCTCCCGGGCCTCGGCCCTCGGGGTGCCGATCAGCGACGGCACGGTCGCGACGTTGGTCGCGATCTTCTGGTGCGGGAACAGCCCGATCTGCTGGATCACGTAGCCGATCCGGCGGCGCAGCTGCACCGGGTCCTCGGCCGTCACGTCGCGACCCTCGAGGAAGATCCGCCCGCTGGTCGGCTCGATCAGCCGGTTGATCATCTTCAGCGTCGTGGACTTGCCGCACCCCGACGGACCGACCAGGACGACGATCTCTCCTGGCATCACCTCGAGATCGAGCTCGTGCACCGCGACCGTGCCGTCGGCGTACTCCTTCCCGACTCCGTCGAGCCGGATCATGGGATCGCCCGGCGCCAGCCCCCCCGAGGGCGCGGTAGCGTTCATGACCGTGACCCTACCTGCGGCGGCCGGGATCTCGATCCAGCCCAGTTGCTACAGCAGGCTCAACAACCACTGGATCTGCCTCGACTATCTGCGCGACCGCCACGACGACCTGACGACGGCTCTGGTCCAGCACCTCCAGATCACCGGAGCGGCTCTCGTCCTCAGCGTCATCCTCGCCTTCCCGCTTGCTCTCGTGGCGCGTCGGATGCCGCGCCTGCAAGGAGCGATCCTCGGCGGTAGTACGGCGATCTACACGATCCCCAGCCTCGCCCTGTTCCCGTTGCTCGTGCCCTTCACGGGAATCACCGCACGGACGGTCGTGATCGGGCTCGCGCTGTACGCCCTGACGATCCTGGTGCGGAGCATGCTGTCCGGCCTGGCCGGCGTGCCCGACGAGGTGCGCGAGTCCGCCGTCGGACTGGGGTACGGCCCCGGGCGGATGCTCTTCCGGATCGAGCTGCCGCTGGCACTGCCGGTGATGATGGCCGGGCTGCGGGTCGCCACCGTCTCGACCGTCGCGCTGACCACGGTCGGCACCCTCGTCAGCTACGGCGGTCTCGGCAACCTGATCAATGACGGCGTCCAGAACAACTTCAAGGCCGAGCTCCTCGCGGCCAGCGTGCTGTGCGTGGTCCTCGCGTTCGTCCTCGACGCCCTGGTCGTCGGCGCGCAGTGGATCGCGACCCCATGGACGAGGCGACGCGGATGAGGACCATCAACGAGACCTGGGACTACCTGACCACCGCGTCGAGCTGGACCGGTGCCGACGGCATCTGGACCCTGCTGGTGCAGCAGCTGCTGATCAGTGTCACCGCGCTGACCATCACCGTGGTGCTCGCCCTCCCCGTGGCGCTGTGGCTCGGACACCTCGGTCGGGCAGGGTTCCTGGCGATCAACATCTCCAACATCGGCCGGGCGGTGCCCACCTTCGCGCTCCTCGCGATCCTGGTCACGCTCGACCGGCCGGGCGTCGCGACGTTCGGCCCCTACGGACGAGCGGGTCTGGCCACCCTGATCGCGCTCAGTCTGTTCGCCCTGCCTCCGATCGTCACCAACGGGTACGTCGCGGTGGACGAGGTCCCCGCGGAGGTCAAGGAGTCCGCACGCGGGATGGGGATGACCGGGTGGCAGCAGTTCAGCCGTGTGGAGCTGCCGCTGGCGCTGCCGTTGGTGGTCTCCGGCCTGCGTCTCGCGCTGGTGCAGGTCTGGGCGACGGCCACCATCGCGGCGCTGGTCGCCGGCCCGGGGCTCGGCAGCCTGATCACCGAGGGCTTCTACCGCAACGACTACCCCAAAGGCATCGCGGCGGCCCTCGTGGTGGCCGTCGTGGCCTTCCTCCTCGAGCTGATCGGCAGCTCCGCCGAGCGGGCCGTCGACCCGACTCGTCAGCCCATCACCCGGAAGGGCGTTCGCGACGTGCCCACCGTTGGGGGATGATGACGACTTCATGCCCGCGCACCAGGGGCACCGGACACGCGCGCCTCACGGCGCGGGACACAGAAGGTGAGAGCGAATGAACAAGCGTTTCCTGGCGGCGGCAACCGCTATGGCCAGCGCCGCACTGCTTGCGAGCTGCGGTAGCTCCGACAGCAGCACCACAGCTGCCGACAGCGGCTCGACGCCGTCCGCATCCGGGCAGGGCGTCGTCCGGATCTCGGGGCAGAACTTCACCGAGGCCGAGATCGTGGCCGACCTGTACGCCGGCGTGCTGCAGAAGGCGGGGTACACCCCTCAGGTGAAGCTCGTCGGCACCCGCGACATCTACATGAAGGTCTTCCCCAAGAGCATCGACGTCGTTCCCGAGTACGTCGGCGGCATCCTCGAGTTCCTCAACGGCTCCTACAACGGCAGCAACGCCGCCCCGGTGACGCTCTCCGACGCCGACCAGTCGATCACCGACGCGCAACCGCTGCTGAAGAAGGCCGGGATCACGCTGCTCGACCCCTCGGAGGCCACGGACAGCAACGCGTTCTTCGTCTCCCAGGAGTACGCCGACGCCAACAACGTCTCGACCCTGTCGGACCTCAAGGGGAAGTCGGTCGTCCTCGCCGCGGCCCCCGACTGCAAGGGGCGGCTGGACTGCGAGGGCGGTCTGTCGGACAAGTACGGCATCAACGTCACCAAGGTCCTGCCGCTCGGCTACGCCAGCCCGCAGACCTACAAGTCGGTGCTCGACGGCGAGTCCCAGCTCGGCGAGACCAGCACGACCGACGGCACGCTCGAGGAGCAGGGCCTGGTCCTGCTCACCGACGACAAGAAGATCCAGCCGGCGGAGAACCTCGTGCCGGCCGTGTCGTCGAGCTTCCTGGCCGCGCACCCCGACGTCGCCGCGCCGCTGAACGCTCTGATGGCCGCGCTGACGACCGAGAAGCTCACCCAGCTCAACGCACAGGTCTCGAACGATCGGCAGAAGCCGGAAGACGTCGCGGCGCAGTTCCTCTCCGACGAGGGGCTCTCGTGACAGACCGCGATCGCGGGTCCGGTGCCGGGTAGGCAGGCGGGCGGCGGGGGGCGACGCGCACGCGCTGCACGTGGCGCCTCGCCGCTGGGTCCGCTGCTGTCGCTGCTGCCGGACGTGTCGGGACGGCCTCGCAAGGTCGTCCTCCTGGCCGACGAGAGCATCCGCGGTCGCGTCACCGACTGGACGCACCAGTTCCAGGACGACGAGGTCGTCGTACTCGCCAACGAGCCGGCCCCCGAGTGGGAGGACGCCGGGGTGACGGCGTGGGGCGTGCGGGTGGAGAAGCGTTCCAACGTCACCGGGCAGCTTCGGCAGATCGGTGCGGTCGACGTGGTGGTCAACCTCCTGCCCGCCGATCGGCTGCCGCAGGACTGCTCCGGCCACCTCGACCTCTTCCTCGGCGTCGTGCGGCACCTGACCCGCGGTGGCGTCTTCGTCCACGACCGCACCACGTCGCCCGGCGAGGTCGGTGCCTCGCTCGCCGCATGGCTCGGCTTCCTCGACGTCGCTGAGGACCCCGGCCGTCGCGGGGAGCTCGGTCGACTGGAGACCGAGGTGGCCCGCTCGGTGGGGGCGGTCGCCGTCAGCCGCGACCTCGTGGTGGTGACCAAGCGGCAGACCCACTACCTCATGGTGCGCGACGTCGACGCAGCGACGTTGCTGGCCGGGCGCGAGCCCCAGCTGGCGGTGGAGCAGATCGACGCGCGGCCCCCGGGAGAGTTCGTCTCGCGTACGACGGTCCACCACCACGGCGAGCACGTCGACGACGGGGCCACCCCGGCGCTGATCCGTCACCCTCCCCTGGTCACCCGGCACTACCGGGGACGCGTCGGGCTGGGCGGTCGGACCCTCATGTGGTCCGGCCACACGGTGCTCCCCGACTCCTTCCGCTGGCACCTCGCCGACCGGCCGAGCAACCCCATGCTCCGCAACATCGTCGGCGGCTTCGCGCGCATCGACGGCGCCACGAGGCCCCGCACGACGCTCGAGGGCGACTACTACCAGCTCGAGGCGGCCTACCCGAGCCACTTCGGACACGTGATGACCGAGGTGGTGTCGCGGTTCTGGGGCTGGGACGAGGCCAAGCGCCGCAACCCCGACCTCAAGGTCCTGTTCCGGCCCCGCCCCGACCGCGACCCCGGCGTGGAGCGTGCCCTGTTCTCCGCCTACGGCATCGCCGAGGACGACGTCGTCGCCGTGACGGAGCCGGTCTGGGTCGACTCGGTGGTATCGGCGTCGCCGATGTGGCACAACGCGGAGCCCTTCTTCGCCCACCCGGACCTGACGGTGACCTGGGAGCGGCTCAGCGAGGGTCTGCTGCGGGACGAGACGGCGGCCGAGACCGGGCCTCGTCTGTTCGTCTCGCGCAGCGACCTGCTGACCCACCGCCAGTGTCGTAACGCCCGCGAGGTCGAGCAGCACTTCGCCGCCCACGGGTTCACCGTGGTCTATCCCGAACGGCACCCCCTCGCCGCCCAGGTGGCCATGTTCCGAGAGGCTCGCGTGGTGGCCGGCTTCGGGGGCTCGGCGATGTTCAACATCATGCACACACGCCGCCTCGAGACGCTGATCGTGCTCAACCACACGGCGTACGTCGCCCGCAACGAGCACCTCTTCGCCTCGCTGAAGGGTGGCGACTCCCACTACTTCTGGTCCGCGGCCGATCTCGAGCAGCCCGGTGACGGCGACCTCTCGTTCGACGCCATGCACTCCAGCTGGGAGTTCGACTTCGCAACCCTGGGCGACGACCTGGAGCGGCTGCTGAGCAGCCTCTGACGCCTCAGGTCTCGGACGGTCGGACCGCGAGCGCCTCGGGCGCCACCGTCGCGACGTCGAGGCCGGGCACGTCCAGACGTACGCCGCCGCGGCCGTCGGGCACCCGCGCCACCCGTACGCCGTTCAGAGCGCGCAGGTGGCGGATCACGGTGTCGGCGTCGTCCCGGCGGTCCTGCTCGACCAGCCAGCCGGTCAGCCGATGGACCGGTGGCAGCACGCTGAAGGTGAGCGAGTGCCCGCCCCAGAGCTCCCGGACGCCCGCGACGAGCAGCTGCCACCACTCGTCCTCGGCCTCGGGCACCAGCTCGAAGTAGCGCCACAGGTCCGCGGGCAGGACGCGCTCGAGCAGCGCGGTGGTGAGCCGGTCCGAGCCGTGGTGCCGTACCGAGGCCAGGGTCATCCGCTTCGTGGTCCAGCGGTCCGCAAGGTCCGGCACCGTCGCGCGTTGCTGGGTGATCGACGTTCCCTCGGAGCGGATCCGCCAGTGGTAGACGACCTGGGAGGTGACCGCGATCCGGCTCGCCCGGAGGAAGGCCTCCGTCGTGGTCGGCTGGTCCTCGTAGCGGACGCCCTCGGGCCAGGTGAGCCCCTGCTGCTCCCAGAAGTCGCGCCGGAACAGCTTGTTGCACGCGAACACGTCACCGAGCAGGTCCGGTGTGTCGTCGACGGTGAGCGTGCGGTCACCGGGGTGCAGTCGGGCCAGCCACGGCACGGGCCGGAGTGCGCCGTCCTCGAGCCGCGCCATGTCCCCGGTCACCAGGTCGGCGCGGGAGCGCTGGATCCGCTCGACCAGCGCGGCGTACCCGTCCCGAGGTACGACGTCGTCGGAGTCGACGAAGCCGAGCAGGTCGCCGGTGGCATGGCGGACGCCCTCGTTACGCGCCGCGCCGAGACCCTGGTTGGAGGTGTGGACGACGAGGATGCGCTCGTCGCGGGCCGCCACGGACTCGGCCAGGTCGCCCGACCGGTCGTTCGAGCCGTCGTCGACGACGATGATCTCCAGCCACCGGTGCCGCTGCGCCAGGAGGCTGTCGAGACACTCCACGACGTACGGCTCGACGTCGTGGACCGGGACGACGACGCTGACCAGAGGGTAGGTCCGTCGCCACACCGTGCGTACTGTACCCACGGCCGACGGCCGTCCCAGCCTGGCTAGGATGAGCGACGCTCGCGACGCCCGGACCAGGGCAAGGAGGACCTTCCCTGATGCGTGGTGGGGTGCGGCTCAAGCGCAACGTCCACCGGGTCGCGCTGACCGCGGCACGTCGCGCGCCCGGCGCGGTGCGCATCCCACGGCTGCTCAGCATCGTCGTCCCCGTGCGCGACGCCGAGGCGGAGCTCGACGAGTGCCTGACCTCCCTGCGTGAGCAGGACTACTGGGCCTGCGAGATCGTCGTGGTCGACCTGGGCCTGCCTGCAGCGGGTGCTGCGGTGGCCGCCCGGCACGCAAGCGACGACTTCCGGGTGCGGGTGGTCAGCGCCTCGGGCGGCCTTGGTAGCGGCCGCAACCGCGGGGCCGAGCTGGTCGTGGGTGAGTTCCTCGCCTTCGTCGACGCCGACGATGCGGTGACACGTCACGGCTTCGCGATGACGATCGGCGCCCTCCGAGACTCGGGCTCCGACCTCGCGGTGTTCGCCCACCGGCCGACCCGCCGGGGACTCGCGTTCCCCGTCTCCGAGCGGGTGCAGGCTCTTCACAGCACCCGCCGGCTCCACGCCTCCCTCGACTCCGTCCCCGACCTCCTGGCCAACACCACGTCCGGCGCCCGGGTCTTCCGTCGGCGCGCCTACGACGACCACGGCTGGGCCTTTCCCGACCTCGCCAGTCCCGACGACGCCCACAGCGTCACCACCTACGGCTCGGCGTCCGGCGTCGACGTCCTCACCCACGTGGGCCTCCTGCGCCGGGACGAGTCCGACCGCTCGCCACTCACCCGGCGTACGACGGACCCCGACGGCCTGCGTGCCTTCGCGGCCGGCGTCGACGCGGCCGCCGCGTTGCTGCCCGACCGCCTGGCTGCGGTGTACGCCGCCGAGGTGCTGGCCGGTCCGGCGGAGCCGTTCCTCGACCGGGCCTGGCGCTGCACCGACGAGTACTGGACGACCCTGCGCGAGGTCGTCGTCCGCCTCCGCTCCCTCGCCGCCGACGAGTCGCGCCGGCGGGTGTCGGCGTACCGCAAGGTGCTGGTCGGACGTGTCACCGCCGACGACCGCGAGCGGACGCGGACCTTCCTGACCGGCGTACGGCCCACGGCACGGCGCTACGCCACCACCGTCGAGCGCGACGGCGACCGCAGTGTGGTGGTCGCCGACTACGGCCCCGACTGGGCCGACATCCCCGTCGAGGACCGGGTCCTCGGCGACCGTGAGGTCGACGTACGTGCCGAGGTCACCGGGGTCCGGGTGGATGACGGCGACACGGTCGAGCTCACCGGGTGGGCCTTCCTCGACAACGTCGACCTGACCGACCGGGTCCCGTCGCTACGGCTCCTGCTGCGCTCGGAGTCCGCGGAGGTCGAGCTGGCGGTCGCCCCTGTGCCGAGTCCCGAGGCCGACGTGGCCAGCGACCTCTGGTTCGGCGACGTCAGTGCCGGCGGCTTCGTCGCCCGCCTCGACACCGGACGCCTCCCTGCCGGAGCGGGTCGGTGGCATCTCATGGCCGAGGTGGCGGTCGACGGGCTGGTGGGTCGGGCGCGGGTCGGGATCCTGCCCTGGACCATGGCCGGGGTCCCCGCGTGGTCGGACCCGACCGGGCGGGTGCTGGCCGTCGACCACGACGACGCCGGACGGTTCGAGCTGCTCGCCGAGGCGCCGTGGAGGTCGGTCGCCGACCTCCAGGTCGCCGGCGACACCTTGACCCTGCGGCTGCCGCACGGGGTGCGCGAGGTCGCATTCGAGCCGCTGGCCGGAGGGCCCCCTGTCGGCACGACCGCGGTCGGGGGCGGCCGCGCCGAGCTGTCGCTGGCCTCGCTGCGGTCGGCCGGCTACGCCGTGGTCGGACGCGACAGATCCGGGCGGCGGGAACGCCTCCTCCAACCGCCCGGGGCTTCATGGGAGGACCCGCGGGTCCGGCCCGACCGCCGCGGCGAGCTGCGCGTCACGCCGTACGCGCTGGCCGCGGAGGTCGTCTCCGTCGAGCTCGGCGACGAGGCGCTGGTGGCCCGGCTCTCGCTGCCGCCCGCGGTGACGGGCTGGGAGACGGCGCTCGTCGTCGGCGACACCGTGGTTCCCGGGGTCCTGACCTCCGCGGACGACGGCCAGGTCGAGGCGCGCTACGCGCTCGTGCACGCCACCTGGGGACGACCGACGTCGCCCCTGCCCTCCGGCCGGTACGCCCTCTCCCTGCGCAACGTCGACCTGTCCGACTGGGTCTCCGTGCGGCCGGCGCCGGGTCTGGCGACGGCGCTCCCGGTCGAGCAGCTCCAGGACCGGATGCGGCTGCGGGTCGAGCTGTTCGCACCCGACGACCCCGCCGTCCGGCTCGTGGTCACCGCGCCGCTCGCCGACGACGAGCTCGGCCAGCGCCACCAGCGGCTGCTGCGAGAGTCCGTCCGCGTCGAGGTCGCCGACCGCGACGCCGTCTTCCTCCGCGCGATGTTCTCCGAGTTCGCCAACGGCAACGGTCTCGGGGTCCACGAGGAGCTCGTCCGCCGGGGCTCGTCCCTCGACCTGCTGTGGTCGGTCGCCGACCGGTCCGTGCCGGTCCCGCCGGGCGGCACCGGCCTGGTCGAGCGCAGCCGGGCCTGGCACGAGGCGGTGGCGCGTGCTCGCTACCACCTCGTCGACGTGCACCAGCTCGAGTGGTTCGTGCGCCCGCAGGAGCAGGTCCTGATCCAGACCTTCCACGGCTATCCCTACAAGGTGATGGGGCACGAGTGGTGGGAGAAGATGGGCAACAGCGTCCAGGAGATCGGCAGCCTCGATCGCCGTACCCGTGACTGGACCGCCCTGGTCAGCCCCGCGCCGTACGCCACCCCGCTGCTCCGGGAGGCGTTCCTCGAGCCCGCGGGTGCCGGTGACGTCCCGGTCCTGGAGACCGGGTACCCGCGCAACGACGCGCTGGTCCGGTCGGAGGCCGTGGAGACCCGCCGCCGGGCCCGGGCGGTGCTCGGGCTGGACGACGACGCGGTCGCGGTGCTCTACGCCCCCACGTTCCGCGACTACCTCTCGGCCGAGGACCGGACCGCCCGCTCCGTCAGCTTCTTCGACGCCGACGAGGCGCTCGCACTCCTGCCGCCGACCTATGTGCTGTTGCTGCGCGGTCACGCGTTCAACGCCCGGATCCGGTCCGACCGGGTGCGCTCGAGCGACCGGATCCTCGACGTCACCGACCACCCCGACGTCAACGAGCTGATGCTCGCCTCCGACGCGGCCGTGCTCGACTACTCCTCGCTCCGCTTCGACTACGTCCTCACCGGCCACCCGATGGTGTTCCTGGTGCCCGACCTCGAGGAGTACGACCGTGCGCGCGGCGGCGTGATCCCCTTCGGGCCGACGGCGCCGGGCCCGCACACGGCCAGCACCCGCGAGACGGCTACCTGGCTCCGCGACCTCCCACGCCTGACCGAGGAGTACGCCGACGCCCGTCGTCGCTTCCGTGCCGACTACGTCGGGCTCGAGGACGGCCGGTCGGCCGCCCGCCTCGTGGACGCGCTGTTCACCCCCCGCGGGGACGGCTGACCCTCCGCCGTCCGTGTCGTGCTCGACGTCCCAGCGCTCAGGCGTCGCCGCGCGGCACGAACACGGCGTCGACGAGCCGCGCCGAGGCGTGGCCGTCGTCGAGGTCGGTGTAGCTGTCGCGGAACGTGGCCCGCTCGGCCTCGGTACGGCGCGCGAGACCGTCGAGGTCGCGGACGAGCGCCACGACCTCACGGGTGGTGGTGACGTGCGGCCCGGGGGCGGTCGGCGCGAACGGGATCACGCCGCCCCGCACCGCGTCGTACTTTTCGAGGTCGGGCACGAGGAAGATCATCGGCTTGTCGGTCAGCGCGTAGTCGAAGCGGAGCGAGGAGTAGTCGAGGACGGCCGCGTCGGAGGCGAGGATCAGCTCGTTGACGTCGGGGTGCCCCGTGACGTCGAGGACGAGACCGCCGCCCTCGTGACGTCCGCCGGCCCGTGCGTTGAACGCGTGACCGCGCACCAGCAGCGTGTAGCCCGGCCCGAGGTCACGCGACGCGCGATCGACGTCGAAGAAGTCGATCCGCTCGGCGGCCATGTCGTCCGCGGACAGGTAGTCGCGGAACGTCGGGGCGTACATCACGACCCGCTGGCCGTCGGCGATGCCGAGGGCCTTGCGGACCCGCTCGCGGATCTCCGGCGCCTCGTCGGACTGCAGGACGTCGTTGCGCGGGTAGCCGATCTCGAGCACCTCGGCGGTCGCGCCGGCCGGCTCCAGGAACGCCTTGCGGAGCAGCGGTGTCGCGTACGTCGCCGGCGAGACGAAGTAGTCCCAGTCACGCGCCCGCCGGTCGAAGCTGTTGATCTGGCCGGACGGGAAACCGCCCTTCTCCCACCACTCGTGGCCCATCACCTTGTAGGGATAGCCGTGCATGGTCTCGATGAACACCTGGCCGCGCGGCTTGGTGTACCACTCCGGTTGGTGGACGTTGACCATCACGTAGCGCGACGTGGCGAACGCCTCGTGCCACTCCGGCGTGCCTTCGACCAGGCCGACGCCCCCGTCGGGGACCGGGACGGAGTGGTCGCGCACCGACCAGTAGCGCGTCAACCTCGTGCCACGGCGACCGAGCTCGTGGTGGACGCCGAGCATGTTGCAGTTGGCGACCTCGCTGTAGAGCGCGCGGAAGAACACGCTGTCCTGGGTGGCCTCCTCGACCCGCGCCGCCGTCCGGAGCAGGTACTGGTTGCGCTGGCCCCGCACGTCGTCGGCCAGGGGCTCCTGGACGTTGAGGGTGAGCACGGGCGGCCAGTTCGGGACCACCTCCACGAGCGAGCGGAAACGCTGCTGCGGCTCGTCCGCCGGTAGCAGGTCGAGCAGGCCCGGGGCCGGCGTGACCGGGAGGTCCTCCTCACGGTCGTGGCCCGCGGCTCGCATGGTCACGGCGTACTTGTTGCAGGGCAGCGTCAGCCCGTCGTAGCCCCAGCGGGAGCCGACCAGCGGGAAGGCGAGGGTGTAGCCGCCGTCGGGCTCGTGGGTGAGCGTGCCCGGGACGTCCAGGTCGGCGCTGGAGAGCTGGGGGGTGAAGTCCTCGAGCGGCAGGCTCGAGCTGACGCGGACCGTGAACGTCTCCTCGTCGACCGTGTACGACGTGGCGGCCGGCACGCGGTCCAGCAGCTCCAGTCCGCCGGTCTTGCTCTGCGTCAGCCGCCGGCGCAGCGCCACGTCGTCGACCACGCCGGGTGACGGTGTGGTGCCGGGCGGGGCGAGGATCGAGGTGTACTCGCCGTCTCGGCGGCGCAGCCGCAGGCGAAGCGGACGGGTGATCACGCCGTACGACGTGCTGTTCGAGGTCGGCATCGGCAGCGAGGCCAGATCGAGGTGGACGCGCCACTCGCCGGCCGTGTCCGTGGCCTCGGGAACGGCGGTCAGCAGCTCCTTGCGCTCAGCGTCGATGTGGTTGATCACGACCCGGTCGGGGTCCTCGGCCCGGAACACCACCGTGGCGAACCCGTCGGCGTCCACCTGCTGGCTGAGCGCGTACGCCGGGTAGCGGGTGACGCGCACGACGACCTGCCGCTCGTGGCCGCGCAGCACGGTGCGGGCGACACCGTCGCGGTCGACGTGGGTCTGGGGGACCGACGAGGAGCCGGCCATCGACACCTCGCGCAGCCGCGACGTACGGCGCACACCCGCCGCGCTGACGGTGAGCTCGAAGGACCACTCGCGATCCGTGTCGGCGGGGATCTGGTCCGCGGTGACCCGGGCCCGCCAGCCGCCGGGGCGGTAGTCGCAGTGCCAGTGGCCGCCGAAGACGTCGAGCCGGGGCTCGTCGTACCGCTCGAGGTCCAGCGGGATGCGGGTCGCGCCGTCGGGGGAGACGAGCTCGAGACCGATCTCCGGCGGGTTCGCGGCGAGGTCGATGTTGCGGATGAAGCCCCATCCGGTGACGGTGAGCCGGTCGCCCTCCCAGACGGTGCGCATCAGACGGCTGATCAGCTCCAGCTGGCGGTCCGACATCACGTGGACGTCGTCGGGCAGGCCCTCGGTGAGCGGCAGGTCGACGCGGATCCCCTCCGGCGTGGCGTGCGTCGCGAAGCGGCGGGCGTCGTTGCCCCAGTTCTCGATGTAGTCGACCGCTGCGTCGCGGCGGTCGTTGGCGATCAGCTCGACCAGCACCTTGTCCTGTGCGCTGACGCTCCGTACGAACTCCTCGCGCGACACCCGGTGGACCAGGTCGAGGATCGCCTCGCGGAGGAGCTTCCAGAACTCCGGCCCGCCCTTCGCCAGGTGACGGGTGAAGAACGGCATGTTGAACGAGATCAGCTGGAGTGCCCGGATCTCGATGGCCCGCTCCTTGCCGGCCGCGCGCAGCGCCTCGAACGACGCAGCCACGGCCTCGTTGTGCGCCGCCAGGTTGCGGGTCGACCAGGAGCTCTGCGAGATCGAGGAGCGGTCGTTGCGGATGCGCCAGGACACGGAGATGTCGGGGATGACGTCGAAGGCCCGGGCCTGCGCGAAGGCGGCCGCGCTGACCTGCTGGTCCTCATAGAGCTTGCCCTCGGGGAACCGTAGCCCGGCCCGGTCCCAGAACTCCCGTCGGTAGACCTTGCTCCAGGCGACGGCGTTGACCATGGCGTCGGGGAACGAGTCGAGGTCGACCCCGAGCCGGCGGCGGGCGTGGGCCGCCCGGATCCAGGCCCCCGCCGGCACCCGGTTCTTGTTCTCCAGCCGGTCGTAGCAGCTGAGCACGAAGTCGGAGCCGGACTCCTGGAGCGCCTTCATCGCGGTCCCGTAGGCATCGAGCGTCACCGTGTCGTCGGAGTCGACGAACGTGAGGAACTCGCCCCGGGCGTGCTCGATCCCGGTGTTCCGGGCCGCGCTCAACCCGCCGTTCTCGCGGGTCACGACCCTGACCCTGAGGTCGCGACGGGCGTGGTGACGAGCGATCTCGCCGCTCCGGTCGGGGCTGCCGTCGTCGACGACGATGATCTCCACCTCGCGGTACAGCTGGAACCGCAGGGAGATCAGGCACTCGTCGAGGAAGTCCTCGACCCGGTAGCAGGGCACCACGATCGAGAGCAGCCCGGGCACGTAGCCGCTTCGGTGGATCGCGCGACGGGCCCGGATCCGGGCGCCGTCGGTCGCGCGTCGCGCCCGATCGGGCGCGCTCCGGGCCAGTCTCTTGGCTCGCGCCAGCGGCGCGTTCGTCAGGGGGGCGGGTGCCTTCCAGCGGTTCTGCATCGGTCCCTTGGGTCGGGTCGGGATGGGCGCGGCGCTCGGCTGTCCCGTGCCCACCGGGCGCGGCCTCATGCTAGGACACCGACGCCGGGCCGACCGACTCGGCGAGGTGACGTGGACGGTGGCGCTAGCCGAGGTCCTCGGCGTCCACGGGGTCGGCCAGCGGGTCCAGCTTGCGCAGGTCGAGGACGTGCCCCGTGCCGTCGGAGAGGAGCACGTCGAGTGAGGCCTTGGCCACCGACCGCGAGTCCAGCAGCGAGTCCTCCGGCTCCTCGCCGAACGCCTTGGTCCGCATCGGGGTGCCGGTGCGCTCGGGGTTCACGCAGTTGACGCGTACGCCGCTCTCGCCCCACTCGTCGGCCAGGGCCTGGGTCAGGTTCACCACCGCGGCCTTCGCCGAGGAGTACAGGCTGTACCCGCTCCTGCCGCGGGTGTAGCTGCTGGAGGTGAACAGCAGCAGGCTGCCGCTCGTGTGGTGCAGGTGCGGGAAGAACACCTGGGCGATGAACACCGGGGCGAGGTAGTTGACCTCGGTGGCGGCGTAGATGGTCTCCTCGGTGGTCTCGAGCAGCGAGCCGCGCGGCAGGATCCCGGCCGTGGCCACGACGAAGTCGATCCTGCCGTGCTCGGCGATCACCTGCTCGGCGACGGCGACCAGGTCGGAGCGCCGCTCGACGTGGGTGTTGGTGCTGGAGCGGCTGAACGTCTCCACGGTGGCGCCGTGCTCGCGGGCCACCGTCGCGATGTCGGCGCCGATGCCGTAGCTGCCGCCGAGTACGACGATCACCTTCCCGGCCAGGTTGGCGCGGTACTCCTCGGCGCTGTGTCCCTCGGGCATGTAGCTGCTGGTCAGCTGGAAGAGCTTGTCGGCGAGGAACACGTCGATCGGGTCGGTGACCTTCATGTTGCGCTCTTCGCCCGTGACGACCCAGATCGGCACGTCCGGGAGGTACTTCAGCACCACGCCGCAGTCGTCGGTGGCGGTGAACCCGAGGTCCTCCGCCGCCACGGCGTACGCCGCCCGGAGGACCGATGCTCGGAAGGCCTGCGGGGTCTGCCCGCGGCGCAGGTTGGCGCGCGGCGGGATGGCCCGGATCGTGTTGTCGTCGGGCGAGACCTCGATGATCGTGTCGGCCGACACGATCGCGACGTCGACGGCGTCATAGGTCTCGAGCGCCTCGAAGCACTCGGTGATGATCCGCTCGCTGACCATCGGCCGCACGGCGTCGTGGAAGAGCACCGGACAGTCCTCGGGCAGATGCTCGAGGGCCTTGAGCGTCGTCCCGTTGCGGGTGTCGGCGCCCTCGTGGACCTGGGTGACCTTGTCGTAGCCGCCGGTGCGCACCATCGCGCGCACCGCGTCGAGGTGACCCTCGGCCATCATCACCACGATCTCGTCGACCATCGGATGGCTCTGGAAGGCGGCGAGCGTGTGCTCGAGGATCGTCTTGCCGGCGATCTTGATCAGCTGCTTGGGGATGTCGAGACCCACCCGGGTGCCGACTCCGCCGGCGAGGAGCACCGCGACCCGCGGAGCGCCTGCCTCGATCACGAGCTCGCCCGCAGCTTGCCCGCCACCGTCCGGCGGAATGCTGCGAAGCGGCTCTCCGGCTCGGCCGCGGTCATCTCCTCGCGGACCCGGCGTGCGGTCCTCCGCTTCTCGCGGCGCACGTTGGCGCCGGTGCGGTTGCGGGCCACGTCGAAGGACTCGTCGTAGTACGCCGTGAGCTCGGCCCGGATGGCATCGAGCTGAGCGCGCGTCTCGCCGCCGTCGGTGGCTCCCACACCGACCAGCTGCCCGTAGGTGTCGTAGGTGCGGGTCGCCAGGTCGAGCAGCCGCGGCGGTAGCTCGAGCTCGTCCCAGTCCGCCGTGGAGCGGTGCAGCGTGGGGTCGACGAGGTCGCCCGCCGCGGCGATCTGCTCGGGCGTCGCCCGGTCGAACAGGCCCATCCGGATCGTCTCGTCGGCCTTGGTCATCGCCGACTGCCAGTCGACCAGCAGGTCGTCGTACCGCACGGTGGCGCGCGGCAGGTCACGGCTGCGCAGCTCGGTGCCGAGCATCATCGTCATCCACCCGACGACGCGGGTGGTGTTGCTGGTCTTGGTGCCGTACGCGATCTCGCGCGAGCGCATCACCTCGGCGGGGTGTCGCAGCATCGTGGCGACGTGGACCTCCGCGTCGAGCCGGTCGGCCGCGGCCCGGTGCAGCTGGAAGAACCAAGCAAGGCGCGGGTCCTTCACCACGATCCGGTCGCTCTCGGCGAACTGATCATCGAGCCAGCTCACCAGACGGTCGAGGAGCTCGGGTCGTTCGACGATCTGGTCGGTCAGCTCCCAGGCCTCGGGACGGCCGTCCTCGATGGCGACGTCCACCAGCGACAGGAGCTCGTTGTGGTAGTCGACGAGCCAGCGCGGCTCTCCGAAGCCTCGCGGGTTGGAGCGGTTGGCACTCACCTCGGGCTTGGGGATGTGGACGCCCAACCGTCCGGTGAGCCCGGCGAACAGACTGGTGCCGCTGCGGCCCGAGCCGGCCACCACGAGCATCTGCCTGCGCCCGGGCCGGGCCATGGACTCCTCCTGCATGGGGGAAACTGTGTCACACACGCACCCGAGCCGCCGCGCAGGACGGCGTCGCCGGGCGCGCACGCCGTACCTACCGCGACAGCGCTCCGAAGGAGACCCCGTGCCCGACGCCGGCCCCATCCTCCCCGCGGGCGCGGTCCTGCTGCACATCGGGCCGTACAAGACCGGGACCACCGCGATCCAGGCTTCCCTCGAGCGTCACCGGGCCGACCTACCGGAGTACGGCGTGATCTACCCGGGGGACCGACGCCGCCAGGCCCGACCGGTGTTCGCGCTGATCGGTCGCGGCCTGCCGGGCATGCCGGTCGTCCCCGAGCAGGAGTGGCTCGACCTGGTGGCTGAGGTCCGCCGCGCCCCCGCCGACCGCGTGATGATCAGCTCGGAGGACTTCTCCACGCTCGACGCCGAGCAGGTCGCCCGCGTGGTCCGGGACCTCGGCGCGGAGCGCGTCCACGTGCTGACGGTGGCTCGGAACCTCTCGCCGCTGCTGCCCTCCGGTTGGCAGGAGCGGGTCAAGTCGGTCAACGAGACCCGCAGCTACGAGGAGTGGCTCGCCGAGGTGCTCGCCCCGGAACCGACCGAGCCACCGGCGTCTGTCTTCTGGCGTCACCACTCGCTCGCCAACCTCCTCGGCACCTGGACCGATGCGGTGCCGCCCGAGCGGGTGACCGTGGTCGTGGCCGACGAGTCCGACCGCTCCCAGCTGCGCCACGTGTGTGAGGCGCTGCTCGGCCTGCCCGAGGGCCTGCTCACCGAGGGCCCGGCGGACAACGCGTCCCTCACCTGGAACCGCGTGGAGCTCTACCGGGAGCTGAACCGGGTCGCCGCGTCCGGAGGCTGGAGCGAGCGGGCCCATCGCCGTGTGCTCTACCGCGGGCTGTTGCAAGGGCTCGCCGCCGCGGACGTGGCACCCGGGGAGGCCCCGATCCCGCGGCTCCCCGCGTGGGCGGTGCCGCGGGTGGCCGAGCTCAGCCGCGAGCGGGTCAAGCAGCTGCGCGACTCCGGCGCGCGGGTGGTCGGCGATCCCGACCTCCTCCTGGCCGACAGCGGTACGGCGAGTGGCCCGGACGTCGAGGTCCCGGACGCGCTGCCGATCGAGGCCGCGGTCCGCGGGCTGGAGTCGATGGTGGAGGCCCTGAGGCGGGACAAGCGCCGGAAGGGCGGGGACGACCCGGTCGGCTAGCATGCCGCGAGTGCCGGTCAGATCCGCTTACGACGCCGACCTGCTGTTGCCGTCGGGGGCGATCCTGGTCCACGTCGGCCCGTTCAAGACGGGCTCGTCGTCCCTCCAGATGGCGTTGCACTCGCGGCGCGAGGAGGTCCTGGCGCACGGCGTCCACTACCCCGGCACCGGCTACCGCCACCTCCGCGAGATCGCGTCGTTGATGGGCCGCGGGCCGCGGGGCGTACCGACGGTGCCGCCGGAGGAGTGGGTCGAGTTCGTGGCCGAGATCCATCGGGTCGATGCGCAGCGCACCGTCGTGAGCAGCGAGGGGCTGAGCACAGCCGGGACCGCCACCGTCGCCCGGCTGGTCGAGGACCTCGGGCCCGAACGCGTGCACGTGGTCCGCGTCGAGCGCCGGCTGGACCGGCTGCTGCCGTCGGCCTGGCAGGAGCGGATCAAGTCCTCGAACGAGACGCGCACCTTCGTCCAGTTCCTCGACGACGTCCTCGCCGCGGACCCGGCCACGTCGCAGGGCAAGCCGGCATCGTTCTGGGTCGCCCACAGCCTCGAGCGGTACCTCGCACGCTGGGGAGCGGTCCTGCCCGCCGAGCGGATCCACGTGGTGGCCGCCGACGCGCGCGACCCGCGCGCGACCTCGGCCGTCTTCGAGCGGCTGCTCGGCCTTCCGAGCGGGATGCTCGACCCCTCGCAGCGACCCAACAGCTCGCTGAGCTGGGAGCGGGTCGAGCTGTGCCGGAGGCTCAACGAGGTCTTCGACGAGCACGGCTGGCCCGACCGGTTGCGCCGCCGTACCCTCCAGGGCGCGATCGTCGGCGGGCTGAGGGACGCCCCGCCGAGCGCGACCGATGTGCCGATCCCTCCGGTGTCGGGAGAGCACCTGCGCCGGACCGCGCAGCTCAGCGCGAGGCGCATCGAGCTGCTGACCTCCAGCGGGGTCGACGTGATCGGCGATCTCGAGCAGACCAGAGTCCCCGACGACGAGGTCGCCGGCGTGGCTCCGACCGAAGCGCCCGTCTCCATCTCGATCGAGGCCGTGGCGGCCGCGGTCGAGCGGCTGATGGTGCGGCAGGCGTCCGCATGACCGAGCCGGCGACCCTGCCGGAGGGCTCCGTGCTCCTGCACATCGGGCCGTACAAGACCGGCTCGACAGCCATCCAGCAGGCACTCTTCGACCAGCGCGACGTCCTGGCCGAGCACGGTGTCCTCTACCCCGGACGGTGGCGACGCCTCTTCCGCGAGGGCCACGCCCTCATGCAGTGGGCGCCGCGCGGCCGGCCGGTCCCTCCGGAGTCGGTGTGGGACGACTTCGCCGCCGGGATCCGGGCCCGGCCCGACGTACGCGTGTGCCTGAGTACCGAGGACTTCGGCCGCATCCGCAACAAGGAGCGGAGCCACAAGGTCGTCACCGACCTCGGTGCCGACCGCCTCCATGTCATCGCCGTGGCCCGCGCCTACCACCGACTGATGCCCTCGCACTGGCAGGAGCGCGTGAAGAGCCACGAGCGCCGGTCGTACGACGAGTGGCTGCACGAGCTGCTGGAGGGCGACGACTCGCACGAGGTCCACCGGAGCTTCTGGACCTCCCACGACGTGGAGTACATGGCGTCGCGGTGGCTCGACGTCCTCCCACCCGACCGCTTCACGCTGGTCGTCACCGACGACTCCGACCGCGACCTCCTGCCGCGCACCTTCGAGCAGCTGCTGGGGGTGCCCGCCGGCCTGCTCACGCCGTCCCAGTCGACCAACGCGTCGCTGAGCATGAACGCCGTCGAGGTACTCCGGCGCGTCAACCAGGAGTTCGCCGAGCGCAAGTGGCCCGACCGCGAGTACGTCCGTCTCATCCAAGGAGGCATGGTCAGGGAGCTGCAGAACGCCGGTCGGAGCGAGGGCGACGTGGGCGTGCCGGCCCTGCCCGGGTGGGCACGTCCGCTCGTGGCCGAGCGGAGCGAGCGGCGGGTCGAGACCATCGCCGGGCTCGGCATCAACGTGGTCGGAGACCCGTCGTGCCTCCTGCTCCCCGACCAGCCCGCTGCCGAGGCCGCCGACCTCGGCCCCGATCGCATCTCTGTGGAGGCCGCGGCGCTGGCCGTCTCCGGTGTGGTGTCCGGTGCGTTGCAGCGTCAGCGGACGCTCGCCGCGCAGCTGAGGGATGCCAAGCAGCGGGAACGGGCCGAATCGGCGCCGGCGCTGGCGGATCTCGGGCGTCGCGACCTGGCCCGCGAGCTCTGGACCCGGCAGACCGCACGCTGGCGCCGCGGTCGCCGGACCTGACCGAGTCGTTGACATCACACCGGCTGCGGTTACGGCTGCTGCTGTGCGCGGGATAGATTGGTGATGTTCCCAATCGTGCGGTACCCACACCGGCCCTCACCCGAGGGTGGTCGGAGGGACCTGAACGTCAAGGAAGTTGATGACCCCACTTCGCGTGGGCGTGATCGGAGCCGGTCGTGTCGGCGCCGTCCTCGCCGCAGCCCTCCGCTCGCGCGGCCACGAGATCGTGTCGGTGGCCGGTGAGTCCGACGCCTCGCTCAGGCGGGTCGCCGACCTCCTTCCGGGCGTCCCCGTCGCCAAGCCGACCGCGGTTGCCCGCACCTGCGACGTCCTGCTGCTGACCGTGCCCGACGACATGCTCGACAACGTCGTGACCCAGCTGGCCGCCAGCGGTTCGCTTCACGTCGGCCAGTACGTCGTCCACACCAGCGGCAGCCACGGCCTCCGGGTGCTCGAGCCCGCGACCCGGGTCGGGGCACGACCCGTCGCGCTGCATCCCGCGATGACGTTCACCGGGACGGCTCGCGACCTCGACCGCCTGGCCGAGTGCGTCTTCGGGGTCACCGTCGGTGACGCGGAGCGGGCGTGGGCCGAGCAGGTCGTGGCCGAGCTCGGCGGCGAGGTGATGTGGGTCTCCGAGGAGCTCCGCGGGCTCTACCATGCCGGGCTCGCGCATGGCGCCAACCACCTGGTCACCCTCGTCTCGCAGGCCATGGAGCTGCTGAGCATGGCCGGAGCCGACGACCCGGCCGCCATCCTGCGGCCGTTGCTCGAGGCCGCCCTCACCAACGCGCTCACCGATGGTGACGCAGCGCTCACGGGTCCCATCGTCCGCGGCGACGTGAACACGGTGCGTGCCCACCTCGCCGAGATCGCGTCCAACGCGCCCGACACGCTGCCGTCGTACGTCGCACTGGCCCGGGCCACCCTCGACCGCGTCGTCACCGACGGCCGGGTCCTGCCGATCCGGGCCGCCGCCATCAGCCGCGTGCTCGACCAGGCCGTGGCGGCCGGCGTGCCGGTCCGCGGGACGCCCCGGCAATGAGCACTCCGCCGTTCCTCGCGTCCACACGCGAGGAGCTCGCGGACGTGCTCGCGCCCCGCCGTCGCGCCGAGGCTCCGGTTGCCTTGGTGCCGACGATGGGCGCC
Organism: uncultured Actinomycetota bacterium; assembly: GCA_963833775.1. Lineage (GTDB taxonomy): Bacteria > Actinomycetota > Actinomycetes > Propionibacteriales > Nocardioidaceae > Nocardioides. Next base: position 209,390 of record CAWHZH010000003.1, on the reverse strand, counting down.
ATGCACGAGGGCCACGCCAGCCTGCTGCACGTGGCCCGGGAGCGCGCCGGCGCGGGCGCCGTGGTGGCCTCGATCTTCGTCAACCCGCTGCAGTTCGCGCCGGGCGAGGACCTGGCCCGCTACCCCCGCACGCTCGAGGCGGATCTCCAGATCTGCGAGAAGGAGGGCGTCGACGTCGTCTTCGCTCCCTCCGTCGACGAGGTCTACCCGGGCGGAGAGCCGCTGGTCACCGTCGAGCCGGGACCGCTGGCCTCCGAGCTCGAGGGCGCGTCGCGGCCCGGGCACTTCCGGGGTGTCCTGACGGTCGTCGCCAAGCTCTTCGGGCTCACCCGGCCCGACCTCGCGGTCTTCGGCGAGAAGGACTACCAACAGCTGGTCCTGGTCCGGCGGATGAGCCGCGACCTGTGCCTGGGTGTCGACGTCGTCGGTGCACCCACGGTCCGCGAACCCGACGGCCTGGCGCTGTCGAGCCGCAACCGCTTCCTCGGCCCGGACGAGCGGCTGGCCTCGGTGCGCTTGTCCCGAGCCCTCCGCGCGGCGCAGGACAGTGCGTCGTACGGCGCCTCGGCGGCCCGGCGTGCGGCCCTGGCCGAGCTGGACGACGCGGCGCTCGACCTCGACTACCTGGCGATCCGTACACCCGACCTCGACGCGGTCGACGAGCACGCCTCCGTTCCGACGCAGGCCCGGGTGCTGGTCGCCGCGCGTCTCGGCACCACCCGGCTGATCGACAACCTGCCGCTGACCCTCGGTGCCGCGACCGCTCAGTGACCGAGCTTCGCGCAGATCTTGGCGTGGAACGCCTCCACCTCGAGCGTTCCGTCGAGGACCCGACGGGTCGGCCAGTTGCTGGTGTCGACCTGCGAGAGCCGCTCGAAGAGCGGCAGGTCGTCGGCGTACCGCCGGATCACCCGCTCGAAGGCGGCCATCGACGGCGCTTCGCCGCGGACGACAGCCGTGGGGTGGCGGTGGGGGAGCGGTGGGTGGTCCTCGAAGCGAGGCAGCCCCAGCAGGTCGGTGGCCCGGTCCATCTGGCCCTGGGGGTCGGCGACCAGGGCCCCGAACTCGAAGAACCGCCACTGCTCGGCGGGGAAGAGCGGGAGCGCACGCTCGAGCTGCTCGCCGTAGAGGCTGCGGGAGAAGAGCGAGCGTTGGAGCTGCCTCGGCGCCGGGGGCTCGTTGCTCTCCGGCGGCAGCGGGTCGTCGACGTACTGCTCGATCGCCTCCGGGAAGTCGGGATACCCGGCGTGGCGGCTGCGCTCCATCGCCCACTGGGAGAAGGCACGCTCGATCGGGTCGCGGAAGATCGCCATCACCGGCATGCCGGGGTCGTAGTCACGCATCCGCTGCATCGCGCCGGGCCAGAACAGGTACGCCGGCGTCGCGTCGCCGGCGATGTGCCCGCCCTGGACGACCGGTCGGCGGTAGCTGGCGTAGTCGGGCGCCGCCCAGTCGTGGGGCTCGATGAAGAAGCGCATCTCCGGCTCCGGCCCCCCCACGATGTCGGGGTGCTCGGACAGCGTCCGGTAGAAGCTGGACGTGGCGCTCTTCTGCACACCGACGATGGCGAAGCTGATGGGCACCGAGAACTCGGCGGCCTCGAGCGCGGCCATCCGCCTGGCGCGACGCTTGGCCTTCATGTTCATGGTGCGCCTCTCGGAGCGTGGCCCCAGAGGGGGCTGGACGAACGGAGGGGTCAGGTTATCGCGGGGCCGACGCGAGGCCGCGGCCTCGGTGACCAGTAGCCTCGGGTCGTGAGCGTACGTCGTGTGGTCGGCCGCCTCGTGGCACCCGATCCCGGCTGGTCGGTGGAAGCCGACGTCGTGGTGATCGGGTCCGGCATCGCCGGCCTGACGGCCGCGCTACGCCTGCGCGGCAGTGTCGACAAGGTGCTCGTGGTGACCAAGGACGTGCTCGACGCGGGCTCGACCCAGTGGGCTCAGGGTGGCATCGCTGCGGCGCTCGGCCCGGGTGACACCCCCGCCCAGCACGAGCGGGACACCCTGGTCGCGGGCGCGGGGGCCTGCGACGCCGAGGCGGTCCGCATCCTGGTGACCGAGGGACCGGAGGCCGTGCGTGAGCTGATCGCTCTGGGCGCCAACTTCGACCTGCACCCCGACGGCGAGCTCAGCCTGACCCGCGAGGGCGGTCATCACCGCGACCGGATCGCCCACGCCGGCGGCGACGCCACCGGGGCCGAGATCCAGCGGGCGCTGATCGCCGCGGTGGCTCGCGCACCCGAGATCGAGGTCGTCGAGCACGCCCTCGCGGTCGACCTGCTGCTCGCGGACGACGGCGGCGTCGCCGGGGTCACCCTGCACGTGATGGGCGAGGGCCAGCGCGACGGCGTCGGCGCCGTCCGGTGTCGGGCCGTCGTCCTCGCCAGCGGCGGCCTCGGCCAGGTCTTCTCCCAGACCACCAACCCACCGGTCTCGACCGGCGACGGGATGGCGGTGGCCTACCGGGCGGGTGCCGTGCTCCGTGACCTGGAGTTCGTGCAGTTCCACCCCACCGTGATGTGGCTCGGGCCGGACTCCCGCGGTCAGCAGCCCCTGATCTCCGAGGCGGTCCGCGGCGAGGGCGCGTTCCTCGTCGACTGGGAGGGTCAGCGCTTCATGCAGGGCGTGCACGAGCTGGCCGACCTGGCTCCGCGCGACGTCGTGGCCAAGGCGATCACGCGGCGGATGATCGAGAGCGGTCACCCCCACATGTGGCTGGACGCTCGCGACCTCGGAGGGGACGCGAGCGAAGCGAGCGACGGTGATCGAGCGGCGCGCGAAGCGCGCGTGTCGAGATTCTGGGAACGCCGCTTCCCGACCGTCCTGGCGACCTGCCGACGGCACGGCGTGGATCCCGTCACCGACCTGATCCCGGTCGCGCCGGCGTGCCACTACGCCTCGGGCGGCGTCGCGACCGACCGGTGGGGTCGCTCCACGCTGCCCGGCCTGTATGCCACCGGCGAGGTCGCGTGCTCCGGCGTACACGGCGCCAACCGGCTCGCCTCCAACTCCCTGCTCGAGGGGCTGGTGTTCTCCCGCCGCATCGCCGAGGTGCTCCCGGCCGAGCTGCGCGACTGGTCCCACCCGGCTGCCGACCAGCGGCCGGCGGGGCTCGTCGACGGCACAGTCCGCCGTGCGCTCCAGGAGGAGATGACCGCGCGAGCCGGCGTCCTGCGCTCCGCCGAGGGCCTCCGCGCCGGGCTCGACCAGCTGGAAGGCCTCGCCGGTACGCCGGCGTCGACGATCGACCAGGACGCCTGGGAGGCCACCAACCTGCTCACCATCAGCACCCTGCTGGCCCGGGCCGCGCTGCTCCGCGAGGAGACCCGCGGCTCCCACTGGCGCGAGGACTTCCCCGACCGGGACGACGTCGGCCAGTCCGGCCACCACGACTGGTGGCTGACGGCCGGCGAGCCTGCAGGTGAGTTCCGGCCCTCGGCACCCACCGACGTCGTGTCGACCGAGGTGCCCGCGTGACGACGTACGACGGGCTGCTGGGCGGGCTGCGCGACTCCGGGCTCGACCCCGACGCGGTGATCGCCGCGATCGACGCTGCCCTCGAGGAGGACCTCCCCGGGGAGGCCGTCGACGTCACGAGCGTCGCCACGATCCCCGCGGACGCCACGGGTGAAGGGGTCTTCGCGGCCCGAGAGCCGGGTGTCGTGGCCGGGTTGGGCGTGGCTGCCCTGGTCTTCCTGCGCGTCGACCCCGAGATCGACGTTGCCGATCGGGTCCCCGATGGCACGCCGGTGGCAGCAGGCGACGTCGTGATGCGGGTGTCCGGTCCGACCCGCTCCCTGCTCACCGCCGAGCGCACGGCGCTCAACTTCGCCTCCCACCTCTCCGGGATCGCGACCGCCACCTCGCGCTGGGTGGCGGCCCTGGCGGGCACCCGCGCCCGCGTCCTCGACACCCGCAAGACCCTCCCGCGCCACCGAGCCCTCCAGAAGTACGCCGTGCGGTGCGGCGGCGGGACCAACCACCGCTTCTCCCTGGCCGACATGGCGATGGTCAAGGACAACCACGTGGTCGCGGCCGGGGGAGTGGTGCCCGCCTATCAGGCCGTGCGCGCGGCGTACCCGGAGATCCCGGTCGAGGTCGAGGTCACCGACCTCGACCAGCTGGCCGACCTCCTCGAGGCGGGGTGTGACCGGATCCTGCTCGACAACATGGACACCGCGACGATGGCCGAGGCGGTCCTGCTCACCGACGGCAGGGCCTCCCTCGAGGCCTCCGGCGGGCTCACCCTGGAACGGGCCCGCGAGGTCGCCGAGACCGGCGTCGACTTCATCTCCGTCGGGGCGCTGACGCACTCGGTCAAGGTCTTCGACCTCGGGCTCGACCTGCGATGACCATCCTTCTCGCCGCCGACATCGGCAACAGCCACACCGTGCTGGGGCTGGTCCGCGACGGCGAGGTGTCGGCCGAGTGGCGGGTGGCGACGGTGGAGTCGCGCACCGCCGACGAGTGGTCGGTGCTGATCCACGGCCTGCTCGGAGACCTCGAGGAGCAGGTGGGCGGGATCGTCGTCTGCGCCACCGTGCCGTCGGTGCTGCAGGAGTGGCGGACCATGCTCGCCGACCACTTCGGCTCCGTGCACAGCGTGGTCGTGGAGCCGGGTGTGCGGACCGGTGTGCCGGTGCTCACCGACAACCCGCGCGAGGTCGGCACCGACCGGATCGTGAACGCCCTGGCCGTCGCCACCCGGTACGGCGGACCCGCGGTCGTGGTCGACTTCGGCGGTACGGCGACCACTTTCGACGTGGTGAATGCCGACGGGCAATACATCGGCGGCGCCATATCGCCGGGAATCGAGATATCGCTCGAGGCGCTGGAGCGGCGCGGTGCCCAATTGCGCATGGTCGAATTGCGGCGACCGCGTTCGGTGATAGCACGTAACACCGTCGAGGCGCTGCAGTCGGGAATGGTGTTCGGCGTCGCCAGCCAGGTCGACGGAATTGTCGCCCGGATGATCGAGGAGCTCGAGGCGGAGCCGGCGACGGTGACGGTCGTGGCCACCGGTTATCTGGCCGCGCTGGTGGTGGACGAGTGCCGATGTTTCACCGCCCACGACCCGTGGCTCACGCTCCAGGGCCTGGAGCTGGTGTATCGACGCAATGCCTGAGCGCGCGTGGGATTCGGCCCGATAAGTCCGTTGCGCCGGCGTCGGGAATGTCGTCGGTAAGCGCCCCGGGTTGTTCGTTTTCTCCGGCCCCCGGTAGGTTTGTGTCAGACACTCCACGAGCGCACGGATATCGGCGGTCCGTCACCCCGGAAGGCAGGCTCCACATGGCGCAGAAAGTGCACATCACCCTCGAGGACGACCTCGATGGTGGCGATGCGACAGAGACCGTGAGTTTCGGTCTCGACGGCCGCACCTACGAGATCGATCTCAACGACAAGAACGCCAAGGCGTTGCGTGACGCGCTGGCGCGCTACGTCGGTGCCGCCCGCCGCAGCGGCGGGAGCCGCGGGAGCGCGGCCAAGCGACGTACCCAGGTGGGCACCAGCGCCCGCGAGATCCGCGACTGGGCCCGCTCCAACGGCCACAAGGTGCCCGACCGCGGCCGGATCCCGGCCGACGTCCGCGAGGCCTTCGAAGCAGCTCACTGAGCGAGCAGCCGAGCGAGGCACGAACGCGCGGCGTAGCGAGTGCAGGTTGAGCGAGCCCACGGCTGAGCTCGCGAAGCCGGGACGGGCGAGACGAAACCCGGTGACTGTGCCTGGGGCCCCAGACACAGGGCGCCGGGTTTCGAGACGGTCGCAGAGCGACCTCCTCAACCAGCGGTGGGGGCCCTGCTTGTTCGCCCTGGGCGGACGGCGCTCGATCCGGGCGGGGAACACGTAGGCTGGGAGACCAGTTGGAACCGGTGACGCTCGACGCACCCGATCGAGCGTCCCCCAGTTTGATGTTGGCGGGTGCCCCACCATCCGCGTAGAGGAGCGATTGGCATGTTCGAGCGGTTCACTGACCGAGCCCGCCGGGTGGTCGTGCTGGCCCAAGAAGAGGCCCGCATGCTCTCCCACAACTACATCGGGACCGAGCACATCCTGCTCGGCCTGATCCACGAGGGTGAGGGTGTCGCAGCCAAGGCTCTCGAGAGCCTCGACATCTCGCTCGAGGCCGTCCGTGCGCAGGTCGAGGAGATCATCGGCCAGGGCCAGCAGGCCCCCAGCGGCCACATCCCCTTCACCCCGCGCGCCAAGAAGGTGCTCGAGCTCTCGTTGCGCGAGGCGCTGCAGCTCGGCCACTCCTACATCGGGACCGAGCACATCCTGCTCGGTCTGATCCGCGAGGGTGAGGGCGTTGCCGCCCAGGTGCTGCAGAAGCTCGGCGCCGACCTCAACCGCGTCCGCCAGCAGGTCATCCAGCTGCTGAGCGGGTTCCAGGGCAAGGAGCAGACGGGTGCCCAGGCGGCGACCTCGGGTGCCCCGGCCGACACCCCTTCGTCTTCGCTGGTGCTCGACCAGTTCGGCCGCAACCTGACCCAGGACGCCCGTGAGTCCAAGCTCGACCCGGTGATCGGGCGCGAGCAGGAGATCGAACGGGTCATGCAGATCCTCAGCCGTCGTACCAAGAACAACCCGGTGCTGATCGGCGAGCCCGGCGTCGGCAAGACCACGATCGTGGAGGGACTGGCGCAGGACATCGTCCGCGGCAACGTCCCGGAGACGCTCAAGGACAAGCAGATCTACACCCTCGACCTCGGCGCACTGGTCGCCGGCTCGCGCTACCGCGGTGACTTCGAGGAGCGCCTCAAGAAGGTGCTCAAGGAGATCCGCACGCGTGGCGACATCGTGCTGTTCATCGACGAGATCCACACCCTCGTCGGCGCCGGCGCGGCCGAGGGCGCGATCGACGCAGCCTCGATCCTCAAGCCGATGCTGGCCCGGGGCGAGCTGCAGACCATCGGTGCGACGACCCTCGACGAGTACCGCAAGTACCTCGAGAAGGACGCCGCGCTGGAGCGCCGCTTCCAGCCGATCCAGGTCGCCGAGCCGTCGATCGCCCACACGATCGAGATGCTCAAGGGCCTGCGCGACCGCTACGAGGCGCACCACCGGGTGACGATCACCGACGAGGCGCTGGTCTCAGCGGCGACGCTCGCCGACCGCTACATCTCCGACCGCTTCCTGCCCGACAAGGCCATCGACCTGATCGACGAGGCCGGCTCGCGGCTGCGGATCCGCCGGATGACGGCGCCCGCGGACCTGCGCGAGTACGACGACAAGATCGCCGAGGTGCGCCAGCGCAAGGAGGCCGCGATCGACGGCCAGGACTTCGAGGCGGCCGCGCGACTGCGCGACGAGGAGAAGCAGCTGACCGCGAAGAAGCTCGAGCGCGAGAAGCAGTGGCGCGCCGGTGACCTCGACGAGGTCGCGGAGGTCGACGAGGAGCTGATCGCCGAGGTGCTGGCGGTCGCGACCGGGATCCCGATCGTGAAGCTGTCCGAGGAGGAGTCGACACGGCTGCTCAAGATGGAGGACGAGCTCCACAAGCGGGTCATCGGCCAGGACCAGGCGGTCAAGGCGCTGAGCCGGGCGATCCGTCGTACGCGAGCCGGCCTCAAGGACCCGAAGCGTCCCGGCGGCTCGTTCATCTTCGCCGGCCCGTCCGGTGTCGGTAAGACGTGGCTGTCCAAGACGCTCGCGGAGTTCCTCTTCGGTGACGAGGACGCGCTGATCCAGCTCGACATGAGCGAGTACAGCGAGAAGCACACCGTCTCGCGGCTGTTCGGCTCGCCTCCGGGCTACGTCGGCTACGAAGAGGGCGGCCAGCTCACCGAGAAGGTGCGGCGCAAGCCGTTCTCCGTGGTCCTGTTCGACGAGGTCGAGAAGGCACACCCCGACATCTTCAACAGCCTGTTGCAGATCCTGGAGGAAGGTCGCCTGACCGACTCCCAGGGCCGGGTCGTGGACTTCAAGAACACCGTGATCATCATGACCACCAACCTCGGCACCAAGGACATCGCCAAGGGCCAGAACCTCGGCTTCGCCCAGACCGGTGACGTGGCAGGGTCCTACGAGCGGATGAAGAACAAGGTGCAGGAGGAGCTCAAGCAGCACTTCCGCCCGGAGTTCCTCAACCGGGTCGACGAGATCATCGTGTTCCCGCCGCTGTCGCAGGAGCAGATCATCCACATGGTCGACAACATGATCGCGGGAGTGGAGCTCCGGCTGAAGGACCGCGACATGTCGCTCGAGCTCACCCAGAACGCCAAGAACCTGCTGGCGACACGGGGCTTCGACCCCGTGCTGGGTGCTCGACCGCTGCGTCGCACCATCCAGCGCGAGATCGAGGACATCCTGGCCGAGAAGATGCTGTACGGCGAGGTCGGTCCCGGTCAGATCGTGCTCGTCGACGTGGAGGGCGAGGGCCCGACGGCGAACTTCACGTTCAAGGGCCAGAAGGTGGGCGTGCTGCCCGATCTGCCTCCGCTCGAGACGGTCGCCGTCGAGCCTCCGAGCGGCCCGGCCGGCCGCGGTGAGGGCGACGACGAGACACCCGGCCCGACCGACGTCGAGAAGGCGTCGGGCACCGACTGACCGATCCCAGACGATGGCCCGGCCGTGCGCGGCTGGGCCTTCGTCATGCCCGGGGCACGCGGCCGGGATCCGAGGTCAGCGGGCCGTGTGGAGGTTCAGCACCACCACGCCGGCCACGATCAGAGCCAGCGCGAACACCTTGACCGCGTCGAGCCGCTCTCCGAGCAGGAGGGCGCCCACCAGCGCGATCGACGCGGTCCCCAGCCCCGACCACACCGCGTACGCCACGGAGACCGACATCTGCCGCACGACCACGGCCAGCAACCAGATGGACACGGCGTAACCACCCAGCACCACCAACGACCACGGCAGGTCGTGGAAACCTCTCGTCCGCGGCAGGATGGTGGTGGCGCCGACCTCGACGCCGATGGCGGCCAGGAGAACGACGAACGGGCTGAACATGACGATCACTTCGCTAGGGTTGGTGTGTGTAGCGGTCGCTACATCTCTACTGTAGCGGGTGCTACAACGAGGTTCAAACCGGTTCCCAGGAGGTGGGATGGCCACACGTCGTGAGGAGCTGGCCGAGGCGGCTACCGACTACGCCATCGAGCACGGGCTGATCGGGCTCAGCCTCCGGCCGCTCGCGGTCGCGCTCGGCACGAGCGACCGGATGCTGCTCTACCACTTCCGCGACAAGGACGACCTGATCGCGACGATCGTGCGGACGTCGACGACCCGCTCGGTGGCCAGCATCCGTGCCCTACCCCCGTCGACCGACCTGCGTGCCGCCGTCCTCGACCTGTGGCGTGCCACGACGACAGGCCGTCTCCAGGCCTGCCAGCGGCTGTACCTCGAGGCGGCGTCCCTGGGGCTGTTCGGGCACGAGCCGTACGCCACGGAGGTGAGGGAGGCGAACTCGGTCTGGATGAGCGCGCTGGCCGACCATCTCTCCCGCGTGGGCCTGAGCACGGCCGCGGCGCGCCAGGCCGCCGACCTCGTGGACGCGGCGTTCATGGGCCTCCAGCTCGACCAGCCGCTCGACTCGCGGGCCCGGCAGCAGAAGACGGTCAGGGACCTCGCCGACTCCGTCGCCGCGCGGTGGGGTCCCCAAGACGCTCAGCCGGGCAACGCGTAGCCGTCGTCGGTCGGCACCAGCAGCCCGTCGGCCACCAGGCCGGCCAGACACCTCGTGCGCTGCTCGGACTCCGGCCAGGCCCGCGCCATCGCCCGCGTGGCGACGGAGCCCTCGGCATCCCGGGCCAGCGCCATCAGCCGGCCCCGGCACTGCCGGTCGGTCCCGTCCCAGGCTTGGCCGCGGCGAGGTGGCCCGTCGTACGCCGGGTGGCCGGCGAGGCGCCACGCGCAGCCGGCCCGGACCGGGCAGGTGGAGCAGACCGGTGCGGCCGCCGTACAGACCAGAGCGCCCAGCTCCATCAGCGCGACCGACCAGGTGGCCGCGGTCGGCTCGTCCTCCGGCAGGAGACTCACCGCGACGGACCTCTCGGCGACGGTCACGGCAGGGGGAGGGAACTCCGCCCCGGTCACGACCCGTGTCAACACCCGGCGCACGTTGGTGTCGAGCACGGGCTGTCGGCGACCGAAGGCGAAGGCCAGCACGGCCGAGGCCGTGTACTCGCCGACGCCGGGGAGGGCGCGCAGTGCGTCGTAGGTGTCGGGCACGGCGCCGTCGTGCTGCTCGGTGATCACCGTGGCGGCGGCGTGGAGCCGGGTGGCCCGCCGCGGGTAGCCGAGCCGGCCCCAGGCGCGGATCGCGTCGCCCACGGGTGAGGCCGCCAAGGAGGCAGGGGTCGGCCACCGCTGCATCCAGGTCTCGTAGACGGGCAGGACCCGGACCACCGGCGTCTGCTGCAGCATCGACTCCGAGACCAGGACGCCCCAGGCCGAGGCCGTCGTACGTCGCCAGGGCAGGTCGCGCGCGTGCTCGTCGTACCACCGGAGCAACGGCGTGTGGAGCTCGGACACCCGGTGATCGTAGAGCGGGCCTGCGAGCAGGCTCGCTGCGGCGCTCACTCCGGTCGCTGCGTCCCGGCGAGGCGGGACGAAACCTCCTCGATCGCTGACTAGCGTGACCGGCATGACCGGAATGACGCGCGGACGGCTCCCCGCCCGCGTCTACTGGGTCCGCCGGCTGATGGTGCTCGGCATCGCCACCCTGCTCGTCGTGGGCATCGCGCGGCTGCTCGGTGGGTCCAGCGACGGGTCGTCCGGGCCGGACCGGGCGGCGCAGGTGGCAGACACCTCGTCCACGACGACCACGCCCTCGACCACCGGCCCGTCCACGCCGGCACACACCCCGGGCCGGCACGGGAAGCAGAAGCAGCCGACGGCCGACACCACGCCGGTGGTGCTGCCCTCCGGACCGTGCGCGGCCGACGACATCGCGATCACGCCGTCGGTACCCCACCCGATCGCGGGCCGCGACATCGAGCTGGACCTCGACCTCTCGACCCTCAGCTCTCCCGCATGCCACTGGACCATGTCGAGCAGGACGTTGGCGCTCAAGATCATGTCCGGCCCGGACCTGATCTGGACGAGTGTGCAGTGTGGCCGCGCCATCCCCCAGCAGAACCTCGTGCTCCGTGAGGGGGCGCCGACCAAGGTCCCCGTCATCTGGAGCGCGCGGCGCTCGGAGCCGGGCTGCCCACGGCTGACGGAGTGGGCGTTGCCCGGCACCTATCACCTCGACGTCGCGGCGCTCGCCGGCCAGCCGCAGGACCTGACCTTCGACCTGGTGGCGCCGACCCCTGCGGAGGTCACCGAGACGGCTCACCCGCACAAGCACCACCACAAGGCGGGCTGAGTACGCCGGTCAGTGCAGCTGGGTCTTGAGCACGATCATGAGGATCCCGAGCAGCCCCGTGATGGCGGCGGACAGCAGCTGACGCGGCGGGTTGAGGCCACTCGAGCGGCCCATCTGCCAGCCCAGCACGAACAGCAACCCGGCGTTCACCGCCAGCGTCAGGTCCAAGGCCTTCTTCGTCTCCATCCCGACGACCGCCTCGACGAAGAGCAGCGCCAGCGGGACCCCACAGGCTGCGACCAGCGGCCAGCCGTCTCGGACCACGGCTAGGCGCTCGTCAGGGCGGAGGTCGCGCTGCAGCATCGTTCGCGTCGCGATCCAGTGCACGTAGGTCTCGGCGGCCCAGTAGATGCACAAGGTGCCGAGCAGCAGCACCGCCACTCGGACCAACCGGAAGTCGTCGGGCGCAGTGGCCAGCACTGCGCCCGTGACGATGAGCCCGTAGAGGTGCCCCGCGCGACGCCGATGCTGGCCCGCCTGGAACCCAGGCATCACCTCGTCCTCCACGCGCCCAGTCTGTCAGGCCGTGCGCCTGTGCTGACCTGGGACCTTCGACCCTGCTTTGGCAAAGAAGTCGGCAACTTCCTGCGGGACACACCAAGCGCCCAGCACCCTAGGCATCGAGATCGTTCCTCCCCCCGATCGATCTCCAAGCTCCCGGAGCGTCCACGGCTGTGGCCGGTTCCCGGATCCACTCGGGTCTACTGCGGGGGCTAGCCCGCAGGCTGCGGTCAGGCCTGCCCCGAGGAGCACGAGCATGTCTGGAAACTCGCGAGCAGCGGCGTTCACGGCGCTCGCAGCGGTGTTCGCGGTGGTCGCCACGGTCCTGGTCATCACCGGTGGTCTGTTCACCGCGAACGGCGCGACTGCCGACTCCCACCGCAAGTGCCGCAAGCCGGGCAACCACCAGACCACGTTCGTCTCCTCGAGGGCGCACTCGCACCGGAAGTGCCGCAGGGCGGCGGCCCAGGTCACCAAGACCGTGACCGCGACGGTCACCGTCCCTGGCCCGACGCAGACGGTCACCGCGACCGCCACGGCGACGGTGCCGGGGCCGACTGCGACGGCGACGGGAACTCCGACCGCCATCGCGACGGCGCCCGTCACTGCGCCGGTCAGTGCTCCGGCGGCCTCCCACCGCCCGCTGTTCGGGGCGTTCCCGGGGTACCTCTCGGCGACCGACCACAGCGAGTCGTACGCATCGAGAATGAACCGGGTGACGGACGAGTTCGGTGGCAAGCTCGGGGTCACGCGGCTCTACCAGGGCTCGACGCTCACGTTGCCGACGATGCCCGGCCCGGAGATCGTCTCGTGGGACTTCCCCCTGACGGAGACGCTCGCGGGCCAGCACGACGCGCAGATCGACGCGATCGCGCGCGGTGCCACGCAGCCGTTGTGGTTCGTGCCCTGGCACGAGGTGGACAACAAGAAGATGGCCCCCGCGGACTACGTGACCCTGTTCCGGTACATCGCGCACCGCGTCCACGCGATCGGGAACCCGCTGGTGAAGATGACCCCGATCTTCATGGGCTTCACCGTGAAGGCCATGGACCTGACCACGTTCAACCAGTTCTACCCAGGAGACGACGTGGTCGACGCGATCGGGTTCGACGCCTACGTCAACCCGGGTATCCCCGCCTTCGCAACCCCGGAGGGCGCCGTGTCCGCCCCGATCAAGGTCGCGGCGCTGCACGGGAAGCCCCTTTTGATCGGGGAGGTCTCGTTGTGGAAGGGCTACACCGACGCCCAGTGGAGCGACTTCGTCGGACGTCTCATCAGCCAGCTCGACACCCCCGCGACCGACGCCGTCGCCTGGTTCGAGACCAACAAGTCCGACGGTGACTGGCGCATGGATCGCAGTCCCGCCGCAGTTGCGAAGTGGGCCGCCGTCAGTAGCCGGTGACACGAACGACTCAGGGGGACCCGCCCCTGGAGCGCGATCCCAGTCCCCACGACTCCGAGGAGTGGGCCGTCCGGGTGACGGAGGTCTTCGGGGGGAGGGAATCGCAGGCCCAGCCGTGACCGCGCCCTGACGGCGTACGACCTGGCAGACACCACCGTTGGACACTTGCTCCATGGTCGAGGTCGATCCGGAGCGGTTCGAGGCGATGGTCAGCGAGGCGCTGGACGGGGTACCCGAGGAGCTCGGCGAGCTGATGAGCAACGTGGCCGTCACCGTGCAGCACGATCCGGGGCCACCCGGCCTGCTGGGCCTCTACCAGGGCGTTCCGCTGACCCGCCGTACGACGTTCTACGCCGGCGCCCTGCCCGATCGGATCACGATCTACCGCCACGCCATCTGTGCGATCTGCGACAGCGAGGTCGAGGTCGTGGACCAGGTGCGGCGGACGGTGATCCACGAGATCGGGCACCACTTCGGGATCGGCGACGCGCGACTGCGCGAGCTCGGATGGTGAGCCGGCAGCCGACCCGTCGTCAGACGTAGCGCTCGAGGATCGACGACTCGGCGAGGCGGGACAGGCCCTCGCGGACGCTACGGGCACGGAGCTCACCCACACCGTCGACCGCCTGGAGGTCGTCGACACCGGCGGAGAGCAGCTTCTGCAGGGTGTCGAAGTGCTCGACCAGCCGCTCGACGACGGTCGGTGGCAGCCGCGGCACCTTGGCGAGCAGGCGGTAGCCGCGCGGGGCGACGGCACCGTCGAGGTGCTCGCCGAGGCCGAGGACCCGCGACGCCGATGCGGGGTCGACCAGGTCGATCGACGAGAGCGACTCGAGCCGAGCCAGCGTGGCCTCGGGACCCTTCGAACGGCGTCCGGAGGGGAGGTAGTCGCGGACCACGAGCTCGCGCTCCTGGTCGACGCCGGTCACGAGCTCCTCGAGCTGGAGGGACAGCAGCCGGCCGTCGGTGCCGAGCTCGAGCACGTAGTCCTCGATCTCGCGGGCGATCCGGATCACCATCTCGAGCCGCTGCGCGACGACGGCGACGTCGCGGACGGTGACGAGGTCCTCGATCTCGAGGGCCGACAGCGTCGCCGACACCTCGTCGAGGCGGAGCTTGTAGCGCTCGAGCGTGGCCAGGGCCTGGTTGGCGCGCGAGAGGATCTGGGCCGACCCCTCGATCACGTGCCGGATCTCGCCGACGTACGCCGCGATGATCTGCATCGACTGCGACACCGAGATCACCGGGAAGCCGGTCTGGCGCGCGACCCGGTCGGCGGTGCGGTGGCGCGTTCCGGTCTCCTCCGACGGGATCGACGGGTCGGGCATCAGGTGGACCGCGGCCCGGGTGATCCGGGTGATGTCGCGGTCGATGATGATGCCGCCGTCCATCTTGGCCAGCTCGCGCAGGCCGGTGGCCGTGAACGGCACGTCGAGGGTGAAGCCTCCGGTGCAGATCGACTCCACGACGCGGTCGTGGCCGAGCACGATCAGAGCGCCGGTCCGGCCCCTCAGGATCCGCTCCAGGCCGTCGCGCATCGCGGTGCCGGGGGCGATCGCCGACAGGGTTGCGCGCAGGCGCATCGTGTCGTCGTTCGCTGCGCTCCCGGCCACGATCTCCCCTTCATCGGTCCGTGCGGCCCAGGCCGCGGGGATCAGTGTAGGGGAGGGTCAGGGCGGGCCCGGGGCCTCACCGTCGGACCCGGTCTCCAGCTCGATCACGTGGAGTACGGCGTTGATCAGCGCCAGGTGCGTGAACGCCTGGGGGAAGTTGCCGAGGTGGTGCCCGCTGTGTGGGTCGATCTCCTCGCCGTAGAGCTCCAGGGGGCCCGCGAACGACAGGAGCTTGGCGCACAGCTTGCGGGCATTCTGGAACTCGCCGATCTCGCAGAGCGCCGACACCAGCCAGAACGAGCAGATCGTGAAGGTGCCCTCCTCTCCGCTGAAGCCGTCGTCGGTCTCCTCCACCTTGTAGCGCAGCACCAGCCCGTCGACGGTGAGCTCGTCGCGGATCGCTGCCACCGTCGCCACGATCCGCGGGTCGTCCGGTGGCAGGAAGCGCAGCAGGGGCGCCAGCAGCAGCGAGGCGTCGAGGGCCGTGCTGCCGTAGTACTGCGTGAACACGCCGCGCTCGTCCACGCCGTTCGCCAGGATGTCCTGCTTGATCTCGTCGGCGGCCAGCTGCCAGGCCGCGGCCTGGTCGTCCATGCCGACCATCCTGGCCAGGTGCATGCCCCGGTCGACCGCGACCCAGCACATGATCTTCGACGACGTGAAGTGCCGCGGCTCACCGCGCACCTCCCAGATCCCGGCGTCGGGCTCGCGCCAGTGCTTCAGGGCCTCGCCCACCTGCCGGGTCAGGATCGGCCAGATCCGGTTGTCGAGGTGGTCGACCGCCTTCGAGTGCAGGTAGACGGAGTCGAGCAGCGCACCCCAGACGTCGTGCTGGCGCTGGGAGTACGCCGCGTTCCCGATCCGCACCGGACGGGAGTTCGCGTAGCCCGGCAGATGATCCAGCTCGGACTCGACGAGCTCCCGCTCACCGCCGATGCCGTACATGATCTGGAGGTCCTCGTCGCTGTCGGCCAGGTCGGCGATGAAGGAGAAGAAGTCGACCGCCTCCCAGTCGAACCCGAGGGAGTACATGCCCCACAGGGCGAACGTGGCGTCGCGGATCCAGGCGAAGCGGTAGTCGTAGTTGCGGTTGCCGCCGGGAGTCTCGGGAAGGGACGTGCTGCCCGCCGCCGTGACGGCCCCGGTCGGGGAGTAGGTGAGGCCCTTGAGGGTCAGGGCGCTGCGTTGCAGGTAGCTGCGCCAGGGATGGTCGGGGAACCGACCGCGGGCCAGCCAGTGCTGCCAGTGGTGCGCGGTCCAGACGAGCCGGCCGTACGCGTCGTCGTACGTCAGTGGTGGCTCGGCGCCTCCCCAGGACAGGGCGACGTAGCGGACGTCACCCTCCTTGAGCAGGGTGCGCGCGGTGGCCTGCCCGCCCTCGAAGCCGAGGAACATGTCGGTGGTGAGGGTGAGTCGGACGTCGGTGCCCTCCGCGGTCGCCGTGCCCTGGTGGTAGGTGTCCCCGGCGTACTCCCAGTGGACGGGCCTGCGGCCGTAGTCGAGCACCGGCTCACAGTCCATGACCGTCTGCACCTCGCCCGAGACGCAGCGGACCGTCCGGAGCAGGACGTGCTCGGCCTCGTAGTCGGTGGGCGTCCGGCGGTAGGTGACCGAGCGGTCGCGCGCGTGGTGCCACGGCCCGATCAACAGCACGTCACGCACGATGATCCAGCCGGTCGGCGTCCCCCAGCTGGTCTCGAGGATCATCGTGCCCGGCAGGTAGCGACGCTGAGCCGGTACGCCGACATCGAGGGGTGCCAGGCGGAAGTCGCCGGTACGCCGGCCACCGAGGATCGAGCCGAACACGCTGGGAGAGTCGAACCTCGGCACGCACATCCAGGTGACGGCTCCGTCGGGCGCCAGCAGCGCCGACACCTCGCCATCACTGAGGAAACCGTGGTCGCCGATCGGGACCGGCGTCACCCGGTCGGTCGGGGTGACGCCTGCGTCCACACCGTCGGGTGCCATGCCCGCAGGATCGACCCGGGGCCGCCCGGGCGCAAGGGCTCAGGCGCCGGCGCGACGTTTCGACCCGGTCACGCCGAGCGAGCCGAGCGCCGCCGCCAGGTCGGGCGCCTCGTGCACCGTCATGCCGTCGACGGTACGACGCTCGGAGGCGCCACCACCGCGGGTGGCGGGCACCACGGCGACCCGGAAGCCCAGCCGAGCCGCCTCGGCGATCCGCTGCGGCAGGTCGCGCACCTTGCGCACCTCACCGGCCAGGCTGATCTCGCCGAGCGCCACGACGCCCCGCGGCGCGGCGCTGCCGGTGCCGGCGGAGGCCAGCGCGACCGCGATCGCCAGGTCGGTCGCCGGCTCGGTGAGCCGAGCCCCGCCGACGGTCGAGGCGAAGATGTCGTGGGCGTGGAGCGCGATGCCGCAGTGCTGCTGGAGGACGGCGAGGACCATCGCCACCCGCGCCGAGTCGAGCCCCGACGTCGTACGGCGTGGGCGCTCGAGCGCGCTGCGCGTGACCAGCGCCTGCACCTCCGCGAGCATGGGGCGCCGGCCCTCCATCGTGACCGCCACGCAGGTGCCGGGGACGCGGCTCTCGTGGTTCTCCACGAAGAGGCCGGTGGGGTCGGTGACCGCGGTGATGCCCTCGGGACCGAGGTCGAAGCAGCCGACCTCGTCGACCGGGCCGAACCGGTTCTTCAGCGCACGGACCATCCGGAAGCGGGAGTTGCGGTCGCCCTCGAAGTGGAGCACGACGTCGACGACGTGCTCGAGGACGCGCGGCCCGGCGATCGAGCCGTCCTTGGTGACGTGGCCGACCATGATCGTGGTGATGTCGCGGGTCTTGGCCACGCGGATCAGGGCCGCGGCGACCTCCTTCACCTGGGTCACCCCACCCGGCACGCCGTCGACGTTGGCGGCGCCGATCGTCTGCACGGAGTCGACCACCAGCACCTCGGGGCGCACCTGCTCGACGTGGGTGAGGATCGCGCCCAGGTCGGTCTCGGCCGCGAGGTAGAGCTCGTCGTGGACCCCGCCGGTGCGGTCGGCGCGCAGCCGCACCTGGGACGCGGACTCCTCGCCGGTGACATAGAGGGTGCGGCGTTGGTAGCGAGCGGTCTGGGCAGCGACCTCCAGCAGGAGCGTGCTCTTGCCGACGCCCGGCTCCCCGGCGAGCAGGATCGCGGCGCCCGGTACGAGTCCGCCGCCGAGCACCCGGTCGAGCTCGGGCACCCCGCTGCTGCGGAACGCGGCCGAGTCGACCGACACCTGCGCGATCGGCACGGCGGCGCTGGTCACCGGACCGGCGTCGGCCCGGGTCACCCGCGCCGTGGCCGCCTCGGCGACCGAGCCCCACGCCTGGCACTCGCCACATCGGCCGGCCCACTTCGCGGACGTCCAGCCGCACTCGGAGCACAGGTAGGACGCGCGTGGGGTCTTCGACATGGACCGCACGCTAGGTGGCGGCGCCGACACCGGCCCGCGGACCCGCCGTACGCCCCTCCGGGTGTGGCGGTCGTCCGGAGCGTCGCGGAAGGTATCCTCACGCATTGGATCGATCAAGAGGGAGGGCTCATGGCGTGGACCGGGCGCTTGTCGCTCTCGCCACCGACGCTGGCCGACGTGGCCGAGCGCGCGGGCGTCTCGCGACAGACCGTCTCGAACGCCGTCAACAACCCCGAGCTCCTCCGGCCCGACACCCTGGCCCGCGTCCAGGACGCGATCTCCGAGCTCGGCTACTCGCCGAACCGGGCCGCGCGCAACCTGCGCACCCGCGCCAGCCACCTGATCGGGCTGAAGTTCAACCCGGCGCAGGAGGGCACCGCGAACGCCGCGATGGACCGGTTCGTGCACACCCTCGTCGAGACCTCCGGTGAGAGCGGCTACCACCTCCTCCTCTTCTCCGGTACGACGGACGACCCGGTCGGCGGGTACGACGACCTCCTGCGCTCGACCGCCGTCGACGCCTTCATCGTCACCGACACCTATCTCGGGAACCCGCAGGCGGCCTGGCTGACCAGCAAGCGCGCTCCGTTCGTGGCGTTCGGGCGCCCCTGGGACGACCCCGAGGCGACGTACCCGTGGGTCGACGTCGACGGCGCTGCCGGCGCCGAGCTGGCCACCGAGCACCTGCTCGACAAGGGCCACACCCGGATCGCGTGGATCGGCTGGCGCAAGGACTCCTTCATCGGCGAGGACCGGCGCTCGGGCTGGACCCGCGCCATGCACGCCCGCGACCTGCCCACGACCGGTCTGGCCTCGCGGGTCGAGGACACGATCGCCAGCGGGCGCGAGGCGGCGGCCGTGCTGCTCGACGAGGCACAGCCCTCGGCCTTCGTCTGCGCCTCCGACACCCTGGCCATGGGCGTGCTCCACACCCTCGGCGACCGCGGGATCCACTGGGGCCAGGACATCGCCGTCGTCGGCTTCGACGACTCCCAGGTCTCGCAGGTCGTGCCCGGCGGGCTGACCTCGGTCCGCCAGCCGCTGGAGCAGGTCGCCGTCGAGCTGATCAAGGCGCTCGAGGGTCTGCTCTCCACGCCCCCGGTCGCCGGGCCGGGGGTGCTGCTGTCCCCGACCCTCGCCGTCCGCCTCAGCTCCGGCTGACCGGCCCTTTATTTGCGCCGTTTGGTCCCAAACGGCGCACTTTCCGGTGGGAATCCTGCCGTTGGGGACCAAACGGCAGGGTCAGCCCAGCCCTCAGAAGTCCTTGGACCACAGGTTGACCGCGTAGTCGACGGACGTGCCGGCGTGCTCGGCCAGGATCGTGTCGGCGACCTCGGGGGCGAACTCGATCCGCACGACGGCCTCGAGGTCGGCCCGGCTCCCGAAGCGCCAGTCGAGGTCGAGCGGCGTCCGGGTCCAGCCGTGGCCGGACCAGAAGCGCTCCACGGCCTGGGGATCGACCTTCGGGATAGCCCCTGCGGAACCACCCTCCGAACGTCGACCGCGTGGCGTCGTTGTCGATCACGAACGCCGTTCCCCCGCGGCGTACGACGCGGTCGAGCTCGGCGAGTCCGGGCTCGGAGCCGGGGCCGAAGAAGTAGGCCCAGCGCGCGTGCACGACGTCGACCGACGCGTCGGGCAGCGGCACCTCCTGTGCGGTGCCGGCCAGCAGGGTGACGTTCGTGAGGGCTCGGGTACGGCGGGCGGCCAGGCGCAGCAGCCCGGGATGCGGCTCGACGCCGTACACGCGAGCGGCGGTCTCGGCGAAGCGCGGGAGGTGGAAGCCGGTGCCGCAGCCGAGGTCGAGCACGACGCGGCCCTGCCAGTCGGCACGGGCGCGCATGGCCTGCTCGAGGAGGCCGTCGCGGTCGACGGCGTGGTTCTCCAGCTCGTACGTCGCGGGGTGCTGCCAGACGTTGGGACTCGGGACCGTACCTCGCGGTAGGTCGCCGGGATGTCGAGACGCCCGGAGCGGGATATCGAGACGGGTCGCTCGGACCCTCTCTTCGTTCGGCACCGAGCCGAGCCCTCCTCGATCTGCCGCTCGTGTCGGCGACCCCGCAGGCTCGGTCGCCGGAGCGGTCAGACCCGGACCAGCCCGTTCGGCGTCTGGAACTGCGCGGCGATGATGCCCGGCGTCCCGTTCGGCGCGACCCACTCGACCTTGACGTCCTCCAGCGGCGCCTCGACGGTCTCGCCGAGCCACTCGCTGACCCGCTGCGGGTCGCCGGCGATCTCGAGGCACGCGAGCGACCAGTCGGGGCTGGCGCCGGCCGACGGGTGCAGCTGGTCGGGGCTCAGCCACTCGATGAAGAACGGCAGCTGCGGGTCGGAGATCAAGCCGTTGACGCCGATCTGCTTCCAGAGCAGCTCGGTGCCGTCGGGACGATGGCGGTTGCCCGCCGCGGACTCGCGTCCGAGGCGCCTCTCGACCGTCGCGATGTCGCTGACCGACACGACCCAGCCGAGCCAGCCACCGCCGAGGGCTGAGCGGGCGCGCACGGCCTGGCCGAACGGTGCCTTGTCCGAGGCGGGGTGGTCGAGGACCTCCACCACCTCCAGGTAGGTGTGGTCCGCGAGAGGCAGGACCATGTTGCGGGTCCCGAATCGCGGATGGACACCACCGTCGACGAAGTCACGGCCGAGCAACCCCCCGATGCGCTGGGCGGTGCCGGCGAGGCCGTCAGGGCCGGCGGCGAAGCTGAGATGGTCCAGGCGCATGCGGGCATTCTGCGCCACGTCCCCGCGGGTTCGGGACAGGGGGTCGGGTTCTCTTGATGTCGAGAATTCCGTGGCGCCCGTGTCAGGTGGGGTCAGCGGGGTGGAGGGCGAGCCGGTCGCGGGCGGCCAGATGTCGCTCGCAGTGGAGGACCAGCTCGTCGTACGCCGGACGGCCCATCAGCTCGACCAGCTCGGCCTCGTTGGTGACGTAGACCGGGTCCGGCGCGGTGTGCGCCTCGGTGTTGCCGGAGCAGTACCAGTCGAGGTCGTGACCGCCCGGCCCCCAGCCCCGGCGGTCGTACTCGCCGATCGTCACCTCGGTGTACGACGTGTCGTCCTGGCGTTCGACGGCGCGGAAGGTACGCCGGATCGGCAGCTGCCAGCACACGTCCGGCTTGGTCTCGAGCGGGTTGCGTCCCTGCTGCAACGCCAAGGAGTGCAGGGCGCAGCCGGCGCCGGTCGCGAAGTCACCCCGGTTGTGGAAGATGCACGCCGACTGGCCGTCGTGCTCGACGACGAGCGTCTTGCGGGCACCCTCGTCGTCGGTCTCGATCCAGTCGGACTTGCGCACCCGCTTGGCCTCCGGCCGGAACTGCCAGACGTCGGCGCTCAGCTGGTCGACGAATCCCGCGACCCGGCGCTCGTCGCTCTTGTCGGCGAAGTGGGCGCCGAGCGTGCAGCAGCCGGTGTCGGGGGCATCGGCGTAGATGCCCTTGCAGCCCTGGCCGAAGATGCACTGGTAGCGCGACGTGAGCCAGGTCAGGTCGCACCGGAAGACCTGGTCGGAGTCACCCGGGTCCACGAACTCGACGAAGGCGCGGGGGAAGACGAGATCGACTTCGGGCACCGTCCCACCCTACGGGGGGAGGGTGGAGGCTAGATTCGACGCATGCGCCTCGGCGTCCTCGACATCGGCTCCAACACCGGTCATCTGCTGGTGGTCGACGCCCACCGCGGCGCGGCCCCGCTGCCGGCGTACTCCCACAAGGAGCCGCTGCGCCTCGCCGAGCACCTCGAGGACGGTGAGGTCACCAAGTCCGGCATCAAGGCGCTCACCAAGTTCGTCGCCGACGCTGTGGTCGTCGCGGAGGACAAGGGAGCCCACGACATGCTCGGGTTCGCGACCTCCGCGGTCCGGGACGCGCGCAACTGCGACGCCGTGCTCGACCACGTCGCCGACGAGACCGGCGTACGGATCGCGGTGCTGCCGGGCGACGACGAGGCGCGGCTCACCTTCCTGGCCGTACGACGTTGGTTCGGTTGGTCGGCCGGACGACTGGCCGTCTTCGACATCGGCGGCGGCTCGCTCGAGATCGCCGGAGGGTCCGACGAGGAGCCGGACGTCGCCTGGTCGATCCCGCTCGGGGCGGCCCGGCTGGCGCGTGAGCACTTCCGCGACGGGAACCCGGGCGAGTCCGCGATCCGGAAGTTGCGCAAGAGGATCCGCGCCGACATCGCCGAGGACGCCGGACGGCTGCTTCGGGGCGGCGCGCCCGACATGGCGGCCGCGACCTCGAAGACGTTCCGCTCCCTGGCCCGGATCTGCGGTGCGGCTCCTTCCGAGGACGGCACGCTCATCGGTCGCGGGCTCGGCCTCCACGACCTGCAGAGTTGGATCCCGAAGCTGATCGACATGGACGGCGACGACCTGACCGCACTGCCCGGCGTCTCGCCGAGCCGGAAGCACCAGATCGTCCCGGGGGCTCTCGTCGCCGAGGCGGTGATGGACATCTTCGGCCTCGAGGAGCTCCAGATCTGCCCGTGGGCGCTGCGCGAGGGCGTGATCCTCGAGCGCCTCGACCAGCTCTCCGACCGGGACGCTCGATGAGCCTGGTCGCCCTCTCCACGGCTTCGGTCTACCCCGAGTCGAGCGCCCACGCCTTCGCCTACGCGGCGTCGATCGGCTACGACGCCGTCGAGGTGATGGTCGGTATCGACGCGCTCAGCCAGCAGACGGCGGCGGTCAAGCAGCTCTCCGACCACCACGAGCTCCCGGTGTGCGCGATCCACTCGCCGTGCCTGCTCTTCACCCAGCGGGTCTGGGGCACCGACCCGTGGGGCAAGCTCGAGCGCTCGGCCGAGATGGCGCACGCCGTCGGCGCCGACGTGGTCGTCGTACACCCGCCGTTCCGCTGGCAGAAGGAGTACGCCGCGGGCTTCGTCGACGGGGTCGCGGCGCTCGAGGAGTCGACCGGCCTGGCCTTCGCCGTCGAGAACATGTACCCCTGGCGGGCGTCCGCGCGCCGAGGGGTCGAGATGTACCTCCCCGGTTGGGACCCGTCGGACGAGAACTACCGCAACGCCACGATCGACCTCTCGCACGCCGCGATCGCCCAGTCCTCGCCGGTGGAGATGGCGAAGCGGCTCGGCGCCCGGTTGCGGCACGTGCACCTCACCGACGGATCGGGCTCGGCCAAGGACGAGCACCTCGTGCCCGGACGCGGCGCGATGGACGCCGCCGGCTTCCTCGGACACCTGGCGCGCGAGGGCTTCGACGGCCACATCGTCCTGGAGATCAACACGCGCAAGGCGCCCACCCTCGACGAACGCGAGGCCGACCTCCGAGCGTCGCTGGAGTTCGCCCGCGAGCATTTCGTGGTGCGCTCGCCGTGAGCACCAGCACGACGCCGCGCGGACGCAGGCCGGGGGCACCCGACACCCGATCCGCGATCCTGGCGGCGGCGCGCTCGTCGTTCGCCGACAGGGGCTTCGCCGGTACGACGATCCGCGGCATCGCCTCGGCCGCAGGGGTGGACGCCGCGCTCGTCCACCACTACTTCGGCACCAAGGACGACCTGTTCGTGGCCGCCCTCGCGTTGCCGGTCGACCCGCGCGAGGCGATCGCGCCGGCCCTGGTCGGCGGGGCGGACGGCGCGGGCGAGCGGGTGCTGCGGGTGTTCGTCGGTGTCTGGGACGACCCGGCCAACACGCCCGTCTTCGTGGCCCGTGCCCGCACGCTGCTCGACCCGTCGGCGAGTCACCTGCTCCGCGACGGGTTCCTGCCGGTGGTGCTCCAACCGGTCGGGCGCGCCCTGGGCCTCGACCGGCCCGACCTCCGGATGTCGCTGGTCGCCAGCCAGATCTTCGGGATCATCCTCGGCCGCTACGTCCTCGCGCTCGAGCCCCTCGCGTCGCTTCCCTCCGACGCCGTGGTCGCGGCGTACGCCCCCACCATCCAGCGCTACCTCACCGGCGACCTCCCCTGACCCTCCCTCGTTGAGGCGCGGGGCGGCTGCTCAAACGGCGCAATTGCGCCGGTTCGACAGCTCCGAGGGCCGAAAACATGTCAGAACCGCGCAATTGCGCTACTTGGGCGACCCTCGGACCGAGGGGAGTTGACCCGGGACGGTTGCCGGAGAATAATTCAACGCATGATGAATAATCTCGTGGAGATCCGCGGCCTGACCGTCGACCGCGGGCAGCGGCGAGTCCTCGACGCCCTCGACCTCACCATCGAGCAGGGCAGTGTCACCGGACTGCTGGGGCCGAGCGGCTGTGGCAAGAGCACCCTGATGCGCTCGCTGGTCGGCGTGCAGCAGCTCGCCGGTGGCAGTGTGCGGATCGCCGGCGTCGAGGCGGGCAGCAAGGAGCTGCGCCCGCGGATCGGCTACGTCACCCAGGCACCCAGCGTGTACGCCGACCTCACGGTCCGCGAGAACCTCACCTTCTTCGCCCGCGTGCTCGGGGCCGACGCCGCCTCCGTCGATCGGGCGATCGAGCGGGTCGACCTCTCGCGGTACGACGGCCAGGTGGTCGGGCAGCTCAGCGGCGGCCAGCTCTCCCGCGCCAGCCTCGCGGTCGCCCTGCTCGGCAGCCCCGACCTCCTCGTGCTGGACGAGCCCACCGTCGGCCTCGACCCGGTGCTGCGCCGGGACCTGTGGGCGCTGTTCCACGGGCTGGCCGACGCCGGCGCCGCGGTCTTCGTGTCCAGCCACGTCATGGACGAGGCCGACCGGTGCGACCGTCTCCTGCTGATGCGCGAGGGCCGGATCATCGCCGACGACACCCCCGCCCGGATCCGCGAGCAGACCGGCACCGCCGACGTCGAGAGCGCCTTCCTCGCTCTGGTCGACGCGGCCGCGCAGGACCCCGCATGAACGCCCGGATCCTGCTCGCGGTCTCCACCCGGGTCCTCACCCAGCTCCGTCGCGACCGTCGTACGGTGGCCATGCTGCTCGTGCTGCCGTGCGTCCTGATCACCTTGCTGTGGTGGATGTTCCGCGACCTGCCGGGCGACCTCTTCGACCGGTTCGGACCCGGCCTGCTGGCGATCTTCCCCTTCATCGTGATGTTCCTGGTCACCAGCGTCACCACCCTGCGCGAGCGCAGCTCCGGCACCCTCGAGCGACTGCTGGCGATGCCGATGGGCAAGCTCGACTTCCTCGGCGGCTACGCCCTCGCGTTCGGCGTGGTCGCGACGGTGCAGGCGGTGCTGGCCGTGACCCTGAGCGTCGGTTTCCTGGGTCTCGACGTGGCCGGCCCCGTGTGGCTGCTGGGGCTGGTCGCCGTCGCCGACGCGGTGCTGGGTACGGCGCTCGGCCTGTTCGTCAGCGCCTTCGCGCAGACGGAGTTCCAGGCGGTGCAGTTCATGCCGCTCTTCGTGATCCCGCAGATCCTGCTCTGTGGCCTGTTCGTTCCGCGCGACGACCTGCCGACCGTGCTGCACGCGATCAGCAGCGTGCTGCCGCTCTCCTACGCCACCGACGCCATGGAGGCGCTCGTCGCGAGCAGCGCGACCGCGGAGGTCTGGCGCGACATCGGGATCGTCGTCGCGTTCGCCGTAGCCGCTCTCGCCTTCGGTGCGGCCACACTGCGTCGGCGTACGCCGTAGCACGCCTCGGCCCCGCCGGAGGGGCCAGGAAGTAGCCTGGTCCGCATGTCGCTGCTCCGCCAACCGCTGCTCCTGCTCGCGCGGAGCGGGCAGGTGAAGTCCCTGGTCACCAGGATGCCGGTCTCGGCGGGGATCGTGCGCAGCTACGTGCCTGGCGAGGCCACCGCGAACGCCGTCGACGCGACGGCGCGACTCGTCGGCGACGACCTCCGGGTCAGCCTCGACTACCTCGGCGAGGACACCCTCGACGCCGACCAGGCAGAGGCGACCGTGCAGGCCTACCTCGACGTCCTGACCGCGCTGTCGTCGCGCGGCCTGACCCGCCACGCCGAGGTCTCGGTCAAGCTGTCGGCCATCGGCCAGGCCCTGTCCCACCAGGGCCACAAGATCGCCCTCGAGAACGCGCGCACCATCTGCCGCGCGGCCCGCAACGCCGGCACCACGGTCACCCTGGACATGGAGGACCACACCACCACCGACGCGACGCTCGCCACGCTCCGGGAGCTGCGCAAGGACTTCCCCGAGACCGGCGCAGTGGTGCAGGCCTACCTCCACCGCACCGAGGCCGACTGCCGAGCGCTGGCCTACGAGGGCTCGCGGGTCCGGATCTGCAAGGGCGCGTACGACGAGCCCGAGGCGGTCGCCTTCCAGAGCCGGCTCGACGTCGACAAGTCCTACGTCCGCTGCCTCAAGGTGCTGATGGCCGGCCAGGGGTACCCGATGGTCGCCACCCACGACCCGCGCCTGGTCAGCATCGCCTCCTCGCTGGCGAGCCGCTACGGCCGCGGTGCAGGGAGCTACGAGTTCCAGATGCTGTACGGCATCCGTCCCGACGAGCAGCGCCGCCTGGCCGAGGCCGGCGAGACGGTCCGCGTCTACATCCCCTACGGCACCGAGTGGTACGGCTACCTCATGAGACGTCTCGCCGA
The DNA here is from genome assembly GCA_963833775.1 of uncultured Actinomycetota bacterium. Taxonomy (GTDB): domain Bacteria; phylum Actinomycetota; class Actinomycetes; order Propionibacteriales; family Nocardioidaceae; genus Nocardioides. Next base: position 182,681 of record CAWHZH010000003.1, on the reverse strand, counting down.
GCGCCCGCGGAACCTGACATTCTTCGTCCGGTCCCTCATCTCCAAGAAGTAGGCGCACCCATGTCCTCGACGTCGCACGTCACAGGCATCCTCGGGGCCGGTGTCATGGGCGAGACCCTGCTCTCCGGGCTGATCCGTGCCGGCCGCCCGGTCTCCCAGCTGCTGGTGGGGGAGAAGCGCCCGGAGCGCGCCCGCGAGCTCGAGGAGAAGTACGCCGTCTCCGTCGTCTCCAACCTCGAGGCGACCAAGCGTGCCGACACCCTTGCGCTCGTCGTCAAGCCGCAGGACATGGCGAGCCTCCTCGAGGAGATCGGCGAGGAGGTGCGCCCGGGCCAGCTCGTGGTCTCGCTCGCTGCCGGCATCACCACCGGCTTCCTCGAGTCGCGACTGCCTGCCGGCACCCCGGTGGTCCGGGTCATGCCGAACACCCCTGCTCTGGTCGACGAGGGCATGGCCGCGATCGCGGCCGGCTCCCACTGCGACGAGGAGCACCTCGCGATCGCCGAGGAGCTTCTCGGCTCGACGGGTCGGGTCCTGCGCGTCCCCGAGAAGCAGATGGACGCCGTGACGGCCATCTCCGGCTCGGGGCCGGCGTACCTCTTCTTCGTGGTCGAGGCGATGATCGAGGCCGGCGTCCACCTCGGCCTGCCGCGCGCCACGTCGACCGAGCTCGTCGTCCAGACCGTCGTCGGCTCCGCCAAGATGCTCCGCGAGACCGGCGCCCACCCGGTCGTCCTCCGCGAGCAGGTCACCTCACCCGGAGGCACCACCGCGGCCGCCCTGCGGGAGCTCGAGATCCACAAGGTGCGGGCCGCGTTCCTGGCCGCGATGGAGGCGGCGCGCAACCGGTCCTCGGAGCTGGCCGAGGGTTCCTGACCTCCACTCCAGCCCCGCATCCCGGCGAGGGCCTCCTCACAGCCCCATCGCGGCGGAGGCGTCGGCGAGGACCGAGGCGGTGACGTCGCGGCAGCGCGCGGACCCGTCGGCGAAGACCGAGGCGACATACGCCGGGTCCGCGGCCAGCTCGGCGTACGACTTCTGGAGCGGCTCGAGCACGGCCACCACGGCGTCGGTGACCGCGGCCTTGAGCGCGCCGTACGTCGCGATGCCGGACGCCGAGCCGCCGCACGCCGCGAGGATGTCGAGCAGGTTGGTGACGCCCGGCTTCGACGGGTCGGCGCGTACGGCGTCCGGGCCGGTGTCGGAGTCGGTCACCGCCCGCGCCACCTTGCGGCGTACGACGTCGGGCGGGTCGAGGAGCCGGATCACGCCCGCGCCGGTGAGGTCCGACTTCGACATCTTCGACGACGGCGACTGCAGGTCCATCACCCGCGCCCCGGCCCGCGGCAGCGTCACCTCGGGCACGGTGAACACGCGCCCGTAGGTGTTGTTGAAGCGGATCGCCAGGTCGCGGGTGAGCTCGACGTGCTGCCGCTGATCCTGGCCCACCGGCACCGACGACGGCCGGTAGAGCAGGATGTCGGCGGCCATCAGCACCGGGTAGGTGTACAGCGAGACCCGCGTCGACGCGACGCCCCGACCCTTCTCCTTGAACTGGATCATCCGGTTCAGCTCGCCGGTGTACGTCGTGCACTCCAGCAGATAGGCCAGCTCGCGGTGCGCCGGCACCTGGCTCTGCCGGAAGAGCGTCGCCCGCGAGGGGTCCAGCCCGGCCGCGAGGAGCAGGGTCGAGACCTCGGCGACCGCCTCGCGGAGGACGGCAGGGTCATGCGGCGTCGTCATCGCGTGCAGGTCGGAGACGCCGTAGAAGCAGTCGCCGGTCTCCTGCGCGGCAGCCATGCCGCGCAGGGCGCCGAGCAGGTTGCCGAGCGTGAGGTGCCCGGTCGGGGTGATCAGGGAGAGGCTGCGGTCCATGGGATGGCTCCTGGGGTTCTGGCCCCGGGCGTGGTCTCGACTCCGCTCGACCGGCGAGCATGCGAAACGGCCGCCCGTGGGCGGCCGTGGATGAGGTGTGCTCGATCGTGGTCCGCCGTCAGGCGGGCCACCACGCGGTCGAACGAGTCGTCTGCACGTGGCGATTCTACGGGTAGTTTGGTGCGGCGGCCAGCGTGCCGCCCCGCGTCCGGGCGCTGTCCAAGCTGGGTCCACCCTGTGCGACAGGAGATCAGATGGCCACCACCGAGACACCCGAAGCCGCCTCCGCCGTCGGCAAGGGACTCAAGGTCGGGGCCCTCGGGCTCCTCGGCAGCATCGTGGTGGGCGTCGCGTCCACCGCTCCGGCGTACAGCCTCGCGGCCAGCCTGGGCTACGTCGTCGTGGTGCCGAACGGCGACGGCATCGTCGGCGTCAAGGCGCCGCTGATCATGATCCTGGCGTTCATCCCGATGTACTTCATCGCCGTGGCCTACGCCGAGCTCAACAAGGCGGAGCCCGACTGCGGTACGACGTTCACCTGGGCGGCGCGGGCCTTCGGGACGAGGGTCGGCTGGATGGGCGGCTGGGGCATCATCATCGCCGACATCATCGTGATGGCGAACCTGTCGCAGATCGCCGGCTCCTACACCTTCGGGCTCTTCGGGTTCGACGAGCTCGCGGCCAGCACCTTCTGGTCCACCGTGGCCGGGATCATCTGGATCATCGTGATGACCTACATCTGCTACCGCGGGATCGAGGTCAGCGCCCGCATGCAGTACGCCCTGCTGGGGATCGAGGTCGTCACCCTGATCGGGTTCGCGCTGTTCGCCCTGGTGAAGGTCTACAACGGCACCGCGCCCGGAGGGATCAAGCCCAGCCTGTCGTGGCTCTCGCCGAGCGGGCTGACGGGGACCGCCATCGTGACCGCCACCCTGATCGCGGTCTTCATCTACTGGGGCTGGGACACCGCGGTCGCCACCAACGAGGAGGCGGACGACCCGGCGACCACCCCCGGCAAGGCCGCCATCCTCTCGACCGTGATCCTCCTGCTGACCTACGCCCTCGTGTCGGTCGCCACCATCGCCTTCGCCGGGGTCGGCACGACCGGGATCGGCCTCGGCAACGAGGACAACGCCGACGACGTCTTCCACGCGATGGGGACCGAGGTGTTCGGGACCGGCACCGGTGGCTGGCTGATGGTGCACCTGCTCGCGATCACCGTGCTCACCTCCGCCTCGGCGAGCACGCAGACCACGATCCTGCCCACGGCACGCACTGCCTTGTCGATGGCCGCCTTCAAGGCGATCCCCGAGCGCTTCGCACGGATCCACCCGCGCTACCTCACGCCGACCGACGCCACCATCGGGATGGGGATCATCTCGATCCTGTTCTACGTCGGGCTCACCCTGATCAGCGCCAACATCCTGGCCGACACCATCGCCGCCGTGGGCCTGATGATCGCGTTCTACTACGGGCTGACCGGCTTCGCGTGCGCCTGGTTCTATCGGAAGACCATGGGCAGCAGCATCCGGAACGTCGTGATGCAGGGCGTCCTGCCGCTGGCCGGCGGCATCATCCTGGTCGGGTTCTTCCTCTACGCCTCCAAGACCTACGCCAGCGCCGACTACGGCTACACCCACATCGGACGGATCGGCGGGGTGTTCCTGCTCGGGGTGGGCTCGCTGGTGCTCGGCGTGATCCTGATGTTCGCCTACCAGGTCGTCCGGCCGGCGTACTTCCGCGGCGAGACCCTGCCCCGCCGCGACTCCGGCGACCTGATCCTGATCGACGACCGGCTCAGCTACGGGCTACGGCTGCCCGACTCGGTGGAGGGCACCGTGATCGCGCCCGACCTGTCGAACCTGCCACCGGGCGCCACGGCGGTCGACCTGAGCACCGGCCGCGAGGTCCACCTGGAGCCAGGGCAGCGCTACGTCGACGAGACCGAGGAGGAGGCCGCGGCTCGGGAGAAGACCGACGACCAGCCGTAGGGCGTTTCCTCGACCGGTAGCGTGACTGGCATGCCAGCGTGCCCGGGTCCCGCGACGGTGGTCTTCGACCAGACCCTCACGGAGTACGACTTCGGGCCGAGCCATCCGATGTCGCCCGTCCGGGTCGACCTCACCATGCGGCTGGCGCGCGAGCTCGGCGTGCTCGAGCAGCTGCGCACGGTACCGGCGCCGATGGCCGACGACGACCTGATCGCGACCGTGCACGATCCCGGCCTGATCGAGGCGGTGATGCTCGCGGGCAAGGACCCTGGCGGCTTCGCGCCGGCGCACGGCCTCGGTAGCGACGACAACCCCGTCTTCCACGACATGCACCGCGCCGCCTCCCACGTGGTCGGCGCCACCGTCGAGGCGTTCCGTCAGGTCTGGAGCGGCGAGAGTCTCCACAGCGCCAACATCACCGGCGGTCTCCACCACGCGATGCCCGACCGCGCCAGCGGCTTCTGCATCTACAACGACCTCGCGGTCGGCATCCGCTGGCTGCTCGACAACGGCGCCACGAGGGTCGCCTACGTCGACGTCGACGTCCACCACGGCGACGGCGTCGAGAAGATCTTCTACGACGACCCGCGCGTGCTGACCATCTCCCTGCACGAGACCGGGCAGACGCTCTTCCCCGGCACCGGCTTCGCCCAGGACGTCGGCGGCCCCGACGCCCGGGGCAGTGCGGTCAACGTGGCCCTCCCACCCGGTACGTCGGACGCCGGCTGGCTGCGTGCCTTCCACGCGGTCGTGCCCGCCCTGCTGCGGGAGTTCGCGCCGGAGGTCCTGGTCACCCAGCACGGCTGCGACAGTCACCGCGACGACCCCCTCGCCGACCTGATGCTGAGCGTCGACGGCCAGCGCGCGTCGTACCTCGCGCTGCACGACCTGGCCCACGAGGTCTGCGACGGCAGGTGGATCGTCACGGGGGGTGGCGGCTACGCGCTGGTGGAGGTGGTCCCGCGCGCGTGGAGCCACCTGCTGTCGGTGGTAGCCGGCCACCCGCTCGAGGTCTCGACGCCGACGCCCGACGCCTGGCGGGAGCACGTCCGCGAGCGGCTCGGCCGGGCCGCCCCGCAGCTCCTCACCGACGGCCGCGACCCCGCCTACCGCGACTGGTCGGAGGGCTACGACCCCGCCACGTGGCTGGACCGGACCATCAACGCGACCCGGGAGGAGATCTTCCCGTACCACGGTCTCGACCCGCTCCCCTGAGCCGCATTTCTGGGTCCGGAAGGTAAAATCAGGAGGGTTTTCAACTCGACACGCACGGTTCCCTTGAGTTTCTGTAGAGATTTCCTTCCCCACGAGTCACATCAGGCCCTATTCTCACCACGAAGCGCGGGACGTGGGTCACCGGAGGGGAAGCCGGTGCGTGCCTGCCAAGAGAGACGGTGCCTGCGATGCCTACCCACCCGCCTGGAGACATCTCCGACGTCAGGTTCCTGACGGTGGCCGAAGTGGCTGCGATGATGCGTGTGTCCAAGATGACGGTCTACCGCCTGGTCCACGGGGGTGAGCTGCCCGCCGTACGCGTCGGGCGGTCCTTCCGGGTGACCGAGGAGGACGTCAACGAGTACCTCCGCAAGAGCTTCTACAGCGCCGGCTGATCTCGAGACGCGCGCTTTTCGCGCTCGACCCTGCGGCGGCTAGGCTGTCGTGGTCGTCCCGGCGTCACCCGGGGCTCCACAGGCTTTCAGTCGGAAGAGGTATTCGTGGGTTCTGTCATCAAGAAGCGGCGCAAGCGGATGGCGAAGAAGAAGCACCGCAAGCTGTTGAAGAAGACGCGCGTCCAGCGTCGCAAGCTCGGCAAGTAACCCCTCTCGAGGCGACGGCGCCGTGGGGAAGGTCGTCCTGGTCACCGGGGTCTCCCGAGACCTCGGCCGGAGGTTCGCGCGCCGTCTGGCGGCGCAGCCTTCCATCGACCGCGTGGTCGGCGTCGACGCCGTACCCCCGCGTGACGACATCGGCGACGTCTCCTTCGTGCGCGCCGACATCCGCAACCCCGTCATCGCCAAGGTCATCGCCAAGGAGGACGTCGACACCGTCGTCCACATGAGCGTGATCGCGACCCCCGGCAGCGCCGGCGGCCGCGGGACGATGAAAGAGCTCAACGTCATCGGCACGATGCAGCTGCTCGCTGCCTGCCAGAAGGCTCAGGGGCTCAAGCACCTGGTCGTGAAGTCGACCTCGACGGTGTACGGCGCGAGCAGCCGCGACCCCGCGATGTTCACCGAGGACCTGGAGCCGCGCCGCGCGCCGAGCTCCGGCTACGCCAAGGACGTCGCCGAGATCGAGGGCTATGTCCGCAGCTTCGCGCGTCGCCGGCCCGACGTCCTGGTGACCACGCTGCGGCTGGCCAACGTGCTCGGCCCGCACGTCACCAGCCCGATCACGTCCTACTTCCGGCTCCCGGTCGTGCCGACCGTGCTCGGCTTCGACCCGCGGCTGCAGTTCCTGCACGAGACCGACCTGTTGCGCGTGCTGGGTCATGCCGTCCACGCCGAGGTGCCCGGCACCTTCAACGTCGCCGGTGACGGAGTGATGCTGCTGTCGCAGGCCGTACGCCGTCTCCGCAAGCCGACCGTGGCCCTGCCGCGACCGATGGTCGGCGGCGTGGCCTCGGTGCTGAAGTCGGCACGGATGGCCGACTTCTCGCCCGAGCAGCTCGACCTTCTCACCTTCGGTCGCGGGATCGACACCTCCCGGATGCGCACCCAGCTCGGCTTCGAGCCCGAGCGCACCACCGCCGAGGCCTTCGCCGACTTCGCCACCTCGATCGGCCATCCGCCGCGTGCCGCCGGGCGGGTCGCCGACGGCCTCCCGGCCGCCCCTCCCGCGTCCGTCCCGGGGGCCGGCCGTGGGTGACGCCGAGATCATCCCGATCGGCACCGGCGGCCGACCCGGCCGCGGGTCGGGGAGCGAGCGGCCGTCGAACGCCTCCCGCGGCCTCGCCGGCGGCGCGGCGCGCCCGGCCCGGAAGACCACACCCCGCAAGCCGGCCCTCGTGGACGACGTACCCGTGGACGACGTACCCGAAGCGTCGACGGAGCAGCGGCCACCGGCGACGACACAGGACCGCGGACCCCTCGCCGCGATGTCCCCCGGTGACTGGCTCGCCGCCCTGCAGACCGGTGCCGGCCAGGTCTTCGGTGAGGACTGGGAGGCCCAGCTCGCGCGGTTCCTGGCGTTCCTGCGCCGTCGGCTGAGCGGTGACTACGAGGTCGACGAGTACGGCTTCGACCCCGAGGTCGCCGAGCGCCTGCTGCTGGCCAGTCTCCGTCCGCTCGCCCAGAAGTGGTTCCGGATCGAGACCCGAGGCGTCGAGAACCTCCCCGCCGAGGGAGGTGCGCTGGTGGTCTCCAACCACTCCGGCACGCTGCCGGTCGACGGCCTGATGACGATGCTGACCATCCACGACCAGACCGGACGCTTCCTGCGCCCGCTCGGGGCCGACCTGGTCTTCCGGATGCCGGTGGTGAGCAGCCTGGCCCGCAAGGGCGGCGCCACCCTGGCCTGCAACGAGGACGCCGAGCGGATGCTCGCCGACGGTGAGCTGGTGGGGGTCTGGCCCGAGGGGTTCAAGGGGATCGGCAAGCCGTTCCACGACCGCTACAAGCTCCAGCGCTTCGGTCGCGGTGGGTTCGTCGCGGCGGCCCTGCGCACCGGCGTACCCATCGTGCCGCTGTCGGTGGTCGGCGCCGAGGAGATCTTCCCGCTGATCGGCAACGTGCCCGCGCTCGCGCGTCTGCTCGGCATCCCCTACCTCCCGATCACCCCGTTGTTCCCGTGGCTGGGCCCGCTGGGACTGATCCCGCTGCCCTCGAAGTGGCTGATGGAGTTCGGCGAGCCGATCCGCACCGACGAGTTCGAGGCCTCTGCCGCGGACGACCCGATGCTGGTCTTCAACGTCACCGACCAGGTGCGCGAGACGATCCAGCAGTCGCTCTACGCGCTGCTCGGCCAGCGCGAGTCCGTCTGGCGCTGACCCCTCTCCGGGGAGTCTCGGGAGATCTCAGGGCAGGGTCGGGAGGCCGGTCGGCAGGGCGCTGCCGACGCTGTCGAGGGTGCCGCCGAGCGTGTCGACCAAGGTGTTGCCGACGTCGCCCACGGCGTCGAGCAGGTTGCCCGCGGTGTCGGTGACCGTCGAGCCGAGGTCGGTCTGCTGGTTGTCGGTCAGCCCGTCGGTGAGGTGCTGGAGCGTGTGCTGTACGTCGTTCGCGGTCGGCGTCAGGAGGTCGGGGTTCGACTGGGAGGGGTCGGTCACGCTCGCGGGCGGGAGGTTCCCGCCGACGTGGGGCAGCTTGACGCCGCCGGGGGAGGACCCGGAGTGGTGGTGGCCGCCGGCGCCCGGGCCCGTCGACGGCGTGGCCACCAGCCAGGAGTCGGCCGCGGCGGCCTGGGCTGCTTGGGTGAGCACGCTGGGCACCTCGGTCACCGACGGCCCGGGGCAGCCGGGACACGCGTCCGCCGAGACCTGCTCCACCTGGTCGAGCGCCTGCGCCGCCTGCAGGAGCTGGTCGAGCGCGCCGGTCGGCACGACGCCCTGCAGGAGTTGCAGCCGGGCCATGCTGGTGGCGGTGAAGGTGTTGACGGTGGTGATCGACGACGAGTCCCCGGTCGCCTGGTAGTCCGTCACCAGCAGGTCGGAGCCGCTGACCGCCTCCTGCGTGAAGGCGTCGAGGGTCTGGCCGACCTGGTCGGCGCTCCCACCGGTACGGCTGAGCTCGGCCACCTCGTCGAGCCGGGTCGAGGCGTTGTCGAGGAGCACCCGACCGCGTGCGGCCCGGTCGAAGGTGAGCTGGGCGTGGGCGCTCTCGAGGCCGCGCTTGACCGGGTACAGGCCGTCACCCGGCAGAGCGGACTGGGACGCGACCGCCATCGTGGCGGACCCTCCGACCAGGACGACGCCGCTGACCGCGGCCGCGAGGCGGCGGTTGCGCCGGCGCGTGCGGGGCGCGGCCGGCCGCAGGCGGAGCCGCTCGTCGGTCTCGGCCTGCTCCACTGCCGCGGCCGTCAGCACGGTCGCGGCCTCCTCGAGCAGCCGCTCGCGCAGCGAGGCCACGAAGGCGGGGTCGGGCACCGGTGCTGGGACGGCCCGCAGCGCGCCCACGACGTCGAGCAGGTCGCCGTACGACGAAGCGCGTTCGGCGCTCGTCGAGGTGCCCTCGACCAGGTCGTGGAAGTGCTGGGATCGCCGCCCCGTGCTCACGATGCCCCTCTGTGATCGTGTCGTGCGTCGCGGCGAGTGCCGGACCACCTGCACAACGAGCCGGCCGGGACCGGGGTTACGCGCCGCTCACGCATCGCGCCACCCCGCGGGCATCAGCTTGGCCAGGTTGCGCACGCCGCGCAGCTGGAGCTGCTTGACGGCGCCCTCGCTGCGCCCGAGCACCTCGGCGGTCTCGGCGATGCTCAGCCCCTGGAGGAAGCGCATGATCAGGCAGTCGCGCTGCTCGTCCGACAGCTCGCGCAGCCCGTCGAGCAGCACCTCGTTGGTCAGCCCCGCGAGGACCTCGTTCTCCGGGCCCTCGGTGGCGTCGTCGTGGAGCCCCATGTCTTCGGTGGTGATCTCGAGCCGGGTGCGACCGGCCTTGAAGTGGTCGGTGCAGAGGTTGCGGGCGATCGTCATCAGCCAGGCGCCGAAGTCCTTGCCCTGCCAACGGAACCCCGCCATGCCGCGCAGGGCCCGCAGGAAGGTCTCGGAGGTGAGGTCCTCGGCGAGGGTCGTCGAGCGGGTCCGGTAGTAGACGAAGCGGTAGACCGAGCCCTGGTAGTGGTCGTAGAGCTGGCCGAACGCCTCGCCGTCGCCGCCGCGGGCCAGCTCGACCAGGGCGATCAGCCGACTGCGCTCGGACGCGCTCTCCTCCGACGACGCGGCTTGGTCGGAGTCGTCGTACTTCCCGCCGGGCGGACCGCCGACGGCAGCCTCGCTGAGGAGCATCCAGGCATGGGCGCCCGCGGGGTGCGGCCGTCGGCCGAGCGCGGCCAGCACGGCCGCGCGCAGGTCGTCCCAGCCGCGCGCCGCGTCGTGGTCAGCCCACGTCATCGCGAATCCCTCCCGAGCACCGGTGATGGCGCCCCGCCATGGTAAGCGGGGCCTCGCCTGCGGCGGAATGGCCCAGGACACACGACGCTAGCGCCGGCGACGTACGGCCACGCCCGCGGCGACCGCTCCCGTGGCGGCGCCCGCCACGGCGCCCGCGACCATGCCGGCCCGGGCGGCCTTGCGCCCCGTGCGGTAGTCGCGGATCCGCCAGCCCTCGCGCTTGGCGTGTGCCCGCAGCCGTGCGTCGGGGTTGACCGCGCACGGATGGCCGACGAGGGACAGCATGGTGAGGTCGTTGAAGGAGTCGGAGTACGCCGAGCAGCGGCCGAGGTCGAGCCCCTCGCGGGCGGCCAGCGCCTTGACCGCCTCCGCCTTCGCGGGCCCGTGCAGCATCTCGCCGACAAGGCGGCCGGTGTAGACGCCGTCCTCGTGCTCGGCCACCGTGCCCAGGGCTCCGGTGAGCCCGAGTCGGTGGGCGATGATCCGCGCGATCTCGATCGGCGCGGCCGTGACCAGCCAGACCCGCTCGCCCTCATCGAGATGCATCTGCGCCAGGGCGCGCGTGCCGGGCCAGATCCGGTGGGCCATCGCCTCGTCGAAGATCTCCTCGCCGAGGGACTCGAGCTCGGTCACGGTGTGGCCCGCGATGAACGAGAGCGCCGACACGCGCGTCTGGGCGACGTGCTCGGGGTCCTCCACGCCGACGATCCTGAAGTAGGCCTGCTTCCAGGCCGCCCCGAGGATCTCGCGGGTGGTGAAGAACTTGCGGCGGTGCATCCCGCGCGCGAGATGAAAGATGCTCGCGCCCTGCATCATCGTGTTGTCGACGTCGAAGAAGGCGGCCACCGACGGGTCGGCGGGGGTGGTCAGGGCCGTCTCCACCTCGGCCACGGCCGCGGCCGCCTCGCCGGCGAGAGCCGAACGCTGCTGGAGGTTCAGCACCCTGCGGCTCTTCTCGGGAGTCACGCGCGCAGCCTAACCGTGGAGGGCCGAGGCGGGCTCGCAAGCGAGCTCGCTGCGGTCGTGGGATCATCGCCCCCATGCCCACGACCCACGACGTCTCCTCGCTCGTGGCCGACGCGGCGGCGGACCGGCCCGACGCCCTGGCGGTGGTCGAGGCCGCCGGACGCAGCGTGACCTGGGCCGCGCTCGAGGACGAGGTCGCCCGGATCGCGACGGGTCTGGGAGCGGCCGGGCTGGTGGCGGGGCAGCGGGTGCTGCTCGCGTTGGGCAACCGGATCGAGTTCGTGACGTCGTACCTGGGGGTGCTGCGCGCCCAGGTCGTCGCCGTACCGGTGAACCCCCGGGCCACCTCCGGTGAGCTCGCGCGGATGATCGCCGACTCCGGGTGCCGGATCGTGCTCGCGGACCCCGAGACGATCGAGACGGTTCGCGCAGCGGCCGACCTCGTGCGCGCTGCCCGAGCCGGCGAGACCGACGAGCTGGACGCCGACCTGGTCGACCGCTCCCACGAGCCGCGGGTCTACCTCGTGGGAGCCGAGCCGACCGGGAGCGAGCAGGCGTACGACGCGCTCCGCGCCGCCGCCGCGGTGCCCGTGCCGCCGCTGCCCGATCCGGAGAAGCTGGCCTGCCTGCTCTACACCAGCGGGACGTCGGGTCGGCCGCGCGCCGCAATGCTCACCCACCGGGCGCTGATCGCCAACATCGACCAGGCCGCGCAGGTCGAGCCGCCGATGATCCACGGCGACGACGTGGTGCTCGGCGTACTCCCGCTCTTCCACGTCTACGGGCTCAACGCCGTGCTCGGCAGCGTCCTGCGGCAGCGCGCCAAGCTGGTGCTCGTCGACCACTTCGACCCGCAGGCGACGCTCGACCTGATCGACGACGAGGCGATCAGCGTGCTGCCGGTCGCGCCGCCGGTCTTCGCCTACTGGCTCCCGCAGGACCACCTCCGCGAGCGGCTCGGCCCGGTGCGTCTCATGCTCTCGGGTTCGGCGCCCCTGTCGGCGGAGCTGATCGAGCAGTTCACCGACGCCACCTCGATCCCCGTCCACCAGGGCTACGGCCTGACCGAGGCCTCACCGGTCGTCACCAGCACGCTGTGCAGCAAGGAGCTGCAGCCCGGCTCGGTCGGCGCCGCGCTGCCGGGCATCGAGATCAAGCTGCTCGACGAGTACGCGCACGAGCCGGACGGCGACGACCCGGGCGAGATCTGGATCCGGGGCGCCAACATGTTCAGCGGCTACTGGCCCGACGGCGACGGCGGCCCCGACCAGGACGGCTGGTGGGGTACCGGCGACGTCGGCTTCCTCGACGCCTCGGGTGACCTGTTCCTCGTCGACCGGCTCAAGGAGCTCGTCATCGTCTCGGGGTTCAACGTCTACCCGATCGAGGTCGAGGACGTGATCCGCGAGGTGCCCTCGGTCGCGGACGCGGCAGTGATCGGCGTCGACGACCCGCTCACCGGCGAGGCGGTCGTCGCCTACGTCAACGCCTCGGGCGGCGAGAGCGCCGAGGCCGTCGTGGCCGCCGTACGCGAGCACTGCGCCGTGCGGCTGGCCCGCTTCAAGCAGCCGTCACGGATCGAGGTGGTCGACGAGCTGCCGCTGACCGTGACCGGGAAGGTGCAGAAGGGCCGGCTGCGCGGGATGGAGCGCCGGCGAGCCCTGGGACTCCTGGAATGAACGACGCCCGCGTCACCCTCTACAGCCGCCCCGGCTGCCACCTCTGCGACGACGCCCGGGTCGTCGTCGAGCAGGTCTGCGCCGAGCTCGGTGAGTCGTACGTCGAGGTCTCGATCGACGGCGACCCCGAGCTCCAGCGGCGCTTCGGCGAGGAGATCCCGGTGACCTTCGTCGACGGGCGCCAGCACGACTTCTGGCGGGTCGATCCCACCCGCCTCCGTGCCGCCCTCTGCTGACGCTCGCCGTCCCAGGGCAGCGATCCCCACACAGGGCGAGGCACCTGTGCGCGCCCTCCGCGAACTGTCGGCGGCGGTCCGTAGGGTCGACCACGTGAAGCGACCATGAGCAAGATGGACAACCTCCGCGCCATGCGCGAGGCGCGCTACGAGGAGTCGCAGGCGCGGGCCAGGGCGGGCGCCGGGTCGGCACCGGCCAAGCCGAAGGCACCCCCCGCGTCCGCGCCTCTGCTGGCCGTGGTGCCGGACGCCCCCGCCGAGCCAACGGAGGTCGCCGAGGCTGGGGAGGCGCTCTGTGGCCACCGCGCCATCAGCGGCCGCACCTGCACCCGCGAGGCCGGGCACGCCGCCAAGAGCCACCGCTACGCCTGACGAAGGCGCCGTCGTCGTAGCTGGCATGTATCAAGGAGTGCTGCCCGGGTGTCCTCTCCTCATGACCTGACGTCACAAGTCATGGGGGAGAGACGATGAGCGCCACGCACAAGTCGTGGAAACCGACCAACAAGTGGCTGGCGGCCCAGTGCACCGGTGCCGCGACCCTGGCGATCTCGTGGGTCAACGCCGGCGCGTGGACCAAACCGCTCACGATCGCGCTGATCGGCCTGGTCTCCCAAGCGGTCGTTGCCTACCTGGTCTCCAACGCCGACCCGTCGTCCGAGACGTCCGCAGCGACCGACGTCCAGGGGGCCGCCACGAGCACCGGGATGGCGAGTCCGTCGGGCGTGCAGAGCACGGCGGCGTGACGTCGCCGGGGCGCGGACGTTCCGCATGGTGGAGACCGTCTCCGTCGTTTTGTTCTCGCGTTCACAAACTCTTACAGTGAACGACGCCGCTCGGGCCGGGCCTGTCCCACGACGGGTCGACCCCGTGCTCGGCGGCTGGAGAGACAGAACCTTGAGCGCACGGACGTCCCACGACACCGCCCGGGAGATTCCCGAGGCGACCGTGGCGCGACTGCCCGTCTACCTGAGGGCACTCACCACGCTGTCGGAAGCCGGCACGGCGACGTGCTCGAGCGAGGACCTGGCGGCGGCCGCCGGCGTCAACAGCGCCAAGCTGCGCAAGGACCTCTCCTACCTCGGCAGCTACGGCACGCGCGGCGTCGGGTACGACGTGGACTACCTCCGCTACCAGATCGCCCGCGAGATCGGCGTGACGCAGGACTGGCCCGTGGTCATCGTGGGCATCGGAAACCTGGGCCACGCGCTCGCGAACTACTCCGGCTTCCGCAGCCGCGGCTTCCGCGTCGTGGCCCTCCTCGACGCCGACCCGGAGCGCCACCAGGAGGTCATCGCCGGGGTCGACGTCCGGCCGTTCAGCGACCTGGCCCAGATCGTGCGCGAACAGGGCGTGGCCATCGGGGTCATCGCGACGCCGGCCGCCGCCGCACAGGACGTCGTCGACAAGATGGTCGAGGTCGGCATCACCAGCATCCTCAACTTCGCACCGACCGTGCTCAACGTCGGCCCGGGCGTCGACGTCCGCAAGGTCGACCTGTCGATCGAGCTCCAGATCCTGGCCTACCACGAGCAGCGCAAGGCCCAGGAGGCATCGGCATGACGGTCCTCGTGGTCGGGATCTCCCACCGCTCCGCACCCATCCCGCTGCTGGAGAAGCTCGCCGTCGACGCCGACGGTGCCACCAAGCTGATCGAGGACGTGCTGGCCAACGCCCACGTCTCCGAGGCCGCCGTGGTCGCCACCTGCAACCGGATGGAGATCTACGCCGCGGTCGACCGTTTCCACGGCAGTGTCGAGGGCCTCTCGCAGCGGCTTCTCGCACCGGCCCAGGACCACGTCGAGGCGCTGCTGCCCCACCTCTACATCCACTACGACGACGGCGCCGTGTCCCACCTCTTCCAGGTGGCTGCGGGCCTCGACTCGATGGCTGTTGGCGAGGCCCAGATCCTCGGCCAGACCCGTGACGCGCTCAGCCTCGGCCAGGAGCTCGGCTCGGTCGGCCCGACCCTCAACACCCTGTTCCAGCAGGCGCTCCGCGTCGGCAAGCGCGCCCACGCCGAGACCGGCATCGACCGCGCTGCTCCGACCCTTGTCTCCGCAGCGCTCGACCGGGCCACCGGCGACCTGGCGGGCCGCCGCGTGGTGGTCGTCGGCGCCGGCGGCATGGCCGGCCTGACCGTCGCGACCGTCGTACGCCGCGGGGCCGGCGAGGTCGTCGTCGTCAACCGCACCCCGGAGCGGGCCGAGCGCCTCGCCCGTGAGTACGGCGCGCGCTGGGCCCCGATGAGCGCCCTCGCGGCCGAGGTCGCCGGCGCCGATGTCGTCGTCGCCTGCGCGGGGGCGGCCGGCGTCCTGATCAGCCGCGAGGTCGTGGCTGCGGCCCGGGGCCCGCTGGACCTGATCGACCTCGCCCTGCCGCACGACATCGACCCGTCGGTCGTCGACCTTCCCGGTGTGACGCTGGTGACCCTGGCCGACCTGGCCGGTGACCTCCTGGAGTCGGAGGCCGGTGTCGAGGTCGAGGCCGTCCGCACCATCGTCACCGACGAGGTCGAGGCGTTCCTCTCGGCCCGGCGTCAGGCCGGCCTCACTCCGACCGTGGTCGCCCTGCGCACCATGGCCACCGGTGTCGTCGACTCGGAGATGGCGCGCCTCGACCGCCGCCTGCCCCACCTCGACGCCGGCACCCGCGCCGAGCTGCTCCAGACGCTGCGCCGGGTCACCGACAAGCTCGTCCACCAGCCGACGATCCGGGCCAAGGAGCTGGGCGACCGCAACGCGTCGTCGTACGCCGCCGCGCTCGCCGAGCTCTTCGCCCTCGACCCCGAGGCCGTGGACGCGATGACCCGCCCGGTCACACCCGGCGACGGCACCGGTCTGCGGGGTGACGACGCATGAACGGCGCCCCGATCCGGCTCGGCACCCGTACGTCGCTCCTCGCGATGACCCAGTCCCGCTGGGTGGCCGAGCGGCTGTCCGCGGCGCTCGATCGCGAGGTGGAGCTGGTCGAGGTCACCACCACGGGCGACCTGAGCGACACCCCGCTCGCGCAGCTGGGCGGCACCGGCGTCTTCGTCTCCGCGCTCCGCGAGGCCCTGCTCGAGGGACGCATCGACGTCGCCGTCCACTCGCTCAAGGACCTGCCCACCGGCGAGGCCGACGGGCTCGCGCTGGCCGCCGTACCCCTGCGTGAGGACCCGCGTGACGTCGTCGTGGCCCGCGACGGGCTGACCCTCGGCGAGCTGCCTCCGGGCAGCCGGGTCGGTACCGGTTCGCCGCGACGCGCCTCCCAGCTCCACGCCCTCGGCCTCGGTTTGGAGATCGTGGACATCCGGGGCAATGTGGACACCCGGATCCGCAAGGTCCGCGAGGGCGACTACGACGCCGTCGTGCTCGCCCGCGCAGGACTGGCCCGGATCGGCCGTCTCGAGGAGGCCACCGAGGTGCTCGACCCACTGCAGATGCTCCCCGCCCCGGGGCAGGGAGCGCTCGCGGTCGAGACCCGCGACGAGGACTTCGCCACCGAGGTGGCCGCCCTGGACGACGTACGGACCCGCGCCGCCGTCACCGCCGAACGCGCGGTGCTGGCGACGCTCGAGGGTGGCTGCGCCGCCCCGGTCGGGGCACTGGCCGAGGTGGCCGAAGGAGAGCAGGACGAAGAACTCTGGGTGAGGGCGGTAGCGCTCTCTCCCGACGGGACGCTGGCGGTCCGGATGTCCGCCACCGGCGACCCAGCCGACGCCGCCGGCGTCGGTAGCCGCCTCGCGAGCGACATGCTCGCCGAGGGGGCAGCACAGCTGACGGACACACCGCACGAGCAGCCGGTGACCGACTGCGAAAGGCATGAGGCATGACGCGAGCCCAGACCCCCCGCACCTCCCCTGCGACGAGCCCCGCGACGAGGGGGTGGGTGGCCTTCGTCGGGAGCGGCCCGGGTGACCCCGGACTCCTCACCGTGCGTGCCGCCGACCTCGTCCGCAGCGCCGACGTGGTGATCACCGAAGGTCCCGAGCATCCCGCGCTGGTCCGCTCCGTCCTCGGCCTGCCCGAGGGCTCCGAGGGTGGGCCCCAGCTGGTCGACGGCGGGTTCGGCGAGGACGGCCAGCCGCTGACCCACGCCGCTCGGGCGAAGGTCGTGGTCCGCCAGGCCAAGCTGGGCGTCCGCGTCGTACGCCTGATGACCGGTGACCCGTTCGTCTACGCCTCCGGGCCCGAGGAGGCCGCGGCCTGCGCCAAGGCCGGCATCGGCTTCGAGATCGTCCCCGGCGTCTCCTCGGTCTCCGCGGTCCCGGCGTACGCCGGCATCCCGCTGACCACCAAGGACCACCGCGAGGTCACCGTGGTCACTGCCGGCGACAAGGTCGACTGGAGCCGCTACGTCGGGTGCCCGACGTTGGTGCTGCTGTCCGCCGTCGGCTCGATCGCCGAGATCGCCCGTGCCCTGATGGACGCCGGTCGCGGGGCCGACACCCCCGTCGCGATGACCAGCACCGGCACCACCACCGAGCAGCAGACGCTGACCTCGACTCTCGAGCACATCGGGGCCGACGCTCGTGCGGCCCGGATGGCGCCGCCGGCGGTGACCGTGATCGGTGAGGTGGTCGCCATGCGCGAGGCGCTGTCGTGGTTCGAGACCAAGCCGCTCTTCGGCTGGCGGATCCTGGTGCCGCGCACCAAGGAGCAGGCGGGCTCGCTGTCTGCTCGCCTGCGCGAGTTCGGCGGCGTACCCGAGGAGGTGCCGACCATCTCGGTCGAGCCGCCCCGCAACCCCCTCCAGATGGACAAGGCCGTGCGTGGTCTGGTCGAGGGCCGCTACGAGTGGATCGCCTTCACCAGCGTCAACGCGGTCAAGGCCGTCCGCGAGAAGTTCGAGGAGTACGGCCTCGACGCCCGCGCCTTCTCCGGTCTCAAGATCGCCGCGGTCGGCGACAAGACGGCTGCCGCGATCGGCGACTGGGGCCTGCGTGCCGATCTGGTCCCGAGCGGCGAGCAGTCGGCCGCCGGTCTGCTCGAGGACTGGCCGGAGTACGACGAGATGCTCGACCCGATCAACCGGGTGTTCCTGCCGCGCGCCGACATCGCGACCGAGAACCTCGTCGCCGGCCTGGTCGACCTCGGCTGGGAGTGCGACGACGTGACGGCCTACCGCACGGTCCGCGCGGCCCCGCCGCCGGCGCCGGTGCGCGACGCGATCAAGGGCGGCAAGTTCGACGCGGTCGTGTTCACCTCCTCCTCGACGGTGCGCAACCTGGTCGGCATCGCCGGCAAGCCGCACCCGTCGACGGTGATCGCGGTGATCGGCCCGGCCACGGCCAAGACGGCCGAGGAGCACGGGCTGCGGGTCGACGTCCTCGCCCCCAGGCCTGATGTCGACGAGCTGGTCGACGCCCTCGCGGACTTCGGCGCCTCGCGCCGGGCCGCGATGCTCGAGGCCGGCCAACCGGTGACGAAGCCGTCGGAGCGCAAGCCGTCGAGTCGCAAGATCCGAGCGAAGCGAGGAGGTTGAGGAGGTCGCGCAGCGACCGTCTCGAAACCCGGTGACTGAACAACCCACCGCTCCTTCGGTTCCCCACCCGGTGACCCGGCCGCGGCGGCTGCGTACGACGAGCGGCCTGCGGCGGATGGTCGCCGAGACCGCGGTGGAGCCGGCGCAGCTGGTGCTGCCGGTGTTCGTCCGCGAGGGCGCGACCGAGCCCCGCCCGATCGGCTCGATGCCGGGCGTCGTCCAGCACACCCGCGACTCGCTGCTGAAGGCCGCCCACGAGGCGGCCGACCTCGGGCTGGGTGGCCTGATGCTGTTCGGCATCCCCGAGGAGAAGGACGCCGTCGGCTCCGGCGCGGTCGACCCGTCGGGCGTGCTGAACCTCGCGATCACCGACGTGGTCGCCGAGGTCGGCGACGCGCTCACCGTGATGAGTGACCTGTGCCTGGACGAGTTCACCGACCACGGCCACTGCGGGGTCCTGACGCCGGACGGGCTGGTCGACAACGACCGCACCCTCGAGGTGTACGCCGAGATGGCGCTCGCCCAGGCCGATGCCGGCGTCGACATGGTCGGCCCGAGCGGGATGATGGACGGCCAGGTCGCTGCGATCCGAGGGGCTCTCGACGCCGCCGGCCACACCGACGTCTCGATCCTGGCCTACTCCGCGAAGTACGCCTCCGCCTTCTTCGGCCCCTTCCGCGAGGCCGTCGACTCGTCGCTGCAGGGAGACCGTCGGACCTACCAGCAGGACCCGGCGAACGCGCGCGAGGGTGTGCGCGAGGCGCTCCTCGACGTCGCCGAGGGCGCCGACCTGGTGATGGTGAAGCCCGCGCTCGGCTACCTCGACGTCGTACGCCGGGTGCGCGAGGCCGTGGACGTCCCGGTGGCGGCGTACAACGTCTCCGGCGAGTACTCCATGGTCGAGGCGGCCGCGGCCCAGGGCTGGATCGAGCGGGAGCGCGCGATCCTCGAGGTGCTCACCTCGATCCGGCGGGCTGGAGCCGACGTGGTGCTGACCTACTGGGCGGCCGAGGCCGCCCGCCTGCTGCGACCCTGACCCACGCCGAGTCGGCACAGGACCCGGCGAGGAACAGCGCGGACCGGCGAGTCGACGGGGCGGTGGCTCAGTGGGTGAGGTTGTAGACGCACTGGTCGAACGCGTCGGCCGGGTCGAGCGGGTTGTCGATCAGACCGTCCGCCAGGCACTGCACGATGGCTTGTGCCTTGGTCAGGATCGTCGGCCCGTCCGTCGGCAGGAGGGTCGGGACGCTCGGCAGCGGCAGCTTCGTCGGCGGGCCACCCGTCGGCTTGCTCGTCGGGTTGCTGGTCGGACCGCCGCCCGGACCGGAGGTCGGGCCGGTGGTGGGTCCGGAGGTCGGCTCCGACGTCGGTGAGTTCGTGGACTGGTGATGCGCGTGGTGCTGGCCGTCGTGGTGGTGGTGTTGATGGCCGAGGGCCAGCGTGGTCGCCGGAGGGGTGCCGAAGAGGAAACCGGTCGACGTCGTGCCGTTCGGAACGGAGCTGAAGTCGCCGGCGAGGTAGGACTGCGTGATCGCCAGCACCAGGTCGACGTACCGCTGGCTGTGGTTGTAGCGGAAGACCGCCGACCGCTGTCCGGCGTCGGTGCCGAGGTCGTCGGTGCCGGAGCAGAGGTAGACCGCGGAGCCGAGGGTGGCGTCGTAGATGTCCTGGGGGTTACGCCGTCCGTCGTTGTCGGCGTCGACCCCGACGATCGCCCAGGTCGACGGGATGAACTGCATCGGTCCGACCGCCCGGTCGTAGCGGGAGTCCTGGTCGTACTGCCCGGCATCGGTGTCGCGGATCATGGAGGTGCCGTGGGTGCCGTCGAGGGCCGGGCCGAAGATCCCGGGCTTCGCGATGCCGCGGTCGGTGAGCACGTTGCCGTCGGTGCGGCCGTGGTCGGACTCGACGCGGCCGATCGCGGCGACGAGCTGCCATGGCAGGTGGCAGCTGCGGTCGGCGGTGTCGATGACCGTCGCCGCCCGCTGGTACGCCGCGAGCGCGACCGCCGGGATGCCGCTGGCGGAGGCGGTCGAGACGACGTCGGAGACGTGGCCGCGGACGCCGGGGGTCAGGGAGTGCGGAGCGGTGAGGCTGGCGGGGCCGCGGACGGCGGTGGCGGGCACCTGCGTGCCGTCGGGGAGCGTGTCGGAGCCGGCCGACGCAGCGTCGGACCCGGCGGTGGCCAGGCTCGCGGTCCATGCGACGGACAGCACGGCCAGCGGCAAGAGCGCAGACGCCTTCTGAGCGCGTCCGAACCTCGCGTCCGCCATCGATCCGTTCCCTCCTCGTCGAGCCGTAGGAGGGGTTCGTCGGGCACGGCCCTCCGGCTGGGGGCCGAGGCTCCGAGGAACAGGTTTCCCTCCCTGTCACCCGTTCAAACGAGTGGCAGGCAAGGATGTTACGCACCGATTGCGACCGGGTTGCCCCCCTCGGACACAATGGCCCGGTGACTCCCGACCGGTCCGAGGCGCTCTTCGCGCGCGCGTGCGCGGTCACGCCCGGCGGCGTGAACTCCCCGGTGCGTGCCTTCCGCGCCGTCGGGGGCACCCCGCGCTTCATCCGCTCGGCTGCGGGCGCCTGGCTGACCGACGTCGACGGGACGGAGTACGTCGACCTGGTCGGCTCGTGGGGCCCGATGCTGCTCGGCCACGCCCACCCCGAGGTGATGGCGGCCGTCCGGGACGCGCTCACCCGCGGCACGTCGTACGGCGCGCCCACGGAGGCCGAGGTCGACCTCGCCGAGGAGATCGTCGGGCGTACGCCGGTCGAGCGGGTCCGCTTCGTCTCCTCCGGCACCGAGGCCACGATGTCGGCGATCCGACTGGCGCGTGGCTTCACCGGCCGCGACGTCGTCGTGAAGTTCGCGGGCTGCTACCACGGCCACGTCGACGCGCTGCTGGCCTCGGCCGGCTCCGGCCTGACCACGTTCGCGGTGCCCGGCACACCCGGCGTACCCGAGAGCGCGACCGCACTCACCCGGGTGCTGCCCTACAACGACCGCGAGGCCGTCGCCGCGCTGTTCGCGGCCGAGGGTGACCGGATCGCCTGTCTGATCACCGAGGCGGCCGCGGGCAACATGGGCGTCGTCCCGCCCGAGCCCGGCTTCAACCAGTTCCTCGCCGAGACGTGCGCCGCCCACGGCGCCCTGTTCGTCAGCGACGAGGTGATGACCGGCTTCCGCGCCTCGCGCACCGGCCAGTGGGGCCTCGACGGCGCGGTCGAGGGCTGGATGCCCGATCTGATGACGTTCGGCAAGGTGATGGGCGGCGGCTTCCCGGCCGCGGCCTTCGGCGGCCGAGCAGACGTGATGGGGATGCTGTCGCCCGAGGGGCCGGTCTACCAGGCAGGCACGCTGTCGGGGAACCCGATCGCGACCACCGCCGGCGTGGCCACGCTGCGCCTGGCCACCGACGACGTCTACACCCACCTCACCGAGGTCGGCACGACGATCAAGGCCGCTGCTGCGACCGCGCTGTCCGACGCGGGAGTGCCGCACGCCGTGCAGTCGGCCGGCACGATGTTCTCGGTGTTCTTCACCGACGGCCCGGTCCGCGACTTCGAGGGCGCCCAGCGCCAGGACACCGCGGCCTTCGCGGCGTTCTTCCACGCGATGCTCGACCACGGCGTCTACCTGCCGCCGTCGGCGTACGAGGCGTGGTTCGTCTCCGCCGCGCACGACGAGCGTGCCGTGCAGACCGTGCTCGACGCCCTACCTCCCGCCGCCCACGCCGCCGCCCAGGCGGCGGCCACCGCCCGAGAAGGAACCCATGGCTGACTCCACCGTCGTACACCTGCTGCGACACGGCGAGGTGCACAACCCCGAGGGCGTCCTCTACGGACGTCGCGACGGGTACCACCTCTC
This sequence comes from uncultured Actinomycetota bacterium, assembly GCA_963833775.1. Lineage (GTDB taxonomy): Bacteria > Actinomycetota > Actinomycetes > Propionibacteriales > Nocardioidaceae > Nocardioides. Next base: position 160,554 of record CAWHZH010000003.1, on the reverse strand, counting down.
CGACCTCGGCCGGAAGATGGCACAGCGCGTCGCCGAGACCGTCGCCGAGCGCGACATCGTCCATCTCCGCACCTCCCCGCTGGAGCGCGCGCAGGAGACGGCCGCCCCGCTTGCCGCGGCACGCGACCTCACACCGGTCGTCGACCCGCGGGTGATCGAGTCCGGCAACGTCTTCGAGGGGAAGCGGTTCGGCGTCGGCGACGGCGCCCTGCGCAAGCCGTCGGCCTGGGTCCACCTGTGGAACCCCTGGAAGCCGTCGTGGGGCGAGCCCTACAAGGAGGTCACCTCCCGGATGCTGGCCGCCGTGTACGACGCGCGCGACGCCGCCCGGGGCCACGAGGCCGTCATCGTCTCCCACCAGCTGCCGATCTGGATCACCCGGCTGGCCGTCGAGAAGCGCTCGTTCCTCCACGACCCTCGCAAGCGCCAGTGCACGCTCTGCTCGCTCACCTCGCTGCAGTTCGAGGGCGACGACCTGCGCTCGATCAGCTACTCCGAGCCGGCCGGCGACCTGATCCCGGTCCGCGACCGCAAGGCGCCGTTCTCGGCGGGTGACGCCCCGGAGGCCCACCGGCCATGAGACGCGCGAGGTATGCCCTGGCTGCGGCGGCAGGTCTCCTGCTGGCCGCGACCGGCTGCACCTCGCTGCAGGGGACCGGGGACAAGGGCTACGTGAGCGGCGACGGGGCGATCCGTCAGATCGCCGTTGCCGACCGGGGTGACCCGGTGGCCCTGTCCGGCAAGGACCTCGACGGCCGACCGCTGTCGCTGGCCTCGATGCGAGGCAAGCCGACGGTCGTCAACGTGTGGGGCGCCTGGTGCGCCGACTGCCACTCGGAGTCGCCGTTCGTCGTCGCGGCGGCCGAGGAGCTCGGTGCCACGGCACACTTCGTCGGCATCGACAGCCGCGACTCCGGGACCTCCCAGGGCAAGTCGTTCGAGTCCCGCTACGGCCTCACCTGGCCGTCGTTCTACTCCCCGGGCGGCGAGGCGCTGCTCTCGTTCCCCGGCGTGATCACGCCCAACTCCGTGCCCGCGACCGTCGTCCTCGACGCCCAGGGGCGTCCCGCCGCGGCGATCAACGGCGCGGTGCCGTCGACCCGGACCCTCGTCGAGATGGTCCGTCAGGTGGCGCAGGGTGGCTGAGTGGTTCCAGCAGCAGGCGTCCTCGGGGTCGCTGGTGCTCGCGATCCCGGTCGCCCTCGTCGCCGGCCTGGTGTCGTTCTTCTCGCCGTGCGTGATCCCGCTGCTGCCGGGCTACCTCTCCTACGCCACGGGCCTCTCGGGCGCCGACCTCGAGCACGCGCGCCGGGGCCGGATGCTCGCCGGCTCGATCCTGTTCGTGCTCGGCTTCTCGGCGGTCTACGTGCTGCTCGGCTGGGTGTCCGGCTCGGTCGGTGCGTGGCTGGTGGACTGGCGCCAGCAGCTCGAGGTCGTGCTCGGCATCCTCACCATCCTGCTCGGCCTGGCGTTCGCGGGGCTGATCCCCTTCTCCCAGCGTGAGTGGCGCTCGCACTCGGTGCCGGCCGTCGGGCTCGCGGCCGCGCCGCTGCTCGGATTCCTCTTCGGCGTGGGCTGGACGCCGTGCATCGGCCCCACGCTGGCCGCGATCACCAACCTGTCGCTCAACGAGGCGACCGCCGGCCGGGGTGCCCTCCTGGCCGGTGTCTACTGCATCGGCCTCGGCCTGCCGTTCATCATCGCGGCGATCGCCTACCGCCGGGCGCTCGGGGCGTTCGCGTTCGTACGACGCCACCAGCAGTGGGTCTCCCGGCTCGGCGGGCTGATGCTCGTGCTGGTCGGGCTCGCGCTGGTCACCGGCTGGTGGGACGTCGCCGTGAACTGGCTGCAGATCCACCTGGTCGAGAACTCGACGGCGAGCCTGTGAGCGAAGCGAGAGCGCGCGGCGGTCCGCAGGGTGCCTGCGGCCGCGAGGTAACGGGCGAGCTGCGAGCTCATCGGAGGGCACCGTGAGCACCAGCGACGTGCGGGCGGAGGGCTCGGAGGAGACCGGCACCTGGCAGCCCAGCGGCGACCGGGACCATCATCGGCGGCCGGGCGAGCTCACCGGGTGGGAGCTGGTGCGTTGGGCCTGGCGTCAGCTGACCTCGATGCGGACGGCGCTCGTCCTGCTGCTCCTGCTCGCCCTCGGTGCGATCCCCGGCTCGGTGATCCCGCAGCAGGGGGTCGACGCGCTCAAGACCCAGAACTGGCAGGCGGCGCACCCGCACCTGACCCCGATCTACGACCGGCTCGGGTTGTTCGGGGTCTACCACTCGCCGTGGTTCGCCGCGATCTACCTGCTGCTGATGGTGTCGCTGGTGGGCTGCATCGTGCCGCGGCTGTTCGTCTACTGGCGCGGCTACCGGGCCGACCCGCCCGTCGCCCCGCGCAACCTGAGCCGGCTGCCGGACCACGCGTCGTACACCACGGACGACGAGCCGGACACCGTCCTGCTGCGTGCGGCCCGCTTGCTCTCACGCCGGCACCGGGTCTCGACCAGCGCGACGATCGGCACGGGCACGGGCACGGGCACGGGCAGGGACCAGGGAGGCTGGGTGGCCGCGGAGCGCGGTCAGCTGCGCGAGGCCGGCAACCTGCTCTTCCACCTGTCGGTGCTCGTGGTGCTGGTCGGTTTCGGGATCGGCAGCCTGTTCGGCTACAAGGGCGGCGTGATCCTGGTGGTCGGCAACGGCTTCTCCAACTCCCTGACCCAGTACGACGACTTCGCGCCGGGCGGGCTGTTCAAGGCTTCCCAGATGGAGCCGTTCTGCTTCACCGTGCACGGCTTCAAGGTGGACTGGCTGGAGAGCGGCCCGCGGCAGGGCATGGCCCGCGGCTTCCAGGCACCCCTGACCTACCGCGAGTCCTGCGAGGGCGACCCGTCGACCTGGTCGCCGGAGAAGAGCTACGACCTCAAGGTGAACCACCCGCTCACGATCGGCGGCACCCAGATCTTCCTGATCGGGCACGGCTACGCGCCGGTGATCACGGTGCGCGACGCAGCCGGCCACAAGGTCTACGACGGGCCGACGATCTTCCTGCCCGAGAGCTCCAACTTCGAGTCCTTCGGAGTGGTGAAGGCGCCCGGACTCAAGCCCGGCCAGGACATCGGGCTCGAGGGCTTGTTCTACCCGACCTACGCCCTGGTGAACGGCCAACCGGTCAACGTGATGGGCGACGACCGCAACCCCACGCTGTCGATGCTGGCCTACGTCGGGGACCTCGGCTACGACTCCGGGGTGCCGCAGTCCATCTACGCGATGGACAAGGCCGGCATGAAGGAGCTGAAGCAGCCGGGCGGGAAGGTCTTCCGGCTCTTCCTGCAGCCCCACCAGACCGTCGAGCTGCCCGACGGGGCCGGCACCGTCACCTTCCACGGGGTCAAGCACTGGACCCGGCTGCAGATCAGCCGCACCCCCGACGTGTGGCTGACCCTGATGGGCGTGATCCTGGCCCTGGTCGGCCTGCTCGGCTCGCTGTTCATCCGGCCCCGGCGGGTGTGGGTCAGGGCGCGACGCGAGGGCGATACGACGCTCGTCGAGGTGGCGGCACTGGACCGGTCGGGAGGCGGTGAGCTGACCGCCGTACTCTCGTCGGTGGTGGACTCCCTGCAGACGCCGCAGGAGCCCGACCGACGTACGACGGAGGAGGCCAGGGGGATGACGGGTCATGAGTGACACCGCGTGGGAGACGCTCAGCAACCAGGCGATCGCCGCCGCAGCCATCGTCTACTTCCTGGCGCTGATCTCGCACCTGGTCGAGTGGAGCGCGCTGCGGACCGTGCCGGTGAGCGGCGCCGCCAAGGTCACCGTGCCCGCCGGCGGACCGGTCGACGCGCCCTCCGCGCCCGTCGACGACGCGCCGACCGACGAGGCGAAGTCCTACCGGATCGCGATGTTCGGCCGGCTCGGGTGGCTGCTCACGATCATCGCTGCGGGCGCCCACTTCGTGGGCCTGTTCGGGCGTGGCATGGCCGCCGACCCCAACCGGGTGCCGTGGGGCAACATGTACGAGTTCACGATCACGGGCGCGTTCGTGGTCGTCGCGGGCTACCTCCTGCTGCGCAAGCGCTACGGCCTGGAGTGGATGGGCCCGATCGTCACCGCCTTCGAGGTCGTGCTGCTGATGGTGGCGGTGCTGGTGCTCTACGACCCGGTGGCTCCGCTCACCGAGGCGCTGCTGTCGTACTGGCTGGTCATCCACGTCGTGTCGGCGATCATCGCCACCGGAGCGTTCACCCTCGGCGGCATCACCGCTGCCCTGTACCTGGTGAAGTCGCGCGCGCTGTCACGCGGCACGGGCATCGACCGCGGCTACATCGCGCGGCTGCCCTCACTGCCCACGCTCGACCGGGTCTCCTACCGCATCCACGCCTTCGGCTTCCCGGTGTGGACCTTCGCGGTGCTGATCAGCGGACCGATCTGGGCCCACCAGGCGTGGTCGTCGTACTGGAACTGGGACCCCAAGGAGGTGTGCGCGTTCATCACCTGGGTGTTGTACGCCGCCTACCTGCACGCCCGGTCCACGGCCGGCTGGAAGGGTCGCAACGCGGCCATCCTGGCGCTGGTGGGTCTGGCGAGCCTGTGGTTCAACTTCATCGGGATCAACTACTTCTCGACCACGAGCCAGCACTCCTACGCCAACGGCGCGGCGATCGTCAGCCTGCGCGACCGCTGACTCAGCGGGTCAGCTCGGCTCGTCGGGTCCCTTGGGACGGCGCGACAGCTCGGCCAGGAACTCGTCGTCGTCGTCGGGACCGAGCGGGCGCTGGTACTCCTCCGGCTGCTTCGGCCGGCGCCGCGGCCAACCCTCCAGGAGGAAACGGGCCGCGTAGTAGGACCCCACCGCCACGACCACCAGCAGCAAAACGAACCTCCACACGCGACAAGAGTAGGTCGCCGGTGGTCGTTGCGCAGACCGACCCGCGATTCGGGCACACTTCGGGGCCGTGGCTACCCTGAGGGGTGTGAGGGCGTTCTGGACCTATACGGCGCTGCGGCTGCTGCTCTTCGTCGCGACCGGCGCGGTGGTGTTCGGGATCTGGCTGGCGATCGCCGGCTCCGCCCCGATCATGTGGGTCCTCGTGATCGCCTTCCTGGTCAGCGGCCTGGCGTCGCTGTTCCTGCTCAACCCCCAGCGCACCGCCTTCGCCCGCCAGGTCGACGCGCGCGCCCAGCGCGCCGCAGAGAAGTTCGAGGAGATGCGCGCCAAGGAAGACGTTGACTGACTGGTCCGTCGGTCGGGCCGGGTTCGTCGGTCGAGCTCGTCGAGACCACCTGGCGCGGCCACCGTCACAGGATCTCGACGCACCGGCTCGGCTTCGTTCCTCAGCCGCGCCGCTTGCTCGATCTGGCCGAGCCCACGCGAGCCGCTCGTTCCTCGCGGCCCGCTGCTCGTCTCACTTCTTCCGGTTGAGCTGACGGTCGATGCGCGAGCGGTCCTGACCGAGGATCTTGGCGAGCAGCGGCACACGCAGCTTCCAGAGGGCGAACCCGGCGACCACGACGACCAGCAGAATGATCCAGAACATGGACCCAGCCTACGTCGGGGGGTCAGTGGGCGATCGCGAGTCCGACGAGCAGGCCGAGCCCGTACAGCAGCTCGGAGACGCCGGTCAGCTGGAGCACGGGGATCAGGCCCGGGCCGACCGCCTTGGCCACGACGACCCGGACGGCCCGCGCGCCCGGTCCGACGTACGCCAGGGCGAGCAGTGCCCACCACGACGTGGTGAGGGAGACGCCGACGAGGGCGACCGCGGCGAGGCCGAGCAGCAGCACGTAGAGGCCGCGGGTGCGGTCGTCGCCGAGCCGGACGGCGAGCGTCATCTTGCCGGCGAGGCGGTCGGTGGGGATGTCGCGCAGGTTGTTGGCGACGAGGATCGCGCAGGCGAGCGCCCCGATCCCGATCGCGGCGTAGAGCGCGGAGAGCTGCCAGGTCTCGGTCTGGACGTACGCCGTGCCGATCACGGCGACCAGGCCGAAGAAGCAGAAGACCATCACCTCGCCCAGCCCGAGGTAGCCGTAGGGCTTGGAGCCACCGGTGTAGAACCACGCCGCCACGACGCAGACCGCGCCGACCGCCACCAGCCACCACGCGGTGGTCGCGGCGAGCACCAGGCCGGCGACCGCCGCGACCCCGAACGCCGCGAACGCCGCGCGCTTGACCGCGCCGGGTGACGCCGTGCCGGAGCCGACGAGCCGCATCGGCCCGACCCGGTCGGCGTCGGTGCCGCGGATCCCGTCGGAGTAGTCGTTGGCGTAGTTGACGCCGACCTGCAGGGCGAGGCTGACCACCAGTGCCAGCAGGGCCTTCCACCACACGGCCCCGTCGTCGTACAGCGCGACGGCGGTGCCGGCCAGCACCGGCGACACCGCGGCGGGGAGGGTGCGCGGCCGGGCGCCGGCGAGCCACTCGCCTGGGGATGCCATGGCCGGATTCAAGCAGGCGTGCCCCGGGGCTCCGCGCGACGGGTCCCCGGCTAGCGTGCCTCTCGTGAGTCTTCTGCGCCTGACCGGCGACGCGGCGCGTGACGTGGACGCCGTCGAGGCGTGGCTGTCGGCTGCCGACCCCGACCCGGTCGTGATCGCGACCTCGGGCTCGTCCGGTGCGCCGAAGCAGGTCGTCCTCACTCGCGGCGCGGTGCTGGCATCGGCCGCGGCCTCCGCCGCGCGCGTCGGTGGATCGGGGCCGTGGGTGCTCGCGCTCCCGTCGTCGTACGTCGCCGGCTTCAACGTCGTGGTCCGGTCGCTGGTGGCGGGACACCGGCCGGCGATCCTCGGCGAGGGCACCCCGGCGGACCTCGCCGTTCCCGGGGGTTTCCTGTCGGTGGTGCCGACGCAGCTGCACCGCTGGCTCGACTCACCGACCGAACGCACCGCTCTGGCCGGCCTCCACACCGTGCTCGTCGGCGGCGGCCCGGTCGACCCAGCCCTGCGCTCGCGCGCGACCGAGGCCGGCGTGCACCTGATGGCGACGTACGGCTCCGCGGAGACCTGCGGCGGCTGCGTGTACGACGGGCTGCCGCTCGACGGTGTGGGCCTCGCGCTGGCCGCCGACGGGCGGGTCCGGATCGCCGGACCCACCCTCTTCTCCGGCTACCTCGACGACGAGGCTGCCACCCGTGCGGCGCTCGTGGACGGCTGGTTCCTCACCTCCGACGCAGGGCGGCTCGACGAGGACGGTCGGCTGCGTGTGCTGGGCCGGGTCGACGACATGGTGGTGAGTGGGGGCGTGAACGTGCCGGCGGCCGCCGTCGCCGCGCGGCTCCGGGAGCATCCGGCCGTGGTCGCCGCCGAGGTCGTGGGCGTCCCTGACCCCGAGTGGGGCAACCGTGTCGTCGCCGTGGTCTCGATGGTCGAGCCGGTCGAGACCCTCTCGCTCGACGAGGCGCGCAGCTGGGTGGCCGACCGCCAGCCGCGGGCCTGGGCGCCGCGCGAGGTGGTCGTCGTACCGGACCTCCCGATGCTCTCCAACGGCAAGGTTGACCGGCTGGCCGTGCGCGAGCTCGCCGGGGGAGTCGGCCCGGTGAGGGTCTACTCGATCCCGCTGACCACACGGTTCCGTGGCATCACGGTGCGCGAGGGCGCGCTCATCGAGGGTGCCGCCGGATGGGGCGAGTGGAGCCCGTTCGTGGAGTACTCACCGGAGGTGGCCGAGCCGTGGCTGCGCTGCGCCGAGGAGGCGGCGGCCGGTGACTGGCCGGCGCCGGTGCGCAGCAGCGTGCCGGTGAACGCGACGGTGCCGGTGGTGTCGCCCGAGGTCGCCCACGACCTGGTCCGGCGGTCCGGCTGTCTGACCGCCAAGGTCAAGGTCGCCGATCCCGGAGTGACCCTGGCCGCCGACGCCGCTCGCGTCGAGGCCGTGCGCGACGCCCTCGGGCCCGCTGGGAGGATCCGGGTCGACGCGAACGGCGCCTGGGACGTGGACCTGGCCGTCGCCGCGATCCGCGAGCTCGACCGGGCCGCCGGCGGGCTGGAGTACGTCGAACAGCCCTGCGCCTCGGTGGAGGACCTGGCCGCCGTACGACGCCGCGTCACCGTCCCGATCGCCGCGGACGAGTCGATCCGCCGTGCCACGGACCCCTACCGGGTCCGCGACCTGGAGGCGGCCGACATCGCGGTCCTCAAGGTGCAGCCGCTCGGCGGCGTCCGTGCCTGCCTGCGGATCGCCGAGGACATCGGGCTGCCCGTCGTCGTCTCGTCCGCGCTCGAGACGTCGTTGGGTCTGGCCGCGGGGGTCGCCCTGGCGGCGGCGCTCCCGTCGCTCGACCACGCCTGCGGCCTCGCCACGCGGTCGCTGCTGACTGCTGACGTCGCCACTCCCGACCTGGTGCCGGTGAACGGCGCCTTGCAGGTCGTCGTACCCACGGTCGTGCCGGACCTGATGGACGCCTGGGCCGCGCCGGCCGACCGGGTCGCCTGGTGGGAGGACCGGCTGGCGGCGGTCCGGGCGGTGCGGAAGGGTGACCACCCGTGACGTCGTCCACCGAGCTCGGCCGGGCGGTCGTCGGGCACCTCATCGAGCAGGGCATCCGCGAGATCGTGCTCGCGCCGGGATCGCGCAACGCGCCGCTGGCGTTCGCGGCGTACGACGCCGCCGAGGCCGGGCTGGTCCGGCTCCACACGCGACTCGACGAACGCTCGGCCGGCTTCCTGGCCCTCGGGCTGACCAAGGTCGGCTCGCGCGCCGCGGTCGTCTGCACGAGCGGTACCGCGGTCGCCAACCTCCATCCCGCCATGCTCGAGGCCGTGCACGCCGGCGTCCCCCTCGTCGCCGTCACCGCCGACCGCCCCGAGCGGCTCCGCGGCACGGACGCCAACCAGACCACCGACCAGGTCGGGATCTTCGGCCCCCTCATCCCCACCGTGGACATCGCCGAACGCCCGGTAGTCCCCGACGTTTCGGTTGCTCTGGAGCGAAATTCGCAACCAGATCGTCGGGGACTACCGCTTCATCTCAACATCCGGCTCGACGACCCGTTGGTGCCGGAGGACCGGTGGCGAGTGGACGTCGTGCCGCCGGAGCCCGCGGCCAGGGAGCCTGGTTGGTGGCGCGGACCGGAGGGAGACACGACCACCTTGGCGGTGGGTCCGCGGACCGTGGTCGTCGCCGGCGACGACGCCGGCCCGCCGGCGCGCGGTCTGGCCGAGTCTGCCGGCTGGCCGCTCCTGGCGGAGCCCAGCAGCGGTTCGCGGACCGGTGAGCACGCGATCCGGTGCTACCGCCTGCTCCTCGGCGGTCCACTCGGTGAGGAGATCGAGCGGGTGGTGGTGTTCGGCCATCCGACGCTCTCCCGTCCCGTCTCCCGCCTCCTCGCCCGGGAGGGCGTGGAGGTCTGGGCGGCGAGGACCCACGGCCTCGGGCTCAGCCGGCCCTACCCGGTCGTCGGCACGTTCGACCGGGCCGAGGCCTCGGCCCCCGACACCACGGACTGGTTCCAGCGTTGGCGCGACGCGGACGCACGTATCGCCCGCAGCCTCGATGCGCTGCTCGGCGCCGAGCCCGACCTCACGCCGTACGACGTCGCGGGGGCGGTCGCGCGAACCCTTCCGCCCGACGGCCTGCTCGTCGTCGGTGCCTCCAGCCCGATCCGCGATCTCGACCTGATGGTGCCGCGCTACCCCGTCGGCGCCCGGCGCAAGGTGCTCGCCAACCGTGGCCTGTCCGGCATCGACGGCGTCGTGTCGACCGCGGTCGGCGCGGCGCTCGGTCGCACCTCCGACCGCAGCCTCGCACTGGTGGGCGACGTGACGTTCCTGCACGACAGCAACGGCCTGGTGCGCGGCGCCCACGAGCCGGAGCCCGACCTGACGATCGTCGTCGTCAACGACGACGGCGGCTCGATCTTCGCGATGCTCGAGCAGGGCGCGCCGGAGTACGCCGACCGCTACGACCGGCTGTTCGGCACGCCCCACGGCGTCGACCTCGCCAGCCTGTGCGCGGCCACCCGCACGCCCCACCTCCGGGTCGGCTCGCTGCCCGAGCTCGAGCACGCACTGGCCAGCCCCAACGGGGGGATCGAGGTCATCGAGGCCGTCGTACGACGCGACAACCGGCGGGACCTCGACGAGCGGATCCGTGCCCTCGGCCGTGGCGTCTGAGCAAGCCGGATCAAGACCCCAGCCGCCGATCGGGGGCACCATGACGTCATGACAGTCGCCGCCGACACCTTCGCCGAGTTCGTCGACGGCCTCGCCGACGCGCTCGACGACCACGAGGCCAAGGGCGAGGACTGGGCGGCGCGGCACCACTTCTCGCGCTTCCACTTCGACCGGATCATCAAGTCCGTCGGGGGCGAGCCACCGCAGGCGCTGCGCCGGCGGATCCTGCTCGAGCGCGCGGCGTACCGGATGATCACGACGAAGGCGCCGCTGATCGACATCGCGATCGAAGCGGGCTACTCCTCCCACGAGGCGTTCACCCGCGCATTCACCAAGGCCTACGACGTGCCACCGCGCGAGTGGCGCAAGAAGCCGGGACACATCCAGATCGGCGAGCCGCTGGCGGTCCACTTCGTGCCGCCGGGAAGCATCCGGCTGCCGTCGCGCGACACCGTGAGGGGGCCGGATCTCGTGGAGAAGATGGTCGAGCACCATGTGTGGCTCACCGGCGAGATGGTGCGCCTCGCGGCACGCCTGACGTCGGAGCAGCTGGACGAGCCGGTGCTGGTCGAGGTCGACGACGACGAGCAGACGCTCCGCTCGCTCCTGAGCCGGCTGGTCGGCCAGATGGGCATGTGGAACGCCGCGATGGCGACCCGCGACTACGACTGGAGCGCCGAGGACCACGAGTCGGTCGCCTCGATGAGGCGGCGGCTGGCGATCGAGGGGCCGCGCTATCTCGCGCACGTGCGGGAGGTCTGCGACGAGGGGCGACTCGACGACACCTTCGTCGACGCGTTGTGCGAGCAGGCCGAGGTCTTCACCTACGGCGGCATGATCGCCCACGTGCTGACGTTCGCGGCGTACCGCCGCACGCTCGTGGTGATGGCGTTCGACCGTCACGGCATCGACGAGCTGGGCTGGGGCGACCCCATGCGCTGGGTGGCCGGGCGCGACTGAGCGCGGACCCGACACAATGGCCGGGTGGAGATCGCGTTCCTGCTGGTCGCGCTGGCGGTCACCGTGCTCGCCGGTACGACGCTCGCGGAGCGCGTCGGCTTCCCGGCGCCGCTCGGGCTGATCGTCGTCGGGGTCGTCGTGTCGTACCTCCCGGGTGTGCCGACGGTGCACCTGACCGCCGACGTCGTACTCCTGGGCCTGCTGCCTCCGCTGCTCTACTCCGCCGCGATCCAGACCTCGCTCGTCGACTTCAACGCCAACCGGCGCTCGATCCTGCTGCTCAGTGTGGGCCTCGTCGTGTTCACGACCCTGGGGGTCGGTTGGCTGGTGCACACGCTGCTGCCCGGCATGGACTGGTGGGCGGCGTTCGCCATCGGTGCCGTCGTCGCGCCACCGGACGCGGTCGCCGCGACCTCGATCGGCCGGCGGATCGGCCTGCCGCGACGGATCGTGACCATCCTCGAGGGGGAGTCGCTGTTCAACGACGCGACGGCGCTCGTGGCGCTGCGTACGGCGATCGCCGCCGGTGCAGGCAGCGTCGCGATGTGGAGGGTCGGCGCGGAATTCTTCGTGGCCTCGGTCGGCGGTGCCCTGATCGGCTTCGTGGCGTTCCTGGTGGTGGCGAAGGTGCGCAAGCACGTCACCGACCCGGTCCTCGACACCGCGATCTCGTTCATCGTGCCCTTCGCGACCTTCATCGTCTCGGAGAAGCTGCACTCCTCGGGCGTGGTCAGCGTCGTGGTCGCCGGGCTGCTCCTCGGGCACAAGGCACCGATCCTCCAGACCGCCCAGTCGCGCATCGCGGAGCGGATGAACTGGCGCACCATCGCCTTCTTCCTCGAGAACACCGTCTTCATGCTGATCGGCCTCCAGGCCGACTGGATCCTGCGCGACGTCAGCCACAGCTCGGTCGCGGCGAGCCGGATCGCCCTGGTCTGCGGCCTGACCCTGGTCGCGGTGATCGTGCTGCGGCTGGTGTGGGTGTTCTTCGCGCGCTACGCCCTGATCCGCCCGGGCCACGACCCCGAGCTCGGCAAGGCACCGCCGGCGTCCTTCACCTTCCTGCTCGGCTGGGCCGGGATGCGGGGTGTGGTGACGCTGGCGGCGGCGTTCATCATCCCGGCGGACACCCCCGACCGTGAGGTGCTGCTGCTGATCGCGTTCACCGTGGTCGCCGGCACCCTGTTCATCCAGGGGCTGTCGCTGCCGTGGCTGGCACGCCGGCTCCACGTGCCGTCGCCCGACCCGCTCGAGGACGCGCTCGCCCGGGCGACCGTGCTGCAGCAGGCGTCCAAGGCGGGCTTCAAGCGCCTCCACGAGCTGGAGTACGAGGACCCCCACGAGATCCTCGACGTGCTCAAGCAACGCATCGAGCAGCGCAACTTCGCGGCCTGGGAACGCCTCGGCACCACCGCCGACCAGGAGTCGCCGAGCGACCTCTACTCGCGGGTCCGGTTGGAGATGATCGGCGCCGAGCGCGGTCGGGTGCTGGAGATCCGCAGCTCCGGCACCGTCGCCAGCGAGGTGATCAGCGACGTGCTCTCGATGCTCGACGTCGAGGAGTCGATGCTGGACATCGCACAGCAGAGCCGCGAGGAGATCCGCACGACGACGGCCGTACGTCGTACCGGCGACACTTGTGACCACCTCGCCGACACCCCCGCCGTCGAGACGGCGGCCGAGCCGTCGTGCGCCGACTGTCTGCGCGAGGGCACGAACTGGGTCGCCCTCCGCGAGTGCCTCGCCTGCGGCAACGTCGGCTGCTGCGACTCCTCACCCCGTCGCCACGCGACCGCCCACTTCCACGCCACCACCCACCCGGTGATGGAGTCCGCCGAGCCCGGTGAGGACTGGCGCTGGTGCTACGTCCACCACCTCACCGCCTGACTGGTGGCCGCCAGAACCGCGCAATTGCGCTGTTACGACAGCTGGATCGGCGGTCTGACTGTCCAACCGGCGCAATTGCGCTGTTCCGACAGGAGCATCAGCTGCCCCCCGCTGAGGGATCCCGCGACACCGAACCGGCCCCCAGGTTGTCATTCCGGCGCAATTGCGCCGTTTCAACAGCCGCATGACCGATCGGACTGTCGTAACAGCGCAATTGCGCGGTTCTGGCGGCCGACACCCGCCACGTGGAGGATCGAAGGTGCGAGTGGCAGGGTGGTGGCATGCGGATCACGAAGTTCGGGCACTCCTGCATCCGGCTGGAGCACGACGGCAAGGTCGTGGTGGTCGACCCCGGGATGTTCACCGACCCGGAGGCGGTCGACGGCGCGGACGCGGTGGTGATCACCCACGAGCACCCCGACCACTGCCTGCCGGACCACCTCGCCCGGACCGACGCCCCGGTGTTCACCATCGACGCGGTCGCGACGAAGCTCCGCGAGGACGCACCCGACATCGGCGAGCGGGTCACCGTGGTCAGTCCCGGTGACGAGTTCGACCCCGGCATCCCTGCGGTGTCGGTAGGGGAGCTGCACGCCGTGATCCATCCCGACCTGCCCCGCTTCTACAACTCCGGCTACCTGTTCACCCTCGGCGACACCACGGTCTTCCATCCCGGCGACGCGCTCACGGTCCCGGAGCAACCGGTCGACGTGCTGTGCGTGCCGGTCTGCGCGCCGTGGATGCGTGCGGCCGAGGGGATCGACTTCGCCCGCGCCGTCGGTGCCCCGCGCAACCTCGCGATCCACGACCGGATCTACTCCGAGGCCGGGCTGCGGATCGTCGACGGCCAGTACGGCCTGCTCCTGCCCGAGACCTCGTCGTACACCCGCCTGGCCGACGGCAGCGACCTCGACTGACTCAGCCCGCGGCCAGCGAGTCGCGGACGGGCACGAACTTGGCCTGCGCCTCGGCCAGCTCCGCCTCGGGGTCGGAGTCGGCGACGATGCCGCAGCCGGCGAACAGGCGGACCGTGTTGCCGGAGATCTCTGCCGACCGCAGCGCGATTCCCCACTCGCCGTCGCCGGTGGTGTCCATCCAGCCGACCGGGCCGGCGTACCGCCCGCGGTCCATGCCCTCGATCTCGGAGATCAGCCGTACGGCGTCCTCGGTGGGCGTTCCGCCCACCGCCGCCGAGGGATGCAGCGAGGCAGCGAGGTGGAGCGAGGACACGGTGCCGGCGTCGTGGACGACTCCGGCGACGTCGGAGGCCAGGTGCATGACGTTGGGCAGGTGCAGCACGAACGGCGCCTCGGGCACGTTCATCGACGAGCAGTGCGGCTCGAGGGCGTCGGCGACCGAGCGGACGGCGTACTCGTGCTCCTCGAGGTCCTTGCTCGACCTGGCCAACGTGGCTGCGAGTGCGAGGTCACGCTCGTCGGCGCCGGTACGACGGATGGTGCCGGCCAGCACCCGAGAGGTGACCAGACCGCGCTCGCGGCGCACCAGCATCTCGGGTGTCGCGCCGAACATCCCGTCGACGTGGAACGTCCAGCACATCGGGTACGTCGCCGCCAGCCGCCCCAGCGGCCAGCGGACGTCGATCGGTGCGGCGGCGGTCGCGACCAGGTCGCGGGCGAGCACGACCTTCTCGAGGTCGCCCGCCCCGATCCGGCGGACGGCATCGGCCACGACCGCCATCCAGTGCTCGCTGTCGAGGGCGCCGTCGGCGAAGACCACACCCTCGGGGGCCGCGGGGGCGCTCGCGGGCCCGTCGTACGTCGCCCCTTCATCGGCGGGTCCGACCACGGTGAGCCAGGTGCGCCCTGCACGGCGCCCGATCACGACGCGGGGGACCGTGAGCACCGAGTGGCCGGGGTCGTCGGCGAAGCCGAAGGTGCCGAAGCAGACCAGGCCGGTGCCGGGCTCGTTCACGTCGTCGCGGATCTCGGCGCGGGTGCACAGCTCGGTCCACCACTTGTCCGCGTCGGAGAACCGGGTCAGCCCCCGGGTGCGGATCCGGGCGGCGACGCCCCATCCCACCAGGCCCTCGTCGCGACGGATCCAGGTCACGGGGTCGACGTCGGCTGGCAGCAGATCGAGCAGCGGTCCGCCGACGGGGAGTTCGGTCGTGCGGACCGTCAGACTGCTCGTCACAGTCGGGAAGCGTACCCGGCGCGGTTCACCGGGTCCGACTCGGCGACCGCCCGTGTCGTCGACGTCCCCCGAGCGGGGCCGCGGTCGTCAGGACCAGTAGACGACGACCTTGTCGCCGACGTGCACCTGCGAGAAGAGCCACTTGATCCCGTCGTAGTCGCGGATGTTCACGCACCCGTGCG
This sequence comes from uncultured Actinomycetota bacterium, assembly GCA_963833775.1. GTDB lineage: Bacteria > Actinomycetota > Actinomycetes > Propionibacteriales > Nocardioidaceae > Nocardioides. The sequence goes on along the minus strand of CAWHZH010000003.1, from coordinate 145,268 downwards.
AAGCGCCGTAGTAACCGACCGTGGCGAAGTCCGAGGAGTAGTGCACGGCCTGGCCTCCGGAGAAGAACATCGCGTACGGCATCGACGAGCCGTAGAGGTGCGACACGTGGTCGGCGTCCATGAGGAAGACGTGGAACAGGCCCTCGCGCGTCGGGGTGTCGTTGAGCGTCGAGCCGAAGCGCGCGTCGAGCTGCTGCAGCACGTGCCCGTCGACGACCCATCTCAAGGTGCGGCTGGTCTTGTCGATGCAGATCACCCGACCGGTCAGGCAGCGCGGGTCGAGCTTGCCGGGCGACGGCTGGATGTTGTGCAGCTCGTCGTGCGTGGGCGTCGTGGTCATCGCGTCCAGCCGGTCGAGGGTCCGCTGGTCGACCTCGCCGGTGACCGGGATGACCCGCTTGCCCTGGAAGCCCTTCACCGCGGTGACGGTGGCGCCGTCGTACGAGCCGGTGACGTCGCCGAAGTACCACGCCACCTGCTTGAGGCGGGCCTGGAGATCGCGTACGTCGCGTCCGGTGTCACCGGGTCCGACCAGGGTCTTGCCCGGGTGCATGACGTTGAACATCGCGTCATGGCTGGGTCGGTCGGTCATGGTGACGAGCCGGTGCCAGGTGTGCCGGTCGAGGACGCCCGTGCGGTCGAGCCCGCGCTTGGCCTGGAAGCCCTTCACTGCGGCGACCGTGGCGTCGTCGTACACCCCGGTCGTGGTCTCCGGAAGCCAGGCGAGCTGGTGCAGGCGGACCTGGAGCTCGCGCACCTCGGTGCTCTTCGCGCCGGGCTGCAGGACGGCTGCGGCCGCCTCGTGGGAGGGGGTCGGGGTGCTGGACGGCGTGCTCGCGGGTGTGCCAGTGGGCGTCTGGGGTGCGGACGACGAGGGGTCCGCGGTGGGCTCGGAGAGCGGCTGGCCGGACCCGGCCACGGTGCGCGCGTCGTGGTGCCGCATCACGACGCCGGTGCCGTACGCCACGCCTGCGGTGAGGCCCAGCACGAGCACAACGGTCAGCAGTGCCTTGACGACTCTCATCGGTCTCCTCCGGGGAAGCCACGCCCGCGTCCTGCGATGCGGGGTCTGATCGATCGACACGGGGCGTGGTGAGGACGCCTCAGTCTCGGTCCCTCAGACGCGAAATCCGTGGATTTGGTTGCCGCGACGCGCGGTACGGCGCGGTGACGGGCCCTGCACGCCGGCGAGCAGACGCTCGCCCTACGCTCTGGGCGTGGCCCGCGCAGACCTCGACAAGCAGCCGACCGACGTCCGTCGGATGTTCGACGCCGTGGCCCAGCGCTACGACGTCACCAACGACGTGCTGTCCCTCGGCCAGGACCGTCGCTGGCGCAGCGAGGTCATCCGTGCCGTGGCGCCACTGCCCGGCGAGCGGGTGCTCGACCTCGCCGCCGGCACCGGCACCTCCAGCCAGCCGTTCGCCGACGCCGGCGCCGAGGTCGTGCCGTGCGACTTCTCGCTCGGGATGCTCCGGGTCGGCAAGGGGCACCGGCCGCACCTGCCGTTCACGGCCGGTGACGGCACCCGACTGCCCTTCGCCGACGACACCTTCGACGCGGTCACGATCTCGTTCGGGCTTCGCAACATCGTCGACCCCGAGGCCGGCCTCCGCGAGATGCTCCGCGTCACCCGGCCGGGCGGGCGCCTGGTGGTCTGCGAGTTCAGCCACCCCACCTGGGCGCCGTTCCGCACGGTGTACGTCGAGTACCTGATGAAGGCGCTGCCGCCCATCGCCCGCGCCGTGAGCTCCAGCCCCGACGCCTACGTCTACCTCGCCGAGTCGATCCGGGCCTGGCCCGATCAGGCCGCGCTGGCCGACCTGGTCGCGGCGGCCGGCTGGCACCACCCGGAGTGGCGCAACCTGTCGGGGGGCATCGTCACCCTCCATCGGGCCACCGCATGACGGGCCGGCGGCTCGCTCCGTCGGCAGTGGCGGCTCTGCTGGCGGTGACGGCCGGCGGGTGCGACCTCGGCGGCACCAAGGTCGACGACGCGACTCGCCGTCTCGGTCACGATCCCGCCCGGGACCGCTTCCGGCGCCGCCACGATCTTCGACGTGCTCGCGCCTCCGCACGGCACGGTGCGGCTCGTCGTACGCCGGTGCACGGGCTCGCCCGGCGCCCCGTCCGGCGGCTCATTTAGGGCACGACCGGCTTCGTTAAATGGCCAGGTGAAGGGCCGTTTCATACCCCCCGGACCCGGGGGTGCAGGACCCGTGGCGGAGTCCTAGACTGACCGCGCCGGTTCGTGAAGGCGTTCACAAAGTCACAAAGTTCGTGACGCAGGTCACGGCCGGATCGAGCAGCGAGCAGGGAAGGAAAGGCTGGATGGAGCTCTACACGCCGGTCCTGGTGCTGGCAGCGATCGCCGCAGCCTTCGCGATCCTCTCGGTCCTCATGTCGTCGGTCGTCGGACCCCGTCGCTACAACCGGGTCAAGCTCGACTCCTACGAGTGCGGGATCGAGCCCACGCCTCAGCCGGTCGGCGGCGGACGCTTCCCGGTGAAGTACTTCATCACCGCGATGATGTTCATCGTCTTCGACATCGAGATCGTCTTCCTCTACCCGTGGGCCGTGCACTTCGACGCGCTCCGCGGCTTCGGACTGCTCGAGATGGTGCTGTTCATCGCCACCGTGTTCGTCGCCTACGCCTACGTCTGGCGCCGCGGCGGACTGGATTGGGACTGATAGCCGACATGGGTCTTGAAGAGAAGCTTCCGAGCGGCGTCCTGCTGACGACCGTCGAGGGCGTCGCCGGTTACATGCGCAAGGCCAGCTTCTGGCCTGCCACGTTCGGGCTCGCCTGCTGCGCGATCGAGATGATGACCAGCGGCGGCCCCAAGTACGACCTCGGCCGCTTCGGCATGGAGGTCTTCCGCGCCAGCCCGCGCCAGGCCGACCTGATGATCGTGGCCGGCCGAGTCAGCCAGAAGATGGCCCCCGTGCTGCGCCAGATCTACGACCAGATGGCCGAGCCCAAGTGGGTGCTCGCGATGGGCGTGTGTGCGAGCAGCGGAGGCATGTTCAACAACTACGCGATCGTGCAGGGCGTCGACCACGTCGTACCCGTCGACATGTACCTGCCCGGCTGCCCGCCGCGGCCGGAGATGCTGATCGACGCGATCCTCAAGCTCCACGACCAGGTGCAGCACAAGCCGCTCGGCTCCAACGCACGTCGCGCGATCGTCGCCAACGAGACCGAGGCCCTCAAGGCCGTGCCCACCTCGCAGATGAAGGGCCTCCTCAGGTGACGGAGGAGCAGAGCAACGTCCCCGTGTCCAACGTGCCGGCCGAGCAGGGCGAAGTCGAGACGATGGGCGTGCGCGAGGGCATGTTCGGCGTCTCGGGCAGCGGCGACACCAGCGGGTACGGCGGGCTGGTCAAGCCGACGATCTTCCCGGGTTCCAGCCGGCGTCCCTACGGCGGTTGGTACGACGAGGTCGCCGACGCCCTCGAGGCGCGGCTGGAGCAGACCGAGCTCGACGCCGCGATCGAGCGGGTGGTCGTCGACCGAGGCGAGATCACCTTCCACGTCCGCCGCGAGGATCTCCCGTTCGTCGCCCAGATGATGCGTGACGACGACGCGCTCCGGTTCGAGCTCTGCTCCGGTGTGAGCGGCGTGCACTACCCCGCCGACACCGGCCGCGAGCTGCACGCCGTCTACCACCTGCTGTCGATGACCCACAACCGGCGGGTGCGGCTCGAGGTCAGCGTCCCCGACGCCGACCCCCACATCCCCAGCCTGGTCAGCATCTACCCCACGAACGACTGGCACGAGCGCGAGACGTTCGACATGTTCGGGATCGTCTTCGACGGCCACCCGGCGCTCACCCGGATCCTGATGCCCGACGACTGGCCGGGCCACCCCCAGCGCAAGGACTACCCACTGGGAGGGATCCCGGTCGAGTACAAGGGCGGCACCATCCCGCCACCCGACGAGAGGAGGTCGTACTCATGACGACCACCGACGAGTCCACCGACGCGTACGCCGGCTCGGCCGACACGGCCGAGGGCAAGGTCTTCACCGTCACCGGCCAGGACTGGGACTCCATCACCCAGGGCCTGGACGACGTCGAGGAACGCATCGTCGTCAACATGGGTCCCGCAGCACCCGTCGACCCACGGTGTGCTCCGGCTGATCCTCGAGCTCGAGGGCGAGACCGTGACCGAGGCCCGCTGCGGGATCGGCTATCTCCACACGGGCATCGAGAAGAACATGGAGTACCGCTCCTGGGTCCAGGGCGTCACGTTCTGCACCCGGATGGACTACCTCTCCCCGTTCTACAACGAGATGACCTACGTGCTCGGGGTCGAGCGGCTGCTCGGCATCGAGGACGACATCCCCGAGAAGGCCGAGGTGATGCGGGTCCTGCTCATGGAGCTCAACCGGATCTCCTCCCACCTGGTCTGCATCGCGACCGGTGGCATGGAGATCGGCGCGCTCACGGTGATGACCATCGGCTTCCGCGAGCGCGAGCTCGTGCTCGACCTGTTCGAGCTGATCACCGGGCTCCGGATGAACCACGCGTTCATCCGTCCCGGCGGCGTCGCCCAGGACCTCCCGCCGGGCGCGCTCGACGAGATCCGGGGCTTCATCGCGCTGATGAAGAAGCGCCTGCCCGAGTACGCCGACCTCTGCAACGCCAACCCGATCTTCAAGGGCCGTCTGGAGAACGTCGGTCACCTCGACCTCGCCGGCTGCCTGGCGCTCGGTCTCACCGGCCCGGTGCTGCGGTCCACGGGCTACCCGTGGGACCTCCGCAAGACCCAGCCCTACTCCGGCTACGAGACCTACGACTTCGACGTCCAGACCTGGGACACCTCCGACTCCTACGGCCGCTTCCGCGTCCGCCTCGGTGAGATGTGGGAGTCGCTGCGGATCGTCGAGCAGGCCGCCGACCGCCTGGCCAAGCTCGAGGGCGCGCCGGTCATGGTCGCCGACAAGAAGATCGCCTGGCCCAGCCAGCTCGCGGTCGGTAGCGACGGCATGGGCAACAGCCTCGACCACATCCGCCACATCATGGGCGAGTCGATGGAGGCGCTGATCCACCACTTCAAGCTGGTGACCGAGGGCTTCCGGGTGCCGCCCGGTCAGGCCTACGTCCCGATCGAGTCGCCCCGCGGCGAGCTCGGCGCCCACGTCGTCTCCGACGGCGGTACCCGCCCGTTCCGCGCACACTTCCGCGACCCGTCGTTCACCAACCTGCAGGCGACGAGCGTGATGTCCGAGGGCGGCATGGTCGCCGACGTGATCGTCGCGATCGCCAGCATCGACCCGGTGATGGGAGGCGTCGACCGATGACGGCCGTCTCGACGGACTCGACCAACGGGGGCGGCGGGCTCAGCGGCGCGACGTACGCCGAGCTGCAGGAGATCGCGGCTCGCTACCCGCAGGCGCGGTCCGGGCTGCTGCCGATGCTCCACCTCGTGCAGGCCTCCGAGGGGCGCATCACGTCCGAGGGCATCGAGGCGTGCGCCGAGATCCTCGGTCTCACGGGCGCCGAGGTGAGTGGCGTCGCGACCTTCTACACGATGTACAAGCGTCGCCCCGTCGGCGACTACCACGTCGGCGTCTGCACCAACACCCTGTGCGCGGTGATGGGCGGAGACGTGATCTTCGAGCGGCTCAAGGAACACCTCGACGTCGGCAACGACGAGACCACCGACGACGGCAAGATCACCCTCGAGCACGTCGAGTGCAACGCGGCCTGCGACTACGCCCCGGTGATGATGGTCAACTGGGAGTTCATGGACAACATGACCCCGCAGTCGGCGACCGAGCTGGTCGACGACCTGCGTGACGGCACCGAGGTCCACTCCACGCGCGGCCCCCGCATCGTGACCTGGCGGGAGGCCGAGCGGGTCCTCGCCGGCTTCCCCGACGACCTCGCCGACGACGGCCCCGCCGCCGGACCGGCCTCGCTGGTCGGGCTGGCCCTGGCCCGCGAGAACGGCTGGACGGCTCCCGGCGAGGACGCCGGCGGCGAGACCGGCAGCACCGCCGACACCAAGACCGAGGCTGTCGCGCAGGCCGACACCGGCCGCGCCGAGACCGAGACGACGCAGGAGGAGGGCCAGTGAGCCCCGATGTCTTGACCCCGGTTCTCACCGACAACTGGGACCAGGACCGCGCCTGGACCCTCGCGGCGTACGAGGAGCGGGGCGGCTACGGCGCGCTGAAGAAGGCGCTCGCGATGCGGCCCGACGACGTCATCACCGCGGTCAAGGACTCCGGCCTGCGAGGTCGTGGCGGCGCCGGCTTCCCGACCGGCATGAAGTGGAGCTTCATCCCGCAGGACAACCCGAACCCCAAGTACCTCGTCGTCAACGCCGACGAGTCCGAGCCGGGCACCTGCAAGGACATCCCGCTGATGATGGCCAGCCCTCACACGCTGATCGAGGGCGTGATCATCAGCAGCTACGCGATCCGCGCTAACCACGCGTTCATCTACGTCCGCGGCGAGGTCCTCCACGTCGTACGACGTCTCCAGCGCGCCGTGCAGGAGGCCTACCGCGCCGGTCACCTCGGCAAGGACATCCACGGCTACGGCTACGACCTCGACCTCGTCATCCACGCCGGCGCCGGCGCCTACATCTGCGGTGAGGAGACCGCGCTCCTCGACTCGCTCGAGGGCCGACGCGGCCAACCGCGACTGCGGCCGCCGTTCCCGGCCGTCGCCGGGCTCTACGCGAGCCCGACGGTGATCAACAACGTCGAGTCGATCGCCTCCGTGCCCAGCATCGTCGACCGCGGCGCCGAGTGGTTCGCCGCGATGGGCACCGAGAAGTCGAAGGGCTTCGGCATCTTCAGCCTCTCCGGCCACGTCGCCAACCCCGGCCAGTACGAAGCACCGCTCGGGATCACCCTGCGCACCCTGATCGACCTGGCCGGTGGGATGCGCAACGGGCACGAGCTGAAGTTCTGGACGCCTGGAGGGTCGTCGACCCCGATCCTGACCGCCGAGCACCTCGACGTCCCGCTCGACTTCGAGGCCGTCGGCGAGGCCGGCTCGATGCTCGGCACCCGCGCCCTGCAGCTGTTCGACGAGAGCACCTGCGTCGTGCGGGCCGTGCTGCGCTGGACCGAGTTCTACAAGCACGAGTCGTGCGGCAAGTGCACCCCGTGCCGCGAGGGCACGTGGTGGCTGGTGCAGACCCTGACCAACCTCGAGAAGGGCATCGGCGACGAGGCCGACCTCGACCTGCTGCTCGACCAGTGCGACAACATCCTGGGCCGCTCGTTCTGCGCGCTCGGCGACGGCGCCGCGAGCCCGATCATGAGCTCGATCCAGTACTTCCGCGACGAGTACCTCGCGCACCTCACCGAGGGTGGCTGCCCGTTCGACCCCGTCGCCTCCACCGTGTTCGCTGCCGAGGGAGCAACCTCATGACCTCACCCCACGACGTTCTTCGTCTCCCCCGCTCCGCTCCTCGGTCGAACAACGCCGAGGGGACCCCGAGATGACGACAGCAGAGGTCGAGAAGACCGACCTGGTCACCCTGACCATCGACGGCGTCCAGGTCAGCGTCCCCAAGGACACCCTGGTGATCCGTGCCGCGGAGCAGGTCGGGGTGCAGATCCCGCGGTTCTGCGACCACCCTCTGCTCGAGCCGGTCGGTGCGTGCCGCCAGTGCCTGGTCGACATCCCCGACGCCGGCAACGGCCGCCCGTTCCCCAAGCCCCAGGCCTCGTGCACGATCCCGGTGGCCGAGGGCATGGTGGTCAACACCCAGGCGACCAGCGCCGTGGCCGACAAGGCGCAGCAGGGGATCATGGAGTTCCTCCTGATCAACCACCCGCTCGACTGCCCCGTCTGCGACAAGGGAGGCGAGTGCCCCCTGCAGAACCAAGCGATGAGCAACGGCCGTGGTGAGTCCCGCTTCGCCGCGAGCGGTGGCGTCAAGCGCACCTTCCCCAAGCCCATCAACATCTCCGCGCAGGTGCTGCTAGACCGTGAGCGCTGCGTGCTCTGCGCCCGCTGCACCCGCTTCTCCGAGCAGGTCGCCGGTGACCCCTTCATCGAGATGATCGAGCGGGGTGCCCTCCAGCAGGTGGGCATCTACGAGAAGGAGCCCTTCGAGTCCTACTTCTCCGGGAACACGATCCAGATCTGTCCCGTGGGTGCGCTGACGAGTGCCGAGTACCGCTTCCGCTCGCGCCCCTTCGACCTCGTCTCCACGCCGGCCGTCGCCGAGCACGACGCGTGCGGCTCCGCGATCCGCGTCGACCACCGGCGCGGCACCGTCATGCGCCGCCTGTCCGGCAACGACCCCGAGGTCAACGAGGAATGGGTCACCGACAAGGACCGCTTCGCGTTCGGCTACCTCTACGCCGACGACCGGATCACCTACCCCCGGATCCGCGAGCACGGTGAGCTCCGCCCCGCCTCGTGGCCGGAGGCGTTCGCCGTCGCCGCGCGCGGCCTCGAGGAGGCAGGCGCCACCGGGGTCCTGACCGGTGGTCGGCTCACCGCCGAGGACGCGTTCGCCTACAGCACCTTCGCCCGCGTCGCGCTCGGCACCCACGACATCGACTTCCGGGCCCGGCCCCACTCGGCCGAGGAGGCCGCGTTCCTCGCCTCCGAGGTCGTCCTGCGCCGGGGTGCGACGTACGCCGACCTCGAGACCGCCAACTCCGTGCTCCTGGTCGGGCTCGAGCCCGAAGAGGAGGCCGGCGCGATCTTCCTGCGGCTGCGCAAGGCCCACCGCCACCACCGCACCCGGGTCTGGTCGGTGGCGCCGTTCACCACCAACGGCCTGCGCAAGATGGGCGGCACGCTGATCGCCACCCGGCCGGGCACCGAGGCCGACGTCGTCGCTGGCCTGGCCCACGACGGTGACGTCGAGCTGGACAGCGCCGGCGTGATCCTGGTCGGCGAACGGATGGCCACCGTCCCCGGTGCTCTCACCGCGGTGGCACGCCTGGCCCGCACCAGCGGCGCGAAGCTGGCCTGGGTGCCGCGCCGTGCCGGCGACCGCGGTGCGGTCGAGACCGGCTGCCTGCCGAACCTGCTGCCCGGTGGCCGCCCGCTCTCCGACGCGGCTGCTCGCGTCGACGCGGCCACGACCTGGGGCGTCGACAGCCTGCCCGAGCACGAGGGGCGCGACGGCGACGCGATCGTCGCAGCGCTGACCGCCGGCGAGCTCGGTGGCCTCGTGGTCGGTGGCGTCGACCCCGACGACACCTCCGACCCGGCGGCCTTCCGCGCCGCACTCGACGCCGCCCGCTTCGTGGTCGCCCTCGAGCTGCGCGACACCGACGTCACCGCCGCGGCCGACGTGGTCTTCCCGGTCGCCGCGGTGACCGACAAGGCCGGCATGTTCGTGAACTGGGAGGGCCGGCCGCGCACCTTCGACGCGGTGTTCACCAACCCCAACGCCCTGCCCGACGCCCGCGTCCTGGCCGGGATCGCCGAGGAGCTCGGACGTCCACTCGGGTTCCGCACCACCGACCAGGCGCGTCGGCTGATGATCGAGATGGGCCCGTGGGACGGCGAGCGGGCGAGCCTGCCCGACGCCCCCGAGACCCCGGCCTCCGACGACGACGGCTCGCTCGCCCTCGCCACCTGGAAGCTGATGCTCGACCGTGGGTCGATGCAGGACGGCGAGAAGTACCTCCGCGCCACCGCCCGTACGCCGGTCTGCCGCGTCTCGCCCGATGCGTACGCCGCGCTGGGCGCGATGGTCACGCTGACCGGTGACCGTGGGTCGGTGACCCTGCCGACCGAGGCGTGCGCCGACCTGGCGTCCGACACGGTCTGGGTGCCCGCGAACTCCACCGGCCACGGAGTCCTCGCCGACCTCGCCTCGCCCGGGAGCGGCGTACGAGTGAAGGGAGCCGACCAGTGATCAACGCCGTGCTCGCCGTCTCGCCCAGCGCCGGAGCGCCGGGGCTCGAGGAGTTCGGCCATGACCCCTGGTGGCTGGTGCTGCTCAAGGCGGTGCTGATCTTCGTGCTGCTGGTGGTCCTGACGCTGTTCAACATCTGGTTCGAACGCCGCGTGGTGGCCCGGATGCAGCACCGCATCGGCCCCAACGTCAACGGTCCGTTCGGTCTGCTGCAGAGCCTCGCCGACGGCGTGAAGCTCGCGCTCAAGGAAGACATCATCCCCACGGCCGCCGACAAGGTGGTGTTCCTCGCCGCCCCGGTGATCGCCACGATCCCGGCCTTCGTCACCTTCTCGGTGATCCCGTTCGGCCCGGAGGTCACGGTCCCGTTCAGCGACATCCAGACGCCGTTGCAGCTGACCGACATGCCGGTTGCCGTCCTCTTCGTGATGGCGATCGCCTCGATCGGCATCTACGGGATCGTGCTCGGCGGCTGGTCGAGTGGCTCGACGTACTCCCTGCTCGGCGGCCTCCGCTCGAGCGCGCAGATGATCTCCTACGAGGTGTCGATGGGCCTGGCCCTGGTGGCGGTGTTCCTCTACGCCGGCTCGATGTCGACCAGCGAGATCGTCGATGCCCAGAGCACCTGGTGGTTCGGCCTGATCCTGGCGCCGTCGTTCGTGATCTACACGATCTCGATGGTCGGCGAGACCAACCGCGCGCCGTTCGACCTGCCCGAGGCCGAGGGTGAGCTGGTGGGTGGTTTCCACACCGAGTACTCCAGCCTGAAGTTCGCGCTGTTCTTCCTGGCCGAGTACATCAACATGGCAACCGTCGCCGCGCTCGCCACGACCCTGTTCCTCGGCGGCTGGCACGCGCCGTTCTGGATCGACCACGTGTGGGCGGACGCCAACTCCGGCTACTGGCCGTTCCTGTGGTTCATGGGCAAGGTGATCTTCTTCATCTTCATCTTCATCTGGCTGCGCGGCACCCTGCCCCGGCTCCGCTACGACCAGTTCATGGCCTTCGGCTGGAAGCGGCTGATCCCGTTCTCGCTGCTGTGGATCATCGCGGTCGCGTCGATCCGCACCGTGTCGCTCGACGGCGGCGTCGACCGCAAGTACCTCCTGATCGGACTGGGCATCGCCGTCGTGCTGTTCCTCGGCATCTTCTTCTTCGGCGACCAGTCGAAGGAGGCCGACGAGGAGCACGAGCCCACGCCGCAGGGGTACGACGGCGGGTTCCCCGTTCCGCCGATGCCCGACGGTGGCGCCGTCCGCGGCCCAGCAGCCGCCCTGACGTTCGACACCGGCCGCACGGTCGCGGCCGTCGAGGAGGACCAGACAGTATGACCACCCCACGAAACCGCTCGCAGAGCTCGCGTTTGGCACCCCACCGGCTCGCTCGCTGCGCTCGCGTCCCGTCGGGGACCCCGAAGTACTTCCGCGGGGACCCCGGATGAGCGCCCCACAGGAGGGCAAGACCCTCAAGGAGCAGCTCTGGGACCCGGTCGCCGGGTTCGGGGTCACGTTCCGGACCATGTTCAAGAAGGTCGTCACGGAGCAGTACCCGTTCGAGAAGGAGCCGACCGCGCCGCGGTTCCACGGACGCCACCAGCTCAACCGCTGGCCCGACGGCCTGGAGAAGTGCATCGGGTGCGAGCTGTGCGCCTGGGCCTGCCCGGCCGACGCGATCTACGTCGAGGGTGCCTCCAACTCCGACGGACCTGACGGCGAGCGGTTCAGCCCCGGTGAGCGCTACGGCCGCGTCTACCAGATCAACTACCTGCGGTGCATCCTCTGTGGGCTGTGCATCGAGGCCTGCCCGACCCGGGCCTTGACGATGACCAACGAGTACGAGCTGGCCGACGACAACCGCGCCGACCTGATCTACGAGAAGTCCGACCTCCTCGCCCCGCTGCTGCCCGGCATGGAACAGCCCCCGCACCCGATGCTGCTCGGCGACGACGAGGGCGACTACTACCGCGGCACCTTCAAGGCCGCGGGTGGCGCCACCGAGGAGGCGACGTCGTGACCGCGTTCTGGATCCTCGCGCCGATCATGGTGATAGCCGCGCTGGGCCTGTTGTTCGTCCGCAAGGCCGTCCACGCCGCGATGCTGCTGGCGATCGTGATGCTCAGTCTCTCGGTGCTCTACCTGGTGCTGAACGCGCCGTTCCTGTTCGCGACCCAGATCATCGTCTACACCGGCGCGATCCTGATGCTCTTCCTGTTCGTGCTGATGCTCGTCGGCGTCGACGCCTCCGACTCGGTGGTGGAGACGATCAAGGGGCAGCGCTTCATGGCCATCCTCGGCGGCCTCCTGCTCGGCTCGATCTTCGTGATCGGGCTCGGCCAGATCACCTTGGGCCCGGTGGTGGGGCTCGACGTGGCCAACGGCAACGGCAACATCCCCGCACTCGCCGACATCCTGTTCGGCCCCTACGTGTTCACCTTCGAGGTCACCAGCGCCCTGCTGATCACGGCCGCCCTCGGCGCCATGGTGCTCGCCCACCGCGAGCGCCTCGAGCCGAAGCCGACCCAGGCGAGCCTGGCGGCCCAGCGGATGCGCGACTACGCCGACTCCGGCAAGCACCTCGGCCCGCTGCCGACGCCCGGCGTCTTCGCTCGTCACAACGCGGTCGACACGCCCGCGCTGCTGCCCGACGGTACGGCGTCCGAGGCCTCCGTCTCGCGGGTCCTGGCGGCGCGCGGCACGGTCCGCTCCGCCCCGGCCATGGCCGACGACATCGCCGAGATCGAGCAGCAGATCGCGGGTGCCCACCACGCCGGGCGCGAGGCGTCGACGCCCGCCGCCACCGAAGAGGAGGCGCCGGCATGACGCCGTACATCCTTCTCTCGTCGATCCTGTTCACGATCGGCAGCGTCGGTGTCCTCACCCGACGCAACGCCATCGTCGTGTTCATGAACGTCGAGCTGATGCTCAACGCCTCCAACCTCGCCCTGGTCGCGTTCGCCAACCAGAACGGCAACCTCGACGGTCAGGTCGCGGCCTTCTTCGTGATGGTCGTGGCCGCCGCCGAGGTCGTGGTCGGGTTGGCGATCATCATGACGATCTTCCGCACCCGCCGGTCGGCCTCGGTCGACGACGCGAGCCTGCTGAAGTACTGAGGAGACTGACTCGATGTTCGTTCTCGCTGAGGGCGTGGCTCCCGTCGTGGACCCGGGATCGGCCGACGGGATCTTCTCCCTGCTGTGGCTGGTGATCGCGCTGCCCGCGCTGGGCGCCGTGATCCTGCTGATCGGCGGTCCGTTGACCAAGGGTCGTCTCGACAAGCACGGGCACCTGATCGGCACCGCGCTGCCGCTGGTGTCGTTCGTGCTCAGCGCCGCCATGTTCGTCGTCATGCTGGGTCGCAGCTCCGACGACCGCCAGGTCGGCCAGCACCTGTTCACCTGGTTCGAGGCCGGCGGGCTGAAGGTCAGCTTCGACCTGCTCCTCGACCCGCTCTCGATCCTCTTCCTCCTGCTGATCACCGGGGTCGGCTCGCTGATCCACATCTACTCGATCGGCTACATGGAGCACGACGTCCGGCGGACCCGCTTCTTCGGGTACCTCAACCTGTTCGTCGCCGCGATGCTCATGCTGGTGCTGGCGGCCAACTACCTGGTGCTCTTCCTGGGGTGGGAGGGCGTCGGCCTCGCGTCGTACCTGCTGATCGGCTTCTGGCAGTACAAGCACTCCGCGGCCGCCGCGGCCAAGAAGGCCTTCATCGTCAACCGGGTCGGTGACATCGGCCTCTCGCTGGGCATCGCGCTCTTCTTCACCACGTTCGGCACCACCGACTTCACCACCATCAGCGCCGCCGCACCGAACGCGTCCGAAGCCACCATGACCACGCTGGGGTTGCTGCTCCTCCTGGCGGCCTGCGGCAAGTCGGCGCAGGTGCCGCTGCAGTCCTGGCTGCTCGACGCGATGGAGGGCCCGACCCCGGTGTCGGCGCTGATCCACGCCGCGACGATGGTCACGGCCGGCGTCTACCTGATCGTCCGGTCCAACTTCGTGTTCGACCTCGCGCCCAACGCCCGCACCGTCGTGGTCATCGTCGGCACGGTGACGCTGCTCTACGGCGCGATCATCGGTTGCGCCAAGGACGACATCAAGAAGGTGCTGGCCGGCTCGACGATGAGCCAGATCGGCTACATGATGCTGGCCGCCGGGATCGGCGTCGCGGGCTACCCGTTCGCGATCTTCCACCTGCTGAACCACGGCTTCTTCAAGGCCGACATGTTCCTCGGCGCCGGCTCGGTGATGCACGGCATGGACGACGACGTCGACATGCGTCACTACGGGCTGCTGCGCAAGGTCATGCCGGTGACCTTCCTGACGTTCTCGATGGGCTACCTCGCGATCATCGGCTTCCCGGGCTTCTCCGGGTTCTGGTCCAAGGACCGGATCATCGAGGTCGCGCTCGACCAGAACATCCTGGTCGGCGTGCTCGCGATGCTCGGCGCCGGCATCACGGGCTTCTACATGACCCGGCTGATGCTGATGACGTTCTTCACCGAGAAACGGTGGGCCGAGGAAGTCCATCCACACGAGTCGCCGAAGGTGATGACGATCCCGCTGATCGTGCTCGCGGCGCTGTCGGTCTTCGGTGGGGTCATGCTGATCGGCAACTGGATCGTCGACTTCCTGGAGCCGGTGACCGGCACCCCGGTGCCCGAGAACCCACCCATCCCTTCGTGGGCGGTCTCGGTGATCGTCGTCCTGATCGTCGCGGTCGGGGTCACGATCGCCTGGTTCCTCGTCGGGAAGCAGCGGGTCCCCCGTGAGGCGCCGCAGGAGGTCTCGTGGCCCGTCCGGGCCGCGCGGGCCGAGCTCTACGGCAACGAGGTCAACGACGAGCTGGTGGTCAAGCCCGGTGGGCACCTGGTGCACGGGCTGACCATGGTCGACCACTACGGCGTCGACGGTGTCGTCGAGGGAGGCGCGCTCGCGGTGGGCGGTGTGGGCACTGCCCTCCGTCGTACCCAGACCGGCTTCGTGCGCTCCTATGCCCTGTCCATCGTGGCCGGCGCGATCCTCGTCGTCGTGGCCCTCCTGGCGGTGAACCTCGACATGAAATCACCCCACGACGTTCTTCTCCTCCCCCGCTTCGCTCCTCCGTCGAACAACGCCGCAGGGACCCCGAAATGAGCGACTTCCCGTTCCTGACCGTGATGATCGTGCTGCCGCTGGTCGGCGCGATCGTGACGGCCGCCCTTCCGCAGGGCCATGCCAAGGCCCTTCCCAAGCAGGTCGCGCTCGGCGTCTCGTTGCTGACGCTCGTCCTCGGCGTGGTGATGGCGTTCGGCTACAACCTCGACGGCGGCTTCCAGTACACCGAGGACGTCACCTGGATCAAGGCGTTCGGCGCCCACTACGCCGTCGGCGTCGACGGGCTCGGCCTGCTGATGGTGCTGCTGACCGGCGTGCTGGTCCCGGTCGTGATCGGTGCCAGCTGGTATGACGCCGACGAGGGGCGCACGAAGGCGTTCTTCGCCTGGGTGCTGGCGCTCGAGGCGGCCGCGTTGGCCGTCTTCGCGGCCACCGACGTCTTCTTCTTCTACGTCGTGTTCGAGGCGACCCTGATCCCGGCGTACTTCCTGATCGGTGGCTTCGGCGGACCGGGTCGTCGCCGCGCCGCGGTGAAGTTCCTGATCTACCAGCTCGCCGGCGGCCTGGTGATGCTGGGCTCGGTGATCGGCCTCTACGTCGTCTCCTCCTCGCGCGGCACCCCGTCGTACCTGCTGAGCGACCTCTCCGGCCTGAACATCGACCCCACCACCCAGAAGTGGCTGTTCGTGGGCTTCTTCATCGCGTTCGCGGTGAAGGCGCCGATGTTCCCTGTCCACACCTGGCTGGCCGACACCACCGAGCAGGCGACCACCGGCACGAGCGTGCTGCTGGTCTGCGTGCTCGACAAGATCGGCACGTTCGCGATGCTGCGCTACTGCCTGGGCATCCTCCCCGACGCCTCGCGCTGGGCGACGCCGGTCGTGGTCACCCTCGCGCTGATCTCCATCGTGTACGGCGCGCTGGTGGCGATCGGCCAGGACGACATCCTGCGGCTGATCGGTCTGACCTCGCTGTCCCACTTCGGGTTCATCGTGCTGGGCATCTTCGTGTTCACCAGCCAGGGCAGTGCCGGTGCCATCCTCTACATGGTCAACCACGGCATCGGGACCGCGGCCCTGTTCCTCGTGGCCGGCTTCCTGATCAAGCGTCGCGGCACCGCCTCGATCCGCCAGATGGGCGGCATCGAGAAGGTCGCCCCGGTGATGGCCGGCCTGTTCCTGGTCTTCGGTCTGGCCGCCCTCGGGCTGCCCGGCCTGTCGCCGTTCGTCTCCGAGATGCTCGTGATCATCGCGGCCTTCCAGCATCACTGGTGGACCGGCGCGATCGCGGTCACGGCGATCGTCCTCGCGGCCTTCTACGTGCTCTGGATGTACCAGCGCACGATGACCGGCCCCGACCTGGTCGGGGGCGGCGAGGAGAAGATGCGCGACCTCGACCGTCGTGAGGTCGGCATCCTCGCTCCGCTCTTCCTGGCGCTGGTGCTCTTCGGCTTCTACCCGATGCCGCTGCTGAACGTGATCAACCCGTACGTCAAGGACACGCTCCAGCAGGTCGGCGTCACCGACCCGTCGCCGCGCGTGCAGGCCGCCCCGGGCCAGGGAGGACAGCAGTGATCGCGCTCGCGACCGACACCTTCAGCAAGCCGAGCATCGCCTACAGCTCGCTCTGGCCGATCCTCCTGATCTTCGGAGCGGCCTGTGTCGGGGTCCTGATCGAGGCCTTCCTGCCGCGCGAGCGTCGGTACGTCGCCCAGTTCGGGCTCACCTTCCTCGCCCTCGCCGCTGCCCTCGTGGGCGTCGGTTTCGTCGCCAACGACCTCCCGCGACTCGGTGATGGAGCCGCCCGTGGCCTGTTCGGCTCCGAGGGCACCATCGCGCTCGACGGGCCGACCATGTTCCTGTGGGGCCTGGTCCTGATCTTCGGTCTCGGCGGTGTCCTGCTCTTCGCCGAGCGTCGCGTCGAGGGCGGCGTGTCCGCCTTCGCTGGGCAGGCGGCGGCGCTCCCGGGCACCGAGTCGGAGCGGCAGTCGTCCGGTCTCGACCACACCGAGGTCTACCCGCTGCTGCTGTTCGCGATCGGCGGGATGATGCTCTTCCCGGCGGCCGGTGACCTGCTCACCATGTTCGTGGCTCTCGAGGTGCTCTCGCTCCCGCTCTACCTGCTCTGCGGCCTGGCTCGACGCCGGCGGCTGCTCAGCCAGGAAGCGGCGATGAAGTACTTCCTCCTCGGTGCCTTCTCCTCCGCGTTCTTCCTCTACGGCGTCGCGCTCGTCTACGGCTACGCCGGCTCGATGGACTTCGGCGTCATCAACGAGGCCGTGGTCAACGGCTCCGGCAACCAGACCCTGCTCGACATCGGGATGGGGATGCTGGCGGTCGGCCTGCTCTTCAAGGTCGGGTCCGCGCCCTTCCAGGCCTGGGTGCCCGACGTCTACCAGGGCGCCCCTACCGCGGTGACGGCCTTCATGGCGGCCGCGACCAAGGCGGCGGCGTTCGGCGCGATGCTGCGGCTGTTCTACGTCGCCTTCGGCAGCGCCCGCTGGACCTGGCAGCCGATGATGTGGGTGGTCGCGATCCTCACCATGATCGTCGGCACCGTGCTGGCGATCGTGCAGTCCGACATGAAGCGGATGCTGGCCTACTCCTCGGTCGCGCACACCGGCTTCCTGCTGACCGGCGTCCTCGGCCTGCAGGGCGTCGGCCAGGTCAACGAGGGCCAGATCACCTCGCTCCAGGCGGTCCTGTTCTACCTCGTCACCTACGGCCTCGCCACGCTCGGCGCGTTCGCGGTGGTCGGGCTGGTCCGCGACAGCGCGGGTGAGCAGTCGACCATCGCCCGCTGGTCCGGCCTCGGCCGGCAGTCGCCGGTGATCGCCGGCGTCTTCGCCCTGTTCCTGCTGAGCATGGCGGGCATCCCGCTGACCGCGGGCTTCATCGGCAAGTGGGCGGTCTTCGAGGTCGCGCTGGCGGCGGGTGCCTGGCCGGTCGTGCTCGTAGGCATCCTGACCAGTGCCGCCGCCGCGTTCTTCTACGTCCGCGTGATCATGGTGATGTACTTCCAGGAGCCCGACTCCCAGAGTGCGTACGTCGCCCACCCGTCGGTGCTCTCGGCGACCACGATCGGGATCTCGGCGGCCGCGACCCTCGCCATCGGCCTGGTACCGGGGCCGGTGCTCGACCTGGCCCGGGTTGCGGGAGAATTCATCAGGTGACCGACCCCTCCGCTCGCGACGGGCTCTCGAGCCTGGCGATGCCGGTGCCCGACGAGGCGCTCGCGCATCGACTGGCCGACCGGATGGCTGTGGTCGAAGGGGCCCTGGCCATCCACGTACGCAGCCGAGCACCTTTCGTGACGAGCGCTGCGAGCCACCTGATGGAGGCCGGCGGGAAGCGCTTCCGTCCGCTGCTCGTCCTGCTGGCCGCCGAGACCGGCGAGCATCCCGACTCCGACGACGTGATCACCGCTGCGTGCGTCGTCGAGCTGACCCACCTGGCGTCGCTCTACCACGACGACGTCATGGACGAGGCCGCGCTACGCCGCGGGGCCGAGTCGGCGAACGCGCGATGGGACAACCACGTCGCGATCCTCACCGGCGACTTCCTGTTCTCGAAGTCGTCCGAGCTGACCGCCGAGCTCGGGGCCGACGCCGTACGGATCCAGGCCCAGACGTTCACCCGCCTCGTGGAGGGCCAGATCCAGGAGACCGTGAAGCCCGGTGCCGGTGACGACCCCCTCGAGCACTACCTCGACGTCGTCGCGGGCAAGACCGGCTCGCTGATCGCGACGTCGGCCCGCTACGGCGCGCGCTTCGGTGGCGCGACCCGTGAGGTGGAGGAGGCGCTCACGGCGTACGGCGACATCGTCGGCTCCGCCTTCCAGCTCTCCGACGACATCCTCGACGTGACCTCCGACTCGGTGGAGTCGGGCAAGACGCCCGGCACCGACCTGCGCGAGGGAGTGCCCACGCTGCCGGTGCTGATGGCGGGCGCCTCGACCCGGCCCGAGGACTCCCGACTGCTCCAGCTGCTCGACTCCGACCTCAGCGACGACGGCCTTCACGCCGAGGCGCTGGCCCTGCTCCGCGCCCATCCCGCCATCGACGAGGCCAGGGCCTACGTCGTGGCTCGCGCACAGGAGGCCAAGGCGCACCTGACGGTCCTGCCCGAGGGGTCGGTCCGCACCGCCCTGGAGAACTTCGCCGACATCGTCGCCACCCGTTCCGCCTGACCCGGCACCAGGGCGACGCCGTACGACGCTGACCTGGCACGAGGGCGACGCCGTACGACGCCGACCTGGCACGAGGGCGACGCCGTACGACGCTGACCTGGCACGAGGGCGACGCCGTACGACGCCGACCTGGCACCGAAGCGACGCGCTCAGTCGCGCAGCAACGGGATCAGCTGGTCTCCCTGGCGCCGGATCTCGCGCAGGTACGGCGTGTCGGAGAGCACGAAGTGGGTGATCCCCAGCGCCTGGTACTTCCGCAGCGAGGACGCGACGTCCTGCGCGGACCCGACGAGCCAGGTGGTGCCGGCCCCGCCGCCGCCGAACTTGCCCGGCGTCGTGTAGAGGTTGTCGTCGAGCACCTCGCCGCGAGCGGCGAGATCGAGCAGCCGCTGCTGGCCGACGGCCTTGAAGCCCGGGTTGGAGCGCTGGAGGGTGTCCTGGCGCCCGGCCATCTCGGCCACCTTCTCCTCCGCGTCGGCCCAGGCCTGCTCGGTGGTGTCGCGGACGAAGGTGGTGATCCGCAGGCCGAACTCGAGCGGGGCGTGCTCGCGGCCCAGCTCTCGGGTCAGCCGGGTGAGGCGCTCGATCCGGTCACGTACGCCGTCCAGGGGCTCGCCCCAGAACAGCTGCACGTCCGCCTCCGTCGCCGCGACCCGCTCGGCGGCCTCGGACGCGCCACCGAAGTACAGCGGGGGATGGGTGCGGTCGCCGCGGACCACGGGTCGCGTCGCCACGGTCGAGTGGGAGACCTGGAAGTGCTCACCGGAGTAGGTGACGTCCTCCTCGGTCCAGAGCCGCCGCGCGATCTGCATGAACTCCTTGGTACGGGCGTAGCGGTGGGCCTGGTCGCCCTCGCTGTCGCCGTAGGCTCCGAGGTCGTCCTGGCCGGAGACGATGTTGACCAGCACCCGGCCACCGCTGAGGTGGTCGAGGGTCGATGCGGCGGACGCGAAGTTCGCCGGCCGCCAGTAGCCCGGCCGGATCGCGATCAGCGGCTTGAAGGTGGTGGTCCGTGCAGCGAGGGCGGTGGCGACGGTGAAGGTGTCCGGGCGTCCCCACCCCGTGCCGAGCAGCGCGCCGTCCCAGCCGTGCTGCTCGAGCGTGGTGGCGTGCTCGGTGAGGGTGTCGAGGCTGTTGTGGTCGTCGGTGATGGCGTCGCCGCGGTGGCCGGCCCGCACCTGGTTGGGTACGTACCAGAGGAGCTCGGGAGCCCCGACGTACGGCTGTCCCTCCTCGCGGGTCGTGACGGTCGTCGCTACGGTCGCTGTCATCGGTCTCCTCCGGACGTGGGCAGCCACCCGGAACGGACCGCCCGACGCAACCTAATATAAGTAACTGAAGTGAGTTACTCAATAAAGGGTGCGAGGGAGCCGCCGGGCGCAGGCTGGGCAGGCGTGGGCCGTGCCGAGGTGTGCCGATGACGCAGGGACTCCAAGGTGAGGATCGAGAGGGCCACCCAGACCAGGCCGAAGCCGATCCAGCGCCCGGCCGGCATGTCCTCGTGGAAGTACAGGACGCCGAGCCCGAACTGCAGGGTCGGGGTGAGGTACTGCAGGAGCCCGAGCGTCACCAACGGCACCCGGATGGCGGCGCCGCCGAAGCACACCAGCGGCACGGCCGTGACGATGCCGGCGGTCATCAGCAGCAGCACGTGGCCGACCCCGTGGTCGGTGAAGTTCGACCCGCCGTGCCACGTGAGCCAGCCGAGGTAGGCGAGGGCAGCCGGTCCGATCACCATCGTCTCGAAGGTCAGGCTCTCGATCGCCGGTGCGTTCGCCTGCTTCTTGCACAGTCCGTAGCTGCCGAACGTGAGGGCCAGGGTCAGCGCGATCCAGGGCGGCCGACCGTAGTCGAGGGTCAGCACGACCACGGCCACGGTGCCGATCGCCAGCGCCCCCCACTGCCAGCGGCGCAGCCGCTCACCGAGGATGAACACGCCCATCAGCACGGTCACCAGCGGGTTCACGAAGTAGCCGAGTGACGTCTCGACGACGTGGCCGTTGTTGACGCCCCAGATGTAGACCGCCCAGTTGACCGTGATCAGGCACGCGGCCAGGGCCAGGAGTCGACGGGTACGGCGATCGGTCGCGATCGAGCGGACCACGGACGCACGCCGGAGCGCGAGCACCAGCAGGCCCATCGTGAGGCACGACCACACGATCCGGTGGGCCAGGATCTCCACCGCACCGGCCGGCTCGAGCAGCGGCCAGTAGAGCGGGAACAGCCCCCAGATGCCGTACGCCGCGACGCCCAGCAGGAAGCCACGCCGTGCCTCGGTCATGCGGCGGCCGTTTAGGCCACGGTCCAGGTGTCGCCGCCACCGATCAGCGCGCCGAGACGCTCGGTCGGGGTGCCGGTCACCTGCGCGGTTGCCTGCGCGATCTGGTCGCGCGCCTGGTCGTCGTACGTCGCGCGGGCGACCTGGCGGAAGATCCCGATCGGCGCCTGGTGGAGCTGGCCGGCATCGGTCAGCCGGGAGATGGCGAAGGCCGTGCTCGCGTCGGAGTTGTGGGCGTCGTGGACGAGCAGGTTGGTCGCGGCTACCTGGCCGTGCCCGTCGCCGACGTCGACGATCTTGACGCCACCGGTCGCGGAGTCACGGACCAGCCCGCGTCCACCCTCGGCGCCGAACCTGATCGGCTCGCCGTGCACCAACGGGATGATCGCCTCATCGCGGGTGACCGGAGACTTCACCGCGTCGAAGGCGCCGTCGTTGAAGATCGGGCAGTTCTGGTAGATCTCCACGAACGACGTGCCACGGTGGGCCGCCGCCGCCGACAGCACCGAGGTGAGGTGCTTGCGGTCGGAGTCGATGGTGCGGGCCACGAACGTCGCCTCGGCGCCGAGCGCGAGCGAGACCGGGTTGAACGGGTGGTCGAGGGAGCCCATCGGCGTGGACTTGGTGACCTTGCCGGTCTCGGAGGTGGGGGAGTACTGCCCCTTGGTGAGCCCGTAGATCCGGTTGTTGAACAGCAGGATCGTCATGTTCACGTTGCGGCGCAGGGCGTGGATCAGGTGGTTGCCGCCGATCGACAGCGCGTCGCCGTCGCCGGTGACCACCCAGACCGAGAGGTCCTCGCGGGCGGTCGCGATGCCGGTCGCGATCGAGGGGGCACGCCCGTGGATCGAGTGCATGCCGTAGGTCTCGAGGTAGTAAGGGAAGCGCGAGGAGCACCCGATGCCCGAGACGAACACGATGTTCTCCCGACGCAGGCCGAGGTCGGGCAGGAAGCCCTGCACGGCCTTCAGCACGGCGTAGTCGCCGCAGCCCGGGCACCAGCGGACCTCCTGGTCGCTGGTGTAGTCCTTGCCGGTCTCGGGCGCGTCGCCCTCGGCGCGGGTCGGCACCAGCTCGATGCCGCTGCGCATCACGGGCAGCGGCAGGTCGGTTCCGTTGGTCGGCGGGTTCATCGCTCGTCTCCGGTCAGGGTGTCGACGGGCACGGTCAGATCGACCTCGATGCCCTCTGCCTCGGCGACCAGGTTGCCGATCGCCTCGGCGAGCTCGGCCGCCTTCAGTGGCATGCCGTTGACCTGGTTGTAGCCCACGGCGTCGACCAGGTAGCGACCCCGGATCAGCAGGGCCAGCTGGCCGAGGTTCATCTCGGGGATCAGGACCTTGTCGTAACGCGCCAGGATCTCCCCGAGGTCGCGGGGGAACGGGTTGAGGTGTCGCAGGTGCACCTGGGCGGCGCGGTAGCCGGCCTTGCGAACCCGTCGTACGCCGGCGCCGATCGGGCCGTACGTCGAGCCCCAGCCGAGCACGAGCACCTTGGCCAGCCCGTCGGGGTCGTCGACCTCCAGCGGCGGCAGCGACTCCGCGATCCGCTCCACCTTGGCCGCGCGGGTGCGCACCATGAAGTCGTGGTTGGCCGGGTCGTAGGAGATGTTGCCGTGCCCGTCGCCCTTCTCCAGACCGCCGATGCGGTGCTCGAGCCCCGGCGTACCGGGGATCGCCCACGGCCGCGCGAGCGTCTCCTCGTCGCGGAGGTACGGCCAGAACTCCGCCTTCTCCTCTGTCGTCCCGTCGCGCGAGCTCGTCGAGACCACCTGGTTGGTCGACGTGGCGAACGCCGGGTCGATCGTCGGCAGCTCGGACAGCTCGGGGATCCGCCACGGCTCGGAGCCGTTGGCCAGCATGCCGTCGGACAGCAGCATCACCGGCGTGCGGTAGGTGACGGCGATCCGGATCGCCTCCAGGGCCGCGTCGAAGCAGTCACCGGGCGAGCGCGGCGCGACGATCGGGACCGGGGACTCGCCGTTGCGCCCGAACATCGCCTGCAGCAGGTCGGCCTGCTCGGTCTTGGTCGGCAGCCCGGTCGACGGGCCACCGCGCTGGACGTCGACGACCAGCAGCGGGAGCTCGGTCATCACCGCCAGGCCGATCGACTCCGACTTCAACGCGAGGCCTGGGCCCGAGGTCGTGGTCACGCCAAGGCTGCCGGAGAACGACGCGCCGATGGCGGCGCCGATGCCGGCGATCTCGTCCTCGGCCTGGAACGTCGTGACACCGAAGGCCTTGTGCTTGCTGAGCTCGTGGAGGATGTCGGAGGCCGGCGTGATCGGGTAGGACCCGAGGAACAGCGGCAGCCCCGACTGCACGCCCCCGGCGACCAGGCCGTAGGCGAGCGCGAGGTTGCCGGTGATGTTGCGGTAGGTGCCCGACGGCATCGGGGCGGGCTTGATCTCGTAGGAGACAGCGAAGGTCTCGGTGGTCTCCCCGAAGTTCCAGCCGGCGCGGTACGCCGTCACGTTGGCGTCGCGGATGTCGGGGACCTTGGCGAAGCGCTTCTGCAGGAACGCGATGGTCGACTCGGTCGGCCGGCCGTAGAGCCACGACAACAGGCCCAGGGCGAACATGTTCTTGGCGCGGGCGGCGTCCTTGCGCGAGAGACCGAACTCCTTGACCGCCTCCACGGTCATGCCGGTCAGGTCGACCGGGTGCAGGGCGAACTCGTCGAGGCTTCCGTCCTCCAGCGGGTTGGCGGTGTAGCCGGCCTTCGCCAGGTTGCGCGTGGTGAAGTCGTGGGTGTCGACCACGATCGTCGCGCCCTTGGGGAGGTCCCCGAGGTTCGCGCGCAGCGCTGCCGGATTCATCGCGACCAGCACGTCGGGGGCGTCGCCGGGCGTGAGGATGTCGTGGTCGGCGAAGTGCACCTGGAACGACGAGACCCCCGGCAGCGTGCCCTGAGGGGCCCGGATCTCCGCGGGGAAGTTGGGGAGCGTCGAGAGGTCGTTCCCGAACGACGCGGACTCCTGGGTGAAGCGGTCCCCGGTGAGCTGCATGCCGTCGCCCGAGTCACCTGCGAAGCGAATGATCACGCGGTCGAGCTGCTTGACCTGCTTGGACAACTGCGTGCACAACCTCTCGTCGCCTGGACGTTTCGCGCCAGATTTTCCCGGGGCGGTCCGGTACTCGGCGCAACTCCCCCACGATAGTCCGCCACCGGCCCGATTCCGACCGCTCCCCCGCATCTGGACAGTGAGCGAGACCACGCCGCGCCTGCCCATTCTGGATGAGGTACTTTGACGATCATCCTGATAATCTCAAGCAAGCAACGTGACTAACGCTGCTTATCACCCGAGACCGAGAAGAGACTCACATGACCAAGCGGATCAGGCTGGTTGCCCTGGCCGTCGCGGCCACCGCCATCCCTGCCGTCCTGGCCGGATGCGCTGCCTCCAACGGCGGCAGTACCTCCTCCGACGACAAGTCCATCAGCATCGTGGGCTTCTCTGTGCTGAAGACCGCCAACGAGCCTGTCATCGCCGACTTCCAGAAGACCGACGCGGGCAAGGACGTCAAGTTCACGACCTCCTACGGCGCCTCCGGTGACCAGTCGCGCGCGGTCGCAGGTGGCCTGCACGCGGACGAGGTGCACCTCTCGCTGGAGCCGGACGTCGCGTCCCTGGTCTCCGCCGGGCTCGTCGACAAGTCCTGGAACCAGACCCCGACCAAGGGCATTCTGACCGACTCCGAGGTGGTCTTCCTGGTCCGCAAGGGCAACCCCCTCGGCATCAAGACCTGGGACGACCTCGTCAAGCCGGGCGTCAAGATCATCACGCCCAACCCGGCGTCGTCCGGCTCGGCGAAGTGGAACATCCTCGCCGCCTGGGCCCACGCCGCGTTCGCCCCGGGTGGCAGCGATGCCAAGGCGACGGACTTCGTCACCAAGGTCCTCGACAACACCGTCGCTCTTCCGGGCAGCGGTAGCGACGCCCTGTCCTCCTTCGTGGCGGGCAACGGCGACGTCCTGCTGGCCTACGAGAACGACTCGATCCAGGCCAAGGCCGCCGGTGACGACGTCGACTACATCCTCCCCGACGACACCCTGCTGATCCAGAACCCGGTTGCCGTGACCACGGACGCCTCGGCGCCCACCGCGGACTTCCTGAAGTTCCAGCTCAGCGAGGCGGGTCAGTCCGACTACGCCAAGGCCGGCTTCCGTCCGGTCATCGACGGGATCAACGTCGAGGTGCCGGGTGCCAACGACCCGAACAACCCGTTCCCGGCAGTCAAGACCCAGTACACGATCGACAAGAACTTCGGCGGCTGGGAGAAGGCCAACGACGAGTTCTTCGATGACAAGACCGGGATCATCACCAAGATCATCTCTGGTCTCAACGTCGGCGGATGACCACCGCCGTCCTCGGACAGGACACTCGGCCGGTCGGGCGCGGCCGGCCGGGTGTCCGTTCCACCCTGACCCGGGGCTCCGCCCTCGGGCTCGGGATCGCGATGATCTGGTTCAGCCTGCTCGTCCTGATCCCGCTGGCCGCGATCGTGGTCACGGCCGGCAAGGACGGGTGGCAGGGGTACGTCGACACGCTCACGAACCCCCAGACCTGGGCCGCGATCAAGCTGACCGTGACCCAGTCCCTCTTCGTCACCGCGGTCAACGTCGTGATGGGCACCCTGATCGCCTGGGTGCTCGTCCGCGACCGCTTCTGGGGGCGTGGCGCACTCGACGTCCTCATCGACATCCCGTTCGCGATGCCGACGATCGTCGCCGGCCTGGTGCTGCTCGGGCTCTACGGACCGAAGAGCCCGCTCGGCATCAACGTCGCGAACACCCGCACCTCGGTCACCCTCGCGCTCGCCTTCGTGACCCTGCCCTTCATCGTCCGGACCGTCCAACCGGTGCTGGCCGAGCTCGACGCCGACGTCGAGGAGGCAGCTGCCTCACTCGGCGCCGGCCGGATCACGATCCTGCGCCGGCTCGTGCTGCCCTCGCTGGTCCCGGCGATCGCGGCCGGAGCGGCCCTGTCGTTCGCCCGCGCGATCTCGGAGTACGGCTCGCTCGTATTGCTCAGCGGCATGCTCCCTTACAAGACCGAGGTCGTCTCGGTACGCGTCCTGTCCTTCATCGAGGGCGGTGACCAGACCTCGGCCGCCGCCCTGGCGACGATCATGCTCGGGGTCGCCCTGTTCGTCATCGTCGTGCTCGACATCATCCAGCGGAGGGTGTCTCGTCGTGGTTAGGCTTCCCACGCCCGCCAAGTGGGCGCTGCGTCTCATCGTGATCGCCTACGTGTTCCTGCTCGTCGGCTGGCCGATGGTCACCCTCGTCCAGAACGCCTTCGCCGACGGTCTCGCCAGCTTCCAGGCGGCGTTCTCGGACCCCGACGTCGTGCACGCGATGATCGTGACCATCGAGATCTCGCTGTGGGCCGTCGCGATCAACACCGTCTTCGGCGTCGGCATGGCGCTGCTCCTCGTGCGCTACGAGTTCCCCGGCAAGCGAGCGCTCTCGGCGATGATCGACCTGCCGATGTCGGTGTCACCGGTCGTCATCGGCCTCGCCCTGCTGCTGGTCTACAACGGCCGCAACGGCTGGTTCGGCCCGACCCTCGAGTCGCACGGCCTCGTCGTGATCTTCAACAGTCCGGGCATGATCATGGCGACCTGCTTCGTGTCCCTGCCGCTCGTCGTACGCGAGGTCGTGCCCGTGCTCACCGAGATCGGCAACGACCAGGAGCAGGCGGCCACGAGCCTCGGCGCCAACGCCTTCCAGACCCTGCGCCGGATCACGCTGCCGGCGATCAAGTGGGCCGTCGTGTACGGCGTCGTGCTCACGCTGGCTCGCTCGCTCGGCGAGTTCGGCGCCCTCAAGATCGTCTCGGGAAACCTGACCGGACAGACGCAGACGGCGCCGCTCGTCGTCGAGCAGCAGTACAACAACTTCGCCCAGGGCGAGGCCTACGCCGTCTCGTTCATCCTGGTGCTGATCAGCGTGCTCTGCATCCTCGTCGTCTCCCTGCTGCGCCCCAAGGAGTCCTCCTCATGAGTATCGACATCTCCCACGTCAACAAGAGGTTCGGCGACTTCGTCGCCCTCGACGACGTCACGGTCTCGCTGCCGACCGGGCAGCTCACCGCGCTGCTCGGTCCGTCCGGCGGCGGCAAGTCGACCCTGCTCCGGATCATCGCCGGGCTCGAGCGCGCCGACACCGGCACCATCGAGATCGAGGGCGTTGACGCGACCCGCACGGCGCCGCAGAAGCGCAACGTCGGCTTCGTCTTCCAGCACTACGCCGTCTTCAAGCACATGACGGTCGCCAAGAACGTCGCGTTCGGCCTCGAGATCCGCAACAAGCCGAAGGCCGAGATCGCCGAGCGCGTCGACGAGCTGCTCAAGTTGGTGCACCTGTCGCAGTTCGCCCAGCGGCTGCCGTCGCAGCTCTCGGGCGGCCAACGCCAGCGCATGGCGCTCGCCCGGGCCCTGGCGATCCAGCCCAAGGTGCTGCTGCTCGACGAGCCGTTCGGTGCCCTCGACGCCAAGGTCCGCAAGGAGCTGCGCGAGTGGCTGCGGCGCCTCCACGACGAGGTGCCCGTCACCACCGTCTTCGTCACCCACGACCAGGAGGAGGCCCTGGAGGTCGCCGACGAGATCGTGGTGATCAACGAGGGCCGCATCGAGCAGGTCGGTACGCCGGACCAGCTCTACGACGAGCCCGCCAACGACTTCGTGATGGACTTCCTCGGCGAGGTGACCCAGCTCGGGTCGATCCGCCTTCGGCCGCACGACATCGAGATCGCGATGAGCCCGGACCTGGCTGGCAGCACCGCTGCCGACATCCTGCGGCTGACCCGCGTGGGCTTCGAGGTGCGGTTGATCGCCGGGACCGAGGACGGCCGCGAGGTCTCCGTGGTGACCACCCGGACCCACGCTCGTGCGCTGGGGCTCGAGGAGGGCATGCGCGTGTGGATCACGCCGACGAGCGGCGCCGCCACCGTGCCCGCGATGAAGTCCCTGCTCGTCGGCTGACGCCGACTGGCGGGGTTCAGTCGCAGTAGTTGTCGCAGACCTTGGTCGCCGGCAGCTGCTGGTTGCACTTGGGGCACACGTCGATCGGTGCCTCGGCGAGGCGGACCTTCTTGGCCCGCGCCCGGCGGGCGGTGAGCTGGGGGGTCAACGCGGGCGAGCCGCCGTCGGCGGGCAGGTCGGGTGCGTTGAAGTAGCGGTAGCAGGCGAGCCGCTGGACGGCGGCGTGGTCGTCGCCGTCCGCGGTCAAGTCGTCGGTCGTCTCGGCGACGGCGACGACGTACCGCTCACCGACGGTCCCGTCGGCCTTCACGCACAGGGCCGACAACAGGGGCTCACCGCGGCTGAACGCGTCGCGGGAGACCCGACCGAGCACGTCACCGATCCAGTAGTGCATCTGCTGGGTGCCACGGACACCGGTGACCCGCTGCGCCTCTTCGGCGAGATCCTTGTAGGTGATCACGGCGTTGTAGTGCTGCGCCACCTCGATCAGGATCGGCCGGGCGGCCTCCGCCCACGCCGCTCGCGACTCCTCGACACCGACCTCCGAGGCATCCCGCCACACCTCCGGGGAGTTCTGAACGAGCTCGGTGGTGGACGTGGGAGAGGAGGACATACCTAGGACGGTACCCGCATCGGCCGCCGAGAGCCCTGTCCTCGACGTCGCAGCCGGGTCAGCGGTAGTTGGTGAACTGCACCGCGAAGTCGTAGTCCTGGCCCCGCACGAGCGCCTGGACCGCCTGGAGGTCGTCGCGCTTCTTGCTGGACACCCGGAGCTCGTCGCCCTGGATCTGGGCCTTGACACCCTTGGGACCCTCGTCGC
Organism: uncultured Actinomycetota bacterium; assembly: GCA_963833775.1. Taxonomy (GTDB): domain Bacteria; phylum Actinomycetota; class Actinomycetes; order Propionibacteriales; family Nocardioidaceae; genus Nocardioides. The sequence goes on along the minus strand of CAWHZH010000003.1, from coordinate 116,042 downwards.
GGATCAGCTTGGAGACCTTCTTGGCGTCCTCGGAGGTGATGCCCTCCTTGAGCGCGATCGAGATCTTGGACTGCTGGCCGGACTGACGCGGCTCGCTGGCATCGAGGATCTTCAGGCTCTGCTGACGCTTGACGAGCTTGTCCTTGAACACATCGAGGACGGCGCTGGCGCGGTCGTCGGCGGAGGCGCTGATCTCGATCGCGTGCTCGCCCTGCCACTCGATGGTGGCGCCGGTGCCCTTGAAGTCGAAGCGGGTGGCGATCTCACGAGCCGTCTGACCGAGCGCGTTGTCGACCTCCTGTCGGTCGATCTTGCTGACGATGTCGAACGAGCTGTCGGCCATCTTGCGCCCTCCTGGCGGTTTCGGGTCTCCGGTGCTGCCTTGCTATTCTTCCGACTTGCCGCCGGCCCGCCAAACGCGGGTCACGGCACGTCCCGGCAGGTTGCCCGAGCGGCCAATGGGAGCGGACTGTAAATCCGTCGGTGTATACCTTCGAAGGTTCGAATCCTTCACCTGCCACTGAGCCCCTGACCTGCTGCGATGCGGGCCAGGGGCTCAGATCGTTGGGGGTGGCCACGAGCCGATGTCACGAGCTGCCCCCGGATGTCACAAACGGGTCTCGCGCAGAGGTCAGCGTGGCTAACCGGGCCACGAGCCCACGGGCACCTACCGTCAGAGCGTGAACCCGGAGTGGCTCGGAGCGGTCGGCACCACGGTGGCCGCCGGGTTCGGTGTCGCCGCCTTCGGCTGGCAGGTCGCCGGGTCCCGAGAGCGTCGCAAGCAGACCCGCGAGGCTCAGGCCCGCAAGGTCTGGTTCGAGATGAAGCAGAGCACCTCCGTGTTCTCGACCGACAACCCGGAGGTGCGTGAACTCAGCGCGCTACCGGTCACCGTGCACAACGACTCCGATGACGTGATCGCGTGGGTGCAGGTCGAGCTCGTGCCGATCCACCAGCGCGGCGACGGGAAGATCACCCACATCCCGCACGAGCACACCGTGGAGAACGGGACCGGGCCGGGTGTCACCGCGATCGGGCCACACGGCTACTGGATCACCCACCCCGTGACGATCGAGGTCCCCAACCTGGGTCCGGACGGTGTCTGGCTGTGGGAGTGCACGATCGTGTTCGAGGACTCCGCTGGGCTCCGCTGGCAACGGGTGGGTGAGGCGCAGCGGCTCGACCAGAGGCGCAAGGAGCCGGTCGAACGTCAGGCCGAACGACACCTTCTCCGCTGACAGATCGCGACCGGACAGCAGCAGGTGAGTGGGTCGCGGAGGTGCCGACAGCCGCCGAGCTGACGCGCCTGCCGAACCGACGTGCGCGTTCCGCAGACGTCTATATGCTCCAGCCGTGACTGCGACCGTCGAGTTCTACGAGGACGTGCTTGCTGCGTTCCCGGACACGGAATCCCTCACGGTTCTCGTCGCGGCCGGCGCAACACGTGTGGCCGTCTTGGCTGCCCTCGGCGCAGACCTGTCGAACCAGGCCGAGGACGCCTGGGACTTTGACGGGCGCTCGGCAGCGTGGGCGGCCATCGAGATTCCAGGTGGCGTCCTTGCCGTCGAGCTGTCGGGGTACGGCGACCCTTCACTCGCCGACCTGGCTTCCCTGTCGCAGTCGGGTGCGGCGGCAGTCGTCCGCAGCAACATCAAAGCCCACTACCGGTTCGGTGCCGCCCGTGACGGCGAGCTGATCTTCGACGATGACGAGTACATCTACCTGCGCGACCCCGACAGAGTCCCGGCCGAGCTCCGTCCGCTGTTCGACGCCGCATGGAATGACCTGGACGACGAGGACGACGACGAACGCGCAGACCCGCTCGCGACCGGCCTCGCGATGGCGGAGCTCGTCACCGAGATGGAGCTCTCCGAGGACCAGGTCGCCGCCGTCCTCGCGGCGGAGTTCTTCCTCGCCCCGTCGCTGCGCTACCCAGATGCAGAAGCCACCCACCTAGCACCTGTCTCACAGCCTCAGGTGAAGCTCGGCCCAGGCGTGCGGAAGTTCAACACCGACCACGACTTCTTCTGGACCAAGGACGGCTCGTACCCGGTGATGAGCGTGTCGGACTACATGCACCACGGCACGGGTCCACAGGACGAAGCGCCGGCCGGATTCGGTCTCACAGTCGTCACCAAGACCGCCGCCGACGAATGGTCTGGCGACGGCGTCCAGACGGCATGGATCGGGCTGCTGGACCGACGCGGCGAGCTTCAGCAGGTATCGCTCACCGTGCTTCACGCGAAGGCTGAGCCGACCTCGACGCTGGAGAGCCTGCGAGCTGCCTACACCGACGAGGCATCCGGTGTCATCACATGCCGACGCCACGGGATGCTGGAAGCGATCGGCGAGTTCCGACATCTCACCAACGTCACCGACCGCATTGACGCTGACACCACGTTCACCCTGCACGTGTTCGCGCGACGCGCCGCAGGCTCTCCAGAGGAGCACATGCTGGTGCTCTGTCCCGCCACCGGTGGCTGAACGCGTCCGCAACGCGCGGCACTGTCGCAGGTTCGCTCCTCGACCACGCTCATCGGCATGTGAGCGCGACCGGACAGCCGGCATGTGAGGACTGTGGACCTGATCGAGCAGCACGGCAGACATCGCCACCGACGTCTGCTGATCGGCACGATCGTGCCGCAGGACAGCGGCAGGTGAGCCTTTCAGGGAAGTGGACGAGTGATGGCGGTGGCTCCCGGTGTCGAGCAGGCGAGAGCGATGTCGCCTGAGCCGGTGTTGAAGACCACGTCCAACGTCTCGGTGGCAGAAGTGCTCACGCTCGGAGGAGGGTTGTAGTCCATGTGGATCGGCGTTGTCAGCGTCGGTGCCCGAACAGTTGAGCGAGTATCCGCTGTTGTTGGCGTCGTTGATGTAGATCCCGTACTTCGCGTGCGGCTGGCAAGGCAGGTGTCGCGGGCTGTCGGTGAGGTGGATGGGCTGGTTGGCGGTGGGATGCCTCGCTGGTGTCACCGGTGCGGATGATCTCACGCACGACTCCGAGGTGTGCACAAGATCGGGGCGTCCGGCCATCGGTATGTGAGTGCGACCGGACGGCGGTAGGTGCGGACATTGGGCTCGCACCCCGGAGGGTCAGTCGGTGGCGGCGGTCAGGTGGCTGGGGTGCAGCGGGGCAGGTTGGGCAGATGGTCGGTGACGTTGCTGCCGGTGAGTGTCGTGCTGCCGTCGCCGCCCTCGGTGGGACCTGCCGTCTCGACGATCTGCGCGGTCATGGGGTCGAACCAGACCGACTGGGTGGTGCCGTCGGCGTCGTAGTCGACCCGGATCGCGGGCCGCCCTCGGTCGTCGGTGGTGTGCTCATCGCCGACCAGGCCGGGCGTCTGTGCCAAGACGTTGAGCGCTGCCGAGCGCAGTTGCGGCGAGGCGACGCCCGACCACAGGAGGTCGGTCGCTGATGCGTACGTGTTGGAGGTTCCGCGGTTGCCGCCGTCTGGGTGATCATCGATGTAGGTCGCCAGCTGGGTGGGCTCGGTCGGGAGGGTTGCGAGCTGGCTGGCTGACGCGACGTCGTAGCGCCCCTCGGCCACGTCTCCTCGAAGGGGGACGACGTCCAGACAGGGTCGTGCGTCCGGACCGGTCGACCTGACCCACACCCTGGTCTGCCCTGACCATGACTCCTCATCGGAGACAGCACGGTCGCCGCGTCGTACGGCGCCTGGTGTCATCGCGAGGCCGGCGGTGTAGGGCACATCGGTGAGGTAGGTGCGGTGAAGGTACTGTCCCGGGCCGATGACCGGGCCCGTGGCGCTGGCGATGCTGGCGAGCCGATCCAGAGCAGCGGCCGGACTCGGGCCTCCCGGCGCGTGCGAAGGAAGTCCGATCGACAAGGCGAGCGGCACGGTTGCCGCGGCGCAGGCGACCAGGCCGAGCCCGATCCGTCGGGACGGGAGGGGGTGCGGTGTCGGCGGCGCCTCAGCAAGGATCGTGGCCAGTACCGCATGCCTGGTGGTGTCGTCCCACGCGGAGGTGGGATCGGCCGGTGGCTGATGCCGGCGAAGCAGCTCGTCAACGTCGGTCGCGGGGGTGCCGGGAAGGTCGTGTCTCATCGGGCTCACCTGTCTGTGGGTTGGGGTGCGGTTGACGCTGATGAAGGGCGCAGTGGCGCGCTCCGGCGCCGGGGTGGGTCTGCGGTGTTCTCGAGGGCGGCAGCCAGGCGCGCGCGTGCGCGAGAGAGTCGGCGGGCGAACGTGTTGGCCGAGCAAGCGGACACCGTGGCGGCCTGTGCGGGGGTCAGCCCGTCCCACGCGACCAGGAGGAGCGACTCGCGCTCGCGATCGGTGAGCAGGCTGAGGGCCTCGGCGAGTCGGAATCGCTCCACTACGTCGGCATCGGCGGCCTGTCCCAACCGTGACGTGGCGGGAGCTGACGTGATCGCCTCGACCAGTCTGTCCCGGCGGATGGTGGCGCGAACCTGGTTGCGCAGCACGTTGCGGGCGATCCCGAACAGCCACGGCAGCGGCGGGTCTGGCAGCTGGTCCACCCGCCGCCACGCGACCAGGAAGGTCTCCGCAGTCACATCTTGAGCAGTGACCTGGTCGCAGTGCCTACGCGCGAACGAGTAGATCCGTGGTGACAGCTCGAGGAAGACAGCAGAAAACTGCTGGTGCTCGGTCTCTGAGAAGGTCACAACTGCTAAGTGTCCGGCTTACGGCCGTTTCAGACGCTCCGCAGTCAGGGGAGTGCGACTTACAGCGGCATGGGGTGCGTTGCCGGGGCCGACCGTGGGGTCGGCCGGATCTACGGCCGGACGGTAGCTCGGCGCCTGCGGCGGAGGGCGTGCCACTCGCTCACGAGGGCGAACACGACACCCATCACCAGGCTGTACCCGAAGGCGTGCCCGAACGAGTCACCGCTCAGCATGAGAAATCCCGTGAAGATCGCCACGAACAAGACCAACGGCCCGAAGAAGGTCACCCACGGGTTGCGCATGATTCTGAACAGTGGCATGGATGCATGGTGACACGCGGCGCGGGGTGCGTGAAGCGTTCCGGGACACCCGACGCCGCCCGCCGACCTGTCGGCGAAAACAGGAGCCGCGGACGGACGACGGGGCATGAGCGTTCGTTTCGCGGGCGACCGAATGGGTGGTGAAGTCTTTAGTCAGATCCCGGCGCTAGCTGAATCGAGTGACCTCCGTCCCTCTGGCCACTGTAGATCGCGCCGAAGCCCGGGGTGCCAGGTCCGAGGGTGGGCGGCGCGCCGGTGCAGACATAGGAGCCGATATCGATGAGGTCGATGTCCGCCTGCAGGCCGCGGTTGGTGAGCTGGAAGTTGGCGATGCTGAGCTCCGTGCCCGCAGGCATGGCGGAGGGGTCAATGGTGATGCTGGGAGTCTCACTCGATTTCCCTTGCCAACTGCCCGGCCCGGGCAGGGACACCACCTGTGAGAGACCGGCCGGCTCGGGATCCGACGTGCAGTAGCTGTTCGTGGTGACCAGCGCGGGGATACCGGATGCGGCGAGGTCGTCTTGTAGCTGGGCGGGGTCAAAGAGCTCGCCCGGGTTGAGGGTCAGTGTCGCTGTGCCGTTGGAATGGCTGGTCAGGGTGTAGGCGACGGTGCGGACCGTCTCCGGTGGCCTGGCCGGGCCGAGCACACCGGCAAGTGCCAACGCCAGCGCACTCGACGCGGCGATGCCGGTGACCGCCCCGCCAGCGACGATGGAGCGGCGGCGCTTCTGCTGGGCGCGTCCCCGAGCCATGATCGACTTCACGTCGGGCGGACTCGCTACAGGTCGCTCGGATAGGGAGTCGCGCGCGGTGCCCAGCACCTCGTCGTCGCTCAGTTCATGACCAAGATTCATTGATCGGCCTCCGTGATCCTGCTCTGGGTGAGCTCCTGGCGTAAGGCTGTGACGCCTCGGGACAAATGCATCCGGACGGTTCCTGCCTCGATCCCCAGTTGCCCGGCGATGGTGGCGGTGTCCAGATCAAGAAAGATCCGCAGCGCGATCACCTCACGCTGACGAGGCGGCAATCGCCAGATCGCGGAGAACAAACTGGCGTCAAGTTCTCCGTCACGTTCGCCCACGGCGATCGCCTCGTGATCGATCAGCGTCACCTCGCGGCCACGCCGTCGCCACGACGACGCCCCAGCGTTGAGAGCGGTGCGTACGACCCAAGCTCGGGGAGCTGGATGACTGCGGACTTTCGGCCACGACGCCCAGGCTCTGGCGAAAGCCTCCGCAACTTGATCTTCGGCGAGCTGAGGACTGCCCACGACCACCAGGACTGCGCGCAGGCACGGTTCCCAGCCAGCCCGGAAGAACTGCGCAAACTCCGCTCGCTGGTCGCTCACATACTATTAACTCAGCCGGCCATCGATGCGCATAGCGCTAGCGCAGAATTTTCCGGACCCGAGCACCAACGTGTCGGGCGGCCCACACCGTCGTCGGCATGTGAGTGAGCCGGACAGCGGCATGTGAGGACGTTGCATCTGACACGATCGTCGCGTGGACCGCGCCTACTACGATGAGATAGCCGGGCGTCTGCATGGCCTGCTCATCCGCCTGGATGACCGGCTCCCCAGCAAAGACGTCACGTTGATCGGCGAGTTCATCGACGCGAACGAACTCGGGCTCGCGCTCGGGCAGATGGCGGACGTGCCGAGCGAGGACGAGCAGCCGGTGTCCGCCGACGAGCGTGGCGACATGCTGGCGTTGGTGGACCGAATGCAGATGGACGACCGAGTGTCTCGAGCGTTGGCCCTCTGTCCACGAGGTAGCGAGGTATAGGGCCGCGCCCGGACGGCGGCAGACATCCCAGGTTGTTCGGGTGTCAAGCGGCGTCGGTGGGGTGGTGGTTCCAGGCGGTGGTTTCGTCGTAGCGCGTGTTGGTCTTGAGGCAGCCGTGGAGGATGCCGACGAGTCGGTTAGCGAGCTGGCGTAGCGCTGCGTTGTGGCCGATCTTGCGGTCGCGGAGCTGGTGGTAGTAGGCGTTGGCGCCGGGTGAGCCGCGTAGGGAGCAGGTGGCCCACTGCTGCAGCGCGTCGGCGAGGCGCTTGTTGCGGGCGCGCCGGGCCAGGACGACCCTCTTGCGGCCCGAGGCTTTGGTGATCGGTGAGGTGCCGGCGTAGTTCTTGCGTGCTTTGGCGTCGTCGAAGCGGTGCGGGTCGTCGCCGAACTCGCCGAGGACCCGGGCGGCGAGGACCACACCCAGTCCGGGTTGGCTGGTGTAGATCTCAGCGTCCGGGTGCCGGCCAAAATGCTCGGCCACCACCACCCCGAGCTCCTTGATCTGGGCGTTCAGCGTGGCCACGACGGCGACCTGGCCGGTGATGATCGCGGCGTAGGCCGACGTCACGGGTGCGGACCGGTGCAGCTGGCCCGCCCCCAGGGCCCGTTTGATGTCTGCGGCCTTGGCCTCGACGTCACGGCGCCTGGCCTTACGCAGTGCCGCGGTGATCTGCCCCTTGGTCAACCGGGCGGCGCGGTCGGGGTCGGGTGCCTTGGTCAGCAGCTCGAGTGACTCCGGAGCATCCAGGTCTGGAAACGCTGTCAACGCGGCGGGGAAGAACTCCCGCAACGCCGACCGCAGCCGCAGCACATGACGGGTGCGGTCCCAGATCAGGCCCTGATGGCTACGTGCGACCAGCTTGATCGCCTCGCCCTCCTCCGAATCGCCGGCCAACCGACGATGGTGGGCACGATCGATCCTGACGATCTCAGCGAGTAGATGCGCGTCAGCAGCATCCGACTTCGCCCCCGACGTGGAGTGCCGTCCCCGGTACCGGGCCACCGACAGCGGGTTGATCGCGAACACCTCATACCCGGCCGCAACCAGCGCAGCCACCCACGGCCCGCGGTCGGTCTCGATCCCGACCTTCACCTCCGCTTGCGCAGCCCCGGGCTCCAGATCCGCCCACTCCTCGGGAAGATGAGCAGCGATCAACCCGTGCAGCTCAGCGACCCCGGCTACGCCCTCCGGCACACGCCGCCGCGCCAACACGGTGCCGCCCTCGTCGACGACCTCGACGTCGTGATGGTCCTCAGCCCAGTCATCACCCACAAACAGCATCCCCGGCTCCTTCCGGCTCGTCTGATGCTTCAGCAGCGCGGAGGAGACAGCCAGCGATCTAATGGCAAAGTGCTCACCACGCACGGTGGGGCACGACATCCCAGAAGCGGTTACGCCTCCTCACGACCAGCGGGCGCACGGTCTGCCGCAAGACCTCCAACGGTCAGATGAGTGGAGTGCTGACCCGCCAGCCGCTACCAGAACCGAGCCTGCCGAAGCCGCCCAGCAAAAGCCATTAGATGAGTGCTTTCAGTGACGCCCTTGGTCGGAAGATCTGAGACCAGCAATCGAGTTCCGGGTGGCGCTCCGGCAGGTACCCTCCGGCTGTGGTCCTACTCGTTCTGTATCTCGCGTTCTTGCTGGTATGCCTGTTCGTGCTCTACATCATCATCCGCAAGGCAGTGCACCACGGCATTCTCGACGCGGACGAGGCGCGACGCGCGAGCGACTCAATGCAGCAGATGCGGCGCACCCTAAGCAAGGGCACGAACCCCGACGACCGCATCGCCTAGCTAGTGATCCGCGCCGACCGCATCGCGGCATTAGTGTGGTTCGTCGGCTCGTGTCGCGGCGCTGCGGGCCTCACGGCAGTGCTTCTCGCTTTCGGCGTAGCGTGACGGAGGTGATGATCAGCCTTCGAGAGATCACCGACGACAACGTCGATTCGGTTCAAGCGCTCCGCACAACGCCGGAGCAGGAGCGATTCGTGTCCTCGGTGGTCGCCTCGCTGGCAGAGGCCGCGGAGGTCCCCCAGGCGAACCCATGGTTCCGGGCGGTTTACGACGACGGGCAGCCCGTCGGCTTCGTCATGGTGGCTTGGAACGTCGACCCTCAACCTCCCGGGATCATCGGACCGTGGTTCCTGTGGAAACTGCTCATCGACCACCGGTACCAGCGCCTCGGCTACGGCCATGAGGTCATTCGTCAGATCGTGGAACTCGTGCGAAGTCAGGGTGCCACCGAACTCCTGACCAGCTACGCGCTCGGCGATGGCAGTCCAGCCGGGTTCTACGAAAAGCTCGGCTTCCGACCGACAGGAGCCGTCGACCACGACGGCGAGGTCCTCGCGGGCCTGCCGCTGGATGGTTCCGTGCCCACACGAGTTCTCTGAAACCCCGCACATCCGCCGTTCCCGAGGCCGGGCAGCCCGCTCTGCGGCGCAAGCGGACAGCCCTGCCGCGCCTGCCACCTTCGACTAGCCTCCGACGCATGTTCCTGCTCGGCCTGCTAGCACTTGTCTCTCTGTCGGCGATTGCCGGCGTCGTATTCCTCGCCATCAAGTTGGCCAAGCAGTAGCTCAGCCCGCGCCCGGACAGCGGCGCATGAGCGGTCGTTCCGCTGATGGGTAGCGTCGGCTCCATGGGAACTATTTGGGCGGAGAGCGTCCGGCGGAGCCTGAACGAAGCGGTGGAGTTGTTGGGTGCTGTCATAGAAGACTGCCCCGACGAACTCTGGTGCGCTCCGATGTGGCGGGTGCAGCCCTCCGAGATCGTCGGAGAGGTGTATGACGACGGGGGCGTCCCTATCAGCGATTCTGCCCAGAGGGACAACCGAATCCAGCGCTGGTCCCAACCATGGAGCGTGGCATGGCATGCCCTGGAGGTACTCGATTACGACCTGGCTGGCGAAATGGTCCCTTGGACTCCACCGCCGCCGTTCGATGGCAACCCCCACTGGCAAACCTTCACCAGCCTGCCCGTCGGCTGGTCGCACTCGGAGATCGCCGGATACGTCGACCATTGCCGACAGCGGATTCGCGACTCGTTGGGCGACCTGACTGAGGATGAGGCAGCGACCCTACTGCCAGCGACGCACCGCTACGCGGGCAAGCCTTATGCCTGGATCGTCACCAGCCTGATCGGACACACCACCGCGCACGCCATGCAGATCCGGCAATTCACGGGCGTCCGTGAGATGCCGCCTGGCTTACCGGCTGACTGACCGTGCACGAGGCTTAGCCGAGTAGGCGGTCAAGGGATGACCGCTCATCGGCAGATACGTGCGCGCACAGCGGAATGTGAGGACGGCTCCATCGGCGTCCGAATTCCCAATGCTGGCGCTCCGTGGCCCCGGCAATGACAGGGCACCATCTCGTCGCTTCATGGCCTCAGCTCTTGTGCAGCCAGGGTGCATAGGACAGCCCGACGATGAGGTGCTCAGGGGACAGCAGTCGGGCGACTGTTTGTCCCCAAGGCTCCTCCCGGGCCTCATGAAGCATCGAATAGCCTGCGTTGGTCAGTTCGTTCGCGCCGGCATGCACTGCCGCGGGGTCCGCCAACTCGAATTCCACGCTCGCTTGGGGGACGGGTACGTCCGCTGGCCAGTCCGGCTGGCCGTAGCACGCCTCTGCCGCCTGTGTGAGGGGCCAGACCCCAAAGTGCTTGCTGCCTTCCACCTCCTCGCTGTGGATGTAGTCGTCGCCCTCAGCGTGTTCCAGGGGTAGTCCAAGGGCTTCGAGGTAGAACCGGCGACTCGCGGGCGGATCGGCGGTCACGGGCGCAAAACTAGCGATGAACTCGATCTGCATAAGAGCTCCCAAGCTTGTGGTTACACCGCAGAAGTTTCTCAGTCTCGCCCACCCCCTGGCCGCCAGCCAAGGTCCCTTCGATGGGCGTTCGCGATCCCGACCGATCATCCGCTCATCGGCATGAGCGCGAGCGCGGACAGCGGCATGAGCGGTCGATAGCGCATCCGCGTCTAGCATCGCCACCATGCGCCCACCAGAAGACCAACAGCGTGTGGCCGCCTACGGCGTGGCTCGAAGTCGCAACGAAGTCCTTCTCGTTCGGGCCTCCTCTGCCACCGGAGTTCCGGGCACGTGGTGGCTGCCGGGTGGTGGCGTCGAGTTCGGGGAGAGTCCTGCGGAGTGCCTCGCGCGGGAGTTCATGGAAGAGACCGGACTCGTGGCCCGAGTAGGCAACGTGCTCGATGTGGTCTCAGACGTCGCAGTGTGGGATCGCGAGGCGGTGCGACTTCACTCGGTTCGACTCGTCTATGAGGTTGTGGTCGAACCTGGGTCCGAACGGCCCGAGCAAGATGGCTCGACCGACGTGGTGCGGTGGGTTCAATGTCGCGATGTGGGGGCCTTACCCCTCATCCCGTGGCTCAGAGATCTGGCCGTGACGCACCTGATCCCACGCTGATATACGCGCCAAAGCGCCTGCCCTCCCCGAGGTGATGGCTCATCGGGCATGTGCGGGCGCCCGGACAGCGTGGTTACAGAGCGAATTCTGGGTGGGGTCATCGGCGCCACAGCTCCACCGCAACCTCCCGCATCTCCTCGCTGAACTGCCCGGTGGGGCTGGCCTTATCGAGCATGCTCCGGAGTTGGTGCTCGAACTGCCCGACGCGTTCACCGAACAAATGCGGCGCGGCGTAAGACATCGAGAACACGCTCGCTACTACCTCGTCTGCGTCACGATCGACCACCCAACCGGGTACCTCCAGCCTCGTAGGTCCGGTGAAGCCCGCTGTCCGGAAGATCCTGGTCTCGTTTCGCTCGCGGTCATCCTCGCTCTCCATCTGTCGGTATCCGCGACCGGCCCGTCGCCCGTCGCCCAGGAAGTCGGTGACCAGGATGTCGATCTGTTGCCAAGGCGGACGGGGATGGAGCAGTGCAACCGTTCCGTCGACACCTCGGTGGGTCATCGCGTTCACGTAGGCAAGTGCTCCCTGCGCGATGAGCGTTTGCCCGAGCAAGGCAGCAACGCGTTCGCGGCCCATCCAATGGAACGACTGCGCCATCGTCGCCACCCGGAAAGGTCCACGCTGAGGTGAGAGGTCTTCACCTCTGCTGTGCACCCAGTCGATGTTCGTGACTCCGGCCTCCACGGCCTGGCGAGCCCCCGCAGCCAGCATCTGTTCGTCGGCGTCGACACCGACGGCCAGTTCGAAGTGAGGAGCCATGAGCAGCGTGAGCGATCCCGGGCCGCACCCGACATCGAGCAGACGACCGCGGCCATCCAGGTCCAGCTGGTCCACCAGGAGCTCGGCGAGCGCCGGCGGGTAGGCCACCCGACCGCGCACGTAGTGAGGTGCGCAGCCCGCGTACAGCGACGGGTCCCACTCCCACTTACCGTCAGTCACGGCACCAGTCTCGTCCACCCGTGGAGCCGGAGATACCGAACGGATGCGACTGCTCGACGCGACCGTGAGCGACCGCTCATCGGCATGCGAGTGCGTCCGGACAGCGGCTGGCCGGTGATGATCGCGGCGTAGGCCGACGTCACGGGTGCGGACCGGTGCAGCTGGCCCGCCCCCAGGGCCCGTTTGATGTCTGCGGCCTTGGCCTCGACGTCACGGCGCCTGGCCTTACGCAGTGCCGCGGTGATCTGCCCCTTGGTCAACCGGGCGGCGCGGTCGGGGTCGGGTGCCTTGGTCAGCAGCTCGAGTGACTCCGGAGCATCCAGGTCTGGAAACGCTGTCAACGCGGCGGGGAAGAACTCCCGCAACGCCGACCGCAGCCGCAGCACATGACGGGTGCGGTCCCAGATCAGGCCCTGATGGCTACGTGCGACCAGCTTGATCGCCTCGCCCTCCTCCGAATCGCCGGCCAACCGACGATGGTGGGCACGATCGATCCTGACGATCTCAGCGAGTAGATGCGCGTCAGCAGCATCCGACTTCGCCCCCGACGTGGAGTGCCGTCCCCGGTACCGGGCCACCGACAGCGGGTTGATCGCGAACACCTCATACCCGGCCGCAACCAGCGCAGCCACCCACGGCCCGCGGTCGGTCTCGATCCCGACCTTCACCTCCGCTTGCGCAGCCCCGGGCTCCAGATCCGCCCTACTCCTCGGGAAGATGAGCAGCGATCAACCCGTGCAGCTCAGCGACCCCGGCTACGCCCTCCGGCACACGCCGCCGCGCCAACACGGTGCCGCCCTCGTCGACGACCTCGACGTCGTGATGGTCCTCAGCCCAGTCATCACCCACAAACAGCATCCCCGGCTCCTTCCGGCTCGTCTGATGCTTCAGCAGCGCGGAGGAGACAGCCAGCGATCTAATGGCAAAGTGCTCACCACGCACGGTGGGGCACGACATCCCAGAAGCGGTTACGCCTCCTCACGACCAGCGGGCGCACGGTCTGCCGCAAGACCTCCAACGGTCAGATGAGTGGAGTGCTGACCCGCCAGCCGCTACCAGAACCGAGCCTGCCGAAGCCGCCCAGCAAAAGCCATTAGACGAGTGCGTTCGCGAAACCGGGCGGAGCATCCTGCGTTGGCAGGTGCGCAAGCACCGGAAGGACTTCGGGGTCGTTGGGCGGCGGCTAGACGACCTTCGTGACAACCGTAAGCGAAGCGCTGCCGACGCGGCCGGTCATCTCCCAGCACCCGGTGGTGGGGAAGATGACGCCCGTGGATTGAAAGCCGGTGCGGCCATAGCCACCGGGAATCCATGATCGGAGAGCAGGGGCGTCCGCGTCCAGTCGTCGGCCGGTGATTTCGAGGTGGCCAGGGACCCCTCGCGTCCACGGGAACTTGATCGCGATCGCGCCGTTCGGCCGGGCGCGTCCGTAGTAGGCCGGGCGGATGATGCCTCGCGGATACAACTCGACCCAGAGCCGCCCATTGCCGTAGCTGAGCCTGCTGGTCAGGCCCTGGCCGCCGGGCGGGTGTTGCCCGTTCGGCAGGGTGACGGGGCAGGCCGTCCCATCCACGTCGATGTGGACCATCGACGACCCGCTCGTGGCCGAGTCGCGAGTCGTGTCTCCGACCGACCCTGCCGTACACGAGGTGAGAAGCAACGCGACAACCACAACGACTCCGCGCACGCTTCAAGTACACCGCGACACAGTCGCGGATTCCACCCCGGACCGCCCGCTCATCGGGGCATGTGCGTGCGACCGGACAGCGGCATGAGAGTGACAACGCACGCTCCGAGTAGGCTGCCCGCGTGATCATTGGTGCGGCCGCGCTTGTGCTCGCGGGGATCGTCGGCGGAATCGTCTACGGCGTTCAGGAACTTCGTGAGAGGCGTCGCGAACGGCAGCAGTGACGCTGCACGCGGAACCTCGTTGCCCTCCGCCGGGCCTCGGGATCGGCAATGCCTCGCCGTCTGGGCAGCGGGTCCATGGGTGACCTCGATGCTCCATGGGGTGCCGGTCATCGGCCCGATCGAACCTTGGCGAGCTGCTCGACTGCAAACTCGTGGCCCCAGCAACGGGCGGCGTCCCACGCGGTGAACGCTTGCTCGGAGGTGTCGTATGCGTCGTCGCCGAGATCAGCGGCGTTATGCGGCAGCAACAGGTCGAGGTCCGCGACGTCCACGTGAGACTCGTCCCAGTCAATGATCCCGACCCGATCGGCAGCCATGCGGATGTTGCCCGGTGTCGGGTCACTGTGGATCACGCAGGTCTGATGTTCGGCAAGCCGCGCCCACGCTGCTCGGCATCGGGCAACGCCCTCAGGCGGCATCGCGCCGAGGTCGATCTTCGTCCCGGTCTCTGCGTGAAGCAGATCGATCGACGATCGCCAGCCAGGGCGCTGCGGCCAGCCCTGCGTCAACCGATGAAGCCGGCGCAGCGAGTCGGCCACACGACGCCAGTCGGCCTCCGTCTCAGGCGGCTCGCCCTCCACATAGGACATGACCACCAGACCGTCAGCAAACAGCCGACCAGACCTCGTGGCGATCGGCACCGGCACGCTCAACCCTTGGCGGCCGAGATGCCGCAGCAGGTCGGTCTCCCACGCGAGATCAGCATCACTGCGGACGCCGAGACGACCGACCGCGAGCTGCCCGTTGACACGCACGCTCCATACCTCGTTGACAACTCCGCCACCGAGCGGTCCTACCCGCTCAACGTCATCACCCCACTGCTCGAGCGCTTCCCATCCCACGACCACATCCTTCCAGTCACCCGCTCATCGGCATGTGCCGGCGCCCGGACAGCGGCATGTGAGTGCGTTCGTGCGGCAGTATCTGCCGCATGCGAGCCGTGTTGAAGAGCCTCGATCTTGAAACGCTTCCTGGCGATCCCACCGAGTTCTCCTTGGCGCGGATGTACGTCGGCCAGCCCGACAGCCCTGGGCTGGCCGGTAGGTCGTCGCCTCCGCCTTGCCGTCCGCAAGGAGCCAGCAGACCTGGATCCCGTCGCGTACTCGCTCGACAGTGATGACTCGGGCCCAGTCGGTGAAGTCGTCGGCCACCCGGTCGCCAGGTTGCAGGTCGAGCGCGGCCACCGTGCGCATCAGGACGCCTTCTAGGCCGTCGCGGGCTTGCGGGTGGCGGGCTTCTTCGGCGCGGCCTTCTTCGTGGGGGTGGGGATGGGCAGCGTGTGAGGGCACGCCTCGTTGTCCCCCGGCGCGAGAAACTTCGACACGGGATCGAACCAATCGCCACGCGCGGGCATCTGACCTGGTGCCGGCTCCACAGGGAGTCAGAACTTAGGGGCTGGGCCGCCCTGATGGCGTCACTTCGGAAGGAATCCCATGAACCGTGTCACCTCTCGCATTGCAGCCGCCGTGCTACTGACGCCCGGGCTGGTGATGATCGGTTCCGCGCCAGCCCACGCGACGACCTACCACTGCCAGGGCCGCGTGGCCACCATCGTGGGCACCCGGGCGGCGGACATACTGACGGGGACCTCTGGGGACGACGTCATTGTCGGCCTCGGTGGCAACGACTCCATCAGCGGCGCCGGCGGGGATGACGTCATCTGCGGCAACAAGGGAGGCGACAACCTCGTAGGCGGTGCCGGAGACGACGTGATCCACGGGAAGCGCGGAAGCGACTTCTTGTGGGGCGGGGACGGCAACGACGTCCTGTACGGGGGCGTGGGCGACGAGTCGGGCTTCCGAGCCGATGCCGGGGACGACCAGTGGTACTCGCGGACCCCGACGGACAGGCTCGAGTACGACGACACGGTGTCCCTCGACCTTCTGAGCGGTACGTCGACCGGGGTGGGGTCGGACGGTCTCCACCTGGGCGGCGGGATCTCCACGGTGCAACTGGACGCACCGGACAGCACCATGCTCGGAAGCGACCACCGCGACCTGGTCGTCGGCCTCTACGGGGGCGACACGGTCGACGGGCGGGGTGGCGATGACTTCGTGTCCCTGGAGGGACAGGGCAGCGTGGCGCATGGCGGCCCGGGCAACGACGACCTGCGGGCGAACGGTGGCGACCCCGAGGACACCCTGTACGGCGACGACGGTGACGACAGCCTCCTCAGCCAGGGCAACACGACCGTGAGCGGAGGGGCCGGCAACGACACCGTCACCCAGCTGCTCGGCTGCTCGCAGTGCGGAGCGGGCGCTGTCGACGAGTTCACGTCTGACCATCAGCTCGACGGCGGCGACGGCAACGACACCCTGGTCGTGAAGGACCTCGAGGACCCGTTCTACGCCTCCATCGCCTTCGACATGGGCGCGGGCACTCTCGATGCCGACGGCACCGCCGCACCGGTCACCGGCTTCGAGAACCTCTCCGTCTTCTACCCCTCGAGCACGGCGTACGACGTCACCGGCACAGACGGGCCCAACACGATGTCGTGGTTCGAGAGCACCGTTCCGGTGCAGGTGCACGCGCTCGGAGGCGACGACACGATCAGCGGCGGCGACGCCGACGACACCCTCGACGGAGGGCCGGGAGACGACACCGCGGACGGGAAGGGCGGCACCGACACCTGCACCTCGGTGGAGCACGCGACGAGCTGCGAGGTCGTGAACCCCTAGCCGCCGGCGACCGCCGGGATCACGGAGATCTCGGTGCCCTCGGGCGTGGCGTTCTCGAGGTTGTCGAGGAAGCGGACGTCGTCGTTGCCGACGTAGACGTTGACGAACCGGCGCTGGTCGCCCTTCTCGTCGATGATCCGCCCCTTGATGCCAGAGTGGTTGCTCGCTCAGGCTCGGTCAGGGTCGGAGGGGCACCCTCAAGCGCTTCTCATGTTGGGATAGTCAGTGACGTTTGGCACGGGGTATCACGTCAATCGGGTCGGTCAACCGCTGCCGGTCTCGATTGTGGGGGTTCGGCTGGCCCCGCGGTCCGCACATGGCTACGAGGCGACCGCATCGGCTGTACCCGGCGCGACCGGACAGCGGCATGAGAGTGACAACGCACGCTCCGAGTAGGCTGCCCGCGTGATCATTGGTGCGGCCGCGCTTGTGCTCGCGGGGATCGTCGGCGGAATCGTCTACGGCGTTCAGGAACTTCGTGAGAGGCGTCGCGAACGGCAGCAGTGACGCTGCATGCGGAACGTCGTTACCCTCCGCCGGGCCTCGGGATCGGCAATGCCTCGCCGTCTGGGCAGCGGGTCCATGGGTGACCTCGATGCTCCATGGGGTGCCGGTCATCGGCCCGATCGAACCTTGGCGAGCTGCTCGACTGCAAACTCGTGGCCCCAGCAACGGGCGGCGTCCCACGCGGTGAACGCTTGCTCGGAGGTGTCGTATGCGTCGTCGCCGAGATCAGCGGCGTTATGCGGCAGCAACAGGTCGAGGTCCGCGACGTCCACGTGAGACTCGTCCCAGTCAATGATCCCGACCCGATCGGCAGCCATGCGGATGTTGCCCGGTGTCGGGTCACTGTGGATCACGCAGGTCTGATGTTCGGCAAGCCGCGCCCACGCTGCTCGGCATCGGGCAACGCCCTCAGGCGGCATCGCGCCGAGGTCGATCTTCGTCCCGGTCTCTGCGTGAAGCAGATCGATCGACGATCGCCAGCCAGGGCGCTGCGGCCAGCCCTGCGTCAACCGATGAAGCCGGCGCAACGAGTCGGCCACACGACGCCAGTCGGCCTCCGTCTCAGGCGGCTCGCCCTCCACATAGGACATGACCACCAGACCGTCAGCAAACAGCCGACCAGACCTCGTGGCGATCGGCACCGGCACGCTCAACCCTTCGCGGCCGAGATGCCGCAGCAGGTCGGTCTCCCACGCGAGATCAGCATCACTGCGGACGCCGAGACGACCGACCGCGAGCTGCCCGTTGACACGCACGCTCCATACCTCGTTGACAACTCCGCCACCGAGCGGTCCTACCCGCTCAACGTCATCACCCCACTGCTCGAGCGCTTCCCATCCCACGTACCACATCCTTCCAGTCACCCGCTCATCGGCATGTGCCGGCGCCCGGACAGCGGTGCGGGCTCAGGCCGTCAACGCAACACCTCGGCCAGTACTTGTGATGGTGTCTTGAAGCCGAGGGTCTGTCGAGGGCGTCCGTTGAGCTTGTCGGCGATGGCGTCGAAGTCGGCCTGGGTCAGGCGTCCGGAAGTCCAGGGTCCGGGGTAGGTACTGGCGCAGCAGCCCGTTGGTGTTCTCATTGCTCCCGCGCTGCCACGGACTCCGGGGGTCGCAGAAGTAGACCTCGACACCTGTCTCCTGGGTGAACCGGACGTGCTCGGCCATCTCGTGGCCCTGGTCCCAGGTCAAGGTCCGCGTCAGTGCGGCGGGCAGGGTGGTGATCTTCGCAGCCAACGCCTCGGCGACCAGGTCTGCCTTGTGTCCGCCAGGTAGCGCGACCAGCATCACGAACCGGGTGGAGCGCTCCACCAGGGTCGCGACCGGTGACATGCGTTTGCCGAAGACCAGGTCGCCTTCCCAATGCCCCGGCACCGCCCGGTCGACGGCCTCAGCTGGGCGTTCGGAGATGTTGAGGATCCCCGGCCGGCCACCACGACCATCCGGGAGCCGGGTCCCTGCCGGGCGTCGGATCACCCGCCCGGTCCGCAGATGAGCGGTCAGCTCCTTGCGCAGCGCGCCGCGGGACTGGATGAACAAGGTGCGGTAGATCGTCTCGTGCGACACCTGCATCTCCGGGTCGTCGGGATAGGTGGTCTTCAGCCAGCCGGCGATCTGCTGAGGTGACCACTGCTCGTGTTGGAGCTTCTCGGCCACCATCGCACGCAACGCCGGATGCGTTGCCAGCTTGCAGGGCTGCCGACGCCTCGCCCGCGCCCACGCCAGCCTGATCCGCCGGGGCGGCACGGTACCGATCCCGTCCGCCATGAGCGGCGACCTCCCGACTGATCGTCGACGGGCACGACCCAGCCCCGCCGCGATTCCCCGCAACGACAGACCCGCGGCCAGCCCACGAGAGATCTCCTCCCGCTCGAGCAAGCTCAACCGACCCGGCGACCGCCGCCGCGGTGCCGGTCGGATCCCGCCACACCGCACGAGATAGGCCCGCACCCCCCCAGCCGTCAGTCCCAACGCCCGAGCGTCGGCTTCGCCGCATGACCAGCCCGCAACCGCGCCCAGATCTCGTCCTCATCCGCCGGCGAGAACCTCCGATAACCACGCGCCATCGCAACCTCCTCCAAATCAGGAAGTGTTGCGCTGACCCATTGAGACCACCGGCATGTGAGTGCGTTCGTGCGGCAGTATCTGCCGCATGCGAGCCGTGTTGAAGAGCCTCGATCTTGAAACGCTTCCTGGCGATCCCACCGAGTTCTCCTTGGCGCGGATGTACGTCGGCCAGCCCGACAGCCCTGGGCTGGCCGGTAGGTCGTCGCCTCCGCCTTGCCGTCCGCAAGGAGCCAGCAGACCTGGATCCCGTCGCGTACTCGCTCGACAGTGATGACTCGGGCCCAGTCGGTGAAGTCGTCGGCCACCCGGTCGCCAGGTTGCAGGTCGAGCGCGGCCACCGTGCGCATCAGGACGCCTTCTTCGCCGTCGCGGGCTTGCGGGTGGCGGGCTTCTTCGGCGCGGCCTTCTTCGTGGGGGTGAGGATGGGCAGCGTGTGAGGGCACGCCTCGTTGTCCCCCGGCGCGAGAAACTTCGACACGGGATCGAACCAATCGCCACGCGCGGGCATCTGACCTGGTGCCGGCTCCACAGGGAGTCAGAACTTGGGGGCTGGGCCGCCCTGATGGCGTCACTTCGGAAGGAATCCCATGAACCGTGTCACCTCTCGCATTGCAGCCGCCGTGCTACTGACGCCCGGGCTGGTGATGATCGGTTCCGCGCCAGCCCACGCGACGACCTACCACTGCCAGGGCCGCGTGGCCACCATCGTGGGCACCCGGGCGGCGGACATACTGACGGGGACCTCTGGGGACGACGTCATTGTCGGCCTCGGTGGCAACGACTCCATCAGCGGCGCCGGCGGGGATGACGTCATCTGCGGCAACAAGGGAGGCGACAACCTCGTAGGCGGTGCCGGAGACGACGTGATCCACGGGAAGCGCGGAAGCGACTTCTTGTGGGGCGGGGACGGCAACGACGTCCTGTACGGGGGCGTGGGCGACGAGTCGGGCTTCCGAGCCGATGCCGGGGACGACCAGTGGTACTCGCGGACCCCGACGGACAGGCTCGAGTACGACGACACGGTGTCCCTCGACCTTCTGAGCGGTACGTCGACCGGGGTGGGGTCGGACGGTCTCCACCTGGGCGGCGGGATCTCCACGGTGCAACTGGACGCACCGGACAGCACCGTGCTCGGAAGCGACCACCGCGACCTGGTCGTCGGCCTCTACGGGGGCGACACGGTCGACGGGCGGGGTGGCGATGACTTCGTGTCCCTGGAGGGACAGGGCAGCGTGGCGCATGGCGGCCCGGGCAACGACGACCTGCGGGCGAACGGTGGCGACCCCGAGGACACCCTGTACGGCGACGACGGTGACGACAGCCTCCTCAGCCAGGGCAACACGACCGTGAGCGGAGGGGCCGGCAACGACACCGTCACCCAGCTGCTCGGCTGCTCGCAGTGCGGAGCGGGCGCTGTCGACGAGTTCACGTCTGACCATCAGCTCGACGGCGGCGACGGCAACGACACCCTGGTCGTGAAGGACCTCGAGGACCCGTTCTACGCCTCCATCGCCTTCGACATGGGCGCGGGCACTCTCGATGCCGACGGCACCGCCGCACCGGTCACCGGCTTCGAGAACCTCTCCGTCTTCTACCCCTCGAGCACGGCGTACGACGTCACCGGCACAGACGGGCCCAACACGATGTCGTGGTTCGAGAGCACCGTTCCGGTGCAGGTGCACGCGCTCGGAGGCGACGACACGATCAGCGGCGGCGACGCCGACGACACCCTCGACGGAGGGCCGGGAGACGACACCGCGGACGGGAAGGGCGGCACCGACACCTGCACCTCGGTGGAGCACGCGACGAGCTGCGAGGTCGTGAACCCCTAGCCGCCGGCGACCGCCGGGATCACGGAGATCTCGGTGCCCTCGGGCGTGGCGGTCTCGAGGTTGTCGAGGAAGCGGACGTCGTCGTTGCCGACGTAGACGTTGACGAACCGGCGCTGGTCGCCCTTCTCGTCGATGATCCGCCCCTTGATGCCAGAGTGGTTGCTCGCTCAGGCTCGGTCAGGGTCGGAGGGGCACCCTCATGCGCTTCTCATGTTGGGATAGTCAGTGACGTTTGGCACGGGGTATCACGTCAATCGGGTCGGTCAACCGCTGCCGGTCTCGATTGTGGGGGTTCGGCTGGCCCCGCGGTCCGCACATGGCTACGAGGCGACCGCATCGGCTGTACCCGGCGCGACCGGACAGCGGCATGTGAGTGCGTTTCGTCGGAAGTGTTCCTCGGCTAGGTCGACGCCTGTCTGGACGACGAGAAGCACATGATCTGGGTCGCCCTGCCTTCGTCTTGGCCGACTTCGCCCGTGGCTTCGAATCCCGCAGCGCGCCACGCGCTGATGGCCCTGAGGTTGTCCACGACCGGGTCGGCGGTCAGCGGCGACCATCCGAGTCGGGTCAGTTCGATGGCGATCGCTCGGGCTGCTCGCGGACCGATGCCTCGCCCTTGTGCCTCCGCCGCGATGAACATGTCGACGCCATAACGTTCATCCCTCTGCGACGCCTGGAGGTAGCCGACGGGCTGTTCTCTCTCGCAGATGACGTAGGAGACGACCTCCGGAACTCTCCGCCCTGTGTACTTCGCCGATGCCTCTTGAACGGTGATCGTCCGCCCACCCCAGAACTGATGGACCTCCGGGGCGTGCGTCATGCCGCTGATCAACTCCGCGTCGCTGTCTCGCGCAAGGCGGATGGTCACGTCCGGGCCAGCAATGACGCTGGTCGGGAAGGCGCGGTGCATCACGTCCACAACGCTAGTGCGGATGGGTCCGCTACCCGACCGCTCAGCGGCATGAGAGTGCGATCGTTTCAGGCGTGGGTGAGCCTCAGTGCCTTGGCAGTTTCGGCCACCTGGGC
Organism: uncultured Actinomycetota bacterium; assembly: GCA_963833775.1. Classification (GTDB taxonomy): domain Bacteria; phylum Actinomycetota; class Actinomycetes; order Propionibacteriales; family Nocardioidaceae; genus Nocardioides. The sequence continues at coordinate 93,902 of CAWHZH010000003.1, read as the reverse complement.
GTCGAGGTGTTCGATAGCGACGGCTTGGCCCCTGTCGTGAAGCAGGCCCTGGAAGTGCCGTAGCCGGTCGCGCACTTCGATCTCCCAATCCCGCTGGACAGGGATCGCGAGAGCCGACTCCAAGATGGTGGTAGCACGCTCGGCGTTGCCAAGGTAGGTATTGGCATACGCCGCCGACTCGCTTATCCGGATGTTGTTCCCGTCATCGAGTCGAGCAAGCCGAGCCATCTCGTGTTGCTCGGTGGGCAGCGTTCGGATGGCTTGCCTGAGGGCTGAGGTGAAGGCCTCAGGCTCCTCGACGTTGACGGCGGAGGACCCGCCCCCAACGCGCTCGGAGTAACTGAGGTTGAGAACATCGGACGGCTCGAACAGGGGCATGGTGACCCGCCAGATGTAGCAGCGACCTTTGGACGCAGAACCCTCGGCCTTCACGCCGAGGAGGACCCGTCCGACTGGTTGGCGGTATGCCAGCGAACGCCCCTGAACGTGCCAGTCATGGGCAGACGGCAGCGCCGGGGTGACCAGACTTTTCCACTCGGACTCGCGCACCGCGTCAGTGTGCACGGTCCAGGCTTCAAGAACACGCTCATCGGCATGTGAGTGCGATCGGTCGGTTTGGGACCACCACCGCGGCCGGCGTGCGACGCGAACGGGCACAGCGGCCCGCTTCGACCGGCTACCGGCGCTCCGAGCGCGAAGAGGTCGCATCGCGGCATCGACCGAGTCGCGTTTCGAGACCGGGCAAGCTGCAGACTGGGACCTGAGTGGAAGTTGCAGTTCAGCAACTGGCCCTAGCAGTGCGCCCCCGGCTGCAAGATGTACTTGACCCCTCCCCGCAGAACGAAATTCGACGATCCCACGTGATAATTCACGATTAGGCCCGTCACTGTAGACACAACTGTTGGCGACGGAGCGCGAACAACGAGCAGCAGATTGGCCTGCACTCCCGAGCTAGACGGAGCAATGCTCCCGCCCGTAGCAGGGACGCTCTCCCTCCAAAGCTCGGCCTGGTTTGCGGCATAGAACTCGGGAGGTGGCCCGTAGAGGTTGCCCATGGCGGTGTATCGCTGGATACCGATGGGAACAAGCCGCGCCTCCGCGAGGGCGGCCGCCCCACTTGCCTCCTGCAGATCTACGGCGTCGACGGAAACTCTTTCAGTGCCCTTGTTGATCAAGATGTCTGTGCCCAGAATGAATCTCCGGTGCCCAGCCTTCGGAAGACAGGAAGTGGTCCCCTGACCAGCCTGACCGTCCGTAAGCGGGCCGGATAAATCCGGCCCTGAACCGTGGTGGCGCCCGCATCCTGACACGAGAGCCGTAGCGAGCAGGAACAGGACGGGGAGTCTCTGGGACCGTCGACTCACCGGCTTGGGGCCACACGAAACGCGATCACGCGGGCTTCCTGGCCATCAACAGATAGGGCTTTCCTCCTGGCTTGTCTCCACGTCCACACAGGCGGCCTCCAGCCCGCGCAAAGTTCACGAATATCCTGGTGTCCTTCGAATATCCAGTGCCGATCGAGGCGTCGAGCCCGATGATCGCACTCAAAGAGAGTCCGTTCGTCCACGTCACTGCCGTCGAGTTATCCTGGGTCCACGTAGACCCCTTGAGCTCAGGAACGCAAGAAGTAATCCCGGCCGGAGCGGTAAGGCCCGTCGTCATCTGAGTTCCCCCATCCCACCCTGTGGGCTCGATGGCATACCCGGCCGACCTGCCTGCGCAGAAGTAGTGGAATTTTGATTCCTCGAAGTAAGTCCGATAGATCCACCCGCCCGAATTCTTGGAGAGCGGGAATCCCTGCGACTTCGACGCGTCCTGGCTCTTTTTGGAGTCGAGGTGATAGCTGCCGTACTTCCCGGTGGCAGAAACGGCGATCCCGATACTGCTGGAGGCTCCCTGGGCGTAAGTGAATTGACTGTCGACGCCGTCGAGATTGCTGTACCAACCGCCGAGAGCGCCAAGTCTGTTGCTCCAAGACTTCAGGGGTGTGCGGCCGCAACCACTCGTGGTCCCGCCACTGTTTGGATCGACCGAGTTGTCCTGGATCCCCCCGGAATCAGAACCCGGATCTTGTTCGAAGCTGTCACCAGTCATGATCTGATCAGGGCCGCCGATGGGCGCAAACTCGGGATCGGTCACCTGATCGCTTCCCCCTACCAAGGTCTGTGTGGCCTGAGTTGCCCCAAAGGACTGAGCGGAGGGCGGGCTCGCCGGATCTTGCAGCGTGTACCCAATAGCGCCAGCCACCAACCGCCGAGTAAACATATGTGGCAGCTGGCTCGAGTCCGGGGCGTACACCATAAACTCAACCAGTCCATTGGCATCGTCAAGAGACGTTAGCGCGAAAAGGCTCGGAATGCGCAGACTGAACGCTCCGGTAGCGTCCGTGACCGAACGCGACAGCTCCATACCGTCTTGTTCGGTCCCGAGCGCGCCGGAGGGGCCGAAGGCAGTGATTCCAACTGACGCATTCTGAAGCGCGCTCCCTGACGAGGATGTCAGCACTCCAGAGACAGCAACAGGTGTCGTCAACGTACGCGAGTCGGGCACGTTAACGAACGGATCTGTTGTTGCCGCCTGCGCTGGCGAAGAAGTTAAACAGACCGAAGACCCTAGGAGAAGAGTGACACCGGCCAAGATATGCGGAATCTTATTCATTCGCGGCCTCCTGGCCAACGCGAGCTCGCACCCCGAAGTGGGCTTGCTTCCAGGGTGAGAGTTTTAGTGCTACCGAGCGCATGGCGTCAATCTTGTGGCGGAAGGACGACAGGCTGGCGGAAGCACGACTCGCTGGGCCAAACCAGTATCGGCTCTAAAAGAGACCTACTCTCGGCGTTGGCTTCACGACAAGCGATGACCGTCATGTCCCCCTCATATCGGGCCGGATACGGCTACCGACACCGCGAAGACGAACCGGAATCTCCCCACTGCTACACCGTCCCCGACGCGGGTCGTCGAGTTCCACAACGTGGTGGTCCCAAACGTCAGCGGGTTCGGGCCGGACGAGCGGGGGGCATGGTCGCTCTGGTCAACGCCGACACCATGAAGTTCCTTCTCAGTAGCGAGTGACTCGACGAGGCACACGCCTTCCAACGTCGCCCGACGGCACCCGAGGGTCCGTTCCGCCGGGGGACGGCCCGACATCCGCTCATCGGCATGTGCGTGTACCAGACAGCGGCAGAAGCGTGCATCTGCAACCGCACCACCCGCGCGAGCCCAGCGAAACGTTGGATGAGAGGCCGGGCTGAACCGGAGTACGATCAGTGCCCTCAGCGGAGGGGAACTGTCATGGTGCCGATCGCGGAGATCCTGTTCGCACTCGTGGTGATATTCGTCGGAGTGCGGTGGTACCTGCGGACGCCGATGCACCGGGTGCGGAAGACGTACGGGGTTCATCTACCTGATCAGATGGCCGGGTGGCATGGGGTCGGGATGTACACGAAGAACAAGCCGACCCTGTTACCCCGTGCACTGCACGTCCAGAGGGACGACGAGTCGAACGACAAGGGGGAGCTCGACGCAGAAGGCGGGTCCGAGTTCGGCGACCACTGATCTCTAGGGCCAGGCCAGTACGTGTGTGTGAGCGGGCGGCTCTGTCCACTGGTCCTCCGCAGCCCGGCCATCATGAGCGTGGTCGTGCCGATCCGGCCAGCCAGCTCAAGGGCGCTGGGCACCAGGTGCGCAACGGGCTCATCGCCTTCAGCAAGTTCGACGCGAACACCGACACCGACTCCATCTGGTTGGTGGATCCCCGCGACGACCACCAGCCCCAGCAGCTGAACCCCGGCGACTACGGCTGCCCGAACTGGTCACCGAACGGCCAGGTCCTCCTCGTCTGCGGTGGCTCTAGTGGCGCCCTCTCGACGTATCTCGACCCTCGCACGGGGGAGCCCATCGGCAGTATCGCCGACCCAGCCCCGACGCTGTTCCTCGCCTGCATTCGGTGGTCACCGGACGGATCCCGGCTCGGCTGCGGAGGCGACGACGGCATCTACAGCGTGCGCGCGCGAGACGGTTCCGACCTGCGACTCATCACGCTCGTCTCCGGGGTCAACGGCGCCCTCGGCAGCTACTCACCCGACGGGAGGAGCATCAACTACTGGAACGTGACGAGCGAGGGCGACAGCGGCCTATTCATCGCCGCTGCGAACGGGACCGGCACCAGGCGACTGACCGATCCGAGCGTGATCGTGGTCAGCGCCGGCGATTGGTCACCCGATGGGAAGAACATCCTATTCGCGCTCCGCAGCGACGCCGACCATCGCGCGCAGCTGTGGACCATCCACCCCGACGGGACTCACCTACGCCAGGTCAAGCTTCGTCTCCCCGGACCGGACTGTGGCGGCGCCTTCGACGATCCCAACTCCGTAGGATGCAGCGACCCCACGTGGTCCCCCGACGGGCGCGATCTGGTCTACCTGCACGTCACTGCCGACCGTGTCGATATCCAGGTCGCAACCGCAACCGGGCGCTACGTCCGCACCCTCACCGACCAGATGGACGACGGCGGACAGAGGCTCGACGTCGAGGACCCTGATTGGCAGCCGCTTCCGCCCAGACCCTGAGCGGCCGCGCATCGACTCCGCGCGCGACGTCAGGCGCCCCCACAGTCGGCGCCGAGCCGTCGCTACCGGGTCGTCGGTTCGTCACCCCACGTCGATCCGGCAGGTACGTCTGACCGGGCCGTGGCTTGCGACATGGCGCGATCTGCCGCATCGAGAACAGCCATCTCTCCACGTCCGCTCATCGGGGCATGTGCGTGCGCTCAGTGCCGGGAAGCTCACGCTTTCGTGAGCAGTTCCGCGGACAGCCACTCCTCAACGACGATCCGCTCGCCGGCCTCGAGCGCGGGTCTGACGACGCGGCCCTGCCACCCGGAGGCGGTGCGTCGCCACTCGAGGAGGAGGCCAGGTAGTCGGCCGTGTCGGTCTGTGACCCAGCAGGGTTTAACCACGGGCACTGAGGGCCAGTTGCCGGACAACGTGGGCGAATTCAAGCCGGCCCTCATGGCCATCTCGATGGCTGTCACTCGCGCACAACGTTCGGAGCCCGAGTTCGCCTCGTACCTTCGGGCGGCCACGCCGATATGACGGCCACGACCCGCGAGCTCGAGTCAACCGCGAGGACCGCGCTCCAGAACCTGGGCGACTCATGGCTGCGTGTGAGTGTGGCTCTCACGATCCGGTCGTCACAATCCGGACTCGATCCGGTTCGGCCTCTGGAGTTACGCGGGAAGTCGCCCCGTACGTCGCGGCTGCGGGACCGAGGGGGCCATTGCCCACGGATACTTGATTCCGGATCCGACGAAGGGTCAGCGGCTTCTCCGTGCCGTGCATTGGCCGGGTAGCCGGCGGGCATGAGCGCGCTCCGCCGCGTTGTGTGAGCAGGGGCGTAGACCCCAGCGCAACGCCCCGCAGTGTGATTCGGGGGGCTACGGGGCGTCACTTCCGAGTCATGACTCGACCAGGACAGGGGATCACGCGACCCGGCCCTGCCGAATCGCCCAGACGGGGTGACGACGGATGGTTTGCGCCCGGTCACTGGGGGGTTGAGGCCCTCTGCCACAAAGAGGGCAGGAGCGACCGGGGGCGCCAGCTGCCGAGTCAGCCGGAGTGGTGCCCTGCATGGTCCAAAACAGCAGAACGCCCCGTCGCCTCCTGCATCATCCCCGCTGGTCCGCGCGACTCAACGTTGCCGTACACCAGAGCCCAGAGCCCCCGCGGACCCAGAGAGCTCACGGGGGCTTGGCTGAAGGGCTGCGTGCGCTGGTCCTTGCCATGTCCCCGAGGACCACGCTTAGCGGGCGCGCCGTGACCCGCTCAAACTACGCCCATCCGAGCACGGCGATGCCCGCCGATCTCGGGGAAACCGGCGGGCACCGAAAGAGGAGCGTAAGACGTAGACCTTGTGGGCGCTGAAGATTTGCCGACATGGTGAAGCCCGCCTGGCTAGTCATCGTAGGTCCGAGGTGGGAGCGCCCCGCCGCGCTGTGTGAGCAGGAGCGACGGGGCGCGTCCCCTCTCCTTGTGGCGCGGGAGAGGACTGCGAACAGGTCACTCCTGTGCCGACCTTTGCTGCATCACCCCGCTGGGGTCAGGACGTGGTGAAGCCCGCTGGCACGGTGGTCGCCAGCGGGCTTCACTTCGAGCGTAGGTCGGCTACGCGGTCGCCTCCAACCACTCGGCGGCAGCCGTCGCGTCGTTGGCGAGGCTGGTCATCTCGGCGACCCCCAACATCTCGCCCTCGATCCGTCTGAGAGCGACGACCGGGCAGTTGCAACCGACTCCCATTGTCATGACCGCGAGCACGGACGGCGGCATGTGCGGGGTTCCGCTATCAGGTGTTCGGCGAGACCCTTGGACCTCAAGTCGAGGCAGAGGGGCACGTCGATGGTTCCGGAAAACGAAGCCGTTGTGCGTCGCTTCATGGAGGAGTTGTGGAGCGGGGGGAAGCTCAGCGTGGCCGATGAGCTCGTTGCCCCTGATCACGTTCACCACCTCGGTGATGACACGCTGAGAGGCCCGGATGGCATCAAGGGAGCCGCGACCTGGCTGCGGACCGCCTTCCCCGACCTGCGCTTTGAGATCGACGATCTGATCAGCGACGATGATCGCGTGGTGCTGCGCTGGACGGCCCGTGGCACCCACCGCGGCACGTTCGCCGACGTTGCACCGACAGGCCGTCATGTCGCGTGGACGGGATGCGACTGGTTCCGCCTCCGCTCGGGCCAGCTCGTCGAAGCGTTCGTGATGGCCGATGGAGAGGCGCTCTACGATCAGCTCACGTCGACCGAGCGATGAACCTCGCGGACAGCGACACGTGAGGACGCCCACCTTTGGGCGTGCCCGCCGCGCTCATACCCGTGGGCGCGAGCGTGTCTCACCCGAAGGAAAGACTCGACGGGCACGCGCTCGGCTCGTACCCCATGCGGCGATAGCACCGCGCTCAAGATCCCCCGACTCGCAGGCATGAGCGGACGTTGCAGATGACATTGCAGTACTGTGCTCCGCCTACTACTATGCGATACATGGTAGATGAGGAGGGGGCGTCGGACAGCAGAGGAAGTCTGCTACTGCGCGGAACACTCGACATGTGCGTCTTGGCCATCCTGCGGACCCCGAACCACGCATACGGCGTCGTGCAGGAGTTGCAAGCGGCGGGCTTCACCCAGACGAGCTACGGAACGGTCTATCCGCTCGTCTCGCGAGTTCGAAAGCAAGGGCTCGTCACACAGGAGACCCATCCTGGCGATGGCGGACCGGCAAAGAACGTGCTCACTCTCACCCAGGTGGGACGCACTGCACTTGCCGAGTGGGAGTCCCAATGGGTTGAACACCATCAGCGCGTCGCAGCCCTACTCCACCGATCCGGCGGCGCGAACGAGAGGGCTCCTCATGTCTGATGGACCGTCGGAAGGCGCGGCCTTCGACGAGGAAGGCACACGCCGCGTGGATGCGTGGCTCGATCGGGTGGAGCAGGCGTTGAACCGCCTGGGCGTCCCAGCCCGCACACGTCGTCGACTCATGGCAGACCTTCAACGAGACATGGAATCGGCGGGCGCCACCGGGGCCAACCTGGACGAGCTGTTGCCGGACGACGTCGTGCTCTTCGCCCGTGACCTGGCCGATGCCAACGGCATACGTCTCGAGCCGCAGCCGATCGGGCTCGCCGCCACGCTCCGGAACATGATCCTTGCCGCTGTCGGCGGGGGGGTGCTGGGAACTGTCTTCTCACGGTTCCTGCTGCACTCGGTTCTGACGCAGGCAATGTCGCAAGTACCAGACATTCCAGAAATCCAGCGCTTCTACGGAATCGGGGCAGCGCTCGTAGTCCTGTGCATCCTTGCGGCAGTGTGGCTGCGCCTCCATGAGCGGCCGATGGCGAACAAGCACACCCTGGTCACCTTCGCGCTTGCGTTCACGCTGGGTGGGCTGGTCGGCATCTTCCCGTCCAGCTTGTGGGCTCCGTCCGCCGGCTTCAGCAGAGCGGAGATCGTCCTCTTCATCGAGGCCGGGGTGGCGCTCTTGTTGTGCGCTGCCGGGTTGATGTTGATCCTGCGGATGACACGGACAAATCGATCATCAAGGGTCGGACTCGCCGCGTAGCGACGGTATCCGCTCTTCGGCATGTGAGTGCGCCCGGACAGGGGCATGGTGGGCGAGCCGGGCGCCGGCCGGGCGAACGGCGGCCGTGGGTGGGGCGATCTAACCCTCCGCGAGCCGGGAACCTCGCACCAGGACGTCCACGGGCCGGGAGAGCGCTGTCGGGTCGGCGACCAGGTCGCCCTCGACGACCAGCAGGTCGGCCGAGAGCCCGGGAGTCAGGCGTCCGGTCACCGAGCCGAGGCCGAGGCCGTCGGCCGCACCCGAGGTGGCGGTCGCGAGCGCCTCGGCCATCGGGTAGCCGGCCTCTACCAGCTCCAGCACCGCACGCCATACAGCCCCGTGCCGCTTGGTCGGTGCCGCACCAGCGTCGGTGCCGGCTACCACCCGCACGCCCTGGGAACGCAGCAGCCTGGCCTGACCGATCCGGGTGGCCCGGAACGTCTCCACGTCCAGGCCCAGCCGCTCCAAGACGCCCCGGATTCCTGGCGGCATCCGGTCCAGTGGCGGCGCCTGGCTGACGTCCATGCCGAGGGTCTGGTCCACGGTGATGCCGGCGGCCACCAGATCGGCGAGCAGGTCGTCGGGGGTCACGATGCCTGTTTCAGTCAGGCAGGTGAAGTGCTCGATCCCGTCGACCCCGGCTCGGACCGCCTGTCGGACACCCGCGAGCGCGTGAGCATGAGCGAGGACCCGCAGTCCCGCCCGGTGTCCGGCCTCTACGCAGCCCGCGAGCTCAGGTTCTGTGAACTGAGGTGCGTAGACGTCTGTCCCCGGCGTCACCATGCCTCCTGTGGCCATCACCTTGATGACGTCTACGCCGTGCCCGGCGTGCTCCGCGACAGCTCGGCTGATGCCCTCGATGCCGGTGGCCGCGCCGCCCAGGTAGTGGCAATGCCCGTCCGGCACGGTCAGGGGTGGTCCCGACGCCAGCACACGCGGCAGCCCCGGCTCGGCACGGAGGCCCAGGGTCCGGTATCCCCGGTCGCCCAGGTCCTGCACGGTCGTCACACCGCCGGCCACCTCCGCAGCAAGGGAGGCCCGGATCGCGGCGTCCAGCTCCTCGGCGGTCGCCGACCCGGCGCGCTCGAGGCCGCCGATGTCGCCGTTGGAGACCAAGTGCACGTGGCTGTCGATCAGCCCTGGCAGCAACGTGCCGCGATACGACACGACGTCCGCGCCGCTCGGCGGGTCGGGATGGCCGCGCTCCACGCCCGCGATCGACTCGCCGTCCACATACACGCTCCCCGGGCCAAGAAAGGCGGTCCCGTCGAACACGTGAGTCGCATGCAGCACCTTCATGGCGAGAGTCTGGCCGCGCTGCGGCTTCCGCCGCTAGGCACGTTTGCGACTGGCGCAGGTCGATGGACGACGTGCGCGAGGCCCGGGACCACCAGGAAGAATGGGCCTTCTGCGTTCTCCGCTCGAGTCAGCGGCGCGCGAAGCGCCACTCATTTCGGCTCAGCCGGACTTGGTCATGACTCGCACCTGCTCCAGTAGAACCGCTAGTCGACCGCGCTCGATAGCCGTCACGTGAGTGAAGCTCTTCGCGGCAAGTTGATCGGTGACCTCTTCGACCTCCATCAGGTTCACCTTCACGTCACCGTGCTGGAGGGGCTGAAGCGTGAAGCCGCTGGCCAGTGCTTTACGGCGCCCCCCGCTCGCCATGACCGCGTCGAGGGGCGCTAGTCCCGCCGCGGCTACCGCGATGATGTGAGAGCCTCCTCGATGCTCGCGCAGACACAGCATATTCAAGGCCAGGCGCTCGACGCCCTCAGCGGACTGCCGGGCTCGTCGCCTCCAAGCGGCGAAGAGCGGACGACCGTTGGCGTCGGCGTGCTCAATGACGCAAGACGTGAGTCTGACGAGATCATCGGTGGATTCAAACTGATCGCGGAGTCGATCTCTCCACCACCTCACACAAAGGTCGATGTCGGCGTTCACGAGCGTCTCGCAGTCGTGTGCCGAGAGTGCATTGGCCCACGATGCCTCCACGAGGTCCGCGCCGAAGAAGCCGCAGGCGGCTGCTACAACATCTGCACTGGTCGGGCCAAGCACGCCCGCCCGCCCCCCGAAGTAGAAGCTCCAACGGTCGATGCCCAACTCACGGGCGCGGGTGTCAAAAGTGGGTTCGTCCCCGAAGGCAGCGCCAAGGAGTCGAACCGTCGCCTTTGTGCGTTGAACGAACTGCTCGGGCGACAAGAGGCGGTCGGGGACTGTCATGTCGCTCCAAAGACAATGGTCGAGGGACAGGAAGAACAACAGGCCGGATCGCTTAGACGTTCCGGTACCTGATACCTCTCCAGCATTGCACCTCGGGAGTGCCGGGCGATCCAGTTGAGGTGCCGGTCGATCCGGACACCGGTGCGCGCGTTGCGGGGGGCTCAGCACTTAGCGGTCGGAACGTCTCCTACGGTCCAAGGCAGAACGCCTAAAAACGACGGCAGTCATGCGTCAGTTCCCCGGAATGTCCCAGTCCGTGCCTCTGCCCATTCTGGGGGCTTTGGTCGGTTTGTCCCCGTGTCGGGGACGGGTTGGGCCGGTGCTGTTCAACACGGTTGCGACCGCGACGAAGAGGATTCCAAACCACATGTTGACCACACCTCTCAACCAGCAATCGTACGCCGCTATCGGATCCATAGCTCGTGCCGCCGGAGGACGGCGCACCGGGTCGGCAATCCGGCGCCTGCGTACTCAGTGCGTGGATGGCAGTAGGACGACGACCTTCGTCCCGACGCTGGAGGGGGCGATGTCCACGGTGCCGCCGTGTGCAGCGACGATCTGGGCCACGATTGACAGGCCGAGGCCGGTTCCGCCACTGGCACGGTCCCGGCTCTCGCTCAGTCGTACGAATCGATCGAAGACCCGTATGCGCTCGTCCTCCGGTATGCCCGGGCCGTCGTCGGAGATCTCGATAACAGCGCGGTCACGTTGCTTCGCGAGTCGAAGGGTGATCGTCGTGGCGGCGTAGCGAGCGGCGTTGTCGGTGAGATTGCGAAAGAGCCGCTCCAGATGGTGTCGATCACCTTGGAGCTGGACGGCTTCGATCTCGGTGCCGACGATCAGATCGGTGGTCCGGCGAAGACGTTGTGCGTCGGCGACGATGAGATCGTCGAGGTCGACGTTCTGAGGGTTGAGGGGGAGTCCGCGTTCGTCCACCTTCGCAAGCAGAAGGAGGTCTGACACCAGCCGGTCCATGCGGCGAGTCTCGGTTAGGGTGTCCTCGCTCGTCGCTCGCCAATCGATCTCCTCGCAGTGGGCGAGGGCGATCTCGTGGGCGGCTTGGATCGTCGTGAGCGGTGACCGGAGCTCGTGGGACGCGTCGGCGACGAAGCGCCGCTGAGTTTGGGCGGTGGCGCGCAGTCTTGCGAGCATGGCATTCATGGTCTCCGCAAGACGGCTGATCTCGTCGCCAGCGCCGGAGACAGGGATGTCGGCGTCCTCGTCTGCACTGCTGATCTCGCTGACCCGGCGCCTCATGGCCGTCACCGGGGCGAGCGCACGGCCGGTCAGCCAGTACGACGTACCGGCCACGAGAATCAGCACCAGCGGGCAGCCGATCGCCAGCATCCGGGTGACTACGCTCGACGCCTCCTTGACGCCCTCGAGGCTCTGAGCAGTGACCACGGTGACCGGACCGTCAGGTGTCGCTACTCCGAGGGTGACTACGACGTGCGGATCGGACTCTTCGATCTCGAGGTGGTCGACGTACGTGGTTTCGTTGTCATGAGGTGCTGGGCGGGCCGCGACGAGTGGGCCGACGTCGTTGACCGACGGACTGCCGGCGACGACCCTCCCGGAGCTGTCGACGATCTGTACCAACGCCTCTCCGCCACCCACCAACGACGGGAGGCGGGCAGCCGGCACACCGCCCTCGAGCTGCGCCGCGACGTCTTTGGCCTGCTGTTGAGCGAGGTCTGTCAGCGAATGGCGGAGCTCACGGGACAGGAGCAGTACGAACAGTGCGGAAGCGACGACCAGCACGACCGCCACGACGCCTGTCGCGACGAACGTCGCCCGAGCACGCACTCCTCGGATCGCGAACCTAGTCACCCTCGGGCAACCATCCGATAGCCCATGCCTCTCACGGTCTGGATCGAGCTCCGATCGAACGGAGCGTCGATCTTGCGTCGGAGGTACCCGACGTAGACCTCCACCACGTTCCTGTCTCCGTCGTAGCCCGCATCCCATACCCCCTCCAGGATGTCGATCTTGGAAACGACCTCGCCGGCATGCCGCATGAGGAACTGCAGCAGGCCGAACTCACGCGGCGTCAGCGCGATGTCTGCCTCACCACGCGAGACTCGCCGACTGCACGGGCTCAGCGTCAGGTCGCCGACGACAAGGTCCACCGGCCGCTCCGGACTCCCGCGCCGCACGAGCGCACGCAGTCGCGCCACCAGGATCGAGAATGAGAAGGGCTTGGTGAGGTAGTCGTCGGCGCCGAGGTCGAAGGCGTCGACCTCGTCGAACTCACCGTCCTTCGCAGTCAGCATAAGGATCGGAGTCCACACTTTCCGATTCCGCAGCTCTCGGCAGACGTCGTAGCCGTTGAGGCCGGGCAGCATGATGTCGAGCACGAGGACGTCGTACCGGCGATCGGTCGCGGCCCAGAGGCCATCAGTACCCGTGACCTCAACATCGACGACGAAACTCTCGGCCACGAGTCCGCGCCGCAGCGTCTCCCCCAACCGAGGCTCGTCCTCGACGACCAACACCCGCATCGTGCCTCCTCGTCCCTGCCGCCCGTCTCTCGCCGGCGGTCATCATTGCCTGCGATGCTGAGCGACTTCTGAGAGCGGTGTCCTTACCGATCCCTCAGCAACACTCAGCATCCTCACAGCGGGCGACCTGCACTCTTGTGGTTCTCAGGCCAACGGGGCCTCGACACCCAGGAGATGACAGTGGCTCTGATTGCCAAGAGAAACGGCGCGATCATCGCGACCGTAGTAGTGATCGCCGGCCTCGGCGCCGCAGGTGTCGCCGCGGCCAGCGGCGCCAGCGGCAGGGGAGACACCGGATCCGGCAGCGAGAAGGAGCAGCACGTGGTGGGCACCATCAAGGCACCCGCCGAGTCGGCCACCGAGCAGGACGACACCCAGGAAGCCGCGGCGCTGCAGGCTCTCGCCACGGTGACTCCCGAAGAGGCCAAGGCGACCGCCGCCCAAGCCGCCGGAGGCAGCGCCACCGCGGTGCAAATCGAGGAGGAGGACGGGTACGTCGTGTACGACGTGGAGGTGACGACCAAGTCCGGGATCACCGACGTGACCGTCGACGCAGGCAGCGGAAAGGTCCTGCTCCAGGAGCAGGAGGGTCCGGATGAGTCGAGCAACGACAACGGATCGGACGACGGCGAGAACGCCGATTGATCCAGGAGCTCCCTTACCGCTCCCGCAGACAACCAGATGACCTCTGGTCGAGCTGTCCTCCCGCGTGGGGGTGGCCGTGGCCAACCTGTCCATCCTCAAGAACTGCCACGCCAAGGCCATCCGGCTCAGCACAACTCAAGTCAATAAGTCACGCCCTCGGCTGCGCCCCAGGAGAACTCCTCAACCGCAAACATGACCGCTCATCGGAATGAGCGCGAGCTCGGACAGCGGCATGTGAGGACGTTCGCTCCGGTCGCTGGCCTACGTCACTATGAGGACATGAGTAGCGACCCAGGCTGGGATGACACAGAGTTCGATCGAGAGTTGGAAGAAGACCCCGGGGCGGAGCGCAACGGCGTCCATAGGCCCAATGGGGAGCGAATCCTCTTCCCGGCCGCTTACACCTTTCGCACAGATGGGCCTTCCCTCCATGTTCTGGACGGGAACGGGGAGGTTGCAGTGGTCTTCGCGGAGGGAGCCTGGGAGTTTGCGATCTCCACTGGAGCGAGGTTCAAGTGGGAATGGGAATCTGGGAGAGCGGCGTCAGCCCGGCCCTTCGAGAATGGCGGCAACTTGGGTCGGGAGCGCCCGTGAGCATCACCCTGCGGGGTGCTGGGCATCCGCTCATCGCCGGAACGACGCAAACGCCGACCGCGCCTCCCGCTCATCGGCATGTGAGTGAGCCGGACAGCGGCAGTGAGCGGTCGGGACTAGCGGGCGCTCGGTAGCCGCACAACCGTCCATCCGGCCGGGACCTTCGTGCTCCGAGGGATGCAGACCTGATGGTGCTGGCTGTCGAGGACGACCGTCGTGTCGCTCGCGCAGGCAGCGTGACGCCCCATCAGCGCGGGCAACGAGTCGATCAGGGCAGAGCCCGCAGACACCCCGAGGAAGCCGACCTGCGAGGCAACGATCGCGGACGCGCCCGCGATGACCACCAGGTCGAGGCGGCCCAATCGGGAGGCACGAGCAGCGGGCGACATGCTCTCAACTGTACGACCGCTCATCGACATGTGAGGTCGCACGGACAGCGGCATGTGAGTGCGCTCGCCGTGAGTGTTTGCGCGAGTTGGCCCGCGTCGGTTGACAAGAGGTCCGGACCCGCAATGTCTGACAGAACTCAGGCCTCTAGCAGGCAACGCCCAGGCAGCGATACGTTCCCAGTACGGGCAGCGGGAAATGGCCCGTTCGCCCGTGACGTCAGTCCGGACGAAGGAGTCAGGCATGTACGCACGAGTGGTCATTTACACCCATGACGACGACAGAGACGACCTCGAAGCCAAGGCCCGCGCCGGGGTGATCCCCATTGTGACGAGCACGCCGGGGTACATCTCCTACGGAGTCATGTTCTACGACGACAAGGTGGTCTCGATCAGCCAGTGGGAATCCGAAGAGCATGCGAAGACGGCGGATGAGGCGATCACAGAGTGGGTGAGGTCCAACACCTCGATGAAGTCCCAGGACCGGTACACCGGAGACCTTGCCTGGCTGGAACTCGCCTCACAATAAGGGGGTAGCCTCCGCAACCAGACGGTCATCAACTCGAGTGGTGACCGTTCTGGCGTTCCAGGCGCACTGCCCTCAGCGATATTGGTGCGCGACCGGACAGCGGCTTGAGAGGGCGTTGTTTTGCCGCTGGCTCATGCGGTCATGCAGCAAGATGTCGGTCGTGAGCGCACGATCCGGAGCCTCGTCAGCCAAGGGACGTGGCCAGACAACGCTGGTATCGACAACGGTCGCGATCGGCCTGATTGCCGGCTGGCTTGCCTACGACCACTGGGTGTACCCCCACCTCCTCCGGCGGATCATCCACGTGGAGAGCATCCACACGATGACTGGGTTCTACCTCTACGCCCTCGTCGACGCGATGGTGAGGTACTTCGGGCCGTACGCCCTGGTACTGCTGGTGTGGGGACGTACCGGCCCCCGGAGACTCGGAGCTGCACTCTGCGTTCTCGCGACCGGCGTGTACATGTGGGGTCTCTGGGTGATCTTCGACAAGTGGATCTGGGGCGACGACGCCACTGCAGCGCAGGTCATCACGTACGAGTGGGCGAACCTGCTGCTTATCTCGGCTGGCATCGCTTTGGCGTGGGGCATCGCGCGCCGCTGGGGTCGAATCTGGATGTTCGGCCTGCTAGCCGCGCCAGTCCTCGCCGCGTTGACCCACGAACTCGCGAGCCACTCGTCGTGGTGGCGTACCCATCTGCTGTTCGACAACCAGGGCTCACATGACCTCACCCGCCAGATGGTGTTCATCGCGCCCGCAGTGATCACCGCGGCGCTCTGCTGGCTGATCGAAGTCGTCTTCACCCGACGCACTCCGGACCTTCTGCTCGAACCGGTGCCGGCGCCTACGGCATCCCTTTGAGCGACAGGAGGACCTTTCCTAACTGGGTGAACCCAGCCCGCTCATCGGTATGAGCCTGCGACCGGGACAGCGGCATGAGTGGGCGGCGCGCTCAGCGCTGACTCTCGCTGTGAAGGTCGAGAAACGGTCCAAGCGCCGAAAAACACGAGCAGGATGCCCGGAATGAGCGCGAGACCCGGCGATGGTGGGCTCAACGTTGCTGCAGGTCGCCACGTTGCGGGCTGGCGGCTGGAGACTGGCTCACGCTGGGATCATTCCATGTCAGGCGGGTCTGCTCGTGGGCATTCAAGTGAGCCGGGACAGCGGCGTGAGCGACTTCAACGGTCGGGAAGGACGCTGTACATGTACATGTCCTTCCGAGCGTCTCCGACCATCTGCCAGGCCCGTAGCAGCCCCTCTCGCTTGTACCCGATGGCCTCAGCTGCTCGCCAGGATCCCTCGTTCCACGGCTCCACGTACAGCTCCAAACGCTCGATCTCCGGGAGCGACAACGCCCATGCAGTGAGTGCGCCCAGCGCAGCCTTGGCGTATCCGTGCCTCCGGCACTGTTCCCCCATCCAATAGCCGGTCGTGGCGCGCCCGAAGGCGATATCCCTGATCCAAAGTCCGATGTGGCCAACGGCTTCGTCAGTGCTGATGTCGGCGACGGCGAACGAGAAACCTGCGCCCCTGGCGACGCACCCGCGCTGCCGGTCAAGGTACGCCTCGACGTCTTGTGGGGCACCCATGCGCGGGACCGAAGTGATGAGAGGAATCAGCGGGTCTGACGTCACAGCACTCACCAGGGCCGCGTCACGCGGCTCCCACGGCCGCAGGCGTACGGCGTCGCCCTCCAGGACCGGCACCACGTCAGGCAGCATGGCGACAATCTTCCACCTCCGTACCGCACATCGGCAGATCCGAGCGCGGACAGCGGCATGAGCGGATGGTAGGTCTGGGGACCCTGCTACCAAGTTGCAGTCAAGAGGTACTCCGCAAGGAAGCGGTCGTCGCTGTAGACGGCCTCACGGATCTCGAATCCGGCCGCCTCAATCATGGGTTCCAAGAGCCACGAGTACGTCGAGTGCTCGTCTCGCATGTGCTCCTCGGCGTCCTCGCGTGTCCACTCGCTGTCGTCCGCCCCTAGTGCCGCGCACCAGGCTTCGACGCGATCCTCCGCCTCGTCGATGCCGAAGGCGAACACGACATCGGACAGGCGGAGGAGGCCGCCCGTGGGAGCGTCGCGCGGATCCGGTGCAACGCAATGGACTTCCAGAAGTCCGGCAGATGGTGAAGGGCCCAGCGGCTGTAGACGATGTCGGCGAGTACGCCCTGGTGCTCGTAGGTAAGAAAGCCTCCCTCGACGACATCGCGATTCGAGCCACGCTGCAGCGCCGACTCACGCAACAGCGCAAGCATCACTGGAGATGGTCCACCGCCACTACTCGACCGAAGGATTGGGCGGCTTCGAGTGCGAACTGTCCGGTCCCGGCTCCGAGGTCGACGACGACGGATGCGGCCCCGTATCCGAGCGATCGGAGTAGGGCTACTCGCGCGACGCTTCGGCGTCCTCCTTCTCCGCTCATCGGCATGTGCGTGCGACGGACAACTGATGCGGGCTGACGGGACCCCGCAGTCCTCAGTGGAAACGGCTCCGCCCCGTACCGGTCTGACCTGGGTCCTTCCAGTGACCGTGGCGGTGGGCACGGAACAACGGGGTTCGGGTGAACCAGACAATGAAGGCGATGGCCGACATCATCAGTACCGCTAACTCGAGGTAGAACACCATGAGCAGACTCCTTCCCCGAGACTTCACACGGTACTCCGGTCGGTCCCTGGCTCTGGAGTTGCGGAGGGCTGGGCACTTTCGGTCCGTGATCGCCCGCTTGAGCCAGCGGCGCTTCCGCTCATCGGAACGCGCGACCCTGACAGAGGCATGAGCGGACGATCAATCTTCCGCCGACTCTGGCGGTATGGCGCCATCAAGCCAGCCTGCCAATGCGCCGTTCACCCGCTAGTGGGGCCGACAGGGAAACGGTCTCGACCGACAGCTGGCTCAGTTCAGAGCCAGATCGTGTCAACGACGGAGCGCCGACGAGCGTGGTACAGAAAACGGTCAACCATCGATCGAGGAGACCTTATGGGACGTCCTGAGCTTGTGGTGCCCACAGTCGTGTCGATAACCATGGTGGCACTCGGCCTCGGCGCCTGCGGGGGCGGCGGCACAAACGACGCTGGATCGGACGCCGCCACGTCTTTGCCGAAGGCATCTGGGCCGGCCTCCCCCCGTTCGTCGCAGAGGTCCTCCGACACCATCATCGAGCAGGAGAACCCACAGCGCTTCATCACTCGGTGGGCTGCGGCCGAGGCCCGGATGGAGAACACGGGGAGGGTCGCGCCTTATCTGGCGTTGAGCCACGACTGCGCGGCCTGCCGCAAGCTCGCTCACACAGTCCGGGCCTACTACGCCGCGGGCGGCTTCATCAAGGGCGGCGCCTGGCGCATCGACTCAATCAAGATGTCCGCGCCCATCCGGGGCATGGTGACCTACACGGTCCGCGGGCACGCTGCGCCCGCGACGGTCCGCGAGTCATCCTCGAGCCCCGTGAATCAGGTGCCCGCTGCTCCCATCAGCTACGCGATCAGCCTGGTGGCGCACGGTGCCTCCTACACCGTCGCGCTCCGGACTCGGGGGGTGTGACGCCGGGGCCCTGTCCGTTGACGCGTGATGAGGCGTCGTTCTGAGTCGAGGTCCAGCTGACCTGACAGGTTGGTCGCCTCCGATGGGGGAGCGGGGGTACTGGGGGATTTCTCATGGACCTCAACGACCGGCATCGAGCGAAACGCGTCAGCGGGCGGAACGTCAGTGACCCCCGATCTTGCTCGGGTCGTCCTGTGGTGTCGGGTGGCAAGCCGGTCATCCGGTGTCACCGCGCTGACGGAGCTCGGCCGGCTCCTGGAGATGGTCGCGCCCCGCGCTGCTCAGGCTGCGGGGCGCTGACCTCGGCGCCTACACAGACCCACCGGCCGCCGAGGCTTGGGGGGAGGGTACGGCGAGCGCCCGCACGCCTCCCACACCCTGACGGGTGGAGGGACAGGGCTTGCAGTGAGGGCCTCCGCGCACGTCAGGCCACGGGAGAACGACCGCTTCTGCACGTCGTCCTCAGGTCAGCACGTCCAGCAGCCGGCTCACCTCAGCGCGCATCGCCTCGCGAGCGGGGCCGAGATAGCGGCGCGGGTCGGTGACTGCGGGGTCGGCCTCGAGGCCACCACGGATGGAGGTCGTCAGGGCGATGTTGAGCGCGGTGCCGATGTTGATCTTGGTCATCCCTGCAGACACCGCGCGGGCCAGCTCCTCATCGGGTACGCCGGACGACCCGTGCAGCACGAGCGGTACGGGCACCTCCGAGCGGAGCGCCGCGATCAGCCGATGATCCAGCTGCGCCGTGCGGGTCGTCATCGCGTGGGACGAGCCCACCGCGACAGCGAGGGCGTCCACCCCGGTCGCTGCCACGAACGCGGCGGCCTCGGTGGGGTCGGTCCGGACGCCGGGGGCGTGCGCGCTCTGCGCCGCGCCGGCTTTCCCGCCGACGTACCCCAGCTCCGCCTCGACCCAGAGGCCGGCAGCGTGGCCGTCGTCGACGACCTGCTGGGTACGGGCGAGGTTCTCGGCGTACGGCAGCGCGCCGCCGTCGTACATCAGCGAGCTGAGGTAGGGACGCAGGGGTCCTCGGACGGCCTCGGCCACGAGGTCGTCGTCGGTCACGTGGTCCAGGTGTACGGCGATCGGCACGTCGGCCTGCGACGCCATCACCTGCGTGGCGGCCAGGATGGGTTCGGCCGCGCCGCCGTGGTAGCGGATGGCGTTCTCGCTGAGCGCGAGCACCACCCCACGTCCGGCCTGCGAGGCAGCGGCCACGATCGCCTCGGCATGCTCCAGCGTGATCAGGTTGAACGCCGGCAGGGCGCCGCGCCGCTGTTGCGCCTCCGCGACCAGGACGCCGATGTCCACCACCGTCATCGCGCACCGTCCCACTCTCGTACGACGACACCGGGGAGCTGCGCCGCGTGATCGGCGAGGTCGACGTCGCCGGCCTCGGGCGAGAGGACCGCGGCCGCCGACAAGGCAACGGCGTCGTGCAGCATCCGTTCGGGCGACGAGGCGGCCAGCGGGTCGCGTAGCAGGCCGCGCGCCAGGCCGGCCACCAGCGCGTCGCCCGCTCCTGTCGGGTTGCCCGCCAGGACCTTTGCGGGTCGTGCCTCCCAGACCCCGGTCG
This sequence comes from uncultured Actinomycetota bacterium, assembly GCA_963833775.1. GTDB lineage: Bacteria > Actinomycetota > Actinomycetes > Propionibacteriales > Nocardioidaceae > Nocardioides. The sequence goes on along the minus strand of CAWHZH010000003.1, from coordinate 73,804 downwards.
GGGTCGCAGCGATGACGCCGTCCTCGCCGAGCGAAGCCACGACCGTGGCACCCCAGGACCGGGCCATGGCTCGGGCGGCCCGCACGGGGTCATCGTCACCCGAGATCGCCGTGAGCTCGTGCGCGTTGGGTTTGACCACGGTCGCCCCGGCGGCGAGTGCAGAGAGCAGCCACGGCCCGTGGGTGTCGACCAGGACGGGCAGGGAGTGACGTCGCCCGGCCGAGACCAGCGCAGCCAGGCCGTTCTCGGGTACGCCGTCCGGCACGCTCCCGCTGATGACCAGCACGTCGACCTCGTCGAGGCTGGTCTCGACCACGGCCACGAGGTCGGGCCAGCAGTCGAGCGAGGCGGGCTCGACGAGCGTGGTGGGTCCGGCGCCGTCACGCTCGACGACGGTGACGGTACGACGCGTGGGCCGGCCACTGTCGACAAGCAGGGCGTCCAGTCCTGCGGCGGCGAGACCCTGCCGCAGCTGGTCGCCCGTCCCACCTCCGGCGGGTGCCACCAGCCGGCTCGGCTCCCCGAGCCGGTGCAGCACCCGGGCGACGTTGACGGCCTTGCCACCGGGTCGCTCGGCGACGGTGCTCACCCGCGTCGTGCCGCTGGGATGCAGGTGGTCGACGTGGTAGGTCACGTCCACTGCCGGGCTCAGGCAGACGCAGAGGATCACGAGTCGGCGAGCACGACGGATCGGGCGAGGCTGCGCGGCCGGTCGGGATCGAGCCCGGCTGCCTCCGCGCGGTCGACCGCGAGGAGCTGGCCACGGACGAGGTCGGCCATCGGGTCCAGGTCGTCGTCGACGACGAGGGCGCCCGTACGACGTACCTCCTCGGCGAGACCGGGAACCGAGGCGCCCAGCACCCACACGGCCCGACCCGGTTCGGCCACCGCGATCGGCCCGTGGCGGTACTCCATCTGGGGGTAGGACTCCGTCCAGAGGCGGCAGGCCTCCCGGAACTTGAGCGCGGCCTCCTGGGCGATGCCGAAGGCCCACTGCCGGCCGAGGAAAGAGATCTGCTCGACCGAGGTCATCGCGGGATCGAGGCCGTGCTGCCCGGCGAGCACCTCGTGGGCCTGGGCGATGACGGGCCCGACGGACTCCCCGAGCGAGGCCCGCAGCAGCATCAAGGTGGTGGTGGCGAACACGGTCTGGACCACCGAACGCTCGTCGGCGAAGTCGAGCACCACGGTGTCCGTGGCGGCCGCGGCGACCGGTGACCCGGCCACGGCAGTGAGGGCCAGGACGGGCGCGTTGATCGCCGTCATGGCGCGCACGACCTCGGTCGTCGTGCCCGAGCGGGAGATGGCCACCACCCGGTCGTAGGAGCGGCCGACCGGGAGCTCACTGGCCGCGAACGCGTCGGTCAGGCCCAGCCCCGCGTCCTCGCGCAGACCGGCGTACGCCGCAGCCATGAACCACGACGTCCCACAGCCGATCACGGCCACGGACTCGCCGGGCCGCGGCAGGACGTCGGCCAGGTCGGGGGCCAGTCCGGCGGCGCGGGTCCAGGCGTCGGGCTGCTGCGCGATCTCGGCCCGGACGAACGGGACGGTGGGCACGGTGTCAGTCGTCACGCTGAGCTCTCCTCGATGAGGGGCGCGGGCTCGTCCAGCGCCTCGGTGATCTGGTCCTGGGTGGGTTGTCCGGCGGTGCCGCCGACGTGGCGGACACAGAACGTGCCGGCCACGACGGCCCGGCGGAGCACGGCCTGCAGGGGTAGGCCGTCGAGCCAGGCGTCGAGGAACGCGGCATCGAAGGTGTCTCCGGCACCGGTCGTGTCGATCGGGTCGACGGGAGACCCCGGTGCCTCGACCAGGGCGCCGTCGGGCGAGACCGCGAACGCTCCCGCACCGCCGTCCTTGACGACGGTGAGCGGCCCCTGGGACGCCAAGGTCGCCGCTGCCTGCCGGGGATCGGGGTCGCGTCCGAGTGCGACCGCCTCGTCGCGGTTCGGGAGCAGGACGTCGAGGTGCGGGAGCAGGTCGTCGATGCCCCGCCACTGCTCCGAGGGGTCGCCGTTGGTGTCCATCGAGGTCGTCAGTCCGAGCTCGCGGGCCCTGCCCAGGAACGACGGGAGCGCCGGCGCGAGCGAGGGCTGGAGATACAGCGACGCCACGTGCACATGACCGGGGCGCCGGCTCGGCTCCTGTCCGTGCAGGTCGTCGAGGGCGTGCAGCAGGTCCGACTCGGTGAGGGATTCGATCGCACCGGTCAGCGTGAGCATGGCGCGGTCGGGTCCGCGGTTGAGTGCGACGGTGAGCCCGGTCGGGAGGTCGGGCCGCACCGCGACGTAGCGGACATCGACGCCTGCCTCGTCGAGGAGCCCGGTCAGGAAGGTGCCGAAGTGGTCGTCGCCCACGGCGGCGACGAGCGAGACCGACCGACCCAAGCGGGCCAGGCCGTGGGCCGTGATCGAGGCCGAGCCGCCGATCACCAACGAGGCCGCGTCGAGGAGCTGCTCGACCTGGACGAACCGGGGGACGACGTCGCCGCTCAGCACCAGGTCCGGGTTGGCGTCGCCCACCACGAGCACCCGGGCGGCACGGGCGCCGGACGCGGGCTCCTGGTCGGCGGACACCGCTCTATCGTGGCCGACCCTGTGCACATCTGTCCAGAAACAATCAACGTGATTGCTCTTTCTTGATCGTTTGAGCCGGAAGTGCGATGCTCCGACCATGACGACGATCAGCCTCGTCGGTGCCGGGTCGGCGGTCTTCACCCGCCAGCTCCTGCGCGACCTCCTGTCCTACGACGACCTCGGTCCGCTCACGCTCGTGCTGCACGACATCGACGAGCGCCGGCTCCGCCTGGCCCACGACGTGGCCCGGCTGACCGTCGACCACCACGGACGTCGGGCCGAGGTGCGTGCCGAGGCCGACCGTCGTACGGCGTTGGCGGGGGCCGACTTCGTCGTCAACACCGTCAACGTCGGCGGGCACGCGGCGACCCTCACCGACTTCGAGGTGCCCGCGCAGTACGGCGTCCGCCAGACCATCGGCGACACGCTCGGGGTGGGCGGGGTGTTCCGGGCCCTGCGGACCTTCCCGGTGCTCGACGGGATCGCGCGCGACATCCAGGAGGTCTGCCCCGACGCCTGGCTGCTCAACTACACCAACCCGATGGCGATGAACCTGCAGTACCTCGCCGAGCGCCACCCGGGCGTCAAGGCGCTGGGACTGTGTCACTCGGTGTTCTGGACCGTGCACGACCTGTGCGAGCTGATCGACGTACCGCTGGAGGACGTGACCTTCCACAGCGCAGGGGTCAACCACCAGGCCTGGGTGCTGCGCTGGGAGCGCGACGGCGAGAGCCTCTACCCGCTGCTCGACGAGCGCATCGCCGCCGACCCGGAGCTGCAGCGGCGGGTGCGCGTCGACATGTACCGGCGGCTGGGCTACTACCCGACCGAGACCAGTGAGCACTCCAGCGAGTACGTGCCGTGGTACCTGCACGACGATGCCGAGATCGCACGGCTGAGGATCCCGGTCGACGACTACATCGGGATCAGCGCCGCGAACGTCGCCGAGATCGACGAGCTCGAGCCGCTGGTCGCCGAGGGTCGGTACGTCGAGCCCGAGGACGAGGCTGCCGAGTACGCGCCCCAGGTGGTGCACAGCCTGGTCACGGGCACGCCGCGCACCATCCAGGTCACGGTGCCGAACCGGGGGTTGGTGCCCAACCTGCCGGACGGAGCGGGCGTCGAGGTCCCGTGTCGGCTGGATGCCGAGGGCGCCCACCCGCTGGCCGTCGAAGCACTCCCGGCCGCCTGTGCGGCGCTGAACCGCCAGTTCCTGTCAGTAGTGGAGCTGACGGTGCGGGCCGCCGTCGAAGAGCGTCCGGAGCTGGTACGACGGGCGCTGATGGTCGACCCCAACACGTCGGCCACGCTGTCGGTCGATGCGATCTGGGGGCTCGCCGACGCGATGGTGGCCGCCCACGGGTCGCTGCTGCCCGCGGCGCTACGGGTGCCGCTCCGCCCCTGAGGTGTGCCCCCGCCGGGTGGTCAGGAGGCGTCGACGAGATGCACCTGGATCCCGGCGCGGCGCAGGGCAGCGACGGCGTCGGGAGACGCCGCCGAGTCCGTGATCAGGTCCGAGACCAGGTCCAGGTCGCCGATCTTGGCGAACCCGCGACGGCCGAGCTTGCTCGAGTCCGCCACGACCGCGGCCCGGGCGGCGGTCCGGACGAGCGCCCGGTTGGTCTGGGCCTCGACCTCGTGGTGAGTGGTCAGGCCGGCCGTGGGGCTGATCCCGTCGACACCGATGAACGCCAGGTCGAGGTTCAGGTGGGAGAGGGTGAGCTCGGCGAGCGGCCCGACGAGCTCGTAGGACTCGGCCCGGGCGCTTCCCCCGCACACGACCAGCTCGATGTTGGAGCGGACGGCGAGCTCGGAGGCGATGTTGAGGGCGTTCGTCACCACGCGCAGGCCCGGCCGTCCGGACAGGGCCCGGGCGACCTCGGTCGTCGTCGTCCCGCCGTTGAGACCTACCGAGGTCGTCTCAGGGGTCACCAGCTCTGCGGCGGCGGCTGCGATCGCGCGCTTGGCGTCGTTGTGCTGGCCGCCCCGGTACCGCATCGGCAGCTCGTAGAGGACGCCGGACGCGACCGCTCCTCCGTGGGTACGGGTGAGGAGGTTCTGCTGCTCCAGTCGGTGCAGGTCGCGACGTACCGAGGCCTCCGAGACGGCCAGCTGCTCCGCCAGCTCGGCGACGCCCACCGAGCCGCTCTCGTTGAGCTGCTGCAGGATCAGCCCCAAGCGGACGTCTTGTCGCATGGCTGCACAGTACGCGCACGATCGTGCTCACTTCGCGCATCTCTCCGCGCGGGCGTTCCTTGACCGGGTGCTACAACCGTGCAAGGCTGAGCAAACTTCACGATCGAATCTGCTTGGTCGCGGAAACGAAGGGAAGAGCCCCGATGTCACCGAACCCCGGTTCCGCCCCCCGCTCCGGACCCCTGCTGCGTGCGCTCGTGGCCGTCGCGCTGGCGGCCGGTGTTCTCACCGCATGCGGCGGTGGCAACAGCTCCGACAGCGGCGGTACGTCCATCGTCGTGACCCACGGCTACACCGACGCCGAGGCCACCGCCCTGCAGGCGGCGGCCGGCACCTGGAACCAGCAGCATCCCGACGAGAAGGTGACGCTTCAGTTCAACGGCGGGAACGACAGCGCCCTGCAGAAGACCGTGGCCGGCTTCACGGCCGGCAACTTCCCGGACGTCGCCTACCAGTACGGATCCTCGGCCGCCCAGCTGGTCCGGCAGCCGAAGCTGGTCGACCTCACCGACCGGGTGACGGCGCCCTCGGTGGACTGGAACGACTTCTACCCCTCGGCTCGCGAGGCGGCCACGGTCGACGACAAGGTGGTGGGTGTCCCGGCGCTGATCGACAACCTCAGCCTCGTCTACAACAAGGCGCTCTTCGCCCGGGCCGGCGTCGCCCCGCCGACCAACGACTGGACCTGGCAGGACTTCCGCGACGCGTCGAAGAAGCTCACCGACGCGAGCACGAAGACCTACGGCTGGGCCTACGTCAACGACGGCAGCGAGGACACCGTGTGGCGGTACCTGGCGATGCTGTGGCAGGCGGGCGGCGACCTGCTCAACGCCGACAACACCGCGCCGGCCTTCGACTCCGACGCCGGCAAGGCGGCGCTGCAGCAGCTCGAGGACATGGCCGTGACCGACAAGTCGGTCTACCTCGACCAGGGCAACGGCAACTACCTGAACCTGTTCAACAGCGGGAAGATCGCGATGCTCTGGACGGGGCCGTGGGACCTGTCGAGCATCAACCCCGACGTGAAGTACGGCGTCACCTACCTGCCCGGCTTCAACGGCAACCACGAGACCATCTCCGGGCCGGACCTCTACATGCTGTTCGACCACTCCGGGCCGCGGGCCGACACGGCGTTCGACTTCGTCACCTGGCTGACGTCGGCCAAGCAGCACATCAAGTTCTCGATCGCGACCGGTGACCTCCCGCTGCGCCAGTCCGAGACCACGCTGCCGGCCTACCAGACCTTCTTGAAGAAGTTCCCGGCCGAGAAGGTGTTCGTGTCGAACCTCAACAACGTCAAGCACGTGCGGCCGAACATCGCGTCGTACGCCGAGGTGTCGACGATCATCGGCACCATGGTGCAGTCGGTCCTCCTGGGTCAGGCCGCGCCCGACGAGGCCCTCAACTCGGCCTCGTCGCAGGTCGCGTCGGTGCTGGCCGGCTCGTGACGCAGGCTCGTCGGCGGCGGGCCACCATCCTGCCGCCGCGCCGCGTGGTGACCCCGCCGGCGAGGTCGGGCCGGGGCCGGTCCTGGCAGGCGCGGAGCGACGCGATCACGGGCTGGGCCATGATCAGCCCGAGCGTCGTCCTGATCGCCGTGTTCGGACTGCTGCCGGTCTGCTGGGCGTTCTTGCTGTCGTTCCAGCACAACGACCTGCAGACCCCCGGCACCTGGGCCGGGCTGAGCAACTACCGCCAGCTGGCGCACGACCCCGTGTTCGCCGACTCCGTTCGTCACACCGTGGTCTACACGGTGACCTTCGTACCGATCACGCTGGTGCTGTCACTCCTCGCGGCCGCCCTGCTCAACCGTCGGGTCCGGGGGATCACCGTCTACCGACTGGCCGTCTTCGTCCCCGTCGTCACCTCCACCGTCGCCACCGGCGTGATCTTCACCTGGCTGCTGGACCCCGACTACGGGCTCGTGAACGCGGTCCTCAGCAAGCTCGGACTACCGACCTTCGGCTTCTTCGCCTCTCCCGACGGCGCGCTCTTCGCGATCGTGATGATGACGGTCTGGGGCTGGGTCGGCTTCGGCGCCCTGATCTTCCTGGCCGCGCTCCAGGGAGTGCCGCAGGAGCTGATCGAGGCCGCCGAGATGGACGGCTGCTCGCGCGCAGGAGCGTTCTGGCGGATCGAGGTTCCGCTGCTCCGCCCGGTGAGCGCCTTCCTGATGGTGTGGCTCACGATCAACGCGCTGCAGCTGTTCGACGAGGTGTACGTGACGACCAAGGGCGGTCCGTTGCACTCGACGACCGTCGTCGTCTACTACCTCTACCAGCAGGCGTTCCAGTTCTTCCACGCCGGATACGCGGCCGCGATCGCGAGCGTGCTCTTCGTGGTGATCGGTGCGATCACCCTCGTGCAGCTCAGGCTCACGCGTGATCCCGCCACGACCGGGGAGCGTCCCTGATGGCCGTGCTCGACGACGTACGACGGGCACCGACCCCGGCGCCGGCGCGTCGGTCACGGCGGAAGCTGCACGCGCCGTCCCCCTGGCACCTGGTGCTGGTGCCGGTGGCGCTGCTGATGGTGGTGCCCCTGCTGTGGATGCTGGTGACCAGCCTCTCGACGCTGGCGGAGACCCGGCGCTTCCCGCCCGGGCTGCCGAGCTCGCTGCAGTGGTCCAACTACGCCACGGCCTGGAACGACTCACCGATGCTGCAGTGGATGCTGAACAGCGCGATCGTGTCGATCACCTGCGTGGTCAGCAACCTCGTGCTGTGCAGCCTGGCCGGCTACGCCTTCGCCCGGCTGCGCTTCCCGGGCTCGCAGGTGGCGTTCATCGGCATCCTCGCCACCCTCATGGTGCCGTTCCAGGTCGTGATGATCCCGACGCTGCTGATCATCAAGCACCTGCACCTGGTCGACACGCTGCCTGCTCTGGTCCTGCCGAACCTGGCCACCCCCTTCGGCATCTACCTGCTCCGCCAGTTCTTCCTCAGCCTTCCGGTCGAGCTCGAGGAGGCCGCGCTGATCGACGGGGCAGGCCGGCTGCGGATCCTTCGCAGCATCCTGCTGCCGCTGATGGGACCGCCGCTGAGCACCGTCGCCGTGCTGACCTTCCTGTCGGTGTGGAACGACTTCCTGTGGCCCCTGGTGGTCATCGCCACGCCCGACAACATGACCGTCCAGCTCGGACTGGCGACGTTCCAGAGCGCGCACTTCACGAACTGGCCCGTGCTGATGGCCGCCACCATGATCAGCCAGCTCCCCGTCTTCGTGCTCTTCCTGGTGGGTCAGCGATGGTTCGTCCAGTCGATCGCCAGCACGGGGATCAAGTGACGCGGGGAGGCGCAGGGCCCTGGTCCGACTCCCGAGGACCACGGCGCTGGGGGAGTACCTTCCAGGTGTGGCGGTGGTGGGTCCAGGTCATCAGGACGGACCGGAGCTGGGCCTCGACCAGCTTCTTGCGCAGCTGATCGAGCGGGCGCGCGACGTCAGCGACGCCCAGTACCGTCTCGGCGGCCTGCTCGAGGCCAACCGCTCGATCGTCGCCGACCTCGACCTCGCCACCGTGCTGCGACGCATCGCCGAGTCAGCGGTCGTCCTCGCGCACGCGCAGTACGGCGCCCTGGGCGTCATCTCTCCCGAGGGCGTGGGGCTCGACGAGTTCATCCACGTCGGCCTCGACGCCGCGACGGTCACCCAGATCGGTCACCTGCCCGAGGGCAAGGGTCTGCTCGGCCTGCTCATCGAGCAGCCGCACGCCGTACGCCTCGACGACCTGGCGGCGCACGAGCGCTCGGTGGGGTTTCCGGCCCACCATCCACCGATGCGCGGCTTCCTCGGGGTGCCGATCCGGGTGCGCGACGAGGTGTTCGGCAACCTCTACCTGACCCGCAACGACGGCGAGACCTTCACCGCCCAGGACGAGGAGATCGTCGAGGCGCTCGCGGCGACCGCCGGCATCGCGATCGAGAACGCCCGCCTCTTCGCCGAGTCCGAGCACCGGCAGGAGTGGCTGGCCGAGTCGGCGGACGTCACCCGGCGGGTGCTCGCCGGGGACGAGGGCTCTCTGCAGCTGATCACCCGGACCGTCCGGTCCTTGGCGGACGCCGACCTGGCCACCCTCGTGCTGCCGGAGGACGGCGAGCTCGTGGTGGCGGTGGCGGACGGCAAGGACGCCGAGCAGCTCGGCGGCACCCGCTACGCCCGGCAGGGGACCCTGAGCGAGTGGGTGATGGAGACAGCGGAGCCGGTCCGCCTGGCCGACGCCGAGCAGACGAGCCAGGTCGGCGGTCGCACCATCTATCTCGCCGGTCGGGTGCAGGTCGGTCCGGTCATGGTCCTCCCTCTCATCGGGAGGCAGGAGGTGCGTGGGTCGTTGGTCGTGGGTCGCGCCCGCGGTCGACGTCCCTTCTCGCAGGTCGACATGGAGATGGCGACCACGTTCTCCAACCACGCGTCGACCGCTCTCGAGCTGGAGGAGGCACGGCGCGACCACGAGCGGGTGCTCGTGCTCGAGGACAGAGCCCGGATCGCGCGTGACCTGCACGACCACGTGATCCAACAGCTCTTCGCCGCCGGGCTGATGGTGCAGGCAACCACGGCGCACCTCGACTCGGAACGCGACGTGGCCACCCTGTCCGACGTCGTCGCGTCGCTCGACGAGGCGATCAAGCAGATCCGGATCTCGATCTTCCAGCTCCAGCCCGCCTCCGCCACGGGGATCCGGTCCGCCGTGCTCGACGTGGTCGGGGAGGTCAGACCGGCGCTCGGCTTCGACCCGCGGCTCGATCTCGACGGACCCCTCGACTCGCTCAGCACCGACGAGCTGATCCGTGACGTCACCGCGGTGGTGCGGGAGGGGCTGACCAACGTCGCCAAGCACGCACACGCCACGACAGCCCAGCTGAGCGTCCACGCGACCACCGCACAGCTGACGGTCACGATCAGTGACAACGGCAGCGGCATGGGGGCCACCTCGCGCAGCAGCGGCCTGGACAACCTGCGTAGCCGCGCCGAGGACCGACACGGCTCGCTGGTGGTCGCCGACCTCCCGGACCCGGGCGGTACGACGTTGGTCTGGACCGTGCCGATCGGCTGAGGTCTCAGGTAAGCCGGGGCCGTGCGCGGCAGGTCATCGGTAGAAGTAGGGGTCCAGCACACTGACGCGGGTGACCGAGTCGACCGGGAGCCCGTTGCGCTCCGCGGCCCGCTGGATCGCCTCCGCGTCCGGCCCGTCGTACACGCAGTAGGTCTTGGTCTTGTCCTCGTTGACGTAGGAGTGGACCCAGGTCACGCCCACCTCGGCGTTGCGTCCGACCACACCCAGGCACGCCTCCGCGCCGTCCGCGTTCACCGGGATGTGCAGACCGTCCGTGAAGGACCGTTCCACCATGAATCTCGCCATCGTCCTGCTCCTTGCACTCGTCCGGCCCCGGGTGGGCCGCTGTGACGAAGCTAGGAGAGGGGCCGCGTGGATCGGATCGGCAGCGGCTGCCCAGATTCGACGTCTGCCTGCCCAGCTTGGGCCGCGAGGGTCGCCGCCTCGGTGCGGGTGCGTACGCCGAGCTTGCCGAGGACGGCGGACACGTGGTGATGGACGGTCCGCTCCGAGAGCACGAGGTGCTGGGCGATCTCGGCGTTGGTGAGGCCTCGGGCGAGCAGCCCCCAGACCTCGTCCTCGCGCGGGGTCAGGCCCCACGGATGGGCGGTGGTCGCGCCACGCGGGCCGCGCTCCACGCCGGTGGCGCCGAGCTCCCGGAGCCGGGATCGGGCGATCCGGGCGGCCGGAGCGGCGTCGAGCTGGGTCAGGACGGAGAGGGCTTCGCGGAGGTCGGCCTCGTCGCCGGCCAGAAGCGCCACCGCCGCGGCGTACGGGCGTCGGAGGCCGAGCCAGGTGGCAGCGGCCTCGCGCGGAGACTCTCGGAGCTCGACGGCCCAGGCGCCACGCATCCGCTCCGGCAGCGGGTACGACGGGTCGGCGCGGTGCAGCCAGTACGCCAGCTCGGCGGTCAGCCACTCGTCGCCACGGGCGACGGCGTCCTCGACGGCGCGCTGGAGCTCGGGTCGGAGGGCCTCGAGGCGTCCGGCGAACCAGGCGGACTCCGCGCGAGCCGTGAGTGCCTGGGTGAGCCGGGGCGGATCCGAGAGCGTCGTGGCGATCCGGGTGGCCTCGGCGAGGAGGTCGTCGTGCGGACGGCCGGCGCGGATCAGCAACCGGACGGTCGGGATCAGCGACACGAACCGCAGGACCGGCGACGGGTCGACCAGGTCGAGGAGAGCAGGGGCGTCACTCTCGACCGCGTCCCACTCGCCGGCGTCCAGGAGGTAGAGCAGGCGGTCCGACTCCAGGCAGATCGAGTGGCCCTCCAGGTCGTGGGCGCGACAGAAGGCGAGGCCGGGTGGCTGATAGCGCTCGGCGAGCTCGGGGAGCCCGTAGTCGACACCCGCGCAGGAGAGGTTCTGGTAGTTGCGACCCGCCAGGTCGTGCAGGCCGTTGTCGAGCGCCAGGGCCAGGCTCTCCTCGGCCAGCTCGAAGCCCTCGGCGTGTCCGCTGGCCAGGAGGGAGTAGCCGAGCGAGCCCAGCGCGTGCACTCGCAAGGGGAGGTCCTCGACCTCGTCGGCCACCCGCAGCGCGCGCTCGGCGTACTCGATGGCGGAGGGATACCGCGCCATCGACATCTCCAGGCCGGCGCGTGCCGACAGCGCCCGGCCGTACGCCGTGTGGTGTGGGCGGCCCTCGAGCACCGACACCGCCTCGTCGGCCGCGGCCACGGCGTCAGCGGGCCGAGCGACGTGCAGGTTGAGCCGGGCGAGCACGCCGAGGACGGCCGCGATCCCCTCGGCGTCGTCCAGGGAACGACGGATCCCGAGCGCCTCCTCGAACGAGCCGAGTGCGGCCTGGTCCCGACCGGTCATCCAGAGCTCGTTGCCGAGCTTCTCGAGCAGGTCCGCCCGGCGCGACGGCGACTCCTGGTCGGCGTACGCGACCGCGCGGGCGTACTGCTCCGCTGCCTCACGGTGTGCGCCCATCCGGGCGGCACGCTCGCCCGCGGGCGGCGCGAACCGGAGCACGCCCTCGCGGTCGCCGGAGCGATCCGCGTGCTCGGCAAGGCGGGGGAGGAGGTCCGGGTCGTCCCGTTCTGCGAGGAGGGCGAGTGCCGCCGCGTGCAGGCTCTGCAGCGCCGCGGGACCCAGCGAGGCGAGCACGGCCTCGCGCACGATCTCGTGACGGAACTCGAAGGACGGTGGCTCGAACCGCAGGAAGCCGCCGCTGACGCACTCGTCGACGGCCGTGGCCCGGACCCCGGGGAGGGCCAGGAGGATCCGGGGCTCGGCGCGCGGGCCGAGCACGGCCGCGGCGGCCAAGGCCTCACGGGCTGCTTCGGACAACCGCGCGACGCGGGCGATGACGGCGTCCTGGACGCGGCCGGGGAGCCCCTCGCCGGCGGCCAGCACCTCGGAGACGAAGAACGCGTTGCCGCTGGTCTGCGTCATCAGTGCCGAGGGGTTCAGACCGGACCCTCGTGCCAGCGTGGCCACCTCGTCGACGGTCAGCGGCGGCACCGCCGCGTGCCGCACCCCGGGGTACGCCGCCACCCCACCCAGCCAGGCCCGTGTCGCGTGCCGGGGGTCGACCTCGTCGTCGCGGTAGCTCGCCACCACGAGCAGCGGGTAGGCGTCGATGCGTCGCGCCAGGAACCCCAGCAGGTCCAGGGTCAGCGCGTCGGCCCAGTGGATGTCCTCGAAGACGACGACCCGGGCTCGGGAGCCCTCGGTCATCGCGGCCAGTGCGGCGTCGAGGAGATGGGCGCGACGCCCCTCACGCAGGAGGTCGACCAGGTCGGGTCCGAGCCGCGGGGCCAGATCGAGCAACGGGCCGGCGGGGCGCGGCGTACTGAGGGGCTCGCAGTAGCCGACCAGCACCTCGTGCCGACGCGCGGCTGAGTCCGCGAACTGCCGGACCAGGGTCGACTTCCCCGATCCCGCCTCTCCACCGAGCAGCACCATCCGACCTGCTCCGGCGGCCGCGCTCGCGAGCGCGTCGTCCAGGGGAGCCAGACGGTCTTGCCTGGGCAGCATGTCGACCACAGGCTGAATCCTCCCCTGCCGGGGGCACCGACGACAGCGACCGTCCGTGGGTACGCGACGATGAACCGCGTGAGCGAGCAGATCCACGACATCGGCAAGCGCCGAGCGTGGGTGATCTGGCTCGTCTCGCTGTCGGTCTACCTGCTGGCGGTCTTCAACCGCAGCTCCCTCGGCGTCGCCGGGCTGACCGCCCAGGACCGGTTCGGGATCTCTGCGGCCCAGCTGTCCTTCTTCGTGGTGCTCCAGCTGATCGTGTACGCCGGGCTGCAGATCCCGATCGGGGTGCTGCTGGACCGGTACGGCTCGCGGGTGCTGCTGCTCGCGGGGCTGGCGCTGATGTCCCTGGGGCAGCTGGTGTTCGCCTACGCGACGTCGTTCCCCGTGGCGGTGCTCGCGCGTGCCGTTCTCGGTGCGGGGGATGCCACCATCTTCGTCAGCGTGATCCGGCTGGTGGCGTTGTGGTTCCTGGTCCGCCAGGCACCGATGGTCACCCAGCTGACCGGCCAGACCGGTCAGGTCGGTGCGATCCTCGCGGCCGCGCCCCTGGCGTTCGCCCTCCACCAGCTCGGATGGACCAAGACGTTCGCCCTGGCTTCCTCACTGGGCATCGTGCTGATGGTGGCGGTGGCCCTCGGGGTCAAGGACTCGCCGTACCGGCGCGAGGGCCCGGTCCGGATCAAGATGCGTGCCCTGCGCCGCACGCTGAGCCTGGTGTGGGGCAACCCCGGCACCCGGCTCGGGATGTGGTCGCACTTCACGTCGCAGTTCTCCGCGACGGTCTTCGCGCTGCTGTGGGGCTACCCGTTCCTGGTGAAGGGGGAGGGCCTGTCGGGTGGCGCCGCCAGCACGCTGCTGATGGTGATGACCGGCTGGGTCATCGTCAGCGGTGTCATCCTCGGCGCGCTGGTGGCCCGCTTCCCCTACTACCGCTCGTGGTTCGTCCTGGTGATCGTCGCGGCGATGGCCCTCGGGTGGGCGGTCGTCCTGGCCCGGTCGACACCGGCACCGATCTGGATGCTCGTCGTGCTGGTCTGTCTGATGGCGACCGGTGGTCCGGCGTCGATGGTGGGCTTCGACCTCGCTCGCACCTTCATCCCCAAGGAGGCCTCGGGGCGTGCGAACGGCTTCGTCAACGTAGGCGGGTTCTCGGCCAGCCTGCTGACGATGGCGTTGATCGGGGTCGTGCTCGACCGGACCAGCGGCGGTGGCGGGACCTCGTCGTACGACCTGGCTGACTTCCGGGTCGCGATGTCGGTGCAGTTCCTCTTCTGGGGCTTCGGGGCGTTCATGATCCTGCGCTACCGCCACAAGGCCATCGCCCACCTGCACCGGGTCCACCCCGGGGTCGTGGAGTCGATGAAGCGCGGTGAGGCCTTCGCGCACCTCGGCTTCCACGAGCGCGAGGGCGTCTAGCCCGCCTCGGCCTCCATGGCGGCGACGTAGTCGCGCTTGATCTGGCGCCAGGCCTCGTCGGTCATCGTCCGGCGCCAGTACGGCGAGCAGGAGAGGTCCTGCCGGGTCAGGCCGCGGTCGTGCAGGAGGTGGTGGCGTACGGCGCGGATCTCGTCAGCCTCGCCGTGGACGAAACCGAAGGGGCGACCGTGGGGGAACGTCAGGTCGCGGACCGCGTCGACCAGCAGGGCGGCGTCCTCCGGGCCTCGACCGCGGTGGAGCCAGCGGACCTCGACGTCGGCCGGGCTGGGCAGCGCGGTCTCGTGCTCGGGGCCGTCGCACACCAGCAGGACCGCCGCTCTCGCCTCCGGGTGCAGCGCCTCGAGCGACGCGGCGATGGCCGGGAGGGCCGACTCGTCGCCGACGAGCAGGTGCCAGTCGGTGGTGGGGTCCGGACGGTAGCCGCCGCTCGGCCCGGTGAAGACGAGGACGTCACCGGGCTTGGCCGACGCGGCCCAGGGGCCGGCGACCCCCTCGTCGCCGTGCACGACGAAGTCGATCGTGAGCAGCCGGGCCTCGGGGTCCCACGCCCGCACCGTGTAGCGGCGGCGGGCGGGCTGCTGCTCCTTGGGGTGGGTGTCCCGGACCGCCGCAGGGTCGAAGACCTCGTCGTACGTCGCCCCGTCGGGACGGAAGGCGACGTTGACGTAGGCATCGGTCGCGTCGGGCATCTCGAGGTGCTCGAGGTCGCCGCCCCCGAGGGTCACCCGCACCATGTCGGGCGTCAGTCGTTCCGTCGTCGCGACGCGTCCGTGCACCGATGAACCTCCTGGGTAGGTGAGGCGAGCCTAATCAGGGTCTCGGGGACGGACGACGGCCGGGGTCGGAGGGTGGGTCGGGCTCGCTCGAGGGGCGGGAAAACGCGGAACAAATCGAGGTGGGCCCGGGGGTGTCGGCTGCATTGTTCCGCGTTTTCTCCCCGGGCGGACCGGTCGAGGACCCGGACGCGGTCTGCGGCCCGCAGGCGACCTGGGCCGGGGTGTGGTGGGGCTGTTCCCGAGGGAAAACGCGGAACAAATCGCGTTGGACCCGGGCGCGTCGCCCGAATTGTTCCGCGTTTTCCCTCGGCAAGCGCGGTCTCCCCGCAACCTCAGCCGCCGAGGGGTGGCGCCTCGATCGTGAGCTCGCCGGTGTTCAGGGGCGAGTCCTTGCGCGAGACCATGTCGAGCCGTTCCTCCGGGCTGAGCGCCTCGAGCAGCGGAGCGACGTCGGTGCCGAAGCCGTCCACCTCGGGAGCGGCGGCCACCGGCACGATCGAGTGCACGACCCGGTCGGCGTACACGTGTACGACGTTGACCGCCTGGTGTCCGTCCACCCCCGAGATCAGCCGGTCGACCGGTGCGGTGTCGACGGTGTAGCAGGTGGCTGCGGCGACCGAGACCGGGATGCCGGCGAACGTCGAGTGCGAGGTGAAGTGGTAGTGCCCGCCGAGGATCGCGCGGACGTCGGACCCGCGCAGCACGGCGGCCAGGCGCTCGGTCTCGAGCAGCTCGATGATCTCCGCGGCTGGCACGAGCGGCGACGGGATCGGTGGGTGGTGCAGGGCCAGGATCGTGCCGTGCTCGGCCGGGGTCGCGAGGGCCTCGCCGAGCCAGCCGAGCTGCGCGTCGGTGATCTCGCCGTGGTGCCACCCCGGCACGCTGGTGTCGAGGCTGACGATGCGCAGCCCGGCGACGTCGTAGACCCGGTCCTGGGGTTCGTCGGACTCCTCGCCGAACAGCTCGCGGGAGTACGCCGTCCGCTCGTCGTGGTTGCCCATGCACCACACGACCTGCGCGCCGATCGAGTCGGCGAACGGCTCGACGAGGTCGCGCAGTGCGCGGTAGGCATCCGGTTCGCCGAGATCGGCGAGGTCACCGGTGAACACGAGCGCCTGCGGAGGCGGATCGATCCGCGTCAGCCGGTCCAAGGCCTTACGGAAACGCGCGACCGTGTCGATGGCGCCGTACTGCCGGGCGTCCCCGGCCAGGAGATGCGTGTCGCTGACGTGCGCGACGACGTGGGTGGGCGGGGCGAGCTGGCCGAGCTGGATCACGAGGTGAGCGTACGGCGGCTCCACGGGCCCACTGCTCGCCGTACGGCACCATGGGACCAGCGGGTGCTCGACCCGAGCCGGGAGGCCACCATGGACAAGGCAGTGCTGAACTCGATGACCGACGCCGAGCGCCGCTTGGTGGCTCAGACCGAGCCCGCCGTGCTGGCTCCCCTCGACGAGGACGAGCTGCTCGACCTGCTGTCCCGGATCCGCCGAGCGCGCACCAAGTACGTGAAGAACTACCGGCGGGCGGCCGGGGCGAGGGTCGGCTCGCGCTCGTCCCGCGGGACGGCGTACGCCGAGAACCAGCGCAGCCGCGACAAGGCGGAGATCTTCGAGCTGGCGCTGGCCCGGGTCAGCCGTCAGGTAGGGCGGGCAGCCGCCCAGTCGGCGGCCGAGCTCAAGGCCGAGCGGCTCGCCGCCGCGCAGAGCTCCGGGGCCGCCCCGGCCCGGGCCAAGGCGTCCGCATCGGGCCACGCGTCCACCCCCGCGACTCCCAAGCGTGGGGCGACCAAGACCACGGGGGGCACCAAGAAGGACGCGTCGAGCCGGGCGCAGGGCGCTCGCCGGCAGGCCCGACGAGACTCGCGCTGACCGCTCCTCCTCGACGACCGCGCCCTCGCGGGGCTCACGGGACCGTAGCCCTCGTTCGGCTCACCCCAAAGGGTGAAATCGGCGCTAGGGTTCGAAGGTCTTACTCGGTGAGGGAGTTCTCGAGGAGGTCGCATGACCAGTCATCCGGCACGAGCTGACTTCGACCCCATCCCGTCGGTGCGGAGACCCGCCACGGTGACGGTCACGACCCAGCTGCCCGCCGTGTCCGATGCGGCGGCACTGGCGGTCCCGGTCCTCGCGGGTGCCGAGCCGCCCGCCGATCTCGGCGTCGACGCCGCGCACCTCGCGGTCGCCGGCTTCACCGGGGCCGCCAACCAGACGCTCGTCGTACCCGGAGAAGACGGGCGGGCGTTGGTCGCCCTCGGCATCGGGGAGGGAGCGTGGGCCGGCCCGACCCTGGTGCGCGACCTGGCGGCCGGGTTCGCCAGATCCGTGCCGCAGCACCACACGCTCGCCGTCGAGCTCCCCGAGTCAGGAACGTCGATCCCGCCCGGCGAGTTCGCCCAGGCGGTCGTCGAGGGCGTGCTGCTGGCCCGGTGGCGTTTCTTCGTCGGCCGGGGCGGCGACGAGCCGACGCTGACCGCGCTGACGCTGGTGGCGCCCGAGACGGTGGCCGACGAGGTACGACGGGGGGCCGCCCGCGGTCAGGCGGTCGCGCGCGCCGCCGCGATCAGCCGCGACCTCTCCAACTGCCCGGCCGCGACGCTCTCGGCCGCGCGGATGGGAGACGTCGCGCTCGAGCTCGGACCGGATGCGGGGCTCGCGGTGGAGGTCTTCGGCGAGGAGCAGCTGGTCGAGATGGGCTGCGGAGGCATCCTCGGGGTCAACCTCGGCAGCGTCGACGAGCCTCGCCTGATCAAGCTGTCCTACCGGCCGGAGTCGCCGACCGGTCACCTCGGCCTCGTCGGCAAGGGGATCATGTACGACTCCGGTGGCATCAGCCTCAAGCCGAGCGACGAGTCGCACGCGCAGATGAAGAACGACATGACCGGCGCCGCCGCGATCCTCGGCGCGATGACCGCCCTGCAGGACCTGGGCTGCACGGCCGCGGTCACGGCGTACCTCTGCTGCACCGACAACATGCCGTCCGGCTCGGCGATGAAGCTCGGCGACGTGCTCCGGATGCGCAACGGCACCACGGTCGAGGTGCTCAACACCGACGCCGAGGGCAGGCTCGTGATGGCAGACGGGCTGTGCCTGGCCGTCGAGGACGGCGTCGATGCGGTCGTCGACATCGCCACCCTCACCGGCGCCTGTCTCCGTACGTTCGGCGTCGACATCGCCGGCGTGATGGGCAACGACCGGAGCCTGGTCGATCGGCTCCGGGTTGCCGGCGAGGTCACCGACGAGCCGGTCTGGGAGCTGCCCCTGCACCGGCCGTACCGCGCCCAGCTCGAGTCGTCGATCGCGGACCTGACCAACATGGGCGGCATCAACGCCGGCTCGATCACCGCGGCCCTCTTCCTCGAGGAGTTCGTCGACGGCATCCCCTGGGCCCACATCGACATCGCCGGTACGGCGCAGCAGCCGGCGGTGCGTACCTGGCGCAACAAGGGCGCGAGTGGCTTCGGGGCGAAGCTGCTGATCGAGCTGGCCACCGGCTTCTCGGTACCCGAGGGAGCAGACGCATGAGCGAGACAGCGGTGCCGCAGGAGACCGAGGGGTCCGGTGGCTTCCTCGGCTGGATCGAGCGGGTCGGCAACAAGGTCCCCCACCCCGCGATGATCTTCCTGGGCCTGATCGTGGGCGTGATCGTGCTGTCCGCGGTCATGTCGTGGGCGGGCGTCAGTGTCACGACCGACGTAGCGGAGCCCGAGCCCACGGCCGTCTCCCAGACCGACAACGACGCCGGCTCGACGTACCCCTCGATCACGCAGGAGCCTCAGCCGGCCGTGCCGGACTACGAGATCCACCAGGAGACCATCGAGGTCAAGAGCCTGCTCAGCGGTGACGGCATCCGGCAGATGTTCACCACCGTGGTCCAGAACTTCAACGACTTCGGCGTGGTCGCGGTGATCCTGGTGGCGATGATCGGCGTCGGCGTGGCCGAGGAGGCCGGGCTGATCGCGGCCCTGATCCGGAAGATGGTGCAGGTCGCCCCCGCGAGCGCGATCACGTTCATCATCGTGCTGCTGGGCGGCATCTCCAGCGTCGCGTCCGACGCGGGCTACCTGGTGCTGATCCCCCTGGGAGCGGCGGCCTTCGTCAGCCTCGGGCGACACCCGCTCGCGGGGATCGCGGCGGCGTACGCCGGTGTCAGCGCCGCGTTCTTCGTCAACATCCTGATCACCCCCGCGGACGGGATCATCACCGAGGTCACCAACGAGATCATGGGCGGCGTGGCGCCGCAGGCGGCCCAGCTCAACGTCACCCAGAACTTCTACTGGGCGATCGCATCGACGTTCTTCTGCGCCATCGTGATGACGATCCTCACCGAGAAGTACGTCGAGCCGCGGCTCGGGCACTGGAACCCCCAGGAGCGTCCCGCCGACGCGCCCGTCGACCACGTGCCGAGCGGTGACGAGCTGTCCCACGAGTCGAGGGGGCTGCGGCTGGCGGGGATCTACACCCTGGTGGCGGTCGTCATCGTGGGGCTCCTGACGTTCCTGCCCAACGCCCCTCTGCGCAACCCGGAGACCGGCGAGATCTTCGGAAACTCGCCGTTCATGAGCAGCCTGCTCTTCATCATCTCGATGCTGTTCCTGGCCGCGGGGCTGGGCTACGGGCGAGGTGCGAACAGCCTGGTCGGGAGCACGAACGTCATCAACGCGATCACCAAGACCTTCAACGGTCTCGGCGGCCTGATCTTCCTGATGCTGCTGATCGCGCAGTTCATCTCGTTCTTCAACTACTCCAACATCTCCGCGATCCTGGCCACGAAGCTGGCCGATGCGCTCGGCAACGCGAACATCGGCGCCCTGGCGCTGCTGATCGGGTTCATCCTGCTGGTGTTCGTGATCGACATCATCATGCCGGGCGTGATTCCCAAGTGGGCGATCATCGCGCCGATCTTCATCCCGCTGTTCTACAACCTCGGGATCGCTCCCCAGACCGTGATCGCGGCGTACCGCGTGGGTGACGGGCCGGTCAACGTCATCACTCCGCTGATGGTGTACCTGCCGTTCATCATCCTGGTCTGCCAGCGCTACCGGGCCCATGCCGGGATGGGCACCGTCGTCTCGATGATGCTGCCCTACACCGTGGTCGTCCTGGTGATGTGGACCCTGTTCTTCGTGCTCTGGTACGTCGTCGGCATCCCGTGGGGCCCCGGTGCACCCGTCCATCTGGGCTAGCGCGAGTCGTTGACAAGGCCACCGGTCGATGGATGACGCCACCCGCGCCCTCGTGGTGCTGGGCGCCGTCGTCGTCCTCTTCGTCTGGAACCGGCTGCCGATCGGTGTCGTCGCGATCCTGGCGGCGCTTGCGCTCTGGGCGACCGGCTTGGTCACCACCCAGGAGGCGGTCGCCGGCTTCGGCGACCCGGTGGTCATCTTCATCGCCACCTTGTTCGTGGTCAGCGAGGGCATCGACTCCACCGGTGTGACGACCTGGGCCGGACGCGGCCTGCTCGGCCGGGCCGGCACGGCGCACGCCCGGGTTCTGATCGCCGTGTGCGGGCTGTCGGCCCTGCTGACCTCGCTGATCACGCTCAACGGCGCTATCGCGGCGCTGCTGCCGCTCGTGGTGCTGCTCGCGCAGCGGATCGGCCGGTCGCCGTCGCAGCTGTTGATGCCGGTCGCGTTCGCGGGCAGCGCGGGCGGCCTGCTGATGCTGATGAGCAGCCCGGTCAACGTGATCATCTCCGAGGCCTCGGACGACGCAGGGGCGGGGCCGTTCCCCTTCTTCTCCTTCGCGCTGGTGGGCATCCCGCTGCTGATCGGGACGGTGACGATCTGCGTGCTGCTGGGCCAGCGCCTGCTGCCCGCGCGCGTCCCCGAGCACACGCCGCCGGACCTGGGCCGCCACGACGAGACCCTGGAGGCCCAGTACGACCTGCGCGACGGGTTCTACCGGTTGCGGGTGCGGTCCGGCTCGGAGCTGATCGGTACGCCGCGCGGCCAGGTCGAGGATCGCGAGCATCCCGAGGTGCGGGTGACGGCCGTCGAGTCTGCGACCGGCGAGCCGGTGCTGGACCAGGTGCACGACGACGACGTCATCGTGGTCACGGGACCGCCGCACGAGGTCACGCAGTTCGCGCTCGACCACCGGCTGGCCGTGGGCATGGCCGGCTCCACGGACACCGGCGACCTGCTGACCCGCGAGGCCGGAGTGGCCGAGGTCGTCGTCCCGCCGCGCTCCACGCTCGTGGGCGAGACCGTCTACCCCGGCATGCGCCGGCACAACGACCTGATCATCCTGGCGGTGCAGCGGCTCGGCCGCGACCGCGGCGACGGACCCATGGAGCTCGCCGAGGGCGACGCGATCCTCGTGCACGGCCGGTGGTCGGCGCTCGACCAGCTGAACCGCGACCGCGACGTGCTGCTCGTGGACTCACCCGACGTCGTACGCCGGCAGGCCGTGCCGTGGGGCGCCAAGGCGACCCGGGCGGTCGTCGTCCTCGGTGCCCTCGTCGCGATGCTGGCTTCGGGGCAGGTGCCGCCGGCGATCGCCGGTCTCGTGGCCGCGTGCGCGATGGTGCTGGCCAAGGTGGTCACCCCGGCGCAGGCCTACCGTTCCGTCTCCTGGCAGACCGTCGTCCTGGTCGGCGCGCTGATCCCGCTCAGTACGGCGATCGAGAGCAGCGGTGCGGCCGACAAGATCTCCACGGTGCTCATCGATGCGGTCGGCACGGGCAGCCCCACCCTGCTGCTGGCCGCGATCTTCCTTCTCACCGGTGCGCTGGGTCAGGTCGTCAGCAACACCGCGACCGTGCTGGTCGTGACGCCGATCGCGATCTCCGCCGCCCAGGCCACGGGCACCTCGGTCAGACCGGCGCTGATGGTGGTGGCGATCGCCGGCTGTGCCGCGCTGCTGACCCCGATCTCCACGCCAGGCAACATGATGATCATGAGCCCGGGTGGCTACCGGTTCGGCGACTACTGGAAGCTCGGGCTGCCGGTCATGGTGTGGTGGTTCGTGGTGGCACTCGTCGTCGTCCCGTTGGTGTGGCCGCCGTGAGCGACCGCCGTGGGCTCGAACGGCTCCGATCGGGTCCTGCCGCCGTCCGCGACGGGTTGCGCCGTCAGATGCGCGCGCCGTTCGCCGCGACCGCCGGTGCCGTCCTGCTGTTCTGGGCCTCGTTGACGCCGTCCCTGATGCCGCGCAGCCCGGGCTACCAAGCCGTGGTGGCGGCGGTCGCGGCCCTCGCCGGTTATGGTCTGGGCGCCCTGCTCGGCTGGATCGTGCGCAGCTGCGGAGGTCGGCTGGTGGGCCGGGCGCGTCGTACCTCCTGGCTGGTCCTCGGTGTCGCAGCCCTCGTCGGGACCCTGGTGATGCTGACGGCGTACCTCCGCTGGGAGAACTGGCTGCGCGACGCCATCGGCATCGACCGGATCGGGGCCGGCAGCCCCGTGCTGATGCTCCTCATCGGTGCGACTCTCTTCGTCGTCGGGTTGCTGGTGGCGCGCGGACTCAAGGCTGCGGGCCGGGTCCTGGGCCGGTTCGTCGGCCGGTTCCTGCCGGCCAGGGCTGCGACCGTGATCGGAGGCCTGGTCGTCGCGATGGTGGTGTACCTGCTGGTCTCGGGAGTGGCCACCAACCGGGTGCTCGGCGACCTCGATGCGACGTTCATGGCCGTCAACGACGAGTTCTCCACCGACGTACCCGCGCCGTCGAACCGCTTCGTCTCCGGTGGTCCGCGGTCGGCGGTGACCTGGGACGACCTCGGTCGACAGGGCAGGGTGTTCATCGCCAACGTGCCGACCCGTGCCCAGGTCGCGTCGTTCAGCGGCCGGAGGGCCAAGGCGCCGGTCCGGGCCTACGTCGGGGTCGGCACCGATGGTGACGTCGATCTCAGGCAGGAGGCGGCTCTGGCGGTCACCGAGCTCGAGAGGCTGGGCGGCTTCGACCGTGCCGTCCTCAACGTCGTGACCGGCACGGGTACCGGCTGGGTGAACGAGAACAGCGCCCAGTCCCTGGAGTACATGTGGAACGGCGACACCGCCACGGTCAGCATCCAGTACTCCTACCTACCGAGCCTGCTGTCGTTCCTGGTGGACGGGAACCGTGCCGAGGTCGCGGGGCGGCTCCTCTTCGACGACGTGTACGCGCACTGGATCGGCCTTCCCCCCGAGAGCCGGCCGAAGCTGGTGGTGAGCGGCGAGAGCCTCGGCAGCTACGGCGCCGAGGCCGCGTTCAGCGGTGCCCAGGACCTCGCGAACCGGACCGACGGCGCGCTCTTCGTCGGGCCCACCAACAACAACCCGCTGTGGAGCCGGTTCACCGCCGAACGCGACAGCGGCACTCCCGAGGTGCTGCCGACGTACGACGGCGGCGCGACCGTCCGTTTCGCCGACAACCCGACGGACCTGACCAGCGCGGGCACCTGGACCGGTGCTCGCGTCGGCTACCTCCAGCACGCGAACGACCCGGTCACCTGGTGGGACTGGTCCCTCGCACTCGACAAGCCCGACTGGCTCTCCGAGCCTCGCGGCCGCGACGTGTCACCGTCCATCCGGTGGATCCCGTTGGTCACGATGCTGCAGCTGGGGGCCGACCAGATGGTCGCCAACTCCGCCCCGTCCGGGCAGGGCCACCAGTTCGGAACCGCGCCGGCCTACGCGTGGGCGACGATCCTTCCGCCTCCGCGCTGGACCGCCTCCGACACCACCCGCCTTGCGGCCCAGATCGCGAAGCGGGACGCTCCCATCAGGTGACCGGGGGGTCGCCAGGTGCTGCGAGCGGCTCGGACCCACCAGCGACGGACCGGCGCCACATCGCCACGGCGCCGACCCCCATCAGCACGGGCACGCCGACCGTGAAGACCCGCCACACCACGAGTGCCGCCACCGCGGCGGACTCGATCTCGGGGCCTCCTGCCTCCACGAGTGCGGCGAGGATCAGCGCGTCGACGACACCGATGCCGGAGAACGGGAAGAGCGTGAGCGGGTAGGCGAACAAGTAGGCGATGGCGACGTCGGCCAGGTTCACCTCGGACGGGTAGACCCCGACGAACCGCAGGCACAGGAGCAGGATCAGGACGTCGGTGGCGAGCATCCCGGTCAGCGCGAGCATCGACCGCGGGAAACCGCGATGGAACGTCGCCGAGATGTCAGACCGGAAGGTCAGGCAGGCCTTGGCCCACGCCTCGGGGTCGACCGTGCGGCGCACCCGGCGTACCAGCCGCCCGGCCCGGGTGCCGACGGTCCGCGCCAAGCCTTCGCTCCGCAGCACCAGCATGACTGCCACCAGGATCGCCACCGCGACCACGATGCTCAGCAGCTCCAGCCACCGGAGCCCCGGCGGCTGTCCGGTGGCCAGGAGCAGCACGAACCCGACGGCCGGCGCGGAGAAGCGCACGACGTAGAAGGTGAGGGTGTTCATCACGGTGCCGGCCAGACCCTTGGCCGCGGAGACGCCCCACGAGGTGAACATCGCGACCCTCAGGGCCACGTCGCTCGGCGGCGGCGCGATCACCGACATCAGGATCGCGCCGAGGTCGTTGATCGTTGCCCGGTACGCCGAGACGCCACGGATGTAGAGCGACAGCGGCAGGGCGTTGAGGACCTGTCGCACCACCACGACGCCCAGCAGCACGATCGGCTGCCACCACGTGAGCAGTGACAAGGCGTCCCAGACGGCTTCCCAGTCCACGCGACCCACGAGCCGGACGATGACGTAGGTGGCGAGCAGGGACACGACGAGGAGGACCAGGCGGGTCACCCATGCCGGACGACCACTGTGGGAGCGAGTCCCGCGTAGGTCCCCGGTGCCGGGCGGGTGGTCGGCGGTCATGCGTCAGCCCAGCGGGTGGAGGGGTTCGCGGCGATGCGCGCCGCCCGATGCCTCTCGGGAAGCCCGCACGTCACCGGGTGCTCATCGGTGTGTCAGCTGGTGGGGCGGTGGGCGATGACACGGCACAGCACCGGGTCCTCCTCACCGTAGGGCGAGAGGCCGGTGCCCTCCTCGTGGTGGGTCACCTCCCAGCCCCGTCCACGCAGATCATCGAGGAAGGCGTCGGCGCTCTGGTACCGCCGATAGTGACCTGCGTGCACCTTGGTGGTGGCCTCGTCCTTGTCGGTGCGGAACTCGGCGGCGAAGGAGTCGCCGGGCCGGGCATGCGTGCCGATCGCGTCCAGCAGGCCCCGCTGGGTGTTCTCGTCGATGGCGTGCAGGAAGAACCGTAGGTAGTACAGCACCGGATCGGCGGACGGGTTCACGACGTCGTCGAGCGCACGGCCCAGGGCCGCCGTATCAGCCACGTCGCACTCACGGAACCGCACCGTCTCCTCGAGGTGCCCCTTGACCGCGCGGGCGGCGGCGTGGTCGATCCCGACGGGGGACTGATCGAGCCCCAGCACGCGGCGCCCGGCAGCCCCGAACGCCAGCGCGTCCCGGCCGTCACCACAGCCGAGGTCCACCACCGTCCCGGGGGTGTCGCTTCGGCCCTCGACGAACTCGAAGAACGGCGAGCCGCTGGTGTAGCTGTGATGGGCGTAGAAGTTGGCCCAGTAGACCTTGGTGCGATCCGGTTCGGAGACCTCACCCTCCACCGCGGCGTCGGTGCGGGCCAGGACCCAGCTGAACCCAGGCTTCGGTCGGCGCCAGTCGGCGCCGTACAGGCACTCCACGACCGCCTCCGCCGCGACGGGCACGAGACCGCGTCCGGGCGGGAAGTCGATCTCGCGGGTCCCGGACCACTCATCCTCGGTGACCACCGTGGTGCCCGCCACCCCCCACGGGAACCGGAGCACGCCCCCGGTGTCGAACCAGGTATGGAAGACATCGACCCTGTCGCCGGGCTGACGCGGATCTGTCACGTGCAGCGCGGTGGTGTGGCACTCCACCTCGTAGCCGAGCTCGATCAGTCGCAGCGCGATCGCCGCGAGCTCGCGCGCGGCCGCAGGGCCGGACCGCTCACTCGAGAGGTAGGCGGCGTCGAGATCGATGTCGTGGCCGATGAAGCCACCCTCGCGGACGGCGCCCAGCAGGGTGCCGTAGATGAAGAACAGGTCATGTCCGAACTCCTCGGCGAACAGGGCCCGCAACCGCTCGTAGAGCTCCATCACCTGGGACTGCCACTCGACGTCCAGGGTCTTCGACAGCTGGATCCGGCCGTCCTGGGACAGCACGTGACCGGTCTCCATCAGCTCCCGCAGCTCGGCCATCGACCGACGGCCCTTCTTCGGCGGCGTCAGGAACATGCCATGCCCGTTGATCGGCAGGCGATGCTCCCCTACTTGGAGCGACACCGTCGACCGCTTGTTCAGGAACTGCCACACACCACGCACCCGGAACGAGAACGTGCGGATCTGCCGAGCACTGTTACGTCGGTCGTCCGCCGGACCTGGCACCGGTGGCGCCTGCCATGAATGCACCAGCGGCACCGCCACCTGCTCGGCACCCTCCGTCGGCTGACCGCTCCGCAACACGCTGTCCGATCCGGACATCGCAGCATCCGGGGTGGCGTACGTCGAGGCCAGCAGGAGGTCGTCCACGAACAGGTCGACGCGGGTCGCCGGCGCCTGCGGTCCGACGACCACCCAACCCCGCACCAGCCGCCGCGAGAACTCCTCCACGATCCCGATCACGGGAGCCGAGGGTTGCGGGGCAACCGCCGTCTGCTCGGGCTCGGTACGACCGACCGCTGCCTTGGCCAGGGAGCGCAGGTACCGACGAGACATTCACGCGCTCCGGACGCGGGTTCGGCACATGGAGCCAAAGTGTAGGGGTGGGCGCTCCCGCGTCGGGTGTCGGACTAGTCCTCCGGGCGACGGAACGACAGGCCGGCGCGGGTCAGCCGGCGGGCCCGTCGTACCCAGAAGAGGATGCGGAAACAGGCGAGGCCGAGCACCAGGGCGAGGATCCCCGCCACCGACTCTGCGCCGTTGTCCGTGGTCGAGCCGAGGTAGAGCAGGGCGGCCCCGCCGGGCACCAGGATGCAGCCGGCGACGGCGACGACCACGAGGACCGTCGTACGCCGGGTGGTCACGGCCGGCTCACGGCCGGGCCGGCTCGATCCTGCCGGTGACCTCGCCGAGAGTGATCCGGCCGCCGTCGGTGCCGGGCGCGGAGTAGCGGAGCGTGACCTCGTCGCCGTCCTCGAGGAAGGTGCGGCCGTCGGCGAACGGCTCCTTGCCTCCCCACGACAGCTCGAGGAACGAACCACGGGTGTCGGGCTCGGGCCCGCTGATGGTGCCGGACGCGAACAGATCGCCGGGTCGGGTGGAGGCGCCGTTCACCGTCAGGTGGGCGAGCATCTGGGCGGGTGCCCAGTACATCGTGCGGTACGGCGGCCGGCTCACGACGTCGCCGTTGAGCACCACCTCGATGTCGAGGTCGAGCCCACGCGGGCCGTCGGCGGAGCCCGTCTCGACCAGGTACTCCAGCGGCACCGGGTCCTGCCCGGGCAGGTCGCACCACGCCGCGTCGAGTGCCGCGAGGGGGGTCACCCACGCACTGATCGAGGTCGCGAAGGACTTGCCGAGGAACGGGCCCAGCGGCACGTACTCCCAGGCCTGGATGTCGCGGGCCGACCAGTCGTTGAGGCCGACCACGCCGAACACGTGGTCGGCGAGGTCACCGACGGCGACCCGGCTGCCGCGCTCGGAGCCCGCGCCGACCACGAAGCCCAGCTCGGCCTCGATGTCGAGGCGCCGGCTCGGCCCGTAGGTGGGGGTGTCCTCGTGCGGTGTCTTCCGCTGCCCACAGGGGCGGACGACCGGCGTACCGCTGACGATGACGGTGCCGCCGCGGCCGTGGTAGCCGACGGGGAGGTGGCGCCAGTTGGGCAGCAGGGGCTCCTGGTCGGGGCGGAAGATCCGGCCGACGTTGGAGGCGTGGTCGAGCGAGGCGTAGAAGTCGACGTAGTCGCCGACCGCGAACGGCAGCGTCAGCCGGGCGTCCGCGAGCGGGGTCGCCGGGAGGCCGTCCGCGGCCGCCAGCTCGGCGATCTCGGCCCGGGTCTCGGCCCAGGTGGCAGGCCCGAGAGCCATGAAGTCGTTGAGCGTCGGACGGTCCAGCTCGGGCCGCACCGTCGCGACGTCGAGCACCGAGTCGCCGAGTCGCACCCCCACCCGCGGAGCTCCCGCGCCGACGGAGTAGACGCCGTACGGCAGGTGGTCGAGGCCGAAGCCGTCGGTGGGCTCAGGCATCGGTTCCTCCGTCGGTCGGGCCCGTCGAGACGCCGTGCGCCTCCACGAGCCCCAGCCCGAGCAGGTCGTCGAGCGGCTCGGTCACGCTGCACGAGCCGTACGACGTGAACCACCGGCGCGCGCCGGCCAGGTCGCTGGTGCGGGCGAGCGCGACCAGGTCGTTGGCGTAGTGGTCCTCGAGCACCTCGGCGACCTCCGCCACGGTGCCGCCGTCGAACGCGCGCCGGGTCGCCAGCAGCACGTTGAGGAACCCGTGGTGCTCGAAGTCGGTCTCGTGATCGCGGTGGCGCACCGCGTGGTGGAGCCCCGCCGTGCACTTGTACGACGTCTCGCGGTCCAGCGCGGCGTCGATCCAGGCCGCGACGGTGGCGGAGTCGGGGAAGAGGTGGGCCTCGAGCCCACCGGTACGGAACTTCAAGTGAGATTCAGCTTCAGCAACCGCATCGGCCGCAGCCAGCCAGTCGGCCGTGGGCATCGTCTGCGGCAGCTCGACGTACACCTGCGTGTCGGCGAGGCCGCCCTCGTCGCGGGCGGCGTCGACCGCCGTGGTGATGCGGCGGACGTTGCCGGTCAGGTCGTCGAGGTCGCGGACCGCGGCCTCGAGGGCGACAAGTCGATGACCGCGCTTGGCGGCGAGCGTCGCGACGCCGGCCACCGAGCCGGCACCGCCGGTGAGCACCACGGAGACCGGCACGTCGGTCGGCACGTCGGCGAGCTGGGTGTCCTTGACCACGAGCGGACCGACCAGGTCGACGTACCACTCGCCACGTCGGGCGGTGTACGCGGAGACGGCGTCCGGCAGGTCGGCGTTCCCGGGCGGGAAGACCGCGGCGTCGTCGACGAGGCCGCTCCACGCGGCGGGCAGGCTGCTCACGAGCCCAGCCAACCACGTCGGGCCGGGCGTCTCTACACGAGCCGGGCGCGGCCTCGCTTGCCCAGCTGGTCGGCGATGATCGAGCGTTGCACCTCGCTCGCGCCCTCCCAGATCCGCTCGACGCGGAGCTCGCGGAAGAAGCGCTCGGCGACGTTCTCGCGCATGTAGCCGCGGCCGCCGAAGACCTGCACGGCGCGGTCCGCGACGCGACCGGCCATCTCGCTCGTGTAGAGCTTCACCATCGAGCACTGGGCGTGGGCGACCTTGAGATCGGCTCCGGCGTCCAGCGATCGGGCGACCTCGTAGACCATCGTGCGGGCCGCGAAGAGCTCGGTCAGGCTGTCGGCGAGCATGCCCTGCACGAGCTGCTTGTCGGCGAGGCGCTCGTCGCCGATCCGGCGTTGGGCCGCGAATGCGGTCATCTCGTCGACGAGTCGCTCGGCCGCACCGAGGCAGCGAGCCCCGATCATGAGCCGCTCGAAGCGGAACCACTCGTAGACGAAGGACATCCCGGCGTCCTCCGACCCGATCAGGTTCGTGGCCGGCACCCGGACGTCCTCGAAGGCCACGATCGGGTGGTGGTGGGCGATGGTGTGGGTGTACGCCGGTGTGCGCACGACCCTGATGCCCGGCGTGTCCTTGTCGGCCACGAACAGGGCCTGCTCCCCGGCGTGCTCCCCGGTGGTCAGCACCGCCTGGAAGAACACGTAGTCAGCCTTGTTGTACGACGTCACGTGCCACTTCACGCCGTTCAGGACGTAGTCGTCACCGTCGCGTGCGGCCGTCGCCTGCAGGTCCGAGACGTCGGACCCGGCGAACTCCTCGGTGATCGCGTAGCACTCCTCGCGCCGGCCCTCGATGGTCGGCAGCAGGTAGGTCTCGCGCTGGTGGTCGTTGGCCACCTCGGGCCACCAACCGGGTGGCGTGGTGAGGCACCAGGCGAGGGCGTTGGTGACTCGGCCACCCTGCTCCTGGACGAGGACCTGTTGGAGGGTGCTGCATCCGCGACCTCCGAGCTCGGTCGCGATGTTCGTCGCGGTCAGGCCGAGCTCGAGGGCCCGGGCCTCCAGCCGGTGGGCGACGTCCTCGGGCAGCTCGCCCTCGTGTTCCTCGGCGTACTGCTCGTGGGCGATCAGGTCGTCGGCGAAGCCCCGCGCACGGGCCTGCAGCTCGAGGTCGTCGGGCGTGAGTCCGTACACGTGGCTCCCTTGTCTCTCGGTGATCGAGATCCGGTGATCGAGCGGAGTCGAGATCCGGTGATCGAGATTCGTTGATCGAGCGGAGTCGAGATCCGGTGATCGAGATTCGGTGATCGAGCGGAGTCGAGATCCGTTGACTGACTGTTCAGTCTATGTCACGCTCGCGAGCATGACCACTGTGCCGCGCAGTGCCGCCGCGGTCGTCGTCGGCGGCGGGACCATCGGTGCCTGGACCGCCTGGTTCCTCCAGCGATCCGGGATCGGCGACGTCGTCCTGCTCGAGCGCGACACCCTCGGGCAGGGTGCCAGTGCGCGTGCGGCCGGGATGGTGCGCGCGCAGGGCGGCACAGAGGCGGCCGTTCGGCTCGGCCTGTTCAGCCGCGACTTCTACCTCGGCCAGCACGAGCTGCTGGGGATCGACTCGGGGTTCGTCGAGCAGGGCTACTTCATGCCGTGCTTCAGCGACGCGGAGGTCGAGCAGGCTCAGGCGCGGATCGCGATGCAGCAGTCGGTCGGTCTCGACGTGAGCTGGGTCGAGGCAGCCGAGGTCGACGCGATGAACCCCTCGATGGCGCCCGGGCAGACGCTCGGTGCGTCGTACGCCGCGGGTGACGGCTACCTCGAACCCCCGCGGAACGTGCTCGCCTACACCGCGGCCCTCTTCACGGCCGGCGTCCGCGTGTGTGAGCGGACGGCCTTCACGGGGCTGGTCGTCGACGGCGGCCGGGTGACCGGCGTCCGCACCTCGGCAGGAGACATCGCGACGAGTCGCGTGGTCCTGACCGGCGGTCCGACCCTCGCGGCCGTGGGGACGGCCGCCGGCGTGCGGATCCCGTCCGGTGGTGCGCGCCACCAGGTGGTGGTCACCGAGAGCCACCCGGACTTCGCGCCGGAGCGCCTGCCGATGGTCTTCGACGTGGCGTCGGGCATCTACTGGCGGCCGTGCGAGGGCGGCGTGATGTGGGGGATGAGCAACCCCGAGGAGCCGCCCGGCGAGGCGACCGAGTTCGACTCGGCGTACTTCGCCCGGATGCGCGAGCGGATGGCGACCTTGCTGCCGACGACGGAAAAGGTCGGTCTCCGCAAGACCTGGGCCGCGACCATCGACTACACCCCCGACCACCTGCCGATCCTGGGCCCGGCGCTCGGCGACGACGGCGTGGTCGAGGGCGTCTTCGTGGCCGCGGCCGGTGGCCACGGGATGATGTGGGGCCCCGGCGTCGCCCGCGCGGCCGCCGACCTCGCGCTCGAGGGCACCACCGACGTCCTCGACGTCACCGACCTCGGCCTGGACCGCTTCGACGAGCAGGGCCGGAGCCGCCTCGACCCCGACCCGATCGCCCTCCCCTTCCCCTCCTTCGCCTGACCTGGCAACGGGGCGACGTTGTCGGGCGCTGACCTGGCAGCTGGGCGACGCTGACGGGCGCTGACCTGGCAGCTGGGCGACGCTGACGGGCGCTGACCTGGCAACTGGGCGACGCTGACGGCCGCTGACCTGGCAGCTGGGCGACGCTGACGGCCGCTGACCGGACAGGTTGTCGACGCGGCGATCGATTTCCAGGGCTGCTAACGGGCGCCGGGACGACGGCGTACGACGTCAACGGGTGCCGGGTCGGCGGCGTACGGCGTCAGCGTGGTGCCGGGTCGGCGGCGTACGGCGTCAACGCAGTGCCAGGTCAGCGCCCATCAACGTCGCCCAGCTGCCAGGTCAGCGCCCAACGGCGTCACCCAACCGCCAGGTCAGAGGAGGAGGGCGTCGACCACGAGGGCGGAGTCGGGGCCGACCACGACCGGGTTGAGGTCGACGGCCGCGAGGTGGTCGCCGAGCTCCACCGCGAGCTGACCGAGGGCGACGACCGCGTCGACCAACGCGTCGACGTCGGCGGGGGCCGAGCCGCGGTAGCCGTCGAGCAGCCGGGCGACGCGCAGCCCACCGACCATCGCCCGCGCGGTCTCAAGGTCGACCGGCGGCAGCGCGACCGCACGCTCGGCAACCAGCTCGACCAGCACGCCACCCGCGGCTACCACCACCAGCGGGCCGAGCAGCGGGTCGCGCACGATCCCGAGCGCCACCTCCACACCGCTCACCTGGCGCTGCACGAGTACCCGAGGTCCGAGCCGCTCCGCGAGGTCGTCGTACGCCGTGCCCACCGCGTCGCGGTCGGCCAGCGCGAGGCGTACGCCGTCCGCCTCGGTCTTGTGATGGATCGCCTCCTCGGCGGTCTTGAGCACGACCGGATAGCCGGCCACCTCGGCCGCGGTCACCGCGTCGGCCCGCGACGTGACGACCGTGGTGGCCGCAACCCCGATCCCGTAGTCCGCCAGCAAGCCCTGCCAGTCGGCCGTCCCCTGTCGCGCCCAACGCGCCTGACGCGCCGCATCCACGACCGCCGCGGCTCGCGCCCTGGGAGCGGGCGCCAGCAGGTGCCCCAACGCGCGCAGCCCCGACGCCGTTCCCTCGAGCACGGGGATCCCCAGCGCCCGCAGCCGAGCGGCCGCAGCCTGGTCGACGGCCGACGGCAGGTTCGCGAGTACGGCGACCGGCTTGTCGGTCCGCGCCAGCAACCCCTCGAGCGCCTGCGGGAACGCCTCGTCCCCGTCGTACTCCTCGACCAGGTCCACCGCCAGCGCCACCGCACCCACCTCGGGGTCGTCCGCGAGCGCCGCCAGCGCGTCGCCGAAGAGATCCTCGGTGTCGGCGCCGCTGCCCCAGACGTCGAGCGGGTTGGTCGGCTCCAGACCGAGGTCGAGCAGCGCGGTCAGCCGCTCGACCGTCGCCGGCGCCAGGTCCGCGAACGGTACGCCGAGCCGCTCGGCCACGTCGGCCACCAGCACTCGCTCGGCCCCCGAGTCGTGCACCGTGGCCAGGCCACGCCCGCCGCCGGCGAGCGGCCGCCGCGCGATCGCGAAGGTCTCGAGGCTGTCGGTGAGCTCGGAGAGGTCGGCGCAGCGGTGCACGCCGTACGCCGTGAACAGCGCCTCCCAGCCGGCGTCGGAGCCGGCGATCGCGCCGGAGTGTGCGTCGACCAGCGCCTGTCCGCGCACCGACGACCCGACGGTCAGCGCGACCACGGGGATGTCGCGCGCGGCCGCCTCGGCCAGTCCCGCCTGCAGTGCCACGGCGTCGCGCATCGTCTCGAGCACGAGCCCGACCACCCGCGTCTCGGGCAGCGAGAGGGCATAGGCGAGATGGTCCGCCGTCGTGCAGACCAGCTCCTGCCCGGACGACACGACCACGGAGTACTCCAGCCGCCGATGCGTGCGCAGCAGCGCGGAGAAGACCGACCCCGAGTGCGTGACCAGCGCGATCGAGCCCTTCGGCAGCGGGTCGCGCTCGAGGTAGCCGATAGCGCGGACGCCGGTCGTGGTGTCGACGAACCCCATGCAGCCGCCACCGACCAGAGCCATCTCGCCCGCCGCCTCGACGACCGCGTCCTTCACGCCGTACGCCGGCCCGTAGACCACCGCGCCGGCGTCACCGCGCGCGGCCGCGAGCGCCAGGGTCGGCGCGAGCGCGGCGTCGGGGATTCCCAGCAGCACCAGGTCGACCGGCTCCGGTACGTCGTCCAGCGACGGCACGCACGGACGCCCGAGCACCTCGCGTCGGGTCGGGTGCACCAGGTGGACCCGCGACAGGCCGGGGCTGCGCAGCACCTCGGTCGTCATCCGCCACCCGAACGAGTCGGGTCGGTCGCTCGCACCGACCACGGCCACGGAGCGGGCGCCCATCATCGCCCGCAGGCGCGGCGGCGGAGCGACTGTCACCGAGTGGGTCATGGTCGCCGTTCGCTCGATGGGTCCTGACTGACTGTTCAGTCTAAGACGTGCTAGCGTGCCGCCACAAGGAGCGGACGCGAGACAGGGGACCGATGGCCGCGCGTGAGCAGGGCGATGCCGTTGCCGACGTACGCCGTGACCAGATGCTCTCCGCCGCCGCCACCCTGATCGCCGAGCGCGGTTTCAGCGACACGCGGATCGCCGACGTGGCCGAGCGGGTCGGTGCGAGCCCCGCCCTCGTCATCTACTACTTCGGCACCAAGGACAGTCTCCTCACCGAGGCGCTGCGCTGGTCCGAGCGGTCGTTCTACGCCGCGACCGAGGAGATGCTCCGCACCACGACCCAGCTCCGCGAGCGGCTCGAGATCCTCGTCGAGTGGACCCTGGTCCCCGACACGCAGACCGCCCTGACCGGTGACTGGGGGTTGTGGTTCGACCTCTGGGCCCAGGCCTTCCGGCACCCGGCAGTGAACAAGGACCGTGCCGAGCTCGATCAGCAGTGGCGCGAGCTGCTCGTCCGCGTCGTACAGGCAGGGATCGACGACGGCGAGATCGGCCAGGTCGACGTCGAGACGTTCGCGATCATGTGGAGCTCCCTGCTCGACGGTCTGGTCGTCCAGGTCGCACTCGACGATCCCGTGGTGACGGCAGAGCGCGCACGCACGATCGCCCTCGAGGTCGCCTACAAGGAGCTCGGCCTCGGCGCCGGGCGCCGCTCCGCTCGCGTGCGCTGACGCGGGGTCCGCCCAGGTCTGGCCGCGACCCCGCGACAGGTCTAGCGTCGTCGGGGAACACGAGACCACCTCATCCGAGATGGCCCGCACGACAGGAGGCCATGCTGTGTTCATTCAGATCATCCAAGGCACCTGCACCCGCCAGGACGAGCTCCGGGCGGCGGCGAAGAGCTGGCGCGAAGAGCTGAGCGAGGGCGCGGTCGGCTGGCTCGGGGGCACCTACGGCTTCACCGACGACGACCAGTTCATGGGCGTCGTCCGCTTCGAGTCCCGCGAGGCGGCGATGGCCAACTCGGCCCGGCCCGAGCAGGGCGTCTGGGCGGAGAAGATGATGGCGCTGATGGACGGGCCCGTGACGTTCCACGACTGCGACGACGTCACCCTGATCATGGACGGCGGGTCGGACCGGGCCGGCTTCGTCCAGATCATCCAGGGCAAGGTCGACGACCCGGACCGGATCAAGGCGATGCTCGCCGACACCTCGATGCTCCACGAGATGCGGCCCGAGATCATCGGCGGCACGCTCGCCGTCGAGCCCGACGGCACCTTCACCGAGACGATCGCGTTCCAGGACGAGGACAGCGCCCGCGCGGGCGAGAAGCAGGAGCCGCCTCCCGAGGTGCGCTCCGAGCTCGAGTCGATGATGGCCGGGGCGAGGTTCTACGACCTCCACCACCCCTGGTTCGAGTCGGCCTGAGACCGACCGGCCGGTGAGCTTCGACGTCCCCGCTGACGCCTATCTGCGGTTCATGGGCCGGTGGTCCGAACCCCTGGCCGGGGTGTTCCTCGACAGCGCCGACGTCGGAGTCACCGGGCAGGTGCTCGACGTCGGTTGCGGCCCGGGCGCGCTCACGGCGGTCCTCGTCGACCGCTACGGTGCGCCCGCGGTCGCGGCCATCGATCCCTCGCCGTCGTTCGTGGAGGCCACCCGCGCGCGCTTTCCGGGGCTGGACGTCCGGCAGGGGGTCGCGGAGGCGCTGCCGTACGACGATGACGCCTTCGACGCCGCCCTCGCCCAGCTGGTCGTGCACTTCATGCCCGACCCGGTGGCCGGCCTCCGCGACATGGGCCGGGTGACCAGGGCGGGCGGTGTCGTCGCCGCCTGCGTGTGGGACCACGCCGACGGTGGCTCGCCGCTCTCGCTCTTCTGGTCCGCGGCGCGCGACGTCGACCCGGCGGCGCCGAGCGAGGCGGAGCTCCCGGGTACCAAGGACGGCCAGCTTCCGGCGTACGCGCTCGAGGCGGGGCTCCACGACGTCACATCCTCGGCGCTCACCGTCAGCCAGCGCTTCGAGTCGTACGACGAGTGGTGGGCGCCGTACCTCCTCGGGGTCGGCCCGCTCGGCGCGTACGTCGCCACGCTGGAGCCCGACCACGTCGCTGCGCTGAAGGAACGCTGCCGGCAGCTCCTGCCGGCGGCACCCTTCGATCTGCCGGCGGTCGCCTGGAACGTGCGCGCTCGCGCGGGATGAGTCCCTCGGACCCGGCTCCGGTCAGGTCGACTCGGGGCCGACCGGCTGCTCGGCGGCTTCCTCGACGGGCGACGCCGGCGCGGGAGTCGCGACAGACACCTGCGGACGCACCGGAGAGTCGTCGCTCCCGAGCACCCGCAAGGCGTTCGGCGAGACGTGCACCGTGACCCGGGCGCCCTCGCACAGCCACGCCGGGGACGCGCCGGCGACGTTGGCCACGTCGGCCTCGAGACGCAGACCGGAGCAGTCGAGCAGGACGGAGGTGTGTGCACCCCGGAACGTCATCGTGTCCACGCGGGCGGGCAGCACGTTCGAGCCGGCGACAGCGTCGGGCGTCTGAGAGACCGTGACCCGCTCGGGGCGCACCATCAGCGCCACCGTGTCGCCGGCCCCCGGACCGCTCGCGGCGATCTGCAGGTCGACCTCGCCGATACGACAGTGCAGGCTCTCGGCGTCGGCCGAGAGCACCTCGGCGTCCCACAGGTTCGAGGTGCCCAGGAACGTCGCCACGTGCGTGTTGGCCGGCGTGCTGTAGACCTCGCTCGGGGTGCCGATCTGCATCACCTTGCCCCGATCGAGGACGGCGAGCCGGTCGCTCATCGTCAGCGCCTCGTCCTGGTCGTGCGTGACGTAGACGAACGTCGTACCGACGGTCTTCTGAAGGGACCGGAGCTCGATCTGCAGCTGCTTGCGGAGCTTGGCGTCCAGTGCGCCCATCGGCTCGTCGAGAAGGAGGACGGTCGGCTCGAGCACGAGTGCCCGGGCCAGCGCGACGCGCTGCTGCTGACCACCGGAGAGCTGGTGGGGCTTGCGCTTCGACATGCTGTCCATCTGGACCAGCTCGAGCGCCGCGCCGACCCGTCGGCGTACCTCGTCCTTGGTGGCGCGCTGGTAGCGCAGCCCGAAGGCGACGTTCTCGGAGACGTCGAGGAAGGGGAACAGGGCGTAGGACTGGAAGACGGTGTTGACCGGTCGTTTGTGCGGGGCCATCTGGGACAGGTCGACCCCGTCGAGCTCGATCCGGCCCGCGTCCGGTCGCTCGAACCCGGCGACCATCCGCAGGGTGGTGGTCTTGCCGCAGCCCGAGGAGCCGAGCAGGGAGAAGAACTCGCCCTCCCCGATCTCCAGGTCGAGGCCGTCGACCGCCACCTCGTCGCCGAAGCGTTTGACCAGCCCCGAGAGAGTGAGGGCGCCGGCCATCAGGCGGGGGTTCCCAGCACCGCGTCGGCGAGGTCACCGCAGTTCGCGACGAAGCGGTCGACGTCCTGCTCGGTGTGCTGCACCGAGATCAGCCACTGCTCGACCTTGCCCCAGGGCGGGAGGAAGGCGCCGCGGTTGTGCTGGACGAGCCAGTGGGCGTGGCCGTAGCGGCCGTCCAGCTCGCGGAAGTCGCGGAAGTTGCGGATCGGATGGGGCAGGAACGACACGCAGCCCTTGGCGCCGACCGTCACCACGCGCCACGGCGCATCGTGCCGGTCGACCACGCCTTGGAGGCCGTCGCGCATCCGGTCGCGCAGGGCGTCGAGATGGGCGTACGCCGCGTCGTCGAGCACCTCGGTCAGCATCGCCCGCGCCGCGGCCATCGCCAGCGGGTTGCCGTTGAACGTGCCGACCTGCTCGTACTCGCCGCGCGCGATCAGGCCCATCACCTCGGTGCTACCGCCGATCGCTGCGGTCGACAGGCCGCCGCCGATCGCCTTCGCGACACAGATCAGGTCGGGCTGCACGCCCAGCAGCCGTGAAGCGCCACCGGGGCCGACGGTGAGGCCGGTCTTCACCTCGTCGAAGGCCATCAGCGCGCCGTGCGCGTGGAGCAGGTCCTTGAGCCCGGCCAGGTAACCGTCCTCGGGGACGATGATCCCGGCGTTCATCATGATCGGCTCGAGGATCATGCCCGCCACCTCACCCGGGTAGCGGGTGAGGGCCGCCTCGACGGCGGCCAGGTCGTTGAAGGGGACGATCGTGGTCAGGCCGGTGATGGCGTCGGGGATCCCGGAGTTGTCGGTGATGCCGACCGGCGCGTCGTCCGGTCCGAGATCTTCGTCCACGTCGGGCAGCACCGAGACCATCACGGAGTCGTGGTGGCCGTGGTAGCAGCCCTCGACCTTGAGGATCCGGTCGCGACCGGTCGCCGCGCGCATCAGGTGGACGGCGTCCATCGTGGACTCGGTGCCGGAGTTGCCGAACCGCCACAGCGGCTGGCCGAACCGCTCGGAGAGGTTGTCGGCGACGACGATGGAGTCCTCGGTCGGCTGGGCGAAGTGGGTGCCCAGACCCACGCGGGACCGGACCGCCTCGACGATCGCCGGGTGGGCGTGGCCGGCCAGGGACACGCCGTACCCGCCGTGGAAGTCGGCGTACTCGTTGCCGTCGACGTCGTACACCTTGGAGCCGGCGCCGTGGCTGATCCACACCGCGTGCGGCTCGGCGACCTGCCAGTTGGAGGTGGCGCCGCCGGCGAGCGTGCGGGCGCGCTCGGACATCTCGCGGCTGCGCGGCTGGCGGTCGCGGAAGCGCTCCGTCTCGTCGTCGATCAGGGTGTCGATCCGGGTGGACAGCTCGGGGGCGATCTCGATCGCGGTCATGCGGGTCCCTATCTGGGCTCGACGTCGATCCATTGACTGATTGTTCAGTCTATGTCAGCGTGAGAGACTCCGGCAAGGAGCCGGAGCACGGCTCACGTCCTCGTGAGGACGCGACGGCCAGGGGAGTCCATGGGCGCACCGAGGGGTCCGGCGTTCGACCGGTCGCGACAGCTGCAACGTCGTACGGTCCTGCGCGCGGGGCTGACCGCGGCGGTCGGCATCCCCCTGCTGTCGGCCTGCCAGACGCGCACCCACGACTACGGCGAGCTGGTCATCCCGACGCCGGAGCACCCGGTCCGCTGGCCGCTGAGCAAGAAGAACCCGATCATCGAGTCGGGCCTGAAGCCCGAGCCGGGCAGCGTGCTCCGGATCTACAACTACTCCGACTACCTCTCTCCGCGGATGATGAAGGACTTCGAGGCCCAGTGGGGGGTCGACATCCACCTGTCGACCTTCAACGACGCCGACGAGGCCCTCACCAAGATCGCCTCCGGAGGCCTCGGTTTCGACCTCTACTTCCCGAGCTACGACTCGGTCGGCAAGCTGATCCTGGCCGACCTGCTGCGGCCGCTCAACCGCGACTACTTGACCAACGCCGAGAACCTGTGGCACAGCTTCGACAACCCCTGGTACGACGTGGGCTCGCGCTACACGATCCCCTACACGATCTACTCGACCGGCATCGGCTGGCGGACCGACCTGGCCGACGTCGATGTCACGCAGTACGCCAACCCGTTCGACGTCTTCTGGGACACGACGTACCGCGACAACATGGCGATCCTCGACGACTGGCACACCGCGATCGCGATGGTGCTGATGCGCAACGGCGTCACCGACATCAACACCACGAACGCCAAGTACCTCGAGGAGGCACGCGTGGCGCTCCTCGATCTCCGCAAGACGATGAACCCCAAGGTCACCATCCAGATGTACACCGAGATGCCGGCCGGCCAGTACGGCCTGGCGCAGTTCTGGTCCGGCGACGCGATCAACATGCCCTACTACCTGCCGAAAAAGGTCGATCCAGGCGTCCTGCGCTACTGGTTCCCGCCCGACGGGGTGGGCGGGGTCGACAACGACCTGTGCGTCTGCCTGGCCCAGGGC
Source organism: uncultured Actinomycetota bacterium (assembly GCA_963833775.1). Lineage (GTDB taxonomy): Bacteria > Actinomycetota > Actinomycetes > Propionibacteriales > Nocardioidaceae > Nocardioides. The sequence continues at coordinate 33,890 of CAWHZH010000003.1, read as the reverse complement.
TCGAACCCGGTGGCCGCGCACTACTTCATGAACGCGATCCTCGACGAGACCAGCGCCGGTCAGAACTTCGGCTTCACCGGGTACCAGCCGCCGTTGAAGCAGTTCACGCCGAGCACGCTGGTCAAGCAGGGCTACGTGCCGGAGAACCTCGCCAGCGCCGTGGTCCAGGAGAGCGACTTCAAGAAGGGGTTGCCGCTGCTCGGGCTCCCGGTCACCGCCGACAACGAGTACCACCAGATCTGGCAGGAGTTCAAGAGCGGTGGCTGAGGCACCGACGGACACCCAGGTCCGCGCCGAGCCCGAGCCACCCAGCCCCCGACCCGCCCCTGGCAAGGCCGAGCCCGAGCCACGCCGCGGGGTCGGTAGCCGCTGGTTCTGGGGCGGCCTCGCCATCCCGGGCATCGTCTGGCTCGCCGTCCTTTTCATCGCGCCGCTCTACGTCGTGCTGGCCATCCTCTTCGGCACGATCGACCCGATCCTCCGGCAGCCGGTCCCGGTCTGGAACCCACTGGACTGGGACTTCTCGCAGTTCACCTTCGTGATGGGCCGGATCTTCGGCCCCGACGCCTACTTCCGTCCGGCCCTGATCCGCACGGTGGTCTACGTGACCACCGCCAGCCTGCTCTGCCTGGTCATCGCCTACCCCGTCGCCTACTTCGTCGCCCGCTTCGGTGGACGCTGGAAGGGGCTGCTGCTCGCGGCCCTGATCGCGCCGTTCTGGATCAGCTACATGATGCGGATGCTGGCCTGGGTCAACCTCCTGCAGACCGACGGTCTGGTGAACAAGGCGCTCAGCGCTGGTGGCCTGTTCAACGTCCACGTCGCCTGGCTGCAGGGTCACGGCTACACCGTGATCCTCGGCCTGGTCTACGGGTACGTGCCCTACATGATCCTGCCGCTCTACGCCGGGCTGGACCGCGCGCCGGCCGCGATGCTCGAGGCGGCCCGCGACCTGGGGGCGAGCCGATCGCAGACGTTCTGGCGGGTGACCTGGCCGTTGACGCGCACCGCCGTCGTGGTCAGCCTGCTGGTGACGAGCCTGCCGATGCTGGGTGACTACTTCACCGTCGACCTGCTGTCGGGCTCGCCGTCCACCTCGATGATCGGCAACCTCATCAACAACTCCGTGCTGACCCCCGGGCAGACCGGGCAGGCCGGCGCCTTCGTGCTGATCGTGCTGGTCGTCTCGGTGATCCCGATGTTCATCTACCTGCGCAGCACCCGGTCCGGGACGGACTTCGCCTCATGAGCGCCATCTCCGGTCCCCTCACCTGGTGGCGGAACCCGTGGCGGCGGCCGTGGGGGCTCGCGCTGGTGACCGCCCTCTACCTGACCTGGTCGCTGCTGCCGGTGGCGGTCGCCGTGCTCTTCTCGTTCAACGCCGGGCGCTCGCGCGTGACCTGGCAGGGCTTCTCGACGCGGTGGTACTACGGTGACCCGCTGCGCTCGGTGTGGCACGACGCCAGCCTGCACACGGCGCTGACCCACACGCTGCTGCTGGGTGTCATCTCCACCGCGATCACGGTGCCGCTCGGGGTCGCCATGGCGTTGGGGCTCGACCGCTGGCGCGGCCGGATCCCGTCGGGGGCGAACCTCGCGGTGATCGTGTCCTTCGTGCTGCCCGAGATCCTGATGGCGGTGTCGCTGCTGTTCGTGGCCACCGTGCTGGTCTCGCCCCTGAAGCTCGGCACGAGTGGCCAGGTGCTCGGTCTGGTCACCTTCCAGCTGTCGTGGCCGGTGGTGATCGTGCGCGCCCGACTGCTGACGATCGGCCGCGACTACGAGGAGGCCGCGGTCGACCTGGGCGCGTCACCGGCGGGCGCGGTCTGGCGGGTGCTGCTGAAGATGCTGTACCCGGCGATCTTCGCCAGCGCGGTCCTGGTCTTCGCCGACGTGATCGACGACTTCATCCTGGTGCGGTATCTGTCGGGCGACTCGAGCACCGAAACGGTCTCGATCAAGGTGTACAACACCGCTCGAGCTGCCCCGACGCCTGCGTTGAACGCCCTGACGACGCTGCTGCTGGTGGCTGCCCTCCTCGCGGTCACCCTCGGCTACCTCGGCTACCGCTGGTTCACCCGCGGGGAGAAGGGCGGCGGTCTCGACGTGTTCACGGGCGAGGCCTAGACTCAACTGAACAACCGTTCAGTTCACGTTGAAGGAGGCGAGATGCCGACGATCCCACCCGCACCGCTCGACCAGGCTCAGCTGGAGCTGTCCCTGGCGCCATTCGGTTCCAGCCGGATGCTGCCCCGCGACGCCTATCTGTCCGCCGACGTGCTGGCGTGGGAACGCGCGCACCTGTTCGAGGGCTGGATGTGTCTGGGCCGCTCGGTCGAGATCAAGCCGGGCGGGATGCGTGCGGAGTCCGTCGGGGAGTACGGCGTACTCCTGACGCGCGACCAGGAGGGCGTCCTCCGGGCGTTCGAGAACGCCTGCCGCCACCGCGGCCACGAGCTGCTGCCCTGCGGCGGGTCGGCCGACGCCCGGGCGATCGTCTGCCCGTACCACGCCTGGTCCTACCGGCACGACGGCAGCCTGATCGGCGCTCCTCACTTCAAGGAGGTCGAGAAGTTCGACAAGTCGACCCTCGGGCTCAAGCCGGTGCGTGTCCACGAGTGGCACGGCTGGGTCTTCGTCGACCGGTCCGGGTCGGCCGAGGACTTCGCGGCGTACATCGGTGACCTCGAGGAGATCGTCGCGCCGTACGACGCCGCGTCACTGGTGACGAGCGAGACGCATCAGTACGACGTCGAGGCCAACTGGAAGGTCATCGTCGAGAACTACCAGGAGTGCTACCACTGCTCGATGATCCACCCCGAGCTGTGCCGGGTCTCGCCTCCGACGAGCGGGGAGAACCTCGAGCGCGACGGCAACTGGGTCGGCGGCTGGATGGAGCTGCGCCAGGGCGCCGAGACGATGTCGCTCGACGGCCGCAGCGGAGGCGTCGCGATGGCGCGGCTCGACGAGCACGAGCTGTCGACGGTGATGTACGTCGCCGTCTTGCCCAACCTGCTGATCTCGCTGCACCCCGACTACGTGATGACCCACATGCTGGTGCCGCTCTCGCCGGAGCGCACGCGGATCACATGCTCGTGGGCGTTCCCGAAGGAGGTTGCGGCCCAGGAAGGCTTCAGCCCGGCGTACGCCGTGGACTTCTGGGACCTCACCAACCGCCAGGACTGGTCGGCCTGCGAGTCGGTCCAGCGCGGCATGGCCGCTCCGCACTACGAGGCCGGCCCGCTCGCACCCGACGAGGACGGCGTCTACCACTTCGTCAGCCGCCTCGCCCGCGCCTACCAAGGCACTCCCTGACCTGGCGTTTGCGTGACGTCGTAGGGCGTCGACCTGGCGTTTGTGTGACGTCGTAGGGCGTCGACCTGGCGTTTGTGTGACGTCGTAGGGCGTCGACCTGGCGTTTGCGTGACGTCGTACGGCGTCGACCTGGCGTTTGCGTGACGTCGTACGGCGTCGACCCGGCGTTTGCGTGACGTCGTACGGCGTCGACCCGGCGTTTCGTCGACGCCACCCTTCCCCAGGTCAGCGCCCCTCGGCGTCGCGCGATTGCCGGGTCAGCGCCCCTCGGCGTCGCGCGAATGCCAGGTCAGCGCCCCTCGGCGTCGCGCGAATGCCAGGTCAGCGCCCCACAGCGTCGCGCCAACGCCGGGTCAGCGCCCCTCAGCGTCGCGCGATTACCAGGTCAGCGGCCCACAGCGTCGTGCAAGTGCCAGGTCAGCTGGTCCAGGCGTGCCAGAGGGCGGCGTACTCGCCGTCCTGGGCGACCAGCTCGTGGTGCGAGCCGAGCTCGATGATCACGCCGTCGATGACCACCGCGATCCGGTCGGCGTCATGGGCGGTGTGGAGGCGGTGCGCGATCGCGACCACGGTGCGCCCGTCGAGGAGAGCGTTCATCGAGCCCTCGAGGGTGCGCGCTGTCCGTGGGTCGATCAGGGACGTCGCCTCGTCGAGCACCAGCGTGTGGGGGTCGGCGATGATCAGCCGGGCCAGCGCGATCTGCTGCGCCTGCGCGGGTGTCAGCGACTGGTTGCCGGACCCGATCAGGGTGTCGAGCCCCGCCGGCAGCCGCTCGACCCAGTCGCGCGAACCCACTGCCGACAGCGCGTCGTAGACCGCCTCGTCGGGCGAGTCCTCGCGCGCCAGGACGATGTTGTCGCGCACGCTGCCGACGAAGACGTGGTGCTCCTGGGTCACGAGCGCGACCTCGGTCCGCAGGTTCTCCAGGGGCAGGGCGATCAGGTCGACGCCGCCGACCTTCACCGACCCTGTGCGTGGACCGTTGATGCCGGACAGCAGCCGCCCGAGCGTCGACTTGCCCGATCCCGACGGTCCGACGATGGCCAACCGCTCGCCGACGCGCAGGTCGAGCGTCACCCCGTGGAGTACGTCGTGCCCCTCGCGGTAGGCGAAGCGCAGGTCCTCCCCGACCAGGTGCGGTCCGTCCGGCCGGTCCGTCCCCGGGGTGCGGTCCTCCGGCACCTCGGCGATGCCGAGCAGTCGACTGGTGGAGGCGACCCCGACCTGGAGCCGGTCCATCTCGCCGACGAGCCGGTCGAGCGGGCCGCTCAGGGACTCGACGTACAGCAGCGCGGCGGTGATCTGCCCGGGCGAGACCCAGCCTCGCTGGTAGCCGTAGCCACCGACCAGCAGGACGATCACGCGGGGGCTGTTGAAGGCGATGTCGATGACACTGAAGAGCAGGTTCCGCAGGGTCATCGTGTAGCGCTCGGCCTGCCCCGACACCGCCATGTCGTCGTCGCCGGCGCGCACGCGGAGGTCGGACAGCCCGAGCGCCTCGACGGTCCGGGCGCCCTCGGTGGTCTCGGTGAGGGTCGTGTTGATCCGCGAGTACGTCGCGCCCTCGGTGATGTAGCCCTTCGGAGCGCGCTGCAGGTAGCGGCGTACCTGGAACCACGACGAGCCGATCACCAGCAGGGACGGCACCGCGAGCAGCACCGAGTTGAGCAGCATCGCCACGACCGAGAGCGCGACGGTCAGACCGGAGATGATCGCCTGAGGTACGCCGAACTGCACCGAGCGGCTCATCGTGCCGACGTCGCGGGTCACGCGCGTGACCAGGTCACCGGTCGAGGCGCCCTCGACCCGTCCGAGCGGCAGGCGCAGCACGGTCCGCACGATGAACTCGCGCGCGGACGCGAGCAGGTCCTGACCGAAGATCGTCGAGGTGCCCTGCGCCAGGAACGTCAGCAACGCCTGCGTACAGACGACCGCGACGATCACCCACGCGAGGTGGTTGAGGCTGCTCAGCTGGGTCGCCTCGCTCCCGCCTGCCTGGAGGCGGTCCACCAGGTTGCCCAGCAGGCGCGGTATGACGAGTGCCGTCGCAGCCGCGAGCGCGTTGAGCAGGATCAACCAGAAGAAGATGCCCTTGCGCTCGCGGAGCAACCCGCGGAAGAACGCCATCACCACGTGGTTGTCGGCCACCGGCCAGCCGCGCGCCGGATTGCGCGACGCGGCGTACGTGTCCAGCGCGCGCTGTTCGCGCAGCAGGTGGCGGCGATGCAGCGCCGAGATGCGCTCGCGCCGCGACACCCCGTGTGGGGGAGGGACCAGCTCGGGTGGGACCGCCGGCTCGGCGGTCGAGCTCTCGCGCCAGGTCTCCTCGGAGGTCGCCAACGGGTCAGACAGGACTGTGCTCATGGCCGGACACCTCCTCCACGGGAGCGTCCATCGCGGCCCGCGCGACGACGCGTCGGTACGACGGGCTGTCGCGCAGCAGGTCCTCGTGGGTGCCGTCCTCGGTCACCCGGCCGTCCTCGAAGAGCACCACCCGGTCGGCGTGGTGCAGCCAGAGCGGGGACACGGTGCTGACGACGGTGGTCCGTCCGCTACGTACGGCCGCCACGCGCGCGGCGATCCTGGCCTCGGTGTGGGCGTCCACGGCCGACGTGGGCTCGACGAGCACCAGGATGGGTGCGTCGGCGGCGAGCGCCCGAGCGAGCACGACTCGCTGACGCTGACCGCCGGACAGTCCGCGCCCACGCTCGTCGAGCACGCCCTGCCAGCCGCCCGGGAGCGCGTCGTACACGTCCTCGGCGTTGGCCACCCGCAGGGCCTCCTCGGCCCGTGCGCGAGTCAGCCGGCCGTGCGGGTCGATCGCGTCCTGGAGCGTGCCGGCGAAGAGCTGGCTGCCCGTGTCGCTGACCAGGATCTGCCGGCGTACGTCGTCCAGGGAGGCCGCGCCGAGGTCGACGCCGCCGAGCTTGACCCCCCACTCACGCCTGGCCAGCTCCTCGTCGAGGGCGGCCAGGCGCGCGCGCTCGGCAAGCCGCTGCGCCCGGGCACGACGAGCCGCGCGACCCTTGATGCCCTCCTCGAGCTCCTGGCTGACCGGCTCGGTGTCGGCGGGCAGGTAGCGACCCAGCCGGTCGGCGAGCGCGGATGTCTCCTCCGGCACCGCGCACACCACGATCGTCAGCTGACCCTGGCGTGCCACGAAGCCGGTGAGCTCGTCATAGAGGTCGGCGTCGTGCGGGAGCACGGTGCTCTCGGCCCGGTCGGGCCAGGGCGGCTGCTCCTCGAAGATCGCCACCGCCTTCCGCGCCGAGACCATGGCCCGGGTGGTCTTCTGCGCCAGCTCGAAGAAGGTCTGGATCGGGTAGATCATGAACAGCGCGTAGCCCAGGAAGCTGATCAGCTGGCCGATCTCCAGGTCGCCGGAGATCACCTCCCGGCTGCCGAGCCACACCAGCAGCACGATGAAGACGCCGGAGAACAGCACACCGACCGCCTCGATGGCCGCCTGCCACATGCCGGCACCGACGCCGGCCTCCCGGGCCAGCTGCGACTGTCGGTCGTAGTTGCGGCCGAAGGTCCGCTCGCCGCCGATGCCGCGCAGGATGCGCAGCCCGGCCACGATGTCGGTCGCCATCGAGGTCAGGTCGGAGTTGCGGCCACGCTCGATCTGCTGCTTGCGGTGCAGCGGGCGCAACAGCGGCAGCGCGGCACCGACGAGCACCGGCGCGGCGAGCAGCATCAGGACGCCGAGCTCGGGCGAGGTGCTGAGCACGATGAACGCGACCACGAGGTAGGACACCAGCTGGGAGCCGGAGCGGGAGACGATCTCGGTGAGGGCGCCGAACTCGTCGGAGTCGGCGGAGGCGACGCTGAGCACCTCACCGGTCGGCGTACGACGGGGCAGGACGTGGCCCATCTGCGCGACCTTGCGGGTCACCATCTTCATGGTCCCGTAGAGGGCGATCAGCCAGCTGCGCACGATCAGGGTGTGCATGACGATCCCGAAGAGGGCGCCGACCAGCGTGACCAGGAGCAGGAGACCGGCCCACTTCAGGGTCTGGTCCACCGACCCCGGCAGGATCCCGTCGTCGATCGCCTTGCCGAAGATCCACGGGCCGAGGGTGAGCGGGAGCTGCCAGAGGACTCCGACCGCTGTCGTCAGGAGGATCAGGCGCCACTGCATCCTCAGGAACCACCGGAGCAGGGCCGCCGGGGTGCGCGTGTCCGGCGCGGGACCCGTCTTCTCTCCGGGCGCGCTGTAGAACGTGGAAATCTCCGGTGGGAAGTCGCGCATGGCCCCTTGAGCCTAGGCGGTAGGCGTGCGCCGCAGCGACCGGGTTTCGGAGGTCAGCGGTGGTTCAGCGGGCCCCTGGCGTGAGGTCCTAGTCTGGCGCCATGTCCTACTACCGCAGCGTCGGCTCGGTGCCGCCGAAGCGCCATACCCAGCATCGCGACGGGGACGGGAACCTCTACCGCGAGGAGCTGATGGGGGAGGAGGGCTTCTCGTCCGACTCCTCCCTGCTCTACCACCGCGGTGTTCCGTCGGCGATCGTGGACTCGCAGGTGTGGGACCTCCCCGACCAGACCCGCACCCCCAACCACCCCTTGAAGCCGCGGCACCTGAAGCTGCACACGCTGTTCCCCGAGCCGGGCGCGACGGGGGCCTGCCCGGTCGAGGGCCGGCGGATGGTCCTGGGCAACAACGACGTCCGGATCGGGTACGTCGTGACCGGCACCGACCCGTCACCGCTGTACCGCAACGCCATCGGCGACGAGTGTGTGTACGTCGAGTCCGGCGCCGGCACCGTCGAGACCGTCTTCGGGGTCATCTCCTACCGCACCGGCGACTACGTGCTGATCCCGCGCTCGACCGACCACCGCTGGGTGCCGAGCGAGCCGAGCCGGCTGTACCCGATCGAGGCCAACTCCCACATCGCCCCGCCCAAGCGCTACCTCTCGCGGTACGGGCAGCTGCTCGAGCACGCGCCGTACTGCGAGCGCGACCTGCACGGTCCCGGCGAGACGCTGTGGGTCGAGGGCTCCGACGTCGAGGTGCTGGTCAAGCACCGCACCGGGGGGCAGGTCGTCGGCACTCGCCTCACCTACGCCACGCACCCGTTCGACGTGGTCGGGTGGGACGGGTGCCTCTACCCCTTCACGTTCAACGTCGAGGACTACATGCCGATCACCGGCAAGATCCACCAGCCGCCGCCGGTCCACCAGGTGTGGGAGGGCCACAACTTCGTGGTCTGCAACTTCCTGCCCCGCAAGGTCGACTACCACCCGCTCTCGATCCCGGTGCCCTACTACCACTCCAACGTCGACAGCGACGAGGTGATGTTCTACGTCGGCGGCGACTACGAAGCGCGGAAGGGCTCGGGCATCAACCTCGGCTCGATCTCGCTGCACCCGGGCGGCTACGCCCACGGACCCCAGCCGAGTGCCATCGAGGCCTCGCTCGGAGCGGAGTTCTTCGACGAGTCGGCCGTCATGGTCGACACCTTCGCCCCCCTCGAGCTCGGCGAGGGAGGACTGGCGGGCGAGGATCCGGCGTACGCCTGGACCTGGGCCGGCCGCGGACCCGATACCGGTGACCAGAACGGCGACGGTGGCCCCGCCGTCTACTCCAACTCCTGAGGCCCCGCTGATGACCCCCCCGACAGCTGCTCAGACGACCGAGATCCTCACCCCCCGCGACGTACCCCTCGGCGGCCTGCGCGCCATGAACGTACGGCGGACCCTCCCGCAGCGGCAACGGTCGCTGATCGGCGCCTGGTGCTTCCTCGACCACTACGGGCCCGACCGGGTCGACGAGACCGGCGGCATGCTCGTCGCGCCCCACCCCCACACGGGTCTGCAGACCGTGAGCTGGCTGTTCGGCGGCACCATCGAGCACCGCGACAGCGTGGGGACGCACGCCCTGGTCCGCCCCGGCGAGCTGAACCTGATGACGGCGGGAAGCGGCATCTCCCACTCGGAGGTCTCCACCGACGAGGCCACCGTGCTGCACGGCGTACAGCTGTGGGTCGCGCTGCCGGCCGAGGACCGGCAGACCGCCCCGGCGTTCACCCACTACGTGCCGCCGGTGGTCCACGGCCCGGGCTGGGACGCCCAGGTGTTCCTCGGCTCGATGTTCGACCACAGCTCCCCGGTCGAGACCTTCAGCCCGCTGTTCGGCGCCGAGGTGATCGTCGACGGCGGCACCACGATCACCCCTGAGACCGACGCCACGTTCGAGTACGGCGTGCTCGTCGACTTCGGGACCGTCCACGTCAACGGCGTCGAGGTCACGCGCAACCAGCTGGCGTACGTCGCACCCGGCGAGCCCCTCGAGATCCAGGCCGACGACCTGGCCCACCTGCTCCTGCTGGGCGGGCCGCCGTTCGGTGAGGAGATCGTGATGTGGTGGAACTTCGTCGGCCGCGACCACTCCGAGATCGTGCAGGCACGCGACGACTGGATGGCCCAGATCAGCGACAACGGCGGGGTCCTCCAGGACAGCCAGGAGATCTACGACGGCCGCTTCGGCATCGTCGAGGGCGACCATCTCCCGCCGATCCCCGCCCCGGCCCTTCCCAACGCGCGCCTCAAACCGCGAGCCTGACTCGCGATGCGGCCTGACGGACACAAGCCGACTCGGCGTCGGTGGGGCCTGGCAGGATCGGCTCATGGCGGGTGTGGTGGTCGGTGAGGACGGTGTGGCGCGCTGCCCCTGGGGAGACGGCGACGCCGTGATGCGCGCCTACCACGACACCGAGTGGGGCCTGCCGGTCTCCGGGGAGGCGGCTCACCTGGAGCGGCTGACGCTGGAGGCGTTCCAGTCCGGGCTGTCGTGGCGGACGATCCTGCTCAAGCGCCCGGCGTTCCGCGCGGCGTTCGCGGGCTTCGACGCCGACCAGGTCGCGGCGTACGACGAGGACGACGTGGCCCGGCTGATGGCCGACGCCGGCATCGTCCGCAACCTCGCCAAGGTCACCGCCGCGATCACCAACGCCCGCGCCACCGTCGCGCTGCGCGAGCACGGCGGCCTCGCCGAGCTCATCGCGTCACACCGGCCCGAGGCCCACCGCTCGCCCACGTCGACCGACGACCTCCAGGCGCGGACCCCCGAGTCGCTGGCCCTGTCCAAGGCGCTGAAGAAGGTCGGGTTCGCGTTCGTCGGGCCGACCACGATGTACGCGCTGATGGAGGCGATCGGGATCGTCGACGACCACCTCGAGGGCTGCCATCGCCACGGCATCGGATCCGCCGCCTGACGTATCAGGCGGGGACGGGGCGCCTCCTGTAGTGATGTCACGGGGTCGACGAGGACCCGGTGTCAATCCCTGTGGGGCGCCGTGAGGCGAACCACCCGACGGCCGCCGGCCCCACACCGGCGGCCGTCACTTGTGTCCAGCCACCTCGGAGCACCGGCTAGCCTCCGCTCATGCCTCGCGTGCACGCCTTCACCGACGACGCGCTCGGCGACCTGGACGCGGTGGGGCTGGTCGCGGCTCTGGCGGCCGGGCAGGTGTCGATCCCCGAGGTGGTCGAGGCGGCCATCACGCGCACCGAACGGGTGGCGCCCGCGCTCAACGCACTCGCGATCGACTGCTTCGAGCGGGCCCGGGCCGAGGCTGTAGTGCCCCGCGGCGGGTGGTTCGCCGGCGTACCGACCTTCCTCAAGGACAACGTCGACCTGGCGGGCTTCTCCACCATGCAGGGCACCGATGCGTTCGCGCCGCGCCCGGCCAAGCGCGACGGCGACTTCGCCCGGATGTTCCTCGCCACCGGACTGGTGCCGATCGGCAAGACCCAGCTGTCGGAGTACGGCTTCAGCGCCTCCGCAGAGCACGCCCGGCTGGGTGCCGTTCGGTCGCCGTGGTCGACCGAGCACACCGCCGGCGCCTCCTCGGCCGGTACGGCGGCGCTCGTCGCGGCGGGCGCCGTTCCACTCGCTCACGGCAACGACGGCGGAGGCTCGATCCGGATCCCGGCCGCCGTCAACGGTCTGGTCGGGCTGAAGCCGACCCGCGGCCGGCTGGCCCAGGACCGCCCCCTGCGTCAGATGCCGGTGCGCATCGTCTCCGACGGCGTGCTCACCCGCTCGGTGCGCGACAGCGCGTCGTTCCTCCGCGAGGCCGAGCGCGTCTATCGCGACCTGCGCCTCGCGCCGATCGGCGACGTCCGCGGCCCGGGTCGCGCTCGGCGTTCCGTGGCCGTCGTGACGGACGGCATCGATGTCACCGCGAGCCCCGAGGTCACCGCTCTCACCCGGCAGACCGCCGAGCTCCTGGAGTCCCTCGGGCACCGCGTCGAGTGGATCGAGCAGCCGATGCCGGCGTCGTTCAAGGACGACTTCCTGCTCTACTGGTCGTCGCTCGCCTCGGTCATCACCCTCACCGGACGGATGGAGCACGGCCGCTCCTGGGACGCCTCCAAGCTCGACCTCTTCACCCAGGGGCTGGACCACCACTGCCGCAGCAACCTGCGCCACCTGCCCGCCGCGACCGCCCGACTCCGGAGGTCCGGACGGATCGCCGAGGAGCTGCACGGACGGTACGACGTGGTGCTCACGCCGACGCTGGCGCACGAGACCCCGGCGCTCGGCTGGCTCGACCCGGCGCAGGGTTTCGAGACGGTGATGGGCCGGCTCCTCGAGTGGGTCGCCTACACCCCGCTGCAGAACGCGACCGGCGCTCCGGCGATCTCTCTGCCGTTGGCGACGACTGCCGCCGGGCTGCCGCAGGGGATGATGCTCGCCGCCGGCCGCGGCGGCGAGGCGATGCTCCTCGAGCTCGCCTACGAGCTGGAGGAGGCCCAGCCCTGGCCACTCCTCCGCGACGCCTGACCCGGTAGATCCGCGGACGTCATACGTTCCGGCTGTGGGGGCGACGACCTCGTATGACGTTGATAGCGTCGACGGCATGCGTGCAGTCGTGTACTCGAAGCTCGGTGACTCGTCCGTCCTGGAGCTCGCCGACCGTGATCTGCCGACGCCCCACTGGGGGCAGGTGCGGGTGCGCCTCTCGGTCGCGGGCGTGAACCCCACCGACTGGAAGTCCCGGGCCGGCGCCACCGCCTCGTCGCTTCCGTTCGACGAGATCGTGCCCGGCCAGGACGGCGCCGGCGTCGTCGACGAGGTGGGAAACGGCGTCACCGGGCTCTCGGTCGGTGACCGGGTCTGGGTCTTCCTCGCCCAGCACGGTCGCCCGATCGGCACCGCGGCCGAGTACGCCGTGGTCCCGGCCGACCAGGTGGTCCGCCTCCCCGACTCCGCGTCGTACGACGTGGGTGCGAGCCTCGGCGTACCGGCCATGACCGCGCACCGCTGCCTCACGATCCACGAGGACGGTCCCGACCGGCTCGCTCCGGGGGCGCTCGAGGGGCGGGTCGTCCTGGTCACCGGCGGTGCCGGCGCGGTCGGCCACGCCGCGATCCAGCTCGCCCGGTGGGCGGGAGCGACCGTGGTCACGACCGTGAGCAGCGACGAGAAGGGCGCGCTCGCGACGGCGGCAGGTGCCCACCACGTCGTCGACTACACGACCGGCGACCCCGGCGCCAGGATCCGCGAGATCGCCCCGGACGGCGTCGACCAGGTCGTCGAGGTCGCGATCATCCAGAACGTCGACCTGCTGGCGAGGGTCCTCAAGCCGCGAGGCTCGATCGCGGCGTACGCCAACACCGGCGGGACCGAGGCCACCTTGCCCGTGCGTCCCCTGATGGGACTCAACGCGCGACTGCAGTTCGTGCTGCTCTACACGGTCGGCGAGGAGGCGCTCGGGGCGGCGGCCGCCGACATCACCGCGGCGCTGGCCGATGGCGTCCTCGAGGTCGGTGAGGAGCACGGCCTGCCCCTGACCCGGTTCCCGCTCGCCGAGACCGCGGCCGCGCACGACGCCGTCGAGAACGGTGCGGTCGGCAAGGTGCTGATCGACATCTCCGAGGAGTAGTCCGCGGACGTCCTCCTCGTGGCGGTCCGAGCGACCGGTTCGGATGATCTCCGGGCGGCTGCTAGCGGCGCTGGACCAGCAGTGCCTGGGCCGACCGCGCGACCGGCCCCAGCTCGTCGTACGCCGTGGAGGTGGCGACGCCGACCGAGCCCGGGCCGAGGGTGGTGGCGGCGTCCAGGCAGACCCACTCGCCGACCGGCTCCCGCAGCACGTGCACGGTCAGCTCGGTGTTGAGGAACGCCCACTCGCGGACGTCGAGCATCGCGCTCACCCCGGACGCCGAGTCGACGCACGCCAACAGGCGCTGCAGAGCAGACGTCGCCTCTCCGTCGATGAGGTCGGGCGGGCGCATCCAGACCACGCCCGGCCCGGGGACGTCGACACCGCCGGTCACCCAGCGCCACTCGACCGCGTCGAGGTAGCCGGGACTCCAGCCCTCGGGCCGCTCGCGTTGCTTCCCGTCGGCCGGTCCGTGGCCCGGTGGGGGTCCGGCAGCCACCGGCCCGGACTGCGAGCGGGGGAAGAGCCAGGCCGAGACGGCCGCGACCGGCCGGTCCCGCGCCAGGTCGCGTAGGGAGGCGTGGGCCAGCGAGACGGAGCGTCCGGGTCGCACCACCGACGCCGAGACCTCGAGCCCACCCACCGGCACCGGACCGAGCAGCTCCATCGTGAACCGTCCGACCACGCCGGCGTCGAGAGCCTCGACCGCGCGCCCGAGGAGGGCCGCCGGCGGGCCACCGTGCTGCGCGTCGAGCGACCACGGGCCGGCGGTGGTCGACAGCGAGTCGACGCGCCCTGCCACGGGGTCGGGGACACCGGTGGTGACACTGTCGGAGGCACCCCCGAAGCCCTCCTGAAGACGGTAGAAGTACGCGGGAGCAGACGATTTCGGGATCATGTCCACGCCTGTGTATCCTTCACGGTCGTTGCCCCTTTAGCTCAGACGGCAGAGCGTCTCCATGGTAAGGAGAAGGTCTACGGTTCGATTCCGTAAAGGGGCTCTGGGCAGGGGCGCCCCGCCCCTCCTGGTGGGGTAGCTCAGGTGGTTAGAGCACACGGCTCATAATCGTGGTGTCGCGGGTTCGAATCCCGCCCCCACTACATACGGTCGACCGAAGGTCGGCCAGATCGACAGCACGACCGACTCGAAGGATTCCCCGTGGCCAGCAAGAGCTCCGACGTTCGCCCCAAGATCACGCTCGCCTGCACCGAGTGCAAGGAGCGCAACTACATCACCAAGAAGAACCGCCGCAACGACCCCGACCGCATGGAGCTGAAGAAGTTCTGCCCGCGTTGCCGCTGCCACCAGCCGCACCGCGAGACCCGCTGAACGTCCCGGAGACTGAGCCTGCGAAGTCTCCGACCACCGGTCACATGCCCGCCCAGACATGGGCGGGCATTGTCGTCTCTGAGGGCGGAAGCCCGCGCTGCTAGCGTTCCCGACATGGCAGTCGACGCGTCCCTGGCCGGCCGCACCTTCCCGCCGACCACGACGTACGACGTGACCGAGCAGGCGGTGACGGCCTTCGCGGCGGCCACCGGTACGCCGTACCGCACCGGCGACCCCGCCCCCGCCACGTTCCCGATCGTGGTCGCGTTCGGTGCCATGCAGGCACTGATGGTCGACCCCGAGGTCGGCATCGAGCTCCACCACGTGGTGCACGGTCAGCAGAAGTTCGTGCACGAACGTCCGGTCGTGGTCGGCGACCGGCTCACCGCCACCCTCACCGTGAGTGGCCTGCGCCAGATCGCCGGCACCGACATCATCGCCACCTCCAGCGCGGTCACCGACGCCGACGGAGCGCTGGTCTGCACCGCGGAGGCGACCCTCGTCCACAAGGCCGGTGCCTGATGCCCGACCTGACACCGACGACCTACCCGGTCACCCGCGCCGACCTCGTCGCCTACGCCGAGGCCAGCGGCGACCACAACCCGATCCACCAGGACCCCGAGATCGCGCGCAGTGTGGGCCTCCCCGACGTGATCGCCCACGGCATGTTCACCCTCGCCCTGGTCGCGCGCTACGTCGACGAGCAGCTCGGCGAGCCCGGTCGGATCGCCGAGCTGGGAGCCAAGTTCACCAAGCCGGTGGTGGTGCCCGAGAGCGGCACCGACGTGCAGGTCGAGGGCACGTGGCGCGACGACCGCACGATCGCGCTCCGCGTCACGTGCGGCGGTGAGACCGTCCTCGGCAACCCGGTGGCGGTCCTGCGTGCCTGAGCTCCTGCGCGACCACACGACCCTGCGGCTCGGTGGTCCCGCCCGCGAGTGGGTGCGTGCCACCACCGAGGACGCGCTGGTCGACGCCGTACGCCGAGCTGACCAGGCCGGCGAGCCGCTGCTCGTCCTCGGTGGCGGGAGCAACCTCGTGGTCGCCGACGAGGGCTTCGACGGCACCGTCGTCGAGGTCGCGACCTCGGGCGTGCACGCCGATCCCGAGGACGACGACCCCACCTGCGGTGGCGCGGTCGTCCAGGTCGCCGCCGGCGAGAGCTGGGACGCCCTGGTGGCCACGGCGGTCGAGCGCGGCTGGGTCGGCGTCGAGGCACTGTCCGGCATCCCCGGCTCCGTCGGCGCGACCCCGATCCAGAACGTCGGCGCCTACGGCCAGGAGGTCTCCCAGACGATCAGCCGGGTCCGGGTGTGGGACCGGCGACTGAAGGGCGTGCGCACCTTCGCCGCGGCCGACTGCGGCTTCGGCTACCGCACCAGCCGGTTCAAGGCCGACCCGTCGCGCCACGTCGTCCTCGACGTCACCTTCCAGTTCCGGCAGGGAGACCTGGGCGCACCGGTGGCGTACGCCGAGCTGGCCCGTACCCTCCAGGTCGAGCCGGGCACCCGCGCGCCGATGGCCGACGTACGCCGTGCGGTGCTCGGCCTGCGCGCCGGCAAGGGCATGGTGCTCGACCCGGCCGACCACGACACCTGGAGCGCCGGGTCCTTCTTCACCAACCCGGTGCTCGAGGCCGAGCGCGTGCCCGACGCCGCTCCCGCGTGGCCACAGCCCGGAGGCACGGTGAAGACCAGCGCCGCCTGGCTGATCGAGCAGGCCGGGTTCGGCAAGGGGTACGGCGACGGTGCGGTGCGCGTGTCCACCAAGCACACCCTGGCGCTGACCAACCGGGGCGACGCGACGACCGCCGACCTGCTGGCGCTGGCCCGCGAGGTCCGCGACGGGGTCGAGCAGCGCTTCGGGATCCGGCTCGACAACGAGCCGGTGCTGGTCGGGTGCGAGCTCTGACGCAGGCCCTCAGAAGCCCTGACCGGGCACGGGTTCCGGCTGGGACGGACTGTCCGGGACGGCCGCGATCAGGCCGATGATCGCGATGATCGCCACGATGCCGAGCGCCAGGAGGACGGTGCCGATGATGCCCATGATCTTGCCCGCGTTGGCCTTGTCGCGACCGCCGTACCGCCCCGGGTTCGCGTCGATCTCCTTCACCGACTTGTGGCCGATCACCCATGCGAACGGCGAGAGCACCAGGGTGAGGCCGCCGCAGAAGGCGATGCCGACCAGGCCGACGATGCCGAGCACCATCGCGGTCGTGGCCGACGGCTGGTCGGGCAGCCCTGCGCCGAACCCCGCGGGGTAGGCGCCGTACGGCTGCGCGCCGTAGACCCCTTGCGGGGCGTACTGGTCGAAGGAGCCCGGCTGCGGGTACGGGTTCGGGGGTGGCTGGTAGGGGCTCTGCGGAGCGGCGTACGGGTTCTGGGGCGGCGGGGCGTAGGGGTTCTGCGGCGGTGGCACCGCGCCCGGGTTCGGCTGAGCGGCGTACGGCGTGGTGGACGGGTCGGTGGGCGGCGTTCCGGTCGGCCCGCCGAGGGGCTGGGTCTCGTCCATGCCCGGGTGGTCGTCGCTCATGGCGACATGGTGGCAGAAGGAGGAGCGTCCGACAGCCAGTCAGCCACCTCGGCCAGCAGCCCTGCCTTCACCTCGTCGGGCGCGCAGGAGGCGCGGATCGACATCGAGGCCAGCTCGGCCATGGTTGCGTCGCTCAGGTCGTGGGCCGCGCGCATGGTGGTGTACTGACCGGCGAGGCGTGACCCGAACAACAGGGGGTCGTCGGAGCCCAGGGCGACGGTGGCTCCGGCCTCGAGCAGTACCGGCAGCGGCACGGACGTGAGGTCGGAGTAGACGCCCAGGGCGACGTTCGAGACCGGGCACACCTCCAGCGCGATGCCCGCGTCGACGAGTCGGTCGAGCAGGGCGGGGTCCTCCGCCGACCGCACCCCGTGGCCGAGCCGGTCGGCGTGCAGCGACTCCACGCAGCGGCGTACCGAGGCCGGGCCGACGAGCTCCCCGCCGTGCGGCACCAGGGTGAGCCCGGCACGCCCGGCGATGGCGAACGCCGGCGCGAACTCCTCGGTGACGCCCCGCCGCTCGTCGTTGGAGAGCCCGAAGCCGACCACGCCGCGACCGGCGTACTGCGCGGCCAGCCGGGCCAGGGTGCGGGCGTCGAGCGGGTGCCGGGTGCGGTTGGCGGCGATCACGACCGCGATGCCCAGGCCGGTCGCGGCGGAGGTCTCCCGGACGGCGTCGAGCACCAGGTCGGTGAAGGCGGTGATCCCGCCGAAGCGGGCGCCGTACCCCGACGGGTCGACCTGGATCTCGAGCCAGCGGCCGCCGTCGCGGACGTCGTCCTCAGCGGCCTCACGCACGAGCCGGCGTACGTCGTCCTCGGTGCGCAGCACGGACCGTGCCACGTCGTAGAGCCGCTGGAATCGGAACCAGCCCTTCTCGTCGGCCGCGGACAGCTGCGGCGGCCACTCGGCCACGAGCGAGTCCGGCAGCTGGATCCCGTCCCGCTCGGCCAGCTCGAGCAGCGTCGCGTGACGCATCGACCCGGTGAAGTGAAGATGCAGGTGGGCCTTCGGCAGCGTTCGTACGTCGCGGGGCTGGCTCAAGCGAAGAGCTTCTGCAGCCGGGTGATGCCCTCCACCAGGTCGTCGTCGCCCAGGGCGTAGGACAGCCGCAGGTAGCCCGGGCTCCCGAACGCCTCACCCGGCACCACCGCCACCTCTGCCTCCTCGAGGATGTACTCGGCGAGGTCGGCGGACGAGGTGATCGTGCGATCTCCGGAAGCGGTGGTGTAGTCGCGGCCGAGGAGCCCCTTCACCGACGGATAGGCGTAGAAGGCGCCCTCCGGAGTCGGACAGACCACGCCGTCGATCTCGTTCAGCATCGACACGATGGTCCGGCGGCGGCGGTCGAAGGCCGTCCGCATCTCGTCGACCGCGGACAGGTCGCCGGTCACGGCGGCGAGCGCGGCCCGCTGGGAGACGTTGGAGACGTTGGAGGTCGCGTGGGACTGCAGGTTGGCCGCCGCGGACGCGAGATCCCGGGGTGCGATCAGCCAGCCGACGCGCCAACCGGTCATCGCGTAGGTCTTCGCGACGCCGTTGACGACCACGCAGTAGTCGGCGAGCTCGGGGCACAGCACCGGCATCGAACCCGTCTCGACGCCGTCGTAGACGAGGTGCTCGTAGATCTCGTCGGTGAGCACCCACAGCTGGTGGTCCTCGACCCAGCGGCCGATCGCCCGGATCTCGTCGGCGGTGTAGACGGCACCGGTCGGGTTGGACGGCGAGACGAAGAGCAGCACCTTGGTGTGCTCGGTGCGGGCGGCCTCGAGCTGCTCGACGGTGACCTTGTAGTCCTGGGTCTCGTCGGCCAGCACGGGGACCGCGACGCCGCCGGCGAGCTGGATGGCCTCGGGGTACGTCGTCCAGTAGGGCGCGGGCACGATCACCTCGTCGCCCGGGTCGAGCATGGTGGCGAAGGCCTCGTAGATGGCCTGCTTGCCGCCGTTGGTCACCACGATCTGTGCCGGGGACACCTCGAGGCCGCTGTCGCGCCGGGTCTTGTCGGCGATCGCCTGCTTGAGCTCCGGAAGCCCCCCGGCAGGGGTGTAGCGGTGGTTCTTCGGGTCGCGGGCGGCGTCGGCCGCCGCGTCCACGACGTAGGTCGGCGTCGGGAAGTCGGGCTCACCGGCACCGAAGCCGATCACCGGTCGGCCCTCGGCCTTGAGCGCCTTCGCCTTGGCATCCACCTTGAGCGTCGCGGACTCGGCGATCGCGCCGATCCGGCCGGAGATCCGGCGCGTGCGGGGGCTGCTGCTCGCGGTGTCGCTCATGGGTCCATGGTAGGGGTGGCCGGGCGCCTGGCCGAGCCGGCGACCAGCACCGCCCGAGCCGGCGCCGGACCGGTTTGGACTCGCCCTCGGTGCTGCCCGTAGACTCGGCCGCAGGTGGTTCTCCCACATGCTTTGCCATGCCCTCGACGCAGGCCGGGCTCGGGAGGGAGGATCGAAGGGCACTAGCTCAACTGGCAGAGCATCGGTCTCCAAAACCGAAGGTTGGGGGTTCAAGTCCCTCGTGCCCTGCAAGGCACTACCGCAGAGTCCGACCATCCGGGTCGGCCCGAACACGATCAGGAAGAGGTGACCCACATGGCAAGCAGCACGGTGCGGTCGCGTGACAGCAAGCGTCCGGACCGCACGGGTCCGGTCCTGTTCTACCGGCAGGTCGTTGCGGAGCTGCGCAAGGTGGTCTGGCCGACGCAGGAGCAGCTGGTCACCTACTTCTTCGTGGTGATCGTGTTCGTCGCGTTCATGATGGCGCTGGTCTCCGGGCTCGACCTGGCCATCGGCAAGGCGATCTTCGCGATCTTCAACGGCAACTAAGAGCGAGACCAGAGCTGAGGTATGGAGTAGACGTGTCGCAGTCAGACATCGAGCAGGACCCCACGGTGGAGGAGACCCCCACCGAGACGGTCGACGCCGCCGACGACGCAGTGATCGAGGAGCAGGTCGACCAGACCGCTGACCCGGTCGCGGACGAGCCGGTGGCCGTGGACGACGTCGCCGAGGGGCCGGCCGACGAGTCGGCCGAGACCGCGGAGGACGTGACCGACGACGAGCCCGGCGACGTCAGCGACGCCGCGGACGCGAGCGATGAGGGCGCCGAGAGTTCCGACGGCGACGACGAGGAGGCCGAGGGCGGCGCCGACGAGGACGCCGAGGCGCTCGACGAGGACGACCCGCTCGAGGCCTTCCGCCGCGAGCTGTGGGCCAAGCCGGGGGAGTGGTACGTCGTCCACACCTACTACGGCATGGAGAACCGCGTCCGCTCCAACCTCGAGAACCGCATCGTCTCCCTCAACATGGAGGACTACATCCACGAGATCGTGGTCCCCACCGAGGAGGTCGCGGAGATCAAGAACGGCCAGCGCAAGATGGTCAAGCGGACCGTCCTGCCGGGTTACGTGCTCGTCCGCATGGACCTCACCGACGAGTCGTGGGCGGCTGTCCGTCACACGCCGTCGGTGACCGGGTTCGTCGGCCAGGCCCACCAGCCGGTGCCGTTGAGCATGGCCGAGGTCGAGAACATGCTGGCCCCCGCCGCGATCGCTCGTGCCGAGCAGCCGGCCGGTGCCGCTGCGTCGGGTGGCTCCGCCACGACCGCCGCCAAGAAGCCGGTCGAGGTGGCCGACTTCGCCGAGTCCGACTCGGTGATGGTGGTCGACGGGCCGTTCGCCACGCTCCACGCGACGATCACCGAGATCAACGCCGAGGCCCAGCGGGTCAAGGCCCTCGTCGAGATCTTCGGCCGGGAGACCCCGGTCGAGCTCAGCTTCAACCAGATCCAGAAGGTCTGAGCCTCTTCCCGCGGCGGAGCCGCGGGAAGAAGGGCGAAGAGGTTGAGGAGCGTCCGGCTCAGACCCGAGCGAAGCGAGGGACTGAGTGGCGCGTCTCGAAACCCGGTTGGACTCCGGACACACGGAGCGGAGCCGTCCCGGGGTTTCGAGACGGTCGCAGGGCGACCTCCTCAACCACCGGAGGGCCTAGCCACGGGGTGGTTTCGAGACGGTCGCAGGGCGACCTCCTCAACCACCGGAGGGCCTAGCCACGGGGTGGTTTCGAGACGGTCGCAGGGCGACCTCCTCAACCACCGGAGGAGCGACCTTTTCAACTGCCCGAGGACCCGATTAGGCATCCTCGGCCCGACGGACCAGAATGGTGCGGTTGCTCAGCACCACGGAGTAACGCAAGGTGGCAGAGCCGGTCCGGCTCGCGATGACCACGACGTACGACACGAAGGACACACGAAGAGCAATGCCTCCCAAGAAGAAGATCGCCGCGCTGGTCAAGGTCCAGCTGCAGGCGGGTGCCGCGACGCCGGCGCCCCCGGTCGGTACCGCCCTCGGTCCGCACGGTGTGAACATCATGGACTTCTGCAAGGCCTACAACGCCCAGACGGAGTCGATGCGCGGCAACGTGATCCCGGTCGAGATCACGATCTACGAAGACCGCTCGTTCACGTTCATCACCAAGACGCCGCCCGCGGCCGAGCTGATCAAGAAGGCCGCCGGCCTGCAGAAGGGCTCCGGCGTTCCGCACAAGGAGAAGGTCGGTCGGCTGACCAAGGACCAGGTCCGCGAGATCGCCACGACCAAGATGCCCGACCTCAACGCCAACGACATCGAGGCCGCGATGAAGATCGTCGAGGGCACCGCCCGCTCGATGGGCGTCCGCACCGACTGACAGCACCGTCCTCGGTGGTCGAGCAACGTCGAGACCACCACGCCGTACCCAAGAAACCCGTGGCAGGGCCGCGCTGGCCCGACGACCACACTCAGAGGAAGCAGGACCATGCAGCGCAGCAAGACATACCGCGCCGCGGAGGAGAAGTTCGACCGTGACGAGCTCTACTCCCCGCTGACCGCGATCAAGATCGCCAAGGACACCAGCAAGAAGAAGTTCGACGAGACCCTCGACGTCGTCATGCGCCTCGGTGTCGACCCCCGCAAGGCCGACCAGATGGTGCGCGGCACCGTCAACCTTCCCCACGGCACCGGCAAGACCGCCCGCGTGCTGGTGTTCGCGAACGCCGAGAAGGCCGACGCCGCCCGTGAGGCCGGCGCCGACGTCGTCGGCGGCGACGAGCTGATCGAGAAGGTCAGCGGCGGCTGGCTCGACTTCGATGCCGTCGTCGCGACGCCCGACATGATGGGCAAGGTCGGCCGCCTCGGCCGCGTGCTCGGCCCCCGTGGCCTGATGCCCAACCCGAAGACCGGCACGGTGACGGCCGACGTCGGCAAGGCCGTCTCGGACATCAAGGGCGGCAAGATCGAGTTCCGCGTCGACCGCCACGCCAACCTGCACTTCATCATCGGCAAGGCGTCGTTCTCCGAGACTCAGCTGGCGGAGAACTACGCCGCCGCGCTCGACGAGGTGCTGCGGCTCAAGCCGAGCAGCTCCAAGGGCAAGTACCTCCGGAAGGTCACGGTCTCGACGACCATGGGCCCCGGGGTCCCGATCGACCCCAACCGCACGCGCAACGTCACGGCGGCCGACGAGGGCTGAGCTTCACCCGTCCCACGTGACAAGGCCCGGTCCCCCGTGGGGGCCGGGCCTTGTGCCAGTCGGTGTCAGGCCACCGGGCCGGCAAGCCTCAGCTCAGGTCGCCTCGCGAGCAAGCTCGCTTCGGTCGCCCGCCTCGACTTCGTCGAGTCGGCACGTCCTCGCTCGTTACTCGACGTAGACGCGCTCGTCGACGAGCTTCTCGGTGACGACCTGGCCGTTGGTGTCGAAGCGGCCCTGGTCGAAGCGCTTCTTGAACTCGATCTCGGCGCCGCCGGTGCCCGAGCGGTTCTTCTCGACGGTGAGCACCGACCACTCCTTGAAGTGCTCGGCGTTGGCGCCGCCGTACATGAGGTGGTGGCGGGCCACGATGTCGGACTTGGTGGCGAGGATGAGCACGACGTCCGGCTCGTAGGACAGGGCCGTCGAACCGCGCATGTGGCGGGTACGCATCCGGGCGCCCGGCTCGAGACCCTCGTGGTCCATCGCCGCTACGGCGAAGACGGGGCAGTCGAACTCGATGGCGACGTCCTTGAGCTGCTCGGTGATCCGCGTGATGCGGCCGTCCTCGTCGAGGTCGCTCAGGGGCATCGCGACCTTCTGCAGGTAGTCGACGATGATCAGGGGCGGCTCACCGGTGTCGCCCATGACCTTCTTGACCGTGTCGTTGATCTCGGTGATGTCGGTGTGGGTCGCGGTGGAGCGGTGCACCACCAGGCGGTCGGCGTACTCGCTGACGCGGAGCAGCGCCTCGGTACCGGTGGACGTGGTGGCCATCCGCTCGATCAGGCCGCCGGCACCGCCGTCGGTGCCCTCGAAGATGCTGCGGATCTTGCTCAGGTCGGGCGCCTCGTAGGGGTCCAGCTCGCCGGCCTCCATGGCCACCAGCCGCTGCACCAGGGAGTCGGCCTCGAGCTCGTAGGAGAAGAACACCGCGGACCGGCCGGACTGTACGGCGGCGCGCGCGGCCTGCAGGGCGAACATCGTCTTGCCCTGGCCCTGCGGTCCACCGAGCAGGTTGAGGCTCCCGGCGCGGAAACCGCCGCCGATCGCGTCGTCGAGCAGGGAGAAGCCAGTGGGCCAGAGGCGCACCCCACCCTCGGGGCTGCGCAGTCGACCGTCGGCCCGCTCCAGCACCGCGGCCATGGATGTCAGCTTGAAGTCCATGCGTTGATGGAACCAGTTATCTCGGGGGTGCGAGGTCGATCAACCAAAAAGGGCAAGCCTGGATTAGACCACCTGCGCGGATTTCCGGAGTCTGCGTCATAAGTGGTGCCGAGTCCCGTCTCTGCCGACGACGGTACCAGTCTGGGACTGGGTCGGATCCCCGCACTTTGGTCAAATCTTCCGCCGCGCTCCGCGCGCCGGATGGCTCCCTCCGGGTCTCGATTTGGCCGCCGCCACCCGGGCGCCGTACCCTCACTTCCGTAACCAGAGACCGCTGGTCGTCGTGACTGCACCGTAGTCGCGATCGAAGGTTCCGCGAGAGCGGACGACCCGCGCAGGTGACAGAGCGGCAGCGAGAGCTGCATTCCACGCCCTGGGCCTGCGCCCGGGGCGTTCGTCTTCTCGCAGGGCACTCGGGCCGGGGTCTCGCCCATCGGAAGGAGACCCATGGCGCGGGCAGACAAGCAGGCCGCCGTCGCGGAGATCGTTGAGTCGTTCAACGGTTCCGCCGGCGCTGTGCTGACCGAGTACCGCGGTCTCACCGTGAAGCAGCTGCAGGAACTGCGGCGCTCCCTCGGTGCGAACGCCAACTACGCCGTGGTCAAGAACACGCTGGCCAAGCTCGCCGCGAAAGACGCGGGGATCACCGGCTTCGACGACCTCCTGACGGGACCGACCGCGATCGCCTTCATCAACGGCGATGTGGTCGAGGCCGCCAAGGGTCTGCGTGACTTTGCCAAGGCGAACCCCACCCTCGTGATCAAGGGTGGCGTTCTGGACGGCAAGCCCCTCGACGCTGCGGAGGTCGCCAAGCTGGCCGACCTCGAGTCGCGTGAGGTGCTCCTGGGCAAGCTGGCCGGCGCGATGCTCGCGTCGCTCAGCCAGGCCGTCTACCTGTTCAACGCCCCCCTCGCCCAGGTTGCCCGGCTCGCCGGCGCGCTGCAGGCGAAGGCCGAGCAGGACCCCTCGATCCTCGCAGGTGGAGCCGGCGTGCCGGCTGCCGCCGAGGAGGCCGACGTCGCCGAGGCGACCGAAGCCCCCGCCGACGAGGTGACCGAGGCCCCCGCCGACGAGACCACCGAGGATCCGGCTCCGGCCGAGTCCGAGGAGTCCCCGACCGCGGAGGCCACCGCCGCCTCTGACGAGAGCGACACCACCGACGCCTGAATCGGGCCGACGTACCCACCTGATAACCCGGCCCGGATCGGGCCAAGAACGAAAGGTTCAGCCATCATGGCGAAGCTCAGCACCGACGAGCTGCTCGACGCGTTCAAAGAGATGACGCTCATCGAGCTCAGCGAGTTCGTCAAGCAGTTCGAGGACACCTTCGGCGTCACCGCGGCCGCCCCGGTCGCCGTTGCCGCCCCCGCCGCCGCCGGCGGTGCCGCCGCCGGCGGTTCCGACGACGCCGCCGAGCAGGACGAGTTCGACGTCATCCTCGACGCGGCCGGCGACAAGAAGATCAACGTCATCAAGGAGGTGCGCGCCCTGACCTCCCTCGGCCTGAAGGAGGCCAAGGACCTGGTCGAGGCCGCGCCGAAGCCGGTTCTCGAGCACGTCACCAAGGACGTGGCCGAGAAGGCGAAGGAGGCCCTCGAGGGCGCCGGCGCCAGCGTCACGCTCAAGTGACTCCCGGCCGGTGACACACCGGCCGACCGCACGCAGGGCGGGTACCCCCACGGGGGTGCCCGCCCTTCGTCGTACCCGGAGTCTGCCGGGCCCCGCGTCCTCCCCTGAGCCGGCAACCCCGAGGTGACCGGCACGTAACTTCTCGGCGCCGTCCCCGTTGAGCACGCGTACGACCAAGGTTTCACGCGCGGCCGGCTGACTGGGAGGGCAGCAGACCCATGGGTGTTGAGATACAGATCGAGGGTCTGACCAAGTCCTTCGGCCACCAGCTGATCTGGGGCGACGTCACGCTGACCGTGCCCGCGGGTGAGATCTGCGTGATGCTCGGCCCCTCGGGCACGGGCAAGTCCGTCCTGCTCAAGACCCTGATCGGTCTGCTCAAGCCCGATCGCGGCAGCGTCGTGATCGAGGGCGTGGACATCACCACCTGCCCGGAGCGGCAGCTCTACGAGGTCCGCAAGCTGTTCGGCGTGCTGTTCCAGGACGGCGCGATGTTCGGCTCGATGAACCTCTACGACAACGTCGCCTTCCCGCTGCGCGAGCACACCCGGAAGTCCGAGTCGGAGATCCGCTCCGTCGTGATGGAGAAGATGGATCTGGTCGGGCTCCTCGGGGCAGAGGACAAGCTCCCTGGCGAGATCTCCGGCGGCATGCGCAAGCGGGCCGGCCTCGCCCGTGCGCTGGTGCTGGACCCCGAGATCGTGCTCTTCGACGAGCCGGACTCCGGCCTCGATCCCGTCCGTACGTCGTTCCTCAACCAGCTGATCGTCGACCTCAACGCCCAGATCGACGCGACGTTCCTGATCGTCACCCACGACATCAACACCGCGCGCACGGTGCCGGACAACATCGGGCTGCTCTACCACCGTCACCTCGCGATGTTCGGCCCGCGCGAGATGCTGCTGTCGTCGGAGGAGCCGGTCGTCCGGCAGTTCCTCAACGCCCAGACGATCGGCCCGATCGGGATGTCGGAGGAGAAGGACGCCGACGAGCTGGCCGCCGAGCAGGGCCAGGAGCTCCCGCCGCTGCCGCCGATCCCGCTGCAGCTCGAGCCGTCCAATGGCATCCCGCGTCGTAGCCAGCGCAAGCCCGGCGACTGGTGCCGGACCAACGGCATCACGCCCCCGCCCGGATCCTTCGCGGAGAACATGACCATGAGCACGGGCGGCTGACCGATGGCCTCACTCACCGCGTCCCGCGCGCTGGCTCCGATCGGGACCGCCGGCAACCTGTTCGCCTTCGGCCTCGACGTCGGCCGGGGGATCTTCCGTCGGCCCTTCCAGCTCCGCGAGTTCATCCAGCAGGCGTGGTTCATCGCCTCGGTCACGATCGTGCCCACCGCCCTGGTCGCCATCCCGTTCGGCGCGGTCATCGCGCTCCAGGTGGGTGGCCTGATCCAGCAGTTCGGGGCGCAGTCCTTCACCGGCTCAGCCTCGGTGCTGGCGGTGGTCCGTGAGGCCGGGCCGATCGTCACCTCGCTCCTGATCGCCGGCGCGGGCGGGTCCGCCATCGCGGCCGACCTCGGCGCCCGCAAGATCCGCGAGGAGCTCGACGCGATGATGGTGCTGGGCATCGACCCGATCCAGCGCCTCGTCGTACCGCGGGTGCTCGCCTGCATGCTCGTCTCGGTCTTCCTCAACGGCCTGGTCAGCGTGGTCGGCGTCGCCGGCGGCTACTTCTTCAACGTCGTCCTCCAGGGAGGTACGCCGGGCGCCTACATCGCGAGCTTCACCGCGCTGGCCCAGCTGCCCGACCTCTACCAGGGGATGGCCAAGGCCCTCGTGTTCGGGCTGATCGCCGCCATCGTCGCGTCGTACAAGGGGATGAACGCCGGCGGAGGCCCCAAGGGCGTGGGCGACGCCGTCAACGAGTCGGTCGTCGTCAGCTTCATGCTCCTGTTCATCGTCAACTTCGTGATGAGCGCGATCTACTTCCAGCTCGTCCCGCCGAAGGGCGGTTAGCGGCCATGGCGAACCTCAAGGCGGTCTACGAGAGGCCCCTGCGCACCCTGGACGACCTGGGGGCCGAGCTGGCGTTCTTCCTGCGCGCCCTGGCGTGGACCCCGAAGACGGTGGTCCGCTACAAGAAGGAGATCCTGCGGATCCTGGCCGAGATCACCCTCGGCTCCGGTGCGCTGGCCGTGATCGGCGGCACCGTGGGCGTGATCACCGCGATGTGCTTCTTCACCGGCACCGAGGTCGGTCTCCAGGGGTACGCCGCGCTCAACCAGATCGGTACCGCGGCGTTCTCTGGGTTCGTGTCGGCGTACTTCAACACCCGCGAGATCGCGCCGCTCGTGGCCGGCATCGCGCTGGCCGCCACGGTCGGCTGCGGGTTCACCGCGCAGCTCGGCGCGATGCGGATCTCCGAGGAGGTCGACGCGCTCGAGGTGATGGCGGTGCCGTCGCTGCCGTTCCTGGTCAGCACCCGCATCGTCGGCGGGCTGATCGCGATCGTCCCGCTGTACGTCGTGGGGCTGATGTCGTCGTACTTCGCGACGCGGCTGACGGTCACCCGGTTCTTCGGGCAGAGCACCGGCACCTACGACTACTACTTCGCGACCTTCCTGCCGCCGGGCGACGTGCTGTGGTCCTTCGGCAAGGTGCTGGTCTTCGCGGTGACCGTGATCCTCATCCACTGCTACTACGGCTACCACGCGTCCGGAGGTCCGGCGGGGGTCGGCATCGCGGTCGGCAAGGCCGTACGCACCAGCATCGTGGCGATCAACGTGATCGACCTGTTCCTCTCGATGGCGATCTGGGGCGCCACCACGACGGTCCGGCTGGCGGGCTGAGATGGCGGCACTCAAGCTGAAGGTCCTCGGCGTGGCGTTCCTCTGCCTGCTGCTGGCCGGCGTCTGGCTCACCTACGGGGTGTTCACCCAGAAGTTCACCCACTTCGACGAGGTCACGCTGGACGCGTCGACGATCGGCCTCCAGATGCCGGAGCGGGCGGACGTGAAGATCCGCGGCGTGATCGTCGGCCAGGTCCTCGGCTTCACCGCCACCGACGCGGGCGCGATCGTGAAGCTGGGGATCTACCCCGACCAGATGCACACGATCCCGCAGAACGTGACCGGGGCGATCGTCCCCAAGACGCTGTTCGGCGAGAAGTACGTCTCCCTCGTCGTCCCCCACGACCCGTCGCCGCAGCCGCTGCAGCCCGGTGCCACGATCACCCGCACCGAGGTGCCGGTCGAGGTGCAGAAGGTCCTCGCCGACCTCTACCCGCTGCTTCGCACCGTGCAGCCCGCCGACATCAACCTCACGCTGAACGCGATCTCGACGGCGCTCGAGGGTCGCGGTGACGAGCTCGGGCACGACCTCGTCACCGTCGACCACTACCTCAAGCGGGTCAACCCGCAGATCCCTCAGATCGTGCGCGACCTCCGCCTCACCACCACGGTGAGCAACACCTACGCCGACGTGGCGCCCTCGATCGCGCAGATCCTGCGCAACACGATCAAGACCACCGGCACCCTCCAGGACCGGCACGAGCAGCTGCAGACCCTCTTCGCCGACGTGACGTCGTTCTCCGACACCGCCCACGACTTCCTGCGCGCCAACGGCGACAACATCATCCGGCTCGGCGAGGTGAGCCGCCCGCAGGCAGCACTGCTCGCGCGCTACGCGCCGGAGTACCCCTGTCTCCTGGGCGGACTGGTCGCCAGCGGCAAGCGCGAGGCCGAGGCCTTCCGCGGCTTCACCCTCCACATCGTGCTGGAGGCGCTGCCCCACCAGCCCCGCGGCTACACCCCCGCCGACCAGCCCGTGTTCGGCGACCACAGCGGCCCGAACTGTCTCCACCTGCCCAACGCGCCGTGGAGCCAGTCCAACCCGGTGCGACACCAGCCGGACTTCGTCGACGGCGTGAACTCACCGACCGGCAAGGGCACCGACCGGGTCGCCCCGTCGTACGCCCGGCAGTTCACCCGCGGCACCGGGTACGCCGGTGGCCCGGCCGAGGCGGGCGTCCTCAAGAGCCTGCTCGGCCCCTCGCTGGGCGTCTCGTCCCGGGACGTGCCCGACCTCGGGGTGCTGCTGGTGGGTCCGATGGCCCGCGGCGCGAAGGTGTCGCTGCGATGAACGGACTCGACGCCAAGACCACCTCCGCCCTGGTGAAGCTCGTCATCTTCATGGTGGTGACGGCGCTCGCCACCGGCGTCCTGGCCATCGTCATCGGCAACCTCAGCTTCGGTGCCACGCACTCCTACAAGGCGGTGTTCACCGACGCGACCGGCCTGGTGAAGGGCGACGACATCCGCATCGCCGGGGTCAAGGTCGGCTCGGTGGAGGGCATCTCCATCGTCGACCGGACCCAGGCGCTGGTCACCTTCAGCGTGCAGAGCGACACCGCGCTGATGCGCTCGACCCACGCCGACATCCGCTACCGCAACCTGGTCGGCCAGCGGTACGTCGCGCTCACCAACGAGATCGGCAGCACCGGCACGCTCTCGCCGGGCGCCACGATCCCGGTCTCGCAGACGTCGCCCGCGCTCGACCTGACCCTGCTCTTCAACGGGTTCAAGCCCCTCTTCCAGGCGCTGTCGCCGTCGGACGTCAACGAGCTGTCCTACGAGATCATCCAGGTGTTCCAGGGCCAGGGCGGCACCCTCGACGGCCTGCTCGCCCACACCGCCTCCGTCACCCACACCCTCGCTCAGCGCGACCAGGTGATCGGAAGCCTGATCACCAACCTCAACTCCGTGCTCGACCACGTGGGTAACCGCAACCGCCAGCTCAACCAGCTGATCACGACCTTCCAGCACTTCGTCGGTGGGCTCACGCACGACCGCGGCGCGATCCTGGGGTCCCTCGACCAGATCTCCCAGCTCTCGACGCAGACCGCCGACCTGGTCTCGGGGATCCGCGCGCCGTTCGTCTCCGACATCCACCACCTGCGCGGGTTCGCCGCGAACCTCGATCACGGCAAGGCCGAGATCGACCGGGCTCTCCAGGTGATGCCGATCAAGCTGGCCAAGGTCGGCCGGACCGCGAGCTACGGCTCCTGGTTCAACTTCTACCTCTGCGACTTCACCGGCCAGATCCGGATCGGCAAGACCGCGGTGCCCGTCGACTACAAGGTCGGATCGGACCGGTGCAAGCTGCAGTGACCTCACCCCACGACGTTGCACCCCACGCGAACGCGCTTCGCTTGCCTTCGCGCGGGGACCCCGCGGTTCTTCGTCTTCCCCGCTCCGCTCCTCCGCCGGACAACGCCGCGGGGGCCCCGAGATGAGCACTCCCTTCCGAGAGCGCAACCCGGTCGTGGTCGGGGCGATCAGCCTCGCCGTCGTGGTGGGGCTGATCCTGCTCGCCTTCAATGCCGACAAGCTGCCGATCATCGGCGGCGGGACGACCTACTACGCCGACTTCGCCGAGGCCGGCGGCCTCAAGCCCAACGACGAGGTGCGCATCGCCGGGGTCCGCGTCGGCAAGGTCGACTCGGTGTCCCTGGACGGCGACCACGTGAAGGTCGCGTTCCGGATCCAGAACGGCGCCGACTTCGGCACCGACACGCGCGCCGCGATCAAGGTCAAGACGTTGCTCGGCGCCATGTACCTGTCGCTCGAGCCGGCCGGGCCCGGCCAGCTCAACGGAGGCAGCGAGATCCCCACCTCGCGCACGCAGTCGCCGTACGACGTGGTGCAGGCCTTCTCGGGCCTGGCGCGCACCTCGGAGCGGATCGACACCGGCCAGCTCGCGCGCAGCCTCACCACCATCGCCGACCTGACCCGCGACACCCCGAAGAACTTCCAGCACGCCCTGGCCGGAGTCTCCGCTCTGTCGACCAACCTGGCCTCCCGTGACCAGCAGATCGGCACCCTGCTGCAGAACCTCCGGGGCGTCTCCCACACGCTCAACGCCCGTGACCAGGACATCGTCGGGCTGATGCGCGACTCGTCGGTGCTGTTCCAGGCGCTCGACAAGCGCCGGCAGGCGATCCACAACCTGCTGAGCTCCACCTCCGAGCTGTCGGTGGAGCTGACCCGGCTGGTGAGGCAGAGCCGCGGCGACCTCGCGCCGGCGCTCACCCACCTGAGCAGCGTGGTCGACGTACTCAACAAGGACTCCGACGACATCGACCAGAGCCTGCGGCTGATGGCGCCCTTCTACCGGGTCTTCGCCAACACCCTCGGCAACGGGCCGTGGTTCGACACCTACATCCAGAACATCCCGCCGGTCCCGCAGGTGGGTGGTTGAGATGCGGATCGTGAGCAAGGTGGTGCTGCCGCTGGTGCTGCTGGCGCTGGTCGTCGTCGGCATCGTGACGTTCTTCTTCGACGGCGGACACGAGAAGACCCTGACCGCCGAGTTCCCGCGCACCGTCTCGATCTACCAGGGCAGCGACGTGCGCGTGCTGGGCGTGCCGGTGGGGAAGATCGACTCGGTCACCCCGTCGGGCACCGACGTGGTCGTGACCATGCACTACGACGCGGACGTGCAGATCCCCGACGACGCCAAGGCCGTGATCATCTCCCCGTCGATCGTCGGTGACCGCTTCGTGCAGCTCACGCCGGCCTACAGCGGCGGACCGGTGCTCGCCAGCGGCAGCACCCTGACCCAGGACCGCACCGCGGTGCCGCTCGAGCTGGACCAGATCTACTCCAGCCTCGACGACCTGACGGTCGCGCTGGGCCCCAACGGCGCGAACAAGAAGGGTGCGCTGACCGACCTCCTCGACACCACGGCACGGAACTTCGGCGGCCAGGGAGCCAAGTTCCACCGCACGATCGAGAACTTCAGCCGCCTGAGTGGCACGCTCGCCGACAACAAGGACCAGCTCTTCGGCTCGGTGCGCGAGCTCGAGGGTTTCGTGCACACGCTCGCCCGCAACGACCAGACGGTGCGGTCCTTCAACTCCTCCCTGGCCCAGGTCTCCGAGATGCTCAAGGGTGAACGCGGTGACCTCGCCGCGTCGCTCCACAACCTCGGGACCGCGATGCGCCAGGTGTCGGGCTTCGTGCGGGACAACCGGGAGCTGCTCGGCAAGAACATCACCGGCCTCGACCGGATCACCCAGATCCTGGTCAAGCAGCGGGGCGCTCTCACCGAGACCCTGCGCGACGCCCCGCTGGCCCTCAACAACCTGCTGCTCACCTACAACCCCCAGGCCGGCACCCTCGACACCCGCGCCAACCTCGGGGAGATCGGTCACCAGATCCAGTCCGACCCGGCGACGTTCCTCTGCGGCATCCTCGACCAGGCCAACCAGGGCGGACAGGCGTGCAGCACCGTCCGGCAGATCCTGGGCAAGGGCCGGCCCGGCGCCCTCACGCGCGGCCGCGGCCCCACGTCGTACGAACGGATCGACCCGAGCCTCGCCGGACTCGTGGAGGGCAGCCGATGACCCGCCGACTCAAGGCCCTCGTCGCCCTGGTGGCCGCCGCGCTTTTGATGACCGGCTGCTCGTTCGACGTCTACAAGCTCCCGCTACCGGGTGGCCCCGACGTCGGGAGCGACCCCATCACGGTGACCGCGCAGTTCCGCGACGTGCTCGACCTCGTGCCGGACTCCACCGTCAAGGTCAACGACGTGACGGTCGGCAAGATCACCGACGTCGAGCTGAAGGGCTACAGCGCGCAGGTGACGATGCAGCTGCGCAACGACACCAAGCTGCCGGACAACGCCGTGGCGACCATCCAGCAGACCAGCCTCCTCGGCGAGAAGTTCGTGCAGCTCGCGGCGCCCGCCACCGGATCCAGCCCCAACGCACTGAAGACCGGCGACATCATCCCGATCGCCCACACCGGCCAGAACCCCGAGGTCGAGCAGGTGCTCGGTGCCCTGAGCCTGCTGCTGAACGGTGGCGGTGTCGGCCAGCTGCAGACGATCACCCAGGAGCTCGATCGGACGTTGCACGGCCGGGAGGGCGAGGCGCGCTCGGTGCTGCACCAGGTCCGCTCCTTCGCCGGCCAGCTCGACCGGCACAAGCACGACATCGTCCAGGCGCTCCAGGCGCTCGACCGGCTGTCCCGGTCCCTGAACCAGCAGCGCTCGACGATCGACGACACCCTCGACGAGCTGCCGGGCGCCCTGCACTCGATCAACACCCAGCGACACGACCTGGTCCGGATGCTCCAGGCGCTCTCGCACCTGAGCGGCGTCGGCGTCCACGTGATCAAGCTGTCGAAGGAGTCGACGATCGACACCCTGCGGCAGCTGAGCCCGGTGCTGGGCCGGCTCCAGGCGTCGGGCGACGACTTCGTGAGGGGCCTCAACGTCGCCCTCACCTACCCGTTCGTCGACGAGGTCGTCGGCCGCGACCCGCAGGTCGCCCGCAACCTCCAGATGGGCGACTACACCAACCTGGACATCAAGCTGGACCTCTCGCTCGACGACCAGGGCAGCCTCCCGTCGCTCCCGACCGGCCTGCCCACCTCGCTCCCGACCCTGCCGACCAGCCTTCCCACGTCCGAGATCACCAAGATCCTGGGCGACGTCGCCGCCTGCCTCCAGAGCGGCGACATCACCAGCAAGGCGTGCCAGCGGGTGCTCGGCGACCCGGAGGAGCTGCTCCGCCT
>CAWHZH010000002.1:397500-475198 GCA_963833775.1 uncultured Actinomycetota bacterium | reverse complement strand
GGACCGCCGCGAAGCATCCCTACGCCTCCGCCCTGGTCGCCGCCGTACCCGACGTCGCGACGGACCTCGATTGCCCCGCTGGCGAGCATCCCGGGCCGGCCGGTCGACCCCGCCGAGGTACCCGCCGGGTGCGCGTACGCCGCCCGCTGTCCCCTGGCCGACGACCGCTGCCGCACCACCGACCCCGAGCTGCGCACCGACGCGGCGGGCAACCGGGTGGCCTGCTGGCACGCGGGCGAGACGCTGACCCTCGGGCAGACCGTCACCGTCGACGAGGCGCTGGCCCGATGAGCAACCTGTCCTTCGACCAGGTCACGGTCCGGTACGGCGCCGCGACGATCCTCGACGGGGTGAGCCTGACGGTGCCGGACGGTCAGGTCGTCGGCCTGGTCGGCGAGTCCGGCTCGGGCAAGTCCACCCTCGCGCGCGCCGCGGTGGGGCTGGCACCGCTGGCCGCGGGCCGCATCCTCCTCGACGGCGCCGACGTGCCCCGCAAGGGACGTCACCGGCCGCTGCAGATGGTGTTCCAGGACCCGTACTCCTCGCTCGACCCACGGATGACGATCGGAGAGAGCATCGCCGAGGCGATGAGCTCCGGACGCTCGAGCCGCGCCTCGCGCAGCGCCGAGATCGCGCGCCTGCTCGAGCTGGTCCATCTCGACCCGACCCGGTCCGACACCTTCCCGGCTCAGCTCTCGGGCGGCCAGCGTCAGCGCGTCGCCCTGGCGCGGGCCCTGGCCGGCAGACCCCAGGTCGTGATCGCCGACGAGATCACCTCCGCGCTCGACGTCTCGGTCCAGGGTGCGGTGCTCAACCTCGTGAAGGAGATGCAGCGCGAGCTCGGCCTCTCGATGCTCTTCATCTCCCACAACCTCGCGGTGGTGAGGTACGTCGCGAGCCACGTGGCGGTCATGCACGAGGGGCGGATCGTCGAGCACGGACCGACCCACCAGGTCCTCCAGCGACCCACCCACGCCTACACCCAGCAACTGCTCGCTGCCGTCCCCGGCAGGGAGTCGCCCGCCCCCGAAACGCCACACCGAATCGAGGAGTCACCATGACCCGCACCCTGGGCATCGAGGACCTGGCCGACCTGACCATCCCGTCCCAGCCCGCCCTGTCGCCCGACGGCAAGCGGCTGGTCTACGTCGTACGCACGCAGGACCTGGCGGCCGACAAGCCCGTCAACGCGCTGTGGATCGTGGAGGACGGCACCCCGCGACAGCTCACCCACGGCACCTCGGACTCCTCACCTGCCTGGTCGCCGGACGGCGCCACCCTCGCCTTCGTCCGTGACCAGCAGCTGTGGCTGCTGCCCGCTGCCGGCGGTGAGCCGAAGCAGCTCACCACCCTTGCGTTGGGTGCCGGCGCTCCGGTGTGGAGCCCCGACTCCTCGACCATCGCCTTCAGCGGCCCGGTCGACGCGGTGGCCCCCGACGGCGAAGAGCCCGAGGCCCGTGCCGAGCGAGCGGCGACCCCGATCGTGGCGGAGGGACTGGAGTACCAGGTCGACGGCCTCGGGTACGTCGGGACCATGCGGATGCAGGTTCAGGTCGTCGACGTCGCCACCGGCGTCGTCCGCGCCGTCACCGAGGGCGAGCACCACGCCCAGAGCCCGGCCTGGTCACCGGACGGCACCACCCTCGCCTTCACCGCCCGGCGAGCCGACGACACCTCGCTGGAGCCGCGCTGCGCCGTACACCTGGTCGATCCCGCCGACCCCAAGGCGACGCCGCGGGTGGCGGCGTTCGCCGAGGGCTACGCCGCGACCGTCGACTTCACCCCCGACGGCGACCTCCTCGTCGTCGGCTTCACCGGGCAGGCGCGCGGCCACCTCCGGCTGTACGTCGTCGACCCGGCGTCGGGCGAGGCGCGAGACCTCGCGCCCACCATCGACCGCAACCTGATGCCCGGCGCGCCGGCCTATCCGGGTGCGCTGCCGACCGTGACCGCCGACGGCCGGAACGTGCTCTTCTGCATCCGCGACCGGGGCTGCACCCACCTCTACTCCGTGGCGCTCGCCGGCGGTGAGCCTCAGCTCGTCCACGGCGGTGAGGGCCGCGTCGTGAGCGGGCTCAGCGTGGCCGGTGGCACAGCCGCCATCGCCCTCGGGACGCCCGAGTCGTTCGGCGAGATCGTCGAGATCGACCTCGCGTCCGGAGCGGCCACGACGCTCACCACGCACGGCGAGACGCTCGCCGAGGTGGCGCTCTTCCCGCGGGAGTCGCGGGAGTTCAGCATCAGCGACGGCACGGTGGTCCAGGCCTGGCTGATGCGCTCACCCGAGACCACGGACCCGAGCCCGCTGCTGGTGGACATCCACGGTGGACCGCACAACGCCTGGAACGCCGCCGCCGACGAGATGCACCTCTACCACCAGGAGCTCGTCGCCCGGGGCTGGACCGTGCTGCTGGTCAACCCCCGCGGCAGCGACGGGTACGGCGAGCCGTTCTACGACGGTGTCTTCGGCGCCTGGGGTGAGGCCGACGCCCACGACTTCCTCGAGCCGATCGACGACCTCGTCGCCGAGGGCATCGCCGACCCGAAGCGGTTGGCCGTCACCGGCTACAGCTACGGCGGCTTCATGACCTGCTACCTGACGAGCCGCGACGACCGCTTCGCCGCGGCCGTCCCCGGCGGCGTGGTCGTCGACACGATCAGCATGGGCGGCACGAGCGACGACGCCCATGCCCTGTCCGTGACCGAGCTCGGGCTGCTCCCGTGGCGGGACACCGACCGCCTGGCCGAGCTGTCGCCGTACGCCCAGGTCGGCAAGGTCACGACCCCGACGCTGGTGCTGCACGGCGCGGACGACGTGCGCTGCCCGGTGGGTCAGGCCCAGCAGTGGCACTACGCGCTGGCCGAGCAGGGTGTCCCGACCCGGTTGGTGCTCTACCCCGGCGCCAGCCACATCTTCCCGCTCGCCGGGCTGCCGTCGCACCGGATGGACTACTACCACCGCGTCATCGACTGGGTGGAGCAGTACGCCGGCAGCGCGGCCGGACCGCGCCCCGCACCGATCGAGGAGGCCCACTGGCAGCGGCGCCTCTCGGCGATCGCTGCGAAGCACGGGGTCCCCGGCGCGCAGCTCGGCATCCTGCGGGTGGGGACCGATGGTGCTCCCGACGAGCTGGTCCGCGGGGCCACGGGCGTCCTGCACGCCGGCACCGGCGTTGCCACCACGGTGGATGCGGTCTTCCAGATCGGGTCGATCACCAAGGTCTGGACGGCGACCGTCATCATGCGCCTGATCGACGACGGGAAGCTCGAGCTCGACACCCCCGTGGTCGAGATCATCCCCGACCTCAGGCTCTCCTCGCCCGACGTGACGAAGAGCGTCACGATCAGGCACCTGCTCACCCACACCAGCGGCATCGACGGCGACGTCTTCACCGACACCGGTCGCGGCGACGACTGCCTCGAGAAGTACGTCGCGCTGCTCGCGGATGCTGCGCGGAACCACCCCCTGGGCGCGACCTGGTCCTACTGCAACTCGGGCTACTCGATGCTCGGCCTGGTGATCGAGAAGCTCACCGGCCAGACGTGGGACGCCGCTATGAAGGAGCTTCTCTTCGACCCGCTCGCGCTGACCCACACCGGGACGCTTCCCGACGATGCGCTCATGCACGCGGCAGCGATGGGCCACGTGTCCGGCGGCGAGAACCCCGTGGTCGCGCCGGTCTGGGCACTCCCGCGCTCGGTGGGCCCCGCCGGCCTGATCACCGCGACCGTCGCCGATGTCCTCGCCTTCGCCCGGATGCACCTCCTGGGTGGGGTCGCGGCCGACGGCACCCGGATCCTGAGCGAAGCGGCCGCGAGCGAGATGACGACCTTCCAGACCGAGGTCCCCGACAAGTACCTCCTCGGGGACTCGTGGGGCCTCGGCTGGATCCGCTACGACTGGCACGGCCACCGGCTGATCGGGCACGACGGCAACACCATCGGCCAGGCAGCGTTCTTGAGGATCCTCCCGGAGGCCGGACTCGCGGTCGCGCTGCTCACCAACGGCGGCAACGCCCACGACCTCTACGAGGAGCTGTACGGCGAGATCTTCGCGGAACTGGTCGGCGTACGGATCCAGGACCCCCTGATCCCGCCCACCGTCGCACCGGACACGGACCTCACGCCGTACCTGGGCGCCTACGAGCGCGAGTCGGTGCTCACCGAGATCCTCGAGGTCGACGGCAAGCCGGTCATGCGGACCACGCTGATGGGGCCGCTGGCCGAGCTCGAGCCAGAGCCGGTCACCGAGTACCCGATGCTCCCGGTCGCGCAGGGTCTGTACGCCGTACGCCCCGAGGGCATGGAGGCATACGCGCCGGTGACGTTCTACACGCTGCCGACCGGTGAGGAGTACGTCCACTTCGGTGCGCGCGCCACACCGAGGAAGCCGGCGTGACGGTCATGGCCCCCGCCGACGTCGACCTCCCCCCACCCGACCTGGAGGGGATCCTGGCCGACCTGCGCGAGCTCATCGAGTGCGAGTCACCCTCGGCCGATCTCGCGGCCGTGGCCCGCTCGGCCGACCTCGTCGCCAGGATCGGTACGACGCGCCTCGGCGTCGCGCCGGAACGGATCGTGATCAACGGCTGCACGCATCTGCGCTGGCGCTTCGGCCCGCGTCCGCAGCAGGACCGGGTGCTGCTGCTCGCTCATCACGACACCGTGCATCCGATCGGGACGCTGACCACCTCGCCGTACTCCGTCGACGAGGGGGTCCTGCGCGGCCCGGGCTGCTTCGACATGCTGGCCGGCCTGGTGATGGGCCTCCACGCCATCGCCGCGCTCCCCGACACCGACGGCGTCACGCTGCTCGTCACCGGCGACGAGGAGATCGGCTCGCCGACGTCGCGGGCGCTGATCGAGGACGAGGCGCGCGGCGCTCGGGCGACCCTCGTGCTGGAAGCCTCGGCCGATGGCGGCGCGCTGAAGGTCGCTCGCAAGGGTGCCTCCCTCTACGAGCTCGAGGTGGCGGGGCGAGCCGCGCACGCCGGCCTGGAGCCCGAGCTCGGGCTCAACGCGTCGGTCGAGCTGGCCCACCAGATCCTGGCGGTCGACGATCTCGGGAGCACGGAGCTGGCGACGTCGGTGACCCCGACAGCTGCCGCCGCAGGGACCGGCACCAACGTGGTACCGGCTCGGGCATCCGTGGCCATCGACGTCCGCGCCTGGAGCGTCGCCGAGCAGGAGCGGGTGGACGTCGCACTGCGGGCACTCGCGCCGGTCACGCCGGGGATCTCGCTCACCCTCCACGGTGGGCCCAACCGGCCGCCGATGGAGAAGAGCGCGTCGGCCGCACTGCTCGCGCGGGCGGACCGGGTCGCGAAGTCGCTCGGACTGCCGCCGGTCGAGGCGGTCGGCGTCGGGGGAGCCTCCGACGGGAACTTCACCGCGGGCATCGGGACGCCGACGCTCGACGGTCTGGGCGCCGTCGGTGGCGGAGCCCATGCCGCCCACGAGTACGTCGTGGTCGACCGGCTGGTCGATCGCACCCAGCTCGTGGCCGGACTCGTCCACGACCTGCTTCAGGAGGCTCTCCCATGACCCCCGAGGACGCAGTCGTGGCGGCGTCGGCGAAGGCCGGCGTGACCCTGCGAGAGCTCACCGAGATGGAGGAGATCCACGCCGTCGTGCAGCTGCTCGTCGCCGTCTGGGGCCGCTCCGACAACCCGCCCGTCACCGCCGAGCTGCTGCGAGCCTTCGGTAAGACCGGGAACTACGTGGCCGGCGCCTACGTCGGCGACCGGCTCGTCGGTACCTGCATCGGCTTCCACAGCGACCCCTCGGCGCGGGTGCTGCACAGCCACATCGCCGGCGTCGCTCCCGGGATGGTCGGCCGGAGCATCGGCTTCGCGCTGAAGCTGCACCAGCGCGCGTGGGCGCTGCAGCGTGGCGTCGAGGTGATCGAGTGGACCTTCGACCCCCTGGTCGCCCGCAACGCCTACTTCAACCTCGTCAAGCTCGCCGCCGAGCCGGCGGAGTACCTCACCAACTTCTACGGCCCGATGCTCGACCTCATCAACGGCGGCGACGACACCGATCGCCTCCTGGTGCGGTGGGACCTGGCCTCTCCCGAGGTTGTCGCCGCCAGCGCCGGGACTCCCCGACCGCGACCGACGGCCCACGAGGGAAGTCTGCGCGTCGGCGTCCCCGACGACATCGAGACGATGCGCCTCAACGAGCCGGACAAGGCACGCGAGTGGCGGATGTGGGTGCGTGACCAGCTCGCACCCGTGATCGCCGCCGGCGGCCGGATCGTCGACTTCGACCGGGTGGCCGGCTACCTCGTCGAGCCTGCTGCCACCGACCCGAGCGAGGAGAAGGTCTCATGAAGCTGCTCGGCGTCGACCTGCTCCGGATCGCGATGCCGCTCGTCTCGCCGTTCCGAACCTCGTTCGGGACGCAGACCGAGCGCGACATCCTGCTGCTCCGCGCCCTGACCGACGAGGCGGAGGGGTGGGGGGAGTGCGTCGCCCTCCCGGACCCGGTCTACTCGTCGGAGTACCTCGAGTCGGAGGCCGACGTCCTACGACGCTTCTTCCTGCCCGCCCTCGCGTCGGCGGAGGGCCAGGCTGCGCTCGGCCGCGCGGGAGCGGCCGCGGTGGCGACGGTGCTGCATCCCTACAAGGGGCACCGGATGGCCAAGGCCGCGATCGAGATGGCGCTGCTCGACGCCGAGCTCCGGGCCTCCGGGCGGTCGTTCGCCCGTGAGCTCGGCGCGGTCCACGACCGGGTGCCGAGCGGAGTCTCCGTCGGGATCTTCGACGCCATCCCGCAGCTGCTCGAGGCCGTCGACGGCTACCTGGCCGAGGGCTATGTCCGGATCAAGCTGAAGATCGAGCCCGGCTGGGACGTCGAGCCGGTGCGTGCCGTCCGGGAGCAGTTCGGCGACGGCGTGCTCCTGCAGGTCGACGCCAACACGGCGTACACCGTGCGGGACGCCCGCCACCTGGCTCAGCTCGACGCCTTCGGTCTGCTGCTCATCGAGCAGCCGTTGGCGGAGGAGGACATCCTCGGCCACGCGGAGCTCGCACGGCAGATGACGACGCCGATCTGTCTCGACGAGTCGATCGTGTCGGCCCAGACGGCGGCGGCCGCGATCACCCTCGGTGCGTGTCACGTCGTCAACATCAAGCCCGGCCGGGTCGGGGGCTACCTGGAGGCGCGGCGGATCCACGATCTGGCGGTCGCCCACGGGGTCGCGGTGTGGTGCGGCGGCATGCTCGAGACCGGCCTCGGTCGAGCCGCCAACGCAGCCTTGGCGGCGCTGCCCGGCTTCACGCTGCCCGGCGACATCTCGGCCTCGGACCGCTTCTACCGCACCGACATCACCGAGCCGTTCGTGATCCACGACGGTCACCTCACCGTGCCGACCGGACCGGGTCTCGGGGTGACGCCGATCCCGGAGATCCTGGAGCGGGTCACCACGTCGGTCGAGCGGATCACGCTCTGAAGCGGGCCACGGACGGCGGCCTATGCTGCGGACCGTGACGCAGCGACCCCGTGCCAGCCTCGGCCGGGTGCTCGATGACCTGGGTGACACGCTCCTCGAGCTGATCCACGGCGACCCCGAGAACCCAGCCGAGATCGACGGCGTGGTCATCCACGACCCCGTGGACGAGCCGCACTATCCGCCGCACGCCTTGGTGCTGGGCGTCGCCGTCACGGCCGCCGACGTGGTGCCGCTGACCCAGGACCTGGGGCGCCGCGGCGTCGTGGGGCTGGTGGTGCGCGCGCCGGTCGCCCTCACTCCCGAGCTCCGCGAGGCGGTCGACGACTCCGGTGTCGCGCTGCTCGGCATACGTCGTGGCGCGACCTGGGCGCAGCTGACGGCGCTGCTGCGCTCGCTCCTGGCCGAGGACGACATCGGGGTGGGGGAGCCGGAGTCGCTCGGCGGCCTTCCGGCCGGTGACCTCTTCGCGGTGGCCAACGCGGTCGCTGCGCTGCTCGATGCCCCGATCACGATCGAGGACCGGAGCTCGCGGGTGCTGGCCTTCTCGGGGCGCCAGGACGAGGCCGACGCCTCGCGCATC
Source organism: uncultured Actinomycetota bacterium (assembly GCA_963833775.1). Classification (GTDB taxonomy): domain Bacteria; phylum Actinomycetota; class Actinomycetes; order Propionibacteriales; family Nocardioidaceae; genus Nocardioides. The sequence continues at coordinate 467,165 of CAWHZH010000002.1, read as the reverse complement.
GAGACGATCATCGGCCGGCAGGTGCCGGAGCGCTATGCCCGCATGCTCACCGAGCACGGCATCTTCCGCGACCTCTACCGCGAGGACAAGCCGGTCGTCCTGGATCCACACGAGTTCGCCTTCGACGACATCACCAAGCAGCGCGTCGCGATCGCCGTACGGGCCGGCGACCAGGTGCTCGGCTCGATCTGGGCCGTCATGGACGGCGAGGTCACGGGGGAGCGGACCGCCGCCCTCCAGGACGCCGCCAAGCTCGTGGCCCTCCACCTCCTGCGGGTGCGGGCGGGTGCCGACGTGCAGCGCCGACTGCGGACCGACCTCGTCAGCACGGCACTGGAGGGTGGAGCGGGCGCCCAGGACGCGCTACGCCGCCTCGGGCTGGCCGGCCGGCACGTCGTCATCCTGGCGGCCGCCCTGCGCGAGGACCCCGAGCGTGGCGTCCGCGGTGAGCAGGACCGCGCCGCCGAGCTCGAGCGGCTGGCGGATGCCTTCGCGGTGCACCTGACCTCCGCGGTCCCGACGTCCGCCGTCGCCGCGGTGAGCGGGGTGGTGTGGGCGCTGGTCCCGGTGCTGTCGCCCGTCGACGATCCCGAGGAGCGCGCGGTCCGGATCGCCACCGACTTCTGCGAGCGCGTGGGTGTCGGCCTGCCGTCGGTGGTGGCGGTCGGTGGTGTCGCCGGTGACGTCAGTGGTGTGACGCGGTCCCGCGTGACCGCCAACCGGGTGCTCCGGGTGCTGGGTGACGGCCTCGTCAGCCTGCGGGTCGCCCGGCTGGAGGACGTGCAGACACAGGCCCTGCTGCTCGAGCTGCGCGACCTCGCGGCCACGCGCGGCGAGGGTCCGGTCGGACCCATCGCGCTCCTGCTCGAGCACGACGAACGCGGCGCCGGCGGGCTGATCGAGACGCTGGAGGCGTGGCTCGACGCCTTCGGCGACGTCACCGCCGCTGCCGCGGCGCTCTTCATCCACCCCAACACGCTGCGCTACCGCCTCCGGCGGATCACCGAGCTGAGCGGTCTCGACCTGGCCGACCCCGAGCAGCGCTTCGCGGCGATGCTGCAGCTGCGGATCCTGGCTCGACACTGAGGCGGACCCCACGTCCGCCCCAGTGTCAGGCCCCGACGCGTCGGACGGCCCGCCCGACGTGGAGGTAGAGGGCGCGGCCCTGGCCGTCGTCGCCGACGAAGGCGTGCGGCAGGTACATGCCGCGGTCGGCCTCGATCGGGATCAGGCTGTCGCCGGCGTAGTGGACGAGCTCCTTGCGCTCCGCCTTCTCGCCGATCTCCTCGGCCATCCCCTTCGGCGTCATGTCGAGCCAGATCCGACCGTCATCGTCCTGGGTCACCACCAGGTCGGCGACCTCGGCGGAGTAGGTGCCGACGTACCGGCTGGCATCGATCCGCTCCGGGTCCGCCGGCGGCCGCGGCAGGGCGGGGAGGTCGACGTCGCCCAGCTCGGCCAGCACGTGGGAGACGATGTCGCGGTAGAGCGAGAAGGTGTCGCCGCCGTTGGTGAGCAGCGCGACTGCCACCCCCTTCTCGGGGACGATCCGGAGGAACGCGGACTGGCCGATGGTGCTGCCGTCGTGACCGACGACGGTGCCGTCCGGGGTCGCGAAGAGCTCCCAGCCCAGGCCCCAGTGGGTGCCCATCAGGCCGAGATCGGGCAGCGTGACCTGGGGCTCCTGCATCGCGGCGACGGTCTCCGGGCTCAGGACCTGGGTCCCGTCGGCGGCTGCCCCGTTGCTCAGGTGCATGTTCGCGAAGGCCAGCAGGTCGCGCGGTCGCATCGCGAGCATCGCACCGGCCGGGACGTTGGAACGCATCAGCGCCCACATCGGTGCCGGGACGAGGTCGGCGTCGGGCTCGGGCTCGAGGTGGCCCACGGCGGCCCGGAAGAGGATGGCCTCGTAGGGCCCCGTCGCCGCGTGGGTCAGGCCCAGCGGGCCGAACAGGTACTCCTTGAGGCACTCGTCGTAGGGCTTCCCGCGGAGCACCTCGACCAGCCTGCCGAGGACGACGAAGCCGGCGTTGTTGTAGGAGAACTGCTCGCCGGGCGGGAAGAGCTGGGGTACGTCGTGCAGCACGCCGAGGTACTTCTCCACGCAGTCGTCGCCGACGCCGGTGTCGGTGAAGATGTCGCCCTCGAACCCGGCGGTGTGTGAGAGCAGCTGGCGGATGGTGATCTGCGCTGCGGCCGACTCGTCACGGATCCGGAAGTCGGGCAGGTAGGTACGGATGGGGACCTCGAGGTCGACCAGCCCCTCGTCGACCAGCTGCATCACCAGGGTCGCGGTCCACACCTTGGTGATCGAACCGATCTGGAAGAGCGAGTCGGCGGTGGCCTCGACGCCGGTCGCCTTGCTCAGCAGGCCGGCGGCGTCGTCGATCACCTCGCCGCCGGCGAGCACGGCGACGGCCGCGCCCGGCACGCCGTACTGCTCGATCAGCTTCGGGAGCTGCTCGGTGATCCAGGCCTCGACGTCGTGGAGGGTGCTCATGGGGGCGATCGTAGGAGAAGTCCTGCGGTCCGGTGTTCGTCGTACCGGACAACGCTTCTCGATCGCGTCAGTTGCTTCGGACAACCGGCACCGGCTCGCGACGACGTACCGCACCGATCCCGGCCCGGTACGTCGTCGCGTGTGGCCTAGGACGAGGCGAGAGCCTTCGCCTTCATCTGGTCGAACTCGGCCTGGGTGATCGTTCCCTCGTCGAGCAGCTTCTTGGCCGACGCGATCTCGTCGGCGCTGGAGGTGCCACCACTCGTGGCGACCACCGAACGCACGTACTCGGCCTGCGCCTGCTGCATCTGCGCATGCTGGTCGAGCGAGCGCTGGGTCATGCCGCCGCCGCGGGCGATCAGGTAGACGAAGACGCCGAGGAACGGCAGGACGATGATGAAGATGCACCACAGGGTCTTCGCGCCGCCGCCGATGTCGCGGCTGCGGAAGATGTCCGCGAAGACGTAGAACAAGCACATGATCCATGCGAAGAAGATGAAGAACTCGAACATTGCGAGCAAGAACGACCCGTTGTCGTTGAACATCTGACGTGCCTCCAGTGTGGGTTGTAGCGCTGACGAGGCAGAGGTCGGACCCACGAGGATCCTTGCTGCACGAGCTCGTTCAACGCTCTCATTCGACCGTGTCGTGCGAGCCGGGTCGTCCTCCCTTGTGGGTGATTCGTGCCCGGCCGCGGGTGGTGGGCAGAGACCTCGGGTTCCTCTGTCCGACCTCCGGGACCGGAGGGTGGACAGGACTCTAGCGGGGGCCGTCGGTGCTCGGCCCCCTGGTCGGCCCTCACCCGGGTGAGCCGAGCCACGGGTGACGATGTGGGCCGGGACCTCAGCGGCGAGATCCGCGCGGCCTCCGACACCGAGCGCAGGTTCCTGGGACCGGTGCCACGTCGTACGGTCGGAGTCTCACCGAGGGGGACACCGTGCTGGAGAGCTGGAACGAGGGCGCCGCCAAGAGTGCCGTGCTGGAGTTCGTCGACCGCGCGACCACCGAGGGGCCGGACTTCGTGCCGGTCGCGGATCGGGTGGCAGCCTTCGACAACGACGGCACGCTCTGGGTGGAGCAGCCGCTGCCGCCACAGTTCGACTTCGTCTTCCGCACCTGGGCCGAGGAGATCAAGGCCGACCCGTCGATGGCGGCGCAACAGCCCTACCAGGCGATCATCGAGAAGGACCCTGTCTTCTTCGCAGGAGTGATGGCGCAGGATCCAGCCGTGGTCGAAGCGCTGCTCAAGGCGTTCGCGCGGTCGTGGGCAGGTACGACGCCGGCCGAGTTCGAAGCCCAGGTCAACGAATGGTTGGTGACCGTGGAGCAGCCGAAGCTCGGCGTGCTCTACAAGGACCTGGTCTACCGGCCGATGCTCGAGCTGTTCGACCTGCTGAAGGCCCACGAGTTCCGGATCTTCGTGTGCTCCGGCGGCGGTCGCGACTTCATGCGGGTCTTCGCAGAGGCCACGTGGGGCATCAACAAGGAGAACGTGATCGGCACGGCCGCGGAGTACAGCTACGTCGACGGCCGGATGGTCCGCGGCGAGAACCTCCTAGGAGGCCTCGACCTCGGCCCGGGCAAGCCCGAGCACATCTTCGCCCAGACCGGCCGCCTCCCCGTGTTCGCCGGCGGCAACGCCGACGGTGACATCGAGATGTTGGAGTCCGCCACGTTCGCGCTGCTCGTCAACCACGACGACGCGGACCGCGAGTTCGCCTACACCGCCTCAGCGGAGGCGTCGTTGGCCCGGGCCACCGAGCTGGGCTGGACGGTCGTGAGCATGAAGGACGACTGGAACACCGTCTACGGCACGCTGACCGACCGCTGACCGGCGGCACCACCCTCGACGTCCATCCGCGCCCCCCTCAGTGGCGGGACGACGGCCGGGGCTCGGGGACGCTCTCCTCGGGCAGCAGGCTCTTCTGGTCGAGGACGTAGAGCAGGGCGAACGCGGGCACGATCAGGACGGCGGCCAGACCGGTGGCGACGAAGACGGCCGTCATCGTGCCGGAGGGCGCGGCCGCGTCGGCGACGGTCAGGCTCGTGGGCAGCAGGTAGTCCCACTGGGCGACACCCCACGCCACGACGACGCTGCCCATGGCCAGCACGGCCGCGACGCGGGCGCCGGTCTGGGCGCCGGTGCGGGCCGAGCGGGCGATCAGGACGAGTGCGGCCACGCCGCTGACGGCGGACAGGATCACGAGCGGCAGGGCGCGCGACCTGAGTCCGTCGAACAGGTAGCTCGCGTCGTCGTGGAGAACGAAGATCCCCACGGCCGCGACGAGTCCGGCTGCGATCCCAGCCGCCCAGGCCCGCACCCGGAAGTAGGCGACCATCGTGTCGTCGGCGAGCCTCCCGGCGTCGAAGAGCAGGAAGAACGCGGCGAGATAGGCCGTGAGACAGACGGCCAGGACCCCGCACACGATCGAGGTGGGGTTGACCCAGCTGCTCCACGGATCTCCGGCGACGCCGCCCGCCGGGACCCGGCCCGAGGCGATGGCGCCGACGACCGCGCCGAGGCAGTACGGCACCAGCACCGAGGAGATCGCGAACGCGGCGCCGAAGTTGCGTTGGTCGCGGGTGCGGATCACGGCCTTGCGGAACGCGAAGCTCGCGCCACGGAGCACGATCCCGAGCGCGACCAGCGTCAAGGGGACGAAGAGAGTCAGCATGATCGAGGCATAGGCCTCCGGGAAGCAGGTCCACAGCACCACGAAGACGAAGATCAGCCAGACGTGGTTGGCCTCCCACACCGGTGCGATCGAGTGGTCGATGACCTCACGCGGCCGTTCGCCGCGCTTGGCTCCGCCGGCGATGAGGTCCCAGAAGCCGGCTCCGAAGTCGGCGCCTCCGAAGACGGCGTACACGGTGATCGCGGCGAAGAGGATGACGGCGGCTGCTGTGCTCATCCGACCGGCTCCTTCCGCTGCTCCGTCGGTTCCTCGCTCGGTCCGTAGGGGACGTCGGACTCTCCGGTGCCTTCACCCCTCCGGAACCGCCGGCTCATCATGCGCAGCACCAGGATCGTGGTGATGCCGAGGCCGATGTACAGGATCGCGACGCCGATGAAGGTGATCCAGATGCCGGTGTTGGCGGTCGCGGCGTCGTCCACCTTCATCTTCTGGTAGACGATCCAGGGTTGTCGGCCGACCTCGCTGACGGTCCAGCCGGCCTCGAGGGTGATCACCGAGAGGATGCCGGCCGAGGCCGCGGCTCGGAGGAACCACCGGCTCTGGGGCATGTCCCGTCTGAAGATCCACGTCACCCACCACCACAGGCTGAGCAGCATCAACAGGGTGCCGAGCCCGACCATGATGTCCCAGGCCAGGTGGGTGACGTTGACATCGCTGGTGGTGGGTTCGTTGTCGGCGGGGATGGTGTTCAGGCCCTGGACCACCGTCGAGGTACCCGTCTTCGGGTCCGACAGGATCGAGGCCAGGCCGGGGATCGGGATCCCGCCCACCACCTGGTAGTCGGAGTTGAGGTGACCGAACAGGGTCTCGGGGACGTCGCTGCTGGTCTGGGGGACCATCTCGATCGAGGCGAACTTGTCTGGCTGATTGATGAACACCCACCGCGCCAACGCGTCCCCGACGCCCATCTGCACCGGGGTCGCGATCGCGGCGACCGAGAACGCGATGATCAGCCCCATCCGGTGGTAGCGGTCCGTGCGCCCGCGCAGCATCCCCATCGCATAGACCGAGCCGATCAGGAACCCACCCACCAGGTAGGCGGCCACGACCATGTGGGCTGCCATCAGCGGCATCGCATCGTTGAAGATGACCCCCATCGGGTCGACGTCGACCACCTTGCCCGCGGAGTCCAGGGTCACGCCTTGGGGGGAGTTCATCCAGGCGTTCGCCGACACCACCGAGATGCTGCCGAAGACCCCCGCGACGGCGATGGGCACGCCGGTCCAGAAGTGGGTCCACGGCTTCAGGCGCCGCCAGCCGAAGATGTAGATGGAGACGAAGACCGCCTCGGTGAAGAAGAAGATGCCTTCGAAGGCGAACGGCACGCCGAACGCGGCACCCCACTGGCCCATGAACTTCGGCCAGAGGAGTCCGAACTCGAACGACAGGACCGTGCCCGTCACGGCGCCGACCGCGAACGTCACGGCCATGTACTTCGACCAGCGCTGGGCCAGCAGCATCGCGTCCGCGTCGTTGTGCTTGATCCCGCGGTAGTTGGCGATCAACGCCATTGCCGCCCAGGACACCCCCAACGGCACCAGGATGATGTGGAACGCCAACGTGAACGCCATCTGCGAGCGTGCCCACGGCACCGGGTCGACGGCGAGCACCGTCGTACCGACCAGCGAGGCAAGTCCGGTCATCGTGGATCCCCACTCTCTGTGTCTCGCGCCGCGATGAGGCGACCGGAGAGCTCGTCCCCGCCCGCCTCGATCACCACTCTCGGGATCACTGTGCCACCAGTGCGCGTCCACTCGCGCGTGGGCGGCCCGCTCGCGGCGGACCGGGGCGGTGAAGACTCGGCCCGGGCGCCCCACCGCGAGCGCGTCGAGAAGGCCGACGGCATCCGTTCCGCCATCGAGCGCGCCTTCGCGCACCCGGGTGATTTGCCGGGAGGGGTAGCCATCGCGATGGTGACCCATCAGGGTGAGCCAATGAGGAAACCTGCGACCAGTCACCGGGGCGCCCCCGGATGAGTCGAGACTCGCGCACGGTCGCGGTCGTGGCGTGTCTCGTACTCGGCGGCGCCGTCGTTCTCGGCGGCTGCGGGAGCGACGGCAGCTCGCCGGATGCCGGGCCCACTCGGACGGCGTCCCGCCCGACGCCCTCACCGTCGCTGTCGAGGCCAACGGTCGCCAGACCGAGCGGGTCGCCGGGGCTGCCGTCGCCCTCCGGGGGCGGTGAGCCCTCGACACCGGGCGCGACCGTGACCCGCACCGCGACCGTCGGGCCGCCGTCTTCGAGCCAGCAGAACCCGCCGCCGGCGACGGCATCGGCCTCCGGGTCGGACGAGGTCACGGTCACCGAGGAGGACAGCTCGGACGTGACCGACTGGTGGCCGCTGGCCCTGCTCGCACTGGTGGTGCTCCTGGCCCTGGGCGCGTGGGCGTGGGTGAGGCACTCCCGCCGCGCGCGCTGGGACGGCGAGCTTTCCACTCAGAGTGCGGAGTGCCGTTGGGTGGCGACCACCCTGGCGCCGGCGCTGGTCACGCGCACGACGCCCGTGAGCGCGGTGGCGGCTCAGTGGGTCGAAGGACAACGGCGCATCGACAACGCCCATCTCGCTCTCGCCCAGCTCACGACGACGGCTCCGACCACCGACCGCGAAGCCAGGGCCGAGTCGCTCTCCGGCGCCCTGGACGACCTCCGGCAGGCCTTGTCCGCGGACATCGCGCTGCGCACCGTCACCACCGGTGACCCGTCGACCGACTTCGGGTTGGTCACCTCGCTGCAAGCAGTCGAGCGATCGCGTCAGGCGCTGGTATCGGCCCTCGTCCCGGAACCGACACCTGCCTGAGTGGGCGTTTGCCCCCGGGTTCAGGGGGTACGGACCGGAATTCGCTCTCGGAGGTCATCTGTGTTCTCTCGCTTGCTTGTCGGGTCCAGCGTCGCCGCACTCCTGTGTTCCGGGCTGGTCGTCTCCACCGCGGCCACCTCGCCCGGAGCCGCTCCGCCCGGAGCGCCGGGACGCAAGGCGACCTGGACCGAGGCGAACAAGACGGGCTTCGGCACGGCCCGCAGCAGAGGCAGCAACGTGTGGTTCACGCTGCAGCAGGGGCGGACCAGCGAGGTGTTCTATCCCGACCTCTCGACGCCGAGCGTGCGCAGCCTGGAGCTCGTCGTCACCGGCCCGGGCTTCACCGACCGTGAGTCGACGGGCATGCGGCACCGCACGATCCGGCCGGATGCGCGCAGCCTGAGGTTCCGGCAGGTCAACGACGACAAGCAGGGCCGGTACCGGATCGTCGAGACGTTCGTGACGGACCCTCGTCGTGACGCCCTCGAGGTGCGCATCCGGTTCAGCTCCCTCGACGGCGGCAGGTACCACCTCTACGCGCTCTACGACCCGTCCCTGGCCAACAACGGGATGGACGACAGCGGTCGTACGACGGGTCACACGCTGGTGGCCAGCGACGGCAAGGTCGGCACCGCGCTCGCGTCGCGACCCGGCTTCGGGGCGACCTCGACCGGCTATCTCGGCACGAGTGACGGCTGGACGGATCTGAAGGGCGACCAGCGGCTCGACCACACCTACGGCCACGCCGGCCCGGGCAACATCGTCCAGATCGGGCGGATCACCGGTGTCACCGGCCGGCCGGGCCATCAAGCAGCGAGGCTGAGCCTGGGCTTCGGGAAGACCGCTGCCGCGGCACGGCGTACCGTCCGGGCCGCGAGCTCGACGCCGTTCGACACCACCCAGCAGCGCTACGACCGCGGCTGGCACGCGTGGCTGGGCTCCCTGGACGGAGTGCCGGCCAGTGCCGCCGGCATCCGCCGGCAGTACCTCGCCTCGGAGCTGGTCGTGGCCGCGGCCGAGGACAAGCAGAACCCGGGCGCGTTCGTCGCCTCGCCCACCGCGCCGTGGGTCTGGGGTGATGAGGTGCCGGACCTGTCCTCCCCGTCCGGCGCCTACCACCTGGTCTGGGCACGGGACGCCTACCAGTTCGGCACCGCCCTGTGGGCGATGGGGGACAAGGCGGCAGCCCGCCGGATCGTGCACTGGCTGTTCACCGTGCAGCAGAAGCCGGACGGGTCGTTCCCGCAGAACTCCGACGTCACCGGCACCCCGGTGTGGACCGGCCTGCAGCTCGACGAGGTCGCACTACCCATCGTCCTGGCCCACCTGGTGGGCCGCGACGGGACCTCGACGTACGCACACGTGAAGAGGGCCGCGAACTTCCTGGCCGGGTTCGTCGACCCCGACACCGGTCGCAAGGCGCCGTTCACGCCGCAGGAGCGGTGGGAGAACCAGTCCGGCTACTCGCCGAACTCCATCGCGGCCGAGATCGCGGGCCTCGTCTGCGCCGCTGACATGGCACGCCAGCACGGCGACGGCGCGTCCGCGCGCCGCTGGCTGGCCGTGGCGGACCGGTGGGAGGCGCACCTGAAGAAGTGGACGGTGACCACGAACGGTCCCCTCAGCAAGCGTCCCTACTTCCTGCGCCTGACCAAGAACGCCAAGCCGAACACCGGGCTGAAGTACGCCATCGGCGACGGCGGGCCGAAGGCGGTCGACCAGCGCCGGGTCGTGGACCCGAGCTTCCTCGACCTGGTCCGTTTCGGCATCCTCGGTCCCCGCGACCGGACGGTCCGCTCGACGTTGGCCGTCATCGACCGCACGCTCGAGGTCCGCACGCCGAGCGGGCCGTTCTGGCACCGCTCCAGCTTCGACGGGTACGGCGAGACCCGCTCCGGTGGGGAGTGGACGATCACCGACTCGGGCACCCACACCACGCTCGGGCGGGTCTGGCCCCTGCTGACCGTCGAGCGCGGTGAGTACGCCGTGACCGCCGGCGACGGTGGCGCGCGCTACCTGCGAGCCGTGGCGAGTGCCTCGGGTCCGTCGGACATGCTGGCCGAGCAGGCCTGGGACGGACGTGCGCCCACCGGTCGGGCCTGCTGCCGGCTCGGCGAGGGAACCCGGTCCGCGACGCCCCTGATCTGGTCGCACGCGGCACTGGTCCGGCTGGCGTGGACGATCCAGCGGGGCACGCCGGTCGACCAACAGGCAGTGGTGGCGAGCCGCTACCCACGCTGACCCCGCTCGGGGGTTGCTATATGTCCGGGGTCCGGCGTTATTGTTCCTCCAACTCCTCGAGGATTCCGGCCCGACCGCGATGACCGAGGACAGCGCCCCGCAGCTCACGCAGCCCGCGGGGCGCGACCATGCAGGCGTCGGACCAGGTTCGCTCGCACCCGGCAGGAGGGACGACGTGGACCGGCGCGCACGCACGGCGTACGTCGTGATCCTGCTGCTGACCGTGGCTCAGCTGGTGGTGGCCACCTTCGTCGACGGCCTGCCGCAGTTCGAGGGCAAGGCGTTCGGGGGCCGCCTGATCGCCTACCCGATCGCGATGCTCCTGCCGCCGTTCATCTGGTGGCTGGCCACCCGCCGGCGTGGCGACGAACGCCAGCTGCCGTGGGCAGGCTTCGCGTTCATCGCCTCGCCGTTCCTGGTCGACGTCACCGGCAACACCCTCAACCTGTACGACACCGTCGAGTGGTGGGACGACGCCAACCACTACGTCAACTGGCTGCTGCTCTCCTTCGGCATCGGCCTGCTGCTGGAGCGGCAGGTGGTCCGGCCGGTGTGGGTGCTCGTCCTGCTGGTGACCGGGATCGGTGCAGCGCTCGCGATCGGGTGGGAGCTCAGCGAGTGGTACACCTTCATCCGCCACGGCACCGAGCTGGACACGGCGTACACCGACACGCTCGGCGACGAGGCGCTCGGCACCCTCGGCGCCTTCACCGCGGCGCTCCTGCTGGCCCTGCGCGCCCGATCGGCGGCCCGAGCCCCCGTCACCAGGTGAGCTCGATCTCGATCTCCCGCTCGTCGTCCCCGATCTCCACCTCGACCTTCAGGTTGACCTCGGCGGGCACGTGCACGGTGATCCGACGGCCGTCGCGCTCGAACTCGATCGCGTTGTTCTTGGCCAGGACGTCGGCGAGGGCGTGCAGCCGCGCCGCGGCCTCCTCGCGACTGAGCCGTTGGGTCTCGTCGATCTCGAACAGGTCCATGTCGCCTCCGGTGCCGTCGGTCGGTTGTGCGAGCACCGTACTGCGGAGCCGGTACGACGCCGCCTACTGCGGGCGCACGTTGTGGTTGCCGGCGAACAGGTTGTCGGGGTCGAACCGCGCCTTGACCGCCGCGAGGCGCGCGTAGGTCTGCGCCGGGTAGATCGCTGCGACATCGTCGTCGGCGGTGCCGGTGAGGAAGTTCGCGTACGCGCCATGGACGTGCGGTCCGAGCCGTGCCCAGACCGCGTCCAGAGCGGGACCCGCAGCCTCGACGACCTGCTGTGGACCCACGCTGGTGGTCGCGATCATCAGCTGAGCGTTGCGATGCGCGTACGCCGTGGCGTCAGCGGGAACGCGGGACACGGCGGCGCCGACACTGCGAAGAGCGATGATCGGCGACCGTTCCCCCGCCCCGACCTCCGCCAGGATCCGCACGACCTCGGGCGCCGCGTCGGCATCGACGAAGGCGCTGCGCACCAGGAACTGGATGCCGGGCGGCGGGATCATCCCGTCCTCGAGGATGTCGGCGTACGACGTCAGCGCGACGTCGTCGTCGAGCACCGTGCCGAGCCGCCGGATCGGGTCGAGGGCCTGCGCGGCTAGCTCCGGGTCGTCGCCGTCGAAGGCCACCAGGACCTCGACGGGTGCGTCGGGCCCACCGAGGAACGGGTTGGCGAAGGCGACGTTCGAGGTGAGCTCGTCGGGCGCCGTACGGAAGTGGTCCGCCCAGCCCTGGAGGACCGCCGTGGCCTCGGCGGCCGGGAACGAGAGCCTTCCGAAGAAGACGTCCGTCGTCGGATGTGCCACGAAGTCGAAGGCGGTGACGATCCCGAAGTTCCCCCCACCCCCGCGAAGCGCCCAGAACAGCTCCGGGTTCTCCTCCGCGCTCGCCCGTACGAGCGCACCGTCGGCCGTGACCACCTCGGCACCGACCAGGTTGTCCAGCGCCAGGCCGTACTTCCTGACCTTCCAGCCGATGCCACCGGTCAGGGTCAGCCCACCGACGCCGACGCTCTTGGTGTCACCCGAGGAGATCGCCAGGCCGTGCGGGGCGAGGTCGGCCGCGACCTGGCCCCAGGTGCTGCCACCACCGATCCGGACCACGTGACGCTCCTTCTCGATGACCTCGGTGCTCGCGAGCCGGCCGAGGTCGATCACGACGCCGTCGTCGTTGGTGCCGAAGCCGGCGAAGCTGTGGCCGCCGCCTCGCACGGACAGCGCGAGCCCGGCGTCGGCGGCGAACCTGACTCCGGCTTGCACGTCCTCGACGGTCGCGGGCCGCAGCACGGAGGCCGGGCTGCCCGAGGCCAGGACCGAGCGACGAGCCGAGTCGTAGTCGGCTGCGCCCGGTTCGATGATGTCGCCGCCGAAGTCGCGGCGAAGGGCTCCTTGTACTGAGCTCATGGTGTTTCCTCTCACTGAGATGTCCTGGATGTCCGAGCAGGCCGGCCGGTCGTTGCCGGCGGCCTCACCTGTCTGACGAACCAGATCGACGTGACCTGACACGGACAGGGAGCCGGCGGCCGTGCTCTAGGGTCGTGACCATCTCGTGGAGGGCAGTGAGGGGAGCGGTCGTGGCGAGCCCCTTGCTCCGGACCAAGCTCTTCGTCCCCAGGCCGCGCGCCGACCTGGTGGCGCGCCCCGGACTGAGCCGACGACTCAGCCGGACGCCCCCGCCGAGGCTGACGCTGGTCTCGGCGCCGCCGGGCTTCGGGAAGACGACGCTGCTCGCCGCGTGGCTGGACGCCGCCTCCGGTGCAGGGCGCCCGGTGGCGTGGGTCTCGCTCGAGGAGAGCGAGCGAGAGCCCGAGTCGTTCTGGACGTACGTCGTCACCGCGCTGGACGCGGCGGCGCCCGGGGTCGGAGCCACGGCGCTGCCACTGCTCCAGGCCGCCCACCCGCCGGTCGAGTCCGTCCTCGCCGCCGTGCTCAACCAGCTCAGCACGCTGCCCGCCGGGCTCGACCTGGTGCTCGACGACTACCACCTCGCGGACGGTCCGGGCATCGCGTCCGACATGGCGTTCCTGCTCGAGCACCTTCCGCCGGACATCCACCTGGTGATCAGCACGCGCGCCGATCCCGACCTGCCTCTCGCGCGGCTGCGGGCACGCGGCGAGCTGGTGGAGGTTCGTGCCGCCGACCTCCGGTTCACCCTCGACGAGGTGGCGGCGTACCTCAACGAGGTCGCCGGGCTCGAGCTGGAGGCCGGGGACATCGCCGCGTTGGAGGGGCGTACCGAAGGATGGATCGCGGCCCTGCAGCTGGCGGCGCTGTCCCTGCGAGGAAGGGACGACGCCGCGGGCTTCATCGCGGGCTTCGCCGGTGACGACCGGTACGTCGTCGACTACCTCGTCGAGGAGGTGCTCGGCCGCCAGCCTGACGACGTACGCACGTTCCTGCTCCAGACCTCGATCCTCGATCGACTCAGCGGGTCCCTCTGCGACGCCGTGACCCTGGGCAAGGAGAGCAGGTCCGTGCTCGAGATGCTGGACCGCTCGAACCTCTTCGTCGTGCCTCTCGACGACAGCCGACACTGGTACCGCTACCACCACCTGTTCGCCGACGTGCTGCGCACCCATCTGCTCGACGAGCGACCCGAGGAGGTCGCCGACCTGCATCTCCGTGCGAGCCAGTGGTACGACGCGGCCGGCGAACCCGTGGCGGCCGTGCGGCACGCGCTCGCTGCGGGTGACCCGCCCCGTGCAGCCGCCCTCGTCGAACGCGCCCTGCCTGACCTGCAGCGCAACCGCCAGGAGGCGACCATCCGGCGCTGGATCGACGCCGTCCCGTCCACCGAGGTGCAGGTCCGCCCGGTGCTCGCCGTGGGCTTCATCGGTGCGCTGATGTCGGGCGGTGAGTTCGGGGAGGTCCCACAACGGCTGGACGACGTCGAGCGGCTGTTGGGCTCCCCGTCCGCGGACCAGGTCGTGCTCGACGAGGGGGAGCTCGCGCGCCTGCCGAGCGCGATCGCGATGTACCGCGCGGCCCTGGCCCTGATCGGCGGTGACCCCTCGACGACCGTCGTCCAGGCGGACCGAGCCGTGGCGATGGCCGTCGAGGGTGACCACCTCGTCCTCTCGGCCGCCTCGGCCCTCTCGGGGCTCGCATCCTGGGGGAGTGGTGATCTGGAGGCCGCGCACCGCGGCTACTCGACCGCCGTCGAGGGTCTGCGCCGAGCCGGACACCTCTCGGACGTGCTCGGCTGCTCGGTCACCCTGGCCGACATCGAGATCACCCAGGGACGGCTGGGCGACGCCCGGCGTACGTACGACGACGGGCTTCGGCTCGCCACCCAGGAGCCGGATCGGGCCATGCGGGGGACTCCGGACATGCTCGTCGGGCTGAGTCAGATCGCCTTCGAGCGCAACGACCTCGAGGAGGCCTCCGACCTGCTGGGCCGGGCCGAGGAGCTGGGCGAGCTGATCGGGCTGCCTCGGTTCCCCTACCGCAGACGGGTCGCCCGCGCCCACCTCCGCGCACTGGAAGGAGACCTGGCCGGCGCGGTCACCCTCCTCGACGACGCCGAGCGCGTGTACGACGGCGACTTCTCGCCGAACGTGCAACCGGTCCCCGCGATGCGCGCCCGCCTGCTCCTCGCGCAAGGACGCCTGTCGGAGGCGCTGGACTGGGCGCGTGAGCAGAGGGTCTCGGCGGACGACGACCTGTCCTACGTCCGCGAGTACGAGCACGTCACCCTGGCCCGGATCCTTCTCCACCAGCACGCCACGCAGCCGGCGCAGTCGTCGTTGAGTACGGCGTACGGGTTGCTCGAGCGGCTCCACATCGCCGCGGAGGACGGTGGGCGAGTGGGCACCCTGATCGAGATCCTCAGCCTGGAGGCGCTCGCGCACGGGGCTCCCGCCACCCTGGAGCGCGCGCTGCGCCTGGCCGAGCCCGAGGGATACGTGCGGGTCTTCCTCGGCCAAGGAGACCCGATGGCGGCGCTGCTCGAGGCCCTCGGCCGGCAGCATCCCTCGTGGTCCTATCCCGGCCGGCTCCTCGACGCACGTGGGCCGGGCGGCGCCGAGTCCCCGCACCAGCGTCTGGTCGACCCGCTCAGCGCGCGCGAGCGCGACGTGCTGCGGCTGCTCGCCTCCGACCTGGACGGCCCGGCGATCGCCCGGGAGCTCGTCGTGTCGCTCAACACGGTGCGCACGCACACGAAGAACATCTACGCCAAGCTCGGCGTCAACAGCCGCCGGGCGGCGGTCACCCGGGCCCGCGAGCTCGATCTGCTCTCACGCACCGCGCCGACCTGACCGTTCGAAGTTCACCAGCCCGCTCACCACACGATGTGAGGCGCACTCACCACCTCGGCTCCTACCGTGCGGTCATGACCAGCCCATCCACCAGCCACCCCGCCGGGGCCAGCTGGTACGAGATCCGCCTCCAGGGGCGCCTCGACCCCCGATGGTCCGCCCGCTTCGACGGGATGACCCTCACCACCGAGGACGGCTGCACGGTGCTCACCGGGCCCGTCGTCGACCAGGCCGCCCTGCACGGCCTGCTGCACCAGCTCCGCGACGTCGGTCTGCTCCTGGTCTCGGTCACCAGGGTCGAGGCAGACGCCGTACGGCGATCACCCCGCACCCCCGACACCTCACCTTCTGGAGACTGACATGACCATCACCGCACCAGCCACCTCTGCCGGCCGCAGCGCCGCGCCTCAGGCCGATCCCACGAGGAACCATGCCCGGGTCGCCGGCATCTTCTACCTGCTCACCTTCGTGTCCTCGATCCCCGCACTGATCCTCCTCGGGCCGGTGCTGCACGACGCCGACTACGTCACCAGTGCGGGCCAGGACACCCGGGTGCTGTGGGGCTGCTTCCTCGACGGTGTGAACGCGCTGACCGCCGTCGGCTCGGCGGTCGCGCTGTACCCGGTCGTGAAGCGCCAGAACGGTTCGATGGCGCTGGGCTTCGTCACCTCCCGCCTGATCGAGGCGGCCGTGATCATGATCGGCGTGGTCAGCCTGCTCGCCGTCGTCACCCTGCAGCAGGACTACGCCGCCTCTCCCGGTGGCGACGCCGCCTCGCTGACGGTCACCGCCAACGCCCTCGTCGACCTGCGGAACTGGACCTTCCTCCTCGGCCCCGGCCTGATGCCCGTCTTCAACGCCGTGCTGTTGGGCACCCTGCTCTACCGCTCCCGGCTGGTGCCCCGGATCATCCCGACCGTCGGCCTGATCGGCGCCCCGTTGCTGTTCGCTGCCTTCGTCGCGACCTTCTTCGGCGTCATCGAGCAGGTCTCGCTGGTCGCGTTCCTGCTCACCCTGCCGGTCGCGGCATGGGAGCTCTCCGTCGGCTGCTGGATGACGTTCAAGGGCTTCAACCCCTCGCCGATCACCGCGTCCGCCGGCTCACCCTCCGGTCCGGCCTGACAGCCCCGGCACGGCCTCGAAGGCGGCCCCGCGACAGCGGGGCCGCCTTCGGCGTCCTCGGCCCTGGCTGCCCCGGCCGGGGAGTGGTACACATCGACGATGAGCCAAGCAGCCAGGCCGTCCGAGGGTGACCGTTTCGACGTGATCGTGGTGGGGGGCGGTTCGGCCGGCGCGGTCATCGCGGCCCGTCTCACCGAGGACCCGTCGGTGCGCGTGGCGCTGGTGGAGGCGGGCGGGCCCCCTCCGCCGCACGAGGTGATGCCGGCCGCGGTCGCCTCGCTGCAGCTCGACCCCGACGTCGACTGGATGTACACCGGGGACCCGGGCGGTGCCGGCAAGGGCCTCACCGACGGCCGGATGATGGTGCCCCGGGGCAAGATGCTCGGCGGCTCGTCCGGGCTCAACTACATGGCCTACGTGCGCGGTCACCCGGGCGACTTCGACGGCTGGGCCGCCGACGGCGCCAAGGGCTGGGCGTACGACGACGTCCTGCCCTACTTCGCCAAGAGCGAGGACCTGATCCCGCCGGACCCGCCGGACGGTGTCGTCATCGAGGACGACGTCCACGGCACCGGCGGCCCGCTCGGGGTGTCGGTGCGTTCGCCTCGCACGGTCGCGGCCGAGCAGTTCGTGGCCGCCGCCGAGGCGGCCGGGATCCCGATGGGTGACTACAACGGCCGCGACCGCGGCGGCCCGGTCGGCGTGGCCTCGCTGTTCCAGACCACCACGCGCGACGGCAAGCGGTCCTCGACGTACCACGCGTTCCTCGAGCCGGTGATGGAGCGGGAGAACCTCACCGTCATCACGCACGCCCAGGTCGAGCTGATCCTGCTCGAGGCGAGCGGAGCCGGGCCGCGCGCGACCGGCGTGCGCTACCGCGACGCGGAGGGCCACACGTCGACCGTGTACGCCGAGCGCGAGGTCGTCGTCAGCGCGGGGGCGATCGGGTCACCCCAGCTGCTGCTGCTCTCCGGCATCGGTCCCCGCGACGAGCTCGGCGCCGTCGGTGTCGACTGCGTCGTGGACAACCCCCATGTCGGCAAGCACCTCAAGGACCACCTGCACACGCCTCTGGTCTTCCCGGCCCCCGGGGTCGCCCTGACGATGACCGAGATCGCGATCTCGCTGGGTCCCGACGCGCTGCGCGCTCCGGCCGGGCCGCTGCCCGCCGACCCGGCCGACGACGCGGACCTGCCGCCCGAGCTGGCGGGCCTCAAGGCGGAGGCCGAGCGCCGGGTGATGGAGTGGGCGACGACCGGAAAGGGGCTGGCATCGTCGTCGTTCTACGATGCCGTCGCCTTCTTCTCCACCGGGCTGGGCGACCTCCACACCCACGACGCCCAGATCGGGCTGCTCGCCTGCGGCTACACGCCCGACATCTGGCGGCACCTCTTCCGGGTCGACCCAGCGGACTACTTCGAGGACCCGGACACGGCGTTGTCGCCGGTCGCCGAGACGGTCGTGGTGCTCCCCAACCCGGTCCAGCCGCACTCCGAGGGCGAGGTCCGATTGGTCAGCTCCGACGTCGGGGACGCGCCCCGGATCGACCTCAACTACCTCGCCGACCCGTACGACGTGACCGTGATGGTGGCGGTGATGCGGCGGGCGCTGGAGATCGTCGAGCACTGGCCGGGTGCCGGCCTCGGTCCGCTGATGGTGCCACCGGCTTTGGCGGCGGCGCACGGGCACGCGACCGGCGAGGTGCCGAGCGACGCCCTGCTGGAGGACCTGGCTCGCCACTACGCCCTCACCGTCTATCACGAGACCTCCACCTGCCGGATGGGCAGCGTCGTCGACGCCGAGCTGCGGGTGCTCGGCGTGGCCGGGCTCCGGGTCGCGGACGCCAGCATCATGCCGACCGTGGTGAGCGGCAACACGAACGCCGCGACGATCATGATCGGGGAGCGGGCGGCGGAGCTGATCGCCGAGGAGCACGGGCTGACCCTGGCGACGACGGTCGGCTGAGCCCGCGGGCCGTCCATCCGGTCGCTGCCGCGCGGTGCTACCGTCGCGCCGACATCACCACCAGCGTGGCGAGGACCGGGCGAACTCGTCGCGACGACGAGAAGAGCAACCGTGACAGCCGGTGAGGCCCTCGAAGCACAGACGTCACCAGCGCCGAAGATGAACTGGCTGCCGCTGGTGGCCCTCGCCATCGCGCAGTTCGTCATGGTGCTGGACCAGTCGGCGATGAACGTCTCGATCAGCGCCCTGGTCGACGACTTCGACACGACGGTGACCACGATCCAGGCCGTGATCACGTTCTACTGCCTGGTGATGGCGATGCTCATGCTCACCGGCGGCAAGATCGGCGACATCATCGGTCGCCGGAGGACGTTCGTCATCGGCCTGGTCATCTACGCGTGCGGTTCGGCCGTGACCGCGGTGGCACCCTCGGTGGCGATCCTGACCCTGGGCTGGTCGGTCCTGGAAGGGATCGGCGCAGCCCTGGTCCTACCGGCGATGGTGGCCCTGATCGCGGGCAACTTCGAGGGCGCCTCGCGCAAGGTGGCGTACGCCGTGATCGGCGGGGTTGCCGGGGCAGGGATCGCGGTGGGCCCGATCCTGGGCGGTTGGGCGACCACGGAGTACTCGTGGCGGATCATCTTCGCCGGTGAGGTCCTGCTCGTGGCGCTGATCCTGGTGATGACCCCCAAGGTGGCCGACTCGGTGCGGACCGGCCCGGCACCGAAGCTCGACGTCGTCGGCGCCGTCCTGTCGGCCGCGGGACTTGGCCTGGTGGTCCTCGGGGTCCTGCAGTCGAGCACCTGGGGTTGGATCAAGCCCAAGGAGGACTCTCCGGTGGAGCCGTTCGGCTTCTCCCTGACGGTCTTCGTGATCGGGTTCGGCGCGGTCCTGCTGTGGGCCTTCACGGCATGGCAGGGTCGCCGGGAGAGCGCCGGACGCGACCCCCTGGTACACCTCGCGCTGCTGAAGATCGCCTCGCTGCGCGCCGGCCTGATCGGCCTGTTCAGCCAGAACCTGATCCTGATGGGCGTCTTCTTCACGATCCCGCTCTACCTGCAGCTCGTGATCGGGCTCGATGCTCTCCAGACGGGCGTCAGGATGCTCCCGGTCTCCATCACCATGTTCCTGGCCTCCGCGGCGGGATCCCGGCTCTCGGCCCGCTTCTCGATCCGCTCGATCGTCCGCGCCGGCCTGCTCCTCTCCATGGTCGCCGCCTTCATGCTCCTCGGCACGATCGACCCGGAGCTGGACAACTCGAGCTTCGCCTGGTCGATGGCGGTGCTCGGACTGGGGATGGGACTGCTCGCCTCACAGCTGGGCAACGTCGTTCAGTCGTCGGTCGACGCGTCGGGGCGCGGCGAGGCAGGTGGGCTGCAGTTCACCGGGCAGCAGCTCGGCTCGTCGTTGGGTGTCGCCCTGCTCGGTGCGATCGTGCTGTCGGGACTCACGAGCTCGTTCGTGTCCAACGTCTCCTCCGACGAGCGGATCAGCAGCACCGTGTCCGACCAGGTCGGCGTGGCCGCCGGGTCCGGGATCGACTTCGTGTCCGCCGACCGCATCGGCGACGCTGCCAAGGAGGCGGGACTGGACGCCCCGACCACTGAGGCGCTCGTCGACGACTACGAGTCCGCGCAGCTGCAGGCGCTCAAGGCCGGACTCCTCGCCGCGGCCTTCCTGGCCCTGCTGTCCCTCGCCTTCACCAGGCAACTGCCCCACGAGCTGCCCGGTAAGGAAGGGCAACCCGACGCAGACACGCACCTCGGTACTGGCGGAGCGCGCAAAACCACGGCAGATTGAGCGCCGATGGGGTCCCAACCCCTGAGGATGCGGCCAGCACCGGCTGGCTGAGCCTCGGGGACCCCCGACGAAAGGACGTCTTATGTCATTGCTCACGATCACACCGCTCGAGTTCGGGACGGGCAGCGTGTTCTGGTCGATGCTCTGGTTCTTCTGCTTCTTCATCTGGATCTGGCTGCTGATCATGGTGTTCTCCGACATCTTCCGCAGCCACGAGATGTCCGGATGGGCCAAGGCCCTGTGGATCGTCTTCGTGATCGTCCTGCCTTACCTCGGGGTCCTGGTCTACCTGATCGCCCGCGGCAAGGAGATGACCCAGCACCGCATCGAGGACGCGCAGCGGATCGACGCCGCTCAGCGGCAGTACATCCAGAACGTGGCCGGCTCTGGCGGCGCCAGTCCGGCGGACGAGATCGCCCGCCTCGCCGACCTCAAGGAGAAGGGCGTGATCGACGAGGCCGAGTTCCAGGCCGGCAAGGCGAAGGCCCTGGCCGGCGGCTGACCTGCCCTGCAACGGCCCGCTTCCCCACCTCGGGTGTGGGGCAGCGGGCCGTCGTCATGCCCGGCGCCGGGCATTGACTGACTGTTCAGTTCGGATACGCTCGGGGTTCCTGCGCCGAGAGGACCCACCCCATGAGCACCGTCCCTGTCCTGACCCCCCACCTCGCCGGTGCCGCCACCGCGGAGCTCGAGGACTGGGGACCCCTCGAGGAGGCGACCGGCCACGAGATGGCCACGGCCGGGGTCACCCTCTGGGAGGACGGCGACGCCTCGGCCGGGATCTGGGAGTGCGCGGCCGGGCCCTCGCACTGGACCCTGGAGACCCACGAGGTCATCCACCTCGTGGCCGGTCGGATGACGGTCACCCCGGACGGTGGCGAGCCGGTGGAGATCGGCGCCGGTGACGTCGCGGTCTTCCCACGTGGCTGGTCCGGCTCGTGGCTGATCCACGAACAGGTCCGCAAGGTGTACGCGATCTTCTGAGCCGGACCCTTCGCGCGCCGGGTGGCGGTAGCGTTCGAGTGTCTCTCGGCCTCGCGACCTCATCCACGGAGCAACCATGACGACCACACATGTCTCGCGACCGACGCTCGCGGACCGACGTGCCCAGGGCAGCAACGCCCGCACTGCCACGCCGCCGGAGTCCCACGCCGGCTGGGCGCCGGCGCCCGATCGTGCCGACCCGGTCACCCTCCTGGAGGAGCAGAACCAGTCGCGGGACGCCGACCTGGTGCCGGTCCGGCACGGGCGGATGATGGCCTCGCCGTTCACGTTCTACCGGGGCTCGGCCCGGATCATGGCGGAGGACCTCTGGCGTACGCCGACCGCAGGCCTCGTCGTCCAGCTGTGCGGTGACGCCCACTTGTCCAACTTCGGCGTGTTCGCCTCACCCGAGCGTTCGCTGGTCTTCGACATCAACGACTTCGACGAGACGCTTCCCGGGCCGTTCGAGTACGACGTGAAGCGGCTGGCCGCGAGCTTCACCATCGCAGCCCGCAACAACGGCTTCGACAAGGCGGACGTGCGGTCTGTGACGCGGGCGTCGGTCGCGTCCTATCGGAGCGCGATGGCGGAGTTCGCGGAGATGAACACCCTCGACGTCTGGTACGCGCACCTGTCCGAGGCCGAGCTGCTCGCCTCCCTGGAGGCGGCGATCATGGAACTGTCCGCCGGTGGCGGGGACCTGAAGAAGCTGAAGAAGCTGAAGAAGGAGGGCAAGCGCACCAAGTCGATCGCCAAGAAGGCGCGGGCGCGGAACAGCGCGCAAGCGCTCTCCAAGCTGGCCGAGCTGGTCGACGGTCGGTACCGGATCGTGAGCCAGCCGCCCTTCATCGTTCCCCTGCGCGAAGTCCGCTCCATCTATCCGTCCTTCCCCGAGAACGTCGAACCCTTGATCGAGCAGCAGCTCGCGGCGTACGGCAAGACGCTGCGGCCCGACACCCGCCGCCTGCTCGACCGCTTCGAGCTCGTCGATGTCGCCCGCAAGGTGGTCGGGGTCGGGAGCGTCGGGACGCGGGCGTTCATCGGGCTGCTCGAGGGACGGGATGAGGGGGACCCGCTGTTCCTGCAGCTCAAGGAGGCGTCCCGGTCAGTGCTCGAGAGCCATCTTCCGAAGAGCCGCTACCGCCAGCCGGGCCAGCGGGTCGTGCAGGGGCAGCGACTGATGCAGGCGACGAGTGACATCTTCCTCGGCTGGACGACCGGGGTGGACACCTCCCGCAGCTACTACTGGCGGCAGCTCAGGGACATGAAGGGCTCGGCCGAGGTCGAGCTGATGAGCCCGGACGGGATGACGTTCTACGCGAGAACCTGCGGGTGGACCCTGGCCCGTGCGCACGCCCGCTCCGGCGACCCGGTCGCCCTCGCCGGCTACCTGGGCACCGACGACTCGTTCGACCGCGCCATCACCGACTTCGCCAAGCACTACGCCCGCCAGAACGACCGCGACTTCGAGGCGTTCACCGACGCCGTCCGCACGGGCCGGATCGAGGCGGCCGCCGAGACCGCGTGACGGTCCGACGCCTGGTCGACCTTCCCCGAACGGGTGTAGCGGGCTTACCTTGAACCTCCGGACACCCGCCCCCTGGGCTGTCAGGGACGCGGGCCATCGGGAGGCAGCCACGTGACGAGTCACGCTGCCGAGCCTCCTGCGGGCCGAGGGGGGCCCGGGTCCTGGGCGCCGGCTCGGTGGCTGCGCTTCGTGTGTGCCCTGGCGTTCGTGACGCTGTCCCTCGTGCTCGTCACCGACGCCCCGTCCTTCGCGGCGCCGGGCATCACCTTGAACAAGTCCGCCCCGGCCGACGTGCTCGTGGGCGGCTCGGTCGGCTACACGCTGACGACGTCGAACCCGAGCTCGAACGCCGACGCGGTCCCGGAGTTCAACGTCACCTTCCGTGACGTGCTGCCCGTCGGGGTCACCTACGACGGCGGCAGCACCACGCCCACGGGGTTCGGCGAGCCGCAGGTGATCACCGATCCCGACACCGGCCAGCAGACGCTGATCTGGAGCAACGTCGCGGACCTCTCACCCGGGTCCACGACCAGCCTGTCGTTCAGGGCCACCCTCTCGGCCGCCGTCTTCCCGGTCGGCTCCGACGCGGTCAACAACGCCGATGTCTACACCAACTCCGACCCGCGGACGGTGCCCAGGTTCACCGGGACCGGGGAGCCGATCCCGGCGTCGTTCACCGAGACCGCGTCGGACCTCGCGTCGACCCGGGTCAGTGCTCTGCACCTGGTGAAGACCGAGCCGAGCCCGGAGGGCGAGCTCCTGCGCGGCGTCCACGACCACACCACCGTCTACACCCTGCAGGTGACCAACAACCACGGCGCGGCCACCAACGGGGCGGGCGTCGTCGACCTGATCCCTGCGGGCCTGGAGTTCCTCGGCTGTGGCGGGGTCGACAACTCCTCCGCGCCGGAGTACCCCGGCGCACCGTCGCTGGCTGCGACACCCGCGGTGGCGAGCTGTCCGACGCCCGTCTCCGTCAGCACCGTGAGCAACCCGCCCGGCGTACCGGCGGGCGTCTACACGCGGGTGGCCTGGACCCTGGGCAACCTCGCCCCCGACCAGGTGGTGACGATCCGTTACGCCGCCGGCATCCCGCAGCGCGCGAACACCACCACCTTCGGCGGCACCACACCCACCCCGGCCAGCCTCGGCCAGACGGCGAACCTCGACAACAACAACGGTCCGTCCACGCGCGAGACGGCCACCGAGCAGGTCTACACCAACCATGCGACCGTCACCGGCGACTACACCGGCCCGGTCGCGCCAGGAACCGGCACCGCGGTCAGCGGCAGCGACACGGAATCTGTCAGCTCCGAGGACGTCCGGATGCGCAAGACCAGCGACACCGGCTCCTTCGTGGAGGACGGCGTCCAGGGCTACACGCTGACGATCGACACCAGTGAGTACGCCGACGCGTCGGACATCGTGGTGACCGACCATCTCCCCAACGGCATCTGCCCCCTCGACGACGTGCAGAACTACGTGACCGATGCACCGCCGGACTGCGACCCCTCGGCTGCGTTCGCGCCTCAGGGCGCGACCATCACCGGCGTCGTGCAGAACGCGGACGGCACGTTCGACGTGACGTTCTCGCCGCTCACGATCGACGCCAACGGGACCGCCCAGATCCACTACTTCGCCCGGATGCGCACGACGTTCACGGGCGGCGACAACGCGGGCGACTTCACGTCGTCCGGTGACAGCTTCACCAACACCGCCCGCCTCACCGCCACCACGAACCCGGCGCCCGGCGTCGACCCGCCCGCGCCCACGGGGCCTGAGACCGTGGGCGACGAGTCGTCGGCCACACTCACAGCCGGTGGCCCGCAGCTGCAGAAGTCGATCCTCCCGCAGACGACCCCCATGGAGTGCGGCACCACGGGCGACGGCTATGTGCACGACCCGACGGTCGCCCAGAGCACGTTCAGCGAAGGGGACCGGGTGTGCTTCAAGATCCGGATCCAGTTCCCTGCCGACGTCGCCACGCGCAACCCGACCGTACGTGACTTCCTCCCGCCCGGTCTCACCTACGAGCTCGGCTCGGCCCAGGCGACCACGGCCAACAACGCCCAGTTCTCCGTCGACGAGTCGACCCCCAACCCGCTCTTCGTGCTCGGGAACCCCCGCACCAGGCCGACCTTCCGCTTCGTCCCCCGCGGTGCCACCTTCGAGGTCGTCCTGTCCGCCATCGTCGGTGCTCCCGCCGTCGGCCCCCGACCCGACCTGACCGCCAACCTGGCGAAGTTCACCTTCGCCACGTCCACCGGCACCGTCTCGCAGCGGGACTCGGTGGACGTCAGCATCGCCGCACCTCCGCCGGTCTCGATCGTGAAGGGCGTGGCGTCCGTGAACGGAGGGCCGGCCAACCCGCCCGACACGGACAACGTCGAGGTCCGCGACGGGGACGTGGTCAGGTACCGCCTCGACCTGCACAACGACGGCAGTACGGCGAACGACAACGCCGTGGACGTGGTGTCGCCCGAGGTGTGGGACGTCCTGCCCCTGGGCATCCTCTGCGGCGACGTGTCGGCGATCAGCGACGGCGGCGTGTGCACCGACCCCGGCGACGACGCACAGCCGACGTTCTCCGGGAGTGGCACGCACAGCGCGATCCGGTGGCAGCTCGGCGCCACACCGCTGCTCGCCCCCGGCGCCGTACGGACGCTGAGCTACGACATGACGATCCCGGCGGACGCGAGCGTTCAGACGTCGTTCCCCAACACCGGTGCCGTGCGTTCCTACGAGACCGCGACCAACCTGCCGGACGGCTCCACCTCGGAGCACCTGCCTCGGTTCAACATCGACACGTCCACCGACCCGCGCGACTGGGACGTCCCGCCGGCACAGGACACCTCCGAGGTGCACACGCCGGGCGCGACGCTCGAGAAGAGCAACGTCACCGACATCACCGACCTGAACAACGGGATCCACGACGCGGTGGTCGGCGAGACCCTGACCTACACCATGAGCCTGCGCGTTCCCGCGCACACCGCGATCTTCAACGGCGTCCTCACGGACCCGATGCCGACCGGGGTGACCTACGTGTCGTCGACGGCGAGCTTCTCGGCGACCAACACCGCTCCGGCAACGGACCCCTTGCCGACCGGGTTCGTCCTGAACCCGGCCAACGGCACGCTCACGTTCCCGCCGAGCTACGTCAACAACACCGACACCCCGCACCTGTTCGAGGTGCAGGTCCGCGCGCGGATCAGCACGCTGGCCAGCAACGCGCAGGGGGTGGTGCGCACCAACACGTCGCGCTTCAACAGCCAGAGCGCCCCGGTGCTGGGCGTCGACCTCCCGGTGGTGACCGCGACCTCGAACGTCACCGTCGTGGCTCCGCAGATCACCCTGACCAAGGGCGACGACGACGCCGACAACATCGTGGAGGCCGGCCAGGTCATCACCTACTCGCTCCGGGTGGTCGGCACCGCCGGGCGGCCGACCGCCCATGACCTGTGGGTAGTGGACTGCGTCCCCAACGGGACGGCGTTCGGCGCCTTCGTCCCCGGCTTCCCCGGCGCCGCCACGGCCGTGGCCGGGACCGTGACCAACGGGTGTGCGATCGGGACCACCCGGATCGCATGGAACCTGCCTGACAGCTCGACCACGGCGCAGATCCTGCG
This sequence comes from uncultured Actinomycetota bacterium, assembly GCA_963833775.1. Taxonomy (GTDB): domain Bacteria; phylum Actinomycetota; class Actinomycetes; order Propionibacteriales; family Nocardioidaceae; genus Nocardioides. The sequence goes on along the minus strand of CAWHZH010000002.1, from coordinate 440,667 downwards.
GTACACCGCCACCGTGTCGCCCTTGGCCGCGGGCAACCAGACCTTCACCAACACCGCGACCGCGCGCGGCAGCTCCCTCAACGACGGCAAGACCGACCCGCTGGCCCCGGACAACCCCCTCGAGCGGGTCGTCACCTCCTCGGCCAGCGACACGGTGACGGTGACCTCCGGCCTCATCAACAAGACGGCCGACCCGAAACAGCTGACGGTGGGGGAGAGGGGCACCTGGTCGATCCAGTTCACCCTCAACCCCAACGTCAACTTCTTCGACGCGGCCATCATCGACAACCTGCCGCTCGGGATCGACCCGGACTCGGTCCGGCTCGAGTCCACGAGCTGCCAGGTCGCCGGCGGGGCGACCTGCTCCTTCGACGCGGTCCCGCTGACGCCGGCGCCTGCTCCAGGTGGAGGCACCACCATCGGCTGGGGCGTGGGCGACGTCCTGTCCAGCCCGTCCTCGCGGACCGTGAACCTGACGTACTCCGCCGTGGTCACCGATGTGCCCGCCGTACGGCGCGGGGTCGTCCTCACCAACACCGCCCACGGCGCGTGGGACCTGACCGACGGCACCGACCCGACGTCGGTCACCCACCCGTTCGACCAGCGCTCCATCGACGCGCCCGCGACCGTCACCGTCGTGGAGCCGCTGCTGACGATCGACAAGACCGTCGCGCCCGCACGACCCGCGCCCGGGGAGACCTTCGACTACAGCATCGACATCGCCAACCTCGCCGGCCCGAACACCAGCGACGCCTTCAACATCGTGGTGGCCGACACGATCCCCGTGGGAGTGGTGGTCGACCCCGCCTCGATCGGTCAGGGCGGCGTGCTCACCGACACCGGGCCGAACGGCGGGGGGACGATCACCTGGACCATCGACGGCCCGCGTAGACCGGACTCGACGACGTCCGTGACGTACTCGGCGACGTTGGCGGACAGCACCACGCTGACCGCTGCCCCCCTCACGAACACGGCCCGGATCACACACTTCGAAAGCCTGCCCAGCGGGGGCCGCAGCTATGTCGGACCGTCGGACACCGCCACGATCACCCCAGCCTTCCCCCACATCTCGCTGGCGAAGCGGGCCAGTCCCGGCCCGGCGTTCATCGGCGAGTCGAAGGCCTTCACCCTCACCATCACCAGCGACGGCTCGGCGACGGCGCATGACATCGGCGGCACCGACACCCTCCCGCCGAACTGGACCTACGACCCCGGCACCGCGATGGTCAGCGTCGCCGGCGGACCCGCTGTCCAGGTCGAACCCGACGTGGTGACCAACGGCAACGTGCAGACCCTCAGCCTCCCCACCCTGTTCGACCTGCCGGTGGGGGCGAACGTCGTCATCACCTACTCCGCGACCCCGCAGGCGGCCGTCGTCGACGACCCCGGAGTCGGCCACGCCGTGCCGCACACCAATACCCTCGCGGTCCAGGCGAGCGACCTCACGGGCGCCACGGGCAACGCCGACGGTCCCTACACCGACCCGCCGGTGTCGGCCACGGTGTTCATCGACTCCGCCGACGTCTCGGTCACCAAGTCCCACGTCGGCAACGCGGTGCCGGGGCTGCCCCTTGCCTGGACGGTGGTCGTCACCAACCACGGCGTCGACACGGCCACCGGACCGTTCCGTGTCGTCGACGACCTCCCTCCGGGGATCTCCACGGCGACCGCCTCAGGCACGGGATGGTCGTGCAGCGGGTCGATCACCCGGATCGTGTGCACGCGGACTGCGCCCGGCGACACCCTGGGACCGAACCTGAGCTTCCCGGCGATCACGGTCACCACCGGCATCCCGGCGGGCACCGACGACGGAGCGACCTTCACCAACGACGTGAGCGTCACCGCCCACACGCACGACCCGGTCCCGGCGAACAACGAGGACAGCGACACGGCGACGGCGGTCCGCTCGGTCGACCTGGCGCTTGCCAAGACCGTGAGTGGGCCGTTCGTGGCGGGTCAGGACGCGACGTACCTGCTGACGGTGCAGAACCACGGCCCCAGCAACACGGTCGGCCCGATCGTGGTGACGGACGCGGTTCCGGCCGGTACGACGTTCGTCAGTGCCGGCGGTCCGGGCTGGGGCTGCGCGCTGGCAGGCGGCCAGGTCACGTGCACCCGCGCGGCCGGGCTCGTGGTGGGCGACTCGGCGCCGCAGATCACCTTCGTCGTCCACGTCGACGCCGACCGTACGACGGCCGTCACCAACACCGCACGGGTCGACGGCCCGTCGCCCGACCCGGTCCCGGGCAACAACGCCGACACCGTGACGCGGACTCCCGGGCAGCAGGCAGACCTCGCGATCGCGAAGTCCTCGACGAACACCTTCGTGGCCGGCGGCACCGGCATCTACCAGTACGACGTGCACAACTTCGGCCCGTCGTTCGCCGACCCACCGATCCGGATCACCGACACCCTGCCCGCGGACCTCACGTTCATCGGGACCGACACCCCGGGCTGGGCCTGCTCGGCCGCGGGCCAGGACGTCACGTGCACCCTGTCGAGCAGGCTCGCGGCGGGTGCAGACGCACGCGTGCAGATCTCGGTCGCCATCGAGCCGTCCCACCGCGGCAACATCCACAACGTCGCTCACGTGGTGTCGCCGACACCCGACCCCGATCCGGCCAACAACACCGATGCCGACGACACCGACTCCATCGCGCAGGCGGACCTCGCGGTCACCAAGACCCACAGCCCGGAACCGGCCGTCGCCGGACAGAACGTGACCTACACCGTCCACGTGCAGAACAACGGCCCGTCCGCCTCGGCGGGTCCGATCACGGTCGTCGACACGCTGCCCGTCGGCCTGACCTACGTCTCCGCCACCGGGACCGACTGGACGTGCCAGGTCGCGGGCGACCAACGGACGATCACGTGCGGCCGTGCGCTCGGGCTCCTCCAGTCCGCCAACGCCCCCGACATCACCATCGTCGCCCACGTCGCGCCCGGCGCCGGCCCGGCCACCCTGACCAACATCGCCGACGTCGAGGGTCCAGAGACCGACCCGAACCCGAACAACGACACCACCGAGGACGACACCCGGGTCGTTGACCAGGCCAACATCTCGCTCGCCAAGACCACCACGGGTGACAACCCGGTGAGTGCCGGTGCCACCACCGCCTTCACGATCGTCGTCCACAACGACGGGCCGTCGGACGCGGACGCCGTCACCGTGACGGATGCCCTGCCGCCCGGCCTCAGCCTGGTGTCGGCGTCGGGCACGGAGTGGACGTGCACCGGAGCCACCGTCGTCCAGTGCACCCGCGACACCGTGGCCGCGGGCACCGACGCCCCGGCGATCGTGGTGACGGTCCGCGTCGGCAGCGGCGTTCCGGACGGTACGACGATCACCAACACCGCCCACGCGTCCACCAGTACCCCCGGTGACGACCCCGGGGACAACACGGACGACGCGACCGTCGACGTGCAAGCGGCGGCCGACCTCAGCCTCGTCAAGTCCCACCCCCGAGGCGTGGTGCACGCGGGCGACGAGGTCACCTTCGACCTCGCCGTCCACAACGGCGGGCCCTCCGACGCCGTGGCCCCGATCACCGTCGTCGACCGGCTCCCGGTCGGTCTGACCTACACCTCGAGCGCCGGCGGCTGGTCGTGTGACGCCGCCGTCCCGGACCCGATCGGACAGCAGGTGACCTGTGTCCTCGACGGCGACGACAGCCTGCTCGCCGGTAGCGACGCGCCGGATCTGCAGATCACGGTCCAGACCGACGAGGCGCTCGACCCGGGCACGCTGACCAACTCGGCGACCGTCGGCAGCCCGACGACCGACCCGGTCCCTGGCAACAACACCGACACCGACGACGTCGACATCGACACGATCGCGAACCTGTCGATCGTGAAGTCCCACAGCGGGCCGGCCCGCGTCGGCGACCCGCTGACCTTCACCCTCGCGGTGACCAACCACGGGCCGTCCGACGCGCGCCAGGTCGAGGTGACTGACACCGTGCCCACCGGGCTGACCGTCGTCTCCGCCGAGGGTGAGGGCTGGACCTGTTCCGAGGCCGCCCGCGTCGTGACCTGCGATCTGGCCGGTCTCCTCGTGGCCGAGACGGACGCGCCCCCGATCTCCCTGCTCGTCACCGTCGAGCCGGGCGCCTACCCCGGTGTGGACAACACGGCCACCGTCGACAGCGCCACCCCCGACAGCGATCCCTCGGACGACTCCTCGACCGACCACGTGACGGTCCCCCCGCTGGTCGACCTTGCGATCGGCAAGTCCCACCGCGACCCGGTCAGGGTCGGTCACCAGACGACGTACCGGCTGAAGGTCGTCAACCACGGTCCGACGGCCGATCCCGGACCGGTCCGGGTGACCGACACGCTGCCCGACGGCCTCACCTTCGTCGGGGCCACGGGCGCCGGCTGGGAGTGCTCCGCGGCGAAGGGCACCGTGACCTGTGTCGACGCCGACGGCCTGCAGGTCGGGGAGCGCAGCACGATCAAGCTGGTCGTGACCGTGCAGCCCTCGGCCTTCCCGGGCGTGGTGAACGTCGCGTCGGTGACCTCCGATGCCGAGGACTCCGACCCGAGCAACAACACCGCCACCGACCCGGCCACCGTGCTGCCGTCGGTCGAGCTCACCGTGGACAAGACGCTGCTCAGCCTGACCCGCAGCACCGCGACGTACCGGATCACGGTCGGCAACCGTGGGCCCAACACCACCACCAGTGACATCGTGGTCGTCGACGACCTGCCCGCCCAGCTGTCCTACGTGAAGGCGACGGGGCAGGGCTGGACGTGTCAGCCGGCCGGGCCGACGGTCACCTGTACCCATCCCGACACGTTGCGCGTGGGTCACGCGACCTCGTTCGTGCTGACGGCCGCCGTCGCCGCGGGTGCGACGGGCGAGGTGGTCAACCACGTCGTGGTCACCGGCGGTCACACCGGCCGCGACCCCCATGACGTGTCGGTCGGGAACCTGCCGCCGCTGGCACCGCCGACCTCCCCGGCAGGGCCCGAGCTGCCCAACACCGGCGGACCGGCCCTGGCGTGGCTGGTGGCCGCGTTGGCGTGCCTGGTCGCCGGCGGCGTCCTGCTGGCGAGGTCTCGCCGGCGCGGGTAGCGGTCCTCCCGGATCCGGGGACGCCCGGTCCCGGTCACAGCACCCGCTCGAACCACACCTGGTCACGCATCGGGATGCCGTCGATCTCGATCGGCTCGAGGTAGCCGGTGTGCGGGCCGAACGCGTCCGGGACGACGCGGGTCATCCGGAACCCGCACCGCTGGTAGAAACGCAGATTCCCGACGTCCGCGGCGGCGGTCGCGAGCACCACCCGGCGCATGCCTGCCGCACGCGCCTCGTCGATCGCGCGCTCCAGCATCAGCCGACCGATGCCGCGACCACGGGCCTGTTCCGCGACCGCCGTGTTCTTCACCTCCCAGGCCGACCCGTCGTCCTCGGCCACGACCTGCAGGTGGCCCAAGATCTCGCCACCCACGCCCCGGGCGACCCAGACGCGGCCGAGGTCGAGGTAGGCGGCCAGGAGCGTCTCGGAGTCCTCCGCCTCGCGGAACGAGTCGATCAGGTCGCGGTGGGGGCCGGCGTACTCCTCGACCCGTACGTCGAGCGGGCTGGTCATGCGTCGAGGCCGAACCAGCGCTGCCGGCGCGCGGACGCGAAGGTGCGCTTGGCCTCGGCGCCCTCGAGCGACGGCGGGGTGAACCTCGAGACGGGGGCGGGGCCGGAGAGGAAGTCGACCTCCACCATCGCGATGGTGTCGTCGCCCATCTCCATGTAGCAGGTGATCCGGCCCTGGAAGGGGTCCGGCTCCGGGCCGTCGCCGAGTCGGTGCAGGAGGACGTCGGCCAGGGTCGCGGCCTCGCCCTCGGCGATCACGCCGGCTCGCGGGACGGGCACGCTGGCGACGTCCCCGACGGCGTACACGCCCGGGAAGCGGGTCTCCAAGGTGGCGGGGTCGACGGCGATCCAGCCGTCCTCGTCGGTCAACCCCGACTCGACGACGACGGGCGGGGCCACGTGCACCGGGACGCCGAGGAAGAGGTCGAAGGGGATCTCGCGTCCGTCGCGCAGGTGGGCCACCCGCGTGGCGGGGTCGAGCCGCTCCACCCACGAGGCGTGCGAGTGGCCGATGCCGCGCTCGTCCAGCAGCGCCAGGATCGTGGCGGACACGTCGGCCGAGATCGGGATCGGTGCCGGCATCGGCGTGACGATCTGGAGGGTGGTGGCCTCGCGCAGCCCCCGCCGGGTCAGGTGGTCGTGCAGCATGAAGGCCGCCTCGTACGGCGCGGGCGGGCACTTGAAGAAGCCGCCCAGGACACCGATCACGATCGACCCGCCCGCGAAGTCGGGGAGCAGGTCGCGGACCGCGGCCGCGCCCGCCGGGGAGTAGAACTCCTGGCCGCACTCGACGAACCCGGGGGTCCGTTCGGGTGCGAGGTCGGCACCGAGAGCGACCACGAGCACGTCGGCGTCGTAGGTGCCGTGGTCGGTGACGACGCGACGCCGGTGGGGGTCGATCGAGACGACGGTCTCCTGCCGGACGTCGACCTGGGGTCGGTCGATGTCGGCGTAGCGCAGACGGACGTCGTCCATCGTGCGGATGCCCACCATCACGTCGAGCTTGTGGAAGCCGAAGACGAACGCGTCGTTCCGGTCGATCAGGGTCACCTCGACCCGGTCCCCGAGGTCGAGCGAGAGCCGTGTGGTCAGCTCCAGTCCGCCGAAACCCGCGCCGAGGACGACGACCCGGGTGACGGCGCCTTCGTCTGCTGGCATCAGACGTGCACCAGCAGGGCCGCGACGGCGCACGCCGGGACCACCCACGACAGCGCCCGGAGGGCACCCTCCAGCGGCGCCAGGAGCGCCGCCCGGTCCAGCTCCTCGACCGTGCCGTCCGGCCGCCAGATGGTGCCGCTCACCTCGGAGGTACGGCGGCGCAGGACGCGAGCCGGTGTGCTCAGCCGGCGTTGGGCGTACGACGCGCCGACCGCGGCGAGGACGGCGGTCGCGGCCGCCGCGCAGCGAGCCCAGTCCACCGGGGGGGACTGGGCCACGAACCCGACCGCTACCGGGAAGCCACCCCAGCCCCAGGCGAACACCGCGTCGGTGTGCAGCCGCCCCGAGAAGAGCTCGAGGTTGTAGCCCACCAGGAGCACGGCCCCGACGGGGATCGCGGCGAGCAGCCACCAGTTCGGGTCGCCGTGGAAGAACGTGCCCGCCACGCCGAGGGCGCACGCGCCGAGGGTCGCCAGCGTCGCGACCACGCGAAGGACCCGGTCGGAGATCCGGGTGCCCAGCGGGCGCCCGGTCAGCTCGTCGAGGGCGTGCGCGGCGACGCCGACGGCCAGGAAGAAGGCCAGCACGGTCGCGCCGAGTGCCGTCCAGTCGAGGGACTCGGCCAGGGCCGCCCCGAGGACGACGTAGCTCAGGTGCCAGAGGGTGTAGGGCGGGTGGAGCAGGGTCCACCAGTCCGCAGCGCGACCACCCCGGCGAGCGTAGAAGGCCGGGGTGGTGGTGCGCGGCTCAGCCATCCGGTTTGCGTCCCCACATCACCAGACCGCCGCCCAGGCTCATCGGGCGCGCCTGTACGTCGACCAGGCCGGCGTCGCGCCACAGGTCGACGTGGGCGTCCACGGGGTAGTGACGGTAGTGCTCCTCGATCGACGGGCCCAGGAACCGGCCGACCCTCGCCCAGGCCCGTCCACCGCCGATGAAACCCGCGGCCGGCAGCACGAGACGGGTGTAGAGGCGCCACGCCGGCAGCCAGACAGGCGGCGGGGGCACGAAGAACTCGAGAGACGACAGGGTCCCGCCCGGCCGCACCACGCGGGCCAGCTCCCGCACGGTCGCGCCCGGGTCGGCGACGTAGCGCAGCAGGTAGGTGAAGGTCAGGGCGTCGAACGTCGCGTCCGGGAAGGGCAGCTGCTCGGCGCGGCCGCAGACCAGGTCGATCCGGTCGGCGCGCCCCGCCCCGTCGACGCGCCGGCGTCCCTCGCGGAGCATCTGCTCGGTGAGGTCGATCCCGACGACCTCGGCGCCGGTGCGCTCGGTCAGCATCAGGGCGACCCCGGCCGTCCCGGTGGCCACGTCGAGGACGCGGCGCGGCGTGAGCGGTGCCCGGACGACGGCGTCGACCATCGCGGTGCGCCACCGCTGGTTCTGCCCGAACGACAGGACCGACTCGAGGATGTCGTAGCGGCGCGGGAGCCCGTCGAAGAGCTGGCGGGCGAAGACGTTGGGCTGGGCGCGGGACAACGCCACCTCGCGTGCTGGTCGGACTGCCATCGGTGACCTCCCTCGGGGTCAGGCTACCCAGCCCGAGCGCGGCCGGACCCGCGACCCGTCTTGTGACCCGCGTCAGTTAGACATACTGTTCAGAAAAAGCGCACAGAATGTGCGATGCTGTGGGTCGACGACGCAACGGGGTGAGCCGATGAGTGCGGATCTCAGCCGGGTCGCGACGTCGAACCGGGATCGGGCGGCCGCTCCTGCTTCACAGGGGCGAGCAGGGGCCGCCGCCGCCTGGGTCGACGACCGGCTCGGGCTCGCGACGGTGATGCGGAAGAACCTGCGGAAGGTCTTCCCCGATCACTGGTCGTTCATGCTCGGCGAGATCGCGCTGTGGTCGTTCGTGGTGCTGCTGCTCACCGGCGTGTTCCTGACGCTGTGGTTCAACCCGAGCATGTCGGAGTCGGCGTACCAGGGCTCCTACGCCCAGCTGCGCGGCGTACCCGTGTCGGACGCCTACGCCTCGGCGCTGCACCTCTCCTTCGACGTGCGCGGCGGCCTGCTGGTGCGCCAGATGCACCACTGGGCGGCGATGATCTTCGTGGGCTCGATGATGGTCCACCTCCTGCGGGTGGCGTTCACCGGCGCGTTCCGCAAGCCGCGCGAGCTGAACTGGGTGATCGGCAGCATCCTGCTGCTGCTCGGCACCATCGAGGGCTTCACCGGCTACTCGCTGCCCGACGACCTGCTCTCGGGCACCGGGCTGCGCGCGGCGGACGGCTTCCTCAAGGCCACCCCCGTCGTCGGCACCTACCTGTCGTTCTTCCTGTTCGGCGGCGAGTTCCCCGGCGACGTGGTCATCCCGCGCCTCTACATGGTCCACATCCTGCTGATCCCCGGCCTGCTGCTGGCGCTGATCGGCGCGCACATGCTGTTGCTGGTCTTCCACAAGCACACCCAGTGGCCCGGCCCGGGTCGGACCGAGCAGAACGTCGTGGGCTACCCGATGCTGCCGGTCTACCTGGCCAAGGCCGGCGGCTTCTTCTTCATGGTCTTCGGCGTGACCGCTGCGATGGGCGGGCTGCTCTCGATCAACCCGGTGTGGAAGTTCGGACCCTACGACCCGACCAAGGTGACGGCCGGCTCCCAGCCCGACTGGTACATGGGGTGGCCCGACGGCGCCCTCCGGATCATGCCGAACTGGGAGTCGCACGTCTGGGGGCACACGATCTCGTGGAACATTCTGGTGCCGATCCAGGTCCTGCCGGCCCTGATGTTCACCGTGGTGCTGCTGCTCCCGTTCCTCCAGGCCTGGGTGACCGGCGACAGGCGCGAGCACCACCTGCTCCAGCGGCCGCGGGATGCGCCGACGCGGACGGCCTTCGTCGCGACCCTGATGGCGATCTACGGGCTCTTCTGGGCCGCGGGCGGCAACGACATCCTCGCCACCCACCTGCACATGAGCCTGAACTCGATCACGTACTTCATGCGGGCGGCGGTCTTCGTGGTCCCGCCGAGCGTCTTCGTCGTGGTGCGTCGCTGGTGCATCGGGCTGCAGCGTGCCGACAACGACCGGCTGCTGCACGGCTACGAGACCGGGATCATCATGCGGTCGCCCGACGGGGCCTACACCGAGCGGCACCTCCCCATCAGCGACGGGGAGGCGTTCGTCCTCGCCAGCAGGGAGCCCGACCAGGTGCTGGTGCCCGCCGGCGAGATCGACGAGAACGGCGTGCGCGCGTCGGGCACGCGGGTCGACCGGGCCAAGGTCCGCCTCTCCGGAGCGGTCTACGGCGACCAGGTGCAGCCGCCGACGCCGGAGGAGATCGCCGAGTCGCGACGGCATGCCGTGCCCGAGCCCGCGCTCGAGGCACGGCGCGACGGTGACGCCGACCGATGACCCACTAGGGTCCCGGCATGAGCGAGCTGGGCATCGGGGACCTCGCCCGGCTGACCGGCCTGACGACTCAGGTGATCCGGGCGTGGGAGCAGCGGTTCGACTTCCCGCAACCCCGCCGCACCGCCTCGGGACGGCGTACCTACGAGCCCCGCGACGTGGACCGGATCGCCCGCGTGCTGACACTCAAGCAGTCCGGCTCACGGCTCGCCGAGGCCATCGCCCGCGTGGTCGAGCAGGGAGACGTCGACCGGCGCGATCTGTCGGTGTACGGCGAGCTGCGGCGGCTGCTGCCGCACCTCGAGAGCCGCCTCATGCGGCGTGACGTCCTCGTCGCCATCTCGCGGGCCATCGAGGACGAGGCGCTGGCGCGCGCCGTACGACCCCTGGTCTTCGGGGCCTTCCAACGCGCGGAGTTCTACGCCCGGTCCGCGCCCCGGTGGGAGGAGCTCGCGCGGACCGCCGAGGCGTGCGTGGTCTTCGCCGACTTCTCCGACGTCCCGGACCCCGCGGCGCGTCCGGCACGGGTGCCCCTCGACCCGGACTCGCCGCTGCTGCGCGAGTGGGCCGTGGTGGTGCGATCCGATGACTTCTCCGCGGTCCTGACCGGGTGGGAGGTCCCCGAGCGGAAGCACGGCCGGGAGCGCAGCTTCGAGACGATCTTCAGCTTCGAGCCCGAGGCGGTGCGGGTGGCGGTCGACACCTGCCTGGCCGCCGCTCGGTCGGCTGGGCTGCCGGAGGACGAGCTCCTGCGCCACCCCGAGGCCGTCATGATGGGTCCGCCACGCACCTCGAGCCCGGGGGTCGACGCCCTGGTGCTGCGGGCCTTCGGCTACCTCCAGCAGCTCACCGGGCCCGCCTGACCGCGTCGCGCCGGTATCTGCGGACCTCCCTGCCCCTCCTGTGCCACCAAGGCAAGCGAGCAACGGGGAGGTGATGAACGCATGGAGCTGACCAGCTGTCCCGAGTGCGGGGCCACGGCCGCCATCGAGGAGCGGCACGTCCTGGAGAGCACCGACGGACCGGTCGAGCACGCCAAGGTCCGGTGCGTGACAGGTCACGGGTTCTTCCTGCCTGTCGCATCCCTGGAGGCTCCCGTCGTACGCCGTGAGCCGCGGCCGGTGCCCGCCCGACGCCGCTGACCGAGACCGGTCAGCCGCCCTGCTTGCGCGCGAGGGTCACCGCGAAGTCGTCCCGGGAGTCGGTCCAGGTGCGGACGACGTCGAAGGCGACGGCGCCGAGCTCCTCGCGGATGCTGTCGACGGTGAACTTCGTGGAGATCTCCATCCGGATCTCCTCGCCGCTGGCGAGGTGGAGGTCGACCCCCGCGCCCGGGATCGTCACGTCCATCGGCGACTCCGCGCGCAGACGGAGGTCCATCCGGCGCAGGTGGGGGTCCCAGAACGGCACGTAGGTGAACCCGCCCACGTCGAAGTCGGCACCGAGGTCACGGTTGAGCACCCGCAGCCCGTTGCGGACGAACTTCTCGGTGATCCCGCCCGGGTCGTCGTAGGCCGCGATCAGGCGGTCGGCGTCCTTGACCAGGTCGGTGCCGAGCAGCAGCCAGTCGCCCGGCTCGCACGAGTCGGCGAGGGCACCGAGGAAGGCACTCCGCTCCTCGACGTAGAGGTTGCCGATGGTGCCCCCGAGGAACGCGACCAGCTTGCGGTCGTCACGCGGCAGGTGGGCCAGGTGGAGCGTGAAGTCGCCGACGATGGCCTCGACGGTCACGCCGTCGTACGTCGCGGCGATCTGCTCGGCGGCGTCGCGGAGGGTGCCCTCGGACACGTCGACCGGGACGAACCGGGCGAGGTGGCCGGCGTCGTCGAACGCGCCGAGCAGCAGCCGGGTCTTGTCGCTGGTGCCGCTGCCGAGCTCGACGAGGGTGGTCGCATCGCAGAGCGCCGCGATCTCGTCGGCCCGCTCGCGCAGGATGGCCCGCTCGGCCTCGGTGGGGTAGTACTCCGGGAGACGGGTGATCTCGTCGAAGAGCCGCGAGCCCTCGTCGTCGTAGAGCCATTTGGGCGGGAGCGTCAGCGGTTGCGACCCCAGGCCGCGCCGGACGTCCTGCACGAGGGCGGCACCGGCCGACTCCGGCTTGAGCAGCACCGAGACGTGGGTCCGGCTCATGCCGCCACCGCGCCCTCGGCGAGCCGCACGCCCGACAGCGCCCACCGCGCCCCGTGCGGGAAGAAGTTGCGGTAGGTGGCGCGGGCGTGTCCGGCGGGTGTGAACGCGCAGCCGCCGCGGAGCACCATCTGGTTGGACATGAACTTGCCGTTGTACTCCCCGATCGCGCCCGTGGGCGGATGGAAGCCGGGGTAGGGGTGGTAGGCCGAGGAGGTCCACTCCCAGCAGTCGCCGTACATCTGGCGCAGGCCTCCGGACGGCTCCGCGGCGGCGCGCGGGTGGAACGTGGTCTGGTCGGCGAGGTTGCCGAGCTCGTCGGGCGCCCCGCTCAGCGTCTGGGTCGCGGCGTGCTCCCACTCCGCCTCGCTCGGCAGCCGCTTGCCGGCCCAGGTGGCGTAGGCCTCGGCCTCGTAGAAGCTGACGTGGCTCACCGGGAGCCCGGGGTTGACCGGCCAGGTGCCGTTGAGGGTGTGCTCGAACCAGCGGCCGTCGATCTCGGTCCAGTAGAACGGGGCGTCCCACCCCTCGGCGTTGACCCTCGCCCAGCCGTCGGAGAGCCAGAGCTCGTGGCGCCGGTAGCCGCCGTCGGTGATGAACTCCAGCCACTCGCCGTTGGTGACGAGCCGATCGGCCAGCCGGTACGGCGCGAGGTACTGCTGGTGACGCGGCAGCTCGTTGTCGAAGGAGAACCCCTCACCCTCGTGGCCGATCTCGACCAGTCCTCCCTCGAAGTCGACCCAGCCGAGCGGGTCGGGCGTGGCCGCGGGGCTGGGCGTCCCGGCGTACGCCGGGAGGAGGGGATTCAGCGAGAGGACGTGCTTGATGTCCATCAGCAGCAGCTCCTGGTGCTGCTGCTCGTGGTGGAACCCGAGCTCGATGGTGTCGGCGGCCTTGGTCAGTGATCCCTCGTCCATCCGGTCGAGCAGGTCGCGCATCCGGTCGTCGACGTTGCCGCGGTAGACGCCGACGTCGTGGGCTCCGGGCCGGCTGATCACGCCCCGCTCGGCGCGAGCGTAGCGGGGTCCGACGGCCTCGTAGTAGCTGTTGAACAGGAACCAGTAGGTGTCCTGGAAGGGCTCGAACTCCGGTTCGTTCTCGGCGAGCACGAACGTCTCGAAGAACCACGTGACGTGGGCGCGGTGCCACTTGGTGGGGGAGACGTCGGGCATCGACTGGACCGTCTGGTCCTCCGGACTCAGCGGCGCTGCCAGGCTCTCCGTGGCGGAGCGGACCTGGGCGTAGCGGTCCAGGAGCGCGTGCGGGTCGCGGGTCGGGCTCGGGTGTGTGGTCGTCATCGGAAGGATCACCTCGTTGGCACGGACGTCCGGGTGCGGGAACCGAGTCCTGCCAGCCTAGACACGGCCACCGACGGCCGGGTCACAGCCAGCTTGCGGAAAGCCGAACTCCGGGGGTCCCGTACCCCGTCCGGTGCCCGACACACGCGGGTCGAGAGACCCCCGGGTGCCTCAACGCTGGAACGCCGTCAGCTTCACGCGGAAGGTGGGGTGCGGTGCGTCGGAGCGGCCGCTGCACGAGTAGGCGCCGTCGGTGAAGCAGCCGTGGTAGGCGACCGACGCGTTGGCCAGCGTGACGGTGACGTAGCGCACCCGATGGTGGCTGAAGGGCAGGATCACCTGGCCTCCGCCCTGGTCGTTCAGGTGCACCAGCGTGCGCAGGGTCGGGCCGTGCCGACGTACCACCCGGACGTACGCCGCCGGGCTGGTCGAGAGGCTCGGTGCGTCGACCCGCAGCCGCAGCCCCCAGCCGGGGTCGGTCAGACCGGCGTCCGGGACGGCCCGGACGCTCTGCGAGGCGAGGTGGTGCACCGTGAAGGACCGCCACCCGGTGCCGGGCTCGGCCTGGGAGAGCGGCCAGTCGGCGGCGTAGCCCGAGGCCGGGAACGCCGCGCCCTCCTGGTAGGTGCGGGCCGGAGCCAGGTTGCCGGCGGCGTAGCGGGCGAACACCGAGGTCAGCCCGCCGTGGCTGCGCAGCACGTTCCGGACGGCGTGGGCGGAGAACTGGTGACCACCGCCCGGGAACGCCGCCGCCTGGTCCCAGATCTCCCTCACGATCCCGCGGCCGTAGTGCTCGCTGAGGTACTCGTCGAACGCCCAGTTGCCGTACTGCTGGAACCCGTCGCGCCGGTAGGTGTCGAGCGGGGCGTTCGGATGGGCGAGCTGGCCGAAGGTGAGGTACTGCCGGTTGTCGTTGCTCTCGTCGGCGAACTGGTCCTCCATCCACGTCGCCGACGACTCCATCAGCCAGCGGTCCTCGATCACGTCGTAGCGGAACTGGATGGCGTGGAAGAACTCGTGGGCCGCGGTCACCCTGGCCGTCTCGATCGGCTTCGCACCGAACTGGCTGCGCGCGAAGTCGTTGTCGATGACGAGGTAGCCGGAGTAGAGCCGAGGGTCGTTCGCCGACGGTCGCTCGGGGACGCTCAGCCCGTAGAGGCCCTGGTCGAAGAGCTCCTTGAGGTAGACGTCGTACCTGCCGTCGCCTCCGCGCTGACCGTCGGAGAGCGGCGGGAGGTAACCGAGCTTGTCGACCTCGTAGTGCCACACGTTGTTCATCAGCGTCAGCATCGTGTTCACCCAGCGCTTGCTCGGCGGCGCGTCCCTGGTGGTCGGCACCCAGTGGATGCAGATGTGGCCGGCGCACTTCTCCTTCGCGGGGACCCGGTAGGCCTCGTGGTTGACGTCGGGGTGGTCGGTGGGGCGGGCCAGGAGCCCGAGCGCCTGCCGGCGGTCCGCGCCGGTCAGCCGGGGGAGTGCCAGCCGCAGGTCCAGGAGCGCCATCGTGCCCTCGGGTCGCGCGGTCCGGCCCGACACGACGCGCTGGGCGTGGTGGAGCGCCACGATGGCCCGCTGGTGGGCGGACGTGGAACCCGTAGGCGGCGTGCCGGTGGCCGCGGAGGACGTCGAGGAGGAACCGGAGGTGACGGACAGAGCCGCGCTGAGGGCCACCACGACGGCGGCGACGGAACGGCGCATGACTGGATCCCCCTGGTTCGGCGTACGGGCGTGCGGGGGTGTGCCCCGATCCCGGCCCAGCGTAACCGGCGGGTCAGGTCGTCGAGGAGATCTTCTCGATCAGGGCGGTGGTCGAGATGGCCGGAGTCCGCGGCAGGTAGACGACCTCGCAGATGTCGCCGAACTCGTCGAACCGGCCGGCCCAGTCGTCGCCCATCACGAGCACGTCGGCGTGGAACTGCCCGATGTAGTCGCGCTTGAGCTCGAGGCTCTCCTCGACGAAGACCTCGTCGACCATCCGCAAGGCGCCCACGATCGCCATCCGCTCGCCCTGGCTGAAGACCGGCTCGCGACCCTTCTTGCGCAGGTTGAGGGCGTCGGCCGACACCCCCACGACCAGCCGGTCACCGAGGGCGGCGGCGCGCTCGATGACCCGGAGGTGGCCGACGTGGAAGACGTCGAACGTGCCGAAGGTGATCACCGTGCGCATGGGGCGCATTCTGGCATCCCGGCCGGTACGTCGTACGACGTGGGCATGGGCGAGAATCGGGCGATGACCACCACCTCCGTCGGGACGATCGCGATGATCACGCCCGACCCGGCGGCCGACGCCCAGCGGCGGCGCGGACTGCGCCGGATGCGCACCCTCGCGGTCTCGCTCCTGGGGTTCGCGGCGGTGGTCTACCTCGTCACCCTCGGCCAGGACGGCTTCCTCGGGTTCGTCAACGCCGGTGCCGAGGCGTCGATGGTCGGTGCGATCGCCGACTGGTTCGCCGTCACGGCGCTGTTCAAGCACCCGCTCGGGCTTCCGGTGCCGCACACCGCGCTGATCCCGCGCCGCAAGGACGAGCTGGGACGCAGCCTCGAGGAGTTCGTCGGAGAGAACTTCCTGCAGGAGACCGTGATCCGCGAGCGCATCGCGTCGGCGACCATCTCGCTGCGGGTGGGTCAGTGGCTCGCCGAGCCGGCCCACGTACGCCGCGTGGTCGACGAGTTCGCGGAGGTCGCGTCCATCGGGCTGGGCAAGGTGCGCGACGAGCACATCGCCGACTTCCTCACCGACGCCCTGATCCCGCGCTTCCGCGAGGAGCCGCTCGCGCCCCTGGTCGGGACCCTGCTCGCGGAGGTCGTGCAGGACGACGTCCACCACCACCTCGTGGACCTCACCATCGACGAGCTCCACCGTTGGCTGGTGGAGCACCCCGACACGTTCGCCGAGGTGCTCGAGCAGCGGGCACCCTGGTGGGCGCCCCCGCGCCTGAACGACGCGGTGACCCGCCGACTG
Source organism: uncultured Actinomycetota bacterium (assembly GCA_963833775.1). Taxonomy (GTDB): domain Bacteria; phylum Actinomycetota; class Actinomycetes; order Propionibacteriales; family Nocardioidaceae; genus Nocardioides. Next base: position 424,180 of record CAWHZH010000002.1, on the reverse strand, counting down.
CATGCCGAGCTGCTGGTGTGGCTCGAGGAGATCCGCCACGACCCGCACCACCAGGCCCGGCAGGCGGTCGACTCGATGCTGACCCAGCTCGCCGAGGACCTGCAGCACGACCCGGACACCCAGGAGCGCACCGAGCGGCTCAAGGAGCGGCTGCTCGACCACCCGCAGGTGGTCGAGTCCAGCGTCGCGCTGTGGAACGCGCTGCGCCGTGCCCTCCAGGCGTCGCTGGTCGACCCCGACGGCGCGGTCCGCGAGCGGCTGTGCACCGAGCTCGCGGCGTTCGGTGCCCGGCTGCGGGAGGACGACGGGCTGCGTCAACGTCTCGACGGCACCGCCGCCGACGTCGCGGTCTTCGCCGTGTCGCGCTACGGCGCCGAGGTCACCGGCGTGATCACCCAGACGATCAAGCGCTGGGACGGCAAGGAGGCCGCCCGCCGGATCGAGCTGCACGTGGGTCGCGACCTGCAGTTCATCCGGATCAACGGCACCATCGTCGGCGGTCTCGTCGGCGTCCTGATCCACACCGTCGCCGTGCTGGTCGGCTGAGACCGGCCGGTCGGCGGACAGAGGAAGGTCCCACCATGAGCGAGTCCGTCGTACCACTGCGGGACGAGTCGATCCGGCTCGGCCAGTTCCTCAAGCTCGCGGACCTCGTCGACACCGGCGCGGACGCCAAGGGCCTGCTGGCCTCCGGGCTGGTCCGCGTGAACGGCGAGGTGGAGTCGAGACGCGGCCGGCAGCTGGTGACCGGCGACGTCGTCGAGTGCGCCGGCCGTCGCGTGCAGGTCGGCTGAGGCGGGGAGCTAGCGGACCTCGACCAGGTCGCAGACGAAGATCAATGTCTCGCCGGGCTTGATGACGCCACCGGCGCCGCGGTCGCCGTAGCCCAGGTGCGGCGGGATGACCAGCTGCCGCCGGCCGCCCACCTTCATCCCCTGGACACCGGAGTCCCAGCCGGAGATGACCTGACCCACGCCGAGGCGGAACTGCAGCGGCTCGCCGCGGTTGTACGACGCGTCGAACTCCTCGCCGGTCGAATGCGCCACGCCCACGTAGTGCACCTTCACCGTGGAGCCGGCCGTGGCCTCCTCGCCGTCGCCCTCCACCAGGTCGGTGATCTCCAGGTCGTCGGGCGGCGCGAAGTCGGGGAAGTCGATCTCGGGCTTGTCCATGCGTCGACCCTAAGGGGCACCCGAGCAGTACTGCACTGTCGGGACCACGCGGTCCCGACAGTGCAGTACCCCCAGGGGACCGTTCGGTAGGAGCGCACCGACCGCTGTCGGTGGCCGCACCTAGGTTCGGCGAGGTGCTGGTGAGTGCGCGTGAGTCGTCCCGGATCCTGGCGTCGTCCGGCGTGTCCCGGCAGCAGTCGCGTCGGGCGCTGCTGGCCGGGCTCGCCGGCCCGGCGGTGCGCACCGGCGGCGTCCTGCTCTACGACGAGGCCCGGGTCCGAGGCCTCGCGCGATGGACCCCCGTCGACCACGACGAGCTGATGGCAGCCTCACCGGGCGGCGTGCTCGTGGTGCGTCTCGGACCCGGGAGGGAGCCGCGGGACGACTGGCCGTGGGACCGCCGGGTCGAGGTTTGCCGTCGGCAGCCGGAGATCGCGTTGGTCGCCTGGCTTCAGGTGCGGGCGCACCTGAGGACCTGCGGGCGGCTTGCCTGCGTGGTCACTGTGTGCGGGTTCCCGGTGCTCCTCGCCGACCTCGTGTGCTTCGATCCGGACGGCGCCGGGAGCGTCGACCTCGGCCTCGAGCGCCCGGGTGCCTGGTCCCGGTTGCTGGAGGAGCGTCGCCTGGTCACGAGCCCCGGCCCATCCTGGCTGCTGCTGGGCAACCAGCCCTACCTGGGACGTGCGGCACGGGCGCGCGAGCGCGGGGAGCCGGTCGGCGCCGGCCGCTCGACCGTCTGGAGCCGCCGGGCGTGAGCTACGTCTGGTGGACGTAGCTGTCGAGCTGGTCCCGCTCGAACTTCAGCTGGTCCAGCGAGGACTTCACGACGTCGCCGATGCTGATGATCCCGGTGAGGCGGCCGTCGGTCACGACCGGCACGTGGCGGATGCGGCGCTCGGTCATCACGACGCGGAGGTCGTCGACGGAGGTGTGGGGGTCGCAGGTCTGCACGTCGCTGGTCATGATCGCGCTGACGGCACCGTCGAGCACGGACTCGTCGTCGTGGAGGCGGCGCACGATGTCGCGCTCGCTGACGATCCCCTCCACGGCAGCGCCGTCGCCGCTGACGACCACTGCGCCGACGTTGTGCTCGGCCAGGAGTCCGAGCAGCTCACGGACGGTGGCCTCGGGACCGATGGTGACGACCTGCTGACTCGGCTTGCTCGTGAGTACGTCGCTGATACGCATGACCACTCCTCACCTTCGGGGGGACGCTTGGGTCGCAGGCTAGTCCTCTCCGCGGGTCCTGTGCGAGAGCAGGTCATGGACCGAGCCCGGCCGGCGAGGCGGGGAGTCGGGGTCGTCGTCGCCGTCGGGGAGGGCGCCGAGGAAGGACAGGGCCGCCTCGTGGAGGTGGCCGTTCGAGGCCAGCGCGTTCCCGCCGAACGGACCGTCGGTTCCGTCCAGGGAGGTGAAACGTCCGCCGGCCTCGCGCACGATCACGTCGAGCGCGGCCATGTCGTAGAGCTGGAGCTCCGGCTCCGCAGCCAGGTCCACCGCCCCCTCGGCCAGCAGCATGTAGGACCAGAAGTCGCCGTAGGCACGCGTACGCCAGCACCGACGCATCAGGGACAGGAAGTCGTCGAGCCTGCCGCGCTCGTCCCATCCGTGCAGCGAGGAGTACGAGAACGAGGCGTCCTCGAGGCGGCGTACGTCGGAGACCTGGCACCGCGTCGCCTTCAGCAGCGACCGGCCGGTCCAGGCGCCGTTCCCGTTCGAGGCCCACCAGCGCTTCTGGAGCTGCGGCGCGGACACGACCGACAGCACGACCTCCTCGTCGACCACGAGCGCGATCAGGGTGGCCCAGACCGGGACGCCGCGCACGAAGTTCTTGGTGCCGTCGATCGGGTCGATCACCCAGCGCCGCTGGCTGTGACCGGTGCTGCCGTGCTCCTCACCGAGCACCGCGTCGCGTGACCGGGTCCGCGACAGCGTCCGTCGGATCGACTCCTCGACGCCCTCGTCGGCGTCGGTCACCGGGGTCAGGTCGGGCTTGCTCATCACGTGCAGGTCGAGCGCCTTGAACCGCGTCGTGGTGATGGAGTCGGCGTCGTCGGCCAGCACGTGGGCGAGGCGGAGGTCGTCGGTGAAGTCGGTCCCGAGCTGCGATGGGGGCGGCATGGCCACAGGCTATTCCCAAGACTTGCCGATACCGTTCAACGATGGAGATCAACGGACTGCCACTCCATCCGCTCATCGTGCACGTCGTCGTGGTGTTCGCACCGCTCGCGGCCATCGGCGGCGTCCTCTATGCCCTCGTACCGAAATGGCGTTGGTGGCTGCGGTGGCCGTTCGTGGCGTGCGCTGTGATCGCCGCCGTCGCCGGTGTGGTGGCGGCCCAGTCGGGGTACTCGCTCGAGCACGGCCGAGGGCTCCAGCAGCTGGCCTCGGTGCGGACGCACCAGCACCGAGGCAGCATCATGCGCTGGCTGTTGTTGGCCTATCTCGTCCCGACCGCGCTCGCTGCCTGGTACCTCGGAGGGGACTCGAAGGTGACATCTGGCTGGGGTGCGCGCGAGGGCCGCAGCGGCGGCGTCGCGATCGCGCTCCAGGTCCTGCTGCTCGTGTCGTCGATCGTCATCCTGATCTGGGTGTTCCTCACGGGAGACTCGGGCGCGCACGCCGTCTGGTTCCAGGGCTAGTAGACCGGCTCGGACCTCGCGACGAGCAGGCGTCGGAACGACTCGACCCGCTCGGGATCGGCGTCGCCACGGGCGACCGCCTCGTCGAGCCCGCACTCCGGCTCGTCGGCTCCGTGGGTGCATCCCCGGGGGCAGTCCTCGGTCATCTCGTCGAGGTCGGGGAACGCCTCGATCAGATCCTCGGGGCGCACGTGGGCGAGCCCGAACGACCGGATCCCCGGCGTGTCGATGATCCAGCCGCCTGCTCCGTCGTAGGGAGGGAGTGCCAGCATCAGCGCCGACGTCGAGGTGTGCCGCCCGCGTCCGGTGACGGCGTTGACCACGCCGACGTCGCGGTGGGCGCCGGGGATCAACGCGTTGACGAGCGTGGACTTGCCGACGCCGCTGTGGCCGATCAGCACGCTGGTGCGGCCGTGCAGCCGCTCCCGGAGCTCGGTCAGGTCGCTGCCGCGCTGCGTGACCACCCACGGCACCCCGAGCGAGCGGTAGGTGGACAGCAGGGTCTCCGGGTCGGCCAGGTCGGCCTTGGTCAGGCACAGCAGGGGCTTCATCCCCGAGACGAACGCCGCCACCAACGCCCGGTCGATCAGCCGCGGCCGCGGCTCGGGGTCGGCAAGCGCAGTGACGACGACGAGCTGGTCGGCGTTGGCGACGACCACGCGCTCGACCGGGTCGTCGTCGTCCGCCGTACGCCGGAGCACCGTCGTCCGCTCCTGCACCTCGACGATCCGGGCCAGCGCGCCGTCCTCGCCCGAGACGTCGCCGACGACCCGCACCCGGTCGCCGACGACCACGCCCTTGCGGCCCAGCGGGCGAGCCTTGACGGCCCAGACGGTGACGCCGTCCACGAGCAGCGTGAACCGGCCCCGATCCACCGTGGTGACGACGCCCTCGACCGCGTCGTCGTAGCTCGGGCGCTCCTTGGTGCGTGGCCGGGTACGGCGCCGGGGGCGCTCGTAGTGCTCCTGGTCGTTCTCGTCGTAGCGGCCGCTCATCGGGGGTCCACCAGGGCCGCCCAGACGCCCGGGAAATCAGGGAACGTCTTGCTCGTCGCGCCGACGTCGTCGAGCTCGACGCCTTCGACGACCGAACCCAGCACGGCCGCAGCGTGGGCCATCCGGTGGTCGGCGTAGGTGTGGAAGAGGCCCCCGTGCAGCGTCGCCGGCCTCAGCTCCAGTCCGTCGGCGTGCTCGGTGACGTCGGCCCCCAGCCCTCGCAGCTCGGTCGCCAGGGCACTCAGCCGATCGGTCTCGTGCCCGCGGATGTGGGCGATCCCGCGGAGGTACGACGGTCCGTCCGCGAGCGCGCAGAGAGCAGCGAGCACCGGCGTGAGCTCGCCGACGTCGTGCAGGTCGGCGTCGAGCCCCTCGACGCGGCCGTGACCCTGGACCGTGAGCCCGGCGTCGCCGAGGTCCACCGTGCAGCCCATCCGGGCGAGCAGGTCGCGCAGGACGTCGCCGGCCTGGGTCGTCGACCGCGGCCAGTCGCGGACGGTGACCTGCCCGCCCGTGGTCGCGGCCAGCGCCAGGAACGGCGCGGCGTTGGAGAGGTCGGGCTCGATCAGGTGGTCGACGGGCAGCACCGTGCCGGGAGCCACCCGCCAGCGGCTGGGCTCGGTGTCGTCGACCTCGACGCCGTGCTCACGCAGCATGGCGACGGTCATGTCGAGGTGGGGCTGCGACGGGACGGGCTTGCCGTCGTGGAGCACGTCCACGCCGTCGTCGAAGCGGGCCCCGGCCAGCAGCAGGGCCGAGACGAACTGGCTGGACCCCGACGCGTCCAGGACGACCTTCCCGCCGGGCACGTGCCCGGCTCCGGCCACGGTGAAGGGCAGGCGGTCGCCCGTGATGCGAACGCCGAGCCCGCGCAGGGCGGTCAGCACCTCGCCGACCGGCCGGGTGCGCATGTGGGGGTCGCCGTCGAAGGCGACGTCACCGACGGCCAGCCCGGCGACGGGAGGCACGAACCGCATGACGGTGCCGGCCAGGCCGCAGTCGACATCGACCCCTCCGGTCAGCGCGGCCGGCGTGACCCGCCAGTCGTCGCCGGAGGTGTCGATGCGGGTCCCGAGGGCGACCAGGGCAGCCGCCATCAGCTCGGTGTCACGCGACCGCAGGGCACGTCGTACGACGCTGGGTCCGTCGGCCAGGGCGGCGAGGACCAGTGCGCGGTTGGTCAGCGACTTGCTGCCGGGCAGGGACACCTCGACGCGCACGGGTCCGTCCGCGAAGGGCGCTCGCCACGGTCCGGTGGTCACCGGCGCAGCGTAGCGAGGGCGTGCCGTGAGCGGGTCAGCCCAGGTGGGCCTTGGCCACGCGTGCCTCGGCGCGGGCCTGCCGGGCCAGGGACCTGGCCTCCCGGCGCAGGTCACGGCCGGCGCGACGCGCACGCCATGCCACGCCCGGCTTGCCCTCGGTGTCGACGCCCGCGATCAACAGGCCACCCACGAGGGAGACCCCCTTGAAGAAGTTCATCCGTTGGGTGTTCTTGAGGGCGGGGTCCTCCTCGCGCCAGAACGGATGGCCGGCCACCGTGGTCGGCAGGATGGACATCGCGAGCACGGCGGAGGACAGGCGCGGCATCCGACCGGTCGCGAGGGCGGCCGCTGCCGCGATCTGGACGACCGCGTTGACTCGCACGATGATCACCGGGTCGGTCGGGATCGGGACGTTGGGTACGACGCGTTGCGCGAGTGGGACGACCTTCTCGGTCACCCGCGACGCCTTCGGCGCCAGGCTCGGTGCGTTCTTGAGCGCGCTGGTGGCGCCGACGAAGAACACCGAGGCGAGCATCGGTCGGGCGATCAAACGGATGGCGGTCATGGGTACTTCTTACCCGATCGGGGACCGGCTACTCCTCGGAGGTCAGTTTCCGAGCGACACCGTTTGGCTGTTGTTGTCCGGGTTGCTGTCCTGTGTGTCCTTGGACGTGACCACGAACTCCAGCGTGGGGTTCGACTGGAAGGCGAGCGCCAGGAAGGAGAACGTGGTGGGGGTGGTCGTGACGGCGCACTGGGCGTGGTTGTCGTCGCCGTTGTCGTCGCACGAGCCCGGGCTGAAGGCGATCGCATGGTGCGCCGTCATCTGCAACGTGGCATGGGCACCCGGGTCGAGCCCCACGACCTGCACGTTGACGACCGTGCCGAAGATCCCGAACAGCCAGCCCGGCTGCGTCGTGATGACCATCGTCAGGTCGCGCCGTGCCTCGGAGACGGTCGCGCGCTGAGTGACGCTGGGTGCCTTCGTGTAGTCGGCGTTCCCGGCCTGGTCGGCGCTGATCACACAGTCACCGGCGCCCTTGAAGCTGACGAGACCCGCGGCCGTGACGGTGCAGACGTTGGCGGAGGTGCCGGCGGCTGCCGAGAACGTCACCGGCAGACCCGACGTACTGGTCGCGGTCACGGTGTAGGTGGTGCCGGCCCGTGCCGGCGACGGCGGGGACGAGGTGAAGGTGATCTTCTGGTCGGCCTGCGCGATCGAGAAGCTCTGCGTGACCGGCGCGGCGACAGTGAAGTCGTCGTTGCCGGCCTGCCGGGCCGTCACGGCGCACGTGCCGACGTGGCGGTAGGTGAGCGTGCCCTGGGTGCCGCCCAGCGTGCACGCCTGTGCGTCCTTGCCGAACCCGGAGGTGGCCGGGTCGATCGCGAAGGTGACGGGGCCACCCGGGGCGCTGGCCTGCAGGACGTCGCTGCCGCCGACTGTCGCGCCGGTCGGAGCGCCGAAGGTGATCTTCTGGTCGCCCTTGGCGATGGTGAGCTTCTGTACGGCGGTCGTGGCGGGGTTGTAGTCGTCGCTGCCGGCCTGGTCGGCGGCGATGGCGCAGGGGCCGGCGTGGTCGAAGGTGACCGTCGATCCGGTGACGGAGCAGACGGCCGGTGTGGTGGAGGTGAAGGTGACCGGCTTGCCGGAGTCGCCGCCGGTGGCGGCCACGGTGTACTGGCCGTGCAGCTTCGGCTCCGCCGGTGGGGTGGAGGTGAAGGTGAGCTTCTGCTCGCCCTTGGCGACGGTGAGCTTCTGTACGGCGGTCGTGGCGGGGTTGTAGTCGTCGTTCCCGGCCTGGTCGGCGGCGATGGCACAGGGGCCGGCGTGGTCGAAGGTGACCGTCGACCCGGTGACGGAGCAGACGGCCGGCGTGGTGGAGCTGAAGGTGACCGGCTTCCCGGAGTCGCCGCCGGTGGCGGCCACGGTGTACTGGCCGTGCAGCTTCGGCTCCGCCGGTGGGGTGGAGGTGAAGGTGAGCTTCTGCTCGCCCTTGGCGACGGTGAGCTTCTGTACGGCGGTCGCGGCGGCGTCGTAGTCGTCGTTCCCGGCCTGGTCGGCGGCGATGGCACAGGGGCCGGCGTGGTCGAAGAGGACCGTCGAGCCGATGACCGTGCAGACCGCGGGCGTGGTGGTCGCGAAGGTGACCGGGTTGCCCGAGTCGCCCTGGGCGGTCACCGCGAGGGTGCCGGTGCCGTGGATGACGGGCCGGTCGGAGGTGAACGTGAACTCGATCCTCTGGGCGGCCTTGGGTGTGGAGACCGACTGCGTGACGGTGGGTGCGGCGACGTAGTCGTCGGTGCCGGACTGGTCGGCGGCGATCACGCACGCTCCGGCGTGACGGAACGTGACGACCCCGTCGGTGACCCGGCAGGCCTGGTTGTCCTGGCCGAACCCGTCGGTGGTCGGGTCGACGGAGAAGGTGACGGCCGCACCGGAGTCGCTGGTGGCGCTCGGGGTGTACGTCGTCCCGAAGGCCGGCTGGGCGGGCGGCTGCGAGGTGAAGGTGACGGTCTGGTCGCCCTTGGCGATGTCGATCGTCTGGTCGGTCGTGGCGTTGTTCCAGTCGTCGTTGCCGGCCTGGGTGGCGGTGACGACGCAGGGGCGGGCGTGGGTGAAGCTCACGGTCGAGCCGGTCACGGTGCAGGCGGCGTCGGTGGCGTTGAACGAGACGTCCAGTCGCGCATTGCTGGAGGCCCGCAGGGTGGTGACGGTGCCGACCTTGGCTCCGGTGACGGGTGCGAACGTGATGGTCTGGTCGCCCTTGGCGATGTCGATCGCCTGGTCGGTCGTGGCGTTGTTCCAGTCGTCGTTGCCGGCCTGGGTGGCGGTGACGACGCAGGGGCGGGCGTGGGTGAAGCTCACCGTCGAGCCGGTCACGGTGCAGGCGGCCGCGGTCGTGCTGAAGGTGATGTCGAGCCCGGCGTCGCTGGTGGCGCTCAACGGTGCGTCGGTGCCGACCTGCGCGCCTTCGACTGGGATGAAGTCGATGGTCTGGTCGCCCTTGGCGACGTCGACCTGCTGGGCCGCGGTCGCGTCGTTGTAGTCGGCGTTGCCCGCCGTGGCGGTGATCCTGCAGGGGCTGGCGTGGACGAAGGTGACGGTCGAGCCGGCCACGGTGCAGGCGTCGCTGGTGGCGTCGAACGTGACGTCGAGACCGGCGCTGCTGGTGGCGGTCAACGGTGCACCGGTGCCCACCTTGCCGGCGGTCACCTGGGTGAAGTCGATCGTCTGGTCGCCCTTGGCGACGTCGACCTGCTGGGCCGCGGTGGCGTCGTTGTAGTCGGCGTTGCCCGCCGTGGCGGTGATCCTGCAGGGGCTGGCGTGGACGAAGGTGACGGTCGAGCCGGCCACGGTGCAGGCGTCGCTGGTGGCGTCGAACGTGACGTCGAGACCGGCGCTGCTGGTGGCGGTCAACGGTGCACCGGTGCCCACCTTGCCGGCGGTCACCGGGGTGAAGTCGATCGTCTGGTCGCCCTTGGCGACGTCGACGCGGTCGCTGACGTCCTGGGCGGGCCGGTAGTCCTCGTTGCCGTCCTGGTGCGCCGTGACGCTGCACTGCAACGCGTGGCGGAACACGACGGCGTTGCCGGCGGCGTTGACCGAGCAGACGCCGGGCGTGTCGCTGGTGAAGGTGACGTCCTTGCCCGAGGCGCCGCCCGAGGCGGTCAGCGCGAGCCTGCCGTCCACCTGGGCGCCCTTGCCGATCCGGAAGTCGATCGTCTGCTTGGCCCGGGGGATGACCACGGTCTGCGAGAAGATCTTCGAGGTCGGACGAGCGGCGACCCCGACGCGCGCAGCGTTCCGGGCGGTCGGGCGGGCGCTGATCACGCACGTGCCGGCATGGTCGAACGACACCAGGTCGCCGTTGAGGTCGCACGCGTTCGCAGGCGTGCCGTCCACCGAGAAGGTCACGGCCCTGCCCGACGTGCTGGTGGCCTGCACCCGGTAGGTGCTGCCGAACACCGGGTCGATCGGCGGGACCGAGGTGAACGTGATCGGGTCGTCACCGGGGTCGGCGGGGCCGGTCGGGTCGGTCGTCGGATCGGTCGTCGGATCGGTCGGGTCCGTCGTCGGATCGGTCGGGCCGGTCGGGTCGGCCGTCGGGTCGGTCGTCCCCGTGGTCGTGTCGGTGGAACCCGAGGTCGGGTCGGCGCTCGGGGTGAGGCTGGCGTCGGCGCCCGGGCTGGCCGTGTCGGTGGCCCCCGGCGACGACGACGTGTCGCCCGGCTGGTCCGTGCCGTCGGTGCCGCGCGACGACGTGCTCCCCGGCCCGGTGTCGCCGGGGGACTGGTTGCTGCTGGCCGACGGGACGCCGGACAAGGTGCCCGATCCCACGTCGGCGGCACCGTGCCCCTGCAGGTGGTTGGCGCCGTAGACCGCGAGCACGGCGGTGGCGGCGACCGCGAAGCCTCCGACGATGGTGAGGCCGGCGTGAGCGGCCGCCCAGGCCTGCACCGCGGCGAAGCCGGAGGTACCGGCGCCCCCGGCCGCGGCGCCACCGCCGATCGAGGAGGCGTACTTCGCGCCGGCGGCGCCCAGCAGCAGCGGTGCCAGGAGCGCGGCAAGGCCGGAGTTGACCTCGGTGAGCTCGAGGTAGACCGCGGCACAGGCGCGGCAGTCCTCGAGGTGGTCGTCGACCCGGGCCACGTCGCGGCGGGAGAGCCCGCCACGGACGTAGGCGCCGAGGTGGTCGCGGGTCCAGCCGCAGTCGACGTCGTCGGGGTCGGCGGCGTGCATGCTGAGGAAGGCCTGGCGCAGACCCTCGCGGGCCCGGTAGGCCAACGCGGAGACCGAGTTGGCGCTCATCCCGAGGAGGACCGCGATGTCGGCGGGCTTCTGCTGCTCGACCTCGGTGTGCCAGAGCACCATCTGCCAGCGCTCGGGCAGCGAGGCGAACGCCTTGGCGGCCGTGGCGTTGTCGAAGCCCTCGACGGCCGTGTCGTGGAACGGCACCCCGGGGTCGAAGGGGGTGAGGTCGTCGACGGGGCGCAGGCGCGACCCGGACCGGATGCGGTCGACGTGGAGCCGTCGTACGGCGGTCAGCAGGTAGGCGCGGAACGCCAGGTCGGGGCCGCCCCCGCGCTGGAGGACGGTGAGGACCTTGGCGAAGGCGTCGGAGACCAGGTCGTCGGCGTCGCCGGGGCCGGCGAGCTGTCCGGCCAGCCTGCGTGCGGCGTCGACATGGCGCGCGAAGAGCTCCCCGTAGGCGTCGACATCGCCGCCCCGAACGGCCGCGATCAGCTCGGCGTCGCCGGGGCCGTCAACGCGTGACAGCGAGACACTCACAAATACTCCAACGCTCCGGACAGGCTCCTGTGACGTCAGTATGGTGCGATTCCCCACATTTTGCGTCAAAACTCGCATCATGGCGGGCCGTCTGCCCCGTCTCATAGTCGGAGAGCGCTACGCGGAGGCAGAAGGGAGGCGTCATGGGGTTCTGGGATTTTCGCGAGAAAGTGGCGTCCGGGCCTCCCTCTGCCGCCGAGCCTGCGCTCCCCGATCGGGTCCGATCGGCCATGCCGACGCCGTACGAGGCAGTGGGGGAAGCCTTGTCCGCCGGGAGGAGCGCGACCGACGCCTGCGAGGTCGTGGGCAGGCTCCTCGGCAGCCAGGGCGTCTCGCTGGAGGAGACGCTCGCTGATCTTCGTACGACGTACGACGTCGTGCTGGCCACCGAGCCGGCGTTCACCGACGCCTGTGCCGTGGCCCTCGGCTGGAGCGAGGCGACACTCGCCTACCTGCACCAGCTGTCGTGCGCCGACCCCCTGACCGGACTGGCCAGCATGGCCCATCTGCGGGGCCGGCTCACGGAGTTGTACAGGGGGGACCCCCGTGGGCCGGCCCTTCGGGACCAGTACGCCCTGGTGGTCATCGAGGCCTCCGCACCACGTCTGATCGGGCTGGCAGACGAGGTCTTCGGCCTCGACCTCCGGATGTCCCGGATCGGTGAGTCCTCCCGCTCCGTCTTCGCCGGCGGCGAGACCGTCTGCCGGATCGGTCCGCGCCGGATCGTCGTCCTCGCCTCGCGGGACGAGTCGCTCGGGCGCCGTACCAGCCTGCTGCGCAGCCTGCTCGAGCTCGGTGAGCGTGGCAACGGTGGGGTCCGGATCTGGACCGAGCGGCTCCCGCTGGGCCCGGAGTCCGTGGTCTCGCTGCTCGACGAGCTCTCCCGCGACCAGACCAACTGAGGCTCGACCGACGGTCGGTGGGTGGTCCTAACCTGGGACCATGTGTGGGCGCTATGCATCGAGCCGCAAGCCCGAGGATCTCGTCGAGGAGTTCGAGATCCGTACCAGCAAGGTCGACGAGGCGCTGGCGCCCGACTACAACGTCGCGCCGACCAAGCCGGTGTACGCCGTGATGGAGCGGTCGCCGTCGCCGCGCGACGCCGAGGAGCGTGAGCCACCCGAGCGGCAGCTCCGGGTGCTGACCTGGGGGCTGGTGCCCTCGTGGGCCAAGGACCCCTCGATCGGCAACCGGATGATCAACGCCCGGATGGAGACCGTCGCCGAGAAGCCGGCGTACAAGCGGGCCTTCGCCTCGCGACGCTGCCTGCTTCCCGCCGACGGCTACTTCGAGTGGTACCCCACGCAGCAGACCGGGAAGTCCGGGAAGCCGCTGAAGCAGCCGTTCTTCATCCACCCCCAGGACGACGGGCTGCTGGCCATGGCGGGGCTCTACGAGATCTGGCGTGACCCGGAGCGGGCCGAGGACGACCCCGACCGCTTCCGCTGGACCTGCACGGTCCTGACGACCGAGGCCGAGGACTCCCTCGGCCAGATCCACGACCGGATGCCGCTGATGGTCGAACGCGACCGCTGGGGCGCCTGGCTCGACCCGGGCGTCTCCGGGCGCGACGACCTGCTCTCGCTGCTGGTGCCCGCCGCGCCGGGTCGGCTCGAGGCGTTCCCGGTCTCCACCGACGTCAACAACGTGCGCAACAACGGGCCGGCGCTGGTCGAGCCGATCCCGTCCGACGACGTGATCGCGTGAGACCTCGATGACCTCGCCGCAGTCCGTCGCCACGCCCCACGGCGAGGGCCGGTTGGTGCTCCATGCCGCACGCCGCGCGACCGCGACCCTGGTCCTGAGCCACGGCGCGGGCAACGGCATCGAGGCCCGCGACCTGGCTGCGCTCGCGGCCGCCCTCCCGGACCAGGGTTTCAGCGTGGCCCTCTTCGAGCAGCCGTGGCGTGTCGCCGGCCGCAAGATCGCGACCGCCCCACCCACCCTCGACGCGGGTCTGACGGCAGCCGTCGAGCACCTGGCACCGGGATCGCCGTTCGTGGTGGGCGGGCGGTCCGCGGGGGCCCGCTCGGCCGCGCGCTGCGCCCTCGGGCTCGGTGCCGCCGGCTGCCTGGCGCTCTCCTTCCCGCTCCACCCCCCGGGGCGGCCCGAGAAGTCCCGTCTCGCGGAGCTGACCGGCGCGGGCGTCCCGACCCTCGTGGTGCAGGGCGAGCGCGACCCGATGGGCACGCCCGAGGAGTTCCCCGAGGGCGTCGACCTGGCGGTGGTACCCGCCGCAGACCACGGCCTCAAGGTGCCGAGGTCCGGGCCGCTCGACCAGGCCGGCGCGCTCGACCTGGTCGTCGAGTCCACGCTGGAGTGGCTGGTGCGCGAGGTGGTCGGGAATCCCTGAGGAGGGGGTCGCGTTGAGACTGACGTGCTAGCCCTGACCGACCGTGCCCGTCCCCCGGTATCGTGGGAGTCGATGACAGACCATCCCGACCTCGCGGCAGACCAGACGTCCCCCGATGCCGAGGTCGACCTCGCCACCGAGACCGACGCCGAGCGGACCGCGCGCTTCGAGCGCGACGCGCTCCCGTTCCTCGACCAGCTCTACGGCGCCGCGATGCGGATGACCCGCAACCCGAGCGACGCCGAGGACCTCGTCCAGGAGACCTTCGCCAAGGCCTACGCGTCGTTCCACCAGTTCCGTCCGGGTACGAACCTCAAGGCATGGCTGTACCGGATCCTGACCAACACCTTCATCAACAACTACCGCAAGAAGCAGCGGCAGCCGCAGCAGTCGATGTCGGAGGACGTCGAGGACTGGCAGCTCGCGCGCGCCGAGTCCCACACCTCCACCGGGCTGAAGTCCGCCGAGAGCGAGGCGCTCGAGCACCTGCCCGACTCGCAGGTGAAGGACGCCCTGCAGCGGCTCCCCGAGGAATTTCGCCTGGCGGTGTACCTCGCCGACGTGGAAGGGTTCGCCTACAAGGAGATCGCGGAGATCATGGGGACGCCGATCGGCACCGTGATGTCCCGGCTGCACCGCGGTCGGCGCCAGCTGCGCGACATGCTCTCGGACTACGTCCGCACCAGTGACGACCTGCTCCCGGTCGGGCAGGACAACGTCGGAGAGGGAACCGAGTCATGAGTCACGACGAGTCGTGCGCCGACTTCCTCGAGCGCATCGTCTGCTTCCTCGACAACGAGCTGGACGCGTCCGACGTGGAGAGCGTCCGCGCCCACCTCGATGAGTGCGGGCCGTGCCTCCACAGCTACGACCTGCAGCGCACCGTGAAGGCGCTGGTGGCGCGATCGTGCATCGAGCACGCCCCCGACTCCCTGCGCCAGCGGGTCCGCATCCAGATCCGTGAGGTCCAGGTCCGCTACACCGAGAGCTGACCCCGGGCAACAAGGAGCCCCCGGACCGACGAGTCGGTGCGGGGGCTTCGGGTATTTCAGCGCGCGGGAGCGTGGATCAAGCGTTCGGGCGCTTGCCGTGGTTGGCGGCCTTCTTCTTGCGGCCGCGGCGCTTACGTCCGGTCTTGCCCATGTGTCCTCCTGTGGTCGGCGCCCCGAAGGGCGACGACCATCCTCTCAGGACCCACGGCGGCCGGCAAAATGGCGGTGGGCCGGGCCGGGTGTGAAAACGCGGAACAAGTCGCCGACACGCCGGGGGTGCAGCCGAATTGTTCCGCGTTTTCCGCGGGTTGCAGGTCACCGTGGGCCGGGGGTCACAGCCGCCCGAGGAACCGCTCGGCGTCGACGACGACGCGCGTCACCTCGCCGGTCGCGACGACGCGGGCGTCGTCGGCCTGGCGGGCCACGACGCTGAACCGGTGCAGGCGACCGTCGTGGAAGACCGAGGAGGCCGTCACCTCGACGCGCGCACCGACCCGGCTGCCGCGCGTGTGCTCGAGCTCCACCCGGGTGCCGACCGAGGTCTCGCCGGCGCCGAGCAGCGGAGCGATCGCGGAACAGGTCGCGGCCTCGCACCACGCGAGCAGGCGCGGTGTACCGAGGACGGGGAGGCTGCCGGAGCCCATCGCCGCGGCGGTGTCGTCGTCGGTCACGGTGAAGGTCAGTACGGCGTCCGTCGGCTCCACGGTCACTGCCCGAGGTCCAGGCGGAACGCGACCAGGTCGACACCGGGCACGGGCGACCAGTCCAGGGCCGGGTCACGGATGAACCCGAGCCGGAGATAGACCCGGTGGGCGGCCTCCATGGTGGTCATGCTGCAGATCACGACCGAGCGGGCGCCCTGCGCCCGGAACCCGTCGACGACGTGCGTGACCAGCGCCCTCCCCACCCCGCGCCCCTGCGCGGCCGGGTTCACCGCCAGCATCCGGAACTCGCCCTCGCCCGGCTGCGAGAGCTCGCGCCACGGGGAGCCCTCGGGGCACGAGGTCACCGACCCCAGGAGGGAGCCGTCGTCGTCGACCGCCACCCAGAGCTCGGCCTCGCGGTCGCGCCGAGCGGCGTCGCGCAGGTGGTCGACGTAGCCGGTCTCCGGGGACTCGTCGAGGTACGCCGCGTAGGCCGCGACCGTGGCGCGGCCCACCTGCTCGAGCTCCTCGGGCCGGGCGCGACGGATCTCGGGCATCAGATGCCGAACGTGGCGCGGGGGTACGCCGCCTCGACGTCGGTGATCACGTTGACCAGGTACGGCGTTCCGGCGGCGAAGGCGCGGTCGAGTGCGGGGCCGATCTGCTCGGGGTCGGTCACCCGCTCACCGGCCCCGCCCAGCGCCTTGACCACCTCGTCGTACCGGGTCTGCTGCGCGAGGTCGGCCGCGACGTCGTAGCCGTAGATCATCTGCATCGGGCCCTTCTCCAGACCCCACGCGGAGTTGTTGCCCATCACCATCACGACCGGGAGGTCGTGGCGGACCAGGGTGTCGACGTCCATCAGCGAGAAGCCGGCCGCGCCGTCGCCGAGGAGCAGGGCGACCTGTGCCGACGGGCGGGCGAGCCGGGCCGCGATCGCCGAGCCGAGGCCGGCGCCGAGACAGCCGTACGGGCCGGGGTCGAGCCAGCCGCCGGGCCGCTGCGGCTCGACGTACTTCCCCGCGAAGCTGACGAAGTCGCCGCCGTCGCCGATCACGACGGCGTCGTCGGCCAGCCGCGGGAGCAGCTCGCCGTAGATCCGGGCAGGGTGGATCGGGTCGGCCTCCGCCGAGAGCAGCTCGGCGTCTCGCGCCGCCGCCTCCTTCACCGTCGCCTGCAGGTCCTCGACCCAGGCCTTCCACGAGCGGCGGTCGGCACGGTCGAGGGCGGCCGCGAGCCCGGTGAGCGCCGCGGGCAGGCTGCCCGACACCGAGTCCGCGAGGGCCGCGTGGCCGGAGACCTGGCCGGGGGAGTCCGCCACGTGGACGACGCGGGCCGGCTCGGCGCCCTCCTTGCCGCCGAAGACGCCGTACCCCAGGCGGAAGTCGAGGGGGGTGCCGACCACGACGACGAGGTCGGCGGTGTTGAGCGCCTTGCCGCGCGCCTTGGTGACGAGCAGCGGGTGGCCGCCCGGGATCACGCCGCGGCCCATGCCGTTGGTGATCGCAGGGAGGCGGGCGTTCTCGACCAGCTCGAGCGCCTCGCGCTCGGCGCCGTCGGCCCAGACGTCGGTGCCGAGGATCAGCACGGGCCGTTCGGCGTCCGCGATCAGCCGCGCGATCCGGTCGAGCGCGTCGGTGTCGGGGTCGGCGCCGCGCGTCGTCGACGCCGCGGGGAGGGCGCTGGTCGCGGTGTTGAAGAACTCGTCCATCGGGATGTCGACGAAGACGGGTCCGCGGTGTGACGAGCCGGCGGCGCGGAAGGCGTCGCCGAAGCCCTGTGCGACCTCGGCCGCGGTCGGGATGGTGCGGGCGTCCTTGGTGATCGACGCGACGATCGGGGGCTGGTCGAGCTCCTGCAGGCTGCCGCTGCCCCAGCGGTTCTGCGGGGCACGACCGCCCACGACGACCATCGGGGAGCCGGCGAACTGCGCCTGCGCGATCGCGCTGATGCCGTTGGTGACCCCCGGGCCGGCGGTCAGCACGGCGAGGCCCGGGACGCGGGTGAGCTTGCCGGTCGCCTCGGCGGCGAACGCCGCGGTCTGCTCGTGGCGGACGTCGAGGATGCGCATCGGCGGGTCGGCCTTCACCGCGCCGTCGTACATCGGGAAGACGTGGGCTCCGGACAGCGTGAACATCGTCTCCACCCCGTGCGCACGCGCCACGGCGACCGCGAGCTCTCCGGCATGCCCGGTGACCTGGTTCATGCGGGCACGTTATCGACCGCTCACCTGGGCAGAGGCGCCGAGGTACGTCGCGTTGGTGGTGCGCAGCGCGTCGACGATCGCCAGCAGCAGGTCGGCACGTACGTCGATCGGCTCGGGCGCGAGCGCGACCTGGAGGTGGAGGGCCCGGAGGAAGGCCTCGGGGTTGCCCGTGGTCAGGAAGGGGTCCCGGTCGGCAGGGGTGGGAAGCGTCGCGGCGGCCGCCACCCGCGCGAGCCACGGCTCGATGATCCGCAGCGGCACCAGCCGGCGGCGCAGCACGGTCATGGTGGCCCGGGCCAACCGGTCGGGCTCACCGCACGCGAGGGGCGCCGGGGTCTCCTCCAGCACCCGGTCGGCCAGCACGTCGAGCACGACGGTGAGCTCGTTGAGCCCGAGATGGGGCGAGTCCGCCAGCACGCCGAGCGCGTCGGCGCCGTGGGCGATCGCGTGGGCCCAGCCGCGTCCTGGCACGAAGCCGCGTACGTCGCGCTCGCGCACCAGCCAGCCGCTGACCCGGTCGCCCCACTCCAGGATCTTGCCCGGCGGGAGCAGCGACTCCGCGTTGTCGCGCTCGATGCACTCCGCGAGCACCAGAGCGGAGAAGCTGCGCCGGAAGACCGAGTCGGTGCCGGTCTCGCCGAGACCCCGAAGAAGTCCCGCCGCCATCCCGTCGCCCAACCCCGCGAGCAGGTCGTCGTACACGCCCTCCGAGACCCAGGTGGCCAGGATGGGGTAGGCGATCTCGTCGCGGTCGACCGGATCGGTCGAGCCGAGCATGGTGGTCAGCTCGGCGGTCAGGTCGGGCAGCGGCCGGTCCGTGGGCACCGCCATCTCGGCGGTCCGGACCCGATTCCAGTACGCCGTCGTCATGCGGCCCATCCTGCCAGCCGCCGGCAGCGGCTCCGCCGGCACCTGAGGGCGCCCCGACGGCCACCCTAGGCTGAGGCGGTGCCGTCCCTGCTGGAGCTGGTCCGCAGCCACACCGACCTCGACGAGGCGGATGTCGGCGTGCTCCAGCTGCTCACCGCGGACTGGCAGATCATCGCCGATCTCTCGTTCGCCGACCTGGTGCTCTGGCTGCCCGACCAGGGTGGCGACGGCTTCTGGGCGGCCGCCCAGATGCGCCCGACGACCGGCCCCACGGCGTACGTCGACGACGTCGTCGGCAGCTTCGTGCCGACCGGTCGCAGACCCATGCTCGACCGGGCGTACGCCGACGCGCGGCTGGTGCGGGAGGGCGACCCGGAGTGGCGCGACGACGTGCCGGTGCGGGTGGAGACGATCCCGGTGCCGCGCTCGGGACGGGTGATCGCGGTGATCGCCCGCAACACCAACCTGCTCGGCGTGCGCACCCCCAGCCGGCTGGAGCTCTCCTACCTCCAGAGCGCCGCCGAGCTCACCGCGATGATCGCCTCGGGAGACTTCCCGGCGCCCGGCCAGCGCGGCGACCACGCCGACTCGCCCCGCGTCGGCGACGGCTTCGTCCGGGTCGACGCCGACGGCCGGGTGACCTACGCCAGCCCGAACGCGCTCTCGGTCTACCGGCGCCTCGGGCTGTCGGGCGACCTCGACGGCCAGGTGCTGGCCGACCTGACCCGATCCCTGGTGCCGCCCCGGCGGCGTCCCGACGAGGAGACGCTGAGCGCCGTGCTCGGTGGGAGGGTGCACCGCGACACCGAGGTCGGCGACGACCGGGTCTCGCTGATCGTGCGGTCCATCCCGCTCCGCGCCCAGGGCGAGCACGTCGGTGCGCTGGTGCTGGTGCGCGACGTCACCGACCTGCGCCGGCGCGACCGGGAGCTGGTCACCAAGGACGCCACCATCCGCGAGATCCACCACCGGGTGAAGAACAACCTGCAGACGGTGGCCGCCCTGCTGCGCCTCCAGGCACGGCGGATCGACGCCCCGGAGGCCAAGTCGGCCCTGGAGGAGGCCGTCCGTCGGGTCGGCACGATCGCGATCGTGCACGAGACGCTGAGCCAGGAGGTGCTCGACGAGGTCGGCTTCGACGAGATCGCCGACCGGCTCGGGGTGATGGTGACCGAGGTCGGCGCGCGTGCCGACCGGCTCGTCGTACGCCGGGAGGGGTCGTTCGGGCTGCTGCCCAACGAGACCGCCACCGCGCTGGCGATGGTGCTGACCGAGCTCCTGCAGAACGCCGTGGAGCACGGCTACCCGGACGATCCGGCCCAGGAGGCGGACGCAGCGGGGTCGATCGTGGTCGAGCCGGAGCGGATCGCGGGCCGGCTGCGGGTCACCGTCGACGACGACGGGGTGGGTCTACCCGACGGCTTCGACCTCGACACCTCGGTGAACCTGGGACTGTCGATCGTGCGGACCCTGGTCGAGTCCGAGCTCGGAGGGTTGCTGGAGCTGCGGCCCCGAACGGGCCGAGGGGCGCGGGCGGTGGTCGACGTCCCGCTCGAGTGAGCACGTGCCGAACAGGCGTGGCTGCGCGGCACGAGCGCAACGAGCGCCGCCGCCGCCCGCTTGCGGGCAGGCTTTCTACCTCAGGCGGTGCGGACGCGGGCGCGGGAGCTCCGGCGCTTGAGCGCGCGGCGTTCGTCCTCGCTCAGGCCGCCCCAGACGCCGTGGTCCTGACCCGCCTCGAGCGCCCAGGCAAGGCACTGCTCGCGCACGTCGCAGCGACGGCACACCTGCTTGGCCTCCTCGATCTGGAGGATGGCCGGTCCGGTGTTGCCGATGGGGAAGAACAGCTCCGGGTCCTCGTCGAGGCAAGCCGAACGGTCGCGCCAATCCATGGCTTTCGCAGAACTCTCTTTCGGGATGGGGAAACTGCATCAGGGCGCGCGGATGTGAATGGTTTCACGAGCGCATCCTCCACAGTGGCAAGGAAACCGGAGGGAAACAACCCCTGGGGCGGGTCCTTTTTTGTCATGGTCGTCACGTATCTCTGCCCGGGTCCCACCGCCGCCTCCACCGCCGTCCCCACCGCCCGCCGACCTCCCGGCCCGCCGTACGCTGTCGGGATGCGCGAGGACCCGGGCACTGCGCCGCCCCCACCGCTCGTCGTCGCCGCCGGGCTGGTGGTCGTCGAGGGGCTGCTCCTCCTCGGGTACGGCGTCCTCGAGGCGGCCCACATCGAGTCCGCGCGGGCCGCGATGGGCATCACCACGGCGACCTTCTTCGCCCTCCTGGGTGCGGTGCTGATCGCCTGCGGCTGGCTCGTCCTGCACGGCCGCGCAGGGGCTCGCAGCCCGATCATCGTGGCCCAGGTGTTGTTCCTCGGGCTGGCCTGGAGCTTCCGCGGCGGTGACACGACGTGGGTGGCGATCGGGCTGGCCATCGTCGCGGCCGTGGTCCTGGCCGGGCTGCTCCACCCCGCGAGCATCGACGCCCTCGCCGACGGCGACCCGCACGACGGCTAGGACGTCACACGGTCTCCTGCAGCGAGGCGCGCAGCTGGTCGAGGGTGCGGGTGAGCAGCCGGGAGACGTGCATCTGGCTGACCCCGATCTCCTCCGCGATCTCCGACTGGGTCTTGTTGCGGAAGAAGCGCAGCAGCAGGATCCGCTTCTCGCGCGGCGGGAGCGCCTCGAGGAGGGGCTTGATCGACTCCCGGATCTCGATGTGCTCGAGCTCCGCGTCGTCGAGCCCCATCATCTCGAGCATGGACACGCCGCCCTCGTCGCCGGAGTCCTCGGCGGCGTCGAGGCTGAGCGTGGAGTAGGCGTTGCTGGACTCGATGCCCTCGACGATGTCGTCAACGGTGCACCCGATCACCTCGGCGAGCTCGCGCGGGGTGGGGGAGCGGCCCAGCGACTGGGTGAGCTCGGCGGCCGTGCTGCTGATCTGCATCCGCAGCTCCTGCAGGCGTCTCGGCACGCGGATCGCCCAGCCCTTGTCGCGGAAGTAGCGCTTGATCTCGCCGATGATCGTCGGCGTCGCGTACGTCGAGAACTCCACGCCGCGGTCGAGGTCGAATCGGTCGATGGACTTGATCAGCCCGATCGTGCCGACCTGCACGAGATCCTCGAACGGCTCGCCCCGGTTGCGGAATCTCCGCGCGCAGTGCTCGACCAGCGGCAGGTGCAGCGTGACCAGCCCGTCACGCGCCTCGAGCCGCGCGGACTCCGAGGAGCCGGCGTCGCAGTAGGTCCCGAGCAGCTCCCGGCTGAGGCGCCGGGCTCGGTCGGCCCTCGCGTCCGGCTCCGGGGTGTCCGCGTCCTCGATCATCCCGTGACGGGGATGCTCGACTCGGTGGTGAACGTGACCTCGAAGCGCGAGTCGTCACCGTTCGCGCTCGCGGTGTGGGTCAGGGTGGTGAGCACCTGCCACGCGAAGCTGTCGCGGTCGGCGGTGCGCGCGCCGTCGGTCGGCACGCACACCGAGACGGTGAGCGTCCCGGGCGTGAGCCGGAACTCTGCCTCCAGGTCACCACCGGGCAGCGCCTCCGGCAGGACCAGCGCGCAGGCCTCGCCCACCGCGATCCGTAGGTCCTCGATGTCGTCCACGGTGAAGTCGAGGCGGGCCGCCAGGCCGGCCGTCATGGTGCGCAGGACCGACACGTAGGCGCTGTCGGCGGGGACCCGCAGGGAGACCTCGGCCTCCGAGGGGGCGGGGAGGTCCATCGACTCCATCGAGTGCCTTCCGGTCGGGACGGGCGCGTCAGCCCACCCTAAAGGGGAAATGCGGCGGGGGCCCGCAGTTGCCTGAGGACCCCCGATGGTGCAGACGACCAAGAAGTCCTGAGCGGAGCTCAGGACTTCTTCGTCTCCTTGTAGGCCCGCACACTTGATATCCGTTGGTTGTGGGTGGTCCATCTGGTCTGACCTGCCCGTTCCCACGTTGCTGCGGTGGCAAACGTTGACTGTTCTCGGACGTCTTGCGGACTCTCTGCGGACTGCACACACAAGAGTTTCTCGGTTCGGCTGCGCGGGATCGTCGGTCGACAGAGGATACATGAGGAAAACCACAGCCAGACGAGATTAACACCTAAACAAAACCTTAAACAACACCTAACTGAGAAACATTACACATAAACAAACATGACAGCAACAACACCACTAAACTCCAAGCCCTCTTCGATGACAAGACGCGCGAGGAACAAGAGCACCTACTCCATATACTCACCAAATAACACCCAAAGTTCATATTCCGCTCAAGCAAAGGACGAATATCGCCCCGATGTCCGCGCCCGTGTACGAATGTCAGCGGCCAGGCCTGAGAGGTTCTCCTCGCCGCCGGGGCTTACCCGATCTTCTTCCCAGTCGCCGCAGTCCTGGTGACTTGAACTCCATCTGACCCTCCTGGACGGTCGACCTGGGGGGTTAGCATCACGCCGCTGGAGTCATCTAGTTGCTCGTTGGCGACGATATCGCCATCGTGTCACCGTTGGTACCGCGACGTCGATTTGTGGACCGAGTAGACATGGGTGACCTCGAACCCAGCCAGGCCGAGGCTTGGGCGAGTTCCTATACAGCGACCTGTCCGAGTAGCAGCCCGGCATCGAGGGGATCTTGACGGCCCGATACACCGTCGCTTAGCGGTAGCCGAATACGCTCGAGTGAGGCCCGCCAGAGTAACCCACTGACCGCCGTCGGGCTTGACCCGTTGCTTGGGAACGATCAGGGCTTCGCGTTCGGTATGCACGACGAGTGGTTGAAGGCGTACCCGTCCCCGAGCTACGCTCGACGTGAAGCTCCTAGCGACCTCCGTTCAACAGGGTTTGACCATGAGGCGAACCCCAGTGCCCCCGAGTTATAGACAATTACCATTGAGAGTGTGACTCTCGAACCAGACCCCGTCGCATTGGCGACGATGTTGTTGCCGTCGGAGGCGTCCCCGTCCTGGAGATCTTCGCCAGTACGACTAGCATAGCCGCTTTTCAAACCCACCAGCCATCGAAGGGTTCATCGTTGATGTAGCTGCCCGGCGGGAAGTGCTCCTCGTCCGCTACCTGCCGTCCCCGTGGCAGAGGTCCTCAACCACCACTGCGTCCGAGCTCACCAGTCTAGTTGCCTATACCCACAATCAGTGTGCCCCGCTGATTTTCTCGTGTCAGCGGGGCATATTTCTCTTTCGCTGAAGATCCGATACTTCAGCGGACCTGCGTGCCCTGCTGATTGGGCCCCGGCAGGGTACCGCCAGATCTCGTTCCCGAAGGGTGGTGACTAGATCCTTGCCCTCGTGATCTCCATTATCTCGTCGAGTCACTTACTCTTAATGACTTTCCGTTGGTGGCGGGCACAAACACGCTGCGAAGCGTTGCGCTCTTGCCTTCTCCTCTTCTCTCGTGCTCACATCGCTCGGCGTGGCGCACTCTCTTCCTTACCAGTTCTGGTGACTCGCGGAGGCTTCTCTCGTTTATACGCAGTGAACAGAAGCCCGTCGATCTCCCACCGTGTCCATCTATCTTTCACCATGCTCATATATTTCTTCCTTTTACACTCTCAGTTACTAATAACATACTTCTCACTACATCATCTCTTATAAGGACATCCCATTCATCTCTCTCTCTTACTCATTCCTACCAGCCTTTTTCTCGTCGTTAGCAGTTTGTTCGCGGCACTGGCGCATGCCATCTCGTGGGCGTTTGATCAAGGTCACGAAACTCACGCATGTAATCCGTGCTTGGTAGTCTTATCCCCTCGGATCCCTGTCACTTATTGCAATCTAAGTATTGTACTACGCTCGTCGTTGAACGCGGTCTTCTTAGCCAGTCGCAGTACCTAACGCTGCTTCAGTTTCCTAGTACCCGATCGTGACGTCCGCTGGACTTTACGTCCGGGTGATGTCAGTGGCGGGCGGCAGCTGTAGACCCTGGAAGTCCTGTCCTAGGGGATTTAACGCAATATCGAACAAGCGTTCTATATCGTGAGACATATCTATTGAGATGTTACTCTATATTTAACTCTTCTTATTTCACTAACGCATCCACGACACGGCGCCTGAGGTGTCGGGGCCGCCGAGGGTGAAGCCTTGCTCGTCATCCGAACCGTCAGGAAGGCTTCGGGGCCTTCTGCCCCCGTGGCGATCGCCGGCGTCTTGCTGTCATGCTGCTGTCGCCACTCCCGGCCGCTCGAGGCCGGCGAGTGGATCGTGGTCGAAGAATGGCTGCCAGCCGTGTTGGTAGAACAGGCTTCACGCTAGACTCTTCTCGCGGGTTCTCCTTATCACACTAGATGTCAGAGAAGTCTTCTACATAAGAGTTCTCGAAGAAATCTAAGTTCATTTCAGTTTTATTCAGCGCCTCGAGAGCCTGAGCGAGTTGTACAAAAGCTATCTACACAACCAATATCACTTACGTCAAACAATACACTAACAATTATACTTTTACATATTAAAAAAATAAAGAGATGAGCGTAACGGATAATGAATATAATACGTAACTAGAAAAAAAAAATAAAAATAAATAATAAATAAATATATCTATCTAATATATTTAAACAATTTAAAAATATATATATATATATATAATATTACTTAGGGAAAGCGGAATTGTATTATAGAAATATTAAATAAATATTTAATGAGAAAATTCACATTGAATTTATGTTTTATTTTGATAGCGATGATGACGAACAGAGCATTCAGAGAAAAATTAAATTTCTAGACGAAACGTGAAAGTAGAGATCTTCAGAAAAACACAGAATTCGAGAATTTAAGAAATAAATTTAGTTTAGAATTACTTATAATAAATGTTGTAAATAAATAAAGATATAAGATTTCAGATTCTTGAGAGACAATATAAAATATTAATTTATAAATACCCAACGAACATTTTTTTCCTCGCTGCCCACTCAATCGCCTTCTCTTCTATGTACTTCTCAGGGACAAGTTATCGTCGAATTTTATTTTTAGCGTCCTGTTTTTATAGAAACTCGGGTTACTCTCTTGCAAGTACATCAGCCCGAGAGAATATTATCGCAGAGTATTATTTTTGTTAGCGACGCTTTGGCATACCTTCGCTGCCTTCGCCTCGGTCCTTGCTGGGTTCTCTCGGCTGGCTTTTTTCTTGAAGTGCTCTGCGGTCGCCGGTGGCAAGTGACCCGTTTATCGGAGGTCGGCGATGCGGTGCCGGTGCCCCCTTGTCGAGAGTAGCGCGGGCTCGGCTCCTGGCTCTCGGTGCTCCATTGGCGCGATCCATCCCACCACCGCTTTTATTTCGGCTATTCTTCTGATGTCGTCCGGATATTAGGTGAGTTTTGGTGAGTTATTCTTGAAGAGTGTAGCGAATGTTGAGGTGTTTTCTTAAGATTTAGTTGAGTTTCTGGTGATAATTTATTTTTTTTTAATAGCTTTTTGTTTTTTATTGATTTACGGCTTCTCTTCGAGCCACAATCGCTTCAAGTTTACTTAGCCTTGAGCGATCCATAGATATCAACCTCTTTTGGAGGTGTTTTGCCTGAAATGTCATTCTAACCCTATGAATCAAAGTTCCATCTTGTGACTGTAGAGTTTTTTTCATATATTATTTATTTTTATTATATTTCTAATTATCTTTCTCTTTCATCTTTTAAATTTCTTTTTTATTATTTTTTTTTTTTTTTTAATTAATTTTTTTTTTTTTTTTTTTTTTTTTTTTTTTTTTTTTTTTTTTTTTTTTTTTTTTATATTTTTACTTTTTTTTTTTATAATTTTTTTTTTATTGTATAAGGGAAAATATATAATAATAAAATCGTCGGAATTAGTCTTTGTCGTACCTAGTAGGATACATCGACAGTGTTTTTTTTTTTTTTCTTTTTAAGTTTCTTCGATATTGATTGTTTTTTCAGAGTCGATGAGAAATTTTTTTTTTTTTTTTTTTTATTTTACCAACCCTGGAGGTTGTGCCTGAACCATTCTACCCAATATTTATTTTTTTTTATATTAAATTTATTTATTTTTATTTATTTTTTTTTTTTTTTTTTATTTTTTTTTTTTATTATTTTTTTTTTTTTTTTTTTTTTTTTTTCTTTTAATCTCTTTTTTTTGTTTTCTTTTTTTTTATTTTTTTTTTTTTTATTGTTATATAGTTTTTTTTCCGATATAGAATGACTATATTCACTCTTTTATACTTATTTTTTTAGGTTTTTTTTTTTTTTTTTTTTTTTTATCTATATATATAATTTTTTATCTTTTTTTTTTTTTTTTTTTAGATATTTTTGAATCAGCCATTCTT
>CAWHZH010000002.1:0-392500 GCA_963833775.1 uncultured Actinomycetota bacterium | reverse complement strand
CTCGCACCTGTGGCCGGTACAACAGACCCGCACGGCCGGCAACCCGGCTCTCACTCCTCGAGTGGCGCCGCACGGACTGAGGCGGCGTCACAATGACTCCGATGCAGGTCAGAGGGCCTGCGGCCGAGCTCAGGCCTTCTTCGTCTCCCAGAAGATCTCAGCGATCTCGTCGATCTTGGCCAACAGCTCGTCGGCCTTCCCGGCGTCCATCTCACCCTTGGTGCCGGTCGCGCCGGCCAGCTTGGTGGCTTCGTTGACCAGGGTGTGGAGCTGCGGGTACTTCTCGAAGTGGGGCGGCTTGAAGTAGTCGGTCCAGAGCACCCAGAGGTGGTGCTTGACCAGCTCGGAACGCTGCTCCTTGATCAAGATGGCGCGGGTGCGGAAGTCGTGGTCGTCGTTGTCGGCCACCTTGGCGATGATCGCCTTGATCGACTCGGCCTCGATCCGGGCCTGCGCCGGGTCGTAGACGCCGCACGGCAGGTCGCAGTGCGCCGAGACGTCGACGGTGGGTGCGAACAGCTTCGCGAACATCGGGGTCCTCTCGTCAGTGGTGTGTCGGGGGAAGTGCACTCGCCTGGGACACTACTCTGCGTGCCGAGGCCTTCCGGACCAGGTTCGTACCCCTCCCCACGCCGCCCATTCGGGCTCGCGCGCGTCCACGGCGCGCGGATGCTGCCGACCCTCCGGGCAGGTAGGTTGCACGGATGAGGCACGCCGTGATTGCCATGGGTGCGGTGGCACTGCTGGCCACCGGCTGTGGGAGCAACACCTCCTCGTCGCCGGAGGCGTCGGCGTCGTCACCGACCGGCTCCACGTCCGACGGGGGCGCGACCCAGCCCACCTGGACGGTCGAGGAGGCGGGCCGGCACTACCTGGCGATGACCAGCAAGACGATCACCGACCTCAACCGGCTCAAGGGCCTGCCGGACTCCGCGCCGCTCACGGTTCTCACGTCGGGATGCGGGGACATCGCCGACGACATGGGCGCGATGCTGACGGAGGCCCAGTCCGGCAGCTGGCCGGCGGAGGTGCAGTCGCTGATGCAGGAGTGGTCGAAGGCGATCGACGAGCAGCGCACGTTCTTCGCGCAGTGCTCGACCGCCGAGACGATCACCGACGCGCAAGCCGCGCTCACCCCGGTCGCAGAGCACAACTCGGCGGACGAGTCGGCCCAGGTCCGCGCGGCCCTGGGGCTGGGCCCACCCCAGGCCTGACCACCGTCGCTCTGTGACAATGCGTCGCGTGCCGAGGCCCTCGCCCGCCCCACGCCGCCCGTTCGGGCTCGCGCGCGTCCACGGCACCTCGATGCTGCCGACCCTCCGGGCCGGCGACCGCCTGCTCGTGCGGTACGCCGTGCCGATCGCGGCCGGACGGCTGGTGCTGGCGCGTTTCGCCGACGGGACCCTGGCCGTGAAGAGGGCCGCCGAGCCCCGCGAGACGCGCACCGGCGACCCCGGCTGGTGGGTGCTCAGCGACAACCCGGAGGAGGGCGTCGACTCCCGCCACCGCGGCGTGGTCGCCGCCGACGACCTGGTGGCGGTCGTGGTCGCCCGGGTCTGGCCGAGACCACGCCGGGGCAGCGGCCTGTGACCCGCCTCCTGTCCACGGGCGGCGGGACGTGCCGGAGCGTCGTACCGGCTGTGCCACAGTGACGTCGTGGCAGCATCCGTTGCCGGCAGCGAGGGGCACCCGTTCGCCGGAGACCCCGTCTTCGACCTCCACGTCGGCGGCAAGATGGAGATCCGCTCCACGGTCGAGCTGACCGACCGGGAGGGCCTGTCCCTGGCCTACACGCCCGGCGTCGCCCGGGTGTGCGAGGCGATCGCGGCCGACCCGGAGATGACCCAGTACTACACGTGGGTCCCGCACACCGTCGCCGTCGTCACCGACGGTACGGCGGTGCTCGGGCTCGGTGACATCGGCCCGGCCGCCGCGATGCCGGTGATGGAGGGCAAGGCGGTCCTCTTCAAGCAGTTCGGGGGCGTGGACGCCGTCCCCATCTGCCTGGCCACCACCGACGTCGAGGAGATCATCGCGACCGTGGCCCGGCTCGCTCCCAGCTTCGGCGGGATCAACCTCGAGGACATCTCGGCGCCGCGCTGCTTCGAGATCGAGACCCGGCTCAAGGCGATGCTCGACATCCCGGTCTTCCACGACGACCAGCACGGCACCGCGGTCGTCGTCCTGGCCGCGCTGACCAACGCCCTCCACCTCACCGGCCGTACGCCCGCCACCGGCCGGGTGGTGATCTCGGGCGCCGGAGCCGCCGGCGTCGCGGTGGCCAGGATCCTGCTCGAGGCCGGTGTCGGGGACATCGCCGTGGTCGACCGTCAGGGCGTCCTGAACTCACGGCGTGCGGACCTCACGCCGGTGAAGAAGGCACTCGCCGTCGACACCGCCGACCGGCACGACCGGCACGGGTCGCTCGCCGACGTGATGGCGGGGGCCGACGTGTACATCGGCGTCTCCGGCGGCACGGTGCCGGAGGAGGTCGTGGCCACCATGGCGGACGACGCGATCATCTTCGGGCTGGCCAACCCGACGCCGGAGGTGCTGCCGGAGGTGGCGCACCGCCACGCACGGATCGTGGCCACCGGACGGTCCGACTACCCCAACCAGATCAACAACGTGCTCGCCTTCCCCGGCATCTTCCGCGGCGCGTTCGAGGTGCACGCCACCGCGATCACCGAGGGCATGAAGCTCGCGGCGGCGCAGGCCCTCGCGGCGCTCGTCGGTGACGACCTCGCCGAGGACCTGATCGTCCCGTCGCCGTTCGACCCCCGCGTCGGACCGGCGGTCACCGAGGCGGTCGCGGCCGCGGCCCGGGCCGACGGCGTCGCCCGGCGCTGAAACCAGCCGAGTCGGCACGTGGCGACGCGGTGGTCCGGGGCGTCGCTAGGGTCGTGACATGTTCGCCGTCTACGCCGACTCGTTCTCCTCCGACGACCCGCTGGCGGGCCTGGTGGTGGGGGAGCGTCCCGACCCCGACGTACCCGACGACTGGACGACGGTGGAGGTCCGGGCGTCGGCGCTCAACCACCACGACCTCTGGTCGCTGCGCGGGGTCGGGCTGCGCGAGGACGCGCTGCCGATGATCCTCGGCTGCGACGCCGCAGGCATCGACGAGGACGGCAACGCGGTCCTGGTCCACGCCGTCATCGGCGACCCCTCCTGGCGCGGGGACGAGACCGAGGACCCGCGGCGGTCGCTGCTCTCCGAGCGCTACCAGGGCACCTTCGCCGACAGGGTCGCGGTGCCGCGCGGGAACGTCGTACCGAAGCCGGCGTCGCTCACCTTCGAGGAGGCCGCGTGCCTGCCGACGGCCTGGCTCACGGCGTACCGGATGCTCTTCGTGCAGGGCGGCCTGAGGCCCGGCCAGACCGTGCTGGTGCAGGGAGCCGGGGGCGGGGTGGCGACCGCGCTGATCACCCTCGCCCGAGCCGGTGGCCTGCAGGTGCTCGCGACCAGCCGCGACGAGGGCAAGCGGGCGCGCGCCCTGGAGATCGGCGCCCATCAGGTCTTCGAGACCGGGGCTCGCCTGCCCGAGCGCGTCGACGCGGTGATGGAGACCGTGGGCGCCGCCACCTGGAACCACTCGCTCCGTTCCCTGCGGCCGGGCGGCATCGTCGTGATCAGCGGCGCGACCAGCGGCCCCAACCCGGACTCGACCGAGCTCAACCGCATCTTCTTCCTGCAGCTGCGCGTGGTCGGCTCCACGATGGGCACCCGCGCCGAGCTCGCCCAGCTGGTGAGCTTCCTGGACGCCACCGGCACCAAGCCCCTGATCGACCGCGTGCTCCCGATGAGCGACGCGCGCGAGGGGTTCGCCGCGATGCAGAGCGGCGAGGTGTTCGGGAAGGTGGTCTTCACTCGATGAACCACCACACCCACCTGGTGACCGGCGCGGGCTCCGGGATCGGGGCGGTGATCGCCGATCGCCTGCTCGAGCGCGGCGACGACCTGGTCCTGCTGGCCCGGTCGGCCGAGCGCGCGCACGACCTCCGGTCCGACGTGCCGGGCGCCACGGTGCTGGTCGCCGACCTGGCCGACCCCTCCGAGATCGAGGCGCTGGCCGACCAGCTGCCCGACCGCCTCGACTCCGTCGTCCACGCCGCCGGAGTCGTGGAGCTCGGGCCGGTGTCCGACCTGTCGACCGCGGCCTGGCAGGAGCAGCTGGCCGTCAACGTGGTCGCCCCCGCCGTGCTGACCAGGATCGCGCTGCCCGCGCTGCGTACGGCGCAGGGCACCGTCGTCTTCGTGAACTCCGGCGCGGGCCTGTCCGCGAGCCCGCACTGGTCGGCGTACGCCGCATCGAAGCACGCCCTGCGAGCACTCGCCGATGCGCTACGCGAGGAGGAACAGGAGCACGGCGTTCGCGTCACCACCGTCTATCCCGGCCGGACGGCGACCCCGATGCAGCAGAAGGTCCACGAGCAGGAGGGCCTCGAGTACGACGCGGGCGACTGGATCGACCCCTCGACGGTGGCCGACGCGATCCTCGGCGTGCTCGACCTCGGCGCCGACGCGACCGTCAGCGACCTGACCATCCGGCCGCGCTGACCCGGCCGGTCAGTCGACGGCCAGCTCGCCCAGCGCGGACCAGTCCGTACCGGGCACCTCGGCGTTGATGATGCTCGGGGTCTCGGCCAGGTGCGCCGGCAGGTCGCGCCGAGCCGCCTGGAAGTGGTCCGACTGCACGTGCGCCGCCCCGGCGTCGCCGTCGGCGAACGCCTCGACGAGGACGTACTCCGCCGGGTCGTCGAGGCTGCGTGACCAGTCGAACCACAGACAGCCCTGCTCGGCGCGAGTCGCCTCGGTGAACGACCGGGAGATCTCGGGCCAGCGCTCGGCGTCCTCGGGCTTCACGCGGAACTTCGCGGTGATGAAGATCAAGAGCTCTCCCTCGGGTCGAACCGTACGGATGCGTCGTCAGGGGACGAGGATGGCACGGCCGCGGACCCGACCGGCGTCGAGATCCGCCAATGCCTGCTGCGCCTCGGCCAACGGGTAGGCCTTGGTGTGGAGGGTGACCTTCCCGGACTGGGCCAGGACCATCAGCTCGGCCAGCTCGTTGTAGGTGCCCACGATGTTCCCGATCACGTTGCGCTCGGTGGAGATGATGTCGAGCGTCGGCACCCGCAGCTCGCCGCCGTAGCCGATCACCGAGTAGGAGCCGTTCGGCCGGGTCATCGCGAACCCCTCGTTCTCCGCGCCCTCCTCCGCGACGAAGTCGAGGACCACGTCGGCCCCCTCGCCGTCGGTGAGCTCCTTGACCTTCTCCACCTGGGACCCGTCGGCGACCACCGTGTGGTCGGCGCCGAGGGTCGCGGCGAGCTCCAGCGCCTCGGGGCTGCGATCGACGACGACGACGCGCGTGGCCGTCAGCGCGTCCAGGCACTGGATGCCGATGTGCCCCAGCCCGCCGGCGCCGATCACCACGGCGGTGGTCCCGGGGTAGAGGAGGGGGATCACCTTCCGCACGGCGTGGTACGCCGTGATCCCGGCGTCCGCGAGGGCCGCGACGTCCTCCGGCTTCGTGGACGGGTCGAGCTTGACGCAGGCGCGGGCCGACGTACGCAGGTACTCCGCCATGCCCCCGTCGCTGCCGTCGAGACCGGGGAACGAGCTCGCGATGCAGTGCATGTCCTGGCCGGCCCGGCAGGCCCGGCACAGGCCGCACGTCGGCGTGGGATGGAGGATCACGGTGTCGCCGACGGCGACATTGGTCACGCCGTCACCGATCTCGTGGACCCAGCCGGCGTTCTCGTGGCCGAGCACGTAGGGCAGCGTCGGGCTCATCGCCTCGTCCCACTGCCCGAGGATGATGTGGAGGTCGGTGCGACACACGCCGGCCCCGCCCACCTTGACGATCACGTCGAAGGGACCCTGGACCGTCGGCTCGGGAACCTCGTCGATCACGGGCTTCTCGTGGTACCGGTGGAGCCGTACTGCTTTCACTGGGAACCCTCCTCGGTGGTGCCGTAGCGGTGCGTCAGCATCCCGCGACAGATGCTGCTGTTGGCCTCGATGTTCACGCGCGACAGGCGCGCACGACCGAGGTAGAGGCGCTGGTCGTCGGCGGCGACGGGTTCGCCGGTCTCGACGTCGACCAGCAGCGGCGCATCGTCGCCGGAGGGCAGCCCGATCTCAGCACGTCGCGCTCGCAGCGCCTCGAGCTCGGGGGTCGGGGCGAGGTCACCGAGCCGCAGAGCCCACACGTCCTCGCCGCGCGCCGCCAGCGGCCGGCAGACCCGGTCGGTGCCGGCCAGCACCGCCTTGCGGAGGAAGCCACGTCTGAGCTCGTCGAGCTCGTCGTTCGCCTGGTGCCCGAAGGTGCCGACGAAGCCCGCCCGGGCGGCGACGCCGGCGTTGATCGTGTCGGAGGCGAAGTGGTCGTCGAGCACCACCGCGACCCGCTCGACACCAGGAACGGCGCTCACCGCGTCGAAGGCGTCGGCGACCATCAGGAAGGCGAAGTTGGGCGCACAGAAGTACGTCGGCAGCCGGAGGTGGACCTCCACCGACCCGTCCTCGACCCGGCACGACGCGACGAACCCGAGCGTCGTGACCGGCTCGTCGAGCTCGGGGTCGCGGACCGTGTCCAGCGCCAGCCCGACCCGAGCCGTGAGGTCGGGGACGGTCTGGACGCTCATGCCGACGGCGAGCCGCCGGACACCAGCTCCGCGTCGTCGCGCGCGGCCGGCGCCGAGGCGTCCGCGATCCGGTACTCCGCCGGCACCTCGATGTCGTAGAGCTTGGCGGCGTTGAGGCCCAGGATCTTCTTCTTCCCCTCGACCCCCAGCCGCGGGTAGTCGGAGTACTCGTCGGCGTCGGGCATCTCCCAGTCGACGAAGCCCTCGACCTGCCACTGCGGCTCCCAGATGCCGTAGTCGCTGCCGAACGTCATCTTGTCCTCGCCCACCCAGAACAGCAGCTCGCCCATCACCTTGGCGAAGAACCGGGGCCGCGCGTGCATGAGGCCGCCGATCACGACCGACAGCCCGGCGTACACGTTGGGCTCCTGCGTCGCCATGAAGCAGAAGTCCTCGATCCTGGGCAGCCCCACGTGCTCGACGATGAAGTTGAGCTCGGGGAAGTCGGTCGCGGCATGGTCCACGTCGGAGACGTCGAAGGCGTCCTTGTCGAGCGGCCAGATGGTGGGGCCCTTGTGGACGTGGATGTTCCTGATGCCGAGCTCCTGCGCCTTGGCCAGGTAGGTGTAGGCGTCCGGGTCGCTGAGCTTCCAACCGCGCGACTCGTCCTTCCACTCCGCGGTGTAGAGCTTGGCGCCCTTCGGGTGCCACCGCTCGACGTTCGCCTCGAGCTCCTCCAGCCCGGCCGCACCCTCACGCGGGTCGAAGCGGGTGTTCACGACGAACTTCCCGGGATGCTTCTCGGCCAGGGCGCCGTTGCGCTCGGTGGTGTTGAAGCCCTCGGTGTACCACTCCTTGAGGTACGTCGGCTGCGTGATCGCCACGTCGACATGACCCCGGTCGAAGAGGTCCGCCATCGTGTCGTCCTCGGAGTACTTCTGGAACTTCTCGATCGACCAGTGCGTCTCCGCCGGGCCGAGGCTCTGGTAGGCGTGGAAGCACTCGATCCAGCCCTTGGCGTACTCCTCGTGACCCTTGACCCAGTTGGCGGGACTCGCGTCCCAGTAGTGCATGTGGCTGTCGACCACGAAGTACGACTGGCCGTCCTTCTCGTACACGATGCCTCCTCGCCGGCGCCGGGGCGCCGGTCGCCTGACCGGTGATGTGCTCTCGACGTTAGGTCGCCGAGGGGGGTGGGATGACACCTGTCACGTCTCAATCTGAGACGCCCGTCCGGATCGGCCCGGACCGGGGTGTGACGGGCGGGGGTAACGTCGGGACCGCTCCCCGAGAGGAGACGCGATGGCCGACCGGCTCGAGCGTGCAGACCTGCACCGAGACCTGGAGTCCCTGGTGCCGGTTCCTGTCTCGGGCGCGCCCGTCGACACCCTCCCCGCACGCGTGCGGGCCTCGTGGTTGCGCAGCCAGGAGTACGGCGTGCCGCTGGCCGACATCCAGCCCGTCTTCACCGGGTCGTACGACGAGGGATCGCTCTTCTACGAGTGCGGCCGCGACGTGCTGACCGACCTCCACCACACCCTGGCGTCCGAGCCGGTCAGCCTGATGCTGACCGACGCGGAGGGGCTGGTGCTCAACCGGCTGTGCGGCGACCACGACCTGCTGCGCGAGCTGGACACCGTCCATCTCGCCCCCGGGTTCGCCTACTCCGAGCGCGAGGCCGGGACCAACGGGCTCGGCCTCGCCCTGGCCGACCGGCTGCCGTCGCTGGTCCGGGCCGAGGAGCACTACGCACTGAGCCTGTGCACCTACACCTGCGCGGCGGCGCCCGTGCTCGACCCGGTGAGCGGCCGGCTCGAGGGCAGCGTCAACATCACCACCTGGTCGCGGTCGTCGAGCGAGCTGCTGCTGGCGCTCGCGCAGGCAGCGGCGGGCAACACGTCGGCGCTGATGCTCGCCCGCGGGCGCGGGCGGCGCCCCCGCCCGCGACGACGAGGGGAGGTGTTCCGGGTCGAGGTGCCGCGACTGGAGCCGGGCTCCGGCGCGCTCCCGTCGACGTCGACGGGCTGGGCGGCCGCCCTCGCGTCTGCGGCCGCAGGACTCGGATCGGGTCACGTGGTCGCAGCGGTGGGGGAGCGCGGGTCCGGGCGTACGACCCTGCTCGCGCAGGCGGAGCGCGCGGGTCGCCCGCGGGACCGGATCCTGGCGGCCCATCCGCCCGACCCCGAGGACGCCGACACCTGGCTGGCCCTGTGGCCGCCCGAGCTGGGCAAGCCGCACACGGCCGTGATCCTGTGCGACGTGGGCGACCTGCCGATGTGGGTCGCCGAACGGCTGCGCGACCTGGTGCTGCGAGCCCGTACCGGGCCGGGCCCGGCCGGACAGCCCGCCATGCCCGTCCCGTTCTCGATGACGGCCGAGCGGCTCGAGGACGTCCCGGCGCCGTTGGCGGCGCTGGTCGACACGGTGGTGCCGGTGCTGCCTCTGCGCGAACGGCCCGAGGACGTGCTCGCGCTCGTGCACCACGCCGTACGCCGGGCCCGCGGCCGCGACCTGACCGTGACCCCGGCCGCCGAGCGGGTCCTGGCCGACCACCTGTGGCCGGGCAACGTCACGCAGCTGTTGCGGGTGGTCGCCGCGGCCGCACGACGGACGGACGTGATCGACGTCCATCACCTCCCGGCGGAGGTCCTGTCCGAGCCGGGCCGCCGGTTGTCACGGATCGAGTCCTTCGAGCGCGACGAGATCCTGCGGGTGGTGTCGCGGCCGGGTACGACGATGCAGGAGGCCGCCCAGCGGCTCGGCATGAGCCGCGCGACGCTGTACCGCAAGGTCGGTCACTACGGCATCAAGGTGCGAGCCGCACGCCCCGACGGGTGAGGGTCAGGCGGGGTCGAGCACGAAGATCCGGAGGCGGCGGCCGGTGATCCGCTGCTGGTACTTGAGGTACCCGCCGTACACCTGGGCGGAGCGGGCGAGCACCGCGGCATGCTCGTCGTCGCTGGCGGCACGAGCCGTGGCCTCGCTGGTACGTCGGCGGTAGGTGACGCTGGCGCGCGGGTCGGCCTCGAGGTTGAGCACCCAGGCCGGCGTCGATGCCTGGCCGAAGTTGGTGCCGAGCAGGGCGAGGGTGTCCCCGATCGGTACCGCGATCAGGTGCGACGTACGCCGCAAACCGCTCTTGCGCCCGGTCGTGGTCACGTCGAGCACCGGCAGCCCGGCAAGCACCTCGGGTGCGCTGGTGCGGCCGCGGGTCAGGGCGACCACCGCGTCGTCGAGGTGGTGGAGCACCCGGGAGAACAGCCAGGCCCCGGGCCGGGTCGAGGCGAGCTCCTGGATCAACGCCTGGAAGCGGTTCGGTCTGCGGATGTCGTAGCCCAGGTCGTCCGCGAGTCCCACCGTCAGTCCTCCGGGTCGTCGAGGCGGGCCAACCAGGTGGCGAACCGCTCCACGGCCGTCTCGAACTCCGGGTGGGTGTCGGTGAACTCCTGGAGCCGTTCGCCCAGCCACGCCAGGCTGACCTCCTCGTCACCCCGGCGCTGCTGGAGCTCCTCGATCCCGCGGTCGGTGAAGTACATCGGCCGGTCAGTACTGCTCGGCGACCCGGCGGTCCTCGGCGTCGGAGAACGCTGCCGCGAGCAGCGCCTTGGACTCCTCCGCGTGACGCTTGGCGGTCCCGACCGACGGTGAGGAGAGGGCAGGGCGGGTGATCGGCTCCACCACGAGTCCGGGTGCCAGGTCGGGCCACACGTTGAGCTGGTAGTGCGGCCACGGGCCCATGTTGAGCGGCTCGTCCTGCACCCAGCGCACGTTCCTGAGATGCGGGTAGCGCTCGAGCTCGGCCCGGATCTCGTCCACAGGACGCGGGTAGAGCTGCTCGATGCGGGCGATCGCGAAGCCGTCGCCGTCCTCGCGCTTGGCGCGCTCCACCATCAGGTCCCAGGTGATGCGACCCGAGCAGAGCAGCAGCGTGTGGACCTTCTCGGGGTCCGCGTCGGCGTCGGCGATGAACGGCCGGAAGGTGCCCTCGGTGAAGTCGGACGGCTGGGAGGCCGCCTCCTTGCGCTTCAGCATCGACTTCGGCGTGAAGACCACCATCGGCCGGTGCTCCTCGCCGAGGGAGTGCTGCCGCAGCAGGTGGAAGTACGACGCGGGCGTGGACGGCTGGGCCACGACGAACGCGTCGTCGGCGGACATCGTCAGCCAGCGCTCGATCCGGGCCGACGAGTGGTCGGGGCCCTGACCCTCGTAGCCGTGGGGCAGCAGCAGGACGACGCCGGACTGCTGGCGCCACTTGGTCTCACCCGAGGTGATGAACTCGTCGATGACCGTCTGGGCGCCGTTCACGAAGTCTCCGAACTGCGCCTCCCAGAGCACCAGCGCGTCGGGCCGGGCCACGGAGTAGCCGTACTCGAAGCCGAGGGCGGCGTACTCGGAGAGCAGCGAGTCGTAGACGTGGAACTTCGCCTGGGTGTCGGTCAGCGCACTCAGCGGCGTCCACTCGTGAGCGTTGACGCGGTCGATGATCGTCGCGAACCGCGACACGAAGGTGCCCCGCCGGGTGTCCTGGCCGGCCAGGCGCACCGGCCGGCCGTCCATCAGCAGCGAGCCCAGCGCCAGGATCTCGCCGGTGCCCCAGTCGATCGGGCCGTCGGCGATGGCGTTGGCCCGGCGCTGCAGCTGCGGCATCACCTTGGGGTGGACGGTGAAGCCGTCGGGCGGCGTGACGTAGGCGTCGGCGATCCGCTTCATCACCTCGGGGGTCACCGCGGTCTGGGCGGCCCCGGGCGACTTCTCGGGGTAGTCGGGCACGGTGGTCCACTCCGAGGGCTGCGAGTCGGCCTCGCGGACCTCGGTGAACACCCGCTCCAGCTGCTGCTGGTAGTCCTTGAGGACCTGCTCGGCCTCCTCGATGGTGATGTCGCCACGGCCGATCAGGGACTCGGTGTAGAGCTTGCGCACCGAGCGCTTCTGCTCGATCAGGTCGTACATCAGCGGCTGGGTGTACGACGGGTCGTCACCCTCGTTGTGGCCGCGACGGCGGTAGCAGACCAGGTCGATGACGACGTCCTTGTTGAACGCCTGGCGGTACTCGAACGCGAGACGGGCGACCCGGATGCATGCCTCGGGGTCGTCGCCGTTCACGTGGAAGATCGGTGCCTGCACCATCCGGGCCACGTCGGTGCAGTACAGCGACGAGCGCGACGAGCCGGGTGAGGTGGTGAACCCGACCTGGTTGTTGACGACCACGTGGATCGTGCCGCCGGTGCGGTAGCCGCGCAGCTGGGAGAGGTTGAGGGTCTCGGCGACCACGCCCTGGCCGGCGAACGCCGCGTCGCCGTGCACGAGCAGCGGCAGCACGGGGTACTCGGCGCCGCGGTTCAGCACGTCCTGCTTGGCGCGGGCGATGCCCTCGAGCACGGGGTCGACCGCCTCGAGGTGCGAGGGGTTCGCTGCGACCGAGACCTTGATCTTGTCGCCGAGGCCGGAGACGAACTCACCCTCGGCGCCGAGGTGGTACTTGACGTCGCCCGAGCCCTGGACGGTGCGCGGGTCGATGTTGCCCTCGAACTCGCGGAAGATCTGGGAGTACTTCTTGCCGACGATGTTGGCGAGCACGTTGAGCCGGCCGCGGTGGGCCATGCCCATGGCGACCTCGTCGAGACCGATCTCGGCGGCGGCCTCGCAGATCTCGTCGATCAGCGGGATGGTGGTCTCGCCACCCTCGAGGCTGAACCGCTTCTGGCCGACGAACTTGGTCTGCAGGAAGGTCTCGAACGCCTCGGCCTGGTTGAGCTTCAGCAGGATCCGCAGCTGCTCCTGGCGGGGCGGCTTGGTGTGCGGCCGCTCCACGCGCTCCTGGATCCAGCGACGCTGGTCGGGATCCATGATGTGCATGTACTCGATGCCGGTCGTGCGGCAGTAGGAGTCGCGCAGGATGCCGAGGATGTTGCGCAGCTTCATGAACGGCCGGCCCTCGCCGCCGAAGGAGCCGGCGGCGAACTCGCGGTCGAGGTCCCACATGGTCAGCCCGTGGGTCTCGATCTCGAGGTCGGGGTGGCTGCGCTGGCGGTACTCGAGCGGGTCGGTGTCGGCCATCAGGTGGCCGCGCACGCGGTAGGCGTGGATCAGCTCGAGGATCCGGGCCTGCTTGCTGATCTCGTCGTCGTGCGACCACGCGATGTCGCGCTTCCAGCGGATCGGCTCGTAGGGGATCCGCAGTGCGCGGAAGATCTCGTCGTAGAAGCCGTTCTCGCCGAGCAGCAGGGCGTGGACGCGCTTGAGGAACTCGCCCGACTGCGCGCCCTGGATGACCCGGTGGTCGTAGGTCGAGGTGAGCGTCATCACCCGGCTGATGGCGTTGCGGCTGATGGTGTCGTCGGAGGCGCCTTGGTACTCCGGGGGGTACTCCATCGCGCCGACCCCGATGATCGCGCCCTGCCCTCGCATCAGCCGTGGCACCGAGTGGTTGGTGCCGATGGTGCCCGGGTTGGTGAGGGTCATCGTCGTACCGGCGAAGTCCTCGACCGTGAGCTTGGTGTTGCGGGCCTTGCGGACGATGTCCTCGTAGCCGGTCCAGAACGCCGCGAAGTCCATGGTCTCGGCGCCCTTGATGTTGGGCACGAGGAGCTGGCGGGTGCCGTCCTTCTTCTGCATGTCGATGGCCAGGCCGAGGTTGATGTGGGCCGGGGTGATCTGGGTGGGCTTGCCGTCGATGACGTCGAAGCCGACGTTCATCTCGGGCATGGACTTCAGGGCCTTGACCAGCGCGTAGCCGATCAGGTGGGTGAACGACACCTTGCCGCCGCGGGCTCGCGACAGGTGGTTGTTGATGACGATCCGGTTGTCCCAGAGCAGCTTGACCGGGACGGACCGGACCGAGGTGGCGGTGGGGACGCTCAGCGAGTCGTCCATGTTGGCGACCGTGCGGGCCGGCGCGCCGCGCAGCACGGTGTACGTCGGCTGGTCGACCGCCGGGGTCGGCTCGGGGGCCCGCGTCTCCTTCGGCACCGGGCGGTCGGTGCCCTTGGCGGGCTCGGCCGCCTTGCTCTCCGGCCGCGGGGTCGCCTTCGGTGCGGGGGTGCCGCCGGTCGTGGGAGCAGGCGCCGCGGCGGGCTTCTCGACCTTCGTGGCGGTCGCCGCGGCGGGCTTCTCGACCTTCGTGGCGGTCGGGGTGGCGGTCGGCTTCGCCGCCGGGGTGGCGGGGGCACTCGGGGCAGCCGCCCCGTTGCCGGACGCGCTGCCGTTGCCGTTCTCGGTGAAGTACGCCGCCCAGGTCGGGTCCACGCTGGCCGGGTCGCGGGTGAACTGGTCGTACATCTCCTCGACGAGCCATTCGTTGGCTCCGAAGTCGGAGGAGGGGCCTGGCTGTGAGGACGTGGGGTCGGACGGTGTGGTCTGCTGCTGCGGCACGGGTGCTTTCGCCTCTTCCGGAACGTGCGCGTGGGTATCGGGATCTGTTCTCAAGGCTAGTCCCCCACGCGAGCAAATACCGAAGTACGGTGGCTCGCTGGTGCATGGTGTACCCGATCGGCACGAACGGTCGTGGTCGGCCCCTCCGCGGGCCCCCCGATGCACCCCCGCACCGGACCCGAAAGGAACGAGGCTTGCCTCCCCTCCACCAGCACACGAGCAGCACGTCAGGCGCCCCCGCCGACCCAGTCCCCTCGCCCCCCTCCGGCCGTCGGACCCGGCGTACCGCAGCAGTCGCGATGGTCGCGCTCGGCGCACTCGCGATCGGCGGCTGCGGAGGCGGCTCCTCGTCCCCGTCGGCCGCGCCGACCTCGCCCGGCGCGACGTTCGGCGGCAACCCGCCGATGGCGACGGTGGTCACGATCGACAAGGTCGCCGGGAACTTCCAGAAGCCCTACCACCGGGCGTTCCACGCCCACGCCAAGCACCTCACCCGACAGGTGGGCCAGGCGGTCGACGCGTGGTTCGACGGCGGCTTCGTCGGGGTCGACTACCCGACGCACAGCTATCCCGACGCCTTCAAGACCTTCACCCCGCAGGCGAGGCACGACGCGATGCAGCAGAAGGACCTGATGACCGCCGGGTCGCTCGGCGCACGCATCGACGGCGTGACCACACAGCAACGGAAGGTGAGCCTCGACGTGCTCGCGCCGAAGGGCCGCCCGTCGGGCGTGACCGCGCGCGTCGTGCTCCGCTTCAAGACCACGGGCCAGGTGAAGAAGAAGGTGACGGTGACCGGGCGACTGTTCCTGACCCAGGGCGGCAGCGGAGCGTGGCGGATCTTCGGGTTCGACGTGGCGAAGGGAGCCCAGTGATGAGGCGCCGGATCGCACGTGCCACCCGGCTGGTGACGCTGGCCCTGGTGCTCGGGGTGGTGGCCCTGACCATCCCCGACTCCGCCGTGAAGTCCACCGAGATCGCCCTGGTCAAGGTCCACGACGGACAGGCCACCGCGATCGGGCCCCATGTGATCTCGATCCTGGCCGTCGGCTCGGACGCCCGCCCGGGCGAGGACATGACCCACAGTCGCGGCGACGCGCTCCAGCTGGTCACGATCAACACCCAGACGCACGCGGCGAGCATCATCGGCGTACCCCGTGACTCGTGGGTCGACATCCCCGGCCACGGCACCGACAAGATCAACTCGTCGCTGTACTTCGGAGGCCCGCAGCTGCTCGGCCAGACGGTCGGCAACCTGATCGGCGTACACCCGAAGTACGTGTTCGTGACCCGCTTCCAGTACTTCAGCCAGATGGTGAGGTCCATCGGCGGGCTGGAGGTCCAGAACCCCTACGCGTTCAGCGACGACCCGTTGAAGCGCGTGGGCTTCCCGAAGGGGCGCATCCACCTGAACGGCTACGACGCGATGGCGTACTCCCGGATCAGGCACACGCTCCCCGCCGGCGACTTCGACCGCTCGGCGCACCAGGAGATCGTGCTCAAGGCGATCCAGGCCAAGGTCAGCGCGAACGCCGGCAAGCCCGGGTACATCGAGCGCGGCGTGCTCGACGCGATGAGCCACATGTACACCAACCTCCCGCCTGCC
This sequence comes from uncultured Actinomycetota bacterium, assembly GCA_963833775.1. Taxonomy (GTDB): domain Bacteria; phylum Actinomycetota; class Actinomycetes; order Propionibacteriales; family Nocardioidaceae; genus Nocardioides. The sequence continues at coordinate 376,930 of CAWHZH010000002.1, read as the reverse complement.
GAGCTGTTCCGGCTGGCGCAGGTGATGGCTCAGGTCGACCCCTCGAAGGTGAGGTCCTGCGTCGTCCAGGGCGGCATCGGGACGTCGTCGGGTGGCGCGAGCATCGTGCTGCCCTACGTCTCGCAGGCACGCGACATGGGCAACCAGATCCGGAAGGACGCGACGCTGTCCCACTGCGGCTGACGGCTGTCGGAGCCCGCGGCTAGCCTCCCGAGCATGGCGTACGACGAGGAGCTGGCGGCCCGGATCCGCGACCACCTCACCGGCGAGCCGGTCGTCGAGAAGAAGATGTTCGGCGGCCTGGCCTTCCTGCTGGGCGGCCACCTGGGCGTCTCCGCGAGCGGCCGGGGCGGGATGCTCGTCCGCGTCGCACCTGCTGACTCCGACGCTCTGCTCGACGAGCCGGGAGCCGCTCCCATGGAGATGACCAACCGACCCCCGATGGACGGCTGGATCCACGTCGCCCCGGAGGTGCTCGACGACGACGCGGTCCTCGAGAGGTGGGTCGACCGGGGGGTCGCCTTCGCGAAGTCGCTGCCGCCCAAGGGCTGAGTCCGCCGCCACCGCTCAGACCGAGCCGGATGGCGTCGATGTCGGCGCACGCACAGATGGAGGACGTGCACGCCGGCAGGATCGTCGGACCCGCTCCGGTGCCCAAGGAGGGCCGATGATCGAGTACGAGCCGGGTTACGGGGACCTGGTCCGTGTCCGCTTCGCCATCTCGCCGCTGTGTGAGACGGTCCTCAGCCTGAGGGCCTGGTGGTGCGGTGGGCAAGACTCCACCCCGAGCACAGTCCAGCTGGGGTCGTGTGGACCACCCTGACGGCGCTGGTCATGTTCGTCCTCGCCTACGGCAAACGTCGGGTCGGCGCGAGCTTGGAGAACTCGGTCATGATGCACGAGTCCTCGGTGACCGTGGTGGACGGTCTTCTTGTCCTGGCCGTCCTGGTCGGACTCGTGTTGAACATCCTGTTCGGGTGGTGGTGGGCGGACGCCTGCGCGGCACTCGTCCTCGTCTCCTACGCGGCGTGGGAGATCCGAGGCGTCACTCACGACCTGGCGCAACACCCGACCTGGCCATGTGCGAACCATGGCATCACGACGCACTCACGACCATCACGGCCGTGCGTAGCTTGGCCGGATCGTGGACCGCGCACATGAAGCTGCTGTGCTGATGCACCGGAGATCGGTGCCTGTCTGCTCCAGCAGCCCGGTGGACGCTGTGGTGGCCGGGGTCGTGAGAGGGTCGCAAGCGTGAGCAGTGAATCGACGTTCGGCGGCCTGGATGTCCGCTGGATCCATGGATCGCCGTCGCGTAGGCGCCGTACGGATCCGCCGTGGCAGGTTCATCATTACCGCCCCGACACCGTCATCATGCGGCAGAGCAAGGACGCCACGTTCGAGGCGCCGTTCACGTTCCTTCTGTTCGGGGACGAGCAGGCGTTGCTGCTCGACACCGGTGGGGTGGACGACGATCTGCTCAGGCGCTCGGTCGACCAGCTCATCGCCGACTGGCTGAACAGCCACCCCCGCTCCGATTACCGGCTGGTGGTGGCCCACACCCATGGACACGGTGACCACGTTGCTGGGGACGCGTCCTTCGTGGACCGCCGGAACACCTCGGTGGTGGGCAGGTCGGCGCAGGACGTGCAGGCGTTCTTCGGTTTCACGAGGTGGCCTGATCAGGTCGTCGAGTACGACCTGGGTCGGCGCGCGTTGCAGCTGATCGGGGTTCCCGGCCACCACGACGCCTCGATTGCGGTGTACGACCAGCGGACCGGCCTCCTGTTCACCGGTGATTCTGTCTACCCGGGGCGCATCTACGTGGCGGACTTCCCGGCCTTCGTCGACAGCATGAACCGACTGGTCGAGTTCGTGAGGGCGCGCAAGGTCACCCATGTGCTCGGCTGTCACATCGAGATGGCGGGAGAACCGGGACGTGACTACTACTTCGGTTGCCGATACCAGCCGGAGGAACCACCGTTACAGATGACTGTCGAGCAGCTGCGGACCCTCCGCGATGCCGCAGTGTCCGTCGCTGACCGGCCGGGTGTACACCGCTTCGACGACTTCATCCTCTACAACGGAATGGGGGCACGCACGCAGATACGCCTCGCTGCACGCGGACTGGTCTGCCGCGCGTGGGACGCCCTCCGGCGCCACTAGCCACTTCGCCGCCGCAGCGGCCACGATGACGCTCGACACCCGCTGGGCGCCACGTCCACCCTGCCTCCGACGAGATGAGCAGCTGCCAGGAGGAAGAAAGCGCCCCCGGAAGGATTCGAACCTTCGCTCCCGCCTTCCCAGGATGAGCAGAGCGGCGGTGCTCGTGAGCAGCGCCCCCGGAAGGATTCGAACCTTCGCTCCCGCCTTCCCAGGATGAGCAGAGCGGCGGTGCTCGTGAGCAGCGCCCCCGGAAGGATTCGAACCTTCGCTCCCGCCTCCGGAGGGCGGTGCTCTATCCCCTGAGCTACGGGGGCTCAGGTGGGGACGACCATACCGGCGGCCCCGGCGGCGGCGGAAACCGGCGCGGCGCCCGGCCGGGAGGAGCCGAGATCCGGCAGGCGGAAGTGGGTCGAGAGCGCAGGGCGGGCGCCGATACCCTGGCCCGGTGAACCCCGAGCAGCTCTCCGACCTGATCGTCGCCTCCCTGGCGGACCTCTCCGCAGAGGGCGCGATCACGCTGCCCGGCGGGTTGCCTGAGACGGTCACGGTGGAGCGCCCGCGGCAGAAGGGCCACGGCGACTACGCCACCAACGTCGCGCTCCAGCTCGCCAAGCAGGCCGGACAGCCTCCCCGCGACTTCGCGGGCCTCGTGGCCGCACGGCTGGAGGCTGCCGACGGCATCGCCGGCGTGGAGGTGGCCGGTCCCGGCTTCCTCAACATCAGCGTCGACGCCGGAGCACAGGGCCAGGTCGCCGACGACGTCGTCGCGGCCGGGGCGGCGTACGGCGGGTCCGAGGCGGGTCAGAAGCAGAAGGTGGACATCGAGTTCGTGTCGGCCAACCCGACCGGCCCGGTGACCCTGGCCAGCGCTCGGTGGGCGGCGGTCGGCGACACCCTCGCGCGGCTGCTCGAGGCGACCGGCCACGTCGTCACCCGGGAGTACTACTTCAACGACCACGGCGCCCAGATCGACCGGTTCAGCCGGTCGCTGCTGGCCGCTGCGCGGCACGAGCCGACGCCCGACGACGGCTACCCCGGGCAGTACATCACCGAGATCGCCGAGCAGGTCGTCGCCGAGCATCCCGAGGCGCCCGGGCTTCCGGACGACGAAGCGCTGGAGGCCTTCCGCGCAGCCGGTGTCGGGCTGATGTTCGAGGAGATCAAGCAGACCCTGCGCGACTTCCGGGTGCCGTTCGACGTGTGGTTCCACGAGAACGACCTGTACGAGTCCGGCGCCACCGACCGGGCCCTCGCGCGGCTGCGCGAGCTCGGAAACATCTATGACGCCGACGGCGCGGTCTGGCTGCGCACCGAGAAGTACGGCGACGACAAGGACCGCGTCATCGTCAGGTCCGACGGCCACGGCGCCTACATCTCCGGCGACGCGGCGTACTACCTCGACAAGCGGGAGCGTGGGTTCGACCGCTGCATCATCCTGCTCGGCGCCGACCACCACGGCTACGTCGGCCGGATGATGGCCCTGTGCGCGGCGTTCGGTGACGAGCCGGGCGTCAACCTCGAGATCATCATCGGTCAGATGGTCAACCTGCTCAGCCACGGCTCGGTCGTGCGGATGGGCAAGCGGACCGGCAACATCATCACGCTGCTCGACCTGGTGGATGCGGTCGGCGTCGATGCCGCGCGCTACGCCCTGGTCCGCAACTCGCTCGAGACCAACCTCGACATCGACCTCGACCTGTGGACCAGGGCCACCAGCGACAACCCGGTGTTCTACGTGCAGTACGCCCATGCGCGGGTCTCGTCGATCCTGCGGAACGCCGCGGAGCTCGGGCTCGAGCCCGGGTCGCACCCCGAGCTGCTCGCCCACGAGAAGGAGGGCGAGCTGCTCCGGGCCCTCGCGGAGTTCCCGCGCGTCGTCTCCGCCGCGACCACCCTGCGCGAGCCGCACCGGGTGGCCCGCTACCTCGAGGACACCGCCGCCTCCTACCACCGCTTCTACGACACCTGCCGGGTGCTCCCGATGGGTGACGAGGACCCGTCCGACCTGCACCGCGCCCGGCTGCGGCTCGTCGAGGCCACGCGCACGGTCCTGGCCAACGGGCTCGCGATGCTCGGGGTCTCCGCCCCCGAGCGCATGTGACGGCGGGCTGCCGTGCCCACCCATGAGGCCGGCTGGGCGCACGCCGACGGCGCGCTGCGCGGCCCGAGCTGGCTGCGCGAGCCCACGGACCCCAACGAGCTGGTTCCGGGCCTGTGGTCGACGACGGCGCACAAGGTCGACGGCGACCTGGTCGTCGGCGGGGTGGCGATGCCCGACCTGGTCGCCGACGTGAACACCCCGGCGTACGTCCTCGACGAGGCGGACTTCCGCGCCCGGGCCCGCGCCTTCCGCGACGCGTTCTCGTCGTACGACGTCTTCTACGCCGGCAAGGCCTTCCTGTGTACGACGATCGCGCGCTGGGTCGCCGAGGAGGGTCTCAACCTCGACGTCTGCTCCGACGGTGAGCTGACCGTCGCGCTCCGCGCCGAGGTCGACCCGGCCCGGATCGGCTACCACGGCAACACCAAGACCGAGCCCGAGCTCCGCCGCGCCGTCGCCGAGGGGGTCGGTCGCATCATCGTCGACTCCTTCGACGAGCTCGACCGGCTGGTCCGGGTGACCGCGAGCCTGGGCCGCATCCAGCCGGTGATGGTGCGGGTGACCGCCGGCGTCGAGGCCCACACCCACGAGTACATCGCCACGGCGCACGAGGACCAGAAGTTCGGCTTCTCGATCACCTCCGGCGACGCCCTCGAGGCCGTACGCCGTGTGGTCGCCTCCCCGGGCCTCGAGCTGCTCGGCCTCCACTCCCACATCGGCAGCCAGATCTTCGACACCTCCGGCTTCGAGGTGGCCGCCCGGAGGGTGCTGGCGCTCCACGCGCAGGTCGGCTCCGAGGTCGGGGTGACGATGCCCGAGCTCGACCTCGGCGGCGGCTTCGGCATCGCCTACACGACCCAGGACGACCCGTCCGACCCCGCGCAGCTCGCGATCGAGATGAGCAAGATCGTCGAGCACGAGTGCCGGTCCCTCGGCATCCCCGAGCCGCGGCTGTCGATCGAGCCCGGCCGCGCGATCGTCGGCCCGGCCATGTGCACCGTCTACACGGTCGGCACCGTCAAGCAGGTCGAGCTCGACGGGGGAGCCGTGCGTGCCTACGTCAGCGTCGACGGTGGCATGAGCGACAACATCCGCACCGCGCTCTACGACGCCGACTACTCCTGCACGCTCGCCTCGCGCACCTCGCAGGCGCCGCCGGTGCTGACGCGCGTCGTCGGCAAGCACTGCGAGGCCGGCGACGTGGTGGTCAAGGACGAGTTCCTGCCTGGTGACCTGCGTCCCGGCGATCTGGTCGCGGTGCCGGCCACCGGCGCCTACTGTCGGTCGATGGCGTCCAACTACAACCACGCGCTGCGGCCGCCGGTGGTCGCGGTGCGGGACGGCGTCGCGACCACGGTCGTCCGACGCGAGACTGTGGACGACCTGCTGGCCACCGACCTGGGAGCAACGCCGTGAGACCGCTGAACGTCGCCGTGCTGGGGTGCGGCTCGGTCGGCTCCCAGGTGGTCCGGCTGCTGACCGAGCAGACGGGCGACCTGGCCGCGCGGGTGGGCGCGCCGCTGCACCTGGTCGGGGTCGCCGTACGCCGGATCGACGCGCCGCGCGAGGTCGAGGTGCCCGAGGGGCTGCTCACCACCGACGCGGCCGGCCTGGTCGCGCGCGACGACGTCGACCTGGTCGTCGAGGTGATCGGCGGCATCGAGCCGGCCCGGTCGTTGATCCTGGCCGCTCTCGAGGGCGGCGCCAGCGTGGTGACCGCCAACAAGGCGCTGCTCGCCGAGGACGGCCCGACCCTGTTCGAGGCGGCCGAGAAGGCCGGCCGCGACCTCTACTACGAGGCGGCCGTCGCGGGTGCGATCCCGATCCTGCGGCCGCTGCGCGAGTCCCTGGCCGGCGACCGGGTCACGCGCGTGCTCGGCATCGTCAACGGCACCACCAACTTCATCCTCGACAAGATGGACACCACCGGAGCCGGCTTCGAGGAGGCGCTCGAGGAGGCCCAGGACCTCGGGTACGCCGAGGCCGACCCCACCGCCGACGTCGAGGGGTTCGACGCCGCGGCCAAGGCGGCGATCCTGGCCAGCCTCGCGTTCCACACCCGGGTCAACGCGGCCGACGTGCATCGCGAGGGCATCACCGACGTGACCGCGACCGACATCGCCTCGGCCCGCGACATGGGCAGCGTGGTCAAGCTGCTCGCGATCGCCGAGGTCTCGACCGGCTCGTCCGGCGACGAGGGCGTCTCCGTGCGCGTGCACCCGGCGATGATCCCCAGATCGCACCCGCTGGCCAGTGTCCGAGAGGCCTTCAACGCCGTGTTCGTCGAGTCCGAGGCTGCCGGCCAGCTGATGTTCTACGGGCCCGGGGCCGGCGGTGCTCCGACCGCGAGCGCCGTACTCGGCGACCTCGTGACCGTGGCCCGCAACCGTCTCAGCGAGACGCGCGGCGCCGGCGAGTCGGCGTACGCCGACCGGGTCGTGCTGCCGATGGGCGAGACCCGGACCCGCTACCACATCGCCATCGACGTGGACGACCGTGCCGGCGTCCTGGCGGAGATCGCCACGGCATTCGCCGAGGAGGACGTCTCGATCCAGACCCTGCGCCAGGAGGGCCGAGGCGCCGACGCCCAGCTCGTCGTGGTCTCCCACGACGCGACCGACGCCCGGCTCGCGGCCACCGTCGAACGCCTGCGCGGGCTGGCCTGTGTGCGCGAGGTGACCTCCGTGATGCGCGTCGAAGGGATGAGCGAATGAACCCGCTCGACCGCGAGTCCGAGGGTGACCTCGAGGACCTGCCGCAGCCCGGTCCGCGCCAGTGGCGCGGCGTGATCGCGGAGTACCGCCCGCTGCTCGACCTGATCCCGGCCGACCTGGAGCCGGTCACGCTCCGCGAGGGCGGCACCCCGCTGGTCCACTCCGACTGGCTGACCGAGGTCGCCGACGCCGACGTGTGGCTGAAGGTCGAGGGCGACAACCCGACCGGCTCCTTCAAGGACCGCGGCATGACGACGGCGATCTCGGTCGCCTGCCACGAGGGTGCGCAGGCCGTTGTCTGCGCCTCGACCGGCAACACCTCCGCGTCGATGTCGGCGTACGCCGCGAGGGCCGGCATCACCCCGATCGTGCTGATCCCCGAGGGCAAGATCGCCGCCGGGAAGATGGCGCAGGCGGTCGTCCACGGCGCGGTGATCGTGATGGTCCGCGGCAACTTCGACCACTGCCTCCAACTGGCGCGCGAGCTGTCGTGGCGCTACCCGGTGACGCTGGTCAACTCCGTGAACCCGGTCCGGCTGCAGGGCCAGAAGACCGCGGCCTTCGAGGTCGTCGACTTCCTCGGCGACGCCCCCGACGTCCACCTGCTACCGGTCGGCAACGCCGGCAACATCGCGGCGTACTGGATGGGCTACGAGCAGTACGCCGCGCTCGGCCGCTCGACCCGCAAGCCCCGCATGCACGGCTTCCAGGCCGAGGGTGCCTCCCCGCTGGTGACCGGGGAGCCGTTCCCCGACCCCGAGACCAAGGCCACCGCGATCCGGGTCGGCAACCCTGCCTCGTGGAAGCTCGCGGAGGGCGCGGCCCACGAGTCCGGTGGCCGGTTCCGGGCCGTCAGCGATGCCCAGATCCTGTCCGCCCAGGCCCAGCTCGCCCGGCGCGACGGCGTCTTCGTCGAACCGGCCTCGGCGGCGGGCGTGGCCGGGCTGCTGGCCGACCTCGACGCGGGCGACTCCTACGCCGGCCTGACCGTCGTGGTGACCGTGACCGGCCACGGCCTCAAGGACACCGCGACCGCCCTGGAGTCCGCGGGGGACCTCGTCGACGCGGTCATCGACCGCGATGTCGAGCAGGCCGCCGCCGCTGCCGGGCTCCGCTGAGCCCGCGGTGAGCTTCCTCGACGGGTCCGTGCGGGTGTCCGTGCCCGCGAGCTCGGCCAACCTCGGACCGGGCTTCGACTCGCTGGGCCTCGCGCTGGAGCTGCGCGACGAGCTGACCGCCTCGGTCACCGACCACGGGCTCGGGGTGGAGATCGCCGGCGAGGGCGCGGGCGACGTCGCCCGCGACGAGACCCACCTGGTGATCCGGGCGATGCGTGCCGCGTTCGAGATGATCGGCGAACAGCCGGACGGGCTCCTGGTGAGCTGCCACAACCGGGTGCCCCACGCACGTGGGCTCGGCTCCTCGTCCGCGGCGATCGTCGCCGGTGTGCACCTCGCCCGGGCTCTCGTGGAGGAAGGGGCCGACGCGCTGCCCGACGACGCCGCGTTCCGGCTCGCCGCCGAGATCGAGGGTCACCCCGACAACGTCGCGGCCGCCTGCTTCGGCGGCCTCACCATCGCCGGTCAGGGAGAACGCGGCGACTTCGCGGTGTCGCTCCCGGTGGTCGCCGGTCTGCGCGCGGTCGCGTTCGTGCCGCCGACGCCGCTCGAGACCTCCGTCGCCCGCGGCCTGCTGCCCGACGTCGTACCCCATCGCGACGCCGCGGCCGACGCCGGACGGGCCGCTCTGCTCGTCGCCGCGCTGACCCGTGATCCCGCCCAGCTGGGCGAGGCGACACGCGACTGGCTGCACCAGGAGTACCGCCGCCCGGCGATCCCGGAGTCACTCGCGCTGATCGACCGGCTGCGCCGCGACGGACATGCCGCGGTCGTGTCGGGAGCCGGACCGACCGTGCTCGTCCTCACCGACGCGACGGACGTCGACCCGTTGGCGGCGTACCGCCCCGACGACTGGCGGTGTCTGGTCCTCGAGGTCGCCACCCGGGGTGTGACCGTCACCCACTGAGGGACTGGCTGGGCGACCATCCCCAGGAACGGCGTGAGCCCCACCTGCGCGAAGCTGGCGGGGCTCTCAGATCGCCGGTGTCTCGGGTCACATGCGGTCTGATAGCGACCATACGTGTGCGTGGTGGGGGTGAATAGGGACCAAGGTCCCTTGACGGCGCGAGCTGGCGGGTCACCTCGAGGGCGGGCTCTGCCACTCGACGAGATAACGCCACATCGCCAAACGTCGGTAGGAGCTGCCGGGAAGGAGATCGCGAGCTGTCTCGCGGGCATCTGCCCACGTGTCGGTCGCCTGCTCCTTGGACGTCGGTGGGTCCCACGCCTGCATGGACCTCGAGACGAGTCTGTGGGTCACCAGGTCCCGGAGCTCATATCCTGCATCGCGCCAACCGCCGTACTGCCCTAACCCGAGAACAAGAAGTCGACCACCAGGTGCCAGCACTCGAGCGGCTTCGGGCAGGGCCCGCGCCGGATCCACGTGATGCAGCACCATCGTCATCGTGACCGCCGAGAAGGACCGGTCACCGAAGGGGAGCGTCTCGGCCGACCCGACCACGTAGCCCACGCCCCAGGACGGACGCGGAAGGATCGACATGTCCGAGTCTGTCCCCACCACCAGGCGCCGATCCCGGGCCAGGTAGCGACAGAGGGTGCCCTCACCGCAGCCGACATCCAGGACTCGAGTCGCCCAGGCGGGGATGCGCGAAGCGAGCAGAGGGAAGTAATGAGTGTTGTGGTTCCACTGGGTCGCGAACGGATGCACTCGCCGTGACCTCATCCTCGACACGCTAGGGCAGCTGTTCGTGCGATCCGACGGCCCGGTCACGCGTTGTCCACAGTGGGCGGATGAGTACTGGACTGATCGAACATGTGTTCGATAGACTCGAGCCATGTTCACGCCGCCGCTCGACCCGGAGGAGGACCTCGCCGACCTCGGTGCTGCCGACCTGCTCACGAGGGCCGAGCAGGCGGTGGACCGGCGTCGTGCGGCGGAGGTCGCCGACCTCCGGGTGGTGGCTGCGTGGGCCGATCTGCACTCCACCGACCCGCGGCGAGACCCCGACACGGGGCGGCGGGTGTGGGCGGAGGACCGGTTGGTCCAGCTCGGTGGCGAGGGCACGCCCGGGGTGCGGGAGTTCTGCGTCGCCGAGCTGGCGATGGCCCGGCAGGTCCATCCGGCGGCGTGCGAGAGCGCGTTGGCCGACGTCCTCGATCTGAAGCACCGTCTGCCGCACGTGTGGCGGCGGGTCGAGCGGCTCGAGTGCGAGCTGTGGCTGGCACGGAAGGTGGCGCGCCTGAGCCGCCGACTCCCGGCCGACCGGGTGGTCGTGGTCGATCTCGCCGTCGCAGCCGTCATCGCGGGGGAGTCGCCCGGACGAGTGCTGGGCATCTGCGAAGCCAAGGTGATCGAGGCCGATCCAGAGAGCCACCGGGCTCGGGTCGAGGCCGAGCGCAGGAGGAGGTACGTCGCGCTCTCGCGCACCGACGAGCACGGCCTGCGCCAGGTGATCGCCCGCGTGTCCGCCGGCGACGCGGTCTGGATCGACGCCCTCGTGCAGCGCGTGGCCGAGCTGATCGCCGGCGGGCATCCAGAGGCGGGTCACGACGAGCTCCGCTCGATCGCCCTGGGGTGGCTGGCCCGCCCGGCCGAGGTTCTCCAGCTGCTGCTCGAGGGCCAGGACGGCGAGGAGTTCTCACGCGCGACGGCGTTCCCGGCGGACCTGCTCGACACGCTCCGAGCGGTGAAGCCGTCGCGGCTGCGACCCCGGGTGCGACTGTTCGTCCACCTCTCCGACGTCGCGTTGCTCGGTCTCGCCTCGCCGGTGGCCCGGGTGGAGAGGGTCGGCCCCATGCTCGCCGACCACGAGCTCTTCGCCGGCTGCCAGATCACGGTGACGCCCGTGGTCGACCTCAACGACCGGGTCAGCCTCGACTGCTACGAGCACCCCACCTGGCTGCGCCACCGTCGGCTCGTGATCACACCGGCCGACTGCTTTCCCTACGCCGCGGGCGTTCCAGGGCTCGCCGGGAAAACCGACCTCGACCACCCCACGCCGTACGACGCCGACGGGCCACCCGGTCAGACCGGGCTCCACAACTCCGGCCCGCTCGGCCGTCGACATCATCGGTGGAAGACCCATGCCGGCTACTCCTCGCGCCAGTCGGGCACCGCGCGCTGGGTGTGGCGCACACCCCATGGCCGCCACTACCTCGTCGACCACCTCGGCACCCATCGCCTCGACGACGACGCGGCCGCACTGATCATGGACGCCCCGCCGGGCGTCGAGGTCTACCTCGCCGAGCTCGTCGACCGGTCCTGAGCGCCGCCGCGAGACTGCCCGGTGATGCCGCCCCGCTCGAGGCCGAGTGGTATCGTGATCGTCGCGTCAGGGATCTCGACGCAGCCCCCTCCAGGAGCTGCCCTCGACCCGACGCACCCCTTCCACTCCACCGCGAAGACGTGTGCCGAGCGCACACGAGCGGGAGCGGAAGCAGCGACCAAGTAGCCCTCGGAGTCCTTCCGGGCGGCACTGATACGTGGGAAGGACCTCACGTGACGGAAACCATCGAACCCACCTCGTCGGACGCCGGCAACACCGCGTCCGCGGCCCCCAAGAAGCGGTCGGGTGGGCTCAACTCCATGCTGTTGGCCGACCTGAAGTCGATGGCCGGCGGCCTCGGCATCCGGGGTGTCGGCTCCATGAAGAAGGCACAGCTGGTCGAGGCGATCAAGGCCGCCCAGTCCGGTGGCCAGTCCGGTGGCCAGTCCGGTGGCTCGGATCGCCAGGAGCGCCGCGAGCCGAAGGTCGAGGCGAGGACCGAGGCGAAGGCCGAGGCCAAGCAGGAGTCCAAGCAGGAGTCCAAGCAGGACTCCGGTCGGCGCGAGCCGGACCAGGGCCAGGGCAACCAGGACCACGACGCCCAGCCCCAGGGCGGCCAGGACCAGGGCCGGCAACGCCAGCGCCAGGGCCGCCAGGACCGCCAGGACCGGGACGACCGCAACCAGAACGCCGGTCGCCAGGAGCGCGCCGCGCAGGGCGGGACCCAGGAACCGGACCGGCCAGGACCGCCAGGACCGCCAGGACCGGCAGGACCGGCAGGACCGCCAGCAGCACCAGGACGGCAACCAGAACAACCAGAACCAGAACCCGAACAACCAGGGCCAGAACAACCAGGGCCAGGGCGGCGACCAGGGCGCGTACGAGGACGGCGGCAGCCGTCGCAGCCGCCGACGTCGCGGCCGCGACCGTGACCGCGACCGGGGCGGGAACCGTCCGCAGCCCAGTGGCCAGCGCAACGAGCCCGACACCACGATCCTCGAGGACGACGTGCTCACCCCCGCGGCGGGCATCCTCGACGTCCTCGACAACTACGCCTTCGTCCGGACCAGCGGCTACCTCCCCGGCACCGACGACGTCTACGTCTCGCTGTCGATGGTCCGCAAGTACGGTCTGCGCCGCGGCGACGCGATCGTCGGCCAGGTGCGTCAGCCCCGCGAGGGGGAGCGCAAGGAGAAGTTCAACCCGATGGTGCGCATCGACTCGGTGAACGGCGCCGATCCCGAGGCGTCCAAGAACCGCGTGGACTTCGCCAAGCTGACCCCGCTCTACCCGAGCGAGCGGCTGCGGCTCGAGACCGAGCCGACCAACCTGATCGGCCGGGTCATCGACATCGCCTCCCCGATCGGCAAGGGCCAGCGCGGGCTCATCGTGTCTCCGTCGAAGGCCGGCAAGACGATGATCATGCAGTCGATCGCGGCCTCGATCATGACCAACAACCCCGAGTGCCACCTGATGGTGGTCCTGGTCGACGAGCGTCCGGAGGAGGTCACCGACTTCGAGCGGTCGACCAAGGGCGAGGTCATCTCCTCCACCTTCGACCGCCCCGCGAGCGACCACACGATCGTCGCGGAGCTCGCGATCGAGCGGGCCAAGCGTCTCGTCGAGCTCGGCCACGACGTGGTCGTGCTGCTCGACGGCATCACCCGCCTCGGCCGGGCCTACAACCTGGCCGCGCCGGCATCGGGGCGGATCCTGTCCGGGGGAGTGGACTCCGCTGCGCTGTACCCGCCGAAGCGCTTCTTCGGTGCCGCCCGCAACATCGAGAACGGCGGCTCGCTGACCATCCTCGCCACCGCCCTGATCGAGAGCGGCTCGAAGATGGACGAGGTGATCTTCGAGGAGTTCAAGGGCACCGGCAACATGGAGATCCGGCTCCGTCGCGACTTCGCCGACAAGCGCCTCTTCCCGGCCATCGACGCGGTCCAGAGCGGCACCCGCCGCGAGGAGCTCCTGATGAGCAAGGAAGAGCTCGCGATCGTCTGGAAGCTGCGTCGGGTGCTCTCCGCCCTCGACGGCCAGCAGGCCCTCGAGCTGCTCCTGGAGCGGCTGAAGAAGAGCCAGAGCAACATCGAGTTCCTCATGCAGGTGCAGAAGACCACCCCGGGCGCCATCGGCGGCGGCGACTGACCGTCGTACGCCGCTCACACCGGGAATCCGCAGATTGGTTCCGGTGTTGGAGCAGGTGGCACAATCGCCCCTTGGTACCGGTTCACGCCATCCGCACTCAGCGGAGGCGACCCGGCGGCCGTGAAAGGAAACCATGAAGAAGGACATCCACCCGGAGTACCGCGTGACTGAGGTGACCTGCACCTGCGGGAACACCTTCACCACGCGCAGCACCGCGTCGAGCGGCAACATCCACGCCGACGTGTGCTCCAACTGCCACCCGTTCTACACCGGCAAGCAGAAGATCCTCGACACCGGCGGTCGCGTCGCCCGCTTCGAGGCCCGCTATGCCAAGGCTCAGAAGAAGACCGAGGCTTCCAAGTAGCTCCGTCGACGACGCCGGTCCTCCTCCATGGGGGCCGGCGTCGTTCCGATTTGTCCGCACGAGACCCGCACCAGACTGGGAGCGCTGATGTTCGAGGCCGTCGAGGGTCTGCTCGGTGAGCACGCCGAGCTCGAACGTCGTCTCTCGCTGCCCGAGACCCACGCCGACGCGCGCACGGCCAAGACCCTCAACCAGCGGTACGCCGAGCTGACCGCGATCATCTCGACCTGGCGCGAGTGGCAGGGGACGGCCGACGACCTGGCTGCCGCGCGCGAGCTGGCCGCGGAGGACCCGACGTTCGCCGACGAGGTCGACGCGATCGCCACCCAGCGCGAGGTGGCGGAGACGCGGCTGCTCCGCCTGCTGGCACCGCGCGACCCGGTCGACGACAAGGACGCTCTGCTCGAGATCAAGTCCGGTGAGGGCGGGGAGGAGTCCGCCCTCTTCGCCGGTGACCTCCTCCGCATGTACACGCGGTACGCCGAGACCCGCGGCTGGACCACCGAGATCCTCGACGCCACCGAGTCCGACCTCGGCGGCTACAAGTCGGTGACCGTGGCGGTCAAGGCCAGGGGCACCGTCGAGCCCGGCCACGCGCCGTACGGGCTGCTGAAGTTCGAGGGCGGCGTCCACCGGGTCCAGCGCGTGCCGGTCACCGAGTCGCAGGGCCGCGTCCACACCAGCGCCGCCGGCGTCCTGGTGATGCCCGAGGCGGAGGCCGTCGAGGTGGAGATCGACGAGCACGACCTACGCATCGACGTCTTCCGCAGCAGCGGTCCCGGCGGCCAGAGCGTCAACACGACCGACTCGGCGGTGCGGATCACCCACCTCCCGACCGGCATCGTGGTGAGCTGCCAGAACGAGAAGAGCCAGCTCCAGAACAAGGACCAGGCCCTGCGCATCCTGCGAGCCCGGCTCCTCGCGGCGGCCCAGGACGAGGCGGACGCCGAGGCCAGCCAGGCGCGCAAGAGCCAGGTCCGCACGGTCGACCGCTCCGAGCGGATCCGCACCTACAACTACCCCGAGAACCGCATCTCCGACCACCGCACCGGCTACAAGTCCTACCACCTCGACCAGGTGCTCGACGGTGGCCTCCAGCCGGTCATCGACTCCTGCCTGGAGGCCGACCTCGCGGCCCGGCTCGACGCCGTCGAAGCCACGACGGGGGACTGAGTGCCGGCCCGTCGACCGCTCGCCGACGAGGCGGCAGCCAAGCTCCGCGCGGCCGGTGTCGAGTCCCCGGAGCACGACGCGCAGGTCCTGCTCGCCCACGTCCTCGGCGTCGAGCGCTCCAGGCTGCCCCTCGTCGACGACGTACCGCCCGCCGCTGCCGAGGAGTACGCCGCGCTGGTGGCGCGCCGCACGGAACGCGAGCCCCTCCAGCACCTGACCGGCACCGCCTGGTTCCGCCACGTCGAGCTGCTCGTCGGGCCCGGTGTCTTCGTGCCGCGTCCCGAGACCGAGCTGCTCGCCGGCTGGGCTGTCGAGTCGGCGACGCCGCTCGACGCGCCGGTCGTCGTGGACCTCGGCACCGGATCGGGCGCGATCGCCAAGGCCGTGGCCCACGAGGTGCCGGCCGCCCGGGTGCACGCGGTCGAGCTCGACGAGGCCGCCCACGGCTGGGCCGTCCGCAACCTCGCCGGCACGGGCGTCGACCTGTGCCAGGGCGACCTGGCCGAGGCCTTCGACGAGCTGGCCGGGACGGTCGACGTCGTGGTCAGCAACCCGCCGTACATCCCCCACGAGGCCTGGGAGTCGGTGGCCGCCGAGGTACGCGACCACGACCCCGACCTCGCGCTCTACGCCTCCGGCGACGGTCTCGACACCATCCGGGTGGTCGAGCAGCGCGCGGCACTGCTGCTGCGGCCCGGGGGAGTGGTCGGCGTCGAGCACGCGGACCTCCAGGGAGAGTCGGCGCCGGCCGTCTTCAGCGGCACCGGCCGGTGGGAGCAGGTGCGCGATCATCGCGACCTGGCCGGGCGACCGCGCTTCCTGACCGCCCGGCTGGCACGATGAGCCCACCCCACGATGATCGGAAGGCTGGATGAGCACGACGTACCCCACCGCCGGCGACGACGAGCGCGAGACCGCGATCGAGGCGGCCGCGCAGGCGGTGCAGCAGGGGCTTCTGGTCGTGCTGCCCACCGACACCGTCTACGGCATCGGTGCGGACGCCTTCGACCACGTGGCGGTCCAGGCCCTCCTCGACGCGAAGGGCCGCGGCCGTGACATGCCGCCGCCGGTCCTGGTCAGCTCGGCCACCACGCTCGACGCGCTGGCCACGGGTGTCCAGCCCTACGTCGACACCCTGACCGAGGCGTTCTGGCCCGGCGCACTCACGCTCGTCTGCAACCAGCAGACGTCGCTGGTGTGGGACCTCGGCGACAGCCGCGGCACCGTGGCCATCCGGATGCCCGACCACGAGGTCGCCCTGGCGCTCCTCGAGCGCACCGGACCGCTCGCGGTGAGCTCGGCCAACCTGAGCGGTCTGCCGGCGGCGACCGAGGCCGGGGAGGCCGAGGGCATGCTGGGCGAGAGCGTCGCGGTCGTGCTGGACGGCGGACCGTCGCCCCAGGGTGAAGCGTCGACGATCCTCGACGTCCGCGGCGAGCGGCCGCGGCTGCTCCGCCGGGGCGCCCTCTCGGTGGCAGCCCTCGACGAGGTGCTCGAGCCGCTCGGCCTCAGCGTTCTCGACGAGATCGACTGAGGAGGCCGGCCCTCCGTGCGGGAGTACCTCCTCGTCTTCCTCGTCGCAGCCGCGGCGACGTACCTCCTCACCGTCATCGCGCGGGAGATCGCGCTGCGCACCGGCGCCGTGGCCCGGGTCCGCGACCGCGACGTGCATGCCGAGCCGGTCCCCTACCTCGGCGGCCTGGCGATGCTCGGCGGCCTGCTCGCAGCGTTCGTCGTCGCCCATCAGCTGCCGTTCCTGTCGCGCAGCCCGCCGTTCGTCTTTCACGACGCCAAGATCGTGCTGATCGCCGGTGCCCTGATCTGCGCGATCGGCACTCTCGACGACCTCTTCGAGCTGGACGCCCTGACCAAGCTCGGGGGTCAGGTGCTCGCGGCCGGGTTCCTCATCATCAACGGGATCCAGTACTTCCTCTTCCCGTCCCCAGGGGGAGGCCAGTTCGCCCTCGACCCGGCTCAGGGCGCCCTGCTCACGGCCTTCGTCGTGGTCGGGACCGTGAACGCGGTCAACATGGTCGACGGCCTCGACGGGCTGGCCACCGGCGTGGTCGGGATCGGGTCGCTGGCGTTCTTCGCCTTCTGCTACCAGCTCACCAGCCTCAACAACGCCTCGCTCGCCTCCACCGGTGCGCTGCTCAGCGCGATGCTCGGGGGCGTGTGTCTCGGCTTCCTGCCCCACAACTTCAGTCCAGCGCGGGTCTTCATGGGCGACAGCGGCTCGATGCTGATCGGACTGGTGCTGTCGGCCAGCGCGATCTCGCTGACCGGGCAGTACTCCGGCGCCGAGCTGAGCCACGGCGCGATGGGGTCGCCGGCCTCCCTGGCGCCGACGTTCCTGCCCCTGGCGCTACCGATCACGCTCCTGGTCGTGCCGATCGCGGACCTCGTTCTCGCGGTGATCCGCCGGACCCGCGCCGGCCGGTCGCCGTTCGCCCCCGACAAGGAGCACCTGCACCACCGCCTCTTGGAGATCGGGCACTCCCAGCGCCGGGCGGTGCTCATCATGTGGATGTGGGCCGCGCTGGTGGCCGGCACCACCGTGGTGGTCAGCCTGTACACCGGCCCGCTGATGTGGACGCTGATCGCGGTCGCGACCGTCCTCACCGTGGTGCTCACGTTCGTCCTGCCGGTGGTGCGGCGCCCCCATCTGGTCGTCCACGAAGAGGTCTGACCTGCGCGGACGGCGTACGCCGGACCCCGTTTGGCGACGCGCCCGGTGCTTGTGCTACTTTTCACAAGCACCCCGACACCGACCAGAACGGCCGCCACCGACATGACGACCGAGGGCCTTTTCCGCCGATCCGGGACCGTGGTGTGCCCCCTCCCCGCCCCGTTCGCGGCCCCCTCTCCCTGTGATAGTTTTCGAGCCTCGCCGGTGCCCCGTGGAGCGTGCGCCGACGTTGCCGTGCTCGCCAACGAAAACACCCCAGGAAGCGACCTGAGTGGATGGCCGATCGACACCCGGACCCGACGCTTCGGGGTCGCGACCTCGCCGGCCTGGGCGGGATGCTCGCGGGAGCCGTCGTGGCGGGCCTCGTCCTCGGGCTCCTCGCCGACAAGGCGACCGGCGACTCACCGACCTGGACCCTCGTCGGCATCGGCCTGGGCATCCTCGCCGGCATCGCGGGGTTCTGGTTCCGCGTCCGGGACGTGCTCAAGTGAGCGCGCGGCATGAGCGGGGTACCGGTCGTGTCTGACCACGAGACCACCACCGCCGCGACCGCCGAAGGCAAGGCGTCGTTGTGGCGGGTCGTGCGCGACCAGCGGAAGACCATCCTGGTCGCCGCCGGGCTGTCCGTGGCGTCGTACTGGATCCTCGGCTCGCTCGGGGAGTGGCTGCTGGCGGGCTGCATCGTCGCCGGCGTCGCGCTCGGGCTGCTCAACCACCTGGCCACGGAGTACTGGCTGCTGCGCATCATCACCTCCGGTGAGGAGCCCACGCGCAACCGGCTGGCCATGTCCACGCTGGTCCGCCTGCTGGTGCTCTCCGTGGTCGCCGTCGGCATCGCCGTGTGGTTCTGGCCCGACGGGATCGGCCTGCTGTTCGGCCTGGCGATCTTCCGCCTGATCGCCCTTGTCATGACGACCATGCCCCTGCTGAAGGAGCTGAAGAACCAGTGATTGCGCCGGTGATCCAGGCCGACATCAAGATCGGCGAGCACGTCCAGCGAACCTTCCTGGGCATGACCTTCAACATGGACACGATCTGGGCGCTCCTGATCGCCGGCACGCTCGTCACGCTGCTCGGCTTCTGGGCGCGCAACCAGCTCACCAAGGACACCGAGGACCACGTCCCGACCAAGCTCCAGCTGATCTGGGAGACCGTGCTCGACAACGTGAACGTGCAGGTCAACGACACGCTCGGCCACGCGAACGCCACCATCGTGGCGATCGCCACCGCGGAGTTCTTCTTCATCCTGATCTGCAACTGGATGGAGATCATCCCGTCCGAGATCAACGAGAACCTGCACCTGCTCCCGGCACCGACGGCCGACACCAACCTCACCTACGCGATGGCGCTGTTCGTGATGGTGGGCGTCTGGACCTTCGGGATCCGCACCCAGGGCGCGAAGGCCTACTTCAGCCACTTCGTGCAGCCCTACAAGTTCCTGCTGCCGCTCAACATCATCGAGGAGATCACCAAGCCGATCTCCCTGGCCCTCCGACTCTTCGGCAACATCTTCGCCGGCGGCATCCTGCTGGCCCTGATCGGCGCACTGACCGCCTGGACGTTGGGTCCCGCCCCCGTCGGCGGAGTCCTGTCGATCCTCTTCGCCATCGTCTGGAAGCTCTTCGACATGGCGATCGGCGCGATCCAGGCCTTCATCTTCGCCCTCCTGACGGTCCTCTACTTCGGCATGGCGTCCGGCGAGGGCCACAGCGACGAGCACGAGGAGCACGAGCCGGTCACCGAGGACGTGCCCGCAGACGCTCCAGACCGCAGCCCCCAACCCGAACTCGTGGCCTGAGCACTCACTCGACCACACCAGAGGTACACCCGTTGCGCCCGAGACACGGCGCGGAACCAAGGAGAGACAGTGGCAGTTACAGACACGGCCGTGAAGACCGCAGGCGCCTTCGTCGGCGGCGGCCTGGCCCTCGCGGGTGGCGCGATCGGCGCCGGCATCGGTGACGGCCTGGCCGGCTCGTCCTACATCCAAGGAGTGGCACGCCAGCCCGAGGCTCAGGGCCGGCTGCAGACGATCTTCTTCCTGACCGTCGCGCTGGTCGAAGGCATGTACTTCATCAACCTGGCTTTCATGGCGTTGTTCGTCTTCGTTCTCGGTAAGTGACCGAGGTCGTACGACACCCCCAGCCGGAAGACAGGACTGAGAGATGACCATCCAGAGCGTCACCGCGGTGCATCCGATGGAATCCAACTTCCTCGTGCCCAATGGGACCTTCCTGGTCAGCCTGCTCGCGTTCGCGATCCTGGTGTGGATCTTCGGGAAGTACCTGATCCCGCCGATCAACAAGGCCATGACCGCGCGCCAGGAGGCGATCCGTACCGAGTTCGCCGAGCTCGACGAGGCCAAGGCGAGCGCTCGCGAGGCCGAGGCGGAGTACAAGGAGCAGCTGAACAACGCCAAGCACGAGGCCGCGCGGATCCGCGAGGACGCGCGCGAGCACGGCGCCCAGATCGTGCAGGACGCTCGCGAGAAGGCGCAGGTCGAGGCCGACCGGATCATCGAGCACGCCCACGCGCAGATCGAGGCCGACCGGAAGTCGGCGTTCGCGTCACTGCGCCGCGACGTCGGCAGCCTGGCCACCACGCTGGCCGGACGGATCGTCGGTGAGTCCATGGACGACGACGAGCGTCAGGGTCGCGTGGTCGAGCGGTTCCTCGCCGACCTCGAGGAGACCGGCTGATGGATCTGCGGGGAGCCTCCGCCGAGGCGCTGGTCGCGCTGACCGCGCGGCTGGACGACGAGCTCGGCACCAACCGGGGCGCTGCGGCGCTCGGTGACGAGCTGTTCACGGTCAGCCAGCTGTTCCGCAGCGAGCCGGGCCTGCGCCGCTTCGCCACCGACGCCTCGTTGGCGCCGGAGGCCAAGCAGGGCATGGTCCAGCAGGTGTTCAAGGGCCGCCTGAGCGAGACGACCCTCGGCCTGCTCGACGCCGCGGTGGGCCGACGGTGGACGTTCTCGCGCGACCTCGCGGACGTCCTCGAGCGGCTCAGCGAGATCGCGATCGTGCGTTCGGCCGGCGCCAAGGCCGGTCAGGTCACCGACGAGCTCTTCGAGCTCTCGGGGATCGTCGACGGCAACCCTCCGCTGCGCGACGCGCTCAGCAACCCCGGCCGCTCAGTGGACGACAAGGCGGCGCTGCTCGACTCGCTGCTCGACGCCCACGCCCTGCCGGCCACCGTCACGCTGGCCAAGCAGGCGCTGGCCGGCACCTACCGCACGTTCACCGCGGCCCTCACGACGTACCGCCGGGTGGCCGCCGAGACCCAGGGCGAGACCGTGGCCACCGTCCGGGTCGCCCGGCCGCTCGCCGACGCCGACCAGCAGCGCCTGACCGCGCTCCTGAGCAGCCAGTACGACACCACGGTGCACCTCAACGTCGTCGTCGACCCGGAGGTCCTCGGCGGTCTCCGCGTGGAGATCGGCGACGAGGTCATCGACGGCACCATCGCCAGCAGGCTCGACGACGCCCGGCGTCGCCTGGTCGGCTGAACCTCGACCACCGACCAAGCTTTTCGAAGAAGACACAGAGAGTAGGGACGCAATGACGGAGCTCACGATCCGTCCGGAGGAGATCCGCGACGCGCTGTCGAAGTACGTCGAGGACTTCAAGCCCGAGGCTGCCAGCAAGGAGGAGGTCGGCACCGTCGCCCAGTGCGCCGACGGCATCGCGCGCGTCGCGGGCCTGCCCTCCGCGATGGCCAACGAGCTGCTGGAGTTCGAGGACGGCACCCTCGGGATCGCGCTGAACCTCGACACCCGCGAGATCGGCGTCGTCGTCCTCGGTGACTTCGACAAGATCGAGGAGGGCCAGACGGTCCGTCGTACCGGCGAGATCCTCTCGGTCCCCGTCGGCGACGCCTTCATGGGCCGCGTGATCGACCCGCTCGGCACCCCGATCGACGGTCTCGGCGAGATCGAGTCCGAGGAGCGCCGTGCGCTGGAGATCCAGGCACCCGGTGTGATGCTGCGCCAGTCGGTGAGCGAGCCGATGGCGACCGGCATCAAGGCCATCGACGCGCTGACCCCCATCGGCCGGGGCCAGCGCCAGCTGATCATCGGCGACCGCTCGACCGGCAAGACCACGATCGCGATCGACACGATCATCAACCAGAAGCAGAACTGGGAGACCGGCGACCCGGCCCAGCAGGTGCGCTGCATCTACGTCGCGATCGGCCAGAAGGGCTCGACCATCGCCGCCGTGCGTGGTGCCCTGGAGGAGGCCGGCGCGCTGGAGTACACCACGATCGTGGCGTCCCCGGCGTCCGACAGCGCGGGGTTCAAGTACCTCGCGCCGTACACCGGCTCGGCCATCGGCCAGCACTGGATGTACGACGGCAAGCACGTGCTGATCGTGTTCGACGACCTCACCAAGCAGGCGGAGGCCTACCGGGCCGTGTCGCTGCTGCTGCGCCGCCCGCCGGGCCGTGAGGCCTACCCCGGCGACGTGTTCTACCTGCACAGCCGTCTGCTCGAGCGCTGCGCCAAGCTGTCCGACTCCATGGGCGCCGGCTCGATGACGGGCCTGCCGATCATCGAGACCAAGGCCAACGACGTGTCGGCCTACATCCCGACCAACGTCATCTCGATCACCGACGGACAGATCTTCTTGCAGTCCGACCTGTTCGCGGCCAACCAGCGGCCCGCGATCGACGTGGGTGTCTCCGTGTCCCGCGTGGGCGGCAACGCCATGACCAAGGCGATGAAGACCGTGACCGGTTCGCTCAAGGTCGAGCTGGCGCAGTTCCGCGCGATGGAGGCGTTCGCGATGTTCGCCTCCGACCTCGACGCGGCGTCGCGCCAGCAGCTCGACCGGGGTCAGCGGCTGATGGCGCTGCTCAAGCAGCCGCAGTACTCGCCGTACCCGCTCGCGCAGATGACCGTCTCGCTGTGGCTCGGTACGTCGGGCAAGCTCGACAAGGTGCCCACCGACGACGTGCTCCGCTTCGAGCAGGAGTTCCTCGACTTCCTGGCCCGTCAGCACAAGGACGTCCTCGAGACCATCCGCGACAAGCGGGTGTTCGACGACAGCACGCAGGAGACGGTCAGCAGCGCGTACGACGAGTTCCTGGACCAGTTCGAGACCTCCGACGGCGAGTCGATCAAGCCCGGCACCGAGGCCAAGGCCGAGCCGGTCACCGACGAGGAGCTCGAGCAGGAGCAGATCGTCAAGCAGAAGCGGAGCTGACGGATGGCCGTATCGCTGCGTGAGTACCGCGCCCGGATCAAGTCGGTCGAGTCGACCAAGAAGATCACGCGCGCCATGGAGCTCATCGCTGCGTCCCGGATCATCAAGGCGCAGCAGCGGGCTCAGCAGGCTGCGCCGTACGCGCGGGAGCTGACCCGCGCCGTCCAGGCGCTGGTGACCTACTCCAACGTCTCGCACCCGCTGACCACCGAGCCCGAGAGCGCCGACACGGCCGCGATCCTGATCGTGACCAGCGACCGCGGTCTGGCCGGCGCCTACTCCTCGAGCGTGCTCAAGGAGGGCGAGCGGCTCGCCGAGCGGCTGCGGGGCGAGGGCAAGCAGGTCGTCACCTACCTGACCGGCCGCAAGGGCGAGGCCTACTACCGGTTCCGCGGCCGTCCGGTGGCGGAGTCCTGGAGCGGGTTCTCCGACCAGCCGCGCTACGAGAACGCCAAGGCCATCGGCGAGGCGCTGATCGAGGCCTTCACCTCGGACAAGGACGCCGAGCACCACGTCGACGAGGTCCACCTCGTCTACACGCAGTTCCGCTCGATGCTGGTCCAGGAGCCGCACGACGTACGGATGCTGCCGATGGAGGTCGTCGAGGGCGAGGAGCGTCCCTCCAAGGACGAGGTCCTGCCGCTCTACGAGTTCGAGCCGTCGGCGGAGGAGGTGCTGGACGCCCTGCTCCCCAAGTACGTCCAGAGCCGGATCTTCTTCGCACTGCTCCAGGCGTCGGCCTCCGAGCTCGCCGCCCGGCAGAAGGCCATGAAGTCCGCGACGGACAACGCCGAAGAGCTCATCAAGAAGTACACCCGCATCGCCAACCAGGCCCGGCAGGCGGGCATCACGCAGGAGATCAGCGAGATCGTCGGCGGCGTCAACGCCTTGGCCGACGCGAACGCTGCGACCGAATAGCCAGTGACGTACCCCCGCGACAACAGAGTGAGTTGAGAGACATGACTGCCACTGCTGAAGAGAACAAGACCGCCACCGAGGGCACCGGCGGCAGGATCGCCCGCGTCATCGGCCCGGTCGTCGACATCGAGTTCCCCGTGGACTCGATGCCCGACATGTACAACCTGCTCGAGACCGAGCTGACCCTCTCCGGCGAGACGCGCACGCTCTCCCTCGAGGTCGCGCAGCACATCGGCGACGGCATGGTCCGCGCGATCTCGCTGCAGCCCACCGACGGTCTGGTCCGCGGTGCCCAGGTGAGCGACACCGGCGGCCCGATCACCGTCCCGGTCGGCGACGCGACGCTCGGGCACGTGTTCAACACCCTCGGCGAGTGCCTCAACCTCGAGGAGGGCGAGACACTCGACGTCAAGGAGCGGTGGGGCATCCACCGCAAGGCCCCGGCGTTCGACCAGCTGGAGTCGAAGACCCAGATGTTCGAGACCGGCATCAAGGTCATCGACCTGCTGACGCCCTACGTGCAGGGCGGCAAGATCGGCCTGTTCGGCGGTGCCGGCGTGGGCAAGACCGTGCTGATCCAGGAGATGATCGCCCGCGTCGCCCGCGACCACGGCGGTGTGTCGGTGTTCGCCGGTGTCGGCGAGCGCACCCGCGAGGGCAACGACCTGATCGTGGAGATGGAGGAGGCCGGCGTCATCGGGCAGACCGCCCTGGTGTTCGGCCAGATGGACGAGCCGCCGGGCACGCGCCTGCGGGTCGCCCTGTCGGCGTTGACGATGGCGGAGTACTTCCGCGACGAGCAGAACCAGGACGTGCTGCTCTTCATCGACAACATCTTCCGGTTCACCCAGGCCGGCTCCGAGGTCTCCACCCTGCTCGGCCGGATGCCGTCCGCGGTGGGCTACCAGCCCAACCTCGCCGACGAGATGGGCACGCTCCAGGAGCGGATCACCTCGACCCGCGGTCACTCGATCACCTCGCTGCAGGCGATCTACGTGCCGGCCGACGACTACACCGACCCGGCCCCGGCGACGACGTTCGCCCACCTCGACGCCACCACCGAGCTGTCGCGTGAGATCGCCTCGCTCGGCATCTACCCGGCGGTGGACCCGCTGACGTCGACCTCGCGGATCCTCGACGCGCAGTACATCGGCAAGGACCACTACGACTGCGCGATCCGGATCAAGCAGATCCTGCAGCGCAACAAGGAGCTCCAGGACATCATCGCGATCCTCGGTGTCGACGAGCTGTCCGAGGAGGACAAGGTCATCGTCTCCCGGGCCCGCCGGATCCAGCGGTTCCTGTCGCAGAACACCTACGTCGCCAAGCAGTTCACCGGTCTGGACGGCTCCACGGTCCCGGTCGACGAGACCGTCGATGCGTTCAACAAGATCGCCGACGGCGAGTACGACCACGTGGCCGAGCAGGCGTTCTTCATGTGTGGCGGTCTGGACGACGTCGAGCGCAAGTGGGACGAGATCCAGAAGAGCCTCTGAGATGGCGAAGACGATGCAGGTGTCCCTGGTGGCCGCCGACCGCGAGGTGTGGTCGGGCGAGGCCACGGTCGTGAACGCGCGCACCCTCGCCGGCGAGATCGGCATCATGGCCGACCACTCGCCGGTGATGTCGGTGCTCGCGGCCGGTCAGATCGACGTACGCACGGTGGACGACGGCCATTGGACCGCGGCCGTCGACGGTGGCTTCATGTCGGTGGCCGACAACCACGTCCGGCTGATCTGCGAGTACGCCGAGCTGTCCCACGAGAGCGACTACGACGAGGCCAAGCGGCTGCTCGACGAGCGCAAGGCCGCGCTGGAGGGCGACGCCTAGCCCGCGTCGTACTCCACGCGCCAGGGGTCGAGACAAGGGGAGCGCATGCCGATCTGGGAGTGGCTGCTCGAGTCGGCCGCCGGCGTGCTGCTGCTCGTCCTCGTCCTCGGCGTCGCTCTGATCATCCGCCGCCGGTGGCTCTCCCGCCACGGCGGCACCTTCGAGCTCAGCTACCGCGCCCGGGTCTCCCAACCCGGGCGCGGTTGGCTGCTCGGCCTGGGCCGCTACCGGGGGGACCGGCTGGAGTGGTTCCGGATCTTCTCGCTCTCACCGCGCCCCAAGATGGTCTGGCAGCGCAGCACTCTCAACTACGTCGAGCGCCGTGAGCCCGAGGGGGTCGAGCAGCTCTCCCTCTATCCCGGTCACGTGGTGATCCGCTGCGAGACGCCGGCCGGCGACATCGAGCTCGCGCTCGGGACGTCGTCCCTGATGGGCTTCCAGTCCTGGCTCGAGGCCGCTCCTCCGGGTGCACACCACCTGTGAGGTCTCCCTCCGCGACCACCGCGCGCAACGCGGTCGCTGTCACCTTCGCGCTCAACGGGCTCTGCTTCGCCACGCTCGTCTCCCGGGTGCCCGACCTGCGCAACTCGCTCGGCCTCACCAACGGCGCCCTCGGGCTCCTGCTGCTCTCGATCGCGGTCGGCTCCATGGTCGGCATGCCGGCCAGCGGCTTCCTGATCGAGCGGTACGGCGCGGGTGCGGTGGTGCGGCTCGGTGCCCGGATGGTGCTGCTGGGCCTCGTGCTGGCCGGGATCTTCGCCGCCGCCGGCTCCGAGCTCGGCACCGCCGTGGGACTGCTCTGCTACGGCTTCGGTACCGGCACGTGGGACGTCGGGATGAACGTCGAGGGAGCCGCTGTCGAGCGGCTGCTGGGCCGCAGCATCATGCCGCGCTTCCACGCGGGCTGGAGCTTCGGCACGTTCACCGGCGCGGGGATCGGTGCCGTCGCGGCGGCCCTCGGCGTACCCCTGGCGGTGCACTACACCGTGGTCGGGGCGCTGGCCGTGGGGGCGGCCCACGTGGCCTCCTACCGCTACCCGGCGACGGGGCCCGCGCCGAGCGATGACGAGGAGGCGGAGGCGTCCAGGTCCGCGTGGCTGGAGCCCCGGACCCTCGCGATCGGGTTGATGGTGCTCTCCTTCACCCTCGCCGAGGGGGCCGCGAACGACTGGCTGGCACTGGCCCTCGTCGACGGGTACGACGCTCGCCACTGGGTCGGTGTGGTCGGCTTCGCCACCTTCGTGGCCGCGATGACGACCGGCCGGCTGGTCGGACCGGTGGTGCTCGACCGGTTCGGGCGATCCCGCTCGATGCTCGGGTCCGCGTTCGCGGCCGCTGCCGGCGTGCTGATCCTCGTCTACGCCGGCAGCCCCGGCCTCGCCGTGGTCGGCATCCTGCTGTGGGGCTTCGGCGCCGCGCTCGGCTTCCCGGTCGGGATGAGCGCCGCCGGCGACGACCCGCTGCGCGCCGCCCGCCGGGTCGCCGTCGTCTCCACGATCGGGTACGGCGCCTTCCTCGCCGGCCCACCCCTCCTGGGCTTCGTGGGAGACCACGTCGGCACGCTCGACTCGCTCCTGGTGATCGCGGTCGCGATGCTCCCGGCCGCGGTGATGGTCACCGCGGTCCACCGGCCTCGACCCCCGGCCTGGCTTGACGGCAGAGTGTCCCCGTGAGCGTCGAGCACCCGTCCCTGCGCGAGGCCGCGCCCACGCCGTACTGGCTCGACCAGGCCGACCGACCCGCGCCGCGGGCCGCACTCGACGCGCACACCGCGACCGACCTCTGCATCGTCGGCGGTGGCTACTCCGGGCTGTGGACCGCGATCCTGGCCAAGGAGCGCGACCCCTCGCGCGACGTGGTGCTGCTCGAGGGCCAGCGGGTCGGCTGGGCGGCCTCGGGTCGCAACGGCGGCTTCTGTGCGGCGTCGCTGACCCACGGTCGGGCCAACGGCGCGGAGCGCTTCCCCGACGAGATCGACCGGCTCGACGAGCTGGGTCGGGAGAACCTCGACGGGCTCGAGACCACGCTGACCCGCTACGGCATCGCCTGCGACTTCGAGCGACCCGGCACCATCGTGGTCGCCACGGAGCCGCACCAGGTGGCGTGGCTCCGTGAGCACGCCGCCGAGACGCCCGGCAGCCGGTTCCTCGACCGCGACGCGGTGCGCGCGGAGGTGGACTCCCCGACGTACCTCGCCGGCGTCCACGAGCCCGACGACACGGCTCTCGTCGACCCGGCGCGGCTCGCGTGGGGACTCGCCGACGCGGCCCGGGCGCTCGGGGTGCGGATCCACGAGCACACGGCGGTCTCCGGGATCTCGCGCAGCGGCGCCGGGGTCGACGTCCGCACCTACGCGGGGCCCGTCGTGCACGCGCGACACGTCGCGCTCGGCACCAACGCCTTCCCCTCTCCGGTCCGGCGGCTTCGCCTCTACACCGTGCCGGTCTACGACTACGCCCTGATGACCGAGCCGCTCACGCCCGATCAGCTCGCCTCCGTCGGCTGGTCCGGACGGCAGGGCCTCGACGACATGACCAACCAGTTCCACTACTACCGGCTGACCTCCGACCACCGGATCCTGTGGGGCGGGTACGACGCGATCTACCACTTCGGCCGGCACGTCCGGCCGTCGTACGACCAGCGGCCCGCGACGTTCGAGCTGCTGGCCCGGCAGTTCTTCGAGACGTTCCCCCAGCTCGAGGGGCTGCGCTTCAGCCACCGCTGGGGCGGCGCGATCGACACCTGCACCCGCTTCTGCGCGTTCTTCGGTACGGCGTACGGCGGGCGCGCGGCGTACGCACTCGGCTACACCGGCCTCGGGGTCGGCGCCACCCGGTTCGGAGCCGAGGTGATGCTCGATCTCCTCGAGGGAGCCGACACCGAGCGCACCCGCCTCGACCTGGTGCGCTCCAAACCCCTCCCCTTCCCGCCCGAGCCCTTCGCCTGGACCGGGATCGAGGCAACCCGTCGTGCGCTGGCCCAGGCCGACCGCAACCAGGGCCGGCGCAACCTCTGGCTGCGAAGCCTCGACCGGCTGGGCCTCGGCTTCGACTCCTGAGGCGGCGCGCGCCCCGGCGCGCCTCCCGCTCCGGACGCGTAGCCTGACGCCCATGCCTGGTCACCGCGTCGAAGCGTCCCGGCTGGTCGCGGTCGAGCCGACGGAGGCGTTCGACCGCCTGATCGTCGCCCCGTTGCCGGAGGTCTTCGCGCGCCGCTACGCCGCGTTCCCGCCGGTGCGGGAGGTGAGCGGTGAGCCCGACGTGTGGGGGACGGTCGGTCAGACGCGGACGATCGTGCTCGGCGACGGCGGTCGTCTGCGCGAGACGCTGGTCTCCGTCGACCGACCGAACGGCTACACCTATCTCCTCGACGATCTCCATGGCAGGCTCCGGCCGTTCGTGCGTACGGTCGACGGCGCCTGGTCGGTCACCCCGGAGGGCACGGGTGCCCGGATCGGCTGGGCCTGGACCCTGCACCCCACCGCCCCGCCGGCCCGGCTCACCATGAATGTGCTCTCCCGGATGTGGAAGGGCTACGCCGACCGGGCTCTCCTGGAGCTCGAGACGATCCTGATGCGGCCCTGAATGACGGTCGAGCCCTTCGCATTTCCGGTCGATCCCGCCAACGCCGATCAGGCCGGCGAGTGGGATGGCGCCGACGGTGAGTACTGGGCGACGTACCACCGGGAGTACGAGCGCCTTCTCGGCGTCTTCGACAGGGCCCTGGTCGAGGCCGGTGACGTCCACACGGACGACCGGATCCTGGACATCGGGTGCGGCACCGGGGCGACCACCCGCGTTCTGGCAGCTCGCGCCACCGATGGTTCGGTGCTCGGTCTGGACCTGTCGGGGCCGATGCTGGCCATCGCCAGGGAGGCCGCCCGGCGCGAGACCATCCGCAACGTCGAGTTCGTCCAGGGCGACGCCCAGGTGTACCCCTTCGACGCCTCGTTCGACGTGGCCGTGAGCCGGATGGGATCGATGTTCTTCGGTGATCCTGCGGCAGCGTTCGCCAACATCCGCGGAGCCCTTCGCCCAGGAGGACGGCTCGCCCTCACCGTCTGGCAGGAGGTCGCCGCGAACGAGTGGATCACCGCCATCGACACCGCCCTCGGCGAGGTCCCGTCGGAGGACGATGCGGACGAACCGAGCGGCTACGCCCCGGGTCCGTTCTCGCTGGCCGACCCCGCGCTGTGCACCTCGCTGCTGGACGGCGCGGGCTTCGTCGACGTCGGCGTCGCGCCGCTTCGCCTTCCGTTGGCGTTCGGGACGGTCGACGACGCCCAGGCATTCCTCGAGACCTGGATCGACGAGGACCTCGATGACGACGGGCGGGCGCGCGCGACAGCCACGCTGCACCGGCTCGTGGTGGAGAACGCGACGTCGGACGGCGTGGTCCTGCCGTCAGCGACCTGGCTGATCACCGCGCGGCGTGCTGGCTAGCCTGGACCGCCAGGCTGTCCACGAAGTCGTTCATCTCGTCGCCGGAGTGGCCCTTGACCCAGTGGAAGGCGATGTCGCCGCGGTCCACGACCGTGGTGATGAGTGGCTCCCACAGGTCGCGGTTGGCGACGGGCTTCTTCGCCGAGGTGATCCAGCCCCGGGCGAGCCAGCCTTCCCACCACCGGTCGCGGAAGCAGTTCACGACGTACGTCGAGTCGCTCACCACCAGCAGGGGTCCCGACAGGGCGGTCACCGCCTCGAGTGCGGCCCGGATCTCCATTCGCTGGTTCGTGCTCACCGGCTCGCCGCCCGAGTCGCAGGTCGTGCTGTCGATCGCCCAGGCCCAGCCACCGGGGCCGGGGTTGCCGGAGCACGCGCCGTCGGTGTAGACCGAGCGGGCACCCGGGGGAGCGAGCATCGGCTCCCTGACAGCCCGACGGACCACGCTCAGCGCCGCTCGACGAACGCCGCGATGCCGGCGGCCTCGCGCTTGCGCGACGCCTCGTGCAGGTAGGGCATGTGCCCGGTCTCGAAGTGCTCGTGCTCGATCCGGTCGAACGCCTCGGCGGGCAGTCGCAGGTGGGCGACCATGTCCTCCGCTGCGTGGTACGGCGTGGCGAGGTCGTAGTAGCCGTACTCGATCCGGACCCGGAGGTGCGGGTTGGCCCGCATCACCCGTTCCAGCTTGTCGGCCACGAAGATCGGCTTGCCCTCGAACTCCTTGAACGACCACTCCTTGATCGCGCTCGCGAACACCTCGTAGGACAGGTCGAGGGTGCTGCCGAGCTCGCTGCGCAGGTAGTGGTGCAGCGCGGCGGTGAACGGCGCCTCCATCGCGTCCATCGACGGGTCGGCGTCCATGTTCTCGGCGATCAGGGAGTGGAGGGGACCGCTGAAGCGGCCGTCGATCCGGCCGACCGTCAGGCCGCGGTCACGGAGCAGCTCGGTGCAGAAGCGCCAGTGCTCGACCCGCAGGTCGGTGCGGTCGACGTACTCCTCCGAGAGCCCGGTCAGCCGGGCCAGCGTCCTCACGACGCTCGCGCGCTCCTTGGCCGGCAGGCGGCGGCCGGCGGCGAGCGCGGTCCGGTAGGGACCGGCGACGAAGTCCTCGGCCTCCTGCCGCAGCTTGGCGGGCCGGCCCTTGAGCTTGCCGTGGTAGTGCGCGATCGAGGTGTACGTCGGCAGGAAGTTGAGGCAGGCCTCGTCCACCCGGTGGAACTCGAAGTCCTGGCTGCCGAAGTCGAGGACGCTGGAGATCAGGACGATCCCGTTCAGCCCCATCGAGTGCCGGGTCGAGAGCCGCTCGGCGACAGCGACGGCTCGGACGGTGCCGTAGGACTCGCCGACGATGTACTTCGGTGACATCCAGCGGTCCTCGCGGGTGCACCACAGCCTGATCAGCTCGGTGACCTGCTCGACGTCCTTGCCGTAGCCGTGGAAGTCCTTGGGCTTCCCGCCCTCGACCGCGCGCGTGTGGCCGGTCGACATCGGGTCGATGAAGACGAGGTCCGAGACCCTCAGCAGGGTCTCGGGGTTGTCGACCAGCCGGTACGGCGGCGGGTGCGGCGCGGTCACGTCACCCAGGTCGACGCGGCGCGGGCCGAGCAGACCCATGTGGAGCCAGATCGACGACGAGCCGGGCCCGCCGTTGAAGACGAACGTGATCGGCCGGGTGGTGAGGTCGGCGTCCTTCAGCGTGTACGCCGTCACCGACATCTCCGCGCGGGCCTTCCAGCCCTTGAAGACGTCGTCCTCGACCTCCTCCTCGCGCAGCACCACCCGGCCCGTGCGCGCGGTGTAGGCCAGCTCTCCGGCCCGGGTCCGCAGGGTGTGCTGGGTGATGACGAGGTCGTCGACGGGATCGGGCTTGTCGGGCTTGGGCTCGGTCTTGGTCACCCCGTCGGTCGAGACCTGCTTCTGCTCGCTCACGTGGCCGCGCCCCTTTCCCCGCCCGGTACCCAGAGCACGTCGCCCTGCTCGCGGTTGGCGTAGCGCGCAAGGATGAAGACCAGGTCCGAGAGCCGGTTGAGGTAGAGGATCGGCAGCTTGCTCATCGTCTCGCCGTGCACCTCGTAGGCCGCCCACGCCGACCGCTCCGCCCGTCGTACGACGGTGCGCGCGACGTGGAGCTGAGCGGCTGCGGGCGTGCCTCCCGACAGGATGAACGACCGCAGGTTCGGCAGGTCGGCGTTGAACTCGTCGCACCAGCCCTCGAGCCGGTCGACGTAGTCCTGGGTGATCCGCAGCGGCGGGTACTCCGGGTCGGCCACCACCGGCGTGCAGAAGTCGGCTCCGACGTCGAAGAGGTCGTTCTGGACGTGTATCAGGACCGCCCGCACCTGCTCCTCGACGTCATGAGCAAGTGCTACCCCCAGCTGGGCGTTCGCCTCGTCGACGTCTGCATAGGCATGGAGCCGGAGGTCGTTCTTCGACGTCGCACTCATGTCGCCCAGACGCGTCCGGCCGCCGTCGCCCGTGCGGGTGTAGATCTTCGTCAGGTTGACCATGACACAGGACAGTAGTGCGCGTCCGGGAAGAAATATCCGGGCGGGGCGCAACCGTCTGTGGGGGCTGAGGCGTCATAGTGATAACAGTTCGTCGCAAATATGGCATTGCCGGCAAATATCGCTTTACCGGGTGATCGGTATCCCGGAAGATGGTGTCAGGCGATGAGCAGCACGCAACGCCCGACTCGGGGCACGGGGAACGGGGTACGGACGATGGACATCGTGACCGATGGGCCGACACTGACACTGTGTGGTGACTTCGACGTGCGCAGCACGATGGAGGTACGCACCGCCATCTACGAGGCTTCACACGCCTACGAGCAGGACGTCGTGATCGACCTGACCGGCGTCGAGACGATCGACCTCACGGCCGCCCGGGTGCTGGCCTACGCCACGCTCGAGACCAGCCGCACCGGCCACCACCTCCGCCTGCGCGGGTGCGGGCCGGCGGTCCGCCGGATGCTCCACCTGACCCGCCTGGCCCGCGTGATCGAGGTCGAGCGGGCAGCAGCCAGCGCCTGAGGCTTTGTTCACACGCCGCTGACCTGCGGTGTTGCCGGCCCTACCCTCGGTCACATGACCGACAAGGACCGCCCCTGGGTGATGCGGACGTATGCCGGCCACTCGACCGCCGCAGCGTCCAACGCCCTCTACCGGACGAACCTGGCCAAGGGCCAGACCGGTCTCTCGGTGGCCTTCGACCTGCCGACCCAGACCGGCTACGACCCCGACGACGTCCTGAGTCGCGGCGAGGTCGGCAAGGTCGGCGTACCGATCCCGCACCTCGGGGAGATGCGCCGCCTCTTCGCCGACATCCCGCTCACCGAGATGAACACCTCGATGACGATCAACGCGACCGCGATGTGGCTGCTGGCGCTCTACCAGGTGGTCGCCGAGGAGCAGAACGGCGTCTCGACCGGTTCGACCGCCGAACGTCAGGACGTGGCGCACCGCCTCGCCGGTACGACGCAGAACGACATCGTCAAGGAGTACCTCTCACGCGGCACCTATGTCTTCCCGCCGGAGCACTCGCTGCGCCTGATCACCGACGTGATCGCCTACACCGTCCACGAGATCCCGACCTGGAACCCGATCAACATCTGCAGCTACCACCTGCAGGAAGCGGGAGCGACGCCGACGCAGGAGCTCGCGTACGCGCTGTGCACGGCGATCGCGGTGCTCGACGCGGTCCGGGCATCGGGCCAGGTCTCGGAGGAGGACTTCGGCCGGGTCGTCGGCCGGATCTCGTTCTTCGTCAACGCCGGTGTCCGCTTCGTCGAGGAGACCTGCAAGATGCGCGCGTTCGTCGAGCTGTGGGACCGGCTCACGCGTGAGCGGTACGCCGTGACGGATCCCGCGATGCGGCGCTTCCGCTACGGCGTCCAGGTCAACAGCCTCGGCCTGACCGAGGCGCAGCCCGAGAACAACGTCCAGCGCATCGTCCTGGAGATGCTCGGGGTGACTCTGTCCAAGGACGCCCGGGCCCGCGCCGTCCAGCTGCCCGCCTGGAACGAGGCGTTGGGCCTGCCCCGGCCGTGGGACCAGCAGTGGTCGCTGCGTCTCCAGCAGGTGCTCGCCTACGAGTCGGACCTGCTGGAGTACGACGACATCTTCGCGGGCTCGCACGTGATCGAGGCGAAGGTCGCCGAGCTCGTGGCGAGCGCCACGGCCGAGATGGACCGGGTGCAGGCGATGGGCGGCGCGATCGCCGCCGTCGAGAGCGGCTACATGAAGCAGGAGCTGGTCTCCGCCCACGCCGCCCGGCGCGCCCGGATCGAGTCGGGGGAGGAGGTCGTCGTCGGCGTCAACCGGTTCGAGACGACCGAGCCGTCCCCGTTGACGGCCGACCTCGACGCCGCGATCCAGGCCGCCGACCCGGAGGCGGAGCAGGCCGCGATCGCCAGCGTCGAGGCCTGGAAGGCCGAGCGCGACGAGACCGGGGTCACCGAGGCGCTCGCGCGGCTGGCTGCCGACGCCAAGACGGACACCAACCTGATGCCCGCCACCCTGGCCGCGGCCCGCGCCGGTGCGACCACCGGCGAGTGGGCGGCCACGCTGCGGGGTGTGTTCGGCGAGTTCCGTGCGCCGACCGGCGTCAGCGGAGCCGTGGGGGCCTCGTCCGTGGTGGGCACGGCCGGAGCGGAGCTCGCCGAGGTACGTCGTCGGGTGCAGGAGACCGGCGAGGAGCTGGGCGGCCGGCTCCGGCTGCTGGTGGGCAAGCCCGGCCTCGACGGACACTCGAACGGCGCCGAGCAGGTCGCCGTCCGCGCCCGCGACGCGGGCTTCGAGGTGATCTACCAGGGCATCCGGCTGACCCCCGAGCAGATCGTCGCCGCCGCCGTGGCCGAGGACGTGCACTGCGTGGGGCTGTCCATCCTGAGCGGCTCCCACATGGAGCTGGTGCCCGCGGTGCTGGTGGCGCTCGAGCAGGCCGGGCTTGGCGACGTGCCGGTGATCGTGGGCGGGATCATCCCGGACGCCGACGCCCGCCGGCTCATCGATGCCGGGGTCGCCGCGGTCTACACGCCGAAGGACTTCGGCCTCACCGAGATCATGGCCGGCATCGTGGACGTGATCCGCGACGCGAACGACCTGGACTGAGGGCCCTTGTCAGCACCTGCCTCCAGGTAGGACGGTGGCAGCACAAGGAGGCTCGATGACCAGGACACCGCCGGAGGGTGCTGACGACATCGTCTCCGCGCAGCCACCGTCCGACCGCGACGCGACTTCCTACACCAGGAGTGGGCGGCTCAAGGCCACCGTCTACGAGGCGGAGATGGAGCGGATCCAGGAGCAGCTGGTGCTGCTGCAGTACTGGATCGCCTCCCAGGGGCTCAGGGTCGCGGTGGTCTTCGAGGGCCGCGGATCGGCCGGCAAGGGCGGCGTGATCAAGCGGATCACCGAGCGCACCAGCCCACGCACGGTCCGTGTGGTCGCGCTCCCCAAGCCCACGGAGCGGCAGCGGACGCAGTGGTACTTCCAGCGGTACGTCGAGCACCTCCCGGCGGCAGGAGAGATGGTGCTGTTCGACCGCAGCTGGTACAACCGGTCGAACGTCGAGTGGGTGATGGGCTACTGCACCGAGGAGGAGCACCAGGAGTTCCTGCGCAGCTGCCCGGAGTTCGAGCGGATACTCGTGAGGTCCGGCATCAAGGTTCTCAAGTACTGGTTCTCGGTCTCCTTCGAGGAGCAAGCCCGCCGCTTCGAGGCCCGCAACGCCGAGCCGCTCAAGCGCTGGAAGCTCTCCGACATGGATCTCGCCGAGCACGAGCTCTACGTGCGCTACTCGATGGCCAAGGACACCACGTTCCAGTACACCGACATCAAGCAGGCGCCGTGGTACGTCGTACCGTCCGACGACAAGCGGGCCTCGCGGATCAACTGCATCCGCCACCTGCTCAGCCAGTTCGACTACGTCGACGTGGCGCCCGGCGTGGTGGAGCTACCGACGATGCGCGAGATCCCCTACGTGCGCCCTCCGATGCACGAGCAGACGTTCGTGCCCCGGATCTACTGAGCCGGGGGCTCCACCTCGGGGTGGACGGTCTGCTGGTTCAGCACCCAGGCGACGCCGAGGCAGGCCACGGTGGCGAGGCCGCAGGTGCCGGCGAGGGTCCAGACCAGGAACTCGGTCGAGTGGCTGAGGGTCGGTGGGAAGGAGTGCGCCCGTGAGTCGGCGACCAGGCCCGCGATCGCCAGGGCCAGCGCGGCGGTGCCGAGGACGACGGTCAGACCGTAGAAGGCGCTGACGATCACCGGCACCGGCACCTTGGGCACCGACGCCGCCTCGAACGGGGGAAGGCGGGCGGGGCGCCAGCGCACCACGGCCTGCGTGCTCAACGGGCCGTAGATGTGGGGGAACACCTCGCCGTCCACGTCGTCGTCGCGCCAGGGCACGTCGAGGAGGTCGGTCTCGATCTCGAGCACGACGAGCGGCTCGGTCACGTCGCCGTAGAAGCGGTCGAGCACCCCCCGGACCTGCTCGTGTCGCGCGGCGTGGAGGAAGCCCGCCTCGGCCAGCGGTACGCCGTACGTCGAGGTCGTGTACGTGCCCGATGCCTCCGCCTGCTTCCAGTCGGCCAGCGTCGCGATGTGGAAGATCCGCACGCGGTCATCCTGCCTCACGCGGGCTGCCGTTAGGTTGGCCTGCGTGAGCGACGTGCACTGCCCGGCCCGGATCATCGTCGCGCGGCACGGCGACGCGGAGTACGAGACCGAGGCCATGACCGAGTCGGGCGGCAGCCTGACGGCGCTGGGCCGCGAGCAGGCGCGTGACCTCGGCGAGCGGCTGGGCAGCGAACGGGTGGCGGGGATCGTGTGCAGCGAGCTCGCGCGGGCCGTCCAGACCGCCGAGATCGTCGCCGGCGAGCTCGGCCTGCCGGTGAAGGTGCGTGAGGGGCTCCAGGAGTTCGCCGTGGGGGACTTCATGGGGCGACCCTGGGACCCCGCCGTCTTCGACCCGATGGTGGCCGCGTGGCTGGGAGGAGACCTGGCCGCGGGCGTGCCGGGCGGTGAGACCGGGAAGCAGATCGTGAAGCGGGTGCTCGGCGTCCTCGACGACCTCGCCGACCAGTTCCGCGGCGAGACCCTCCTGGTCGTCAGCCACGGAGGCGTGATCCTGGCTCTGATGGGGCAGTTGGCGTCCGGGACCGCGGCCGTGCCCCGCGACGCCTACGACGTGCCGAACTGTTCGACGTACGTCCTCGAACGTGACGCCGACGGGTGGAGGGTCGGCTCGTCGTGACGGAGGTGCGTGCAGGTGCTCTCCGGGTCCTGGACGCGAGCTGGCGGGAGTCGGACGGCTTCTGCCCGCCGAACCCTCGGGTCTACCCACATCAATGGCTGTGGGACTCCTGCTTCCACGCGATCGCCTGGTCGGCACTGGGTGACCCACGGGGTGCCCGCGAGCTGGCGACCTGTTTCGAGGGGCAGCTCGAGAGCGGTTTCATGCCGCACATGCGCTATCTCGGTCCGAGCGAGAACCGTGGCCCGCTACCCGATCGCTCGTCCTTCACGCAGCCCCCGGTGTACGCACACGCCGCTCGGGTGCTGGCCGCCGCCGGCGCCGATGTGGGTGAGGCGCTGATCGGCCGGATCGCGGCAGCGCTCCAGTGGCTCTGGCAGCATCGCCGCACTCCCGAAGGCCTGATGTACGTCGTCCATCCCTGGGAGACCGGCACCGACGACTCTCCGCGCTGGGACGACTGGGTGTCGTTGCCGACGTACGACCACGCCGCGTACAGCGCCTTCGACCGGGCCCTGGTCGCCGAGACGTACTTCGACCATCACGGAGCGGCCACCTGGTCGCGGTCCTTCGCCGGCGCACCCGCGTCGTTCAACGCGCTGTGCGCGCATGCGGCCCTGGAGTGCGCCGTGCTCACCGATGACGACCGGTGGCGGGTGCGGGGCGAGGAGCTGGCCGGCCTGGCCGACGAGCTGCTCTGGGACGAGGCCGAAGGACTCTGGATCGACCGGCCGCTGATCGGAGGCGGTCCCAGGTGCCGGGTCCCCACGCTGGACGGGGCTCTGGGTGCCCTCGTCACCAGCGACCCGGCGAAGGCCGAGCGGGTGATCGGACAGCTCACAGACCCGGAACGGTTCGGCGCGCCGTACGGGCTGTCCTACCTCCCTCGCCGGCACCCCACCTACGACCCGGGCGAGTACTGGCGTGGCGCGGCCTGGCCGCAGCTGAACTACCTGCTGGCGCAGGCGGCGACTCGCTGGCAGGACGACGCGGCGTACTCCTGGATCCGCGACCTGACGTGCGCAGGAGTGCTCACGTCCGGCTTCGCGGAGTACTGGAACCCGGAGGACGGCGCGGGTCTCGGCGCGGTTCCGCAGGGCTGGGCTGCGGTCGCGGCCGCTCTGTGACGGTGGGTCCGCACCATCACGTGACCAGGCCGCGGTGCACGAGGTCGAGCACGCTCTCCAGCAGCGGCCCGCGCATCTCGTCGGGGATCTCGCGCAGCGGACCGCTGACGACGAGGCTGGCGAAGCCGTGCACGATCGCCCAGCACGCCACGTCTGCGCCCTCTCGGTGCGCGGGCGTGAGGGCGCCACACGCGACGAGCTCGTCGAGGACGCCGTTGAGCACGGCGTAAGGACCCGTCAGGGTCTCGACGTCGGCATGGGCGGCCGGGCCCTCGGGGGAGGTGAACGCGACCGCGAACAAGCCGGGCTCACGGATCGCGAAGTCGACGTACGCGCGCCCGGTCTCGCCCAACCGCTCGGCGGCGCGGGCCGTGGGGTCGGTGAGTGTCACCGCGTCGATCCGCGTCACCATGGCCTGCTCGAGATCGGCCATGGCGCGGTCCGAGACCTCCGCGAGGAGGGCGGCGCGGTCCTCGAAGTGGCGGTAGGCCGCGTTGTGCGAGACGCCCGCGCGGCGGGCGACCTCACGCAGGACCACGCCGTCGGGGCCGGTGGTGCGCGCCAGCTCGACGGCGGTGTCGACCAGCACGGCTCGCAGGTTGCCGTGGTGGTAGGGCTGCGCGCGTGTGGTCACGCACCGATCCTAGGCGATGTTGACAGTGCAAACATCGGGGACTACCGTGATGTGGACAGCGTCCACATAGGACGTCAGGACTTTCCGGAGGACACGATGAGGAACCACAAGGGGGCGATCCTGGCCACGGTCTGCGCGGCCGTCCTCGCCATCAACCTCGACACCACGATCGTGAATGTCGCCCTGCCGTCCATCTCGCGGGAGCTCTCGGCGAGCACCCGCCAGCTCCAGTGGGTCGTCGACGGCTACAACCTGGCCTTCGCCGCGCTGGTGCTGGCCGCCGGCTCGCTGTCGGACCGGTTCGGTCGACGGCCCGCTCTGATCGTCGGGCTGGTCGGCTTCGCGCTCGCGAGCGCCGCCGGCGCGCTCGCCGGCTCGTCGGGGGCGCTGGTGGTGACCCGGTTCGCGATGGGAACGTTCGCCGCTGTGATCTTCCCGACCACCCTGTCGATCATCAGCAACACCTTCCGGGAGCGCCGGGAGCGGGCAGCGGCGCTCGGCATCTGGGGCGCGGTCGTCGGCCTCGGCGTCGCGCTCGGCCCGCTCACCGGGGGTGTCCTGCTCGAGCACTTCTACTGGGGCAGCGTGTTCTGGGCGCTGGTGCCGCTGGCGCTGGTGACCGCGGTGGCGACGTTCCTGTTCGTGCCCGAGTCGCGCGACCCTTCGGTGCCCGGGATCGACCGAGTCGGCCTCGTGGTGTCGGTCGCGATGCTGGCCTCCCTCACCTACACGATCATCGAGGCGCCGAGCCGCGGGTGGTCGTCGCCCGCAACTCTCGGTGGCTTCGCCACCGCGGCCGTGCTGCTGACGACCTTCGTGGTCTGGGAGCGGCGTACGCCGCACCCGATGCTCGACGTGACGCTCTTCAAGGACCGTCGGTTCAGCGCCGCGAGCGGCGCGGTCACGATCACCTTCTTCGCGCTCTTCGGGTTCATCTTCCTGGTCACCCAGTACTTCCAGTTCGTCCGTGGCTTCGGCGCGCTGTCGACCGGCGCGCGGATCCTGCCGGTCGCGCTGAGCATCGCGGTGGCCTCGGTCGTCGGTGCGGCCCTGGCGCCGCGGATCGGGACGAAGATCGTGGTGACCACGGGGATGGTGCTCTTCGGAGCGGCGTTCCTCTGGATCTCGACGTCGTCGGTCGCCACGTCGTACACCCACGTGATCGTGCCGCAGATGGTGCTGATGGGCCTGGGCATGGGGCTGATCTCGACGCCGGCGACCGAGTCGATCCTGCTCGTGCTGCCACCGGCGCGCGCCGGTGTGGGCAGCGCCGTCAACGACGCGACGCGCGAGCTGGGCGGGACCCTCGGGGTCGCGGTCGTGGGGTCGATCTTCTCCTCGGTCTTCGGCGCGCACCTGGCGTCCGGTGCGTACGCCGCCCTGCCGCGTGAGGTGCTCGGTCGGGCCCAGGACTCCGTCGGCGTCGCGCAGGTGGTCGCGGGCGGCGACCCACGCCTGGTGAACGCCTTCCAGGACTCGTTCCTGGCCGGGATGAGCACGGCCTGCATCATCGTCGGCCTGCTCTGCCTGGCCGGCGCCGTGGCCGCGGCCTTCCTGCTGCCGGGCCGGATCCACGCCCCGGTGGAGATCGAGGCCGAAGCGGACGGGGAGCCGGTCGCGGTGGCCTGAGCCGGGCGACGGTCGCTCCCGCCCCGACGAGGTGGGGCGTACTCTCGAAGGCGCGTCCGCGTGTTCAGGAGGTCGTCATGGAGATCCTGGCTCTGATCATCGCTGTCGTGCTGCTCGGGATGCTGGCGTCGTGGTTCGTCAGCGCCCGCGTGGTGCGTCAGATCGAACGCGGGGTGGTGTTCCGCCTGGGCAAGGCCCAGAGCCAGGTGCGGAAGCCCGGCCTCACGATGCTGATCCCGATCGTGGACCGGATGACGAAGGTCAACGTCCAGGTGATCACGATGCCGGTGCCGGCGCAGGAAGGCATCACTCGCGACAACGTGACCGTCCGGGTCGACGCGGTCGTCTACTTCCGGGTCATCGACGCGTGGCGGGCAGCGGTGGTGGTCGAGGACTACAAGTTCGCGATCCTGCAGGTGGCGCAGACCTCCTTGCGGTCGATCATCGGCAAGAGCGACATGGACGACCTGCTCTCGAGCCGCGAGAAGCTGAACGAGGGGCTCGAGATCATGATGGACAGCCCGGCCGCCGGCTGGGGCGTGGAGATCGACCGCGTGGAGATCAAGGATGTGGCCCTGCCCGAGTCGATGAAGCGGTCGATGTCGAGGCAGGCGGAGGCCGAGCGCGAGCGTCGTTCGCGCATCATCACCGCCGACGGCGAGCTGCAGGCGTCCGCGAAGCTCTCCCAGGCCGCCCAGGCCATGAGCGCCACGCCGGCAGCGCTCCAGCTGCGGCTGCTGCAGACGATGGTCGAGGTCGCGGCCGAGAAGAACTCCACGCTCGTGCTGCCGTTCCCGGTCGAGATGCTGCGCTTCTTCGAGGCGGCGGCGCGGGGCGAGGCGATCCTGCCGACGACGAGCGCGACCGAGTCGCAGCTGCCGCCTGCCGAGCCACGGGCCGAGGCCACACCCGAGCCGCTGTCCGAGCCGCTGCTGCGCCAGAACGGCCGTGCGACCAGCGCGGGCTGAGCCTAGAAGAGCCGGTCCTCACTCGAGTCCAGGCCGCGGAGCGCGTCGTAGTCGACGACGGCGCAGGCGATGCCGCGATCGGTGGCGAGGACGCGGGCCTGGGGCTTGATCTCCTGGGCGGCGAAGATGCCGCGGACGGGAGCCAGCAGCGGGTCGCGGTTGAGGAGCTCGAGGTAGCGGGTGAGCTGCTCGACGCCGTCGATCTCGCCACGGCGCTTGATCTCGACGGCGACCGACGCTCCGACGGCGTCCCGGCACATCAGGTCGACCGGTCCGATCGCGGTGGGGAACTCCCGGCGGACCAGGGTCAGTCCCTCGGCCAGTGTCGACGGGTGCTCGGCGAGGAGCTCCTGGAGATGCTTCTCGACGCCGTCCTTCTGCAGACCGGGGTCGGCGCCGAGCTCGTGGGAGGTGTCGCTGAGGACCTCCTCGATCAGGATCCGGAGCGTGTCGTCGGTCTTGCTGGTGACCGTCCACAGCGCGGCACCATCGTCGGTCGTGCCCTCGCGGAGGGTGCAGGGCGGCGACATCCAGTTCAGCGGCTTGTAGGAGCCGCCGTCGGAGTGCACGAGCACCGATCCGTCGGCCTTGATCATCAGCACCCGGGTCGCCATCGGCAGGTGCGCGGTCAGTCGTCCGGCGTAGTCGACCTGACAGCGCGCGACCACGATCCTCACGGGCGGGGAATCTACCGGGTGCGGATCCACAGTCGTTGCCAGGTCTGCATCCCGAGGGCGACGGGCATCGGTCGGGCCTCGATTCCGCCACGATCCGTGTCCGGAACCTCACCCGGACCGGCCCGGGAGCGCGTGGGAGGATGCGCCCCATGAGCAGCGCAGCGCCCGAAGCCACGACGACGTCCCGCGAGTTCGCCACGATCGGCGTGGTCGGTCTCGGGACGATGGGTGCCGGGATCGCCGAGGTGTTCGCCCGCAACGGCTTCGCGGTGCTGGGGGTCGAGGTCAACGACGAGAGCCTCGAGCGCGGCCGCCAGCACCTCGAGCACTCCACGTCGCGCGCGGTCTCGCGCGGCAAGCTCAGTGAGGAGGACCAGCAGGCCCTCCTCGACCGGGTCACCTTCACCACGTCGATGAAGGACCTCGCGGACGCCGACTTCGTGGTCGAGGCGGTCGTCGAGTCGATCGCGGTCAAGAAGTCGATCTTCCGCGACCTCGAGGCGATCGTGAAGCCCGAGGCGATCCTCGCCACCAACACCTCGAGCCTCAGCGTCACCGAGATCTCCACCGCCAACGCCCACCCGGGCCGGGTGATCGGCGTCCACTTCTTCAACCCCGCGCCCGTGCAGAGCTTCGTCGAGATCATCCGCACCGTCGTCACCGAGCCCGACGTGCTCGACGACGTGAAGGGTCTCGTCGCCCGGCTGGGCAAGAACCCCGTCGTCTGCGGCGACCGAGCCGGCTTC
Source organism: uncultured Actinomycetota bacterium (assembly GCA_963833775.1). Lineage (GTDB taxonomy): Bacteria > Actinomycetota > Actinomycetes > Propionibacteriales > Nocardioidaceae > Nocardioides. The sequence goes on along the minus strand of CAWHZH010000002.1, from coordinate 333,804 downwards.
ATCGCCAACACCCTGCTCTTCGGCTACCTCAACCATGCGGCCTCGATGTACGAGGCCCGCTTCGCCTCGCGCGAGGACATCGACGCCGCGATGCGCTACGGCTGCGGGTACCCGATGGGCCCGCTCGCGCTGCTCGACCTGATCGGCCTCGACACGGCGTACGAGATCCTCGACACGATGTACAAGCAGGGCCGCGACCGGCTCCACGCCCCCACCCCGATCCTCAAGCAGCTGGTCACCGCCGGCTTCCTCGGTCGCAAGACCGGCCGTGGCTTCTACACCTACCAGGGACCCGACAGCCCGGTCGTCGTCGCGGACGCCCACACGCCGAGCCCGGACGACAAGCCGCAGCTGGTCCGTCCGATCTCGCGGATCGGTGTGGTCGGCACCGGCACGATGGCTACGGGCATCGTCGAGGTCTTCGCCAGAGCGGGGTACGACGTGACCTACGTCGGCCGGGCGCCGGCCAGGGTCGACGGGGTCCGGGCCACCATCGAGCGCTCGCTCGACAAGGCGATCCAGCGCGGCAAGCTCGAGGACTCGGTGAAGCCCGAGGTGCTCGGCCGCCTGACCGGCACCACCAGGCTCGACGACCTCGCGGACGCCGACCTCGTGGTCGAGGCGATCGCGGAGGATCTCGCGGTCAAGACCACGCTCTTCGAGAACCTCGACGAGATCTGCAAGCCCGGCGTGATCCTGGCGACGACCACGAGCAGCCTGCCGATCATCTCGTGCGCCACCGCGACCAAGCGGCCCCAGGACGTCATCGGCATGCACTTCTTCAACCCCGCTCCGATCATGAAGCTCGTCGAGGTGGTCTCCACCGTCAGCACGGCGGACGATGTCCGCGAGACCGTGCTCGCGCTGTGCGAGCAGATCGACAAGGTGGCGGTCTCGTGCGGCGACCGAGCGGGGTTCATCGTGAACGCGCTGCTCTTCCCCTACCTCAACGACGCGGTGAAGATGCTGGAGGCGCACTACGCGACCGCCGACGACATCGACATCGCGATGAAGCAGGGCTGCGCCCTGCCGATGGGGCCGTTCGAGCTGCTCGACGTGGTCGGCAACGACGTGTCGCTGGCGATCCAGCGCGAGCTCTACCTGGAGTTCCGCGAGCCCGGCTTCGCGCCGGCGCCCCTCCTCGAGCACCTGGTCACCGCCGGGTACCTCGGCCGCAAGACGCAGCGCGGGTTCCGCGACTACTCGTCGTAGGGTCGCCGCATGTCGACCGGTCGCCTGGAAGCTTTCACCGACGGCGTGCTGGCCATCATCATCACGGTGATGGTGCTGGAGCTGAACGTGCCGGGAGAGCCGTACACCCTCCGCAACCTGCTCGACACCTCCGGCGTGGGCCTGCTCACCTACGTGCTGAGCTTCGTCTACATCGGCATCTACTGGAACAACCACCACCACATGTTCCAGATCGCCGAGTACGTCGACGGGTCGGTCCTGTGGGCCAACCTGCACCTGCTCTTCTGGCTCTCCCTGTACCCCTTCACCACGGCCTGGCTCGACGAGTCCCGGGTGGCTCTCACCCCGACCGTCGTCTACGGCCTGAACCTGCTGGCCGCCGCCATCGCCTACTACGTGCTCCAGCGGCGGATGATGCGGCTGCCGGTCACCGGGCCTCGACTGCGTGACGTGGTCGGCAACGACCTCAAGGGGAAGCTCTCCCCGGTCATCTACCTCACGGGGATCCTGCTCGCGTTCGTCGAGCCCTGGCTCGCGCTGATCCCCTTCATCACGGTCGCACTGATCTGGCTGGTGCCCGACCGTCGCGTCGAGCGCTACCTGGCAGCGCAGCGCGCGGCGGCGGGCAACGCGGTCGACTGAGGGCGGGAGTCGGTTGCCTGGCCCGCAAGCGGGCGGCGGCTCTCCTTGCGGTCGCTCCGCCCCGGCTCCGCCGGGTCCGAGCGTCCTCAGTCGAGGCAGAACTCGTTGCCCCCGGGGTCGGTCATCACGATGAACCCCGCGCTCATCGGTGGCGCGGGCTCGGAGCGTCGCACCCGGCTCGCGCCGAGCGCCACCAGCCGCTCACACTCGGTCTCGAGCGCGGCCATCCGTGCGTCGCCCTCGAGCCCCGGCGCAGCCCGCACGTCGAGGTGGATCCGGTTCTTGGCGGTCTTGCCCTCGGGCACCTTCTGGAAGAACAGGCGGGGCCCGCGCTCCTCGGGGTCCACGGACGCCGAGGCGTTGTTGCGGTCCTCCTCGGGGACCTTGAAGTGGTCGAGCGCCTCCTCCCACGTGGCGAAGCCGGCGGGAGGGGAGTCGTAGCGGTAGCCGAGCGCCTCGTTCCAGAAGCCGGCGAGGGCGTTCGGGTCGGCGCAGTCGAAGGTGATCTGGACGGTGCGGCTCATGCGGACTCCTCGTGTCGTAGGTAGAGGTCACGGAGCAGGCAGATCTCGGCCCCGTGGTGGATCACCTCGCGGTTGATGTGGGTGACGAGCGCGGCCATCGGGTACGCCGCGAACGGTCCCTCGGACTCGCCGCAGGGCCGGGCCAGGCCGTCCGCGCCGAGCGCGGCCACGCCGGCCGACCACACGTCGTACTGCTCGTCGAGCTGGGCCAGCGCCTCGTCGGCCGTCGCGGCGTAGGTCCAGGTCGCGTAGTCGGCGGTCGGCGCGTCGAAGTGGCTCGCACTCCGCATCGCGAGCACCTCGACGATGATGTGGGCGAGGCGCCAGGCGATGGTGGTCACGGGCGCGGGCACCGGGTCGTCCGGCGCATCGTCGCGCTGCATCGCGCCAGCCCCGATCGGCGCCGGCGAGACCAGGGTGCCGCACGGGCGGATGCTCCAGGACCCCGGGACCACCTCCCAGAGGTACTCCTCGTCGCTGAGCCCCTCGAGCCGTGGCCGCAGCTGGTACCGCCAGTGGTCCCTCAGCTGGGAGGAGAGGATGTCGTTCCAGTCGACCGTGGTCATGCGTTGGTCTCCGCCGGCCTCCACGCCTTGAGGAAGGGCAGATCGGGCAGCCCGTCCCGAGCCGCCACCAGCGCGTACATGGTGGCCCCGTCGACGGTCTCGCGGACGATGTCGCCATGGCCGGCGTGCCGGGTCAGCTCCTCCATCACGTGCCACCAGACCCAGCGCACCGACCACGCCTCGACGTCCTGGGGGAACCACGGGGCGTCGGGGACCGGGACGGGCGTGTCGAGGTCGAGCCGGCGTACGGCGTCGAGCACCGCCGCACTCACCTCGTCGAACTCGGCCAGCAGGTCGTCGAGTGAGCCGTCCGCGTCGAACCGGAAGCCGTCGAGGTAGGCGTCCACGCCGTCGTCACGCGGCTCGGGAGCGCGGGGAGCAGCCTCGGCGCTGTCGAGCCAGCCCCGCTGGATGAGGGTCGCGTGCCGGACCAGGCCGCCGATGCTCAAGGACGAGGCGCTCGGCGCGGAGGCCGCCTGGGCCGGGGTGAGGCCGAACAGGAGCGCCCGGAAGGCGTCCTGCTGCTGGGCCAGGAACGCAGCGATCGCGTCGGTCTCGCCGGCGACGGGTGGGACGTGGAGGGCCATGACAGGATCCTTTCGGTCGATGCCTCCAGTGTCGAGGCGAAACAGGACAGGACCTGTCCGCTATCGGTGGCAGACTCGCGCCATGGCCGAGACCACCGAGCGCGTGCTGAGCCTGCTCGGGCTGCTCCAGCAGCGGCCCGTGTGGACCGGGCCCGAGCTCGCGGAGCGGCTCGGCGTCACCACCCGCAGCGTGCGCCGCGACGTGGACCGGCTGCGGGGCCTCGGCTACCCGGTCCAGGCCACCCAGGGCGTCGGCGGCGGCTACCAGCTGGGGCGCGGACGTGCGCTCCCGCCACTCCTGCTCGACGACGCCGAGGCGGTCGCGGTCGCTGTGTCTCTGCGGATGGCCGCGGGCGGCACGGTGTCCGGAGCCAGCGAGGCTGCGCTGCGGACCCTCGCCAAGCTGGACCAGGTGATGCCGCCCCGGCTGCGGGGTGAGGTGCGCGCGATCCACGAGGCGACGCAGACGCTCGACCAGGGGCAGGTCACCGTCGACGGTGATGCGCTGCTACGGCTGGCGCGGGCGTGCCGCGACCTGGTCCGCGTGCGGTTCGACTACGAGGCCCGCGACGGTACGCCGAGCTCCCGCACCGTGGAGCCGGTCGGGCTGGTCGCCACCGGTCGGCGTTGGTACCTGATGGCCTACGACGTCGACCGCGAGGACTGGCGGACGTTCCGCCTCGACCGGCTGCGGGCGGTCGAGCCGACCACGTGGCGCTTCCGGGAGCGGGAGCACGAGGACCCGGCCGCGTTCGTCCAGCGCGGGGTGGCCAGTGCGGCGTACCGCTTCCAGGCGCGGGTGCTCGTGCACGCGCCCCTGGCCCAGGTCGCCGAGCGGACCAGCGTGCGGACGGTCGTCCTGACCGCCGTCGACGACTCGACCACGTTGCTCGAGGCCGGCTCCGAGACCCTCTACGCGCTGGCCTTCCACCTCACGTTCCTCGGCTGGGAGTTCGAGGTGCAGGAGCCGGCCGAGCTCCGCGACACCCTGGCCGAGATGGGGGCACGGGCCCTGCGTGCGGCCGGACAGGGCTGAGCGCACCACGTAGGCTCGCTGCATGGAGTGGGTGCTGGTTCTGGTCGTGGTGGTCGTCGCACTGCTGTTCGTGGTGATCGGCCGACGCAACAAGGCGCTGAAGCAGCAACGGGCCGACGCCGAGCTCGAGCCGGTCAAGAAGCTGGCGTTCGAGGACGTCACCGCGCTCGGCGTGGAGCTCCAGGACCTCGACCTCGAGCTGGCCGGCAAGCCACTCGACGCCGGGGCCAACGCCGACTACCAGCGGGCGCTCGACAGCTACGAGGCCGCCAAGACCGCGGCCGACGCGATCGCCCGCCCGGAGCAGGTGCAGGACGTCACCCACATCCTCGACGACGGCCGCTACGCCATCGCCTGCGTCAAGGCCCGGGTGGCCGGCGACCCACTGCCCCAGCGTCGCCCGGCCTGCTTCTTCGACCCCCGGCACGGCCTGTCGGTCGCCGACGTGACCTACGCGCCGACCGGTGGCGCGGAGCGTCAGGTCCCCGCCTGTGCCCTGGACGCCGAGCGGGTCCGGGCCGGCGCCGAGCCCGACGTACGCCAGGTCATGGTCGGCACCAGGCGGGTGCCCTACTGGGAGGGTGGCCGCGCCTACCGGCCCTACGCCGCCGGCTACTTCGGCGGGTTCGGTCCGCTCGACTGGATCTTCATGGGCTTCATGTTCGAGGGCATGGGCGACGGCCTGGGCGCGCTGGCGGCCGGCATGGGCGACGGCATGGGCGACCTCGCGGGTGGGATCGGCGACGGCATCGGTGACGTCGGCAGCGGGATCGGCGACGTCTTCGACGGGTTCGACTTCTGAGATGACTCGCTTCCCGCGCCTGGCGCTGCTCGCGCTGCTCCTTGCCCTGGTGGCCGGCCCGTCGTACGCCGGCACGACCCGCGCGTTGCCGCCGACCGGTGTCGACTGGGACTACCAGCTCGGCGGGGCGCGACCCGTGCCCGCGCACGTCGGCATCGTCGAGCGCGACCGCCGCGCCAGCCCGGTGAGCGGGAAGTACAACATCTGCTACGTCAACGGCTTCCAGACCCAGGCCGACGAGAAGCGCTTCTGGCACCGGCACTGGTCGCTCGTGCTCAAGCGCAACGGCAGGCCGGTCGTCGACTCGGTGTGGGGCGAGTGGCTGCTCGACATCCGCACGCCGGCGAAGCGCACGGCGCTCGCCAGGATCATGGGCCGCTGGACCGCGCGCTGCGCCCACGACGGCTTCGACGCCGTGGAGTACGACAACCTCGACTCCTTCAGCCGCAGCCACCGCCTGGTCACCAGGGCCGACGCCCGGGCGTACGCCGCCCTCCTGGTGAGGCGCGCGCATCGGCACGGACTGGCGGCGGCCCAGAAGAACTGGGCCGAGTGGGACGGCACCACCGCCGGCTTCGACTTCGCCATCTCCGAGCAGTGCGCGCAGTACCACGAGTGCGGGAGCTACATCGCCCGCTACGGGAGCCACGTGCTCGCGGTGGAGTACGGCGGCAAGGCGTTCCGCCGGGCCTGCCGCACGTGGGGCGACACGATCGCCGTCGTACGACGCGACGTCGACCTGACCGAGCACGGCATCCGTCGCTGGTGCTGACCGTGGCCTCTGGGAGACTGCCCGGGTGACGTCGCCGAGCCCTCTGCACACGACGGCGCTCGGTGAACGAGGCTCCCGCGTGGTCTTCGCCCACGGCCTGTTCGGCCAGGGGCGGAACTGGACCCAGATCGGCAAGGCGCTCGCCGACCGTCACCGGGTGCTCCTCGTCGACCTGCCCCATCATGGGCGTTCGCCCTGGGAGGACGGTTTCGACTACGTCCGGGTCGCCGACCAGGTGGCGCGGCTCCTCGACCCAGACGATCCGGTGGCGCTCGTCGGCCACTCGCTCGGTGGCAAGGTCGCGATGGTGCTGGCGCTGCGCCATCCCGAGCTCGTCGAGCGCCTCTGCGTGGTCGACGTGTCGCCGGTCGCCTACGACCACCTGTCGGAGTTCGAGGGGTACGTCGCCGCGATGCGGGGACTGGACCTGACCTCGTTGTCGCGACGTGACGACGCGGACGCGGCCCTGGCGGCGGACGTGCCCGCCCCGACCGTGCGTGGCTTCCTGCTCCAGAACCTCCGCAGGGAGGGCGACGGGTGGCGTTGGCAGGCCAACCTCGACGTGCTCGGCGCGGCCCTGCCGGTGATCGGCGGGTGGCCGGAGGATCAGCTCGCCGGGACCCCGCCGTACCGGGGCCCGGTGCTGTGGGTCGCCGGGGCCCGGTCCGACTACATCACGCCGGAGTCTGCGGGTGCGATGGATCGCTGGTTCCCCACCAATCGGCTCGTGACGGTCAAGGACGCCGGGCACTGGGTGCACTCCGAGCAGCAGGGAGTGTTCCTCGAGGTGCTGCGACGTTTCCTCGACCCCTGAGTCCGGGAGGACTCAGCGCCTCCGAGCGCGGTACGCCGCCACGGCGGCGCGGTTGGTGCACGCCGTACTGCAGAACCGGCGGGACCGGTTGCGGGACAGGTCGAGCACCAGTCCCTCGCAGTCGGGGTCGGCGCAGAGGTCGAGCCGTGACATCTCGTCGGCGCGGATCACGTCGATCATCGCCATCGCCGCCTCGACCGCGATCCGCGTCGCCAGCGGCGCGTCCGGAGCCACCGCGTGGATGTGCCAGTCGTGCCCGCCGTGCCGGACCAGCTGGGGGAGTGCGTGCTCCTCGCCGAGGAGGTCGTTGACCAGGCTCGCGGCGGTGTCGCGGTCGCTCGTCAGCAGCGCCCGCAGGCGCGGACGCAGCTCGCGGACGCCGGCAAGCTCGGCGGCGTCGCGGCGCCTGGTGCCGGTGAACTCGTGCTCGTCGAGGAAGGCCTCCAGCTCGGCCGGGGTGGTCAGGGTGTCGGGCTCCTCGCCGGAGTTCACCAGTGCGACCGCGGCCAGGAGCGATGCTTCGGTGTCATGAGTGAAGACCACGTTGACAGATTACACCAGTCACCCGTAGTGTCATGTGTCATGGCGACGATGACTCATGACGGAGCGCGGGCGGTGGCTACCCGTCGTACGCGGGCTGGGTTCGGCTTCGCCGCGCTGGCCGCGGCGTCGTTCGGTCTCTCCGGAGCGCTCGCCTCCGCGCTCCTCGACGCGGGCTGGAGCCCGGCGGCGCTGGTGCTCTGCCGGATCGTGGTCGGAGCCGCCGTGCTCGTCGGTCCTGCCGCCGTCGCGCTCCGGGGGCGGTGGTCCCTGCTGCGCGCGCACGCCGGTCTCCTCGTGGCGTACGGCGTGATCGCGGTCGCGGGCTGCCAGCTCGCCTACTTCTCCGCCGTCGACCGGCTACCGGTCGCGGTCGCACTGCTCATCGAGTACACCGCACCCGTGGCGGTCATCGGCTGGCTCTGGGCACGCCATCACCAACGCCCGACACGCCTGACGGTGGTCGGAGCGGTGGTGGCCGGCGCCGGCCTGATGCTCGTGCTCGACGTCTTCTCGGCCGGTGCGGTGGACGGCCTCGGCGTCGTCTGGGCCCTGCTCGCGATGGCCGGCTGCGCCTTCTTCTTCGTCGTCTCGGCGTCCGACGAGGACGTCCTGCCCCCGATCGTGCTGGCGGCCGGCGGACTCGTCGTGGGTGCGATCGCCCTGGCAGCGGCGGGCGCCCTCCGGTTGGTGACCTTCACCGCCTCGACCGACGACGCGGTGTACCGCGGCACGAGCGTGCCCTGGTGGCTGCCGGTGCTCGCGCTCGGTGTCGTCACCGCGGCCCTGGCCTACGTCGCGGGGATCCTCGCCGCACGCGGCCTCGGGGCCCGGATGGCGTCGTTCGCCGCGCTGCTGGAGGTGCTGTTCGCCGTGGTGTTCGCCTGGCTGCTGCTCGGCCAGCTGCCCCGGTCGGTGCAGCTGGTGGGCGGGGTGTTCGTGCTCGCCGGTGTCGTGCTGGTCAAGCTCGGGGAGCAGAGTGCCGGGCCGGAGGATCGCTCAGGACTCGTCGTCCCCGAACCCGGACATCAGCTCCCGTAGCGAACCCAGCTGGGCCGAGATCGCCTCGCGGCGCTTGGTCATCCGGTCCACCTCGGCCTTGAGAGCGGCGAGGTGGCGCTCCTGCTCGGCGTTGCCGGACGCCGCCAGGGCGTCGGCCTGGGTGCGCGCCGAGGCGACGATCTGCTCCGCTTCGCGGCGGGCCCGGGCCAGGAGCGCGTCGGCCTCGGTCTGGGCCTGCTGACGGTGGGTGTTCGCCTGGGTGGTCGCCTCGCGCGCCCGGGCCTCGGCGGCCTCGGCCCGCTGCTCGGCCTCCTCGACGAGGCGCTTGGTCTCGGAGGTGGCCGTGGCGTGGTGCTCGCTCGCCTCGCGGGCCAGCCGCTCCTTCTCGACCGCGAGGGTACGACGTGCCTCCTGGACCTCCCGGTCGGCACTGGCCCGGGCCTGCTCGGCCTCGCGCACGGCGGTGACCCGCAGCTCCTTGGTCTCCTGCTCGGCCGCGAGCCGGAGCTGGTCGCTCTCGCGCTTGGCCGACGCGCGCGTGTCCTGGGCCTCGCTCAGGGCGAGCGAGCGCTCCTGCTCGGAGTCGGCCGTGATGCGGGCGCGCATCTCGTCCAGCTCCTGGAGCTGCACGAGGCGCATGTCGTCGGCCTCCTTGGTGGCGTCGGCACGGATGCCGAGAGCGTCGCGGGTGGCCTGCTCGCGGATCTCGTCGGCGTCGCTGTGCCCGGCGGCGCGGATCTCCGCGGCCTCCTCCTCGGCGAGGCGGAGCATCGCGCTGGCGCGGCCACCGAGCCCGGCGTACGACGGGTTGGCGTTCTCCGCGAGGTCACGCTGGGCCGCTTCGAGGGCGCTCTCCAGCTCGCGCACCCGCTGCTCGGACTGGGCCAGCGCCGAGCTCGTTCCCGACCTGTCCTGGTTCACCTGGCGCAGGTGGGCGTCGACCGCCGCCTTGTCGTAGCCGCCACGGCGGACCGTCGCGAACGACGGTGGGGCGGCCTGGGCGGCCGGCGTGGTCGCCGTCGGCTGGGGAGCACGGGTCGGCGGGAGCGGGCGGCCACCGGACGCGGCAGGCGCGGCAGATGCGGCTGGCGCCGGCGTCGGCGCGGGCCTCGAGGGCTTCTCGACCGCGGCGGGCTCGACCGCGTCCGGCTCCTCGACCGCCTCGGCCGTGGTCGCGGTGTCGTCGGTCTCCACAGCCGGCGCGGCGGGCTTCTTCTTCGGCGTCGCGGCCGTGGCGGACTCGTCCTGGCCCTCCGCCTTCATCACCTTCGTGGGCTGCTCGTCGGCGCCCTCGGCGTCCGGCTCGTCGAAGATGGACAGGCCCTCGTCGCTCATGGTGTGGGGGTCCTCCTGGAGAAAGTCGATGTGAGGCCCAGTGTGTCGGATGGGATGAAGCGCTTCCACCCCGGCTCGCCTCAGATGCCGCGGAAGGCGTTGATCGCGTCGAGGTGACGCGCGCGCATCTCCTCGTCACGGACGCCCAGCCCCTCCTCGGGGGCCAGGCACAGCACGCCGACCTTGCCCTGGTGGAGGTTGTGATGCACGTCGAGGGCGGCCTGGCCGACCTCGGTCAGGGGGTAGGTGTTCGAGAGCGTCGGATGGATCATGCCCTTGGCGATCAGCCGGTTGGCGTCCCACGACTCGCGGTAGTTGGCGAAGTGGGAGCCGATGATCCGCTTGAGGTTCATCCAGAGGTAGCGGTTGTCGTACTCGTGGAGGTAGCCGGAGGTCGAGGCACAGGTGACGATCGTGCCGCCCTTCCGCGCGGCGTACACGCTGGCGCCGAAGGTCTCGCGGCCCGGGTGCTCGAAGACGATGTCGACGTCCTCGCCGCCGGTCAGCTCCCGGATGTCGGAGCCCAAACGCCGCCACTCCCGGGGATCCTGGGTCGCCTCGTCCTTCCAGAACCGGTAGCCCGCCTCGGCCCGGTTGATGATCAGCTCGGCGCCCATCGCCCGGCAGATGTCGGCCTTCTCCTCACTCGACACGACGCACACCGGCACCGCCCCGCCGTTCAGTGCGTACTGCGTCGCGAAGCCGCCGAGGCCGCCGCTCGCGCCCCAGATCAGCACGTTGTCCCCCTGCTTCATGCCGGCGCCGTTGCGGCTCACCAGCTGGCGGTACGCCGTGCTGTTGACCAACCCGGGCGCGGCAGCCTCCTCCCAGGTGAGGTGCGCCGGCTTGGGCATCAGCTGGTTGGACTTCACCAGCGCGATCTCCGCCAGACCGCCGAAGTTGGTCTCGAAGCCCCAGATCCGCTGCTCGGGATCCATCATCGTGTCGTTGTGGCCGTCGGGGCTCTCGAGCTCGACCGACAGGCAGTGGGCGACGACCTCGTCGCCCGGCTTCCACAGGTGGACGCCCACACCGGTCGCCAGCACGACGCCGGACAGGTCGGACCCGACGACGTGGTAGGGCAGGTCGTGTCGCTTGCTGAGCGGGCTCAGGCGGCCGTAGCGCTCCAGGAAGCCGAAGGTCGGGACCGGCTCGAAGATCGAGGTCCAGACGGTGTTGTAGTTGATGGCGCTCGCCATCACGGCGACCAGGGCCTCGCCCGGGCCGAGCTCGGGGACCGGGACCTCCTCGACGTGGAGGGATCGCCGTGGGTCCTTCTCCTTGCTCGTCAGCCCCTCGAACATCTCGACCTCGTCCTGGTGGACGGTGGCGGCGCGGTAGCTCTGCGGCACCTGCGCCGCGGCGAAGTCCTCGGCGGTCGCGGTTCCGGACAAGATGGCGTCGAGGATCTGCTGCACATCTGCTCCTGACGGTCGACGGTCGACGGGCGCTGCGCTCGGAGAGTACCGAGGGGCTCCGGGCTGTGGGGAACCGTGTGCGGCTTCTCACCCGGACCGCCCGACCTGAGGGTTCCGGAGACCTCTCTCAGAACACAAGAAAACGGCAAGGTGACCTTGGCCGACTGGCTCGCACAACCGTCGCCGGACGGATCACGTTGGGGGAACCATGCGAGTACACGACACCGACCTGCCACCACGCACGAAGGGCTCGCAGTCGCGAAATTCGCGCCGGCGTCCGATCCTTCTCGCCGTGGTCGTCCTGATGCTGAGCGGTGTCCTGGCGGCACTGCCGCTGGCCAGCAGCAGCGCAGCGACCACGCCACCGGCGGTGTCCGCGGGGACGGACCCGGCGAACGGATTCCCGCTGTGGTACCAGGACAACACCGGTACCCGCGTCGCGCCGTGCCTGGACCCGGCGGATGCGAACTGCATCGTCGCCGCGGACGCCGGCTTCGACCCGGCCAAGCCGACGGTGTTCCCGACCAACTTCCCCTCCGAGTTCTTCTACCTCAACGCCCAGTCCGACCGCCTGGCGACCCCGGGCTGCAAGGGTGCGAAGGCCGGCAGGATCTCGATCCTGAACAACCTGGAGGGTGCCTTCGTCAACGGTGCCCCGAAGTTCGGCGACCAGATGGTCTTCGGCCGCGTCCGGTTGATCCTGACCGGTGGTCTCTGCCCCAAGGCCACCTACCAGGTGACCGCCCCGTACGGGAGCTTCAGCTTCACGACCGACGCCAACGGCGCCCTGCCCCGCAACCAGGGCACGACCGACGTCGGCTGCGCTCCGGTGGCGCCCAATGTCTGTGACTTCAAGCTGGCCCTGGCCAGCCCCAACGCCACCAGCTTCCTGCGCTGGGACCCGGCCGTTGCTCCGGCGGCACCGAGCGGCTACCTCGGTGACGGCACCACCCTGCACAAGATCGTCGGTGGCACCAACGGCAACGTCTTCACGGTCACCGGTCCCGGTGCCGGCAACACGAACATCAACCTGAGCACCAACCTGTTCACGGTCGCCGGCAAGCTGGCCGGTCCATTGTCGGCCACGCCGGGCGCGGTGGACTTCGGGGGCGTGCAGGCCGGTACGACGAGCGCAGCGCGCACCGTCACGGTGACGAACCTCGCCAACGGGTCCGTCACCCCGGGCGTCGCGACGCTCGCCGGCGTCAACCCGGGCGACTTCACGATCACCGCCGACACCTGCGCCGGCCAGCCGATCCCGAGGGACACACCGACCTGCTCGATCTCCGTCGCGTTCGCTCCGGGCGCCACGGTCTCGGGCCCGCGCTCGGCGACTCTGGTCGTCCCGCACAACTCCTTCGGAGCCCCGCTCCGCGTGCCTCTGTCCGGAACGGCCACATCTCCGACGCAGGCGCCCGCCATCTCGGTGTCGCCGTCGTCGATCGACTTCGGCCAGGTGCGCGAGACCTTCGGCCGCGCCGACCAGGACGTCACCGTGACCAACAACGGCACCGCGCCCCTGGCGATCTCGGACGTCTCGCTCCAAGGCGGCGACGCGGCTGACTTCGGCATGATCAACCACTGCACGGATCCGGTCGCCCCGAACGGCGGCACCTGCCTGATCAACGTCGCCTTCGCGCCGAGCGTGCTCGGGGCCCGCTCCACGACGCTGCGGGTCACCAGCAACACGAGCCCGGCCGTCACCTCGGTGCCGCTGAGCGGCACGGGCATCGGCGGCCACGCGGCGGTGTCGGCCACCAACACGCTGACCTTCCCCGACTGGTACCAGGACGAGGGGGGCGTACGCCTCGACCAGTGCCTCGACCCGAACGACCCCGAGTGCCTCGTGCTCCCGGGCGGCACGTTCGACGGCACGAACACGAACCTGAGCTTCCCGGACAACTTCCCCGACGAGTTCTTCTGGTACGACGCGGACGCCGACGTCCTGTCGACGCCGGGCTGCAACGGGACCGCGCCGGGCAAGCTGCGCTTCCGCTTCGCCCTCGAGGGTGCCTTCCTGAACGGCGATCCGGCAGTGGGTGACCAGATGACCTTCGGCCGGTTGCGCGTGCAGGGTAGTGGCGGGCTCTGCCCGACCCACGAGTACACGGTCGTCACGCCGTACGGCTCCTGGAAGGTCACCACGGACGACCTGGGCGGTCTCAAGCCGGGGGCGAACACCACCGACGTCGGCTGCACGCCGACTCCGCCGGACGTGCCGTGCGACTACTCGCTGGCCCTGCGCAGCGACGTCCTCGGTGGCTTCCTGCGCTGGGACCCCAGCCAGCTGCCCACGCCACCGGCGGGCTACCTCGGGGACCCGAACGTGCTGCACACGGTGGTCGGTGCGCCGTACCACCGCGACGGCAACCCGGTGAACTACGTCGCCCTCTACGACGGCGCGGTCGACCCGGCCCATCTGGTCGTGCGGACCGACAAGTTCAACGTCATGGGCAAGCTCGGCGGTCCGCTCGTGGCCGACCCCTCGAGCGCGGACTTCCCGGACCCACTGCCCGTGGGCGCGGCCCCGGCCACGCGCGTGGTCACGCTGTCCAACCAGGGCATCGACCCGATCACCGTCAACGGTTTCTCGGTGACCGGGAACGCGGCCGGCTCGTTCACCACGAGCGGCTCGACCTGCCAGGTGGCCATCGCCCCTGGCGCCACCTGCTCGGTGTCGGTGAGCTTCTCACCGCTCGACGTGGGCCCGCAGAAGGCGTCGCTGATGGTGGACCACACCGGTCTCAACTCGCCGCTGGCCGTGCCGCTCAGCGGGGTCGGCACGCCATCGCAGGGCACAGCAGCGCTGTCGGTCGACCGTTCATCGGTGGCGTTCGCCCAGCTGCACACCGGCCGCACCTCGCCGGCGCAGCAGCTCGCGGTGTCGAACATCGGCGGGACCGCCCCGCTCAGCCTGGGCAACCTGGACATCACCGGTGGCGGAGCAGCCAGCTTCGCCGTGACCCGGGGGGACTGCCCCGACCAGATCGCGATCGGCGACACCTGCCGCCTCGACGTGCGCTTCGCGCCGGTCGCGGCCGGTGACCAGACGGCGGTGCTCACGGTGAACGCCCTCGCGCCCTCGTCGCCGTCGTTCCGCAACGTGACGCTCTCCGGCACCGGGTTCGCCGGTGCCGCCGCGGTGTCGCCGTCGATCAACCAGGGCTTCCCGGACTACTACCAGGACGCCAACGGCGTGCGGCTCGCGCCGTGCACGAACCCCAGCGACGGCAACTGCGCCATGGCGCCCGACCCGAACCTGGACACCGCCCAGCCGGTGAGCTTCCCGGACAACTTCCCGGGCGAGTTCTTCTACACGGTCGCGAACTCCGAGCCGCTGACGATCACCGACGACTGCGGTGACGGCACCACGGCCTCGGCGGACGTCTCCCTGCTGGAGGGTGTGGAGGGTGCGTTCGTCACCGACACGCCGCAGCCCGGCCAGCAGATCACCTTCGCCCGGAGCCGGATCATCCTCGGCCCCCGTGCGACCACTCTGTGCCCGAGCACGACGTACACGTTCGTGACGCCGTACGGTCCGCAGACGTTCACGACCGACGCCACCGGAGCGCTCAAGCGCACCGACGGCACCGTGGACGTGGGCTGCCCAGGTCCGGCTGCGGGCACCACGACCCCGGCGTGCGTCTACGCCGACGCCCTCGGCGGCGACACGTTCCAGGGCTTCCTGCGCTGGGCTCCCGGCGTCGGGATCCCGGCCCCGGCGGGCTACCTCGGCGACGGCGTGACCTTCCACCAGGTGGTGGGTGCGACCTACGTGCCGCCCGGCGAGACCGCGGCCGCGAACTACTTCGAGGTGCAGAAGTCCGGAACGTCGCTCGGTCGTACGGCGAAGTTCTCGGTGGTCGGCAAGCTGGCCTCGGGCCTGGCGGCTCCGGAGGCAACGGACTTCGGAGACGTCACCGTCAACGACCTCGCGACCAAGACGCTCACGTTCACCAACATCGGGACCACCCCGGTGGCAGTGGCGTCGGCCCAGGTCGGGAGCGGGCCGTTCTCGGTCATCGGTGGGACGTGCGTCGGCACCGTGCCGGCTCAGAGCGACTGCACGGTCCAGGTGAAGTTCGCACCGGCGGCGGCCGGCAACGCTTCGGCCACGCTGAGCCTTCAGTCGGCGGGCGGGACCACGCTGGCGAGCGTCGGCCTGACGGGTCACGGGTTGGCGCCCGCGGGACC
This sequence comes from uncultured Actinomycetota bacterium, assembly GCA_963833775.1. Taxonomy (GTDB): domain Bacteria; phylum Actinomycetota; class Actinomycetes; order Propionibacteriales; family Nocardioidaceae; genus Nocardioides. The sequence goes on along the minus strand of CAWHZH010000002.1, from coordinate 318,381 downwards.
GCAGATCGCGGCCTCGCCGACATCGCTCACGTTCGCGGCGACCCCCGTCTCCACCACGAGCGCGGCTCAGCAGGTGACTGTGCGCAACACCGGCAGTGCCGGGCTGAGCGTGGGTGCTCCGACGCTGACCGGCGCCGGGGGCGACTACGTGGTCACGGTGCCCCCTGCGTGCCAGGCCATCCCGGCCAGCGGCACCTGCCAGGTGAGTGTGGCCTTCCGGCCCACGGCGGCGGGCAGTCGGGCGGCGACGCTGACGCTGAACAGCAACGCGCCGGGTGCCGCGCCGACGGTGTCGCTGACCGGCAGCGGGACGGCGTCGCAGATCCAGCTGAAGGATCCGACCTTCGCACTGGGCACCCAGGCCATCGGCAAGTCGGTGACCAAGCCGTTCACGATCACCAACAGCGGGACGGCCCCGTTGGTGATCACTGCGGTCCACCTGTCCAGCACGGTGGACTTCACCGCCGACCCGGGGACCTGCACGGTCGCGGTGGCGCCCGGCAAGAACTGCCAGGTCAACGTCATCTTCACCGCCAAGGCGCCGGCCGGGAACAAGGCAGCGACGCTGACCTTCGTCAGCAACGCGGTCAACAGCCCGTCGGTGCCGGTGACCGGCACCTCGAAGTAGCCGCAACGGGGATGGCCCGGGTCCGGTCGTGAGACCGGACCCGGGCTTGCGTCATCCCAGCGGACTAGTCAATACGTGTCGTGGTGACCACCGCAGACGAGGCTGTTGCAGGCGCTGGGCGACGGAGAGGATGAACTCATCGACGGCGCTGGGGGAGTGTCGTCACGGGGCCTGGGGGGGCAACGCCGATGTCGCATATCCACATTCGTCTGTTCGGGGAGACCACCGTCACCGATGAGCTCGGACGAGCTCGTCCGATCGCCGGGGTCAAGTCGACCCGCATCCTCGAGATGCTCGCACTGCAGCAGGGTGAGTCGCTGGCGAAGGACGTCATCGCCGACCGGCTGTGGGACGAGAAGCCGCCTCCCTCGTGGGTCGGCACGCTCGAGGGCCATGTCTCGACACTGCGACGCGACATCGGCTGCACCGGCCGGGCGTCCGCACTGGCCACCACCGCCAAGGGCTACCTGCTCGCCGAGGTGGGCGTCACGGTCGACGCGGTGGAGGTACGACGCCTGCTGCAGGCTGCCTCGCGGGCCGACGACCGGGAGCGCCCCGGGCTCGTGGCCCAGGCGATGGAGCTCCATCGGGGCACGCTGGTGGCCGGCAACGTCTACAGCCTGTGGGCCGAGCAGGCCCGAGCCGAGCTCGAGACCCAGCTCGTGGAGTCGTGCACCGAGGCCGCGCGCGCGTCGTACCGCCTCGGCGACCACACGAGCGCTCGCCGGCTGGCCCAGCGCGCCATCGACCTCGACGAATGCGCCGAGGGTGCGTGGCAGGTCGTGCTCGAGTCGTTGGAGCAGCTCGGCAGGGCCGGGGAGGCCCTGAGCGCCTACGGCCGGCTCCGTGCGGCGATGCTCGACCGGGTGGGCGTCGAGCCGTCTCCGGTGAGCCGCGCCATCTACGCCCGACTCCTCGCCCGCGACGAGAGCGGCAGCTCCGCCGACCGGGCGGAGCTGAAGGTGTTGCTGCGGCTGCTGCGGCAGCGGCTCGAGGGCTGGCCCGGCGTCGTGGTGCCGGAGCAGGACTCGCGGCTCGCCGAGATCGCGGCGAGCATCCTCGCCGTGGCCTGAGTGCACCACATGGGGCGTTTCCAGGACCCCGGTGGGCCGGATCGGGCATCATCTGGGCAGGTCAAGCTCTGGGGCGACCGGGTGGGCCGACACGGGGACTGCGTCATGGACGAACACAAGGGGGAGGGCGACGCTGCACGCGTGCAGCGCGTCCTGGTGGTCGACGACCATCGCACCTTCACCGACCTCTTGGTGCTCGCGCTCGACGGGCTTCCCGACATCGAGTGCGTCGGGCAGGCGCATGACGCGGACACGGCACGCCGCCTCGTCGAGGAGCTGACGCCGGATCTGGCGATCATGGACGTGGAGCTGGGAACCGATGACGGGATCGCGCTGAGCGCCGAGCTGCTGGCGCACCACCCGAAGCTGCGGATCGTGGTCCTCACCGCACACGCGAGCCGGACCCTGATGACGCGGGCCGCCGACGCGGGCGTGTGCGCCCTGCTGCCCAAGGTGGGGTCCCTTCCCAACGTGCTCCATGCGCTGCGTACCGCTCGACGCGGTTCGTTCGTCGTCGACCAGTCGCTGCTCCAGACCCTGATCACCCGTGGGGCCGACGACGTACCGTCCCGGCACTCGCCGCTGAGCGACCGAGAGGCCGAGGTGCTGGCGCTGATGGCGGAGGGAGTGGACGCGCGTCGTGCCGCGCAGCGCCTCGACATCTCGATCCACACGTTCCGGGGCCACGTACGTCACGTGTTGTCGAAGCTGGATGCCCACTCCCAGCTGGAAGCCGTGGCGATCGCCAAGCGCGAGGGTCTGCTGGGATGAGGCGCGCCCCGTCCACCGGGTACGACTCGGCGGAGTCGAGGGACCGTTGGGCGGTGCGGTCTGCCCTGCGGGGCTTCGCGATCGGGGCCACCGTGACCCTCGCGGTGCTCGTCCTGGTCTCGATCCTGATCGCCCGGATCGTCGCCCGCCAGGCGACCCTGGACGAGGCGTCGTTCCGGACGACGACGATCGCCGACAGCCTCGCTGCGCCGCTGGTCACCCAGAGGTTCCGCAACCACGACGCCGACTCCGTCGAGGACATGGCCCGGTTGATGGGCAACCGGATGAGCGACGCCACGATCCGGCACATCAAGATCTGGTCGGCCGACGGCACGATCCTCTGGGCCGACGAGTCGGACCTGATCGGGCGCCACTACACCCTGAAGCCCGACCAGCAAGAGGCACTCGACAGCCCGAACGCGCTCTCGGACTACACCGACCTGTCAGACCCGGAGAACATCAGCGAGCGCAACGAGAAGGGGCCGGTCATCGAGACGTACGTCGGAGCCAACGGCGCCGACGGCAGCCGGATCCTGTTCGAGACCTACATGTCGCCCGAGGGCGCGGCCCGGCAGCAGGACGCCATCGTCCGGGCCACGGTCCTGGTGGGGCTGGCGGCGCTGCTGGTCTTCGGCGTGGCCGTCTTGCCCCTCAGCCTCCGGCTCGCGCGCCGCGTCGAAGGCGCTCACAAGGAACGCGAGCGGATGACCCGGCACGCGTTGCGATCCTCCGAGTTCGAGCGGCGCAGGATCGCCCAGGACCTGCATGACGGGGTGATCCAGGACCTGGCGGGCGCCGGCCTCGTCCTGCCGCTGGTGGCCGACCGGGTCAAGGAGAGTCGGTCGTCCCCCCAGGACGGCGACCTCCTGTCGCGCCTCCACGACCTGGTCACCCTCAACGTGCAGCGGCTGCGGTCCATGATGGCCGAGGTCTACCCACCCGACCTGACGGGGGCGGGTTTGCGACCGGCCATCGAGAACCTCGTGCTCGAGACCGCGGACCGGGTCGACACCGAGGTGCACATCGACCCGGAGCTCCGCCTCGGCGAGGGCGCGGCCCGGCTGGCCTACCGGATCGTCCGGGAGGGGCTGCGCAACGTCGTCAAGCACGCGGACGCGAGCTCCGCGTTGGTCGAGATCCGCCGAGAGGACGGCTGGGTGCACGTCCTGGTCGCCGATGACGGGCGCGGAATCGCCGGGAGTGACGCGGAGGATCAGCAGGGGGAGGAGGGCCCGGACGGCGAGCTGCCCGAGGTCGAAGGACATCTCGGGCTGCGCCTGCTTCGCGACTCGGTCCGTGATGCGCGCGGGCATCTCGAGCTGGTACCCAACCTGCCGCAGGGCACGCGGTTGCGGGCCAGGTTCATGGAGGACGCACCGGGGCTCTGACGGCGATGTCGGCCCGGTGGCGGCGCTCAGGCGATGGGGGCCGGCTCGACCAGCTCCACCAGGACGCCTCCCGCGTCCTTGGGGTGGACGAAGTTGACCAGCGACCCCGCCGTGCCACGCCGGCCCACGTCGTACAGCAGGCGTACGCCGCGCTCCCGGAGGATGGTCGACACGGCCTCGAGGTCGGTGACCCGGTAGGCCAGCTGCTGCAGGCCCGGGCCGTGGCGCTCGAGGAACTTCGCGATGGCCGACGACTGGTCCAGCGGCGCGAGCAGCTGGAGGCAGCTGTCGGAGTCGCCGATCCGGACCATCGCCTCGCGGACGCCCATCGCCTCGTTGGTCTCCTCGTGCACGGTCTCCATGCCGAAGGTGTCGCGGTAGAACGCCTTGGCGGCGTCGAGATCCGCCACGGCGATCCCGACGTGGTCGATCGCGGTGAAGAGGTGCGGGGAGACGTCCAGGCTCATGCCCCCCATCGTCGTACGCCGTGGAGCCTCGCGGTGGCCGGTTCACTGTGAGGTTTTCCTCAGCACTGTCGCCCGCTCCGCCCTCGCGACTCCGGGTAGCCGCTGGGTATCGTCACGGGTATCACCGAAACCTGGCTGGAGGCACCATGTCCGGAACCGTCATCGTCGCCGGAGCACGTACGCCGATCGGGCGTCTGCTCGGTGGCCTGAAGTCCCTGTCCGCCGCCGACCTGGGCGGCGTGGCGATCAAGGGGGCGCTGGAGAAGGCGGGGGTGTCGGCCGACCAGGTCGACTACCTGATCATGGGCCAGGTGATCCTGGCCGGCGCCGGCCAGAACCCCGCCCGCAGCGCGGGCATCGCCGGTGGCCTGCCGCTCTCGGTGCCGTCGATCACGATCAACAAGGTCTGCCTGTCCGGCCTGAACGCGATCGCCCAGGCCGACCTGCTGATCAACGCCGGCGAGGCCGACATCGTGATCGCCGGCGGCATGGAGTCGATGACGAACGCCCCGCACCTGCTGCCGAAGTCGCGCGAGGGCTTCAAGTACGGCGACACCGCGTTGGTCGACTCGATGGCCTACGACGCCCTCTACGACCAGGCCACCCAGCAGGCGATGGGTGCCTTGACCGAGGACTACAACGGCTCCCACACCGAGCTCACCCGCGAGGAGCAGGACGCCTTCGCCGCCGCGTCGCACCAGAAGGCCGCGGAGGCCTGGAAGAACGGCGTCTTCGACGACGAGGTCGTCCCGGTCTCCATCCCGCAGCGGAAGGGTGACCCGGTCGTGGTCAGCACGGACGAAGGAGTGCGCGGCGACACCACCACCGAGTCGCTGTCCGCCCTGCGCCCGGCGTTCCGCAAGGACGGCACCATCACCGCCGGGTCGGCCTCCCAGATCTCCGATGGCGCCTGCGCGGTCGTCGTGATGAGCAAGGCCAAGGCCCAGGAGCTCGGCCTGGAGTGGCTGGCCGAGATCGGCGCCCACGGCATGGTCGCCGGTCCCGACTCGACGCTCCAGATGCAGCCCGCGAACGCCACCAGGCTCGCCTGCGACAAGGAGGGCATCGCGCCCAGCGACCTCGACCTGGTCGAGTTCAACGAGGCATTCGCCGCGGTCGGCATCGACTCCACCCGCGCCCTTGCCCTCGACGAGTCCAAGGTCAACGTCAACGGCGGCGCCATCGCACTCGGACACCCGGTCGGCATGTCCGGCGCCCGGATCGTGCTCCACCTGGCGCTCGAGCTCAAGCGCCGCGGCGGGGGAGTGGGCGCGGCTGCGCTGTGCGGAGGCGGCGGCCAGGGCGACGCTCTGATTGTTCGCGTTCCGAAGGCGTGAGCCGACGCTCCACGGGCGACGTCGGCGACCTCGTCAGGCGCGCCCGTGAGGGCGACCCGCGCGCGGTCGCCCGCCTGATCTCTCTGGTCGAGGACGAGTCGCCGCTGCTCCGCGAGGTGATGGCCGCACTCGCGCCGTACGCCGGTCACGCCCAGATCGTCGGCATCACGGGCGCCCCGGGGGTCGGCAAGTCCACCTCGACCTCCGCGCTGGTCGGTCGGCTGCGGGCGGCCGGCAAGCGGGTCGGGATCCTCGCGGTCGACCCGTCGTCGCCGTTCTCCGGCGGGGCCCTGCTCGGCGACCGGGTGCGGATGCAGGACCACGCCCTCGACCGCGACGTCTACATCCGCTCGATGGCCTCGCGCGGCCACCTCGGTGGCCTGGCCTGGACCACGCCGCAGGCGCTGCGGGTGCTCGACGCGGCCGGCTGCGACGTGATCCTGATCGAGACGGTCGGGGTCGGGCAGAGCGAGGTCGAGGTCGCGGGTCTCGCCGACACCACCCTGGTCCTGCTCGCGCCCGGGATGGGCGACGGGATCCAGGCCGCGAAGGCCGGGATCCTCGAGATCGGCGATCTCTACGTCGTGAACAAGGCCGACCGCGAGGGCGCGGACACGTTGCGGCGCGACCTCCGGTCGATGCTGGCCCTGGCCGAACGCGGTGAGGGCGCCTGGCGGCCGCCGATCATCAAGACGATCGCCTCGAAGGGCGAAGGGCTCGACGAGGTGGTGACCGAGATCGACCGGCACCGGGCCTGGCTGGAGTCGTCGGGTGAGCTGGCGACCCGGCGGACCAGGCGGGCACGCGACGAGATCGAGGCCATCGCCGTGACCGCCCTCCGCGCACGGTGGGGCGACGTACACGGGCGTTCGGAGCTCGACGACCTCGCGGCCGCGGTGGCGGCGGGGGAGTCCGACCCCTACTCCGCCGCGGACTCCCTGCTCGACGCGCTCTGAAACATTCCCTGCGTGACCCTTTGGTCCTAGTCCCATCGAACACTGTTGGTTCGCCCGTGGTTCGACGCACGGTGGAGGAATGGTTCCTCACGCAGTACGCCGGGTGCTCGGGCCCCAGCTGCGTTCGCACCGCGGCAGCCTCGGGCTCGCCTGCGGCCTGGCGGTGCTCCAGGTCGGATCGGTGCTGCTGCGCCCCTGGCCGCTCGCGTTCGCGGTCGACTACGCGCTGGACCCGAACGGCTCCGACTCCTTGCCGTCGTTCCTCTCGTGGGCGTCACCGACCCAGCTGCTCGTGCTCGCTGCGCTCGCCAGCGGCCTGCTGACCGTCGTCCTCGGACTGCTCGACCTGGCCACCGACCGCACGGCGGAGGGCACGGCCGAGCGGGTCGGCGCCGACCTGCGCTCGGCCGTCTTCTCCCGCTCGATGACCCGGTCGCTGCGGTTCCACGATCGGATGCGCAGCGGCGAGCTGGTCTCCAGGCTGACCACGGATGTCGGCCGCGTGCTCGACGCCGTCGTGGCGGTCACCACCACGCTGCTGCCCGACGTACTGCTCCTGATGGCGGTGCTGGCCGTCCTCACGACCCTCGATCCCGAGCTCGCACTCGTCGGGCTGAGCGTCGTCCCGGCCCTGGCCTGGTTCGCGGTCGGCCAGCGGCGCCGCGTGCGCCGCGCCCAGCAGGAGGCGCGGGCGGCGTCCGGTCGCGTCGTGGCCACGTCCCAGGACCTGCTCCGCAACGTGCGGGCGGTCCAGGCGTTCGGTCGCTTCGACCGGGCCCAGGCGACGTTCGAGGCCCGCAACCGCGAGCAGCTCGGAGCCGAGCTCGGCGCGGTCGCCGTCGAGGCGCGCTGGACGCCGGTCGTCGACACGATCCTCGCGGTCGGGACCGGGCTGGCACTGGTGGTCGGCGGCTCCCACGTGCTGAACGGCGAGATCTCGATCGGTGCGTTGCTCGTCGTCCTGGCCTACCTGCGAGACCTGTACTCGCCGGTGCGCAGCCTGACCCGGCTCTCCACCCTCCTGGCCAAGGCCGGGGTGTCGATGGGCCGGCTGGCCGAGGTGCTGGACTCGCCGGAGACGGTCCCCGAGCCCCGGGACCCGGTGCCGGCACCGGAGGGCATCCCGTCGGTCCGGTTGGAGGCCGTGGACTTCGGCTACGAGCCCGGGCAACCGGTCCTGCGTCGGTTCGACCTCGCCGTGGAGCCGGGCGAGACGGTGGCCCTGCTCGGTCCGAGCGGCGCCGGGAAGAGCACCCTGCTCCAGCTGCTCCTGCGCCTGTACGACGTCGACGACGGCCGCATCCTGCTCGGCGGCACGGACATCCGCACCCTGTCCCTCGACGACCTCCGGTCCCGGATCGCCTACCTGCCCCAGGAGCCGTGGCTGCTGGACGCGACCATCGCGGAGAACATCGCGTTCGGGAGCCGCTCGGCCACCCGACACGGCGTACTGGCCGCCGGCCGCGCGGCGCTGGTGGACGAGTTCGCCGAGCGACTGCCGCAGGGCTACGACACCCACGTCGGCGAGGGCGGGGTGCGGCTCTCGGGCGGTCAACGACGACGTGTCGCCCTGGCGCGCGCAGCCGTCTCGTCGGCGGGCCTCGTGCTGCTCGATGAGCCCACCGCCTCGCTGGACCCCGAGTCCGCCGCCGCAGTCGTGGCGGCGATCCGTGCCGCGACCGCCGGCCGGACCGTCCTCCTGGTGACCCACGACCACGACCTCGCCGCGCACGCGGACCGGTGCCTTCGGATCCACCCCGCCGCGCCGGGTGCGCTGCCGCGCCAGGTCCGGCCGGCCGTAGACGCCGCGCCGTTCCCGATCAGCCCTCCACAGACGCTGACCACGACCGGAGGGAGGTGACGACATGCTTCGCATCAAGACTCCGATGCGCCGCCACGGCTCGCGTAGCCGTTCGCGCTCGCGCAGCCGCTCGCGCAGCCGTTCCCGCGGCTGACGACAGCACCGCCCGGTCCTCGGTGAGAGAGGACCGGGCGGGTCGTTCGTTGTAGGGATGTTACGCCACACCGATGAGGAGAAAGGGAGCCCGATGCTCGATTCCATTCCGGGCCTGGTCGGGGACCAGGCGGTCGACCCCGACGACGGCGACCCGATCTGGCACTTCGCCGTCGGCGACGAGGCCTTCCCCGGCATCGTCGTCGTGGAGTCGCTCGGCGTGGGCCATCGGTGCGAGACCTGGCTGGTCTGGCTGCGCGCCGGCTGGCACCCGGCGGTGCTGAAGCTCCCGCGTCCCCACCAGCAGGACCATCCCCGGGCCCGCGCGGCGCTGGGACGCGAGCTGGCGGGCCTGCAGGCCGGCGCCGGCAACCCGACGTTCCCGCGGCTGATCTCGGACCACACCGACGAGGAGACGCCGTACCTGGTCATGCAGTACGTCGACGGGCCCAGCCTGGCCGAGGTCGTCGACGAGCAGGGTGCCCTCGACTCCACCGATGCCGCGCTGCTCGGGGCGACCCTGCTGCCGGCACTCCTGGTGCTTCACGCGAGCGGCCTGGCCCACGTCGACGTGAAGTCGGAGAACGTGCTGCTGCTCGACGGCCGTCCGTTCCTCGTGGACTTCGGGTCGGCGCGCGAGCTGGGACGCCCCCAACCGCCCGGGCACCCGGTCGGGACCACCGGGTACGCCGCCCCCGAGATGGAGGCGTGCGAGCCGATCGCGGCGTCGATGGACCTCTACGGTCTCGGCACGGTCCTCGCCGAGGCGCTCACCGGGAAGCCGTTCCCCGACGGTGCGCCCCTGCCCCCCGGCCCCGTCACTCCGCTCGTGGAGCGGCTGCTCGACCCCGACCCTTCGCGTCGCGGGTCGCCGCCGGAGATCCTCCGCGAGCTGGCGGACTCGGTCCCCGACGATCGCCGGCCGTGGCCGGAGTGGGTCGACGCCCATCTGCCCGGGGTGGGCTCCCCGCGCTAGTACGCCACCGCGCGCTCGCGTTGGGACTATTCCCTGCGAGGTCGATATCGGATCCACTCGGAATTGTTTCCGAGCGTGGGTGGTGGCAGGAATTCGGGTCTTCGGTCGGTCGGGTTGAGGCGTATTTCCCAGGGTGTGTGGTGGATGACGCGGTGGTGATGGCCGCAGAGCAGGGCGAGATTGTCGAGACTTGGTGTCGCCGCCGGATGTCCAGTGGGTGAGGTGGTGGGCCTGACACATGAGCGGTGGTCGGTGGCAGCCGGGGAAGGTGCAGTGTCGGTCGCGGATGACCAGGGCGGTCCAGATGGGTGCGGTGACCAGGCGGCGGGTTCGTCCGACGTCGAGGACCTCGCCGTGGGTGCCGAGGACGGCGGGGATGATCTCGGCGTCACAGGCGAGGCGGCGGAGGGTGTCGGGGGGTAGGTCGGTGCCGTCGGCGGTGGTGCCGACCCCGGTGGCGATGCCGTGGGCTTGGAGGTCGTTGGTGAGGGTTTGGTGGTCGAGGGTGACCAGGAGCCGTGCTGGGGTGCCGTGGGTCTCTGGCGGTAGGTCGGTGTCCAGGGCGTGTTGGGCGGTGGCCACGAGGGCGTCCCAGAGCCGGGCGCCGTGGTCGCGGGGATCGAGGTGTTCCTTCGCCGGTCGTCGGTCGGTAGCGACGGTGGCGGGTGCGGGGCAGGTCAGGGGCAACAGGGCCGCCATCAGGAGGGCTCCGTCCTCGGCGGAACCGCAACCCCGGACCCGGATCCCGCCGGCGCGGTCCTCGCTGACCGACAGGAACCTATTGAGGTGGGCGGCGCGTTCCTCACGCTCCGAGTGCGGCTTCGAGGCGGCGGTCGACGGCGTCGGGGTCGACGACCTCGGCCAGGTGCCGCCCGGCTCGGGTGAGGTCGGAGGCATCGAGGCTCCTCGCCTGACGCAGCAGCACTTTCTCCCCGCGTCGCCGGACGAGGTCACCGGACGGGAGGTCGTCGACGGACCGGACGATGACATCGGCCTGCTCCGGTGACACGGTCCCGGCGACCAGCCCGTCTCGGGTGCGGGTGAGTGGGCCGGTCAGCGCCCTGGCCCGCACGAGCCGGCGTTTGCCCTCACCGCGGCGTAGTCCGCCGACGTGGGTGAGCCAGTCGCCGGTCGAGCCGTAGTGCAGCTTCTGTTTGGCCAGGTCGCGGGCGTCGGCCTCGGCGACCGCATCGGCCTCGACCGCGGCCAACGCCGAGGTGAGCTGCTGGACCTGGCCGACCACCTCGACCAGCTCGTCATCCGACCTCGCCGACCACAGCACGTCGGCCAGGCCACGGACCGCCGCGACCGCGTCGGCCAGCACCGTCACGGGTGACGAGCCGGGGACCTCGGCGGTGATCGACATAGGACTATGAAATCAGTGGCCACCGACATTCCGGTCGATATCCACAGGGTTTATCCCACGATCCGAGATAATCCACAGAAAATACTTTCGCCGCTACTCGATCCACCGCGATAGAGAAAAGACCGCAACCACAGCGAGTACCTCAAACAACGCAGCACCCAGACGCAAACGTCCGGAGGTACCGCAACCAAAAGCCAACCGCCACCACACTTCTCGTTCTTCACAACGGCAACCCGGGACCACCGCAACGACCTCTAACGTCCGCGGGTTTCGAGACGGTCGCAGAGCGACCTCCTCAACCAGCGGAACAGAGCGACCTCCTCAACCAGCGGCGAAGCAGAGCGACCTCCTCAACCAGCGGAACAGAGCGACCTCCTCAACCAGCGGAACAGAGCGACCTCCTCAACCAGCGGTGGCCCGCGACCTCCGACGCGTGGTTTCGAGACGGTCGCAGAGCGACTTCCTCAACCAACGGAGGCCTCAACCAGCAGGGCATCCGCCTCAACCGGCGGGGTCTCCGGGGCTCAGCCCTCGTCGGGAATAGGCTCCCCCCATGCCGCTGCCGTTCGACCCGATCGACGAGGCGGCCCGGCAGTGGGCGCTGCGGTGGGACGGCGTGCCTGCCATGCACGCCGTCACGTCGCTGATGCGAGTGCAGCAGCTGGTTCTAGGCAGGCTCGACGCGATCCTCAGGCCGCACGGGCTCACCTTCGCCCGTTACGAGGCGTTGGTCCTGCTCTGCTTCTCGTCCCGGGGCTCGCTGCCGCTGGGGAAGATGGGCGAGCGGCTCCAGGTGCACCCGACCTCGATCACCTCGATCGTGCAGCGGCTCGAGGCCGACGGGCTGGTCGTCCGTCGGCCGCATCCCGACGACGGCCGCGCTGTCCTGGCCGAGGTCACCGACTCCGGGCGCGCGCTCGTCGAGCGGGCGACCGCCGACCTGGTCGGTGCCGACTTCGCGCTGGGCGCACTCTCCGACGGCCAGCTCGCCGAGCTCTCGGCCCTGCTCGCTCCTGTACGCCGCGGAGCCGGCGACTTCTGAGACGGCGGGGCGGGAAACCGCGCGCGCGTCGAGACCCCGTGACGGAGGATGAACGGGTGACCACCTCGGACGCCGTACGCCGCGTGGGCCTGGCGCTGCCCCGCGTCTACGAGCGTGAGGTGCGCGGGCGGTGGAAGCTCAAGGTCAAGCAGATCGTCTTCGTGGCGTTCTCGCGTGACGAGACCCAGATGGGGTTCGGCTTCCCCAAGACCGAGCGCGACGGGCTGGTCGCCTCGGACCCGGAGACGTTCTTCCTACCCGGCGCCGCAGACCTGCGCTACCAGTGGGTGTGCGCCCACCTCGACCGGCTCGGCGACGACGAGATGCGCGAGCTGGTGATCGACGCGTGGCGGATGTGCACGCCTCAGATGCTCCACGAGCTGCCCGAGCTGCCGGCGCCGACGATGCGGGTCTGGGACCTCGTCGAGCGGCAGGACTGGCACGGCGTACGTCCTCTGGTGCATCCGTACGTCCACTTCGAGGACGGTGACCTGGCGCTGCGAGGGCGCAGGCGGCTGCTCGACCACCTCGTCGGGCACCCGACACCGCGGCCGCCGACCGACGTCGAGATCCGGGACGGCCAGGTGTACCGCTGGCGCCGATCGACGAGTTAGCCGGATTTAGTAGGAAGCCCTAGTATCTGGGTATGGACGACCAGGTCTCGACAAGCTCGACCAACGGCGACGGCTCGACCAACGGCGACGGCTCGACCGACGATGCGCGTTCCCGCTGGCAGGCCCGCTACGAAGCGTCGCGGGTGCGCGAGGCGGACTTCACGACGCTGTCCGGGATGGCCGTCGAGCCGGCGTACGGCACGGAGACCTCGGAGTGGCCGGGCGAGTTCCCGTTCACCCGCGGGCTCTACCCGACGGGCTACCGGGGTCGCACCTGGACGATCCGGCAGTTCGCCGGCTTCGGCAACGCCGAGCAGACCAACGAGCGCTACCACATGATCCTGGGTCGTGGCGGGGGCGGCCTCAGCGTCGCCTTCGACATGCCGACCCTGATGGGCCGCGACTCCGACGACTCGATGAGCCTCGGCGAGGTCGGCCACTGCGGTGTCGCGATCGACTCCGCGGTCGACATGGAGCGCCTCTTCGGCGGGATCGACCTCGGGGCGGTCACCACCTCGATGACGATCAGCGGGCCGGCGGTGCCGGTGTTCTGCATGATGATCGTCGCCGCCGAACGGGCGGGCGTCGACACCGGGAAGCTCAACGGCACGCTGCAGACCGACATCTTCAAGGAGTACATCGCGCAGAAGGAATGGCTGTTCGGCCCGGAGCCACACCTGCGCCTGATCGGCGACCTCATGGAGTACTGCGCCGAGAAGATCCCGGCGTACAAGCCCCTCTCGGTCTCCGGCTACCACATCCGCGAGGCCGGCTCGACGGCGGCGCAGGAGCTCGCCTTCACCCTCGCGGACGGGTTCGGTTACGTCGAGCTGGGCCTGAGCCGCGGCCTCGACGTCGACGTCTTCGCCCCCGGCCTGTCGTTCTTCTTCGACGCCCACGTGGACTTCTTCGAGGAGATCGCGAAGTTCCGCGCCGCGCGCCGGATCTGGGCCCGCTGGCTGCGCGACGTCTACGGCGCGCAGAGCGAGAAGGCGCAGTGGCTGCGGTTCCACACCCAGACCGCCGGTGTCTCGCTGACCGCGCAACAGCCGTACAACAACGTGGTCCGCACCGGCATCGAGGCGCTCTCCGCGGTGCTCGGCGGCACGAACTCGCTCCACACCAACGCCCTCGACGAGACGCTGGCCCTGCCCAGCGAGCAGGCGGCCGAGATCGCGCTGCGGACCCAGCAGGTGATCATGGAGGAGACGGGCGTCGTCAACGTCGCCGACCCGCTCGGCGGCAGCTGGTACGTCGAGGCACTCACCGACCAGATCGAGGCCGAGGCGAACGCGATCTTCGACCGGATCCTGGCGATGGGCGGCTCCGACCTCACGCACGACGACACCGAGGGCCTGGCCGCGGCGTCGCGGCGCGGCGAGATCCCGATGACGAAGGGTCTCCTGCGCGGCATCGAGGACGGCTGGTTCATGTCCGAGATCGCCGAGGCGGCCTTCCAGTACCAGGTGGCGCTCGAGAAGGGCGACAAGAAGATCGTCGGGGTCAACGTGCACACCGACTCGATCACCCACGACCTCGAGATCCTCCGGGTCTCCCACGAGGTCGAGGTCGAGCAGGTCCGCGCGCTGGCGGAGCGGCGTACGACGCGCGACGACGCCGAGGCCGTGGCCGCGGTGGAGCGGATGGTCGAGGTCGGACGCACCGACGGCAACATGATCGAGGCGATGCTGGAGGCCTGCCGGGCCGAGGCGACGCTCGGTGAGATCTGCGACGCGCTGCGCGCGGAGTGGGGCGAGTACCGGGAGCCTGCTCGGTTCTGATCTGATCGGACCGTGGATCTCCAGAGCGCGCTGCGCTCACTCCCGGCCGATCCGCGGATCGTCGTAGCCGGCAACCATGCCCTCCCGTGGCACGTCGTCGGCCTGATCGACGAGGCGCTCGACAGCTATCGGCTCTGGATCCTGAACGCACCGACTGGGATCCCCGACCGCGAAGGGGTCACGCTCGAGACCTCGTTCGTCGGGCCGGGCATGCGCAGGAGCCCGCGCCTGAGCTACCTGCCGTCGCGACTGTCGATGGTCCCGACCCTGTTCGCGAACCGGCTGCCGCCCGACGCGGTGGTGCTCCACACGACCCCGCCGCGTGACGGGAGGGTGTCGCTCGGCGTCGAGGTCAACGTGCTGCCGTCGGCGGTCGAGGCCGCCCGGCGCAACGGCGGCGTCGTCATCGCGCAGACGAACGCCGGGATGCCGTGGACCCACGGGGACGCCCTGCTCGATCTCGACCAGGTGGACGTGCTGGTCGACGCCGACGGCCCGATGCCGCACGCTCCGGTCGGCGGCGTCGACGAGGACGCGGCGACGATCGGGAGCCTGGTGGCCCAGCGGGTCGCCGACGGGGCGACCCTCCAGGCCGGGATCGGCGCCGTGCCCGACGCGACCATGCACGGGCTCGTCGGCCGTCGCGGACTGCGCGTCTGGACCGAGATGTTCTCCGACAGCGTGCTGGTCCTCGAGCGGGCCGGGGCACTGGACCTCGACGTCCCGATCACGGCGTCCTTCCTGTTCGGGTCGCCCGAGCTCCTGGCCTGGGTCGACGGCAACCCGCGGGTCGAGATGCGACGGACCGAGGTCACCAACAACCCGGCCCTGATCGCCCGCAACCCGTCGATGACCAGCGTCAACACCGCGCTCCAGGTCGACCTCTTCGCGCAGGCGAACGCCAGTCGGATCAACGCCCGGATCCACAGCGGCTTCGGGGGCCAGACCGACTTCATCGTCGGAGCCATGCACAGCCTCGGGGGCCAGGCCTTCATCGCCCTGCGTTCGTGGCACCCGAAGGCGGACTGCTCGACGATCGTGCCGCTGGTCGACGAGCCGGTCACGTCGTTCCAGATGACCGCCGTGGTGACGGAGCTGGGCACGGCCGAGATCTACGGGAACGACCAGCACGAGCAGGCGCGGCAGCTGATCGAGAAAGCCGCCCATCCCCGCGTCCGCGAGGAGCTGTGGGAGGAAGCCATGGGGCTGGGCCTCGTGCGGGCGCGGTGAGGCCCTCCCTAGGATTGCCAGCATGACGCAACAGCCGTTCAGCCGTCCGGGCGCGATCGACCTCTCTGGCCTGAACCGCCCCGCAGCAGGCGCCGGCGCGCAGCCTCCCGCCGGTGCTCCTGCGGGCGGTCCTCCGCCGACCGGCGCCCCGGGTGCGGGACCCACCGGCGGGGTGCGCTCGTCGTACGCCCTCGATGTCGCGGAGGAGAACTTCCAGACCGTCCTGGACGCCTCGGTCACGGCGCCGGTCGTGCTGGTGTTCTACTCGCCGTCCCGTGCGCCCGAGAGCGCCGCGATGGCCGACGACGTGGTGACCGCCGCCGACGAGTACGACGGCCGCTTCCTGGCCGGTCTGGTCGACATCGACGCCGTCCCGACCATCGCACAGGCGCTCCAGATCCAGCAGGTGCCCCTGGTCATGGTGATCCTCGACGGCCGGCCGGCGGCGCAGCCGATCCCCGGGATGCTCTCCCTCGACGAGATCCGCACCCTGCTCAACCAGCTCGCCCAGGGGCTCACCGCGCAGGGCATCACGGGCCGCCACCAGCCCCTGCGTGCCGCGGCGCCGGAGGGCGAGGAGGGGGAGGACCAGCTCGACCCGCGCTACGCCGCCGCCCAGCAGGCGCTGGAGGACAACGACATCGACGGGGCAGTCGCGGAGTACCAGCGCCTCGTCGACGCCAACCCGGCCGACGTCGAAGCGGCCGCCGGGCTGGCGATGGCGAAGGTGCTGCAGCGCACCCAGGACGCCGACCTCGACGCCGCACGCGCCGCCGCAGCGGCCGACCCCGACGACGTCGCCGCCCAGAGCCTGGTGGCCGACCTCGACCTGCTCGGAGGCCATGTCGACGACGCGTTCACGCGCCTGGTGGACCTGGTCCGGCGTACGACGGGCGACGAGCGCAACCAGGCGCGCGAGCACCTGATCGGCCTGTTCGCGGCCGTCGGCAACGACGACCCACGCGTCCTGCGCGGACGTCAGAACCTCGCGTCCGCTCTCTTCTGATGGCCACGATCGTCTACCTGCACGCGCATCCCGACGACGAGGCGTCCCAGACGGCAGGCACGATGGCGCGCGCGGCAGCCGAGGGCCACCGGGTGGTGGTGGTCTTCGCCACCCACGGCGAGCACGGCGAGGTGGCCGCTGACGCCGTCGAGGGCGAGACCGTCGCGGCCTACCGCCGGCGTGAGGCCGAGGCCTCGGCCGCCGCGATCGGGCTGGCCCGCATCGTCTGGCTCGGCTACTCCGACTCGGGTATGTCCGGCTGGGAGCAGAACGACCTGGAGGGGTCCCTCCACCGCGCCGACCTCGACGAAGCGGCGCAACGCGTGGCCGACGTCCTCGACGAGGAGCACGCGGACTACCTGGTCGGCTACGACTGGCATGGCGGCTACGGCCATCCCGACCACGTCAAGGTGCACCACCTCGCTCACCGCGCCGCCGAGCTCGCTGCCGAACGGCCGCATCTGTTCGAGTCGACGATGAACCGCACCGAGATCGTCGCCCTGATGCGATCGGCCGCCGAGGCCGGCATGGACACGAGCGACTTCGACGCCGAGGCCCCGATGGACGACGGCAACCCGCTCGGCAGCACCGAGGACGAGATCACCTGGCGGGTGGACGCCACGGCCTACCTGCCCCAGAAGCGGGCCTCCCTGGAGGCTCACCGCTCGCAGGCCACGGACATCGAGGGGTTCCTGGCCATGCCGCCGGACGTCTTCGCGGCGCTCTTCGGACACGAGTACCTGATCGACCCCGAGGTGGGCGGACCGATCCGTGAGGGCTGGCCGTACTCCGAAGGCTGAGGGGTGGCCACACTCCGATGGTTGAGGGGGCGCGCCAGCGCCGTCTCGAACCCTTTCGCACCGGAACTGGTGGCCTTGGTTTCGAGACGGGCGTAGAACGCCCTCCTCAACCAGCGGAGTAGACGGGCGTAGAACGCCCTCCTCAACCAGCGGAGTAGACGGGCGTAGAACGCCCTCCTCAACCAGCGGGCGAGTCGTAGACGGGCGTAGAACGCCCTCCTCAGCCGCCGAGCACGGACCGGCCGGCCTCCAGGCGCGCGACGGGGACCCGGAACGGCGAGCAGGACACGTAGTCGAGGCCGACCTCGTCGAAGAAGTGGATCGAGGCCGGGTCGCCGCCGTGCTCGCCGCAGACCCCGACGTGCAGGTCGGGGTTGGCCTGGCGACCCAGCCGCGTGGCGTGGCGAACCAGGCGGCCGACGCCGTCGACGTCCAGGCTCTCGAACGGGCTGACCTGGAAGATGCCGGCCTCGAGGTACCGGCTGAAGAACGACGACTCGACGTCGTCGCGCGAGAAGCCCCAGGTCATCTGGGTCAGGTCGTTGGTACCGAAGGAGAAGAACTCCGCTGACTTCGCGATCTCGTTGGCGGTCACGGCCGCACGCGGGAGCTCGATCATGGTGCCCACCTTGTGGGGGATGGGCCGTCCGCGTTCCTCCTCGATCGACGTGGCGACCTCGGCGACCATGCCTCGCACCAGATCGAGCTCGGTGACCGACGCGACGAGCGGGATCATGATCTCGGGCTGGGGGTCGCCGCCTTCCGCGATCCGCTCGGCAGCGGCCTCCAGGATCGCGCGCACCTGCATCGCGAACAGGCCGGGGATCACGATGCCGAGGCGGACGCCCCGCAGGCCGAGCATCGGGTTCTGCTCGTGCAGCCGCTTGACCGCCTCGAGAAGCTTCTCGTCGTGCTCGTCCATGTCGTCGCGGTCGTCCTCGAGCGCGACCTTCACCGACAGGTCGGTGAAGTCGGGGAGGAACTCGTGCAGCGGCGGGTCGATCAGCCGGATCGTCACCGGCAGGCCGTCCATCGCCTCGAAGATGCCGCGGAAGTCGTCGCGCTGGAGCGGCAGCAGGGCGGACAGTGCGGCCTCCTGACCCTCCACGTCGTCGGCCACGATCAGGTCCTCGACCAGCTGGCGGCGCTCGCCGAGGAACATGTGCTCGGTCCGGCACAGGCCGATGCCCTCGGCGCCGAACCGCCGGGCGCGGGCGGCGTCCTCGGGGGTGTCGGCGTTCGCCCGCACCCGGAGCCGTCGTACGTCGTCGGCGTGCCTCATCACCCCGTCGACGGCCGCGACGATGTCCTCCTCGACGTGGTCTCCCTCGAAGTAGCGCATCACCGAGGAGTCGACGACCGGCACGGAGCCGAGGAACACCTCGCCCGTGGTGCCGTCGATCGAGATCACGTCGCCCTCGTTGATCGGGTCGCCGCCGCGCACCTTGGCTCGTCGCTTCTTGACGCTCACGTCGAGGGACTCCGCACCGCAGACGCAGGTGCGGCCCATGCCGCGGGCGACCACCGCGGCGTGCGAGGTCTTGCCGCCGCGGCTGGTCAGGATGCCCTTGGCGGCGACCATGCCCCGCAGGTCGTCGGGGTTGGTCTCCTTGCGGACCAGGATCACGTCCTCTCCGCGCTCGGCCCACTCCACCGCGGTGTCGGAGTCGAAGACGGCCTTGCCGACGGCCGCGCCGGGAGAGGCGTTCATGCCCTTGGCGATGAGAGTGCGGTCGGCCTTCTCGTCGAAGCGGGGGAACATCAGCTGCGCGAGCTGGGCGCCGGTCACCCGGCGGGTCGCCTCGTCGGCATCGATCAGCCCCTCGTCGGTCATGTGCCGGCCGATCCGGAACGCCGCTGCAGGGGTGCGCTTGCCGACGCGGGTCTGGAGCATCCAGAGCTTCCCGCGCTCGACGGTGAACTCGATGTCGCACATGTCGCGATAGTGCTTCTCGAGAGTCGCCATGATCGCGAGCAGCTCGTCGTGCGACTTCTGGTCGACCTTCTCCATGTCGGCCAGGGAGACGGTGTTGCGGATGCCCGCGACGACGTCCTCACCCTGGGCGTTCTGGAGGTAGTCGCCGTACACGCCCTGGTTGCCGGACGCCGGATCGCGGGTGAAGGCCACGCCGGAGCCCGAGTCGTCGCCGAGGTTGCCGAAGACCATCGCCTGCACGTTGACGGCGGTTCCGAGTCCCTCCTCGATCCGCTCCTGGCGGCGGTAGAGCGCGGCGCGCTCGGTGTTCCACGAGTCGAAGACGGCGCGCATGGCGAGGTCGAGCTGCTCGCGCGGGTCCTGCGGGAAGTCGCGGCCGGCGTGCTCGGAGATGGAGCCCTTGAAGGTCTCGACCAGCTCGCGCAGGTCGTCGGCGCCGAGGTCGGTGTCGGACTCGGTGTCGCGTGACTTCTTGAGCTTGTCGAGGGCCCGCGAGAACACCTCGGCGTCGATGCCGAGCACGGTGGCGCCGAACATCTGGAGCAGGCGTCGGTAGGAGTCCATCGCGAACCGCTCGTCGTGGCTCTGGTCGGCCAGGCCGCGCACCGACTCGTCGTTGAGGCCGACGTTCAGCACCGTCTCCATCATCCCGGGCATGGAGATCTTCGCCCCGGAGCGGACGCTGACCAGGAGCGGGTCCGCGGCGTCGCCGAGCCGACGTCCCATCGCCTGCTCGAGCTGCTGCAGGTGGTCGCCCAGCTCACCCTCGAGGCCGTCCGGCAGCTCGCCGGCCTCGAGGTAGGCGCGGCAGGCCTCGGTCGAGACGGTGAAGCCCGGCGGCACCGGTAGCCCGAGGTTGGTCATCTCCGCGAGGTTGGCGCCCTTGCCGCCGAGGAGGTCCTTCTGGTCCTTGTCGCCCTGGGTGAAGTCGTAGACGTAGGTCATGGCCCGATCCTTGCGCGTCCTCGGAGAGTTGGCGAGGACCAGTGAGGGCAGCTCAGGCTCCGCCGCTCTCGACGTACGCCGGTCTGGCCTCGCCTCTCGCCACCGCCAGGGCCGAGGTGATCCGGCGGGCGGTGAAGTCGGCGCAGCGTTCGCGCACCTGCTCGAGGGTGGCGAACTCCGCGTGCCGGATCTCGCGGCGCTCGAGGGTCATCGGGTCGAGGACGTCGGCGTCGTGCTCGCCGCCGTCGAAGACGAGGCAGACCGCGTCGTCCCAGCCGGCCCAGGGAGGGAGCCAGTCGGTCAGCAGGAGGTCGCCGGCGTCGAGGGCGAGCGCGAGCTCCTCCTCGATCTCGCGACCCGCCGCCTCGCGTGGCGACTCGCCCACCTCGACCACGCCGCCGGGGAGGTCCCAGTCGCGCTTGTAGGTGAGCTGGCAGATCAGCACGCGGCCGTCGCGGTCGCGGACGAGCAGCTGGCTGATCGCGCGCTTGCGGGGGAGGAAGGAGTTGAGGAGCGCGCGGAACGCCGTGGGCTCGGTCAACGGCGGATCGCTCACCAGCCGGGCGAGCACGACGTACGACGTGGTCTCGGCCCGGTCACCCGTGCCGGGCTCGACGCGGCGCTCGCCCTCGCGGCGGAGGCCGGCGCGGGTGGCGACGCGGAGCGAGGCCTCGTTGCCGGGCTCCACCCTGGCCTCGACCCGGGAGTAGCCGAGCCCGCCGTGGCCGGTGTCGGTGAGGGCGTAGTCGGCCAGGAGCCGCACCGCGCGCGTCGCCACGCCGCGTCCGCGGCGGCCGCGGTAGAGGGCCCAGGACAGCTCGCCCACGCCCTTGTCCCGTCGTCGTACGTCGACGCTGCCGGCCAGGCCCTCGTCGTCCTCGATGGCGAACCCGACCACCGACCGGTCGTCGGCGTACGTCGCTCGCCAGTCGTCGATCGCCTTCTGCATCCGCTCGGGGGTGACGGCGTCCGCGGCCCAGCCGAACCAGTGGGCGATCAGCTCGTCGTGGCCGGAGACGGCGTCCGCGACGTCCTCGTCGCGCCAGGGCCGGAGGGTGACGTCGCCGTCGGTCAGCGTGGGCTGGTCCGGTGGCTCGGTCACCCTCCGACCCTAACCAGACCGTCAGGTCGCGACGGCGACCGGCTCCCCGCCGTGCGCACGGGCCCGGAGCCGCGTGCCGAGGAGCGCGACCGCGCCGGTCGAGCCGATCAGGAGGACCAGGCTCCACTCGAGCGCGTGGGCGTAGCCGCCGGAGAGGGCCCCGAAGAACACCATCCCGACGAGCGCGACACCGAGGGCGTTCCCCACCTGCTGCACGGTGGACAGCACCCCGGAGACCTCGCCCGCGGAGGCCGGGTCGACCCCGCTCATGGCACCGTCGATCAGGGCGGTCAGGGTGATCCCCATCCCGAAGCCCGACAGGGCCAACCCGGGGACCAGCGCGGCGACCGAGCCGCCGACGCCGTTCTCGGCCACCGCCGCGAGGAGCACGAGGTGGCCCAGCGCGAAGGTCCCGGCCCCGACCGGGACGGTCGCCCGGCCGAGACGGGCGGCCAGGCGGCGCTGGTTGCCGGTGCCGACCATGTAGGGGACGGCCACGACGGTGAAGACGGCTCCTGAGGCGAGAGCGCCGAGACCTCGTCCGTTCTGGAGGTAGAGCGCCAGGACCAGGAAGTACGACGCCATCCCCACGAACAGCAAGCCCTGGCAGGCGATGGCGATCCGGACCGAGGCCGAGCGGAACGCCTCGGGGGCGATCAGCGGTCGCCGTCCGCGCCGCATCAGCCGGCGGCTGCGGACGACCGTGAGCAGTGCGGTGGCCACGGCCAGCCCCAGGCTGAGCCAGGTCCACAGCGGCCAACCGAGCCGGCGGCCCTCGAGGAGGGGGAGGAGCAGGGCGGTCAGGGTCGTGGTCGCGAGAACGAGCTCGACGACGTCGGGTCGGGTGGCCGCCGCGTTCCGTCGGTCGGGCAGCAGCCGCGGAGCGAGGACCAGCGCGGCGATCCCGACCGGCACGTTGACCCAGAAGATCGCGCGCCAGCCGGAGCCGGCCAGGTCCAGGTGGATGAGTACGCCGCCGATCAGCTGTCCGGTCGCGGCGGCCAGACCCATCACCATCGAGTACACGCCGATCGCGCGCGGCATCCGCGGGCCGGCGTACACGTCGCCGATCAGGGCCAGCACCATCGGCGAGACCATCGCGCCGGCGACACCCTGGGCGAGCCGGGCGCCGACGAGCAGCTCGATCGACGGTGCGGCGCCGCAGGCGGCCGAGGCGACGACGAAGAGGGCGACGCCCATCGAGAACATCCGGCGCCGACCCCAGCGGTCACCGAGTCGGGTGACGGCGATGAGGAGGGCGCTGAAGGTGAGGCCGTACCCGGCGACGACCCACTCGAGGCCGCTGCTGGAGGCGTGGAGGTCGCGCTGCATGGAGGGCAGGGCGACGTTGACGATGAAGAAGTCCAGGACGACCAGGAAGATGCCGCACATGAGGACGGCCAGCGGAGCCCAGCCCGTGGCTGGGTCGGCCGGTGCCTGGTTCCGGACCGGGGCGGTGATGTCTTTCGTGTTCATGACCTCGACCGTCCGGTCTCCGGTAGGGGGAGGGTCAAACAGTTGACCCTCCCCCCACGGGAGAGTGTTGGCTGGCTCCATGACCAGAGGCGAGCTGCTCACGATCGGTGAGTTCTCACGGATGACGTTCCTGTCGGTGAAGACCCTGCGGCACTACCACGAGACCGGGCTGCTCGAACCGGCCCGGATCGACCCCTCGTCGGGCTACCGCTTCTACGACGTCACGCAGGTCTCGACCGCGCAGGTGATCCGCCGCTTCCGCGACCTCGACCTGCCGATCGACCGGCTCCGCGAGCTCCTCGAGGCGCCCGACGACGGGTCGCGCAACGCGGTGATCGTCGACCACCTCGACCGGATGAGCGCGCAGCTGCAGGAGACCCGAGAGACAGTCGAGTCGCTGAAGCGGATGCTCGGCGAGGACGGGCAGTCCTTCCCCGTCAGCTACCGCCACGAGCCGGAGACCACCACTCTGGCCATCGCCGAGCGGGTCGCCGGCGACGAGGTCGTCGCCTGGTGGATGGGGGCCTTCACCGACCTGCACCGGGCACTGCGGGTGACCCGGTCGCAGCGGACCGGCGCGGACGGCGCGCTCTTCCCGACCGAGTACTTCACCGACGAGACCGGCGACCTCGTCGCCTTCGTGCCGGTCGCCTCGGTGCCCTCCCGCCTGCCGGCGCGGGTGACGGCGTACCAGCTGCCGGCGAGCCGCCTGGCCGTCACGACGTACGACGGCCCGCTGCTCGACCTGGACCGCGCCTACGGGGCACTCGGCCGCTGGGTGCACGACCAGGCCACCGCCTCCGAGGGACCGATCCGCGAGCGCTACTTCCCCCTCGGCGACGAGGACGACCTGCTCGCCCACTCCACCGAGGTGTGCTGGCCGGTCGCGGGCTGACGCTTCATCAAGGTATGTGGACGAACCCTCGCTTCCCGTGCCTCGTTGATCGTGGGAAGTGAGGGCCCACCCACATACCTTGATGAACCTGTGGCTAGCCCGCTCACCCCATGCGGCGGAGCAACTTGGCGACGCGGGCGCGCGTCACGCGCGGTCGGTCGAGGTCATCCCAGACGAGTCGCACCATGGCGCAGCCAGTGATCTCCCGAATCAGATCCTCACGTCGTTTCTCCGCGAAGACGACCTCTCCCGGTGTCTGGCCCGGCCTCAGCAGTCGCCCGTACTTGACCTTGCCGTCGAACTCGCCCAACAGACCGTCCTCCGGCCACCCCCAGTCGCAGGTCGCCACCACCCGCCCCTCAGCATCGCGAACGTGGAACTGGAGGATCGGTGCCGGGAGGCCGCCCAGCCAGAACAGCCATCTGCCACGCGACTCCCCGGCGCTCGCCGCGTCGCCGTGAGCCATGCGGACGGCGATGTGCAGCTTGAGCGTGAACGGCCAATGAGCCATCCGCTCGAACTGGGACATGAGCTCGTCGTGGGTGCAGAGCCGGCGGTGCAGGAGCGAATCGAACGACACCAGAGCGGCTTCCGGTGTCGCGCGAGATCCGGCCTCGATCGCACAACGCTGGGCTGACACCACCGGTCTGCCCGCGATGTCGACCAGATCGTCGGCGAGGCACAGTCCTTCGTGGTGAACGACATCGCCCTCTGTCCGTCCGGGACCGCCGTCGAGGCGGGTGACATGGACCCGCTCGAGCGACATGCCCCAGGTGTCGACGCCGTGCTCGAGCAGGCCGCTGACGCCGGTGAGCGCGACGGCAGGCCCCAGTGAGTGCACCACCGCGTGCGAGAGGGCAAGGTGTCTTCCCACGGCCGTGAGCCCGTCCCAGACGTCCACGAACGTGTAGTAGCCCCGGCGGATCCGTCTCCAGATTCGGCCGCGCACCATCTGGGTGACCAACTTGTCGGTGTACCCGAGTTCGCGGGCCTGGCCACGGGTGAAGAATCCGTCGGTTTCAACGAGGTAGCGAAGTGGATCCATGGGCACTCGATGCCCGCCGTACTCGGAGGTCAATCAGCGGCTCAGACGACCTGTGGAAAGACGGGCCATGCCGCGCATTCCCGTCGCTCCGTCACGGTTCATCAAGGTATGTAGCTCAACCAGCGCTTCCCTCGATCAATTGAGCTTGGGAAGAGCGGGTGTCCCTACATACCTTGATGAACCGCGAGCCGCAGAACCAGAACGCGGGTTCAGTCGCGGCGGAGCCAGATCGTGGCCAGCGGTGGCACCACCAGGGTGGCGTGGGCGGGCTGGCCGCTGTGGGAGCCCTCGTGGGCGGTCACGGAGCCGAGGTTGCCGACGCCGGAGCCGCTGTAGGTGCCGGCGTCGGTGTTGAGGACCTCGCGCCACTCGCCGGCCGACGGGAGGCCGAGCCGGAAGTCGGGGTGGGGGACGGCCGCGAAGTTGGTCACGCACACCAGGTCGCTCGCTGAGCCGCCGCCGCTGGCCGAGCCCGTCGAGACCCCGCGGCGGATGAACGAGAAGACGTTGCGCCCGGCGTCGTTGGCGTCGATCCACTCGAACGACGACGCCTCGTCCTCGCGCGACCAGATCGCGGGGGAGGAGGTGTAGGCCGCGTTGAGGTCCTTCACGAGCCGGTGGACGCCGAGGTGCTCGGGGTGGTCGAGCAGCCACCAGTCGAGCTCGCGGGACTCCGCCCACTCCGACTCCTGGCCGAGCTCGGCGCCCATGAAGAGCAGCTGCTTGCCCGGGTGCGCCCACATGAAGGCGAGATAGGCGCGCACGGTCGCCAGCTGCTGCCAGCGGTCGCCGGGCATCTTGCGCAGCAGGGAGCCCTTGCCGTGCACGACCTCGTCGTGGCTGAGGGGGAGCACGAAGTTCTCGGTGAACGCATAGGTCAAGCCGAAGGTGAGGTCGTTGTGGTGCCAGGCCCGGTGCACCGGCTCACGCTTGAGGTAGTCGAGGGTGTCGTGCATCCAGCCCATGTTCCACTTGAAGCCGAAGCCGAGCCCGTCGGCGGAGGTCGGCTGGGTGACGCCGGGCCAGGAGGTCGACTCCTCGGCGATCGTGGTCGCGCCGGGGACCCGCTTGTAGACGGTGGCGTTCATCTCCTGGAGGAACTGCACGGCCTCGAGATTCTCGTTGCCGCCGTGGATGTTCGGCGACCACTCGCCCGCGGAGCGCGCGTAGTCGAGGTAGAGCATCGAGGCGACGCCGTCGACGCGGAGACCGTCGGCGTGGAACTCCTCGAGCCAGTACAGCGCGTTGGCGTAGAGGTAGTTGCGGACCTCGCGGCGACCGAAGTTGAAGATGTGAGAGCCCCACTCCTTGTGCCAGCCGCGTTGGGGGTTGGGGTCCTCGTAGAGCGGCGTGCCGTCGAAGCGGGCCAGCGCCCACTCGTCGGTCGCGAAGTGACCGGGCACCCAGTCGAGGAGTACGCCGACCCCGCGCTGGTGGAAGGCGTCGACCAGCCGGCGGAAGCCGTCGGGATCGCCGAAACGGGAGTCCGGGGCGAAGTACGACGTCACGTGGTAGCCCCACGAGCCGCCGAACGGGTGCTGCATGACCGGCATCAGCTCGACGTGGCTGAAGCCGAGGTCCGCGACGTACGGCACCAGCTCGTCGATGAGCTGGTCCCAGGTCAGGACCTGGCCGTGCCGCTTGCGCCAGGAGGCCAGGTGCACCTCGTAGACCGACATCGGCTCGTGCACCGGCTGCCGGGAGGCGCGCGACTGCATCCACGCGTCGTCGTTCCACTGGTGGGAGGACTCGTAGACCCGACTGGATGTCGCCGGCGGGACCTCGGCCCAGAACGCCATCGGGTCGGCCTTCTCCCGCCACTCACCGTCGGCGCCGAGGATCACGTACTTGTAGCAGGCGCCCGCACCGACGGCCGGCAGGAACAGCTCCCAGACGCCCGACTGCCCGAGCTGACGCATCGGGTGCTCGCGGCCGTCCCAGCTGTTGAAGTCACCCTCCAGCCGGACGCCGCGCGCGCCGGGAGCCCAGACCGCGAACGACGTGCCCGAGACGTCCCCGGTCGCCGAGCGGTAGTGGTGGACGCGCGACCCGAGCACGGTCCAGAGGAGCTCGTGGCGACCCTCGTTGACCAGGTGCAGGTCCACCTCGCCGAGGGTCGGCAGGAACCGGTAGGGATCGTCGAGCGTGATCGCGCCCTGCCCGTAGTCGACCTCGATCCGATAGTCCGGTACGTCGCCCGGCCGGCTCGCCGGTTGAGGAGGGCGCTCTGCGCCGGTCTTCCCCGCCGGTTGAGGAGGGCGCTCTGCGTCGGTCTTCCCCGCTGGTTGAGGAGGGCGCTCTGCGCCGGTCTTCCCCGCTGGTTGAGGAGGGCGCTCTGCGCCCGTCTCGAAACCGTCGTCCTTCACCTCCCCGACCCAGACACCCTCGTACTCGTGCTCGAGAGGCACGCGACGCCCGTCGGACAGCACGGCGGTGACCGTCTGCGCGAGCGGCTTGAACGCGCGGATCGTCACGCCGTCACCCTCGGGGTGGGGCCCGAGGATCGCGTGCGGCTGCCCGTGCTCGCCCCGGGTCAGCTGCTCGATCTCGGCTGTGGACACCTGCTTCATCGCGTCCCCTCCGTGGGCTGGCCCACCGGCTGGCCCATCGGTTGGCTGAACGCCGCCATCGGGATCGACAGCCACGTGGGTCGGTTGCGCGCCTCGTAGACGCACTCGTACACGGCCTTGTCGGCGACGTACGCCGCGAGCAGGGTCTTCTCATCGGCGGTCAGCTCGCGGCCGGCGTACGCCTCCAGGAACGCGGCCTGGTTGCGCGCCGACCACTCCGCCGCCCGGTAGGCACGCTGCTCGCTGCCGTCGTCGCCGGTCGCCGCCGCGGTCATCGCCGCGACTCGCGGCGCGTAGTCGAAGGAGCGGAGCATGCCCGCGACGTCGCGCCACGGTGAGTCGGGTACGACGCGCTCGGCGAGGGCCTTGGCGGGCTCACCCTCGAAGTCGACGATCTTCCAGCCCTTGGCCGTACGTAGTGTCTGGCCGAGGTGCAGGTCACCGTGCACGCGCTGGGCGGTGTCCGGGGGGCCGGCAGCGACGGCGTCGAACAGCTCCCGCAGCCGGTCGACGTGGGACGCGAGCTCGGGCACGATCTCGAGGGCCGCGTCGAGCCGCGCCGTCATGGCGGAGGCGAGGGCCTGGTGGTCGTCGGCCGTGCGTGTGACGGTCGGGAAGTGGTCGGCCAGCAGCAGGTGGATCCGCGCCACCGCCTCGCCGAGCCGCTGGGCCTCGGCGGCGAAGTCACCGCCCACCTCGTCGGCGTAGAGGTCGGCCTCGGCGAACAGGTTGCGCACGCTGGTCAGTGCCAGCTCCCAGCCGTCGCTCGCCGTCCGCAGGAACTGCTGCAGCATCGCCAGCTGCAACGTCTCGCCGGCCGAGCCTGTCGAGACCCCTTGGTCTCGAGACGGCGCCGGCGCGCCGCCTCGACCAGCGGGGGCGTCCGCCTCGATCCACCCGAAGAGCGCCGCGACGTTGTCGGAGCCGGCGCGGGTCAGCTCCTCGTGGATCTCGATGTCCGGGTTGGTGCCGGGCGTGACCCGGCGGAAGATCTTCAGCAGGGCCTGCTCCCCGAACGCGACCGAGGAGTTGGACTGCTCACCGGTGAACGGTGTGGACTGCGCGGTCGGGTCGAGCTCCTCACCGGGGACCCGGTGGAAGGTGAGCGGTCCGTCGGGCGGGAACGAGAACGCCCGGAGGTACGCCGCCATCGCCTCGCGGTCGTACACCGCGTCGTAGGCGTGGGTCCAGCCGACCTCGGCGTCCTCCCACCAGCCCACGAACGCGTGGTCGAGCCGGTGCTCGGGGTCGGTGTAGAGCGCCAGCGGCACCTGGTAGAACTCGACGTCGCCGTCCGGGTAGGTCACCTCGGCCAGGTCGACGACGACGCGCGGTGCCGTCTCGGCCACCATCCCGAGCCGGCGTACGTCGGTCACCACGCCGCCTCGGCCCTTGCCGCCGAACCAGCGGGCGCCCTCGATGAAGTCGGTCAGCTGCCGCCGGTCGTCAGCTGCGGACGTGGCGGCGCTGTCGGTGCGGATGTCGTCGGTCACGGGGCGGTGGCCTCCTCTGGTGGGGCGGTCAGCCGGAACCAGTAGAACCCGTACCCACCCAGCGTCAGCAGATACGGCAGCTCGCCGATCGGCGGGAACGGCACTCCGCCCAGGAGCTCGACGGGGACATAGCCCTCCCAGCGGCGCAGGTCGAGCTCCACGGGCTGCGCGAAGCGCGAGAGGTTGTTGACGCAGACGATGATGTCGGAGGCGTCCTCGGTGCCGTGCTCACGTGCGTAGGACAGCACCGACGGGTTGGTGCCGCCGAGGTCGAAGAAGGACCCGAGCCCGAACGCCGGGTGGCCGCGGCGGGCGTGGATCATCCGCCGGGTCCAGTGCAGGAGCGACGAGGAGTCCTCGAGCTGCGCCTCGACGTTGACGCTCTGGTAGCCGTAGACCGGGTCCTGGATCGCAGGCAGGTGGAGCTTGCCCGGGGTCGCCGACGAGAAGCCGGCGTTGCGGTCGGGGGTCCACTGCATCGGCGTGCGGACTCCGTCGCGGTCACCGAGCCAGATGTTGTCGCCCATCCCGATCTCGTCGCCGTAGTAGAGGACGGGACTGCCGGGCAGCGACAGCAGCAGGGCCGTGAACAGCTCCATCCGGTTGACGTCGTTGTCGAGCAGGGGAGCCAGCCGGCGGCGGATGCCGATGTTGGCCTTCATGCGGGGGTCCTTGGCGTACTCGTCCCACATGTAGTCGCGGTCCTCATCGGTGACCATCTCGAGGGTCAGCTCGTCGTGGTTGCGCAGGAAGATGCCCCACTGGCAGCCGTCGGGGATCGGTGGCGTCTGCTCCATGATCTCCGAGATCGGGAAGCGCGACTCGCGACGCACGGCCATGAAGATGCGCGGCATCACCGGGAAGTGGAAGCACATGTGGCACTCGTCGCCCTCGCCGGCGTACTCGCCCGTGGCGGCGTCGCGCTTGCCGCCGAAGTAGTCGACGACGTCGGAGGGCCACTGGTTGGCCTCGGCGAGAAGCACCCGCCCGGGGTACGTGTCGTCGATGAAGCGACGCACCATGCGCAGGAACTCGTGGGTCTCCGGGAGGTTCTCGCCGTTGGTGCCCGGTCGCTCGTAGAGGTAGGGGACGGCGTCGAGCCGGAAGCCGTCGAGACCCATGTCGAGCCAGAACGACATCGCCTCGAGCATCGCCTCGTGGACCTTGGGGTTGTCGAAGTTGAGGTCGGGCTGGTGGGAGAAGAAGCGGTGCCAGAAGTACTGCTGGCGGACCGGGTCCCACGTCCAGTTCGACGGCTCGGTGTCGACGAAGATGATCCGCGCCTCGTCGTACATGTCGTCGGTGTCGGACCAGACGTAGAAGTCGCCGTAGGGCCCGTCGGGGTCGCTCCGGGATGCCTGGAACCACGGATGTGCGTCGCTGGTGTGGTTCATGACGAAGTCGATGATCACGCGGATGCCGCGCCGGTGGGCCGCCTCGACGAACTCGCGGAAGTCGTCGACCGTGCCGCACTCGGGGAGGATCGAGGTGTAGTCGGCGACGTCGTAGCCGCCGTCGCGCAGCGGCGAGGTGAAGAAGGGCGGCACCCACAGGCAGTCGACGCCCAGCCACTGGAGGTAGTCGAGCTTCTCGATCACGCCGCGGAAGTCGCCGGTGCCGTCGGCGTTGGAGTCGCGGAACGACCGCACCAGCACCTCGTAGAAGACCGCGGACTTGAACCAGTCGGGGGTCTGCTGCTCGGCCGTCGCCCCGACGATGGTGCTCTCGTGGGTCTCGTCGCTCGAGCCGCCGCCGTCGGTCGAGCTGCCACCGTCGGTCGAGCCTGTCGAGACCACGCTCATACCGTCCTCCTCACGGTCAGCAGGTGCGCGGGCTCGGCGCCGGGGTCGAGGCGGACGTAGTTGTGCTGGCCCCAGTGCCAGTCCTCGCCGCTGATCTCGTCGTGCACGGCCAGGCTGTCCTGCCAGTCCAGGCCGAGCGCGGGCAGGTCGAGGTGTACGACGGTCTCGCGGGCGCCGTGGGGGTCGAGGTTGACCACCACGATCACGAGGTCCTGGGGTTCGGTGGTCGAGCCTGTCGAGACCTGCTTGCTGTACACCAGCACGTTCTCGTCGTCACTGGAGTGGATCACCACGTTGCGCAGCTGCTGCAGGGCCGGGTGGGCGCGCCGTACGGCGTTGAGCTTGGCCAGGAACGGCGCCAGCGTGCGGCCCTCGGCCTCGGCACCTGCCCAGTCGCGGACGCGGATCTGGTACTTCTCCGAGTCGAGGTACTCCTCGCTGCCGGGCCGCACGGCGACGTGCTCGTAGAGCTCGTACCCGGCGTACACGCCCCAGCTCGGTGAGCCCGTGGCCGCGAGCACGGCGCGGATCTTGAACGCCGGCGGTCCGCCGTACTGCAGGTAGGCGTGGAGGATGTCGGGGGTGTTGACGAAGAAGTTCGGCCGCATCAGGTGGTCGGTCTCCGTCGACACCTCGCGGAGGTAGTCCTCGATCTCCCACTTGGCGGTGCGCCAGGTGAAGTACGTGTAGCTCTGCTGGAAGCCGATCGCGCCGAGCGTCCGCATCATGGCCGGCCGCGTGAAGGCCTCTGCGAGGAAGATCACGTCGGGGTCGGTACGTCGGATCTCTCGCAGCAGCCACTCCCAGAACGCCACCGGCTTGGTGTGGGGGTTGTCGACCCGGAAGATCCGCACGCCGTGGGACATCCAGTGCCGCACCACGCGCAGCACCTCCCGGCAGATGCCCTGGGGGTCGTTGTCGAAGTTCAGCGGGTAGATGTCCTGGTACTTCTTGGGCGGGTTCTCGGCGTAGGCGATGGTGCCGTCGGCCTGGGTCGTGAACCACTCGGGGTGGCTGGTCACCCAGGGGTGGTCGGGGGCGCACTGCAGAGCCAGGTCGAGGGCGACCTCGAGTCCGACCTCGGCGGCCTTCGCCACGAACGCGTCGAAGTCGGCGAGTGTGCCGAGGTCGGGGTGGATCGCGTCGTGCCCGCCGTCCTTGCTGCCGATCGCCCAGGGTGAGCCCGGGTCGGTGGGCGCGGGGTCGAGGGTGTTGTTGGGTCCCTTGCGGTTGACCTCGCCGATCGGGTGGATCGGCGGCAGGTAGATCACGTCGAAGCCCATCGCCGCCACGGCGTCGAGCCGTTCGGCGGCGGTGCGGAAGGTGCCGCTCACCACGGTGCCCGTCGACGGGTCGCAGGTCGCGCCCTCGGACCGCGGGAAGAACTCGTACCAGCTGCTGAAGAGTGCCCGCTGCCGGTCGGCGTAGAGCGGGTAGGGGCCCTCGACGGTGACCAGCTCGCGCAGCGGGTGGGAGGCGAGGAGGGTCTCGAGCTCGGGCGACTGCAGTGCCGCGAGCCGGGCCTCCACGGGCCGCGACGTGTCGCGCGCGGCCGACGCAGCACCGCGGACCACCTTCGCCTCGTCGGCGTCGAGGGCCGGGTCGGCCGCCACCCGGTCGAGCAGCAGGCTGCCCTGCAGGAACATCAGCTCGACGTCGACCCCGGCGGGGATCTTCAACCCGGCGTCGTGCTCCCACGTGGCGAGCGGGTCGGACCACGCGTGCACCTCGAAGGTCCACGCGCCCTCGCGGTCGGGGGTGACCCACGCGACGTAGCGGTCGGGCGCGTCGCCGTCGGCGACCATCCGCACCGGGGGGCGGCGTGAGCCGTCGGGCGCGACCAGCACGACCTCGGCCCCGAGCTGGTCATGGCCCTCGCGGAACACGGTGGCGCGCACGGGCAGGAGCTCGCCGGACGTCGCCTTCGCAGGGAGTCGACCGAGGTCGACCAGGGGCATGACGTCCATGACGGGGATCCGACCGACCATGCTCGCCACCCTTGCGGTTCACCATCGCGCATGCAAGACGAGCCTCCGCGGCCCGGAGGCGGCGGGAGCGGGTGTCGCAACGCCGGGGTGTGGATAAATTGGAACGATCAAGTGATTCTCGGCTACCGTCCATCCGTGCGTGCTATCCGACGATTCACGGTCCGTCCGGTCCTGCCTCCGGCCCTCTCCGCACTGGGAGACCTCGCCGGCAACCTGAGGTGGTCCTGGCACCCCCCGACGCAGGATGTCTTCGCCGAGGTCGACCCCGAGACCTGGGAGGCGACCAAGCAGGACCCGGTCCGCCTCCTCGGCGCGGTGGGGTCCGACCGGCTGGAGGACCTGGCCGCGGACCAGGGGTTCCTCGACCGGTTGGGCGCCGCCAAGGCCGACCTCGACGCCTACCTGGGCGGCGAGCGGTGGTACGGCCGCAAGGCCGGCGGCGAGGCGCCGACCCGGATCGCGTACTTCTCCCCGGAGTTCGGCATCGCTGCCGTCCTGCCGCAGTACTCCGGCGGCCTCGGCATCCTGGCCGGTGACCACCTCAAGGCCGCCAGCGACCTCGGCGTACCGCTCGTGGGCGTCGGTCTCCTCTACCGCGCCGGCTACTTCAAGCAGTCGCTCTCGCGTGAGGGCTGGCAGCTCGAGCAGTACCCCGTCCTCGACCCCGACGAGCTGCCGATCTCACTGCTCCGCGAGACCAACGGCGACCGCGCCCTGATCTCGATCGCCCAGCCCGACGGACCCGACCTGCTGGCCAAGATCTGGGTGGCGCAGGTCGGCCGGGTGCCGCTGCTGCTGCTCGACTCCGACGTCGAGGGCAACCCCGACCACTACCGCGAGGTCACCGACCGCCTCTACGGCGGCACCTCCGAGCACCGCCTCCGCCAGGAGATCCTGCTCGGCATCGGCGGCGTACGTGCCCTCCGCGTCCACGCCCGCATCACCGGCACGTCGGAGCCGGAGGTGTTCCACACCAACGAGGGCCACGCCGGCTTCCTGGGCCTCGAGCGGATCCGCGAGCTGACCGTCGAGGAGAGCGGGCCCCAGCTCGACTTCGACACCGCGCTCGAGGTGTCCCGCGCCTCGACCGTCTTCACGACCCACACCCCGGTGCCGGCCGGCATCGACCGGTTCTCCCGTGAGCTCGTCGAGCAGTACTTCGGCTCGTCCGGCCCCCTGAGCGGGGTCCCGATCGAGCGGATCCTCGCCCTGGGCGCGGAGGACTACGCCGGTGGCGACCCGACGGTCTTCAACATGGCCGTGATGGGCTTCCGGCTGTCCCAGCGCGCCAACGGCGTCTCCCTGCTGCACGGCCACGTGAGTCGGGAGATGTTCCACGGCCTGTGGCCCGCCTTCGACGAGGCCGAGGTCCCGATCACCTCGATCACCAACGGGGTGCACGCCCCGACCTGGGTCGGCCGGGAGGTCTTCGACCTCGCCTCCCGCCACGGCGCGGCCGGCGACGGCGACGACACCGACTCGTTCTGGACCGCGGTCGACCAGGCGCCGTCCGGCGACATCTGGGCGGTCAAGCGGCTGCTCCGCGAGCGGCTCGTGCGCGACGCACGGCGCCGCCTGCTCAAGTCCTGCACCACCCGCGGATTCCCGGCTGCCGAGTGCAAGTGGGTCGACGAGGCGCTCGACCCCGACGTGCTGACCATCGGCTTCGCGCGCCGCGTGCCGTCGTACAAGCGGCTGACCCTGATGCTGCGCGATCCCGAGCG
The DNA here is from genome assembly GCA_963833775.1 of uncultured Actinomycetota bacterium. GTDB lineage: Bacteria > Actinomycetota > Actinomycetes > Propionibacteriales > Nocardioidaceae > Nocardioides. The sequence goes on along the minus strand of CAWHZH010000002.1, from coordinate 284,016 downwards.
GCTCAAGCGACTGCTGCTCCACCCGGAGCGTCCGGTGCAGCTCATCATCGCCGGCAAGGCCCATCCGGCCGACGATGGCGGCAAGAAGCTGATCCAGGAGCTCGTCCGGTTCGCCGACGACCCCGCCGTACGCCACCGCATCGTCTTCCTGCCCAACTACGACATCGCGATGGCCCAGCCGCTCTACCCCGGCTGCGACGTGTGGCTCAACAACCCGCTGCGTCCCTACGAGGCGTGCGGCACCTCGGGCATGAAGGCCGCCCTCAACGGCGGCCTCAACCTCTCGATCCTCGACGGCTGGTGGGACGAGTGGTACGACGGCTCGAACGGCTGGGCGATCCCGTCCGCCGACGGCGTCGACGACGCCGACCGGCGTGACGACCTCGAGGCGTCGGCGCTCTACGAACTGATCGAGAAGGAGGTCGCGCCGCGCTTCTACGACGTCGACCACGACGGCGTCCCGGGTCGCTGGATCGAGATGGTCCGCCACACGCTGAAGTCGCTCGGTCCCAAGGTGCTCGCCACCCGGATGGTCCGCGACTACGTCCGGCTGCTCTACACGCCCGCTGCCGTCACCGGCCGCGCGCTGAACTCCGACTACAAGGGCGCCACCGAGCTCGCCTCGTGGAAGAAGGAGGTGCGGGCCGGCTGGGACGACGTCCGCGTCGAGCACGTCGAGAGCCATGGTGTGGGCGACAACCCCGAGGTCGGCTCGACGCTGACCGTCCGGGCGTTCGTCGCGCTGGGCTCGCTGACGCCCGACGACGTCGCGGTCGAGGTGGTGCACGGTGTGATCGACGGTGACGACGACCTGATCGACACCCAGGTCACCCGGCTCCTGCTCGCCGACAGCTACGACGGCGGCCGCCACCGCTTCGACGGTGAGGTCCAGCTCCGCCGCGGCGGGGCCTTCGGCTACACCGTGCGGATCGTGCCCCGCCACAGCGTGCTGGCCACGGTCTCCGAGATGGGCCTGGTGGCGCTCCCCTAGCGCTGACCTGGCGATTGCGCGACGTCCGAGGGCACTGACCTGGCGATTGCGCGACGTCCGAGGGCACTGACCTGGCGATTGCGCGACGTCCGAGGGCACTGACCTGGCGATTGCGCGACGCCGTCGTCAGGTCGGCCGCCTGACGTGTCGCCCGATCGCCAGGTCGGCCGCCTGACGTGTCGCCCGATCGCCAGGTCGGCCGCCTGACGCGTCACCCGATCGCCAGGTCGGCCGCCTGACGCGTCACCCGAACGCCAGGTCAGCGGCCCGGCGTGTCACCCGAGCGCCAGGTCGGCGTCGGGTGGGTGGGTGCGCCAGCGACGGATGACGTACTGCGCGATCAGCAGGTTGACGATCCAGCCCAGCCACTGGCCGTACGGGATGCTGGCCGTCACCGCGGCCTGTACGTCGCCGTCGTACCGGCTCTGCATGACCGGCACCTGCACGAGCAGGAGCAGGGGCGTCACCATCCGGGCCGTGAGCGCGAAGAACGTCAGCGCGTAGACCCGGGTCATCCACTCGCGGTGCCGGACGACGTCACCGGCGCGGATCGCCCGGTAGGCCACCACCGCGAAGCAGGGCCACAGCACGGCGGGAACGAGCACGCCGAAGCGGGTGAGGTTCCCGTCCGGCGTGGTCAGCGCGAGCGGGATGCCGGTCAGGACGAAGGCGACGGTCCCGAGCCCGAGGAAGGTGCGGCCGATGACCCGGTGGCGCCGCCGGTTCGCCCGGATCCGGGGCACGAACTGCAAGGCGCCCAGGAGCATCGCGGTCGCCGCCACGGGGACGTGGATGACCAGCAGCACCCACGCCGCATCGGTCTGTACGTCGATCCGGCTGGCCGCGCGGTCGAGCGAGACGTAGGGGTAGGCGAGCACCGGTGTCGCGATCAGCCCGATCGCGAGGATCGCCAGGACCAGCCGGGGTGTCCGGCTCCGATCCTCCTGGGCGGGTGAGGTGGTCATCGGCCCCACCCTTGCGCCGAGCGGGGACCGGACGCATCAGGGATGACCCCGGGATCGTGCCTGCTCTCACCCCAGGCGCCGGCTGCCTCAGTCGCGTCCGCGGCCGCGGACGACCACGACCGTGCGGGCGTCCAGGGTCAGCGCCTCGCTCTCCTCGACCACCGTCCCGACCGGATGCTCCGGACACGTCGAGACGACGACCTCCCCGGCGTCCTCCCACCCGTCCGCCGGCATCGTCACCTTCACCGGCTCGGCCTCGGCGTTGAGCCAGATCAGGAACGACGAGTCCCACTGCTGCTCGCCGCGCGGCCCGGGGGAGCGGAGCGGGTCGCCGGTGACCAGCATCCCGACCACCGACAGGGCGTCGTCGGCCCAGTCGTCACCGGTCATCTCGCGCCCGCTGGGATGCAGCCAGGTGAGGTCCTTTGCGCCGCCCTCGATCGTCGGGCGGCCCTCGAACCAGTGCCGTTGCCGCAGCGCCGGGTGCTCGCGTCGTAGCCGGAGCGCCGCCTTGGTGATCTCGTAGACGTCGAGCCAGGCGTCGTCGGCGCGCCAGTCGACCCACGAGACCTCGTTGTCCTGCACGTACGGGTTGTTGTTGCCGCCCTGGGTGCGGCCGCGCTCGTCGCCGGCGGTGATCATCGGGACCCCGTTGGACAGGCACAGCGTGACCAGCAGGTTGGCCGCGATCCTGCGGCGCAGGGCGACGATCTCCGCGTCGTCGGTCTCGCCCTCGACCCCGAAGTTCTGCGACCGGTTGTGGTCGCTGCCGTCCCGGTTGCGCTCGCCGTTGGCCTCGTTGTGCTTCCGCTCGTAGGAGACCGCGTCGCGGACGGTGAAGCCGTCGTGCGCGGTCACGAAGTTCACCGAGGCGTACGGCGAGCGCCCGTCGTCGGCGTACAGGTCCGACGAACCGGCGAGCCGGGTGGCGACGGTCCGGATGCCCGCCGACCGACCCCGCCAGAAGTCGCGCACGATGTCGCGGTACTGGTCGTTCCACTCCACCCACAGCGGCGGGAACTCACCGACGCGGTAGCCGTCGGTCGAGACGTCCCACGGCTCCGCGATCAGCTTCACGTGGCGCAGCGTCGGGTCCTGGCCGATCGCGGTGAGCAGATGGCTGCCCATGTCGACCTCGTGGCCGACCCGGGCCAGCGCCGACATCAGGTCGAAGCGGAAGCCGTCGACCCGCATCTCCCTGGTCCAGTAGCGAAGCGAGTCGAGGATCAGGCGCAGCGCGAACGGGTTCGAGGCATCCACCGTGTTCCCGCAACCGGTCACGTCCCAGTAGGTGTCGTCGTACGGGTCGCCGAGCGGGGTGTGGTCGACCCGGTGGTAGAAGCCGCGGTCGTCGAGGCCGCGGAACGACAGGGTCGGTCCGTCGGTGCCGCCCTCGGCGGTGTGGTTGTAGACCACGTCGAGGATCACCTCGAGCCCGGCGGCGTGGAACGCCCGGACCATCTCCTTGAACTCCCGCACCTGCTCGCCGCGGTCGCCCGCCGACGCGTAGCCGTTGTGGGGAGCGAAGAAGCCGAGGGTGTTGTAGCCCCAGTAGTTCTCCTTGCCGCGCGCCATCACCCGCGGCTCGCTCACGAACTGCTGCACCGGCAGCAGCTCCACCGCGGTGACGCCGAGGTCGCGCAGGTAGTCGGTCACGGCGGGCGTGGCCAGCCCGGCGTACGTGCCGCGCAGGTGCTCCGGCACCCGGTCGTGCAGCGCGGTCATCCCCTTCACGTGGAGCTCGTAGATCACGGTGTCGCGCCAGCGCGTGTAGGGCCGCCGGTCGTCGCCCCAGTCGAATCCCGGGTCGTGGACCACGACCCCCTTCGGGACGTACGGCGCGCTGTCGCCGGGGTCGAGGGTGTCAGGCGCCGCCGGGTCGAAGCCGAAGATCGCGGGGTGGTTCGTCAGCCGCCCGCTGACCGCCCGGGCGTAGGGGTCGAGCAGGAGCTTGGCGCGGTTGAAGCGCAGGCCCAGCTCGGGCTTCCAGGGTCCGTCGGCACGGAAGCCGTAGCGCGTGCCCGGGGGCACGCCCGGGATCTCGCCGTGCCAGATGCCGAGCGACCGCTCGGTGAGCTCGTGGCGGGTCTCGTCATCGGCGTCGTCGAAGAGGCAGACCCACATCCGCGTCGCCTCCGGGGCGTGGATCGCGAAGTTGGTCGCGTGCTCGCCCCAGTCCGCCCCGAGGGGCCAGGTGCGGCCCGGCCAGACGTCGGCCGTCTCGCCGCGACGGCTCCACATTCCGGGGGTCACCCGCGACATTGTGTCGGACGCTGGGCACAATGCCCGGGGAAGCCCCCGGCTCTCGCAGGTCGAGCGGAGTCGAGAGCGCAGCGACGAAAGTAGGAGACATGGCGGAGTTCGTGCGGCTCGAGGTCAGCGACGGCGTGGGCACGATCCGGCTCGACCGGCCGAAGATGAACGCCCTCAACGTCCAGGTGCAGGAGGAGATCCGCGCCGCGGCGGACGAGGCCACGGCACGCGACGACGTCAAGGCCGTCGTGGTCTACGGCGGCGAGAGAGTCTTCGCCGCCGGCGCCGACATCAAGGAGATGGCGGACATGTCCTACGTCGACATGGTGCAGCGCAGCAGCGCGCTCCAGTCGTCGCTGACGAGCGTGGCCCGCATCCCCAAGCCCGTGGTGGCGGCGATCACCGGCTACGCGCTGGGCGGTGGCTGCGAGCTCGCCCTGTGCGCGGACCTGCGCTTCGCCGCCGACGACGCGGTGCTCGGTCAGCCGGAGATCCTGCTCGGCATCATCCCCGGCGCCGGCGGCACGCAGCGCCTGACCCGCCTCGTGGGCCCGAGCCGGGCCAAGGACATCATCTTCAGCGGTCGCTTCGTGAAGGCCGACGAGGCGCTGGCGATCGGCCTCGTGGACCGCGTCGTACCCGCCGACCAGGTGTACGCCGAGGCCGTGGCGTGGGCGGGTCAGTTCACGCACGCGGCGACCTACGCCGTCCGCGCCGCCAAGGAGGCGATCGACCTCGGCCTCGAGGCCGATCTCGACACCGGCCTGGCCATCGAGCGCCAGCAGTTCGCCGCCCTGTTCGCGACCGACGACCGCACGATCGGGATGACGTCGTTCATCGAGAACGGTCCCGGGAAGGCCCGCTTCACCGGCCGCTGAACGTGCCCGTCCTCCTGCGCTCAGCGGCTCGGGTGTGGGATTCTTCCCGGGAAGGCCGGACGGCGCGGGACAGCCGACCCAAGGAGTGGACCGATGGCACGCAACACCAACGAGACAGCCGACCAGGACGCGACCGAGCAGGCTCCGAAGCCCGACCGGTCTGCGCAGGCGAAGGTCGCCGTCAACCGGGTCCGCACGCTGGTCGCCCAGGCGGTCTGGATCGTGTGCGTGGCCGCGGCTCTGTTCCTCGCGGCGGGTGCGCTCTGCATCGCGCTCAAGGCCAACCCCGACAACACGCTCGTGAAGTTCATCACCGACACCGCGGACAAGCTGGACCTCGGCGTCTTCTCCCGCGGCAAGGACGGCGTGGCCCACTTCGCCGGCAAGACCCACGCCGCGGAGACCAAGAACGCGCTGGTGAACTGGGGACTGGCGGCCGTCGTCTGGCTCGTCGGCGGGAAGATCCTCGAGCGCATCATCCGCCCGTGACCTCCCGGCGCCGACCGAGAATTTACTGCGGAATCTTGGGGCTACCGGCTGGTAATTAACGGGCGGGTGTGATGAGGTGCACCCGCGGGACAGGGGTCCCGTTCCTGTCTCGACCCTGGGAGGGTTCCACTACATGTCTGTACGCACCCACTACAAGCTGCTCGGTCTGGCCGGCGCCGCCGCGCTGACCATCGGCACGATGGCAGCGCCCGCCATGGCGGCATCGCAGCCCTTGACCTACAACTGCCCGGTGTTCGGCGCAGCCGGCCCCGGCGAGGACAGCGTGAGCGCCGACCTCGACCCGGGCGCGATCCCCGCGAAGCTGGTGGCCGGTCAGACCGTCACCAACCCCGCGACGTTGAGCGTCCACCTGGACCCGTTCCAGACGGGCCTCGCGGCCACCTTCGGAACCAGCGTCAGCGGTACGGCCGTGGCCACCGGTGCGAAGAACACGTTCCCCTTCAACATGACGATCCCGGCGACGCCCATCCCGCAGACGCCCGGTGCGACGATGAACGTCCCGGCCGCCGGACCCGCCAAGATCCGGCCGCTCAAGGCAGGCACCTGGACCGTCAAGGCCGGCGACATGACGGCGACCCTGACTGTCACCGGTGGCGCAGGCGGGACCCAGACGCTGCCGGTCGCGTGCACCGCCCCAGCGGGCGCCAGCGCCGTCTTCGGCACCATCGCGGTCAGCAAGGACAAGTCGACCACCGCGACCAAGGCGTCGTACAACGCCAAGAAGGACACCGCGACCGGCACCGCCAAGGTCAAGGGTCACTTCGGTCTGGCCGGCACCGGCAAGGTCAAGTTCACCCTCAAGAAGGGCACCAAGACGGTCAAGTCGATGAAGGTCGCCCTGAAGAAGGGTGCGGCCAAGGCCGCCTTCAAGAAGGTGAAGGCCAAGGGGAAGTACAAGATCGTCGCTTCCTTCGCCGGTGACGCCGCGCTGAAGGGCTCGAGCGGCGTGGCGAAGTTCACGGTCAAGTGACTCGCGCCTGACGACTCCGTCTGCGGCCCCGGTGACTGGTTCACCGGGGCCGCAGGCATGTCCGGGTACCGGCGTCGCCGAACGACGAGACCGTGACAGTGTCACTGTGAGAGATGCCACCGCCGGGCCGGTTCCACGCGCGTCCTGAGGCCTTGTAGCCTCGCAGGCACACCCGAGAACACAGGAGGGCCGTCGCGGCCATGAACATCGCTGTCTGTGTGAAGTACGTGCCGGACGCCACCGGAGACCGTCATTTCGAGGACGACAAGACCGTCGACCGCGTCGGAGTCGACGGCCTGCTCTCCGAGCTCGACGAGTACGCCGTCGAGCAGGCGTTGCAGATCAAGGAGAAGGCCGAGAGCCCCGAGGACGTGACCGTCACCGCGGTCTGCGTCGGCCCCGAGCAGGCCGTGGACGCGGTCCGCAAGGCGCTGCAGATGGGTGCCGACCAGGGCGTCCACGTCTCCGACGAGGCCATCGCCGGCTCCGACGCGATCGCCACGTCGCTGGTGCTCGCGAAGGCGATCGAGAAGGGCTCCTACGACCTCGTGATGTGCGGCATGGCGTCGACCGACGGCTCGATGAGCGTCGTACCGGCGATGCTGGCCGAGCGCCTCGGGCTGCCCCAGCTGACGCTCGCGTCGGTGGTCGAGGCGCAGGGCGACCAGGTCCGGATCAAGCGCGACGGCGACACCGCGACCGAGGTCGTGGGCGGCACCATGCCGCTGGTGCTGTCGGTGACCGACCAGTCCGGCGAGGCGCGCTACCCGTCGTTCAAGGGGATCATGGCCGCCAAGAAGAAGCCGATGGAGACCCTGTCGCTGTCCGACCTCGGCGTCGACGCCGGCGACGTGGGCCTGTCCGTCGCGTGGACCGAGGTGGAGGACACCACCGCCCGGCCGCCGCGCGAGGCCGGCGAGATCGTCAAGGACGAGGACGGCACGGGCGCCAAGGCGCTGGCCGACTTCCTCGCCGCCAAGAAGTTCATCTGAGCAGCGGGAGTGATCTGAGATGTCCGAGATCCTGGTTGTCGTCGACCACGCCGAGGGCGCGGTCAAGAAGCCGACGTACGAGATGCTCACGCTGGCCGCCCGCCTCGGCGAGCCCGCGGCGGTGTACCTCGGCCCGGCCGAGAAGAACGCCGAGGTCGCCGAGGCCGTCAAGAAGTACGGCGCCGCCAAGGTGTACGCCGTCGACGACGCGGCGCTCAAGGGGTTCCTCGTGGCGCCCAAGGCCGAGGCTCTGCAGCAGCTGGTCGAGAAGACCTCCCCGGGCGCGGTTCTGATCGCGTCGTCGGCCGAGGGCAAGGAGATCGCCGGCCGCCTCGCGATCAAGATCGAGTCCGGCCTGATCACCGACGCCGTCGACGTCGAGGCGGGCGACGGGGGTCCGGTCACCACCCAGTCGGTCTTCGCCGGCAACTACACGGTCAAGGCCAAGGTCACCAAGGGCACCCCGGTCATCACGGTCAAGCCGAACTCCGCCGCGCCCGTCGAGGCGGACGGTGCGGGCACCCTCGAGGAGGTCTCCGTGACCGTCTCCGACGCGGCCAAGGGTGCCCAGATCGTCGCCTCCCAGCCGCGCAAGGCGACCGGCCGCCCCGAGCTGACCGAGGCCGCGATCGTGGTCTCGGGTGGCCGTGGCACCGGCGGCAAGTTCGAGCCGGTCGAGGACCTCGCCGACGCGCTGGGCGCGGCCGTGGGCGCCTCGCGCGCCGCGGTCGACTCCGGCTGGAAGCCGCACAGCTACCAGATCGGCCAGACCGGCAAGACCGTCTCGCCGCAGCTCTACCTCGCCGCCGGCATCTCCGGCGCGATCCAGCACCGCGCCGGCATGCAGACCTCGAAGACCATCGTGGCCGTCAACAAGGACGACGAGGCCCCGATCTTCGAGCTGGTCGACTTCGGCGTCGTCGGCGACCTCCACACCGTCCTGCCCGCGCTCACCGAAGAGGTCAAGCAGCGCAAGGGCTGAGCGTCGCCTGGAAGACCGGACGGAGTCCGGGCTTCCAGTCGGCGCGAAACCGAGCGGACTTGTCCGCGAGGTGGCCTGACGGCAAGCCCAACGATCGCCCATGAGCACCGAGCCCGACGTCGCGGTGCTGGCACGGCTCGAGCACCTGGCCCCAGCCCAGACGCACGGTGAGGTCCCCGAGCAGCAGGCTCGAGAGGTCGCGGTCGAGATCGTGCCAGCGGTCCCGCGCGGCCTCGTGACCCAGGCGTCCGTCCAGCTCGACGACGGTGCCGAGCCCGACGTACTCCACGTCTCGGTAGTGCACCGTGCGCCCCGGTCTCACGCGTCGTTGTCGCGCGCCGGTAGGGAGCCCGTGCGGACGCTCGACCCGCGTCAGGTAGCGGCGCTCGAGAGCCGAGTAGGACCCGGTCGCCACATCGTCCAACACGGATCGGAGCAGCCGTCTGCGCTCGAGCCGGGGCTTCGCCTCCAGTGCGGCGAGGAGGCGCGCGGGCGTGGTGCGGCCCTGCTGGCACACGTCGGACAGGAGGGCAACGGCTGCGTCGTCACGTGGCGCCGCCGAGGCGACCATCAGTGCCGCGGGCTCGATCCGCAACCTGTTGGGCCGTAGCAAGGGGTGCACGATCTCGCCGAAGTCGCGGGCCCGGCTGGTACGCACACCGGGCGGGTCGTCGACGCGACGATGGGATGGGATGACCAGCTCGACGTCGTCGTCCGGTGACCCGACCGCGAGGCCGTGAGCCCGAAGCGCCGACCTGCCCGCCAAGGCTGCCGGCTCATGCAGCAGCGTGGCTGCCCACGCTCGCTGCAGCCAGGTGGGAGATCCGGTGTGGTCGACGTAGACCCCCTGGAACACGCGTGCCCACTCCCGTCGGCGAACCATCCGCGCGATGTCGTGGTCGTCCAGCCCTGACCCGAGCACCTGGCGGCGCGCGAGCACCCCTTCCTGCTGCGTCATGAGCTCACCGAGATCCACGCAGCCCAGGCTGTCGGAATGTGGGCAGGGTCGACCCGACCGAGCGATCGGCCTGTGCACGCAGTGCCCTCGAGCCTTTCTTTAGCACAGACGCACGGTGAGGTCCCCGAGCAGCAGGCTCGAGAGGTCGCGGTCGAGATCGTGCCAGCGGTCCCGCGCGGCCTCGTGACCCAGGCGTCCGTCCAGCTCGACGACGGTGCCGAGCCCGACGTACTCCACGTCTCGGTAGTGCACCGTGCGCCCCGGTCTCACGCGTCGTTGTCGCGCGCCGGTAGGGAGCCCGTGCGACGCTCGACCCGCGTCAGGTAGCGGCGCTCGAGAGCCGAGTAGGACCCGGTCGCCACATCGTCCAACACGGATCGGAGCAGCCGTCTGCGCTCGAGCCGGGGCTTCGCCTCCAGTGCGGCGAGGAGGCGCGCGGGCGTGGTGCGGCCCTGCTGGCACACGTCGGACAGGAGGGCAACGGCTGCGTCGTCACGTGGCGCCGCCGAGGCGACCATCAGTGCCGCGGGCTCGATCCGCAACCTGTTGGGCCGTAGCGAGGGGTGCACGATCTCGTCGAAGTCGCGGGCCCGGCTGGTACGCACACCGGGCGGGTCGAGCCGGGACGGTGGAGGATCGTCGGCACCGGGTGCGGGAGATCCTCCTTCGTCGCTCAGGCGGTGGGCAGGTGGGAGCGGGTGCGGGGCATGAGCACTAGATTTCAGAGGGTGAGCACCCAGCCCGACGTCGCGGAGCTGGCTCGGCGCGCCCGGGTGGCGAGCCGCGACCTGGCGCTGGCGACGCGGGCGCTCAAGGACGCCGCGCTGCACGCGATGGCCGACGCCCTGGACCGCCGTACCGTCGAGGTGCTGGAGGCCAACGCGACCGACGTACGCCGTGCCGAGGGCGCCGACACACCCGCCCACATGGTCGACCGGCTCCGCCTGACGAGCGACCGGGTCGCAGCGATGGCCGACGGGTTGCGCGACCTGGCGGGGCTGCCCGACCCGGTCGGCGAGGTCGTCCGGGGGAGCGCGCTCGCCAACGGCCTGGAGCTCCGTCAGGTGAGGGTCCCGTTCGGTGTGGTCGGGATGATCTACGAGGGCCGACCCAACGTCACCGTCGACGCCGCCGGGATCTGCCTCAAGTCGGGCAACGCGGTGCTGCTGCGCGGCAGCGGCAGCGCCCGCGACAGCAACGCCGCCCTCGTCCGCGTGCTGCGCGACGCGGTCACCGGCGCCGGGCTGCCCGCGGACGTCGTACAGCTGGTGCCGGCGGAGTCGCGCGAGACGGTCAAGGAGCTGATGCGGGCGCGCGGGCTCGTGGACGTGCTCGTCCCGAGAGGTGGAGCTGGCCTGATAAGCACTGTCTGCGAGGAGTCGACGGTGCCGGTGATCGAGACCGGGGTCGGCAACTGCCACGTGTACGTCGACGCCGCGGCCGACCTCGAGATGGCGCTCGCGATCGTGCTCAACGCCAAGACCGACCGCACCAGCGTCTGCAACGCGGCCGAGTCCCTGCTCGTCCACGCCGACGTCGCGGAGGAGTTCCTGCCGCGCGTCGTCTCGGCGCTGCAGGACGGCGGGGTCATCGTGCACGGTGACGAGGCCTTCCAGCCCTACGACGGTGTGCTCGCTGCCACCGACGAGGACTTCGGCCGTGAGTACCTCTCCCTCGACATCTCGGCCGCCGTGGTCCCCGACCTGGAGGGGGCACTGGAGCACATCCGGCGCTACTCGACCGGGCACTCGGAGGCGATCGTGACCGGCGACCAGGCCGCGGCGAGGCGGTTCGTGGCCGAGGTCGACGCGGCGGTGGTGCTGGTCAACGCCTCGACCCGATTCACCGACGGCGCCGAGTTCGGCTTCGGCGCCGAGATCGGGATCAGCACCCAGAAGCTCCACGCGCGGGGGCCGATGGGACTGACCGAGATGACCTCCACCAAGTACGTCGTCACCGGCGACGGTCAGGTCCGCTGACGTGGGCCCGGGCAGCCGGAGCCCGTCGGATAGGGTTCAGCCATGATCAGCCCGCTCGTCGTCAACCACTGGGTCGTCGGAGGCACCGTCCTCGCGATCCTCCTGCTGGTCATGCTCGCGCTGCTGATCTTCGGCGCCGGTCGCGAGCACAGCTGAGCCCGGTGAGGGCCTCGTGAGCCCCAGGGCCCGCCGCGTCGGCGTGATGGGCGGGACGTTCGACCCGATCCACCACGGGCACCTGGTCGCCGCGTCCGAGGTGCAGTCGTGGTTCGAGCTCGACGAGGTCGTGTTCGTGCCGACCGGGGAGCCCTGGCAGAAGACCGACCGCCAGGTCACCACCGCCGAGCACCGGTACCTGATGACGGTGATCGCGACCGCGTCCAACCCCCGCTTCTGGGTCTCGCGGGTGGACATCGACCGCGGCGGACCGACGTACACGATCGACACGCTGCGCGACCTCCACGAGCACCGCCCCGACGCCGACCTCTACTTCATCACCGGCGCCGACGCGCTGGCCGACATCTTCACCTGGCGTGACGCCGAGGAGCTGTTCTCGATGGCGAAGTTCGTCGGCTGTACGCGACCTGGCTTCGTGATGGACGCCGAGACCCTCGCCAAGATCCCGCACGACCGGGTCACGATGGTCGAGGTGCCGGCGCTCGCGATCAGCTCCACGGACTGCCGGCGTCGTACGATGCGCGGAGAGCCGGTGTGGTACCTCGTGCCCGACGGTGTGGTCCAGTACATCGCCAAGCACCAGCTCTACCCGCGCGACGGCTCCGACCGGACGGCCCTCGGTCTCCCGGCCCGCGACCCCGCCACCATCCCCAGCAACGAAAGTGCTTCATGACCGCCACCGACCACGCCGTCAGCCTCGTCCACACCGCCGCCCGCGCGGCCTCCGACAAGCTGGCGCAGCACATCGTGGCGTTCGACGTCAGCGAGCAGCTCGCGATCACCGACGCGTTCCTGCTCGCCTCCGCGACCAACGACCGCCAGGTGAAGTCCATCGTCGACGAGATCGAGGACAAGCTCCGCGAGATCGGCGCCAAGCCGATCCGCCGCGAGGGTGAGCGCGACGGCCGCTGGGTGCTGATCGACTACGGCGACGTCGTGGTGCACGTGCAGCACGAGGAGGAGCGCCAGTTCTACGCCCTCGAGCGGCTCTGGCGCGACTGCCCCCTGATCGAGCTCCCGGCGGACGTCTCCGCCGCCGCCCGCGGTGCCTGACCCCACCGAGACCCGCGCCCCCCGCACCCTGGTCCTCGTCCGGCACGGCGAGACCGACTGGAACGCTCAGGGCCGCGCGCAGGGCCACGCCGACGTCCCGCTGAACGCGGTCGGCCGCGCCCAGGCCCAGACCGTCGCGCCCGTCCTCGCGGCCTTCGATCCCGCCCGCTTGTGGTCGAGCGACCTCGCCCGGGCCCTCCAGACCGCGGAGTACGTCGCCGCGGCCAGCGGCCTGCCGGTCGAGCCCGACGCGCGACTCCGGGAGTACGACGTCGGCAAGCGCTCCGGCCTGACGCTCGAGGAGTTCGCGGTCGGCTACCCCGAGGAGTACGCCGCGTGGGTCGTCCAGGACCCGTCGCGCCGGGTCGCGGGGGAGGAGTCGACCGAGGAGGTCCGCGACCGGATCCTCCCCGCGCTGCTCGACTGCGTCGCCACGCTCGAGCCGGGCCAGACCGGCATCGTGGTGCTCCACGGCGCCTGCCTCAAGGTGGGCGTGATGGCGTTGCTCGACTGGCCCTGGGAGCTGGCCCAGTCGCTCCAGGGCCCGGAGAACTGCGGCTACTGCGTGCTCTCGGAGCACGCGGTGCGCGGCGGCCTCCGCCTCACGTCGTACAACGAGAAGGCGGTCGGCGCCCGGCACGGACCCGATTTCGCAACCGATGGGCCGGTTGGCTAGGATTCCGCGAGTTGCCTGCCGGACCGGCGGGTGGCCGTCCGGGGCTGTGGCGCAGCTGGTAGCGCATCTGCATGGCATGCAGAGGGTCAGGGGTTCGAGTCCCCTCAGCTCCACCCGTTGGGTCCGCAGAACGGAGGCGAAAGTGCCTCTGACCTGCGGATTCCTCGTTTGACCGGACGACGCGCTGGGTCCTCACAGAGGGAACCAGCATGGAAAGTCACGAGAAGCTCACCACCAATGGGCCGCTTTTCGCCTCTCCTCGGGGACCTGGGGGCAGGGTCGGCGCACATCGACGCGGCTCGCGCACCTTGTGACCATGGAGTCGGCTACCTCGCCTGAAGCCACCTCCGGAGCCAACGGGCCCACGCCCGCCGAGCTTTCCTCCGACGTTGCGCAGCTCTCGCTGAAGCCTGGTGTTGGTCACGGTGTCGTGGCGGACGCGGCATCGAGGAGACCCCAGCCGTACACGGTGTCGTAGCCGGTCGCGCCGAGGTCCCGGGCGGTCAGCTCCAGGCGTCGCTCGACGGTCCTCGGTGCTGGATCCCGGCCGAGGACGCCGCTCGCGATGACCAAGGCGGCGGCCGCCGAGACGTGCGGGGCGGCCATCGACGTGCCGGTGTAGCCGATCAGGTCGAACTGGCCTCCCGGGCCCCTGGTGGTCTGGAAGATCGCGGGGCCGGACCACCCTGGCCGACAGTCGTCGTCTGCGACGTTGGCGTCGGTACCGCCGCCCGGCGCCGCGAGGTCCACACCGACGCCGTGGTTGGAGTAGGCAGCCAGGCAGCCGGTTTCGGTGGTGGCGCCGACGGCGACGACGTTCGGATCCGAGGCGGGGTAGGCGAGGGTGTCCGCGCCGTCGTTCCCGGTTCCCACGACGATGAGTGCTCCTCGGGCGTGGGCGTACGCGAGCGTGTCCTCGAGGTCGTCGTGACCGACGGGGTCGAGGTTGCCGCGGAAGTTCAGGCTCAGATTGACGATGTCCGCGCCGTGGTCGACGGCATACCGCACGCCGCGTGCGATGGTCGGTGCGTCACCCGACCCGGTGCGGTCGAGGACGCGTACCGGCAGCAAGGTCACGCCGTAGGCGAGTCCGGTGAGTCCCGTACCGTTGCCGGTCTGCTCGGCAATGGTCGAGGCGACGTGCGTGCCATGGCCGTTCTCGTCGTATGGGTCGTCGTCGTCGTCGACGAAGTCGTGGCCGGGCTCGATCCGCGCCGAGTCGAGGTCGGGGGAGCCGGGGCGCGTCGGTCCGTCGGGGTAGGCGATGCCGGTGTCGAGCACGGCGACCGTGACTCCCAGTCCTCCGGGTGCGCCGGCGGCCGCGACGTTGCCCCATGCACCGGGCGCGTCGACGCCGTTCGGGCCGGCGAAGTTCCACTGGAGATCTGCCCAGCCGCCCGGGTTCTGTGACCGTCCGGGGTCGTTCGGAACGAGCGGTGCCGCGGGGTGGGCGGCCACCGGGGGGAGTGTGCCGAGGAGGCCGGCCGCCCCGGTGAGGAGCAGAGCGGCGAGAAGCCCGGTGGCCGTTCTCATCGGCGTGGGAGCTGGACGCGCAGGATGCGGTCGTCCCCCTTGCTGGGGACCCCCCGGCCGTCGCGGTTGCTGGTGAGCACGTACAGGCTGCCGTCGGGGGCCTCGGTCACGCTCCGTAGGCGTCCGAACGTGCCAGTCAGGAGGGGTTGGTCGCCGACGACGCGGTTGCCCTCGAGCATCAGCCTGTGCAGGCTCTGGCCACGAAGTGCGGCGAGCACGTAGTCGCCCTGCCAGGGTCCTGGTCGGCTGAGGAAGGTCGCGCCAGACGGTGCGATGGCATCGAGGTAGATCCGTGCCGGTGGCAGGTACCTCCCGCTATCGGTCTGGTCGCTGATCGCGTGTGGCCAGCCGTAGTTCCCTCCGTCGACGATCTGGTTGACCTCGTCGTACCCCTCCGGTCCGTCGAACCCCGAGGGGCCGTGGTCGTTGGCGAGCATCAGACCGGTGCCGGGCTGCCAGGCCAGCCCCTGAGGGTTGCGCAGGCCGCTGGCGATGACGGCGGGGTGGACCGGTGCAGTTCCGCGGTACTCGTCCCGGGTGAGGGCCAGGATCTTTCCGTTCGGGGAGTCGGGGTCCTGGGCCAGGTCGGGGTGCCCTGCGTCGCCCGTGGCCACGTAGAGACGTCCGTCCGGACCGAACTCGATCCGGCCGGAGTCGTGCAGGTCGCCGGCCTCGATCGTGTCGAGGATCGTTGCGTCCGGCACCAGCCGATGACCGGTCCAGCGCCATCGTTGCAGCTCCATGGCGTCGGTGCCGGTGAGGTACAGGTAGACGAAGTGGTTGCTCGCGAACTCGGGGTCGACGGCGAGACCGAGGAGACCACCCTCGCCGCGCTGCACGACGTCCGGCTCCGCGACGGGGGCCCGTGCCAGGCGTCCGTCGCGCAGCAGCAGGCGTACCCGGCCGGGCCGTTCGGTGACCAATGCCCGGCCGCTCGGGAGGAACGCCAGGTCCCACGGCACCTCCAAACCGGTCGCGACGGTCTGTATTCGCATCCGGGGGATCTGGTCGCAGCGGTCGGTGTCCGGACAGCTCGCGAGCACCCGGAGGTACGGCTGTCCATCGCGCCAGCGCAGGCGGAGAAGCAGTGAGGAGACGTTGTTGGCGTACGTCGTCTCACGCAGGCTGTGGTCGGCGTTGACCTCGTGGACGAGCACGTACCGGCCACCTGGCAGGCCGTCCAGGGGCAGGTCCTGGAACTCCAGGTACGCGGCGTAGATGTCGCCATATCCCACGGAGATCCCCTCGACGAGGTGTGTCAAGGTGGGATCACCGGGCCCGCAGTTGCCGGTGTACACCGGCCGAGCAGCGGAGCCGGTGACGACGCGGGTGACCACGCGGTACCGGTCGCCGAGGCAGAACCCCGACTTCCGGTCGCGCACCATCGGCCGACCGCTGCCGGCCGCGCGGAGCTCGTAGCGGTCGAACCCCCTGAGGTGCCAGTGGTCGTGGTCACTGGACGTCACGAAATGGAGCTCACCCACATCGGAGAGCCGGTCGCGCGATCCGTCGGCGGTGACCACGAGCTGGTCGACCCGCATCGTCCTGGGGTCACCGGCGTCGAGACGGTTGCCCTCGATCTCCAACGGGCCGTCGCCGATGTTTCGCATCGCGGATGCGAACCCGAGCACCCAGCTGCGCCGACCGTCGACCACCACCTGAGAGACGCCGACCTGGCTCGGCGTCTCCTGGTCGAGGTCAGGGAGACGGGCGTCGGCCCCGACCTCGGTGGGGTCGCCGGCCGCCGTGAGGTCGCGAGACCCGAATGCGATGACCAGCAGGCCGACGCACACGGCCGCCGAAACTCGGGCAAGGTCTCGAAGCTTCATGACAGTCTCCCAGCACGGTGGGTGATGGGGCTCAGCCGTCGCCGACGATCGGCGGCCAGAACGTGTTGATGGCGCTCTTGGTCTTCTTGTCCTCGGCGACGACCGCCTTGATCGCTGTGGTCACCGTGGTGGACAGGGTCGGCGTGAGCTTGACGGTGCCCCTGAGAGCCTGGATCTCGTCATCGAGGACCGGGAGGACACCGGGCATGACCGAGTCCCAGGTCGCGCCGATGGCACCACCGCTGGCCCCTGCACGACCGTCGCCGGGCGGCGGTGGTGGTGCGATCGCGTGGATGTAGCGCACCGCGGCGCTCCGGGAGGCAGCCACCGAGCGGATGGTGTTCGCGAGGACCGTGTCGAGGGCAGGGGTGACCCCGAACAAGCCGAGTGAGGTGGTGACGACGTCGTGCCGCAACCCGAGCACGGCCGCACCGGTGTCCGGTGGCGAAGCGTACGACCCACCGGCCGGGGCGCCACCGCTGGCGCCGGCCCGATCAGACACCGGCGGAGGTGGGGTGGTCTTGATGACGTACTTGGTCGCACGCCACGCCGCGACCATGTGGGTCGCGGCGATCCTCATCTCGCTCGCCGCTTTGACGGCGCTTCCGTGGTCGACGTCCGCCTCGGCGCGTCCCAGGGCAGCCTCGGAGCGGACCAGGTGGATGTCGACGAGTGATGGGTACACCAGCGCGCCGGCCGATCCGCCCGAGGCGGTGGCCAATGAACCCGGCGACAGGGGGGAGGGCGGCGTCGGAGCGGGGCCCATGGGTCCGGTGGCAGCGGCGACGGCAACCAGGCCCACCAGGGCGCCGGCGACGCCCAGGGGAAGAACAATTCGGTGTGAGAGCATCTCGGCCTCCTGGATCGGCAGTGGTGGTCTCACCAGCGTCGAGCTCCCCGGTGACGGTGTCTGCCCTGCTGGCGCGACACCTCGATACCGGCTAGCCCCTACCTGCGCGGCGATCCGCGGGATGACGCATCTCGGCCCCGGAGACTCCGGACGGCGCGGGCGCCCCAGCGGCCCGACCCAGTCTCGGTGGCCCTGCTGGCCGATACCGATCCACAACCTTTTCCGACGCCCTGACTGTCAGCCGTGCCGGCTGGTCAACCCACACCCCGTGGACCACCTCGCCTGGGCGGCCCTGGCCGGACTCGTGAGATGGCATCGATGGCCCCACGCAGCCAGACCCGATGCGTCGTCCCAGGTCAGACGGGGCGAAGTCGAGAACGGGCGAGAATCGCCCATGTCGCGAACACCCTGGATCGCCTCAGAGGGTCAGGGGTTCGAGTCCCCTCAGCTCCACCCAGACGTGCAGGCCAGAGGGCAGCTGATCAGCACGCGTGGTGAGTGAGCAGGGTCAGCTCCGCGAACACCGACCGATGGTCGCTGGAGCGGGAGGCCCGTACCTGTGTGCCACCGGGCACCGCCGCGAGCTGTCGGTCGTAGAGGATGTAGTCGAACCGGCCGCTGGGATCCGTCTCCGGATAAGTGTCACCCGGCCCTGTGCCACCTTCCTCCTGGGCGTCGAGGAGTGCGCGTCGCAGGATCCGCGCGGGGACGTCTGCGGGAACCGAGTTCAGGTCACCGGCCAGGATCGTCGGCGTGGTCATCGAGCGAACGGTGCGTGCCACCGTCAGCGCCTGCAGGAGCCGGCTCTCGCGGGCGCCGTCCCCGTCACTGAGGTGCGTCGAGCTGAAGGCGACCCTTCGTCCGTCGACGCTCACGACCACCGTCAACAGGCCACGCGGCTCCAGACCGGGCGACCCGGGGAGCCGTAGGTTGTGGCTCTCCAGCACCGGGTAGCGAGAGAGGATGGCGTTCCCGAACGGGCCGCCGTCGTAGATCAGGTTGGGTCCGAAGACCACGTGCAGCCCCGTGGCTCCGGCCAGATAGGCCGGCTCGTCGACGCGGGTGCGCGTCGTGTCGCTGTCGACCTCGTTCAGGCTGACCAGGTCGGGCCGGACCGCCTTGATCTCGGCCGCGATCTGAGGGAGGTCGACGTAGCCCCGGCCACTCCTCGCCGCCCTGATGTTGAACTGCAGGACCCGGAGGACCGGCGCCCCTCGGTCCTGGCACCCAGAACGGTCGGTCACCCTGCTCGCCGCGAGCCCGGGACCGAGGTGACCCGGGACGTCCGACGCCACGGAGGGTGTTGAAGCCGTGGACGTCGATGCAGTGATCACCGCAGCAGGTGTGGCCGACGACGAGTCATCCGACGCGACGGGGGGCCAGGTGACGACCCCGAACACAGCGACCACCGCCACGACTGCGCCAGCCGCGAGCCAGGAGGCGCGCCACCGGAACCGGGGCCTGGTTCCTGGATCGACGGGCACGGCTCCACTGTGCCCTCCCGCCGGTCAGTCTCAACACGCCAGTGGCCGCGATCAGCATTTCCGCAGGTGAGTGCCGACGGCGCGGGTGCCCGTGCCTGAGTGGCCAGGGACCTTGCGGAACCCCATCCGCAACACAAGGTTTGCCCAAGGTCACGGTGGCCAGATAGGGGCACACACACCGGCTGCCGGGGCGGTCGCTACCTCGGGTACGACGGTCCGATTCGTGGTGGCCCCTTCACCCGAAAGTCTCGCGATGACAGACCTGACTGACCTGCCCGACCAGAACGCCACCGAGCCCGAGCAGCAGCACGTCCCCGAGCCGATCGCTCCCACTGCCAAAGACTCCAGCCTCCAGCGCCGCACCATCCTGCGCGTCGGGGCCGGCGTGGTGACGGGTGCAGCGGTCATCGGTGCGCGCGATCTGTGGGTGCCCTCGATGGCGCGCCGCGGTCTGCTCTCGCCGGACGGTGCCTTCGGCGCGGCTTCGACGGCGCTCGGCGACGCGGTGTTCTTCACCGAGGTGTTCCCGACCAGCCCGCTGATCCTGTCCCCGTTCACCGACCCGCTGAACGTCCCCAAGGCGCTCGCGCCGACGGAGACCTCGGTGTTCTCGGGCTGGACGGACCCGCCCGGGCCGGGCGACGGGCAGCAGAACTCGTTGCGCAACGAGCGCCACCAGAAGTGGTCGTACGACGTCGGCTCGCCGGACCCGCTGGTCTACCAGATCGATGTCCAGGTGGCTCCGCACTCGTTCACCACCTCGCAGGTGCTGCCGATCGACTCGAAGGGCCGGCCCACGGTGTCCTTCGACGCCAACGGCAAGCCGATGGCCAAGGGCCTGAAGCGGACCCTGCCGGCGAGCACGATCTACGGCTTCAACGGGACGTTCCCGGGGCCGATGATCAACGCCGAGTACGGCAAGCCTGCGCTGGTTCGCTTCGCGAACCACCTCGACGAGAACCCGTACGGTCTGGACCGGCAGGACTTCGGTGCACCCGACTACTCCTTCCTGACCCACCTGCACAACGGCCACACGGCCCCCGAGAGCGATGGCAACCCGCACTACGCCTACACGAGGGGTCCGAGGAGCACCTCCGGGTTCAGCCCGAAGATGTGGGTCGACCAGCTGTACCTGAACTGGCCGGCGGGCGGGCAGGAGAGTGAGAAGCAGAGCTTCTTCTGGTTCCACGACCACCGGATGGACTTCACCGGAGCCAACGTCTACAAGGGCCTGGTCGGCCTCTACCCGATCTACGACCCGGTGGCGGACAACGGCAACGAGCGGATGGGATACCGGCTCCCCGGGGTCCGCAAGGACAACCCCGACGGCAGCTTCGACGTCGACTACGACATCCCGCTGTGCTTCTTCGACTGCCGGCTCGACGACGGAGTGACCCTGCACCACGACTTCCACGACGCCGAGTACCCGGAAGCCGGCAACCCGCGCGAGCACCCCGAGTGGTGGGGCAAGACCTTCTTCCGGCACTTCCCCAACCACGGGTTCGTCGGAGACATCTTCACCGTCAACGGCACGGCGTACCCCGTGCTCGACGTCAAGCGTCGCAAGTACCGGTTCCGGTTCCTGGACGCCTCGGTGTCGCGGATCTACGACTTCAAGCTGATGACCTCGACCAAGGGTCCCAAGGCCGCCAAGGACCTCGGCTACTCGGGCGACGAGCTCGACGGTCAGTGGCGGATCCCCGACGGCCAGCAGTGCATGAAGTTCACCGAGATCGCCACCGACGGCGGCCTGCTGCCGGCGCCCATCGTGCGCGACAACTTCGAGCTCTGGCCTGCCAAGCGCCGCGAGGTGATCGTCGACTTCACCAAGTACATGGACGGCTCACCCACCACCGAGGGCGATCTCATCTACCTCACCGACGTGATGAAGATGAGCAGCGGTCGGATGTGGGACAACTCCACCCGGTTCAGCCCCGACCAGGCGTACAAGGTCCCGGTGCTGGCTTTCCGGATCGGCAAGATCGCCGAGGACAACAGCCTGATCCCGACGCAGATGCGACCGCTGCCGCCACTGCCGAGCGACTGGGCCAAGGGACTGGACAACCGGCTGGTCTTCGAGGTCAAGCGCGGTCAGCTCGGCGGGGAGATCGAGTGGCTGATCAACGGTGAGGCGTTCGACCCCACCACCGACATCCGCAGCCTGAAGAACCCCGCGAAGAAGACACCTTTGGCCCAGCAGCCCATGGGCAGCTTCGCCCTCTGGGAGATCCGCAACGGCGGCGGTGGCTGGGTGCACCCCTTCCACCTCCACATGGAGGAGCACCGCACCGTGATGCGCAACGGCAAGGACGTCACGACCCGGCCCGATCCGGGTCACCCCGACGACATCTCGCGCGAGGACCTGGTGGCTCTCGACCCCTCGGAGTCGGTGATCATCTACCGCGGCTTCCGCGACTTCGTCGGGCCGTACGTCGCGCACTGCCACAACCTGGCCCACGAGGACCACGCCATGATGTTCGGCTGGTCGATCACCTGATGTCCGCGACGGGAATGGGACCCCGGCCATGACACCGAAGACCGACGTGGAGACCCGGTACGACGCCCGCACGGGTGTCGGGCCGGCCTCCGCGGCCGGAGGGACGACCTCGGGAGCGACCGGAGGGGACCGGCGGCGAGCGTCGGTCTCGTGGTCACACGTGCTGCCGCTGGCGGTCGTCCTCGCTCTCGCCAACGGGTTCTGGATCATCGTCCTGCGCGGTGCCATCGGAGCCATCGAGCGCACCTCCGCGCCGTTCTCGTCCTGGTGGCACGAGTCCACGTTGCTGGTGCCGGTGTACGTCGTCGCCGTCCTGGGCGCCTTCCTCCTGACGCAGCGCTGGTTCGGCCCCCGGCCACACGGGTTCCGCCCGGTCGCGGCGACCATCGCGACGGTGTCCCTGGCTGCTACGGCGGCAGGAGCCCTGCTGCTGATAGCGAGCTCCTGGTACGACTTCCGCCTCCAGCGGACCGACCTTCATCACATGGGCGCCGTGCACCCGGGTTGCGACACGTCGTGCGCGGCCGCCCGGGTCCAGGCCACCCTGAATCTCGAGCTGAAGGGCATCTGGATCGGGCTGCTGCTGATGGCGGTGACCGACCTGATCCTGGTCGCGCTGGTCGTGGCGTTCCGTGGCGGTGAGATCGTGTTGGCCAAGCCGGCAGGTCCGGCTCGTCCGCGTCGGCACGAGGACGCGCGCCTCGTCCTCGCGGCCGGCCTGCTCGGCGCCGGGGCCATCCACGCAGCGGTGAGTCCCGAGCACTTTCGCCACTGGTGGGCGGCCGGCGTCTACTTCCTGGTGATCGCCGTGGCCGAGGTGGCGACAGCGGCCGCGGTCCTGAGTCGGAGACGCGCGCTGCGGGTGCCGGCTCTCTGGGCCTCCGTCGTCGTGTCCGCCCTTCCGCTGCTCGTCTGGACCGTGTCCCGCACGGGCGCACTCTCGTTCGGACCGCAGGGAGGCCAGCCCGGGGCGGTGGGGGTGTCCGACGTGCTCTCCGGAGCACTTGCGCTCACCACGCTGACGATCGCGGTGGTCCTCCTCCGACGCGGCCGACCTGTCACACCGTGGTCCTCGTACGGGCGTGCGATCGCACTCACCGGCGTCCTGGCCGCGACCCTGATCGGCATCGGTGGCGCCGATGTTCCCGTCGTGGGCGCGTTCTCGAACCTCGACGCGCACCACGCCGTCCACGTCGTGCTGCCTCAAGGTTGATCGACCGCCGATACCCGGCATGCGCCGGAACGGCTCTCCGGATACATTGAGCACCGTGGAGAGCAACCACGGTCGGACGGTCATCGGTGTGGTCCTGTTGTTGGCCATCACCGCGGGATTCGAGTTCGAGCTGGCCTGGCTGTTCGTCGGCGCCCTCGTGGTGTTCTTCGCCTGGCTCGGCTACCTGTTGCTCGGCCCGGAGACCTGATGGCCGGCGCGCCCACGCTGGCGGTCACCGGATCGACGGGAGCGCTCGGTGGCCTCGTGGCGCGCGACCTGGCTGCGCGCGGCGTACCCCAACGGCTGCTGGTGCGGACACCCTCGGCGGCGCCGTCACTGGACGGTGCGGTCGTCGTGCAGTGCAGCTACGGCGACCACGACGCGGCGGTGTCCGCCCTCGACGGCGTGACGACCCTGCTGATGGTGTCGGCCTCCGAGTCAGCGGACCGGCTCGACCAGCACCGCGCGTTCGTCGACGCCGCGGCCGAGGCCGGTGTCGAGCAGGTGGTCTACACGTCGTTCGCCGGCGCGGCAGCGGACTGCATCTTCACCCTGGGGCGCGACCACTGGGCCACCGAGGAGCACCTCCGCGAGAGCGGCATGCAGCACACGTTCCTGCGTGACAACTTCTACCTCGACTTCCTGCCGTTGATGGTGGGGGAGGACGGCGTGATCCGGGGGCCGGCCGGCGAGGGGCGGCTGTCGGCGGTGGCCCGCGCCGACATCGCGGCGGTCGCCGTGGAGGTGCTCACGGACCCAGCGGCGCATGCCGGAGCGACGTACACGCTGACCGGGCCGGAAGCGCTCACATTGACCGAGGCGGCGGTCGTGATCACCGACCAGACCGGACGCGCGGTGAGCTTCCACGACGAGACGCTCGAGGAGGCCTACGAGTCGCGGCGGCGTTGGGGGGCACCCGACTGGCAGAACGACGCTTGGGTCTCGACGTACACCGCGATCAAGGGGGGCGAGGTGGCAGCCGTGACCGACGACGTACGCCGGCTGACGGGGCGCCCGCCGCAGAGCCTCCGGGAGCTCCTGGCACTCAAGCGTGACTGAGCCTGGTCAGGCCGCGCGCAGCTCGGCGCCCACGTCGTGGAGATGCCGGACGGCTGCGGCGTACGACGCGAAGGCCGAGCACTCCAGGTAGGGGATCCCACGTTCCGCGCAGAACTGCTGGACGACCGGTTGCGCGCGCCGCAGGTTGGCGCGGGGCATGCTCGGGAAGAGGTGGTGCTCGATCTGGTAGTTGAGCCCGCCGAGGGCCGCGTCGGTGAAGGGACCGCCGCGGATGTTGCGCGACGTGAGGACCTGCCGCAGCAGCGGGTCGGCGGCCTGGGCCTCGTCGAGGATCGGCATGCCCTTGTGGTTGGGGGCGAAGGAGCAGCCCAGGTAGAGGCCTTGGACGCCTTTGTGGATCGCCACGAACAGCAGGGCCTGCGGCAGGGTCAGGGTCAGGATCAGCAGACCGACGTAGAGCACGTAGTGGGTGAGCATCAGCACGGCCTCGGGCACGCGCTGCTTGAGCCCGCTGTGGAAGAGCTCGCGGGCGCTGGCGACGTGGAGGTTCACAGCCTCGCCGAGCAGGAACGGGAAGAAGAGGAACGCCTGGTGCCGGGTGGTCCAGCCGGCGAGCCCGCGCCGGTTTACCGCCTGGTCCGCGTCGAAGATCAGCACCCCGGCCCGTACGTCGGGGTCGCCCTCCAGGTCGTTGGGATGCGCATGGTGGGCGTTGTGCTTGGCGACCCACCAGCCGAAGCTCATGCCGCCCATCAGGTTGCCGTCCACCAGCCCCAGGAGGCGCATCCGGGTGGTGTTGCGGGTGACCTGGAGGTGCCCGACGTCGTGTCCGAGGAACCCCATCTGGGTAGCGACGATGCCGAAGGCCGGGGCGAGCAGGAGCAGCCACCACGAGTCCTGCCAGATCACCATCGCGGCGACGATGGCGGCGAGGGCGGCGAACACCAGGGCGAAGTGGCCGGCGTACGACCAGGGACGGCTACGGAGCAGCCCCATCTCGCGGATCTGCGCCGTCAGCTGGCCGTAACCCCCACGTTGGTCAGGGGTCCTGGCGATGGGCGTCTGTTCGAGCATCTGTGTCTTCCTCGGTCGGTTTCCGCGAGGCCGTGATGCCGTCCAGGACCTTGGTCGCGTCGCGCGCCGTGGTGTCGAACGGGATGACGGTGATGGCGCGGCGCTGCCCGTCGAGCATCGACAGGGTCAGCTGGTGGGTGTCGTCGTGCGGGAAGGAGCCGGTCTTGATCCGGCGTCCGGGTACGGCTACCGAGCGGGGATGGTCGTCCCAGTCCGGGGGCGAGTAGAGCACCCGGACGATGCGCCCGTGTTCGGGCGGCCAGAGGGCGACGAGCGACCCGAGCTCCTCGTCGAGCCGGCGGCTCTCGGGCCACCAGGCTCCCGCGGGGACGGTGCGGTCGAGGACGGATCTGAGTGCGAAACGGATGGGAAGACCCTGCGTGGCCATGAAGCCACCGCCCTTTGCTTGCTGCCTTCCTCAGGCTCGCGCGGCACCGGTCGGGCCGTGGTCCGGGGCCATGGTGAGGAGGAGCTGACGATCGCAGTCACTTCAGGCTACTCCTGCCGGTGTTGCCTGCCACCGCGCTCCTGCCGGGCCGGGCGTCCCGGCTAGCGTGGGCGGCGTGGACGTGTCCAGGGCGATCGCGCCGCTCGAGCCCGGCTATGCAGCGCTGCTGGCCCGGCTCGAGGAGTCGATGCGGGGCGACGAACGGGTCCGGGCCCTGTGGCTGGGAGGGTCGGTCGGCCGCGGGGTCGCCGACGCCGGGAGCGACCTCGACCTGGTGGTGACGGTGGCCGAGGTGGACGCGTTCACCGACCCTGCCGTCTGGGACCTGCTCGACCCGGTGATCACCACACCGATCCCCGGGATGCCCGGCTGCTTCGCGTTCACCACCCGGGAGGGTCTGCGCGTCGACGTCGTGCTGGAGACGCCCGCGGACGTCGCCGGATCGCCGTACTCGCGACGGGTGCAGGTGTTCGACCGCGACGGCCTCGCACTGCCCGCCGTGACCGACGAGACCGAGGGCCCCGACGTCGGTCGGATGCAGGCGGTGGTCACCGAGTTCCTCCGTCAGTCGGCGATCTTCCCGGCGGCTGTGGTGGCCCGCGAGGACTGGCTGCTCGGCCAGGCGGCGGTCAACAACTACCGCGTGATGCTCTACGACCTGCTCACCGAGTCGAACCGGCCGCAGCCGGTGATGGGCGTGAAGCAGTGGAGCAGCCGCCTGACGGCAGACCAGCGTGAGCTCCTGGCCGGGCTGCCGGCGACCGCTGCGACCAGGGAGAGCGTGGTGGCCGCGATGGGCGCCACCCGTGCTGCCGTCCGCACCCACGGCCGCGCCGCGCTCGAACGCAGCGGAGGTGTCTGGCCCACCGAGGTCGACGACGCGATGGCGGGGTACTGGGGTCGCCACGGGCTGCCGTGATCTCACCCGCCGTGCCTGCGAACACACGTTGGTCGCCGTACCACCGCGTCGCGAGCGCCTGGCCGTGAGCAATGTGTGTCGGTGCGTCAGGCGGCCGGACGAGTGGCCGCCGCACCGCCCCAGATCCGGCGCTCCTCGACGCACCCCGCCAGCACCGACCGGGCGTAGGGCTGCTCCAGCATCACGTGCTCCCAGGCGAACCGGACCACCACCAGACCCATCAGGGTCAGGTCGTTGTACTTGCGACAGTCCTTCATCAACTGCGCGCGCTGCCCGTGCCAGGTGAACGACTCCGCCTCCAGAGCCACTCCGCGCTGCTCGTCCAGGAGGTCGGGGCGCACCCAACGGTCGCCGGTGAAGAGCGACACCTGCGGCTCGACCTGCAGTCCCGCCTCCAGGGCCAAGGCTCGCAGCGCCGACTCGAACTGGTTGTCGGCACGTGGGTCTGCTGCGAGCGCGACCTTCATCCGCCGAGCGTGACCACGGCTCGCGGACCCGGCCGCGGCCGCGATCAGCTCGTCGGCGCTGACGAGCCCGGAACGCAGGGCCGAGTCGGCGGTCGCCAGCGCGGCCGGGAACGGGTGGTCGGTCGCGACGTCCAGCACGGTTCGGAGGGGCGAGGTGACTCCCGGCATCGCCACGTCGCCGGGGGCGAGGTCCCGCCGGCGTACGACGGCTCTCGCGCGCGGCGTCGGTCGCCGGTCGCGAGGGACCACGACCTCGATGTCGTCCATCGGCGAGGCCACCTCCCATCCCCAGAAGCGCGCTGCGCTGAGGTGCGACAGAACGCCGGACATGCCGTGGGCGACGCCGACCGAGTCGACGACGGCGGGCAGGGCGAACCGCCCCCGCCCGACCCGCACGACCAGCCCGGCGGCGAGCGCCGAGCGGAGCGGCCCGCGGCCGCACGCCCGCACCAGCACGGGTCCGGCGACGCCCCCGGAGCTTCGGAGCAGCTCGACCGGGTCCACGGGACGATCCTGCGCCGGAGGTCCGTCCGGCACGAACCTCTCTCCACAGGTCAGGTGATGGTCAACCCGCCGTCGACGGGGAGGGTCTGGCCGGTGACATAACCGGCGGCGTCGGAGGCGAGGAAGACGACCGTCGCGGCGAGCTCGGCGGGGTCGCCCTGACGCCCGGCGAGGATGCGGTAGCTCATCTGGTCGAGGTAGCCCTCGGGGTAGCTCTCGGTCATCTCCGACTCGAAGAAGCCGGGTGCCAGGGCGTTGACCCGGATCCCCTTGCGGCCGGTCCACTGCTGGGCGAGGTCGCGGGTGAGTCCGATCAGGCCGGCCTTCGTCGCGGAGTACGCCGCCTGGGGGAGGCCGCCGGTGGTGAGGCCGAGCACCGAGGAGATGTTGATGATCGACGACCCGGGCTGCATCACTCGACCGCAGGCCTGGGCCATCCAGTAGCAGCCGTTGAGGTTGACGTCGACCACGGCCCGGAACTGCTCCGGTGTCTCGCGGGTGGCCGGGACGGCCGTGCCGATGCCGGCGTTGTTGACCAGGATGTCGACGCGGCCGAACTCCCCCATCGCGGCCTCGACGAGCGCCGTACACGCGGCGGGATCGGACACATCGGTGGCGACCGGCAGAGCGCGCCGTCCCGCCCCGCGCACCAGCTCGGCGGTGGACTCGAGCCGGTCCGCCCGGCGGGCACCGAGCACGACGTCGGCTCCCGCCTCCGCCAGGCCCTGGGCGAAGGCCACGCCGAGGCCGGACGACGCACCGGTCACGATCGCCACGCGACCGTCGAGTCGGAACAGGTCGAGGGAGGTCATGGCCGCATCGTAGGGGTGGTCCCCGGACCGACCCCGGTCCTACCCCGGAGAACGTGAGAACCCGCGTTCCGTGTGCTGAAGTAGAGACATGTCTCAGAGTCCCGACCCGTACGCCGTACACCCCGGAGGCGTCTCGCCGGCCGAGGAGCGCACGATGGGCACGCTCGCCCACGCCATCCCGCTCGTCGCCATGGTGGTGAGCGCGGGCCTCCTGGGCTTCGTCGCCTCGCTGGTGCTCTACCTGATCTACAAGGACCGCGGGCCGTTCGCCCGCGAGAACGCCGCGAACTCCCTCAACATCCAGATCACCACCGGGATCGTGCTCCTGATCTCCATCCCGCTGATGCTGATCCTGATCGGGTTCCTGACGTTCGGCATCGCCATCGTCGTCGCCTTCGTGCTGCATCTGATCGGCGCGCTCAAGGCCAATCGCGGCGAGTGGTGGCGACCGCCGCTGACGCTCCGCTTCGTCCGCTGACCCGTTCCATGCATCGTTCTGCCCGCTCCGGGGTACGACGTTCCGCGTCGACTGGCGCGACCGCTGCCTGGGAGTAGCCCGCTCCCCGGTCCGCGTCGACTCGGGAGGTCTGTATGGACGTGTTGGCGTCGTCGATCCTGCGCATGGACGCGAACTGGGTCGACTACCTGCTGATCGCGACGTACTTCGTCTTCGTGCTCGGCATCGGGCTCAGCGCCCGTGCCTCGGTGTCGAGCAGCATCGACTTCTTCCTGTCGGGCCGGTCGCTGCCGGCCTGGGTGACGGGGCTGGCGTTCATCAGTGCCAACCTCGGCGCGGTCGAGATCATGGGCATGTCGGCCAACGGCGCCCAGTACGGCATGGCGACCTTCCACTACTACTGGATCGGCGCCATCCCGGCCATGCTGTTCCTCGGCGTCGTGATGATGCCGTTCTACTACGGCTCCAAGGTGCGCTCGGTCCCGGAGTTCATGCTCCGCCGGTTCGGCCCGACGGCCCACCTGGTGAACTCCATCAGCTTCGCGCTCGCCCAGCTGCTCATCGCCGGCGTCAACCTCTACCTGCTCGCCACCATCGTCAACGCCCTGCTCGGCTGGAACATCTGGGTCTCCACCGTCGTCGCGGCGGCGATCGTGCTGTCCTACATCACCCTCGGTGGCCTGTCCGCGGCCATCTACAACGAGGTGCTGCAGTTCTTCGTGATCGTCGCGGCCCTGCTCCCGCTGACGCTGCTCGCTCTCCACGAGATCGGCGGCTGGAACGGCCTGAAGGACAAGATGTCCAGCGCCGGCACCAGCGACCAGCTCAACTCCTGGCCCGGTACGACGATCACGACGTACAGCTCGGGTTTCTGGTCGGTGGTGGGCATCGTCTTCGGCCTGGGGTTCGTGCTGTCCTTCGGCTACTGGACGACGAACTTCGTCGAGGTGCAACGCGCGATGGCGTCCAAGGACATGAACTCCGCGAAGCGCGCCCCGATCATCGGCACGTTCCCCAAGATGTTCATCCCGTTCATCATCATCATCCCCGGCATGCTGGCCGCGGTGCTGGTCAGCCCGCTCGCCTCCATGAAGAAGTCCGGAGCGGCCGCCGGCACCGACGGCATCACCTACAACGACTCGCTGCTGCTGCTGATGAAGCAGCTGCTCCCCAACGGGCTCCTCGGCGTCGCGATCGCCGGCCTGCTCGCCGCCTTCATGGCCGGCATGGCAGCCAACATCTCGGCGTTCAACACGGTGACGACCTACGACCTGTGGCAGACCTACGTCAAGAAGGACAAGCCCGACCACTACTACACGACGTTCGGGCGCCTCGCGACGGTCGCCGCCGCCGTCATCGCGATCGGGACGTCGTACTGGGCCAGCCAGTTCCCGAACATGATGACCTACCTGCAGACCCTGTTCGGGTTCTTCAACGCCCCGTTGTTCGCGACGTTCATCCTCGGCATGTTCTGGAAGCGGATGACCGCGACCGCGGCGTGGATGGGCCTGGTGTCCGGCACCTTGGCCGCCGTCCTCGTTGCGTTCCTCTCCGAGGACTCGTTCGGGTCCGCGAGCACGGGCGTGCTGCACATCGGCGGACAGGGGGCCAGCTTCGCCGCGGCGGGCGCGGCGTTCGTGGTGGACCTCGTGGTCAGCGTGGTCGTCACCTTCATGACCCAGCCGCGAAAGGAGTCGGAGCTGCGTGGGCTGGTCTACTCGCTCACACCCAAGGAGGACCTCCTCGACGAGCACGCCGACCACTGGTGGCTGTCGGCCCCCAAGCTCGCCGGCGTCTCGCTGTTCCTGGTCATCGTCCTCAACGTCATCTTCCGCTAGGAGTCGGGTCACATGAGCGAGAACACCACCACGCGGACCACGAGGGCGAACCTCTTCGACATCCGCAACATCATCGCCGCCCTGCTCGGCATCTACGGCGTGGTCCTGGTGATCATGTCGTTCGTGACCTCCGACCGGCAGCTGGCCAAGGCCTCGGGAGTCAACGCCAACCTGTGGGTCGGCATCGGGCTGCTGCTGTTCGCGTTGTTCTTCGTGGTGTGGGCCTACCTGCGCCCGATCGTGGTCGACGAGGAGCAGCTGGAGAAGGACAAGCGCGAGGTCGAGGAAGAGGCCCACCGCCGGCTCGAGGGGGTCCGACCACCTGACCTCAGGCGTCTGAGGTCTCGGTCAGCTCGGCCAACAGCTCTCCCACCTGTGCGGCGACCCGGTCGCCCTCGACGACCTGCGCGCCAGGGCACTGGCGGTGGCCGGCAGCATCGTCCGCTAAGATGGGTGCCATGCACACGTCGTCACTCCTTCTTGGACAGCCGCGCTGATCAGTTCTCTGATGGCGCGGCAACCCCTCCCTGCGAGGGGTTTTTTCATGTCCAGGAGCAGTCGAGAGAAAGAGCCGGATCGATGAGTGAGGAACAGGTGGCGACCGAGGCCGCGACGTACGACGCGGCCGCGGTGGAGGCCAAGTGGCAGCCCGTCTGGGAGGAGCTGCAGCCCTTCCGAGCCGACGACGACGTGGTGAGGGACGGCACGCGCGAGAAGCGCTACGCCCTGACGATGTTCCCCTACCCCTCGGGTGACCTGCACATGGGCCACGCCGAGGTGTTCGCGTTGCACGACGTGATCGCCCGCTACTGGTGGCAGCGAGGGTACGAGGTCCTGAACCCGATGGGGTTCGACTCGTTCGGCCTGAACGCCGAGAACGCCGCGATCCGCGACAACGCCCACCCCGCGACGTTCACCTACGAGAACATCAAGGTCTCGACGGAGTCCTGCAAGAAGTTCGGCGTCAGCTTCGACTGGACGCGGACCCTGAACACCTCCGACCCCGACTACTACCGCTGGACCCAGTGGCTGTTCCTGAAGCTGCGTGAGCGGGGCCTGGCCTACCGCAAGAACAGCCCGGTCAACTGGTGCCCCTTCGACCAGACCGTGCTGGCCAACGAGCAGGTCATCGACGGCCGCTGCGAGCGCTGCGGCCACGAGGTCACCAAGCGTGAGCTGACCCAGTGGTACTTCAAGATCACCGACTACGCCCAGGAGCTGATGGACGACCTGGACGACCTGGCGCCGACCTGGCCCGAGCGGGTGATCAACGCCCAGCGGAACTGGATCGGCCGGTCCGAGGGCGCCCACGTCACCTTCCCGGTGGAGGGACACCAGGCGATCGAGGTCTACACCACGCGGCCCGACACGCTGTTCGGCGCGACGTTCATGGTGGTGGCGGCCGACGCGGCGCTGGCCGCCGAGCTGGTCACCGACGAGCAGCGACCGGCGTACGACGCGTACCTGGAGGAGGTGCGCAAGGCCAACGACATCGAGCGGCTGTCCACCGACCGCCCGAAGACGGGCGTGTTCCTGGGCGTCCACGCGACCAACCCGGTCAACGGCGACCGGATCCCGGTGTACGCCGCGGACTACGTGCTGGCCGACTACGGGACCGGCGCGATCATGGCGGTGCCGGCCCAGGACCAGCGCGACTGGGACTTCGCGGAGGCCTTCGACCTGCCGATCGTGCGCACGGTGCAGCCCCCTGACGGCTGGGAGGGCAAGGCGTACACCGGCGACGGTCCGGCGATCAACTCCCACAACGACTCGGTGTCGCTGGACGGGATGGCGGTCGACGAGGCCAAGCGCACGATCATCGACTGGCTGGAGGAGCGGGGGGCCGGCCGGGGGGCTGTGAACTTCCGGCTGCGCGACTGGCTGCTGTCGCGGCAGCGCTACTGGGGTGCGCCGATCCCGATCATCCACTGCCCCGAGCACGGCGAGGTGCCGGTCCCCGAGGACCAGCTGCCCGTCGTCCTGCCCGAGCTGCGCGGCGCCGACCTGACCCCCAAGGGCGTCTCGCCGCTGGCCGCGGCGACGGAGTGGGTCAACGTCACCTGCCCGACCTGCGGCGGACCGGCCACGCGCGACAGCGACACGATGGACACCTTCGTGGACTCGTCGTGGTACTTCCTGCGCTACTGCTCACCGCACGACGACACCCAGGCGTTCGACCCCGAGCTGGCCAACCTGTGGGGTCCGTGCGACATCTACATCGGCGGCGTCGAGCACGCCGTGCTGCACCTGCTGTACGCGCGGTTCTTCACCATGGTGCTGCGCGACATGGGACTGCTGGAGTTCGGAGAGCCGTTCTCCGCCCAGCTGAACCAGGGCATCGTCATCAACGAGGGCGCCAAGATGTCGAAGTCCAAGGGCAACGGCGTCAGATTGGGGGAGCAACTATCGGCGTACGGCGTGGACGCGGTGCGGCTGACCCTGGTCTTCGCAGGCCCTCCCGAGGACGACATCGACTGGGCCGACATGTCCCCGAGCGGCTCGGTGCGGTTCCTGCAACGTGCCTGGCGGCTGAGCGGCGACGTGACGTCCGAGCCCGGCGCCTCCGTGGACGACGGTGACGTCGCGCTGCGCAAGGTCACCCATCGCACGGTGCGGGAGGCCGAGCAGCTGGTCGAGGGCCACCGCTTCAACGTGATGGTGGCGCGCACCATGGAGCTGGTGAACGCCACCCGCAAGGCGATCGACAGCGGCTGCGGTCCCGCCGACCCGGCGGTGCGCGAGGCCGCGGAGGCGGTGGCGATCCTGCTGTCGCTGGTCGCGCCGTACACCGCGGAGGAGATGTGGGAGCGGCTGGGCCATCGGCCCACGGTGGCGCGGGCCGGCTGGCCGGTCGTCGACGAGGCCCTGCTGGTCGAGGACTCCGTCACCGCGGTGGTCCAGGTGCAGGGCAAGGTCCGGGCACGTCTGGACGTCGCGCCGACGATCACCGACGCCGAGCTGGAGGCAGTCGCGATGGCCGACCCGGCCGTCGTACGCGCGATCGACGGCGCCGTGGTGCGCCGGGTGATCGTGCGCGCGCCGAAGCTGGTCAACATCGTCGTCTGAGCTCGGAGCGCGGGTCGGTCTCGGACCTGGGCGCTGACGGTGAGGCTCCACGCGTCGAGTGAAGCGACCTTTGGCATCGTGGTCGGCTAGCCTTCCGCGCATGGCGGGGAGGACCGTGGTCGTCACCGACTCGACGGCCTCGTTGCCGCTCGAGGTGGCGCTGGAGCGCCGCATCGTCGTCGTACCCCTGCAGGTGGTGATCGGCGCGACGGTCTACGACGAGGGCGCGGAGGGCGCGACGCCCGAGCTCGTGGCGCAGGCGCTCAAGGACTTCCGGCCGGTCAGCACCTCGCGGCCCGCGCCGGCGGCACTGCTCGAGGTCTACGAGAAGGCAGCCTCCGACGGCGCCGACCACGTGCTCTCGATCCATCTGTCGGGCGACATGAGCGGCACCCACGAGTCGGCCCTGCTCGCCTCGCGGGACGCGTCCGTGCCGGTCACCGTGGTCGACTCGAGACAGGTCGGGGTCGCGACCGGGTACGCCGCGTTGAGCGCGTCGGACGTACTCGACGCGGGTGGCTCGGTCGCGGAGGCGGCCGAGGCCGCGCGGGTGCGGGCCGACCTTGCGACCGCCCTTTTCTACGTGGACACGTTGGAGTACCTGCGCCGAGGCGGGCGCATCGGCGCCGCCGCTGCCCTCCTGGGTGGAGCGCTCGCGGTGAAGCCACTGCTGCGCATCGAGGACGGACGGGTGGCCAACCTGGAGCGGGTGCGCACCTCCGCGCGGGCCCTGAGCCGGTTGGAGGACCTGATCGTCGAGGCGGCGGGGGACCGGGACGTCGACCTCTGCGTCTCCCATCTGGCGAACCCCGACCGGGCGGCCGACCTCGCCGCCCGGCTCGGTGACCGGCTGGCCGCCAACCTCGACGGCCGGGAGGTCTGGTGCGGTGAGCTCGGTGCGGTGCTCGGCGCGCACGTGGGGCCCGGCATGGTCGCGGCCTGCGTCGCCCCGCGGCTGGGCTGACCGGGCCGCCCTTCCTCCACACCGGCCCCTGCCGGCCACCCTCTCCACAGCGGACGATCGGCGTCGCCGGGACCGTCGGGCCACCGCCCTAGCGTCCTCGGCATGCGCAGCCGATCTCACGCCGTCGAGCACGACGCCGCCGTCGCCCGGCGACTCGAGCTGCTCACCAGCGAGCTGGCGGCCGTCCGCGACGACTCCGCGGAGCGTGCCGACTCCTGGGTCCCGCGCGGCCACCCCCGGATCCGCGCGGTGCCTGATCCGGACCCCGACCCCTCGGCCGATCCCGAGTCCGGCGAGGTCGATCCCCGGCCCGTGCCGCCGGTCGCCCGGATGCCCGGCCGGCACGCGTCCCGTCGGACGCTGGCGACGCCTGGCACCTGGGCGGGGGTGGTGCCCGACCCGCTGCGTGGCCGGGTGGGCGTCGGCCCGGGGCAGCTGGCCGTGGTTGCCGTCCTGGCCGTGGTGGGGCTGGTCGCGACCTGCTGGTTCCTGGTCCGCAGCAGCGGCCACGAGGTCGGTGCCCCGGTCGCGGTCCACACGCCGGCCCAGCCGTTGGCACGGCCCCAGGGCTCGACCGCCCCGGTGGACTCGGCAGCCGACGGGCCGCGGCCGTCGGCCTCGACGTCGAAGGTGGTGGTGGACGTCGCCGGCAAGGTACGCCGACCGGGCATCGCGGTGCTGCACTCGGGCGCCCGGGTGGTCGACGCGATCCGGGCGGCAGGTGGGGCGCGTCCCGGGGTGGACCTCGGGTCTCTCAACCTCGCCCAGGTGCTCACCGACGGGGAGCAGATCGTGGTCGGCGGCTCGGTCGTCCCACCCACCGGGGTCGCTGCCGCGGCCTCGGGGGCACCAGGGGCGGCGACGCTCGTCGACCTCAACACCGCCGACCAGACGGCGCTGGAGTCGCTGCCCGAGGTCGGCCCGGTCACCGCCCAGGCGATCATCGCCTGGCGCACCGAGCACGGCGGCTTCAGTGCTGTCAGCCAGCTGCTCGACGTCGACGGCATCGGTGACGCCACCCTGGCCAAGCTCACGCCGTACGTGACGCTGTGACCGTGCGGGCTCCGCCTGACCTCCGGATGGTCCTGCTGGCGGCCGTGGGCTGGGTGGGGGCGCTGGCGGCGACGGCCTGGTCGCCGTTGGAGGTGTTCGGCGGTGCCGGCGCGGGGGTGGCGACCGTCGTACTGCTGTGGTCGTGGCGCGGTCGGCGGGCCGGGCTCACCGCGGTGGCAGCGCTGGTGGTGTTCGTGGCCGTGGCCACGGCCGCCGGGGTGCGTGCGGAGCGCGTCGCCGACAACCCGCTGACCCGGCTCGCTGCCGAACGCGCCGAGGTGGCTCTCGACGGCACGGTCAGCGACGACCCGCGGCTCCTCCAGGGGCGCTTCGGGGACGAGGCGCTGGTGCGACTGAGCGTCACCCGGGTCACCGCGGCGGATGCGGTCGTGCGGCTTCGACAACCGGTCGTCGTGTTCGCCCCGACAAGCTGGCTCCGGGTGCCCCTGGGGGCGGCCGTCCGCGTGACCGGTCATCTCTCGCCGAGCACCCAGGGCGACGTCGCCGCGAGCCTGTCCACCCACGGCCCGCCGGAGGTGACCGCCGGCCCCGACCCGTGGTGGCGCATCTCGGCCCACCTGCGGGCGGCGCTGCGGAGGTCGGTGTCGGGGCTGCCACCGGATCGACGAGCGCTGGTCCCGGCGCTGGTCGACGGCGACGACACGGGGCTCGACCCTGCCCTCCAGGACGACTTCCGCACCACCGGGCTGACCCACCTGTTGGCGGTGTCGGGCACCAACCTCACCCTCGTGGTCGGGTTCGGACTGGTGGTGGCCCGTTGGCTGCGGGTGCGGGGTCGCTGGCTCTACGTCGTGGGCGCGGCCGGGATCGCGGGGTTCGTACTGGTCGCACGGGCCGAGCCGAGCGTGCTCCGGGCCGCGGTGATGGGCACGGTCGCCCTGGTCGGGATGGGTGCGAACGGTCGCGACCGCGGTACCCGCGCGCTCGGGGTCGCCACAGTGGTGCTGCTCCTGCTCGACCCGGGGCTGGCCACGGCGATCGGGTTCGGGCTGTCGGTGCTGGCGACGGCCGGCATCCTCCTGCTCGCGCCGGGCTGGCGCGATGCCCTGGCCCGCTGGCTTCCGCGCTGGCTCGCCGAGGCGGTGGCGGTCCCGGCGGCCGCCCAGCTGGCCTGTACGCCGTTGATCGCGGCGATCTCGGGGCAGGTCAGCCTGGTGGCGGTCCTGGCCAACCTCCTGGCCGCCCCGGCGGTCGGGCCGGCGACGGTCCTCGGCCTGGTGGGCGGACTGCTCACGCTCGTCGCACCGCCGCTCGGCCGGCTGGTCGGAGCCGGAGCCGGGTGGTGCGTGGCCTGGATCGTCGAGGTCGCCCGACAGATGGCCTCACTGCCCACCCCGGCCGTGGGCTGGGGGAGCGGTCCGGTGGCGATCGCTCTTCTTGTCGCCGTGAGCGTTGCCGTCGCGGCGCTCGGCCCCCGTCTGGTGCGACGGCGTACCACCGGACTGGCCTGCTGCGGCGTGCTGGTCGCCGCCGTGCTCGTGCGGGTGCCGACGCCCGGGTGGCCGCCCGACGGGTGGTTGCTGGTGGCCTGCGACGTCGGTCAGGGCGACGGG
Source organism: uncultured Actinomycetota bacterium (assembly GCA_963833775.1). Classification (GTDB taxonomy): domain Bacteria; phylum Actinomycetota; class Actinomycetes; order Propionibacteriales; family Nocardioidaceae; genus Nocardioides. The sequence goes on along the minus strand of CAWHZH010000002.1, from coordinate 247,030 downwards.
CTGGTCCTCAACACCGGAGTGCCCCACACGGCGGTGGTGGTCGACGCCGGCCCCGACCCGAAGGCGATGGACCGCTGCCTGTCCGGGCTCGGCGTCAGCCGGATCCCGCTCGTGCTGCTCACCCACTTCCACGCCGACCACGTCGACGGCCTCCCGGGCGTCCTCAGCGGTCGCGACGTGGCGGAGGTCGAGGTCAGCCGCCTGGCCGACCCTCCGGCGGGGGTGGCCGAGGTGCGCGACGCGAGTCGGCCAGCCGGGCTGGCGCCCCAGGAGGCGCCGTACGCCGTGACCCGCCGGATCGGCGACCTCACCCTCGAGCCGGTCTGGCCCCTGCCCGGTTCTCCCACGGTCGGCCCCGGCGACGGCAGCACCGCCAACAACGCCAGCGTCGTGCTGCTGGCCAGGATCCGCGGTGTCACGATCTTCCTGGGCGGAGACATCGAGCCGGAGGGGCAGGCCACGCTGGCTGCGATGCTGCCCGGCCTCCACGTCGACGTCCTCAAGGTGCCCCACCACGGCAGCCGCTACCAGGACGTCGCGTTCCTGCAGTCGCTCGGCGCCCGGCTGGCCGTGATCTCGGTCGGGGCGGACAACGACTACGGCCACCCCGCGCCCGAGACCGTCGCGGCGCTCGGGTCCACCGGCGCGCGCGTGCTGCGCACCGACCGCGACGGGAGCATCGCCGTCGTCGAGGACGGAGGACGACTGACGGCGGTCACCAGATAGCAGGAGCGCCAGGTCTCAGATCCCGGTGAGGACCTCGCGGGCCGCTCGGCGGCCGCTCTCGACCGCTCCGTCGAGGTAGCCGAGGGCGCGGCGTGACGTGTGCTCGCCGGCGAAGTGGACGTGGTGCTCGGGCTTGCCGACGAATCCCCAGTAGCGGGTGAACTGGCCCGGCTCGAAGGCGGCGTAGGACCCACGCGTGTAGGGGTCGTCGACCCACGAGTCGAGCCAGGCCCGCCCGGCGTACCCGGGAGGGAGGTCGGGGACCGCACGGCCGATCTCGGCCAGGGTGCCCGCCACGATCCGGCGGGGAGCCGGGCCGTGTGCCCGTCGGGGCGCGTACGACGCTCCGACGTGGCCACCGGAGTAGACCGTGAGCACACCGGACCCACCGCTCTCGGCCGCGGAGGAGTCCCAGGTGTCGACACGGGCGTCGTAGTAGCCACCGGTCCAGTGCCGGGTCGGCGTGGCGCCGTAGTCGGTGACCCGTCGGTCGAGCTGGAGCAGCACCTTGGCGTTGGTCCCCATCCCCAGCGACCGGATGCAGGACAGCTTGCGCCGGCTCAGGCCGGAGCCGTCGAGATCGCTGTGGCGCAGGGCCGAGAACGGCGCGCAGAGGATCACGACGTCGGCGTCCTGGTCGGGGCCCGACGCGAACCCGAGGCGGTAGCCGCCCGTCCGGCCGCGGACCAGCCGGGTCAGGGGAGCGTCGCGGACGACGGTTCCGTCCGGCAGCCGGGCGACGAGACCCGACACGAGCTGGTCATTGCCGCCGCGAACGTGGAAGCGCTCGTCCGAGGGGAGGCCCTCGCCGGCGAACTCCATCACCATGTTGATCGCGCTCAGCCGGGTCGGGTCGAGGCCGTACTCCTCGGCCATGTACTGCGTCGTCGCCACCCTCAGCAGCGGGTGGTCACGCCCGAGCACCTCGTCGAGCCACTGGTCAGCCGTCATCTCGTCGAGCGCCCGGGCCGCTCTGCCGGCGCGGTCATAGGCGTAGGAGCCGATCCGGCGGGCGTCGCGGTCCGCGCGCAGCCTCAGCAGGTGGTAGCCGGCGTACACGGCTCCCTCGCGGCGCACCGAGCCGTCGATGAAGTACCGGTCGCGGGGCCGCGGCACGGGCTGCGGTTCCGCGTCGAGGTCGTCCAGCTCGAGGTCGAGCTCGCTGGCGAGCCCGCGGATGGCGTGGTGCACGGTGTCGATGAACTCACCCCCGTGCTCGGCGGTCTGCCCGTTCGCCCAGCCACGGGAGGTCCAGCAGCGCCCCCCGACCCGGTCCGGGTTCGCCTCGTACACCGTGCACGCGACCTGGTGGCGAGCCAGCTCGTAGGCGCAGGTCAGCCCGGCGAGGCCGGCTCCGATCACCGCGATCCTCGGCGTTCCAGCCGTGGACGCGGAGGTGGCGGAGGAACGGGAGGGTGCCGACGCGGGCCGCGAGGTGGAGCCGTCGCCACAGCCGGCGGTGAGCGCTACCAGCGCTGCGCCACCGAGACCGGTGCGCAGCAGGCTTCGTCGGGAGGGTTCCCCCTCACGGTTCGCCTTCCTGGTCTGCACCGGGTCAGGGTACGGCTCTCCCACGAGCGCCGGGGTGGCCGAGCACGCCAGGCCGTGGGCACGTCGGTGCGGTGTGTCAGGCTGCGGGCATGCGAGGCCCGACACCCCAGGACGTGCTGGCCCACGTCACCCTGGTGACCGGCAAGGAGGAGTTCCTCTCCGAGCGCACGGTGGTGGGCGTGCGCGAGGCCGTCCGCCGCCACGACCACGAGGCTGAGCTCTCCGAGACCCAGGCCTCCGGCCTCTCGCTGGCCCAGCTCGGCGAGCTGGCCGCCCCCTCGCTCTTCTCCTCCACCCGGTGCGTGGTCGTGCGTGGCCTGGAGAACCTCCCCGAGGAGTCCGTCGACGGCCTGCTGGCGTACGCCGCCGACCCGGCCGAGGACGTCGCGCTGGTGCTGGTGCACGGGGGAGGCCAGAAGGGCTCCGGGGTGCTCACCAAGCTGCGCAAGCTCACCGGCGTCACCGAGGTGAAGTCGGAGGAGCTGAGGGCCTCGGAGTACCCCGGCTTCGTGGCCGCCGAGGTGCGACTCCAGGGCGGCTCGATCGAGCCGGAAGCGACCAGCGCGTTGGTCCAGGCCGTCGGCCAGGACCTGCGCTCACTCGCCGCCGCCGCCGACCAGCTCGTCAACGACTTCCCGGGCGAGACGCTGACCGAGGAGAAGGTCAAGCGCTACTTCGGCGGCCGGGCCGAGGCGAAGTCGTTCGCCGTCGCCGACGCTGCGTTCTGGGGCCGCCGCCGACCGGCGCTGGAGGAGCTGCGCTGGGCGATGGACGGCGGTACGGCGCCGGTGCTGGTGACCTCGGCCTTCGCCGGCTCGGCCCGCGGCATCGCCCGCTACCTCTCGGCGCCCCGCGGCCTGCGTGACGTCGACCTGGCCCGCGAGGTCGGGGTGCCGCCGTGGAAGCTGCGCACCATCCGCGACCAGTCCCGCGGCTGGTCCGACGCCGGCATCTCGCGGGCGATCCGGACCATCGCCCAGGCGGATGCCGACATCAAGGGCGCGGCCGGTGACGCGTCGTACACCCTGGAGCGGATGGTGCTCACCGTGACCGGGCTGCGCGACCGCTCCTGAAATAGCACGAAGGCGCCGATCCGCAGGGATCGACGCCTCGCAGGAGGGTCGCTCAGAGAGAGGCGGCCTTCTTCATGATGGCGGACTTGCGGTTGGCAGCCTGGTTCTTGTGGATGACGCCCTTGGACACGGCCTTGTCGAGCTTGCGCGACGCGACGCGGCTCGCCTCGACGGCGGTGTCCTTGTCGCCGGCCTCGGCGGCCTCACGGAACTTGCGCACGAGGGTCTTCAGCTCGGACTTCACAGCCTTGTTGCGCTGATGACGCTTCTCGTTCTGCTTGTTCCGCTTGATCTGGGACTTGATGTTCGCCACTGATAAGCCTTCGGTCTGGGGTGTGCATCGGGTGTGGAACGGAGTCAGCGGGCGTGCGCCGTCAGGCCGCACACACGAGGGAAAAAGATACCAGCGGGCCGATCCACGCCCCAAATCACGAGCCCAGGCGTCGCACGCTCCGCCCAGGATAGGGCGCGGTCAGCCCTGCCAGCCACGGCGTTCGCAGAGCCAGCCCCAGACCACCTCGCCCTGCCAGCGTTGGATGTCGCGGACGTACGGCGAGGTCGGCGGCACGGGCTCGTCGGCCGACCGCAGGAAGTAGCCGCAGATCACGGCCAGCGCGCGGTCGAGGTCCTCCGGCGGTACGTCGCGCAGCAGCCGCCGCTCGGCGATCACCGTCGCCACGTCGAGGCCGTCCCCGCGCGGGCCGATCAGCATGAACAGGGAGTCGAGCCAGGCGGCCCCGACGGTCGGCCAGTTCCAGTCGCAGAAGAGGGTGCGGCCGTCCGTGGCCAGCAGGACGTTGTCGTCGCGGACGTCGGTGTGGACGAGGGTCTGCCCCGCGACCGACCCCGCGAAGCCGGCCGCCAGCGCGGCGGCCTCGTCGCCGTGCGGCAGGTCGCGCGTCGCGTTCACGTGGTCCCAGAACGCGGGCCAGGTCGCCATCTCGTCGGTGATCGGGTCGAGTCCGACGTCGGGCGGGCAGGGGGTGATCTGGTCCGCCAACGTCTCGAGCGCGTCGAGGCAGGCGTTCAGCTCACCGATCCGCCACGGACGCCGAGGTGCCCGCGCCTCGACGTACTCCAGGCCGAGCACGACCCAGTCGGCGTCGATGGTCCAGAGCAGACGGGGTGCGGGGATGGTGTCGGGGAGGACCCGGAGCTTGCGGGCCTCCTCGCGGTACGACGCGGCGAAGGGTCGCTGCGCCGCCGTCGAGGCGGCCTTCACGAAGTGGCGCGACCCGTCCTCGCAGATCAGGACCGACGCGAACCCCGGCGTGAACCCGCCACCTTGCGACACCGCCGTCACGACCGGCGATCCACAGTGCTGCTCGATCTCGCTCCGCACGGCCGGCGGCAGGTGAGACCACTCCAGGCGACGTGCGGTGCGCCCGTGCGGGATCTGGCTGGGAGTCGCGGCGGTCACCACGCCATCCTCACCCACCCCCGCGGCGTGCCGGGAGCCGGAGGGGCTCACCCGGTGGGTGCGGTGTGACAGACGGCCTCGACGTTGTTGCCGTCGGGGTCGCGCACGAACGCGCCGTAGTAGTGGGCGTGGTACTCCGGCCACAGCCGCGGCTGGTGCAGCGTCTCGGCGCCGAGCTCGGTGGCTGCGGCGTGGAAGGCCCGGACCTGGTCGACGGACTCGGCCGTGAAGGCGATGTGGACCTCGCGGTTGGGGCCCATCTCGTCGAAGCGGGACAGCCAGAAGTCCGGCGAGGTCGTGCCGTAGCCGACGGCCACGTCGAAGTCCATCACCCGTCGGTGCCCGAGCGTGCCCAGCACCTTGTCGTAGAAGGTCTTGGCCGCCTCGAGATCGGCGCAGTTGATGCCGAAGTGATCGATCATGCCGGGAGTCTGCCACTCGGCGAGCAGTGCCGGGCCTGTGGCGAAGTGCGGCGTCTAGCCTCCTGGCAGCTGGTGCTGCTGCTGCCGGACCGGGCTGGTCCGCCTCTGGCGCCGAGGCGGTCACCCACGCCGGGCGGCCTGGGTCGGCACGCCGCTGGTGCGCCCGTGGATCGGGCGGACCTCCACGACGGGCTCGGTCCGGGCCAGCTCGCCGACGACGGCGAGGAGGTCGTCGAGGTCGTCGGACTCGACGAGGTAGAAGCCGCCCACCTGCTCGGCTGACTCGGCGTACGGTCCGTCGGTCACCAGCGTGCCGCGGTCGGTACGCCGTACGACCTTGGCCTGCGCCAGCGGCGTCAGCTCGCCTCCTGCGCTGACCCTGTGGCCGCGGGCGATGAGGCCGGCCACGAAGTCGCGGTGTGCCTCCCCGACGCCGCGCCGGTCGTCCTCGGTGCGCGCGTCCCACACGGCCTCGTCGCCGGGGATGGTGATCAGGTACTCGGTCATGGCAGTGCCTCTCTGGTCCTGGGATTGTCTGTCACCTCCATGACGCGCCCGGGCCCCGGCCCATCGACAGAGATTTCGGACCGCTCGAACCCGCGTGGGAGGATTGGGGTTCGCCACCACGACGCCCGAAAGCAGCGAAGACACCGCCGTGCCCACGACCCCGACCGCGCCGCCTCCGGGCCGCACCGACCCCGCGGTCATCCGGAACTTCTGCATCATCGCGCACATCGACCACGGGAAGTCGACGCTGGCCGACCGGATGCTGCAGCTGACCGGCGTCGTCGACGAGCGCAGTGCCCGGGCGCAGTACCTGGACCGGATGGACATCGAGCGCGAGCGCGGGATCACCATCAAGAGCCAGGCCGTCCGGATGCCGTGGACGGTGGCGGCGGACAACGACCAGGGCGCCGAGCCCGGCACCTACGTGCTCAACATGATCGACACCCCGGGCCACGTCGACTTCACCTATGAGGTGTCGCGATCGCTCGAGGCGTGCGAGGCGGCCGTGCTGCTCGTGGACGCCGCGCAGGGCATCGAGGCGCAGACCCTCGCCAACCTGTACCTCGCCCTGGCCGCCGACCTCCACGTCATCCCGGTGCTGAACAAGATCGACCTCCCGTCCGCGCAGCCCGAGAAGTACGCCGCCGAGCTCGCCGGCATCATCGGCTGCGACCCGGGCGACGTCCTGCGGACCTCCGCCAAGACCGGCCTGGGGGTCCTCGAGCTGCTCAACGAGATCGTCAAGCAGACGCCGGCGCCGGTCGGGAACGCCGATGCCCCGCCGCGCGCGCTGATCTTCGACTCGGTCTACGACACCTATCGCGGCGTGGTGACCTACGTCCGCGTGATCGACGGCAGGCTCAGCCACCGCGACCGGATCAAGATGATGTCGACCGGCGCCGTGCACGAGATGCTCGAGGTCGGCGTGATCAGCCCGGAGCCGGTCAAGGCCGGTGACCTCGGGGTCGGCGAGGTGGGCTACCTGATCACCGGGGTGAAGGACGTCCGCCAGTCCCGGGTGGGTGACACGGTCACCAGCCAGCACCACGGCGCCAGCGAGGCGCTGGGGGGCTACAAGCATCCCAACCCGATGGTCTACTCCGGGCTCTACCCGATCGACGGCGACGACTACCCCACCCTGCGCGACGCCCTCGAGCGGCTCCAGCTCAACGACGCGTCGCTGGCCTTCGAGCCGGAGACCTCCGGTGCGCTGGGGTTCGGCTTCCGGTGCGGCTTCCTCGGCCTGCTGCACATGGAGATCACCCGCGACCGGCTGGAGCGGGAGTTCGACCTCGACCTGATCTCGACCGCGCCGAACGTCGTCTACGAGGTCGAGATGGAGGACGGCACGGTCCACACCGTCACCAACCCCAGCGAGTACCCCGACGGCAAGATCGCCGAGGTGCGCGAGCCGGTCGTCCGCGCCACGATCCTGAGCCCCAGCGACTTCATCGGCACGATCATGGAGCTCTGCCAGACCAAGCGCGGCACCCTGCAGGGCATGGACTACCTCTCCGCCGACCGGGTCGAGATGCGCTACACGCTGCCGATGGGCGAGATCGTCTTCGACTTCTTCGACCAGCTGAAGTCGCGGACCAAGGGCTACGCCTCGCTCGACTACGAACGCTCCGGCGAGCAGGCGGCCGACCTGGTCAAGGTGGACATCCTGCTGCAGGGCGAGCCGGTCGACGCGTTCTCCGCGATCGTGCACCGCGACGCGGCGTACGCCTACGGCGTCATGCTGGCCGGGAAGCTCAAGGAGCTGATCCCGAGGCAGCAGTTCGAGGTGCCCATCCAGGCCGCGATCGGCGCCCGGGTGATCGCGCGCGAGAACATCCGCGCACTGCGCAAGGACGTGCTCGCCAAGTGCTACGGCGGTGACATCACCCGCAAGCGCAAGCTGCTGGAGAAGCAGAAGGAGGGCAAGAAGCGGATGAAGATGGTCGGCCGGGTCGAGGTGCCCCAGGAGGCCTTCATCGCCGCGTTGTCCAACGCGCCCAGCGGTGAGAAGACCGGCAAGAAGTAGTGCTGCGCACACCGCTCGGGAGCCCGGCGCCGCGTGCCGTGGCGGTGGTGGTGCGCGGTCCGAAGGTGCTCGTGATCAAGCGTCGCCTCGACGGACGTGAGTACGCCGTGCTGCCGGGCGGCGGCATCGAACCGGGGGAGTCCGCCGCCGCAGCTGCGGTCCGCGAGCTGGCCGAGGAGTGCTCGCTGGAGGGCACCGTGGTGCGCCACCTGTTCGACGGCGACCACGGCGGCCGCTCCGCGTCGTACTTCCTGGTCGACGTGCCCGACGGCGAGCCGGTCCTCGGCGGCGCCGAGGCCGAGGAGGACGCCCCCGAGAACTCCTACCAGCCGCTCTGGGCGACCGCGCCCGAGCTCGAGATGCTCGGCCTGCTCCCGGAGGGGGTCATCCCGCTCGTCGTCGAGGCCGCCTGGCCGCTGACGGTGGCCGCGGCCGGCGCCGACGACTGGCCGGTCGTCGAGGCGCTGTGGCAGCTCTACCAGCACGACCTGTCGGAGTTCCGGCACTCCGCACCCGGGGCCGACGGCACCTTCCCCGCCGGCCGGCTGACGTCGTACGCCGACCACGCGGACCGGCGGATCGCGTATCTCGCCCGGCTCGGCGACGTGCCGTGCGGTTTCGCGCTCGTGCGGCTCGGGGGACGGCGCGACCGTCGGACGATGGGGGAGTTCTTCGTGGCCCGCTCGGCGCGCGGCCGAGGGACGGCGCAGGCGTTCGCACGTGACGTGCTGGCACGGCACCCCGGCGCCTGGGTCATCGCGTTCCAGAACGAGAATCCCCGCGCCGCGGTGTTCTGGCGTCGACTCGCCGCCGAGACCATGACCGACGTGTCCGAGCGGACGATCCCGGTGCCCGGCAAGGAGCACCTGCCCGACGACGTCTGGCTGGCCGGCACGGTGGCCGCGGGGTCGTAGCGACGTCCTGCGCAACCGATCGGTCCGGACCCGCGTCACAGGGATGATCGCGTCGCCCAGGAAGGTGTCCACCATGCGTCCTCGTACCATCGCCGTCGTCCTCGCTGCCGTCACGGCCGCTGCCCTCGCCTCGGTCACGGGAGGGTCCGCCCTGGCCGGCGGCACACCGCACACGCACCGCGTCGTCGTACGCCCGGTCGACGCGCACGGTCATCCGGTCGCCGGTTGGACCGTCCATCGGCAGCGCGGCGCCTCCGTGCAGTGCGACGGCGCCGCTCGTGCCGCCGTCGACGACGGCATCAGTGAATGCTTCCCGACCGCGGAGTACCTCCCGGCCTGCTGGAAGTCGCACCACCACACGGTGCTGTGCCTGCGCGACGCCCGGACGCAGAAGCTCGTCCGGGTGCGCTACACCGGGTCGTTCGGCTCGCCGATCGCGCCCCGGCACGCAGCTCCGGAGGACCTCGACCTCGCCGGCGGACAGCAGTGCGACGTCCGGTTCGGCGGTGCCTGGGGCACCCTGCCGTCACACCCGCGCTGGCTCGGCTTCTACTCCTGCGCGCACGGCAGCGTCTACGGCCCGGCATCCGGCGACGGCATCAACCGCGACCACCCGGTGTGGACGGTGCACGAGTGGCGCAGCGGCACCCACGACAGCGTCGTGCGGCACCGCGTGACGACGGCGTACTACGTCGGCACGCACGGCTGAGGCCGCGGCCGCCCCGACGGGAAAACGCGGAACAAGTCGCCGACACGCCCGGGTGGTGGACGGAATTGTTCCGCGTTTTCTTCGGGAGTCGGCCCCGCGGACACCTAGAGGCGGGTGGTGGTGACGCCGGCCAGGGTGAGGTCGAGGGCGGTGCTGAGAGCGGCCGCGGCATCGGCCACCTCGGCCCTGCGGAGCCGGCGGGCACCCGGGAAGCACGTCACCGCGAGCGTCCGGGCCCGGCCCGAGCCCTCGAGCCGCCAGTGGCCATGGATCCGCCCGTCGACCAGGACCGGCGCGAGCATCAGGCCGTTGGCGCGGTGCCAGAGCACGTCGTTGTCGGCCTCGGACACGAACCGCCCGCGCGCCTTCGGGTCGTAGCCGCACAGGAGGGCGTCGAACTCCGGCAGCAGGCGTACGCCGGGCACCTCCCGGGCCGCGGCCCGCCCGGGCAGGTCGGCGTAGACCCGACCGTCCGGGCCGTCGCGCCAGATCGGGTCGAGCCGGTCGAGGAGGGTGTCGACCTGCCGGAGCCCGAGCCCCGACCACCAGGCGAGGTCCTGCCGGCTGGACGGCCCGTACGACGCGAGGTGGACGCGGACGGCTTCGAGGACGGGGTCGTCGGGCAGGCACCGGTCGGGCAGCACCTCGGTGGCCGTCCGGTAGCCGGAGGAGCCCTGCCCCGACCACGCACCCTTGAGCGGGCGGCGCAGCAGGCCGCCGTGGCCGAAGGAGAAGTAGCGGCCGGCCTGGTTGTCCATCCGTGCGACCGACTCGGCCTCACCGTGCTGGTCGAGCCACGCGGTGAGGAAGGTGGTGAGCTCGGCCGGCGACCGCCACTCGTGGGCGGCGTACGCCTCGATCGCCGCCCAGACGTCCTCGAGCTCGGTGTGGTCGAGCCGCAGGAAGCGGCGCCACAGCGTGCGCTGGGCCGTGCGTGTCGTCGCGTCGAGGGCGGCCTGCTGGTCGGGAGTGGAGGTGTGGACGGTGCCCCGGATGTTGCTGCCGCGGACGATCCGCCAGGACTCGTAGGCCTCGGTCACGGCGTCGTGGGAGACGCCGGGCAGCCGCGCGCCCAGACCGACGTACGGCGAGCGGGCGGTCTGGGACTGGATCGGGCCGATCCGCCCGACCGCCGCCACGACCGCGTCGGAGCCGCGCCCCTCGAGCTCGGGGAACTGCCTGGCCAGGCTGAGCCCGCGGAGCTCGTCGAGGTCGTAGGCGGCCACGGCCTCACACTAGAGAAGGCCGTCGACACCCGGCATGCCACGATGACCGCCATGCCGCTCGTCCTCCCTCCGGGCCTCGAGGAGCAGCGCGAGCTCGGTCCGGACTGGGCTGCCTGGCTCGACCGCCTGCCCACCCTCTTCGCCGAGGTTCTCGCCGACTGGGAGCTGACCCGCGAGGGCGACGAGCTCTGGCACGGCTTCTGCTCCCTCGTCGCGCCGGTCCGCACCGCCGACGGCGAGCCCGCGGTGCTCAAGGTGAGCTTCGACGGCGACACCGAGTCCGAGTACGAGGCACTGGCGCTGCAGCACTGGCACGGCGACGGCGTCGTCCGCCTCTTCCGCGCCGACCCACGCCGCCGGGCCCTGCTGATCGAGCGGCTGCACCGGCGCGACCTCACCGACGTGTGGGACATCGAGGCGTGCGAGATCGTCGCGGGGCTCTACCCGCGGATCCACCAACCGGCCCTCCCACAGCTCCGCACGATCACGTCGTACGTCGACCTCTGGCTCGACTCGCTCGGCCGGCTGCCCAGTGACGCACCCATCCCGCGCCGGATGGTCGAGCAGGCACTGTCGCTCGGCCGCGACCTGGTGGCGGACCCGGCGAGCGTCGGGCGGATCATCCACGGCGACCTGCACTACGAGAACGTCCTGGCCGCGGACCGTGAGCCGTGGCTGGTGATCGACCCGAAGCCGATGTCCGGAGATCCCCACTACGAGCCCGCGCCGATGCTGTGGAACCGCTTCGACGAGTACGCCGGCGATGTGCGCGACGGCGTACGTCGCCGCTTCCACGCACTCGTCGACGCCGCCGGGCTGGACGAGCGCCGAGCCCGCGACTGGGTCGTGGTCCGGATGGTGCTGAACGCGAACTGGTCGATCGAGGACGCCGAGCGGGCAGGCCGGGCGCTCGACGACGAGGAGCGCGCCTGGATCACGCAGTGCGTTGCGATCACCAAAGCGGTTCAGGACTGACACCCGCCGCGCCGTCGGCCCGTCGGCGTCTTCCGCTGGGATACTGGGTCCGACCCCCAGAGGAGGAGCGTTCGGGTGGCCTTCGACCCCGTGGTGATCGACAAGCGCCCGCGTTCCCTCGCCCACATGTTCCGCGAGCGGGTCGAGACCACGCCGGACGCCGAGGCGTACTACTACCCGGTCGACGGTGGCTGGCAGGAGTCGACCTGGGAGCAGACCAACACGCTGGTCGAGGGGCTCGCCGCCGGACTGGTCGCGCTGGAGGTCCAGCCCGAGGAGCGGGTCGCGGTGATGGCGACGACCCGCTACGAGTGGGTGCTGGCGTTCCTGGCGGTCCAGTTCTGCGGGGCCGCGGTGACGCTCGTCGACCCGGCCGCCGGTGATGCCGAGGTGGCCCACGTGCTCCAGGACTCCGGGGCACGCGTGGTGATCGCCGAGGACTACGAGGCGGTGCGCACCCTGTGGCGGATCCGGGCGCACATCCGCGACGTCGCCAAGGTCGTGCAGATCGACGGCGACTACCCCGACGAGCGGGTGCTCTCCCTCGAGGGGCTGCTGGGACTGGGGGCGGAGCAGCTCGAGGCCGAGCCCCGCGTGATCGCCCAGCGCCTCTACGCCGTACGCCGGCAGGGGCTGGCCGCGATCGTCTACGAGCCGTCGGATGATGGGTCCCTGCGAGGGGTGCGGCTGACCCACTCCGCCCTGACGTACCAGGCCGCCGCGGTGGCGTCGCTCGGCGTCGTCGGCGAGCCCGACCTCCTCTACCTCTGTCTCCCGCTCGCCCACACCTTCGGTCGTGCCCTGTTCGCCACGCACCTCGCCTGTGGCTATCCGGTCGCCCTCGAGGGCCGGCCCGATCGCGCGCTCGACTCGCTGGCCATGGTCCGGCCGACCATGGTCGGTCTCACCCCGGCGCTCCTGGCCCGGGTGCGTGAGCGCGTGGAGGACGAGCACCGCTCGCGCCTGCTGCGGCGACGGGCGGAGCGCCGGACCCATGCGGCCGTCAGGCACATCTTCGGCGAGCGGCTCCGGTTCGTGGTGGCGGCCGGCTCCGGCCTCGACGCGGACCTGATGGAGTTCTTCGACCTGGCCGGCGTGGTGGTGCTCGAGGCCTACGGCCGCCCCGAGACCGGCGGCGCCGTGTGCGTCGCGCTGCCCGACGATCGGGGGAGCGGTACGGCGGGTCGGCCGCTGCCCGGGACCGAGGTCAGGATCGCCGCCGACGGGGAGATCCTCGTGTCGGGGCCCGGCGTGATGGAGGGGTACCACCGGCGTCGCGCCGACACCGCCGCTGCGCTGCAGCAGGGCTGGTGGCGATCCGGGGACGCCGGGCTGCTCGACACGGAGGGGCGGCTGCGCGTGCTGGGGCGTCAGCTCGCCCGCACGGAGTGACCCGTCGGACCTCGGCTCGTTGGCTACCCGTGCGTAACCACGTGAACTAGATTGAGCGCCGGCCTCCGTCGCCCACTCAGCCGCCCTGCTTCCAGGAGAAACATGCCCGTCAATCCCGACCCCAGCTTCGTCGACGACATGGTCGCCAACGTGGCACTCCAGTTCCTCGACCGGGTCTCCGAGAGCCCTCGCGCCGAGGCGTTCCGCTACCCCGAGGGCGAGACGTGGGTGTCCGTGACCTGGGCCGAGGCCGGCGAGCAGGTCTCACGGCTCGCGGCTGGACTGCTGGCGCTGGGGCTCGAGCCCGAACAGCGGGTCGGTATCGCGTCGGGCACGTGCTACGAGTGGATCCTGGCCGACCTCGCGGTGATGTGTGCCGGTGGCGCGACCACGACCGTCTACCCGTCCACCAACGCCGAGGACACGTCGTACATCCTGAGCGACTCGGAGTGCCGGGTCGTCTTCGCCGAGGACGACGAGCAGCTCGCCAAGCTCAAGGACAACAAGGCGGAGCTGCCTCATCTGGCCAAGGTCGTCACCTTCCATGGCACCACCGACGGGGACTGGGTGATCGGGCTGGACCAGCTCGGCACCCTGGGTGACACCTACCTCGCCGAGCACCCCGGCGTCATCGCGAAGACCGCGCAGGCGATCGGTGCCGACCAGCTCGCCACCCTGATCTACACCTCGGGCACCACCGGCCGCCCGAAGGGCGTGCGGCTGCGCCACCGCTCCTGGGTCTACGAGGGCTCGGCCATCCAGGCACAGGGCATCCTGAGCGAGGAGGACCTCGAGTTCCGCTGGCTGCCGATGGCGCACTCGTTCGGCAAGGTGCTGCTGTCCACCCAGCTCGCGATCGGCTACCCCGCCGCCATCGACGGCCGGGTCGACAAGATCGTCGACAACCTGGGCGTCGTACGGCCGACGTTCATGGGCGCCGCACCACGGATCTTCGAGAAGGCGTACTCACGGATCGTCACCATGCAGGCGGCGAAGGGCGGCTTCGAGGAGGCCGTGTTCACGTGGGCGTTCAAGGTGGGTCTCGCCTACCGCAAGGTGGAGACGGAGGGCCGCAGGCCCGGGCCGTTGATGCAGGCGAAGCACTTCGTCGCCGACGCGATGGTCTTCGGCAAGGTTCGCCAGCGCTTCGGCGGACGGGTCCGCTTCTTCATCTCCGGGGCCGCGGCGCTCAACCAGGAGATCGCGGAGTGGTTCCACGCCGCCGGCATCCTGATCCTCGAGGGCTACGGACTCACCGAGTCGTCGGCGGGGTCGTTCGTGAACCTGCCCGACCACCACAAGATGGGCTCGGTCGGGCTGGTCTTCCCCGGTAGCGAGGTGCGCCTCGGCGACGGCGACGAGATCCAGATCAAGGGCCCGGGCGTCATGGAGGGCTATCACAACCTGCCCGAGGAGACCGCCAAGAACCTCACCGATGACGGCTGGCTGCGCACCGGCGACAAGGGTGAGCTCGACGCCGAAGGCTTCTTGACCATCACCGGCCGGATCAAGGAGCTCTTCAAGACCTCCGGCGGCAAGTACATCGCCCCGCCCGCGATCGAGTCGAAGTTCAAGGCCATCTGTCCTTACGCCAGCCAGTTCGTGGTGTTCGGCAACCAGCGGAACTTCGTCGTCGCCCTGGTCACCCTCGACCCCGACGCACTCGGCGACTGGGCCGAGGAGAACGGCGTCACCGGCGACTACGCCGAGATCGTGAGGTCCGACGCGTGCCAGACGATGGTCCAGGGCTACGTCGACGAGCTCAACGGCCGGCTCAACCGCTGGGAGACGATCAAGAAGTGGCAGCTGCTCGACCACGACCTCTCCGTCGAGTCCGGTGAGCTCACCCCCTCGATGAAGGTCAAGCGCAACGTCGTCGAGGACAACTATCAGCAGCTGATCGACTCCTTCTACGCCTGACCCTCCCGGTCGTCCGCCCGACGTGCTGCTCTAGCCACACCTCAGGCGGACGACTGGTCCACTCCGACAGCGCGGAGCGAGGCAGCGAGGCGGGCGGACTCGTCCCGGATCTCGCGGCCGGTGCACCGCAGCACGATGGCCCCCGTCGTCACCAGGTCCCGTTCGCGGACGATGTCCTCCTCCCAGTGCTCGACCTCCATGTGGAAGCCACCGTCGACCTCCAGGACGACGACCCGACCGTCGGTGAGGCGCCACTCTGCGTCGGTGTACCGCAGGCGGCCGGACGCATCCCGTCTGCGGGTCTGACGGTGGGGCAGGGGGAGTCCATGCCGGCGGCACATCCGGACGAGATCGAGCTCGGAGACAGAGTGCGATCCACCGGAGACGGTCTCGAGCGTGGTCCGGAACACTTTGGAGCGGCGCAGGGGATGCATCCTCGGGAGCTCGATCATGAGCCGATCCGCCGTGCTCAGTCGTTGCTGGACCACCGCTGACAGCAGCCCGAGCGCGGTGCGTGAGCTCGGCACGTACGCCGCGAAGAGGAGTGCCGCGGGCTCGACCCGCCAGGTCGGTGGCGACCCGGTCGCGTAGAGACCGACCGGCCGCCGGGTCTCCACGAACCGCACCCCTTCGAGAGGCTCGAGGTTGTGCGACTTGGCCAGCAGGATGCAGACCTCGTCGCGATGCCAGTGCCGAAGCCCGTGGCGCTCCAGCGCCGTCAGGCCGCCGATGGCGCTGCCCGGCCCCGCGTGGAGCACCCCGGCCCACATCAGCTGTGCGCGGCTCAGTTCCCCGGTCGTCGTACAGACGACAACATCGCCGACCGCCTGCCACCTGCCCGCGGCGATGTGGTCATCGACGTAGTGAGACGGATACCCGAGACCGATGAGCTGTCGCCTGGCCAGTACGCCGGACTGGCGGGCCGCCAGCTCTCGCCAGCGGATCGCGCGACGACGTGGCATGACCCTGGAGGCTGCCCGATTTCCCCGAATCACGTGCGGCCTCTCCACAGACCCTCCCGGTCGTCCGCCCGACGTGCTGTTCTAGCCACACCTCAGGCGGACGACTGGTGGGTACGGCGGTCAGTCGACCAGCTCGGTGGGCTCGGCCACCACGTCGACCAGGGCACCGTTGCGGAGCACGGTGATCTCGACCCGAGCACCGATGGCGTCGTCGAGCAGCAGGCGCTGGAGAGAGCCGGCGTCGGTCAGCGGCGAGCCGTTGACCGCGAGCACCATGTCCCCACGATGCAGGCCGCTGGCCTCGGCGGGGCTGTGCTCGACCACCTCGACGACGCGGAGAGCGGTGCGCTGACCGGTGCGGTCCGCCCAGGCAGGCGGCAGCGGCGACGGGGCGCTGACCAGTCCGAGGTAGGCACGTCGTACCCGACCCTCGTGCAACAGCCCGTAGATGATGCGGTTCGTGGTGGCGTTCACCGGCACGGCCAGACCCAGCCCGACGCCGGCGACCGCGGTGTTGATGCCGACGACCCGACCCGACGAGTCCGCGAGAGCGCCGCCGGAGTTCCCGGGGTTCAGCGCGGCGTCGGTCTGGATCACGTCCTCGATCATCCGCGCGGTCGTGCGGCCGCGGGCGGGCATGCTGCGCCCCAGACCGCTGACCACTCCCGCCGTGACGCTGCCCGCGAGCCCGAGAGGGTTGCCGACCGCCACGACGAGAGAGCCCACCCGCAGCGTGTCGGCGTCGCCGTACGCCGGTGGGCTCGGCACCGCGCGGTCGGCGCGCAGCACCGCGAGGTCCGACAGGGCGTCACGTCCGACGACCTCGAACCTGGCGACGGTACCGTCGGCGAACGCCGCCTCGCCCGAGGCCGCCTGGCCTACGACGTGCCCGTTCGTGATCAGGTGTCCCTCGCCGGTGAGCACCACCGCCGACCCGGCCGACTCGCCGCGATCGCTGCGGATCCGGATCGACGCCACCCGAGGCGTCAGGGTCTCGGCCACCCGGACGACCACCGCCGAGTAGGCGTCGAGGGGTCCCTCGTCGCCCGCGGACCCCGCGCCCGCGGGAGTCGGCTCGTCCATGACGGTGGAACGCCGGGTGAGCCCGCGCAGTTTCCGCGTTCGCCGACAGCGGAACGCATCATGCCGCTCTGGTTGGATGGCGGGGTGCCGTCCTCGCTTCCCCCGGGCGACCCCGCTCCCGCCGACGGGAGGTTGCCAGGGTCCGCGCTCGCCGAGCTGGGCAGCCGGCCGTTCGGGATCTACGTGCACGTGCCGTTCTGCGCGGTGCGATGCGGGTACTGCGACTTCAACACCTACACCGCCGAGGAGCTCGGCGACCAGCCCGGCGCCTCGCGTACGACGTACGCCGAGGCCGCGATCACCGAGGTGCGACAGGCACGCCGGGTGCTCGGCGACCGGGACCTCCCGGTGGACACCGTGTTCTTCGGCGGCGGTACGCCGACCCTGCTCGGCCCGGGCGACCTGGCGTCGGTGCTGGCGGCGATCGCGGCCGAGTTCGGGCTGGCTCCCGACGCCGAGGTGACCACGGAGGCCAACCCCGACAGCGTCGCGGCCTGGGACCTCGCGGCCCTCCGGGAGGCGGGCTTCACGCGGATCAGCTTCGGCATGCAGTCGGCCGTCGAGTCGGTGCTGGCCACCCTGGACCGCACCCACGACCCGTTGCGGGTGCCCGCCGTCGTCGACTGGTCACGCAAGGCGGGCTTCGACCAGGTCAGCCTCGACCTCATCTACGGCACTCCGGGGGAGTCGCTCCAGGACTGGGAGATCTCCGTCGAGGCTGCGCTGGCGTGCGAGCCCGACCATGTCTCGGCGTACTCCCTGATCGTCGAGCCCGGCACCGCCCTGGCGCGCCGGGTCGCCCGCGGCGAGCTCTCGCCGCCGGACGAGGACGACCTCGCCGACAAGTACCTCCATGCCGACGAGCAGCTCGGCCGGGCCGGCTTCTCGTGGTACGAGGTGTCGAACTGGGCGCGTGAGCCCGCCGGCCGCTGCCGGCACAACGAGCTCTACTGGACCGGCGGGCACTGGTGGGGGATCGGCCCGGGAGCGCACAGCCACGTCGGTGGGGTGCGGTGGTGGAACGTCAAGCACCCCGCGGCGTACGCCGGACGGCTGGCCGCCGACGCCAGCCCGGCCGCTGCGCGCGAGACGCTCGACGCCGAGACGCGGCGGGTCGAGCGGGTGCTGCTCGAGATCCGGCTCCGCGACGGGCTGCCGGTGCTCGCGCTGGACCGGCACGGACGTGCCGAGGTCGCCGGACTCGTCCAACGCGGCCTGGTGGAGCTGGCCGCCGAGCGGCTCGTGCTGACCCGCGAGGGCCGCCTGCTGGCCGACGCCGTCGTCCGCGACCTGCTGCCGTGAAGGGCTAGCCGGCCGCCGTCGCCCAGCCGGCCGGGGCCTGGAGCTCCTCGATCGAGTCGGAGCGATGAAGCACGATCCAGTGCTCCTGGTCGACCAAGGCCTTGGCGAGGACACTCTCCGGTCGGACGACCGCGATCGTGCAGCCGGTCCTGCGCAGCTCGTCCTGCCAGCCGTGTTCCAGGTTCTGGATGTCGGTGTTGCGCTGGAGCTCGTCGACCGTGAAGGTGTCGCCGTAGCCGTGCATGAGCAGGTCGAGCTGGGGATGGCGCCACATCAGGTAGCCGCCCCAGTCCCAGGCGTCGACCACCTTCGTGCCCGGTGGGAGCGACGACAGCGCCGGGTCGACCCAGGACGGCTGGGACGGCGGCTGGTCCGAGGTGAACGGAACGGTGACCGCCAGCACCACCAGGGCGACGGCCGTGCCGCCCAGGACCAGCATCCGCTCGACCCGGTCTGGTGGAGCGGAGCGTGGTTCGCGCCGCCCCCACAGCACCGCGATCGTGGGCACCAGCAGGAGTGCCGAGACCGGGACGGTGCGCCAGGACCAGACACTGCACAGCACGCACAGGGCGACCAGCATCGCGTCGAGGCGGCGTACCGGTCGGGTGCGGACGAGGGCCACGACCGCCACCACCAGCAGCACGGCCAGCACGATCCACGAGAACGACACGGGATCGGGCCGGCCCCACTCCGAGAAGAAACGCGCACGCTCCTGGACCCGGACCAGCTGGACGTAGAGCTCGGGCCCGACCGGCGTGCAGGCTGCCGCCACGGCGCTGAGCACCGGGATCGCGAGGCCGCGGACGAGCTGGCGTCGCGACAGGTCGCGGTCGAGTGCCATGCCGAGCAGCGCGAGGACGCCGAGGCCGATCCCGATCGGCCACATCCCGTGCACCATGGCCCACACCCAGGTGAGCGGGATCAGCCACCAGCGCAGGCGCCCGTCGTCCCGCGTGCGCAGCCAGGCGCCGAGGGTGAGCACGACCAGCAGGTAGCTCAAGACCTGCGGGCGCATCGACAGACTCAGGTACGACGCGCTGAGGGCGGTCATCACCAGGAGCGACACCTGGAGGCGACTGCCCCAACGGCGGGACACGAGGTACAGCGTCGCGGCCAGGGCCAGGATCTGGAGCCCTGACAGCCAGGCGACGCCCGCGAGCCCGAACCGGTCCTCCACCGTGGCCATCACGATCTCGGGGAGCCACTGGGTCGGCACCCAGTGCGCCGTGGCGAACGTGCTGACCGTCCCCGGGTCACCCAGGGACCATCCGGCCAGGAACTCGTGGCCGAACCGGAGGTGGAAGTAGGTGTCGGTGTTGGACAGCGGCAGTGCGGCGGCGAGCACCAGGGCGGTGACCGTGGCGACGAGGACCAGCGTCGGCAGCGCGCGCTCGCGCAGGAAGCCCGACGGCCGGCGAGGAGCCGGACGGTCCTCACCGGTCACCGTGCGCTCACCCGGGCTGACGCTCACGTGGCACACCTTCCTCGTTCAGCCCGGGGTGTCAGGGAGACACCCCGGAGGGACCGTCACTTCGTCACCACCAGCGCCTGCACCGCCGTCTTGGAGCCGCTGATCGTCGGGACGCCGACGTACACCACCTTGATCTTGTGCTTGCCCCTCTTCAGCACCGGCAGCCTGACCGTCCTCGAGCCATTGTTCTTGCCCTTGAGGCTCGTCGTCAGCAGAACCTTCCTCTTGCCGTCGTAGATCTTGACCTTGCCGGTCGGCTTGAAGAAGTTGGGGACCCCCACCCAGAACGTGATCTGCGCATGGGTGCCGACGAAGACCGGGTTCGCCGCGAACGCGAAGGTGGTCGCAGACCGCATCTTGCCGACCTTGATCGCGCTGCTCGCGGCGGTGCCGGGCGCATAGCCCGCGATCGTCGCGGTGACACGGACCGACACCGAGCGGGTCGCGTCGGGAGGACCGAGCACGTAGGAGCCACCCGTGGCAAACGCGATCGGCTTGCCGTCGCGCAGCCACTGGTAGGTGTAGTTGGCGTTGCCCGGCCAGGTTCCCGGGTTCGCCGTCACCGTGCTGCCCACGGCGTGTCCGCCCGAGATGGAGGGGCTGGTGATGGGGGAGGGCGCGGCGCCCGCTCCACCGGTGATCACGTTGCTGACCGAGGTGCCGTCGGTGTAGCCCGACTTGGATCCGGTGGCACGGACGGTCACCTGGTGGCCGACGTCCGCCGGCGTGACCGTGTAGCTGGTGCCGGTCTCGCCGTTGATCGTGAATCCGTCGCGCAGCCACTGGTACGCCGTCGTCGCGCCCGGAAGGTTCCAGGTCGGCGGGGCAAGGGTCAGGATGTGGCCCACCGCGCCGGTGCCGGTGATGGAGACGTTGCTGTCGGGAGAGACTCCGCCGTCCACCGTGAACTGCATGTCCGTCCAGTTCCCGGGGCTCCCCAACGGGTTGCCGTTGGCGTCCAGCGCGGTCACTCGCCACTGCCAGGTGCCGCTGCCGATCAGGTAGGGATCGGCCCACGACGTGTTCTGGGTGTAGGTCGTCTCGGCGATGTTGCTGGAGCCGGCGAGACGCCGCTCGTACTTGTACTGGAAGGCGTTGCCGACCGGGAGCCAGGTGAACATGGCCCCGTTGGGCGCCTGCGCGGCGTTGAAGGTCGGGGAGACCAGGGTGGGGGAGTTGCCAAGGGAGATGAACTCCTGGAACGGCGACCACGGGCCCGGGCCGGTTGGACGCGTCCACCCGGCGGACGCGCCAGGTGTACGGCGTGCTGCTCGCCGGCAGCAGGTTGGACGGTGCGTAGGCGACCACCGGGGTGTTGACGCTGAGCACCCGGTTGCCCGGCTGCCCGACCAGGTCGTCGTTCTTGTAGACCTCGAGGTCGTACGACGCGGCGAAGGGCAGTGGGTTCCAGGCGAACGGGTTGGTGCCGTTGACCTGGGGCATCTGACCGCCGGTCCTGACCGGGTAGGTCAGCGTCGGCGCCGGCGAGCTCTTCTGGAAGGACGCCGGGGCGCTCCAGTTGAGGTTGTTACCGGACGCGTCGATGGCCTGCACTCGCCAGTACAGGGTGCCCTCCGGGTAGGTGGTTCCGGGCGACGTGTAGGTCGTCTGGTCGACGATCGCCTGGTCGATCACCTGGGTGAAGTCGGGGGTCTGCGAGACCTGGACCCGGTACTGCTGCGCCTCGGTGCGAGCCGGCGGGGTCAGCGCCGTGTCCGTCGTGGCGGCGTTCGCCTCGGTGACCAGCAGGTCCTGCCAGGAGAGCGTGACGTCGTTGCTCACGGTGGCGGGGTGCTGGGGGTCGGTCGTCACCGGACTGGTGAGCACGACCTGGTTGCTCTGCTTGTTGAAGGCGTGCGACGCGTGGTCGATCGGGGCGCACACGTTCGGCGAGGTGCAGGGCACAACGGTCCAGTAGTAGGCCGCACCTGCCTGGCTGTCCGGCAGTGCCACCGGGTCGACCGACATCGTGTTCTGGACGACGAAGCCGAAGAGGTTGGGCACGGCGTTGTTGATGCCGTCGTAGGTCAGGTACATCTTGTAGAACCCCACGTCCGGGTTGGGGTTCCAGCGCAGCACCGGTGTCTGCCGGAGGTTCTGGCACTCGTTCGGTAGCTTGGGCTCCGCAGCTGATGCCCTCGGGGCCAGAGGTGTCGCTCCCGGTGAGGGCCGCCCGGAAACCGCCGATCGCCGCGGGTGGGTCGATCGTGTAGTGGCCGATCGCACCGGTGCCGATCGGGTTGCCCCCGTTGAAGGCGTCGACGTACCAGTCGTAGCGCTGCGAGGTCGAGTTCGGACCTGCCGTCGAGAACTGGTCGCCGGTGTCCTGGGCGGCCGGGTAGAAGAACGACGTCCCGCTCTGCAAGGCCGTCCAGGCCGAGCCGAGACTCTTGCGCACGTACACGACGTAGTGGTCGGCGCCCGGCACCGGCTTCCAGGTCAGGGTCGGGAAGCGTTTCGTGTGCGGCTCCGCACCGGTCGGGTCCGGCGTCGACGCGGTGGGAGCGGGCTGGGCCGCCACGGTGAACGTCGGCTGGCCCGGCGGGGTCAGCGCGGTGCCGAACGTCCCGTCGATCCCGATGGTCTGCACGGACCAGCGGTAGGTGTGGCCCACGGTCAAGGCGTTGCGGGGGGTGTACGACGTGGTGTCGGTGAAGTCGGACAAGGAGCCGCCGGCGAGGTCGGTCACCGTGACGTAGTACCTGGCCGCGCCCGCGACGGGCGTCCAGGTCAGGGTCGGCACGGACGGCGTCCCGCCGTTCGCCGGTGTCAGCGGCTGGGCGACGCTCGGCGAGTAGGTGAACGAGTTGACCTGCGCCGAGATGTAGTCGGTCAGGGCGTTGCCGGGGTCGTCGACGGCGTACACGCGCCAGTAGTAGGTGCCGTTGGCGCCGGGCATGCAGCGCTGGTTCAGGCTGCCCGGTGTCAGCGTGGTCTGGGTGGTGACGCAGCTGACCGGGTTGCTCCCCGTGTCGGTGAACGCGGCATCGGTGCTCAGCTGCACGACGTAGCGGCTCGCGTGCGGGACGGCGCTCCACTGGTAGTAGAACGGGTCGCCGACCGTCGCGTCGTCCGCGGGGTACTGCAGGGTGGGCTGGTCCGGGTAGTTGCGCTTGAACTGCCACACCGGGGCAAGGGCCCACGACGCGCGGTTGTCGGCAGCGTCGACCGGCCGCACGCGCCAGTAGTACTGGTCGTTGTTGAGGGTGGTCGGTGGCGAGAACCGGGTCCCGGTCACGAAGGTCTGGTCGACCGCGAGCGTGTTGAAGTTCTGGTCGGTGCTGATCTGGAGGTCGTACGAGCGGGCCCCGGCGACCGGCGACCAGTCGAGCACGACGTCCTGGACCGCGCTGTTGACGTCGTTCGCCGGGCTCTGCAGTCCGACGTTGGGGAGCGCGAGGATGGTGAACGCAGACGGCGACGACCAGTCGGTGTTGAAGTCGCCGTTCGAGAAGCGGGCCTGGACCTCCCAGTAGTAGGTCCCCGGCGGTAGCAGCCCGGACAGGGTCGCGGCGTTGGCCTGCACCGGGCCCAGGTTCACGTAGCGGGCCGGGTCGACGAAGCCAGGGTCCTGCCCGACCCGCACGAGATAGTCCGCTGCGCCCTGGATCGCGGACCACTGGAACGCCGGCGTCTGGCTCGGCTGGTCGCAGCGTGGCTCCGTTGCCCGGTGCCACGAGGGTCGGCGGGTTGTTGCCGGAGCGCGTGAACGACGCAGTATCTCCAGTCGCTGGTGCCGCCCTGCGAGTTGGCGCGGACCCGCCAGTAGAGCGGACCCTTCGGCAGCTGGACCGTCGGCGTCGCCTGGCTGTTCCAGCTACCGAACTGGGACCAGACGATTCGTTCTGCCGAAGTTCGGGTCCTTGGCGACCTGGACGTCGTACACGGTGGCGTCGGCGACGCGGTCCCACGACAGGGTCGGGATGGCCGTGCCCGTCGGCCCTTGGGGTGCGAGGTTCACCGGTGCGGCAGGCACGGCGGCCTGAGCGGGAGCAACGAGAACCAGAGAGGCCGCCACAGCGGCTATCGCTGTCGCGAGAGTCGCGATCAGGCGTGGCGAACGACGAACACCGGACACGCGAGGGCCTTCCCCAAGACGACAGGACGGTGCAGCCTAAATCGCCATCAGGGACGGTGTTCGGGGAACGGAGAAACTCGGCTCCAACCCGAGACCGGTCAGTCGACGCCGACCGCGAACGCGGACTCGAGATCGTGACGGGAGTAGGCCCGGAACGCGATGTGGGTCTCGGTGGACGTCACGCCGGCCACCTTGTTGAGACGGTCGGCGACGACGGTCGCCACGTCGTCGTGGTTCCGCACGCGGACCAGCGCGATCAGGTCGATCTGGCCGGTGACGGAGTAGACCTCGCTGACGCCCTCGAGGTCGGCGATCTCCTCGGCGACCTCGGGGATCCGGGCGACGTCGGCCTTCACGAAGACGATGGCGGTGATCATGTCCCGACCCTAGCCGTGAGCGACGAAGGAGCGCACGGCGTGGGGAGGGAGGTTGAGCAAGCGAGCCGACGGGCGCGAGGGACGAGCGTCCGGCGTTGGCGAGCGCAGGTTGAGCAAGCGACGCGACTGAGGAACGAAGTCGCGCGAGCGCGTCGAAACCCAGTAACGGCACGTGGAACGCGGTCCATGACCTCGAGCCGGATTACCGCACGGGGCGGGTGGCGACCGGCAGGTCGCGTCGGTCGTCGAACGGGACCAGGTCGAGCCGGGACTGGGTGACGGCGTCGTGGAGGGCGAGGTGGCGGGTGGCGCCGCCGACCGGGCAGGTCCACTCGCCGTCGACCTCGATCAGCCGGAGGCCCGGCGCCTCCAGCCAGCGCAGGATCCGCTCGGTCTCCTCGGCGGTGGCCGCGGGTGCGGGACCGGGACCGCCCCGGACCGACTCGCCACTGGCGACGAGCTCGGCGACGTAGTGGTGGGCGTCCGCGCCCGGCGGGATCACCCCGGCCGCGGCGAGCCGGCCGTGGCGTACGACGTGCACCGCCCACCGGACCCCGCCGCGGGGGTCGTCCTCACGGCGGGCTGCCACCAGCTGGGGGATCCGGGTCAGGGCCGAGAGCCGTTGGGTGCGGGCGACCGCGCGCACGAACGCGGAGAGGCGGTCGCGATGGACCCCGGCCTCCTCGAAGCGCTCGTCGTCGGCGAGGGTGGCCATCCGCCGGGCGATCAGCTCGACCACGTCGTCGGGGCGGCTGAGGAGGTTGTCGCGCAGCTGTCGCACCACCGCGGCGTACGTGGTGGAGTCGACGCTGCCGTCACACGGCGACAGGCAGCGCCCCATCTCCGCGAGCACGCAGGGCGACACCGATGGTTGTCGTCCCAACCGCTGGGTGCACTGGCGCAACGGGAACGTCTCGTGGAGGGCGGCCAGGCACTTCTCAGCCGTGCGCTTGCTGGAGAACGGCCCGACGTAGTCGGCTCCGTCGTCCACCACGCGGCGCACCAGGGACAGCCGGGGCCAGGCCTCGCGGGTGAGCTTGAGGTAGTGGGCCTTCTCCGGGAAGCGGGACCGGCGGTTGTAGCGGGGCTTGTGCTCGGCGATGAGCCGCAGCTCGCGGACCTCGGCCTCGAGGGGCGTCGCGCACTCGACAGCGGTGACGGACTCGGCCAGCCCGACCATCTCGCCCATCCGGGACCGGGTCTCGGACGCGGTGAAGTAGGAGCGGACGCGGGTGCGCAGGTCGCGGGAGGTGCCGACGTAGAGGACCCGGAGGCGCTCGTCGCGGAAGAGGTAGACGCCTGGCGCGTGGGGGAGACCTTCGGCGAGGTGGCGCTTGCGGCGCTGCGCGGTCGAGACCTTGGCGCTGAAGGTCTGGAGCTCCTCGAGGGTGTGGACGCCGAGCCCGCCGAGCCGCTCCATCAGCCCGTGGAGCACGTCGACGGTCGCCCGTGCGTCGGACAGCGCTCGGTGGTTCGGGGTGGTGGTGGCGTGGAAGACCCGGGCCAGGGACGACAGCTTGCAGTTGGGGGCGTCGTCGCGGGTGACCACGCGCCGCGCGATCTTGGCGGTGTCGAGCACCTCGAACGCCGGCCAGCGCAGATCCTGACGAGCCGCGAACCACTGGAGGAAGCCCACGTCGAACGGCGCGTTGTGGGCGACCAGGACGCACCCGGCGGCGAACTCGAGGAACGCCGGGAGCACCGACTCGATCGGCGGTGCGTCGCTCACCATGGAGTTGGTGATGCCGGTGAGCACCGCGATGAAGGGCGGGATCTGGGTGTGAGGGTTGACCAGGGTCTGGAACTCCCCGAGCACCTCGCCGCCCCGCACCTTGACGGCGCCGACCTCGGTGATCATCGAGCCGCCCTGGGCCGATCCGCCCGTGGTCTCGAGGTCGACCACGCAGAAGGTCAGGTCGCGCAGCGGCCGTCCGAGCTCGTCGAAGGTGCGCTGGGCCTCCCATCGCGCGGTGATCCGGCCGGACCGGCCCGCGGCCACAGCACCGGCGACGGCGCCGGCGGCGGGTCGGGAGGCGGTGGCGGTCACGCTTCCGACGCTAGGGCGGGCCGCCGACAACGACGGGCGACACACCGGGTGACTGTCAGGCCACCTTGCGAGCAAGCTCGCTGCGGTCTCGCTCCGGTCGCTGCGCTCCGACTCCGTCGGATCGCAACGTCCTCACTCGTTGTCGGTGGTCCCTGCGATCGTGCGGAGCATGACGACGAGAATCGACTGCGACACCTGCCTGGTCCGCGGGCAGGCCTGCCACGACTGCGTGGTGACCGTGCTGCTCGGGCCGCCGCCGGAGCTGACCCTGGCCGAGGACGAGTGCCGCGCGCTCGACACCCTGGCGGCGGGTGGCCTGGTGCCCCCGCTGCGGCTGGTCACCCCGGTCGCCGCCCCGGTGATCGAGTCGGCGTGAGGGCTGTGGACAGCACGTGACGGAGGTGGCTGATGTGACGTATGTGACACAGGCGACCCGGTCACCGTCCCAGGTCACGAAATAGTCACGACAAGCTGGTTGAAAGTTTGGCGGGCGGCCCGCCCTGTGGTTAGGGTGACGCCTCAGATGCCCGTACCCATGAGCCAGTCCGAGGTTCATGCGGGTGTCGCGCCGAGTCCCAAATCGTGGCAGCTCGGGCCACGACGAAGAGCCGGGGAACCAAACCCATCTGGGGTGAATCCTCATCAAGGCGGAGGCTGGATCCGTTCAGCCCCCGAGGAGATGAAGTAGGGCCTGTCGTGCCCGAACCCGTCAGCTCACCTGGTAGGCGTACGACATGCAAGGGAGACCTTCCGCGCGTGCTCAACGGCCGGAAAAGCCTCATCACCGTCATTGCCGCATCCGCACTCGTCGCCACCGTGGGAGCCATCCCCGGGGGCTCGGCGCAGGCGCAGCCCTCCATCGACGACGTGCAGCACCGGGTCGACCGGCTCTACCACGCCGCTGAACAGGCCTCGGAGCGGTACAACCAGATCCACGTCCAGCTGACGCAGATGCGCGGCGACGTGAAGGCTCTGCGCGCCGACCAGGCCCGACAGCAGTCGCGGACCGAGCAGGCCCGCCGCGTCGTCGCCGACTCCATCGTCCAGCAGTACGAGGGCGACTCGCTCTCGGCGGTCGGACAGGCCGTGGTCTCCAGCGACCCGAGTGCGTTCGTCTCCCAGCTGAGCACCATGTCGGCCTTCAACTCGATGCAGGCCGGCCAGTACTCCAGCTACCTCACCCAGGCCAAGGCGCTGAGCATCCGGCAGGACGCCACCGGCAACCAGCTGGCCAAGGTCGCGAGCCTGGAGAAGGAGGCCGCCCAGAACAAGGCGGCCATCGCGCACAACCTGGCCGAGGCCAAGAGCGTGCTCGACAAGCTGAAGGCCGACGAGCGGGCTCGCGTGGTCGAGGCCTCGCGCGGCGACACCACCCGGATCTCGACGGCCGACATCCCGGTCTCGGGCCGTGCTGCCGCCGCCGTGCGCTACGCGATGGCACAGATCGGCAAGCCCTACGTCTACGGCGCTGCCGGTCCGAACTCGTTCGACTGCTCCGGGCTCACGATGGCCGCCTGGGGCTCCGCGGGCGTCGGACTCCCGCACTCCTCGAGCGCCCAGTACGGCTCCGGCACCCACATCTCCGCGAGCCAGCTGCAGCCGGGTGACCTGGTGTTCTACTACTCGCCGATCAGCCACGTCGGCATGTACATCGGCAACGGCATGATCGTGAACGCCGAGAACCCGTCGGCCGGGATCCGCGTGGCCCCGCTCTACATGATGCCGTACGTCGGCGCGGTCCGCCCTGGCTGACCCCACGCCTCCGAGCAGGCCTCTGAGCAAGCATGGAGTGGCCGGTCGCCCCCGTTGGTGGGTGGCCGGCCTCTCGCTGTTCCTGGCCCTCGTCGTCGGCCTCGTGGTCTGGCTGACACAGCGCGACTCGACGTACCACGCGCCGCTCAGTGGCCCGGCGGCCGCACAGGCGTCCCCGGCCGAGGCGGCCACGCTCCTGGGCGACCTGGAGAACGCCGTCGGTCGTGACGATCCGGCCTCGGCCCGGCGGTTGGGATCCTCCGCCGGGGCGGCCGCGGCCCTGTCCGGGGTCGTGCGCAACGGGCGCGCGCTCCATGTGACGGGCTTCTCCCTGCGCTACGTCGACGAGGCCGGGGGAGTGGCCCCGGGTGGCGCGTTCGCGGCGTACGTCCAGGCCTCGTGGCGCTTCGCAGGCTTCGACGACCGCGCCGAGACCATGGAGGTCCGGGTCCGTTTCGCCCAGCACGACGGGCACCTGGGCATCGCCGGCATCGGCGGCGGAGACCGGAGGTCGCCGCTGTGGCTGTCCGGTCCCGTGCAGGTACGCCGCTCTCCCGACACGCTGGTCGTCGTCCAGGGTGACGGGGCGGAGGCGGACAGGGTCGCCGGTCTGGCCCGCACCGCCGTCCCGCAGGTACACCGGGTGCTGCCGGGCTGGACGCCGCACCTGGTGGTGGAGGTACCGGCGACCGAGCAGCGTCTCGAGGCCGCCCTCGACGCCGACCCGGACCAGTACGCCGGCATCGCGGCGGTGACCACCTCGGTCGACGGCGACCGTTCCCGCCGGGCGCCGGTCCACGTCTTCGTCAACCCGCAGGCCTTCCTGCCGCTCAAGCCCGACGGTGCCCAGGTGGTGCTCACCCATGAGGCCACCCATGTCGCGACGTCCGCGGCCACGAGCCCCTCGCCGATCTGGCTGGTCGAGGGCTTCGCCGACTACGTGGCCCTGCGCTCCCAGCACCTTCCCCTCACCACCACCGCGGCCCGGATCGGCTCTCTGGTCCGCACCGCGGGCGTTCCTCACCACCTGCCGGGCGAGCACCAGTTCGCTGCGGGCGCGCCCCACCTCGAGGCCCGCTACGAGAGCGCGTGGCTCGCCTGCCGGCTGCTCGCCGACAGCGCAGGACCCCACGCGCTGGTGTCGTTCTACCGTGGGGTCGACGCGGGCCATCCGGTCGGGGCCGAGCTCCGCAGGCACCTGGGATTCGGGCTCCGTGGCCTGACCGAACGGTGGCGGACCCTCCTGGCACACTTGCCGGCGTGAGTGAACGCCGCTGGGCCCTGGTCACGTTCCTGGTAGCCACGGTGGGCTTCGTGGTGGTGGCGGCCTGGCGGATCCCGTGGCACCCCGTGCCCGGTGGTACGCCGCCCCCTGCGCCCAGCGACGCGGCGTTCACCTCGGCGCAGATCGCCCGCGCCAACGCCTACACCGACCCGGCCCGCCATCTCGCCTGGGCCTCCCTCGCGGTCTCGCTGCTCGTCACGCTGGTGCTCGGCTTCACGCCGCTCGGCGCACGTCTGGTCGGACGCCTGCGGGGCTGGTGGTGGGTGCGGGTGCTGCTGGCCGTGCTGCTGCTGGCCCTTATCGGACGGCTCGTCACGTTGCCCTTCGCGATCATCGGGCACCACCGGTCCGTGGAGTACGGACTCAGCAACGAGGACTGGGGACCCTGGGCGGTCGACCAGGTCAAGGGCCTGGTGTTGTCGGTGGTGATCTCCGGCCTGCTGCTCCTCGTGCTCATCGGCTGCGCACGCCGCTGGAAGCGGGCCTGGCCTGCTGTGGCCGGGCTGCTGCTCGGCGGGCTGGTGATGCTGGGCTCGTTCGTCTACCCGGTGCTGGTCGAGCCGGCATTCAGCGACTTCACGCCGTTGCCCGACGGCCCGCTGCGTACGCAGATCCTCCAGGTCGCCGCGGCCGAGCACGTCCACCTCGACGACGTGCTCATCGCCGACGCGTCACGTCGTACGACGACGCTGAACGCCTACGTGTCGGGCTTCGGAAGCACCCGGCGGGTGGTGCTCTACGACAACGTCGTCGACGACCTGCCCCGCGACCAGATCCTCGCGATCGTCGCCCACGAGCTCGGTCACGCCCGGCACGACGACGTGCTGACCGGGTCGTTACTGGCTGCCTTCGGCGCGACGCTCGGGATCGGGCTGCTCGCGCTGGTCCTGCCGCTGCTACGCCGACCCGGTGCGTTGCGCGACCCCACGGTGGTGCCGTTGGTGATCGCCCTCGTGGCGCTCGCGACCGTGCTGTCGAGCCCGGTCAACAACGGGCTGTCGCGTCTCATCGAGACCCGGGCCGACGTCGACTCGCTGCAGACGACGCGCGATCCCGCGGCGTTCATCGCGATGCAGAAGCAGCTGGCGCTGAGCGCGCTCAGCGACCAGCCACCGGCCTGGTCCCAGTTCTGGTTCGGGTCGCACCCCACGGCGCTCGAGCGGATCGCGATCGCCGAACAGCTGGGCCGGCAGATGGGCATTGCGTCTGGCGGGGCACAGGGCTGAGACACGCGATGGCCGCGGCCCCCGTGGGTCCGCGGCCATCCCCCGTCGGATGACAGGTTGGTCAGGGGCAGGTGCCGGCGCCGGCCGAGGTGCCGACCTTCGTGCAGGTGCCGCTGAAGATGTTCTTGATGACGCCGCCGAAGGCGAAGACGACGACGACGATGAGGGCCGCGATGCCGGCGATGAGCAAGCCGTACTCGACCGCGGACGCACCGCGCTCGTCCATCTTGGCCAGGCGGGCGTTGAGCAGGATGCGCAGGTAGTCGAGCATGGTGATGGCTCCTTGGAGTGCCGGGGTGGTGATGCCTTCAGTGTGTGGTGTCGCGCATGTCTGCAGGTAGATGCGATCGCCCGAGGTGGTGTGGTCCGAACGGACTAGCCATTCCACGCTGCTGGGGCGATGGGAGGTGTCCGGTCGTCGCCGGTATGGCCTTGGTGGCCTGGCGAAACAGGGAGTCGGAGACATGAGAAGGCCGCGGACCGGTCGGGTCCGCGGCCTCTTCGTGGGTGCTGTGGTCAGCAGCTGCCGGTGCCACCGGCGGCGCTCTGGCCGACGCTCTTGCAGGTGTCGCTGAAGATGTTCTTGATGACGCCGCCGAAGGCGAAGACGACGACGACGATCAGGGCCGCGATGCCGGCGATGAGCAGGCCGTACTCGACCGCGGACGCGCCGCGCTCGTCCATCTTGGCAAGGCGGGCATCGAGCAGAATACGCAGGTAATCGAGCATGGTGGGTGGTTCCCTTCGAATGGTCATACAGCGAACGAACACCGACAGTGTGGAGATCGCGGATGTCGCTTGTTCGGAGAACGCTCAAAGGGGTGCCACGGGACTAGACCAGTAGTCCGGGGGGGTTGACAGGGAATGAAGAAGCCGCGGAACCCCCCATGGGGTCCGCGGCTTCCTCGTGAGTGCTGTGGTCAGCAGCTGCCGGTGCCACCGGCGGCGCTCTGGCCGACGCTCTTGCAGGTCTGGCTGAAGATGTTCTTGATGACGCCGCCGAAGGCGAAGACGACGACGACGATCAGGGCCGCGATGCCGGCGATGAGCAGGCCGTACTCGACCGCGGACGCGCCGCGCTCGTCCATCTTGGCCAGGCGGGCGTTGAGCATGATGCGGAGGTAGTCCAGCATTTTCGTATCTCCTACAGGTGTGATGACTCAGGCGATTGAGAGCCGAGAAGGCCGGAGGCCTCCGTGACCAATACTCCCGTTTCAGGCCGCCGAGCGAATCCCGCTTTCGATTCGCGAGGTGTAGTCCATTCGGGCCATATCGACTCATGTCCTGGGGGGAAATCGGGGAAAACGCCGATATCTGCCGCGAACCTGTGCTTCAGGATTCCTTGCGCTTCACGCTGGAAAGCAGGCCGATCCGCATGGCGGTGACGAGCGCCTGCGCGCGGTTGTTGGCGCCCAGCTTCTGGTAGATCCGGGCGATGTGGGACTTCACCGTGGACTCGCTCATGTAGAGCTGCTGGCCGATCGCGGCGGCGTTCGCGCCGTCCGCGAGGAGCAGGAGGACGTCGTGCTCGCGCGTCGAGAGGCGGGTCGACTCGGCGCTCATGCGGCGCATCATCGCGCCGGCGAGCCCGGTACAGAGGAAGGAGCGTGGGGACACCGCGGCGTGACGCGCAGCGCGCACCACCTCGGTCGACGGTGCGTCCTTGCCGACGAACGCCGAGGCGCCCGCCTCCATGGCCGCGAAGATCTGGTCGTCACCGGAGTGCATGGTGACCACGACCAGGCCGATCTTCTCGTCGTGGGCACGGACCTGGCGGATGATGTCGAGTCCCGTACCGTCCTCGAGCTGCAGGTCGGTGACGATCACGTCGGGCTGGTTCGCGTCGTACATCGCGACGGCCTCGGCCACCGTTCCGACCGAGCCGATCACCTCGGTGGCGTCCTCGCGGGAGAACGCACCGGACAGGCCCTCGCGGATGAGCTCGTGGTCGTCGACGATGAGTACCCGGAGAGTGTCCGGCTCGGAGGTCATGCGAGCAGCGTGTCCGGTAGGGGCATCGACTCCGGTACCGACACGCCGACCGTGTTGAGACTGACTGCCACGGTCGTGCCATGGGGCACGCTGTCGGTCACGTCGAGGTCCGCGCCGATGAGGGCGGCCCGCTCGCGCATGATCTCGAGCCCGTGCGAGTCGTCGCGGCCGATGCCGAGCCCCTGGCCGTCGTCGCTGACGACGATCTCCGCGGACGGGGGAGCGACGCGGCACTGGACGTTGATGGAACGGGCGCCGGCGTGCCGGACCGCGTTGGTCATGGCCTCCTGCGCGATCCGCAGGAGCTCGCTCTCGACCTCGGGTCGCAGGCGGGTGGTCGACTCGTCGAGGGTGACGTGGATCGGGGTACCGCTGCTCGCGCTGAGATGGCGGGCCAGGGACCCGATCGCGGTGCCCAGGGAGTCGTTCTCCCCGATGCTCGTGCGCAGGGTCTGGACCGACCGGCGTACCTCTCCGACGACCATCGTCAGGCGCTCGCGCAGCAGCCGCAGCTGGCGCGCGCGGTCCGATCCCTCGGGTTCCTGCTGGACCATGGAGTCGACGAAGTAGCCGAGCGAGGCCATCTCCTGCGCCACGCCGTCGTGCATCTCGCGCGCCAGCCGGCGACGTTCCTCGACGGTCGCGGAGTCGCGGAACGCCAGGAAGAGCACGGCGGTGTCGAGGCGCACGGTCGCGGGGCTGAGCTTGCGGTCGAGGGCCGAGAGGCGTCGCGGAAGATCCATCGCCTGGGGGTCGAGCCCGGGAGACAGGACCCCGGACACGACGGCGGCCACCCCTCCGCCGCTGTTCAGCGGGAAGGCGAAGCTGTGCCCGACCACGCGCACGTTGCCGGTGGCGAGGCAGTACTGGGCGAGCTCCTCGCTGATCGCGAGGTCCGGGTCCGCGACCCCGGTGTCGCCCACGAGGGGAGTGAGGACCTCTCCCCGCGGGATGTGCACGGTCAGCGCGGCTACCGGCAGCTCGTCGCGGACCGCGCTCTCGATCTGGCCACCGAGCGCGACGGGGTCCAGCCCGGAGCTCAGGCGCCCGGACAGTCCGATCAGCTCGCGGATCAGGGCCTGGGCGTCGCGGTAGGCCCGCTGGGGGTCCGAGGCGTCGAGGAAGTTGGTGCGGACGAACGACGCGATCAGGCCGAGCCCGAGGCCGGTGATCGCCCAGGTGAACGCGGCACTGCCCTGGTCGGTGTCGAGGGTGTGGCCGAACAGGCTGATCACGACGAAGGCGGCGAGCTCCGCCGAGAGCGACAGGGCGACGCCCCGGGTCCCTCGTCGCAGGCCGGCGGTGAACGGCGGCACCGCGAGCGCTCCGAGCACCGCCGTGGTCGCGGTGGAGGACAGTCCGACGACGGGGCCGGACGACAGCCCGGCGACCGAGCCGACGAGCGCGGAGTCGAGGACCAGGAGCAGGGTGGGCGGGAGCTCGAGCAGCTCGCCGGCCGTGACGGCGGCCCAGATGGCCCCGATCGCCAGCAGCGCCAGCAGCATCAGCTGGTTGCTGGACAGCATCAGGGGCATGGCGAGCGTCAGGAGCGCGAACGTCCGCGCTCCCAGCGCCAGCCAGGTGTACTGACGGCGAGGACTACCCCAGATCATCGGTCCGCACCATCCCGGATCACTTGCCCGCGAAGGAGTCCATGATGTGGATGACGGCGGGACCCATCACCGCGATGAACAAGCAGGGCAGGATGCAGAAGATCAGCGGGACGGTGATCTTCACCGGCACCTTCTGAGCCTGCTCCTCCGCCCGCTGGCGTCGCTTCATCCGGATCTCCGAGGACTGGATGCGGAGCACGTTGGCGATCGGGATGCCGAAGCTGTCGGCCTGGACCATCGAGGTCACGAAGCCCTTCAGATCGTCGACCTCGGTGCGCTCCGCGAGACCGCGCAGCGCCTCGGCGCGTCCCTGACCGATCTGCATCTCGCGCAGCACCCGCGAGAACTCCTCGGCCAGCGGGCCTTCGGTGTTCCTCGCCACCTGCTGCACGGCGGCGTCGAAGGCCAGACCGGACTCCACGCTGATCGTCATCAGGTCGATCGCGTCGGGCAGCGAGCGCTGGATCAGCTTGGAGCGCTCGTAGACCCGCTGGTAGAGGTAGAAGTTGGGGCCGAACCAGCCGATGGCGGTCGCGGCCACGATGGCCACGATCCGGAGCGTGAACGACGTCCCCATCACGGTCGTGAGTGCCACCGAGATCAAGAAGAGCGCGATCGCACCGATCACCTTGCCGGCCTGGACGCGTTCCACCGTCCAACCGACGGGGTTGCCGGCGACATCGAGCCGGCGGCGGATGCGCTCGGCAGCGTCGCCCCCGGACAGCCGTCGGGCGACGAGCAGGGCCCGAGCCTGGAACGGCGCCATGATCCGATCGGTGAAGGACTCGTCGTACTCCTTGGTGAGCTCGGACGGCCCGTTGCTCAGGGCCTGCACCAGGGCGACGGAGCGATCCACCCCGGACACGGCCTGGCCCGACGCCGTCGTACTGGCGGCGGCGGAGACCAGGAGCACTGCGGTCACGACCAGCGCGCCGCCGAGGATCAGGAGAATGGTCACGTCACACCTCGACCTTGACGATGCGAGACATCCAGAAGATGCCCGTGGACAGGATGACCGCCGCAGCCACGAGCATCAGGATGCCCATGGGACGCGTGAACAGCACGATCACGTAGTTGCGGTTGGCGAGCAGCAGGTAGAGCAGGAACGCCGGCGGAAGACCGCCGAGGACCATGGCCGAGAGCTTCCCCTCGGCGGCGAGAGCGGCGACCTGACGGCGGATGTACTCGCGCTCGCGCATCGTCGCAGCGACGGTGTTGAGCAGCTCGGCCAGGTTGCCACCGACCTGCCGCTGGATGTTGATCGCCATCACGACCCAGGCGAAGTCCTTGCTCTGGAACCGGTCGGCCACGCCCTGGAGGGCGGTCTCGAGAGACAGACCCAGGCGGGTCTCGACGAGGACCTTGCGGAACTCGCCGGCGATCGGCTCCGTGCCCTCACGGACGATGGTGTCGACGGACTGGGCCAGGGAGAGACCCGCGGCCAGCGAACCGGACATCAGCTGGAGGGTCTCGGGCAGCGCGGCTTCGAACTTCTTCTTGCGCCGCTTGCGCTTGTGGCCGAGGTACATCCACGGGCCGATCGCGCCCAGGACCATGAAGATGAGCCCGATGACGAGGCCGCCGCCTCCGATCAGGAGGCCCAGGACCGAGATGCCGATGAAGATGGCGGTGTGCAGCAGGAGCCACTCGGCCGGGCGCCAGGCGCTGCCGGCGCCCTCGAGACGCAGGGCGATCCGGACCTCCAGGCCGTGGTTGCGCTTGAGCACCGCTCGGGCTGCGCCCTTGGCCGACTCGAGAGCGGACTCCTCGGGACGGCTCGGCTGGGCCACGACCCCGGTCGCGGCGGCGCCGCGGCCGGCCCGGTCGGCGTACTGCTGGACGCGTTCCTCGGTGGAGAGGGATCGCTCGCTCGGCACGGAGAGGACGAGCAGGATCAGCAGCCCCACGAGGAGCGCCGCAAGGCCCACCCACATCAACCACGACGGCGTCACCACCGCCAGTGGAGTCACGGTCGTCAAGTGGCTGGTCACCGCATTGCATCCATCGCGAAGAGCCTCGGGTCGACGTGCACGTTGGAGTACTCCATCTTGTCGAGGAAGGTCGGGCGGAGACCCGTGGCCCGCAAGGAGCCCAGCGCCTTGCCCTCGGCGTCGAAGCCCGCCGAGTGGTCGTAGACGAAGATGTCCTGGAGGGTGATGATGTCGCCCTCCATGCGCTCGACCTCGGTGAGGCTGGTGATCCGGCGCGACCCGTCCTTGAACCTCGTCTGGTGGACGATGAGGTCGACCGCCGAGGCCACCTGCTCACGGATGGCGCGGATCGGAAGGTCCATCCCGGCCATCAGCACCATGGTCTCCATGCGGGCCAGGGTGTCGCGCGGGCCGTTCGAGTGGAGGGTACAGATCGAGCCGTCGTGGCCGGTGTTCATCGCCTGCAGCATGTCGAGCGCCGATGCGTCGCGGACCTCACCGACGATGATGCGGTCGGGGCGCATACGCAGACTGTTCTTGACCAGGTCGCGGATCGTGACCATGCCTCGACCCTCGATGTTGGCCGGGCGGGACTCGAGGCGTACGACGTGGTCCTGCTTGAGCTGGAGCTCCGCGGCGTCCTCGATGGTGACGATGCGCTCGTCGGCCGGGATGAACGACGACAGCACGTTGAGCGTCGTGGTCTTACCGGCGCCGGTGCTCCCGGACACGATGATGTTGAGCCGGCCGCGTACGCAGGCGTCGATGAACTCCACGGAGCGCTCGCTCAGGGTGCCGAACGCGATCAGGTCGTCGGAGGTCAGCGGGTCGGCCGCGAACTTACGGATCGTCAGCGACGACCCGTCCACGGCCAGCGGCGGGATGATCGCGTTGACACGGCTGCCGTCGGGGAGCCGGGCGTCCACCATCGGGCTGGACTCGTCGACGCGGCGGCCGATGCGGGACACGATCTTGTCGATCGTGCGGCGCACGTGGGCCTCGTCGCTGAACGCGGCGTTGGCCTGCACCAGCTTGCCGTTGCGCTCGAGGAAGATCGAGTCGGGTGCGTTGACCATGACTTCCGAGACCTCGACGTCGCGCAGGAACGGCTCGATGGGGCCGTAGCCGAGGATGTCGTCACTGATCTCCTGGGTGAGGCGGTTGCGGTCCGCGTTGCTGATCGGCCGCTCCTGCGAGCTCATCAGCTGGGCGAGCACCGCGCGCACCCGGTGGTCGAGGTCGGCCTGGTCGAGGTTGGCGTCGTACAGCTGGGGGCCGAGCTGCTTGAGCAGCTCGCCGTGCACGTCGTGCTTGAGCTGCTCGAGGCGCTCGTGCTCCGCGCCGCCGCGTCGGTTCTGGACGCGGGTCGTCGTCGGTGTCGGCGTGGCAGGGGTGGCCGTGCGCGTCCGGGCACCGCCGTCGTCGCTCTCCGAGCGCGGCGGTGGGATCGGGGTCGGTTCCGAGTCCTCCGGGCCCTTGGGAGGCGGAGGTGGCGCGGGGGTGCCGCCGCTCTCGGTCTGCTTGCGCGCGGCGGCGAGTCGTTCGGCCAGACTGCTCACGGTGTCACCTCTTGATTCGGAAGAGCTTGGCGAAGCGGTCGTTGTCGTTCTCCGAGTGACGCCCGGACTCCTCGTCGGCAGCCTTCTGCGGCTCCCCGACCAACAGGGCGGAGAGGTTGCGGAAGGCGGCGCTCGAGGGGTGGTGAGGGCTGGCCGCGATGATCGGCGTGCCCGCGTTCGTGGCGGCGGCGATGTCGATGGACGTCGAGATCTGGGACGCGACGTTCATCCCGAGGATGGTCTCGACCTTCTCCGCCCCGATCCCGACGGCGTCGTCGGCCCGGTTCAGCAGCAGGTAGCGGTGGCCGCGACCGATGTTGAGCATCTCGAGGGTGTCGAGGGCGACCTTGACGTTCTTGAGGGTGGGTACGTCGAGCGTGGCGACGATGATGCACTCGTCGGTCTCGTCCAGGGCGGTCAGGGTCTGCTCGTCGAAGGCCGGCGCGGTGTCGACCACGACGTAGTCGTACATGGTCCGCAGGGTGCGCAGGACCTTCGAGATGAGCAGCGGACTGATCCGCTCGCGGACGTCCGGATGGCTCGGCGCCGCCAGCACCTTCAAGGAGTCCTGGTAGCGGGTGAGCAGCGAGTTGAGCATCGGCGTGTCGAGGTCCTCCTCGGAGCCGATCGCATGCTCGATGGTGTGCGACGGGAACAGCTGCAACGTGATGGCCACGTCGCCGAACGCCAGATCGAAGTCCACCAGGCACACCTGGCGGGCCCCCTTGTCGGTCAGGGCGAGGGCGAGGTTGACCGCCACGGTCGTCTTCCCGACCCCACCCTTGGGCGAGAAGATCGCGATCACGTGACCGTTGTGCCGCGACGCCTCCGGCCCGCGCAGGGCCTGGGAGAACGAGTGGGCACGCGAGACGGCCCCTGCGACCAGGTGGAGGTCGTCCATGGCCACGACCTCGCGGGCTCCCGCCTGCATGGCGCGAGCCAGCAGGGCGGTGTCGAGCGCGGGTCGCACGAACACGACGCTGGTGGCCGGCCGCGTGGTCCGCAGTCCCTCGCAGACCGTGACGCCGTCGCCGAACGAGATGTTCGGCCCCAGCACCACGACGTACTCCTCGGGGTGCTGGGCCAGCCACGGCAGGAGACGCTCCGTGGTGTCCACCGACTGGCAACCGGGCGGCAGTGCGCCGAGGAGCCGTCGGGCTGTGGTGCTGTCGGGATCGACGATGACTGGCATGTCAGCTCACCGGAAGAGTGAAGCGACGAGGGTCGACGTACCGGGACCGGTCTTGACCTGGCTGTTGGAGGTCAGCAACCCGAAGGTGAGATCGAGGGCCTTGGAGGCCACGATCACCTTCTGCGCTTCCTTCTGAGTCACGGCGAGCGTCAGGAGGGTGCGCGGGAGCTGCTCGGTGGTCTGCGTGCCGTCGTCCGCGGTCTTGGTCGACGTGGTCGGCGGCTGTGGTGAGCCGACGTTCAGCACGGTGACCTTGGGCAGCAGCAGGCGGGTGCTCTGGGTGCTCTGGGCTGCATCGGCGGCCGCGCCGCCTGCGCCAGCAGGCAGAGCCGTCAGCTCGCCGGTGACGAAGATCGCGACCTCGGAGCCGTTCTGGATGTTGCCGGCGACGCGGTCGGGGTCGGTCAGGTTGACCGAGATCGCGATCATCCCCTTGGGGATCGCCAGGCTGCTGTTGGCGGCAGCGACGCTGGTGCCGAACTGGCTTCCCACGATCACCTGC
Source organism: uncultured Actinomycetota bacterium (assembly GCA_963833775.1). GTDB lineage: Bacteria > Actinomycetota > Actinomycetes > Propionibacteriales > Nocardioidaceae > Nocardioides. The sequence continues at coordinate 207,797 of CAWHZH010000002.1, read as the reverse complement.
CCGGAGAAGATCGGTACAGACACGATCGTGCCCTTGAGCTGCGTCGTCGACGAGACGGCGCCCTCGTTCGCGGCGACCACGTTCTGAGGAACCTCGGCCTGCACGATCTTGCCGGCGGCCAGGGCGGAGTCGTACGTCTCGCCGGCGGCGATGTTCTGGGTCGCCTGGAGCACGGAGACGTTGGCGACAGAACTCTTGGCGCGGCCGTCGGCGCCCTTGACGTAGAGGAAGACGAGGGCCGTGCCGATCACGGCTACAAACACGGCGAGGAGCAACAGCAGTCGGCGGCGGTCCATTCGGGGATTCCCTTTCGCTCGGACACCTGCCGTCCGTCGGGAGCGGGCGGGCAGTCTGCACGGTCCCGAGGATCGAAGGGGCATTGGCCCCTTCAAGTCCCGAAACACGCGAGACAGATCGTATGAGCGAGGAACGTGACCGCGTGGCGGAATGGCAAAGAAAACCCAGGTGGTGGGCTCATCCGCCTCGAAGCCGGTGAACGGCGGCGACGTTCAGGCGAACAGCGCGGCGATCTCGTCCTTGCACTCGCGGACCACCACGTTGCGCTTCAGCTTGAGGCTCGGCGTGAGCTGCCCGCCCTCCTCGGTCCAGTCCTCGGGCAGGATCACGAACTTGCGGATCGACTCCGCTCGCGAGACCGCGGCGTTCGCGTCGTCGACCGCGTGCTGCACCTCGTCGCGCAGGTCGGGATCGTCCACGAGGGACCGGAGGTCGCCGGTCTTGGCGTGCGCGGATGCCCAGTCCACGAAGGACTCCTGGTCGATCGTGACCAAGGCCGCGATGAAGGGCTGCCCGTCGCCGACGACCAGGCACTGGCTGACCAGCGCGTGACTTCGGACCCGGTCCTCGAGGACCGCCGGCGCGACGTTCTTGCCGCCGGCGGTCACCAGGATCTCCTTCTTGCGTCCGGTGATCCGGACGAAGCCCTCCTCGTCTATCTCGCCGACGTCGCCGGTGTGGAACCAGCCGTCGCGCCCCAGGACCTCGGCGGTGGCCGGCTCGTTCTCCCAGTAGCCGGCGAACACCTGGCCGCCGCGGAAGAGCAGCTCGCCGTCCTCGGCCACCCGCACCTCCGTGCCGGGAAGCGGCTGTCCGACCGTGCCGATCTTCAGCGCCTCGGGGCGATTGACCGTCAGGGCGGCCGTCGTCTCGGTCAGCCCGTAGCCCTCGAGCACGACCAGCCCGATGCCGCGGTAGAAGTGTCCGAGCCGGTCGCCGAGCGGCGCGCCGCCGGACACGGCGTACCGGCACCGGCCGCCGAGCGCGGCGCGGAGGCGTCCGTAGACGAGGCGGGAGAAGACGGCGTGCCGGGCGCGGAGCGCCACCGGCACCTTGCCGCGGTCCTGGGCCCGCGAGTAGGCGATCGCGGTGTCGGCCGCGCGTTCGAAGATGCCGCCGCGTCCCTCGGCCGTCGCCTTCTGCGAGGCGGTGTTGAAGACCTTCTCGAACACCCGGGGTACGGCGAGGATGAACGTCGGCTGGAAACGATCGAGGTCGGCCACCAGGTTCTTGATGTCGGCGCTGTGACCGAGCCGGACGCGCGCCTTGACCGCACCGACCTGGATGATCCGCGCGAAGACGTGGGCCAGTGGCAGGAACAGCAGGGTCGAGGCGTCATCGGGATCGAACAGCTCCTGCAGCTCGGGCACGGCCACCCCGAGCTCGAACATGAAGTTGCCGTGGGTGAGCAGGCAGCCCTTGGGCCGGCCGGTGGTGCCGGAGGTGTAGATGACCGTGGCCAGGTCGAGCGGCGTCGCCGTCGTACGCCGGACCTCGAGGTCGGCGTCGGAGATGTCCTCGCCCAGACGGCGCAGCACCTCGATGGCATTGTCCTCCAGCGACCACACGTGGTTGAGCGACTCGAGCGAGGCTCGCCGCTCGGCGATCCGCGCCGTGTGGACGGGCCCCTCCGCGACCACGGCGGTGGCGCCGGAGTCGCCCAGGATCCACTCGATCTGCTCGGCCGAGGAGGTCTCGTAGACCGGCACCGTGACGGCGCCGGCGAACCAGATCGCGTAGTCGACCAGCGTCCACTCGTACCGCGTCTTGGAGACCAGCGCGACGCGGTCGCCGATCTGGATGCCCGCGGCGACCAGGCCCTTGGCCACCGCTCGCACCTCGAGGAGGAACTCCCCGGTGGTGACGTCCTCCCAGTCGTCGCCGCGCCGTCGTGAGAAGGCGACGCCGTCGGGTGCCTCGTCGGCGTTGCGTACGACGTCGTCGGTCAGGTTCCCCGTGGCAGGGACGTCGACGGTCAGTGGGGAGGAGTACTCACGCAACGGTGCCTCCAGCACGGAACAGGGGGACGGTTCCCGGGGAGGTTACCGCCGAGGGGACCCGACGTGATCCGGTAGGCTCGCCGCGCTCTTGATGCGCCCGCCAGCCACGCGTGTCGAGCCCGAACGCGAGGAGGTCGCGATGGCAGACCAGACGACGTCGTCGATCGTCGTCGACGCTCCGCCGAGCAAGGTCATGGACGTCATCGCCGACTTCTCGTCGTACCCCACCTGGGCCAAGGGCGTGACCACCGCCGACGTCGTCTCGGAGTTCCCCGACGGGCGGGCCGAGAAGGTCTTCTTCAAGCTCGACGTGTCGCCGATCAAGGACGAGTACACCCTCGTCTACGTCTGGTCCGGAGACGAGCAGGTCACCTGGACGCTCGACTCCGGGAAGATGCTCAAGGCCCTCGACGGCGCCTACGTGCTCAGCGACCTCGGCAACGGCTCGACCGACGTGACCTACCGCCTGGCTCTCGACGTGTCGATCCCGCTGATCGGGATGCTCAAGCGCAAGGGCGAGAAGATCCTGATCGACACGGCGCTGAAGGGGCTGAAGAAGCGCGTCGAGTCCCTCGGCTGAGGGCCCGACTCCAGACGGCTCGTGCGGATCCTCCTCTTCACCGGCAAGGGCGGCGTCGGCAAGTCGACCGTCGCGGCCGGTACGGCGACCCTCGCGGCCGCAGCGGGGAAGCGGACCCTCGTGCTCTCCACGGACGCCGCGCACTCGCTCGCCGACGCCTTCGGGGTGACCGTCGGCGCCGAGCCGGAGCAGGTCGCTCCCGGACTCTTCGTCCACCAGGTCGACGCCCAGCTGCGGTTCGAGCAGTCGTGGGCCGAGATCCAGGGCTACCTGCTCAGGGTCCTCGAGGTCGCCGGGGTGGACCCGGTCGCCGCCGAGGAGCTGACCGTGATCCCGGGAGCGGAGGAGGTGCTGGCGCTCCTCGAGCTGCGCCAGCACGCGCTGTCCGAGGAGTGGGACGTGATCGTCGTCGACTGCGCGCCGACCGCCGAGACGCTGCGGCTGCTCGCGCTGCCGGAGGCGCTCGGGTGGTACATGACCCGCGTCTTCCCGGTCGAGCGCCGGGTGGTCCGGGCCCTGAAGCCGGTCCTCTCGCGGGCCGCGGGGGTGCCGATGCCCGACGACGACGTCTTCGCGGCGGTGGAGCGGCTGCACGCGGAGATCGACGAGGTGCGCACCCTGCTGACCGGCCCGGACGCCAGCGTGCGTCTGGTGCTGACCCCGGAGCAGGTCGTCCTCGCCGAGGCGCGCCGCAGCTACACGACGCTGTCGCTCTTCGGCTACCGCGTGGACGGGGTCGTGGCCAACCGGGTCTTCCCCGGTGACGACGCGGATCCGTGGCGCGCCGGGTGGGTGGCCGCGCAGGCGGGCGTCCTGGACCAGGTGGCGGACTCCTTCGCCGACATCGAGGTGTGGCACTCGGAGTACCGCTCCTCCGAGCCGGTGGGGCTCGCGGCGCTCGCGGACCTCGGCCGGCAGGTGTACGGCGACCGCGACCCGCTCGCCGTACCTCCTGGGCGGGAGCCGTTCCGGGTCACTCGCACCACCGACGGTGCGGTGATGCATCTCCGCCTGCCGTTCGTCGGCCGGGCGGACGTCGATCTCGCCAGGGACGGCGACGATCTGGTCGTGACGGTGGCGTCGTATCGTCGTCTCCTCACCCTGCCTGCCGGGTTGGCCCGCCATCGGGTCGCCGGTGCCCGCGTGGACGGGGGCGAGCTGCAGGTGAGGTTCGCCGCGGAACGGAGTGAGGGCTGACGTGTCAGGGCAGACGGACGGCACGGACCCGGACGGCACGGAGCCGGTCGGGAGTGTGGCCGAGGAGGCCGCGAAGCTGCTCGGTGCCCTCTCGGGATGGGCGAGGGAGCACGGCGAAGGACTGTCGTCGTTCACCGACGGCCTCCACGAGCACGTCGCGACGGGATCGCCCGAGTGCACGTGGTGCCCGGTGTGCCGCACCGTCGCGGCGGTCCGGCAGACCAGCCCCGAGGTGCTGACGCACCTCGGCAGTGCGGCCACGTCGCTGATGCTCGCCGTCTCCGGGCTGATGGCCGCACACCCGCAGGACCGCGACGGGGGAGTCGAACCGATCCCGCTCGACGACGACTGGCCGGAGGACGACGGATGACGCTCGCGTGCGGCGTCGATGTCGGCGGCACCAAGATCGCCGGCGGTGTCGTCGACGAAGCGGGATCGGTCGTCGAGGAGCTGCAGGTCACCTCGCCGGCCACCGACGTGCACGCGATCGAGGCCGCCATCGAGAAGCTGGTCACCGAGCTCGCCACCCGGCACCAGATCGAGGCGGTCGGCGTCGGCGCGGCCGGCTACATCGACAAGTCCCGCTCGGTCGTGCTCTTCGCGCCCAACCTCGCGCTGCGGGACCTGGACCTCAAGGGCGACCTGGAGACGACCCTGGGCCTGCCCGTGGTGGTCGAGAACGACGCCAACGCGGCGGCGTGGGGCGAGTTCCAGTTCGGTGCCGGCCACGACGTCGACGACCTGCTGCTGGTGACCGTCGGCACCGGCGTGGGTGGCGGCGTCGTCCTCGACGGCTCGCTGTACCGCGGCGCCTTCGGGGTGGGTGCGGAGATCGGCCACATGCGCGTGGTGCCCGACGGCATCCGGTGCGGCTGCGGCAACCGAGGGTGCTTCGAGATGTACGCCAGCGGCTCGGCGCTGGTCCGCGAGGCGCGGGCGGCGGCGCGGGCGGGTTCCCTGCTGGCGGCCGACCTGCTCGACCGGGCCGGCGGCGACGTCGACGCGATCACCGGACCCCTGATCACCGAAGCCGCGCAGGACGCCGACCCCTTCGCCCTCGAGCAGCTGGCATCGGTCGGGCGTTGGCTCGGCGAGGGCATCGCGTCCCTGGCGGCTGTGCTCGACCCGGCCGTCGTCGTGATCGGTGGCGGCGTCAGCGCCGCCGACGACCTCCTGCTCGACCCGGTACGCCAGGCCTTCTCGACCCAGCTGACCGGTCGCGGCCACCGCCCGATGCTCGAGATCCGCAAGGCGCGGCTCGGCAACCGGGCGGGACTGATCGGCGCCGCCGACCTCACCCGCCACTGACGGCGGGTGAGGCGTCCGGCGCCACCGAAGGGCCGGAACGGCCGCGGCGGCGCCGGGTTGCTGGGACCATTCCCGGCATGCCCGATCGCGTGGTCCGGTGGCTGCCGGTGGCTCTGGTCTGCGGCGTGATCGCGATGATCGCGCGGCGCGCCGCAGCGCCGATCCGCGACCCCGACGACTGGTGGCACCTGCGGCTCGGCAACGACCTGATCACCCAGCACTCCCTCGCCACGCCCGACTGGTCGCGCTTCGGGACCGTCCCCTGGGTGCCCACAGAACCATTGCCCGAAGTGGTCGCGGCGTACGTCGAGCGGTGGCTCGGTCTGCCCGGACTCGCCGTCCTGTTCTGGCTGGCGGGGCTGGTGGTCGCGGTCTGCGTGCACGCGGCCAACCGCCGGGAGGCTCGCCCGCTGGCTGCCTCGGTCGCCACGGTCTTCACCGTGCTGGCCGTCGCGGCGTCGATCACCTCGCGCCCGCAGCTGGTCTCCTTCGCCCTGATCCCCGTGCTCCTCGCCGCCTGGCTCCAGACCGAGCGCGACCTGAAGCCCCGCTGGTGGCTGATCCCGCTCGTGTGGGTGTGGTCCCTGTGCCATGGCTTCTGGTTCCTCGGCGCCGGCCTCGGGTGTGCTGTGGCCCTGGGCATCACCTTGTCGCGCCGCGCGGACGGCCGGACGCTCGCTCGGATCTGGGCCGTCTCGCTCGGTTCGCTCGCCGTGGTGGCGCTGAACCCGGTCGGCCCGGGTGTCCTCGAGGCGCCGTTCGCCGTCCGCAGCACGGCGCGCTTCATCCAGGAGTGGGCACGCACCGACCTGCTCAGCTGGGGGCCGATCGCAGCCCTGCTGATGATCGCGGTGACCGCCATCGTCTGGGCCGTCACCCGGCGAGGGGCCACGTGGTCGCGGGTGCTGCTGCTCGTCGTCGCTGCCGTCCTCGTCTGCTACAGCGCGCGACTGGTCGCGGTCGGGGCCCTGGTCGCCGCACCGCTCTTCGCCGCCACCCTCGAGGGGATCGCGTCCCGCTCCGGAAGCGAGGCCGAGCCGTTGCCGCCCCGGCTGGAGTGGCGAGCGATCGGCGCGTGGGCCGTCCTCTGCACGCTGATCGTCGCGGTGGCCGCACCCCACGTGGCGGACCGGCCGGGCGACGTGCCGACCGCCCTGGATGCTGGTCTGGACCGCCTGCCGGCCGGGACCGGCGTACTCAACGCCTATGAGCTCGGCGGCTGGCTCGCCTGGCGGCACCCCGACCTCGACCAGTACGTCGACGGGCTGATCACGCCGTACTCGGTGGCGCACGTGGAGGGCTACGACAGCATCGTCAGGCAGCGACCGGGGTGGTACGACGTCGTACGCCGGGCCGACCTGCGCGTCGCGCTCGTCGCGGAGGACTCCGCGATGGCCGCGGGCCTGAAGGAACGGGGCTGGGTCACCGACGGCACCGGCGAGGGCTACGTGCTGCTGAGCCGTCCGGCCTAGACCCTGGCCCCGTCGTCGTCGGGGTCGTGCGGCTCCATGGTCGCGACCAGGTAGCCGAACGAGGCGAGGAAGGCGAGCACGAGCCCGCCGGTGAGCACGGCCGGGAGCGAGTAGTCGATCAGCGAGAGCACGACCAGCAGCACCGGCGACCCGACCAGCCCCACCCAGGCCGCCTTGCGCTCGGGTTTGATCACCGGCGGTGGCGGAAGGGGCGGCGGCACGAACTCCTCGTCGTAGAGCTCGATGTGGAAGACCTCGGGAGCCTCGGCGAGGGGCGCCTCGGGGGCGGGGGCGGCGGGGGGAGCGTCGGGCACGTCAGGCCGCTCACCGTAGTTCTCGACGATCTGCTGCCAGGCGGCGTCGTCGTCCCGCGTGCTCACCGGACCAAGGTTAGGCGGTCACGCGCGAGATGAAAGCCGCGGACTCCTCGAAGATGCGCGGGGCGTCGTGGTCGAGTGTGGCCACGTGGTAGCTGTTGTCGAGGATCCGCTCCTCGACGTCGGTCGAGCCCACGGCGCGGAGCACCGTCGGCGAGGAGGAGTCGTCGATGACGTGGTCGGTCGCGGAGCGGAAGTAGAGCAGTGGCTGGGTGACCCGGCCGAGGTCCGGCACCACCGCCTTCCACAGGTCCATCACGGCCGAGAGTCCCTTGAGCGGCAGCCGGGTGTAGCCCACCTCGTCCTGGTCGGGCTTCTTGATGTCGTTGACCACCCCGCCCAGCGACGGCACCAGGTGCTTGAGGACCGGCAGCGCCTTGAGCTCCTTGCGCGTGCTCGACACGAACGGGTTCACGAGCACGATCCCGGACACCTGGTCTCCGCGTACCTCCGCCAGCCGGAGCGCGACGGAGCCGCCCATCGACAGCCCGCAGACCACCACGGCCTCGCAGCTGGTGTGCAGAGCGTCGAAGGCGCGCTGGGCCTCGGCGTACCAGTCGGTCCACGCGACCTGGTTGAGGTCCTGCCACGTCGTGCCGTGACCCGGGAGGCGCGGCACCTCGACGGCGTACCCCTGCTCGGCGAGGTGGCGCGCCCACGGCTTCATCGAGGCCGGCGAGCCGGTGAACCCGTGCACGAGGAGCACGCCGATCGCGCGGCCGCCCGTGCGCTCCGGTGTGGCGGGCAGCGACAGCGGGTGCGTGGGGACGTCGTCAGCGGGGGCGTCGGGCATGCGCGCATCCTGCCGTACGGCGGCGCGCGTTGTCAGGAGTGGCCTCGTCGGGTGGGACTAGGGTGTGGTGCAGGCTCACCGTCGTGAGTGGAGCCTTCCAGTTCGGGTCGAGAGTGGGGTCGCGTTGCTCTACTGGTTCATGAAGTGGATCGCGCTGGGTCCCTGGCTGAAGATCGTCTTCCGCCCCCACGTCGAAGGCACCGACAACGTCCCGGTGTCGGGGCCCGCCATCCTGGCCAGCAACCACCTGTCCTACACCGACTGGATGTTCATGCCACTCACCCTGCCGCGCCGGGTGACGTTCGTGGCGAAGGCGGAGTACTTCACCACCCCTGGGCTCAAGGGCTGGTTCCAGAAGAAGTTCTTCTCCGGCGCCGGCCAGGTGCCGATCGACCGCTCCGGCGCCTCCGCCGCCGAGGGCGCACTGTCGTCGGCGCGCAAGATCCTCGAGCGGGGCGACCTCTTCGGGATCTACCCCGAGGGCACCCGCTCCCACGACGGCCGGCTCTACCGCGGCAAGACCGGCGTCGCCCGCCTGGCCCTCGAGACCGGAGCGCCGGTGATCCCGGTCGCCGTGCTCGGCACCGACGTCGTGGCGCCACCCGGCAAGACGTTCGGCACCTTCACCCGCCCGGGCGTCCGCTTCGGCAAGCCGCTCGACTTCTCGCGCTACGAGGGGATGGAGAACGACCGCTACATCCTGCGCGCGATCACCGACGAGATCATGTACGAGATCATGCAGCTGTCGGGCCAGGAGTACGTCGACGTCTACGCGAGCAGGGCCAAGGAGCTCACGCCGAAGTCGGCGGCCTCCTCGTCGTCGGCCACGCGCTCCGAGCGCGGGACCGACGACGGGCTCGCCGGCTCCGGTGAGCAGAAGCAGGCGTCCTGACCTCGATCCTGCAGGTCCCGGCCCGGCCGACGGAGCCGGCCGCGATCGCGGTCGAGGACCGCATGTACCGCTGGCTGGCAGTGCTCCGCTTCGTCCTGCTCGCCAACGCGATCGCCCTCAACGTCTACCGGGGCGGCTTCTCCCACCCCGTCGGCGCCGGCTTCGTGCTGGGCGGCATGACCGTCTGGACGTTCGTGATCAGCTGGGCGTACCACTCCTACTCCCGGCGTACGACGGCCTGGGTCGTCTCCGACCTGGTGGTCGCCCTCCTGGTCCTCGGCCTGACCGCGGCTGTCAAGGAGCCCGGGTACCACTCGACGGTCCCGGGCTTCTGGGTGATGGCCGCGATGTTCGCGTGGGCGATCCACTGGCGCGTGATCGGAGGCCTGGTCGCGGCGGTCCTGCTCTCGATCGGCGACTTCTCGACGCGTCACTACCTGTCGGAGACGGTCTACGGGAACCTCTTCCTGCTCCTGATCGGCGGTCCGATCGTCGGCCTGATGGTGGACTCGCTGCTGAGGTCGGCGACCCGCACGGCGGCGGCCGAGCGGGCCGCGGCGACGGCGGCCGAGCGCACCAGGCTGGCCCGCGCGGTCCACGACGGCGTGCTCCAGGTGCTCGCCCTCGTGCAGCGCCAGGGCCCCGACCTCGGGCCCCGCGGTGTGGAGCTCGGGCGACTCGCCGGCGAGCAGGAGCATGCCCTGCGCGCGCTGATCCGCCAGCAGGACGCGGTCGGCCCGACGCCCGGTGTGGTCGACCTGGTCGGTGAGCTGTCGTCGCTCGAGAGCCGCCGCGGTGTCTCGGTCGCCGCACCCTCGGGCGGCGTACTCCTGGCCAAGCCGGTGGCGGACGAGATCGTGGCCGTCGTGTCGGCCTGCCTCGACAACGTCGTGGTCCACGTCGGACCGTCGGCTCCTGCGTGGGTGCTGCTCGAGGCCACGCCGGACGCCCTGGTGGTCACCGTTCGCGACGAGGGGACCGGCATCCCACCGGGACGGCTGGAGGAAGCCGAGCAGGCGGGGCGGCTGGGGGTCGCGTCGTCGGTGCGGGGCAGGGTGGCCGAGCTCGGGGGTACGGCGTCGCTGTCCACGGGCGCCCACGGCACCGAGTGGGAGCTGAGCTTCCCGCGAGTGCCCGAGGGCGGAGCTCCTGCGGTGGACGGTCCCTAGGCTCGACCCGTGACGATCCACGAGGAGCATCCGTTCGCCGACCCCGAGCCCGATCCGGTGCGCCGGTTCCGCGGCCGCGTCGGCGGGACGGTGAGCCTGTGGACGTCGGGCGGCGAGACTGGCCGGGCCGGGCTGACCGTGACCTCGTTCCTGGTGGCGGCAGGAGAGCGGGCGCGACTGCTGGCCCTGCTCGACCCCGATGCCGACCTGACCGAGACGCTGCTCGCGACCGGCACCGGCGTGGTGCAGCTGCTCGGCTGGGAGCACCGCGACCTCGCCGAGATGTTCGCCGGCACGGCGCCCGCGCCCGGCGGGATGTTCAGCCACGCGACGTTCGAGCAGACCGCCTGGGGGCCGCGCCTGGCCTCCGCTGCCTCGTGGGCCGGCGTCCGGGTCGAGGCCGAGCAGCCCGTCGGCTGGTCGACGCTGGTCACCACCGTCGTCGAGCACCTCGAGGTCGGCGACGCGGACGAGCCGTTGCGCCACCACCGCGGTCGGTTCGGACGTTAGGGTCGCCGCATGTCCGAAGGGGTGGACCAGCCGGCGCTGCGGGTGATGGTCGTGGACGACCACCCCATGTGGCGCGAGGCGGTCGAGCGCGACCTGGTCGAGGCCGGCTTCGACGTGGTGGCGGTCGCGGCCGACGGCCACCAGGCGATCGCACGCTTCCCCGCGGCCCGGCCCCAGGTCGTGGTCCTCGACCTCCAGATCCCCGGGCCCGGCGGCGTCGAGGTCACCGCCGACGTGCTCGGCCGCGACCCCTCCGCCCGCGTCCTGATCCTGTCGGCGTCCGGGGAGCACAGCGACGTGCTCGAGGCGGTCAAGGCGGGAGCCACCGGCTACCTCGTGAAGTCGGCGTCGCGGGCCGAGCTGATCGACGCCGTACGACGTGTGGCCGCCGGCGACACCGTGTTCACCCCCGGGCTGGCGGGTCTGGTGCTCGGCGAGTTCCGCCGGATGTCCGAGGGCGGGCCGGAGCCCGAGCCGGACAACGAGCTCACCAAGCGTGAGACCGAGATCCTGACCATGGTCGCCAAGGGCCTGAGCTACAAGCAGATCGCCGACCGGCTGGTGCTGTCGCACCGGACCGTGCAGAACCATGTGCAGAACACGCTGCGCAAGCTCCAGATGCACAACCGCGTCGAGCTCACCCGCTACGCGCTCGAACGCGGGCTCGGCGGCGACGAGGAATGACGGCCGAGCCGACGCTCTTCCGCCCGGCCACGCCGTCCGACGCGGTCGCGCTCACCGACCTCGAGCGCGATGCCAACCTGGTCGCGCTCGCGCACGTCTTCCCCGACACCGTCTATCCCTGGGACGACGTGCGGCACCGGTGGGAGCACGCGCTGGCCGACCCGAGGGTGCAGGTCGAGGTGGCCGGCCCCGCCGACCGACTGGATGCCTACGTCTGCTGGGACCCCCAGACCCTGCGGCACCTGGCGGTGCGTCCGGAGCTGTGGGGGACCGGCCTGGGGCGGCAGGCGATCGAGCGCGCGGCCGGCGTGACCCGCCTGTGGTGCCTGGTCGAGAACCACCGCGCCCGGGGGCTCTACGAGCACCTCGGCTGGCAGCCGACCGGGCGTGAGCAGAGCGCGGTGTGGCCGCCGTACCCTCGTGAGATGGAGTACGCCCGATGACCGACGGGTTGCTCGAGGTCGCCGACGAGCTCTATGCCCTGCCGCTCGACCGCTTCACGCCCGAACGCGACGCCCGCGCGAAGGCGGCCAAGGGGGACAAGAACCTCGTCGCGGCGCTGAAGGGGCTGCGCAAGCCGTCGCTCGCGGCATGGGTCGTCAACCTGCTGGTACGACGCGAGGCCGCGCAGGTGGAGCAGGTACTGGCGATCGGGGCGGCGCTGCGCGACGCGCAGGAGGGCATGGACGGCACGGAGCTGCGGGCGCTCACCAAGCAGCGACGGCAGCTCACCTCGGCGGTGACCAGCCAGGCGCGGGCGCTGGCCGCTGACGAGGGCGTACGCGTGACGCAGTCGGTCTCCGACGAGGTCGAGGCGACTCTCACGGCCGGGCTCGTCGACTCGGAGGCCGCGCGGGCGGTGCGGAGCGGGCTGCTGGTGCGCTCGCTGAAGACGACCGGGGTCGACGCGGTCGACGTTGCGGCCGCGGTGGCGCTCCCCGACGCGTTGGGCTTCGAGGCGTCGCCCACCACTGCCGAGACGCCCGCGCCGCCCGAGCTGCACGTCGTACCGGGGGACGACGGGGCGCGGCGTCGGGAGGAGGCCGGCCAGGCGCTCGCCGAGGCCGAGGACGTCCTCGGGGAGGCCGAGCAGGAGCTGGGCACCGCGCGTGCGGCCGTGGAGAAGCTCCAGGCGCGGAGCCTGCAGCTCCAGTCGGAGATCGACGAGCTCCGGCGACGGCTCTCCGAGCTCGAGTCGAGCGCCGAGGAGACCGACGACGAGCTGGCCGAGGCGGAGGAGACCCAGGGCGAGGCGGAGCAGACCCACGCCGACGCCCTGGGCGCCCGCGACGCCGCCCAGAAGGCGCTCGACGCCCTCGACTAGTCCGAGGCCCACCCGAGGGAGCGGCGTACGGCGTCCTGCCAGCGGGCGTACGACGCGTCCGCGGCCGCGCGGTCCTCAGAGGGCTCGAAACGCTGGTCGAGCTGCCAGGTCTCGCGGAGGTCGTCGGTGGAGTCCCAGACGCCGACACCCAGCCCGGCCAGGAACGCCGCGCCCAGGGCGGTGGTCTCCACGATCCGCGGCCGCTCCACGGGTACGCCGAGCTGGTCGGCCTGGATCCGGCAGAGGAGGTCGTTGGCACTGGCGCCACCGTCGACGCGCAGGGGCGAGGAGTCGGCACCCGGCATCGTCGCCAGCACGTCCCGGACCTCGAAGGCGATCGCCTCCAGGGTGGCGCGCACCAGGTGCGCCCGGGTCGTGCCGCGGGTCAGACCGAGGATCGTGCCGCGCGCGTGCGGGTCCCAGTGGGGGGCACCCAGCCCGGTCAACGCGGGGACGAAGACCACGCCGTCGGACGAGTCGACGGTCGCCGCCACCGCCTCGGACTCGGCAGCGGACCCGACGATCTGCAGCCCGTCGCGCAGCCACTGCACCGCCGCTCCGGTCACGAAGATCGCACCCTCGAGTGCATACGTCAGCTCGCCGTCGGGGGAGCGCCACGCCGCCGTCGACAGCAGTCCGGCATCCGACCGCTCGAGGGACGAGCCGGTGTTGGTGAGGATGAACGAGCCCGTGCCGTAGGTGCACTTCGCGTCGCCGGCGTCGAAGCAGGTCTGGCCGAAGAGCGCCGACTGCTGGTCGCCGGCCATCCCCGCGATCGGGAGCTCGAGTCCGCAGAACGACGACGGGTCGGTCGTGGCGATCTCGCCCCAGTTCGGCACCAGGTCCGGTAGGGCGTCACGGGGCACGCCGAAGAGGTCGCAGAGCTCGGCGGACCACTCGCCGGTCGACAGGTCCATCAGCAGCGTCCGGGAGGCGTTGGACACGTCGGTGACGTGCCAGGTGCCGCGGGTCATCCGGGCGACGAGGTAGGAGTCCACCGTGCCGACGGCGTACCGTCCCGACTCGACGAGAGCCCAGGTGTGCGGCTCGTTCTCGGCGAGCCAGATCAGCTTGGTGCCGGAGAAGTAGGGGTCGAGCCGCAGCCCGGTCAGCTCGGTGACGCGCTCCTCGTGGCCCTCGCTGCGCAGCCGCTCGCAGATCGCGGCGGTACGCCGGTCCTGCCACACGATCGCGCGCCGGGGCGAGCCGAGGGTCTCGCGGTCCCAGAGCAGGACGGTCTCGCGCTGGTTGGTGATGCCGACCGCCTGCAGCTGCGACGCGTCGTACGACGCCAGCACCGCACGCGTGGCCTCGATCGTGGCCTGCCAGATCTCCTCCGGAGCGTGCTCGACCCAGCCGGGCTGGGGGAAGTGCTGGGCGAACTCCTGGTAGCCCTTGGCTGCGATCCGGCCGTCGTCGGTGACCACGACGGCGGTGACACCGGTGGTGCCGGCGTCGATGGCGAGGACGCTCATCGCGTGCGGCTCGGGCTGTCCTCGGTGGTGCGGAGGATCTCGAGGACCTTCTCGTCGATCCACTCGCCGTTCGGGTCCACGCGCATCTCGTAGTTCTCCGTGCCGACCCAGGAGTTGAGGTCGGCGAAGCCGCGCTCGTGCACGAGGTGCTCGATCTCGGCCCGGAGGTCCGAGGTGATCTCGACGCGCTCGGTCTCGGTGGAGGCCGTCAGGTAGAGGTCGTTCAGGTCGAGCAGGCGGGCCAGCTCGGTGACCGGGTCGGCGTGGTCGTCGACCCGCAGGTCGGCCGCGATGTCGTCGCCGCCGCCGTACCCCGCTCCGTCCCGGACGACCAGCAGTGCCGCCGACTGCCTCCCTCGTCGGTCTCCGCCGGCGTCGTCGCCCGCGGCGAGCGCGGCCAGCAGCCGCCGGGCGAGCGGCTCGTCGCCGTCGCTCGCCTCGAACGCGTCCTGCATCGCGGCCACGACGAACTCGCCGGCCAGGATGTTGCCCTGGATCGCGTAGCCGGCGCCGATCACGCCACCTGCCCAGTCGAGGCAGGCGTGGCCGGTGTGGGTGGCCGAGCCGCCCTCGCTGTCGACGATCCCGACCTGCCGCTCGTCGCGCCCGTCGTCCTCCTCGAGCAACCGCTGGAGCGCGATCGACGCGGTCGCTCCGTCGTCGAGGTGGGAGAGCGCCAGCCCCTTGAAGGCGACGTTGGCGTCGGCCTGGGTGGCGATGGCGCCGACCTGGGCCACCGCGGCCGGTACGACGGCACCGACCGCCAGGAACTTCGAAGCGACGGCCACGCCCCACGACTCACCGTCGGTGGAGCGCGCCACGATGGAGAACGTCATGGCCGGAGCCTAGCGATAACCGTTTGCCCTCAAGCGGGCTCGAAGTTGGAGGATGGCAGGGTGCTGCAGCGCCTCGGTTTCCCGGACGTCGGTCCCCACCGGCGGTTCGTCGGCGCGCTGGCGATCGACGCCGTGGGCAGCGGCATCTGGATGCCGCTGTCGTTGCTCTACTTCCTGCACCAGACCTCGCTGAGCCTGGTCCAGCTCGGGGCCGCGATGACGATCGCCAACCTGGCCGTGATGCCCGTGGTCCCCGTGATCGGGTCGCTGGTCGACCGGTTCGGACCGAAGGTGATGATGCAGGCCGGCAACGCCGGCGCCGCCGTCGCCTTCCTGCTCTACCCGTTCGCCCACTCGCTCGCCGCCGTCGCGGTCCTCGTCTTCGCCGCTGCTGCCACCCGGTTCGCCTTCTGGGGCGCCCTCGGGCCGATGGTCACGCAGATCACCGAGAAGGGTGAGCGCGAGATCTGGTTCGGCTTCCTCCAGGCCATGCGCAACGCCGGCTACGGCCTCGGCGGCGTCCTGGCCGCTGTGGCGCTCACGATCGGCTCGAACGCCGCGTTCCAGTCCGTCGTCCTGCTCAACGCCGCGTCGTACGTCCTGGCGTTCCTGCTGATGCTCGGCGTGGCAGGGGGCCGTGCCGTCGCCGAGGGCGAGGAGCGCCCCGGGGGCAGCAACCGCGGCTGGTGGGTCGCCTTCGCCGACCGCGGCTACCGCTGGCTGATCGTGGTGATCTTCTTCTACGCGCTGGCCGAGACGACTCTCAACGTCGCGATGCCCGTCTACTTCGTCGTCACCCTCGACCTCCCCGGCTGGGTGCCCGGCACCGTCTTCGTGATCAACACGGTGATGATCGGCGTCGGTCAGGGCCTCGTGGTGCGGGCCATGACGGGGACCACCCGGCGGCGGGTGCTTCAGGTGGCGATCGTCTTCACCGCGGTCTCCTTCGTGATGCTCTACGCCGCCGGCGCACTCACGGTCGCAAGCGGCGTGGTCGTCGTACTGGTCGGCGCGGTCGTCTACACCCTCGGCGAGATGACGGCCGGCCCGGTGGTGTCGGCGCTGGCCGCCGAGGCGCCTCCGCCCGACCAGCGCGGACGGTTCATGGCAGCGTCGCAGCTCGCCTGGGGAGCCTCGGGCGCCATCGCGCCGCTGCTCTTCACCTACCTCCTCCATCGCGGCGCCCTGCCGTTGTGGGGCGGGGCGATCGTGCTGTGCGTGCTCTGGGCGGTGACGGTGCAGATGCTGGCCCGGCGGATGCCGCTGGCGCGCGAGGTGGTCACCAACGTGGCCGAGGGTGCGGAGTCCGCGGCGGTCGACCCGACCGTCGAGGCGCCCACCACCCCCTGAGCCGCAGGCGGCCACCGGCTCCTCGGGTCGCCCAACTGGCGCAATTGCGCCGGAATGACACCTCGAGGGCGGATCCGGCTGTCGAACCGGCGCAATTGCGCTGTTGTGACAGCCCCCGGCGCACCCACCCACCGCCGATGGCGCGCACCCGGCGGGTGCCCCTAGGCTGACGATCGCCCTTGTAACGATCCAACAAGCAATCAGGAGTCAGCATGCGGGTCGGAGTGCTCACCGGTGGCGGCGACTGTCCCGGACTCAACGCGGTCATCCGGGCGGTGGTCCGCAAGGGCGTCGGCGTCCACGGCTTCGACTTCGTCGGCTACCGCGACGGCTGGAAGGGCCCGCTCGAGGGGCTGACCATGGAGCTCGGGGTGCCGCAGGTTCGCGGCATCCTGCCCCGCGGCGGCACCATCCTCGGCTCCAGCCGGACCAACCCGTTCAAGATCGAGGGCGGTGTGGAGCGGATCCACGACAACCTCGCCCGCGACGGCGTGGACGCCCTCGTGGCGATCGGCGGCGAGGACACCCTGGGCGTCGCGACCCAGCTCGCCGACCTCGGCGTCGACGTGGTCGGCGTACCGAAGACGATCGACAACGACCTGTCCGGCACCGACTTCACCTTCGGCTTCGACACCGCGGTCAACATCGCCAGCGAGGCGATCGACCGGCTCCACACCACCGCCGAGTCCCACCACCGGGTGCTCGTCGTCGAGGTGATGGGGCGGCACGCCGGCTGGATCGCGCTGCACAGCGGCATGTCCGGTGGCGCCAACGTCGTCCTGATCCCCGAGCAGCCGTTCGACATCGAGACGGTCTGCGAGCTGGTCCAGAAGCGCTTCCGGACCCAGTACGCGCCGATCATCGTGGTGGCCGAAGGCGCGGTGCCGCGCGAGGGCGGCGACATGACGCTGGTGTCGGGGGAGAAGGACGCGTTCGGCCACGTGCGTCTGGGCGGCATCGGCGACCGGCTCGCCTCCGAGATCGAGCAGCGGACCGGCGCCGAGGCGCGGGCCGTCGTCCTCGGTCACGTGCAGCGCGGCGGCACCCCGACGGCGTTCGACCGCTGGCTCGCGACCCGCTTCGGCCTGCATGCCGTCGACGCGGTGGCCGAGAAGGACTTCGGGAAGATGGTCGCCCTCCGCGGCGCCGACATCGTCCGGGTCCCCCTCCTCGAGGGCACCGGCGAGCTCAAGCTCGTCAGCCCGGCGGAGTACGCCGAGGCCGAGGTCTTCTTCGGCTGATTTCCGGGTAGTCCCCGACGTTTCTGCTGTGGAAAAGCCACTTTCCACAGCCGAAACGTCGGGGACTACCCCCTCTACCCAGCCGTCAGGGGACCAGCACGAGCTTGCCGGTGGTGTGGCCGGTCGCGATCTGGCGGTGGGCCTCCGCGGCGTCGTCGAGGGGGTACGTCGCGGCAACGACCACGCGGAGGGTGCCCTGGCCGGCCAGACGGGCCAGCTCGGGACGGGCCGCCGCGCGGATCTCGTCGCCGGGGTCCGCGCCGGGACCGCCGCCGAGCACCTTGACGCCCTCCTGCGGGCCGCGGCCGAAGTTCGCGATGGTGGCGATCCGGTCGCGGTCCGCGACCAGCGCCAGCGAGACGTCCATGGCCTCGTCGGTCCCGACCATGTCGAGCGCCGCGTCCACGCCTTCGGGCGCCAGGGCCTGCACCCGCTCGAGCAGCCCGTCGCCGTAGACGACCGGCTCGGCTCCGAGCTCGCGCAGCAGGTCGTGGCTGCGCTCGCCTGCGGTCGCCAGCACCCTGGCCCCGCGCAGCCGGGCGAGCTGTACGGCGAAGAGCCCGACGCCGCCGGACGCCCCGTGCACGAGCACGGTGTCGCCGTCCTGTACGCCGGTCGCCTCCAGGGTGTGGACCGCCGTCGCGCCCGCCAGCAGCAGGCCGCCCGCCTCCGGCCAGCCGAGACCGGCGGGCTTGCGGGTCAGGGTCGAGTCGGGCACGACCAGGTCGGCGGCGTAGCCGCCGCGGGTGCGGAAGACGATCACCTCGTCACCCGCGCTGACCGGACCCTCGTTGTCGGCAGCGCCCTCGCCGGCGGCGACGACCACGCCGGCGGCCTCGTAGCCGAGTAGGACCGGCAAAGAGGCGGGGTCGCCCTGCCGCGCGTAGGCCTTCACGTCGGCCGGGTTCACGCCGGCCGCCCGCACCTGCACGTGCACCTCGTGAGGCCCCGGGTCGGGGAGCGTCACCTGCTCGACGCTGAGGGACTCCGGTCCACCGAAGGCGGCTGCCACGACGCGTCGACTCGAGATGCTCATGAGCGGGCAACCGCTCCCGTCGCACGGACATTCCGCGCCCGCCGTCCGGATGACGTCGCCGAGGCGGACCGGGCAGGGTGTACGCCGTACCCTTGCCGGGTGACCCTTCGAGACGGCGAGAGCGGCGTCCCCGACCTCGAGACGCTGCGCGCGATGTCCCCGGCCCAGCAGCCGGCGTACCCCGACCGGGTCGCCGTCGACGCGGCCGTCGCGCGGCTGCGCCGGATGCCGCCGCTGGTCTTCGCCGGCGAGTGCGACGAGCTGAAGGGCAAGCTCGCCGACGTCGCACACGGCAAGGCGTTCCTGCTGCAGGGCGGCGACTGCGCGGAGACGTTCGAGGGCGCCACGGCCGACAACGTCCGCAACAAGCTGCGCGTCCTGCTCCAGATGGCCGTCGTCCTGACGTACGCCGCGTCGGTCCCGGTGGTGAAGCTCGGCCGGCTGGCCGGCCAGTACGCCAAGCCGCGCTCCTCCGACCTCGAGACCCGTGAGGGCGTGACCCTGCCGGCGTACCGTGGCGACGCCGTCAACGGCTTCGACTTCACCGCCGAGGCCCGGGTCCCCGACCCCCAGCGGCTGATCGAGGCCTACCACTCCAGCGCCTCGACCCTGAACCTCGTGCGCGCGTTCGTCACCGGCGGCTACGCCGACCTGCGCCAGGTCCACACCTGGAACACCGACTTCGTGGTCAGCTCCGCAGTGGGCCGGCGCTACGAGAAGATCGCGCACGAGATCGACCGGGCGATGAGCTTCATGTCGGCGATCGGGGCCGACCCCGACGAGTTCCACCGGGTCGACTTCCACACCTGCCACGAGGCGCTCCTCCTCGAGTACGAGCACGCGATGACGCGCATCGACAGCCGCACCGGGACGCCGTACGACGTGTCGGGCCACTTCGTGTGGATCGGCGAGCGCACCAACGCCCTCGACGGGGCCCACGCCGAGCTGCTCGCCTCCGTCCGCAACCCGCTCGGGGTCAAGGTCGGCCCGCGCTCGACCCCCGACGACCTGATCGCCCTCGCCGCGAAGCTCAACCCCGACAACGAGGCCGGTCGGCTCACCTTCATCACCCGCATGGGCGCGGGGAAGATCCACGACGCGCTGCCGTCGCTGGTCGAGAAGGTCACCGCCGCCGGGCTCGAGGCGGCCTGGGTCTGCGACCCGATGCACGGCAACACCTTCGAGGCCTCGTCGGGCTACAAGACCCGCCGCTTCGAGGACGTCATCGCCGAGGTCCAGGGCTTCTTCGACGTGCACCGCTCGCTCGGCACCTGGCCGGGCGGCATCCACGTCGAGCTCACCGGTGACGACGTGACCGAGTGCGTCGGTGGTGGTGAGGAGGTGGCCGAGATCGACCTCGGCTCGCGCTACGAGTCGGTCTGCGACCCGCGCCTGAACCGCGTGCAGTCCCTCGAGCTGGCGTTCCTCGTCGCCGAGATGCTCCGCACCGTCTGAGCCCGTCGCCGTGGTCTCGACCGGCTCGACCGACGGGGCGCCGCCACCCGTCGCCTGGCGGAGGATCGCGCCGCCGGCGCTGCTGGTCGTCGTCCTGCTGACCGTCTTCAGCAACGGCTACGGCTACGACCGCGACGAGCTCTACTTCGCGATGCTCAAGCCGGCCTGGGGCTACGTCGACCAGCCGCCGCTCACACCGCTGATCGCGCACGGCCTCACGTCCCTGTACGACGGTGGGCCCTGGCTGCTGCGGGTCCCGGCAACCCTGTCGGCCGCCGCCTGTCTCGTGCTCACCGCGCTGATCGCCCGCGAGCTCGGCGGCGGCGCGAAGTCCCAGGCCTGGACGGCGTGGGGGATGGCGACGACGTCGGCGGTGTTGCTCTTCGGCCACGTCTTCCTCACCTCGTCGCTCGACCTCGTCGTCTGGCCGCTGGTCTCGCTGCTGGTGATGCGGGCCGAGCTGCGCAACGAGCCGCGCTGGTGGCTGGCCGCCGGCGCGGTGGCCGGGCTCGCGACGTACAACAAGCTCCTGGTGCTCCTCCTGCTGGCGGGCATCGCGGTGGGGCTGGCGCTGGTCGGCCCGCGCTCGCGGCTGCGGTCGCCGTACGTCTGGGGCGGCGCGGCGCTCACCCTCGTCCTCGGCCTGCCCAACCTCATCTACCAGCTCACTCACGACCTGCCGCAGCTCCGGATGGGGCGCGCGCTGTCGGAGAACAACGCCGGCGACGTGCGGACCAGCATGTGGGTGCTGCTGCTGGTGCTGCTCGGGCCACCGCTCGCGGTGATCTGGGCAGTCGGGCTGCGCGCGCTGTGGCGTGACCGACGGGTGAGGTTCTTCGTCGTGGTGTTCGTGGTCGTGGTGCTCTTCACCTTCGTGTCGGGCGCGCAGCCGCACTACCCGGTGTTCATCCTGCCGATCCCGTTCGCTGCCGGCATCGTCGCCATGGAACGGCACCTCGGGAGGGTCTGGGGTGCCCTCTTCGCGCTCAACGGCGCCGTGTCACTCCTGCTGGGGCTGCCGCTCGTACCGGTCGGTTCCGTCGGCGCCACGCCGATCCCCGACGTGAACCTGCTGGCCCAGGACTCCGTCGGCTGGCCGGCGTACGTCGGCCAGGTCGCCGGCGTGTACGACGCGCTGCCGGACCGAGCGCATGCGGCTGTCTTCACCTCCAACTACGGCGAGGCCGGGTCGCTGCACCACTACCGGCCGGACCTGCCGGTCTACAGCGCCCAGAACGCCCTCTACGACCAGGCCCGTCCGCCGGTCGACGTCACGACGTTGGTCGTGGTCGGCGGCCAGTACCCTGACGTCCGCCGGCTCTTCGACCGCTGCTCGGTGCGCGCGCGGCTCGACAACGGCGTCGACGTCGACAACGAGGAGCAGGGCCTACCGATCGCGGTCTGTACCGGCCCTACCTCTCCGTGGTCGGTCATCTGGCCACGGCTGCACCACCTCGACTAGCACGCCGGTAGCAGCCGAGCAAGCTCGCTTCGCTGCTCGCTGCGGTGCTCTGCTCCGACTGACGTCGGGGCGGAGCGTCCTCGCTCGGCCGCTAGCGTGGGGCCGTGACGATCGACCTGCGCTCCGACACCCTGACCCGCCCCACCGACGCCATGCGGCGCGCGATGGCGGAGGCCGAGGTCGGCGACGACGTGTACGGCGAGGACCCGACGGTGCTCGAGCTGGAACGGCGGGTGGCGGACCTGTTCGGGCACGAGGACGCGCTCTTCACCCCGACCGGCTCGATGGCCAACGTGCTCGCTGTCGCGTCCCTGGTCGAGGCAGGGCAGGAGGTGCTGTGCGAGGCCTCCGCCCACATCGCCCGGGCCGAGCTCGGCGCGCACGGCGCGTTCACCGGCCTCACGATGCGCACCTGGCGCGACCCGCGCGGGCAGGTCGACCTGGCCGCGATCCAGGAGATGTATGCGCCCGACATGGGTCCCTTCTTCGTCCGCACCACCGCGATCGCGGTCGAGAACACCCACAACTTCGCCGGCGGGGCCGTGCTCCCGCTCGCGGACCTGCAGGCACTCCGCACCTGGGCCGACTCGGTCGGCGTGGGCGTCCACCTCGACGGCGCCCGGATCTGGAACGCGCACGTCGCCACGGGCGTCCCGTTCGCGTCGTACGGCGCGTGCGTCGACGTGATGGCCGTCTGCCTCTCCAAGGGGCTGGGCGCGCCGGTGGGGTCGCTGGTGGTCGGCGCGCAGGACGCGATGACGGCGGCGCGGGTACGCCGGAAGCGGATGGGCGGGGGGATGCGCCAGGTGGGTGTCCTGGCAGCGGCCGGACTGCACGCCCTCGACCACCATGTCGACCGGCTGGCCGACGACCACGCGAACGCCCGGCTCCTCGCCGAGGCCTGTGGCGTCGACCCCGAGACGGTGGACACCAACATCGTCGTGGTGCAGCGCGACGACGCCGCGGAGTTCGTGGCCGGGGCGAAGGCCGGCGGCGTGCTGGTCGCGCCCGTCGGGCCGCGCGCCGTACGCCTGGTCACACACCTCGACGTGAGCGCCGAGGACGCGAAGGCCGCGGCCGCCGTGCTGGCGCGCCTGTGACCGTCAGGACGCCGAGCCGACCAGCGACACCTCGCTGACGGCGGTGTCGTTGCGCGAGGCCGGCCCCCGCCCCGGCGGAGAGACGGCGGTGATCCGGACCTTGACCGTCGAGGTGGTCACCGGCGGGATGGTGCGAGTCTGCATGTCCCGGGTCTCGAAGAGCGGCTGGTTCACCGTCGTGCCGTCGTCGAAGATCCAGTCGACGGCGAGCACCCGCCGGTCGCCCTCGTACCAGTCGTACTGACGACCGCCGGAGAACGCCGTCTTCGCGTAGCCGTTGATCAGCCCGACCTTGGTGATGGTGGTGGGCCGTTCGAGCCGGAACGTCAGGACCATGCCGGTCGCGTCGCCGGGCGTGCGCCAGCAGGTCTCGACGACCCCGTCGACCATGTTGGGTGCGATGAAGGTGACCGGCTGCCCCGAGAAGTCGACGCCCGCGGGGGCGTGCGACGGCGCGGTGGCCAGGGACAGGCCCGCCACCTCGGCGGGTGGGCCGGTCGGTGCGGACGTCGGAGCCGACGTGGGTGCGGACGACGTCGCTGCCGAGGTCGGGGGAGGCGCACTCGTGTGCTCGGGCTTCGGGACGAGGGGCGTCGGCGAGGTGGCCGTGCTCTCGTCGCCGGAGCCGCCGCTCAGGAGCAGGAAGGCCCCCAGCACGAGGACCAGGAGCAGGCCGGCGGCCGCGCCGATCCACAGGCCGACGCCCGGCCCGCGCCGCGGTGGGGGAGGCTCGGCGTAGAAGGGCTGGGACTGGACCGTCTGGTCGTGCACCGGCTCGGCGTAGAGGGGTGGGTCAGAGACCGGCTCGGCGTAGAGCGGTCGGTCGGTCGCGGGTTCCGGGTACGCCGGCTCGTCCGGTACGGCGTAGACCCGCTCGCTCGTCGCGCTCTCGTCGTACGACGGGTCGGGGGGCGGCGCGTACGTCGCCGGCGGCGGCGCCCAGGGCCCCGCGTTGACGGGGGCACCGCAGTTGGTGCAGAAGCGGCCGGTCGTGCTCAGCGGTGCCCCGCACTGCGCACACCGGGTCACCTGGCCGTCCATGGTGCCTCAATCTAGGGGAGGGACGCGCCGATCGCCGACCCCGTCCGGTCGGGAACCTCTCAGACCACCAGGTGCTGGACCTCGGCCTCGAGCTTGCCGCGGGGCCCGAGCTCGGCCATCAGCATGGCCGCGAGCACCAGCAGACCCCCGACGGCCATCCGGATCGTCGCGCTCTCGCCGCCCAGCAGCACCGCGAAAACGGCTGCGAAGACCGGCTCCATGCTCATGATGATCGCGGCGCGAGTGGGCGGCAGATGGGCCTGCGCCCAGGTCTGGCCGATCATCGCGAAGGCGCCGGCGAAGACCGCCATGTAGAGGATGCTGAGCCAGTCGTCGAGCTGGTCGGGAACGACGATCCCGTTGGGTGCCGTGCACAGCGTGCAGATCACGGTGATCACGATCAGCTGGACGATCGACATCCCGAGCGCCTGCCCCGGTTGCGACCACGCGCCGAGCCCCACGATGTGGAGCGCGTAGATCATCGCGGCCACGAAGATCAGGGCCTCGCCGTACCCGACCGAGAGCCCGCCGAGGGTCAGCACCGCCAGCCCCGCCATCGCCACCACCACGGCCGCCCAGGTGATCCCGCCGATCCGGCTGCGCAGGATCAGGGCGGCGAACACCGGGGTGGCCACGACGTACATCCCGGTGATGAAGCCCGACACGCTGGCCGGGGTCTCGGCGAGGCCGGCGGTCTGGAGGATCTGCGCGACGCCGTACAGACCGCCGAGCACCAGGGCCTGGCGGCGCGACTCGCGGGTCAGCCGGCCGAGGGCGCGCGGCGCGAGGAGGATCAGGGTGAGGCTCGCGATGCCGAACCGGATCGCCAGGAAGTCGAGCGTGGGCACCCGTTCGAGGAGGTCGTGGATCAGGAAGAAGGTCGAGCCCCAGCACGCGGTGACCGCCAGCAGTGCCGCCGTCGCGAGGAGCGTCGTACGTCGCGACGTGGGGGCGGCGGTGGACACCGCACCACGCTAGTGGTCAGACGATCCTCAGGATGACGGTGCTCCCCTTGGGTGCTGTGTCACCGGGGCTCGGGGAGGAGCTCGCGACGAAGCCCAGGCCGAGGTAGAGGTCGGCGTGCACGACATGGACGTGGAAGCCGAGGCTCTCCAGCTGCTCGGTCGCTGCCTCGACGCCCATCGCGCGCAGGTTGCCCGGCAGCTGGACGAGCTGGGGGCCCTTCGACACCACCAGCTGGACGGGGTCGCCGTGGTGCAGCACCCCGGCCGGCGGGTCCTGCGAGATGACGAGTCCGTCCGCGACCTCGTCGGAGAACTCGTCGCGCGCCTGCACGTCCAGGTGCTGGCCGGCGAGGACCCGCTCGGCGCGGTCCGCGCTCTTGCCGGTCCAGTCGGCGACGTGCACCGGCTGCGGGCCACGGCTGACGACCAGGTCGACCACGGTCGTGGGACGCTGGCGCGTCCCCTGCGCCGGGTCACTGTTCATCACGGTGCCGCGCGGCACCGTGTCGGACCACCGCGGGATCGAACGGCCGTAGGTCAGGTGCGACCTCAGCAGCGCGTCCTGCGCGTGGTCGACGTCGAGGCCCTTGAGCCGGGGGACGTCGTACCGCTCCTTGCCGAGCGAGAGGGTCAGCGCGATCGTGCCGTGGTCGAGGACGCGCGCGCCGGGATCGGGGTCGGTGCCGAGGACCCGGCCCTTGGGCACGCTCTCGGAGTACGCCGCCGGCGCCATCGTCACGTCGAAACCGGCCCGGTCGAGCTTGTGGGTGGCGGCCGCCTTCGTCATGCCGAGCACGCCCGGGGCGGCGGTGTAGCGGGCCCAGCCGAACCAGTAGGCGCCGAGGCCCGCAAGCAGGGCGACCACGAGGGCGACGACGAGCACGGCCGGACCGCGGCGCGAGCGTCGCGGTCGCGGGGGGCGGGCGGTGCGCTCGACCGTGGCGGGCGGGCGGATCGGAGGGGCAACGAACTCGGCGGGCGCGACCGGCACCAGGTCGACGTCGAGCGTGGTCGTGTCCTCGGTGATCGGGGGCGGAGGCGGGAGCGCGAGGTCGGCGGTGAGCTCCTCGTCGTCCCAGACGCCGCCCGCGAGAGCCTGGGCGACCCGGTGGAGCTGGTGGAGGAGGACCCCGGCGTCGGCGGGGCGCTGGGCCCGGTCGCGGGCCGTGGCTCGCGCCACCAGCGCGTCGACGTACGCCGGGATGCCGGGCACGACGGCCGACGGCGGTGGCACGTCCTCGTGGACGTGCTTGTAGGCGACCGCGATCGGCGACTCGCCCTCGTGGGGCTTGTGGCCGGTGAGCATCTCGTAGAGCACCACGCCGACGGCGTAGACGTCCGCGCGGGCGTCGCTGGTGCCGTCGACGACGAGCTCGGGCGCCAGGTAGGAGACCGTGCCGATGATCACCCCACCCGTGGCGGTGTGCTGGGTGTCGGTGGTCACGGCCTTGGCGAGGCCGAAGTCGGCGACCTTGACCCGGCCGTCATCGGCGATCAGGACGTTCTCCGGCTTGATGTCGCGGTGGACGACGCCGGCGCGGTGGGCGGCGGCGAGCGCCGAGACGATCGGCTCCAGCAGCGCGAGCGCCTGGACCGGCGCCATCGGAGCCTCGGCCCGGATCACGTCGCGCAGGGTGTGGCCGGGGATCAGCTCCATCACCAGGTAGAGCGTCCCGCCCTCGACATCGGGGTCCTCGCCCTGGTCGAAGACGTTGACCACGTGAGGGTGCGAAAGTCGGGCGGCGGCGCGGGCCTCGCGCTTGAACCGGTCGGCGAAGGCGGCGTCGTCGCCAAGGCTGCGGTGCATGGTCTTGACCGCGCACAACCGGTCGAGACGGATGTCGACCGCCTCGTAGACGGCGGCCATGCCGCCACGTGCGATGCGGCGACCGATCCGGTAGCGCCCGTCGAGGAGGTGCCCGGTCAAGGGGTCGGCGAGCGTGGCGCTGCCCGCGTGGGCGCGCGTGTCGTGCTCCACGTCGACCCTCCATCGCCGGTCGGGGAAGTGGCCCGGCGAGGACATCCTACGGACGGCGAGCGCTCCGCCCGACTCACGGCGTTCCCGGCGCGCCGCGGAGCGATATTCGTGTGAAGAGGCATTGACACGAATCGAGATATTGGTGTGAACTAGCACTGACATGAACACGACCCGCCCCTACACGATGACCGCCCGGGCCCGCTCCGTCGAGGAGACCCGCGCCCGGATCATCGACGCCTGCGTCGCCCTCCACGGCGAGCGACCCGTGACCGACATCGCGCTCGACGACATCGCCGGTCGCGCCGGGGTCAGCGTGCAGACCGTCCTGCGGCACTTCGGGAGCCGGGCCGGCCTGGAGGAGGCGTCGTTCGTGCACGCCCAGCAGGCCGTGGTGGACGAACGACGTACCCCGGTCGGAGACGTGGCCGCGGCGGTCCGCGTCATCGTCGACCACTACGAGCGGCGTGGCGACCAGGCGCTGCTGATGCTCGCCCAGGAGACCCATCAGGAGCTGATGGCGCGGATCACCGAGCAGGGCAAGGCGCTGCACCGGGCCTGGGTGCAGGAGGTCTTCGCGCCGTACGTCGCCGCCGCCGACGATCCGGAGGAGCTGACCGACCTGCTCGTCGTGGCGACCGACGTCTACACCTGGAAGCTGCTCCGTCGTGACCGAGGTCTCGGGCGCGACCGGACCGAACGCCGGATGCGACTCCTCGTGGACCGCCTCCTCGCCCTACCCACCACCTGACACCACCGACTGCAAGGAGCCAGCCATGGCCGAGATCCTCTTCGTCACCTGGGACGGCGGCGGCAACGTACCGCCCGCCCTCGGCATCGCCGGGGAGCTGTCGGCGCGCGGCCACGAGGTCCGCTTCGTCGGCCACCCGAGCCAGCGTGCGTCCCTCGAGGCTGCGGGCGTCGGGGTCGCGCCCTCGCGTCACGCCCGCGCGTTCTCCGCGCTCGACGTCAACTCGCCGCTGACGCTGATGGCGACGTTCGGGGACCGTGGCCTGGGCCGCGACGTCCTCGACGCTCTCGCCGACCGGCCGGCCGACGTCGTCGTGGTCGACTGCATGCTCTTCGGCGTGATGGCCGAGCTGGCCCGCGCCGGTCGTCCCTACGTCGTGCTCGAGCACCTGTACGACGCCTACCTCACCGGTGGGTGGATGAAGGGTCCGATGGGGCTGGGGATGCGGCTCAAGCGCCTGCATCCGACGCGGGCGCTCGCGATCGCGCAGCTCCGGCTGGTCACCTCGGTGCCGTCCCTCGACCCGGCTGGTGACCGCCCGGGTCTGAGCTACGTGGGGCCGATCTGCCCGGTCGCTCCCACCGTCGACGCCGACCCGATGGTGCT
Organism: uncultured Actinomycetota bacterium; assembly: GCA_963833775.1. Lineage (GTDB taxonomy): Bacteria > Actinomycetota > Actinomycetes > Propionibacteriales > Nocardioidaceae > Nocardioides. The sequence continues at coordinate 179,901 of CAWHZH010000002.1, read as the reverse complement.
CGTGAGTCTCAGCACCTTCCGGTTCCCGGGGATGACGGGGTGCCTGCAGACGATCCTGGATGCGTGCGCCGACCTCGACGCGCGTGTGGTCGCCACCACCGGCCCGGTCGTCGACCCGGGCGACCTGCGCGCCCCGGCCAACGCCGAGGTCCACCGCTTCGTGCCGCACGTCGAGCTGATGCCACAGGCCTCGCTGATGGTCGGGCACGGCGGCCACGGGACCACGATGCAGGCGCTGGCCCACGACCTGCCGGTGGTGGTGATGCCGATGCACCCGATGCTCGACCAGCCGATGGTCGCCAGGTCCGTGGAGCTTGCCGGCGCGGGTCGCGTCGTACGAAAGAAGGCGACGGCCGACGAGCTCCGCCCCGTCATCGCGTCGCTCCTGGACGACGGGCCCCACCGGGCTGGGGCCGCACAGCTGGGCGCGGAGATCCGGGCCCTCCCGGGTGCCACCGGCGCCGCCGACCTGATCGAGGGGTTGGTGCGGAACGGCGCAGGCACACCGCCACGGCCTGCCGCCCGGCCCTGACGAAGGCGGCCCGGCCCGCGCCTCGCTAGCGTGACCGGGTGTTCCCGCGCTCCGAGCCCCATCGCTCCGGCCTGCTCGACCTCGACGGGCAGACCGTCTACTGGGAGGAGTCGGGCACTCCCGACGGCATCCCCGCCCTCTACCTGCACGGGGGCCCCGGGGGCGGCCTCGGCGAGGGTGGCTACCGGATCAAGCTCGACCCCGACCGGTTCCGGATCATCGGGTTCGACCAGCGCGGCTGCGGTCGTTCCACGCCGCTGGCCAACGACCCGCGCCACGACCTCGACGGCAACACCACCCAGCGCCTGATCGCCGACATCGAGGCCCTGCGGTCGCACCTCGAGGTCGAGGCCTGGCTGCTCAACGGCGTCTCGTGGGGCTCCACGCTGGCGCTCGCCTACGCGCAGGCGCATCCCGACCGGGTGCTGGGAATCGTGCTGATGGCGGTGACGACGACGTCGCGCGCCGAGGTCGACTGGATCACCGAGGGAGTCGGGATGGTCTATCCCGAGGCGTGGGAGCGGCTGGCCCAGCATGCCGAGCAGGCGGGCATCGGGTACCACCGGTACGACGATCGGCTGGTCGCGGCGTACGCGCGTCTGATGCGGAGTCCCGACCCAGCCGTCCGGACGGCGGCGGCGGATGCCTGGGCGGACTGGGAGGACACCCACGTGTCGATCGGCGCCGGCGGCTTCCACCGCAACCCGCGGTGGGACGACCCCACCTTCGCCGAGGTGTTCGCGACGTTGGTCACCCACTACTGGTCGCAGGACGGCTTCCTGGACCCGCCGATCCTCGACCGGGTCTCCGAGATCGCGCACCTTCCCGCGGTCCTGATCCACGGCCGCCTCGACGTGAGCGGTCCGGTGGTGACCGCGTGGCGCCTCGCGCGGGCCTGGCCCGGCAGCGAGCTGGTCGTCGACGAGGGTGAGGGGCACGGCGGCTCCACGATGGTCGAGGAGTGGGCCGCGGCCAACAGCCGGCTCGCCGACCGGATCCTGCCGCCCGCCTAGACCTGGCCGTGGCTCCGGGTCCCGCCTCGTGACAGAGTTGGGGCCATGACATCGCTCGCTGATGCCGACCTCTCCCAGCTGGTGGACGAGTGGCTCGACTGGACCCAGGTCGGGGAGCTCCTCGCGGTGACGCCGGCCAAGGTCCGCACCATGATCCGTGAGCACGAGCTCGCGGGCGCCGTACCGAAGGAGGGGGCCGGGCAGCTGGTCCCCGCCGAGTTCATCGACGGCGACGAGGGCCTGGTGGTCAAGGGCCTCAGCGGCCTGCTCACCCTCATGCACGACAACGGGTACGACGACCGCGAGTGCATCGCCTGGCTGTTCCTCGACGCCGACCTGCCGGGACGGCCGATCGACGCCCTCCGTGAGAACCGGGGCGCGGAGGTCAAGCGTCGTGCGCAGGCCATGGGCTTCTGAGCCCACTCCGGCGAAGGGCCGCCTCTGGCTGGCCATGCTCGGGGTCATCGCGCTCGCGGTGCTCACCTGGTGGGTCAACCAGGTCGGCTTCTCCGGCGGCGGCCGCGACGGCGACACCGATCCGGGCACCCTCCCCGCCGTCGCACTGACCTCGCTGCCCGCCGAGGCGCAGCAGACGGTCGCCCTGATCGACGCCGGCGGTCCGTTCCCCTACGACCAGGACGGCAGCGTGTTCGCGAACCACGAGCGGCTGCTCCCGACCGAACCGACCGGTTACTACCACGAGTACACCGTGACGACGCCCGGCTCGACCGACCGCGGCGCACGCCGCATCATCACCGGCAGCGGGAGTGAGATGTACTGGACCGAGGACCACTACCAATCCTTCGAGAGGATCGATCCATGAGCGGACTGGCCGGACTGCTGGCACACCATGCCGAACCCGGCATCTACCGGTGGCACGGTGCCTTCGAGGTGGACGACGTACGCCACACCGTCGAGCACGCCGGCTGGAGGTTCGCCGAGATCGACGGCTGGCACGGTCCCACCAAGGCCGAGTTCCTGGAGGCCGTCGGAGTGGCGCTCGACTTCCCCGACCACTACGGGCAGAACTTCGACGCGCTCGCCGACTGTCTGGGCGACGTCACGGCCGGCGACAGCGAGGGCTGGGTCCTGCTCTGGGACGGCTGGGGGCCGCTGGCCCGCGAGGACGAACGTGCCTTCTCGGTTGCGCTGTCGGTGCTCGGCGGCCGGGTCAACGCCGACAAGGGCGGCCGCTTCGCCGTCCTCCTCCGCGGCGACGGCCCCGACATCGAAGGCGTCCCCAGCCTCGACTGAGGACGTGCCGACGCGGCGGAGCCGCGGCGGCACGACCGCAAGGAGCGCCGCCGCCCGCTTGCGGGCAAGGCCAAGCGGTTTCGGTAGTCCCCGACGAAATGGCTGCCGAAAGTGCGCTATCCACAACCGAATCGTCGGGGACTACCCACGTGTTCAGACGGCGCGGACGGTGACGGCGGTCGCCAGCTCCAGCAGTACGCCGCGTGCCCGCTCGTCGAGGTCGGCCTCGCGCAGGGCGGTGGTCGCCCGGTCGGCGAGTCGGCCGATCACGTCCTCGACCTGCGCGTGTGCTCCGGAATCATCGATGATCCGCCGCAGCGCCGCCACCTGCTCGACGTCGAGGGGCCGGCCCAGAGCGGAGTCCAACCGCGCCGCCGCCTCTGCCGGTGCCGCGTCGAGCGCCAGCGCGACGAGCACCGTGCGCTTGCCCTCGATCAGGTCGTCCCCGGCCGGCTTGCCGGTCATCGACGGGTCGCCGAAGACGCCGAGCAGATCGTCACGCAGCTGGAACGCCTCACCCAGCGGCAGCCCGAAGGCCCCGAGCTGGGCGAGCTGGCGCTCGCTGCCGCCGGCCAGGGTGGCGCCGATGTGGAGCGGCCGCTCGACGGAGTACTTGGCGGACTTGTAGCGCAGCACCGTCATCGCCGCGTCGACGTCGGCAACCCCCCGCGCCTGCACGGACACGTCGAGGAACTGGCCGGTGATCACCTCGCTGCGGCACCGGTCGAAGACGTCGAGCGCCGGTACGACGCGGTCCAGGGGCAGACCGCAGCGACGCAGCAGCTCGTCGGACCAGCTCAGCAGCAGGTCGCCGAGCAGGATCGCCGCGGACGCGCCGTACTGCTCCGGGTCGCCGCGCCAGCCGTCGGCCCGGTGCTCGACCGCGAACCCGCGGTGGGTGGCCGGGCGGCCCCGGCGCGTGTCGGAGGCGTCCATGTAGTCGTCGTGCACCAGCGCACTGGCGTGCAGCAGCTCGAGGGACGCGCAGGCCCGCACGAGCGCGTCGTCGGCCCCGTCGTCGCCGTGGGTCGAGCCCGCGACGGCGTGGAAGCCCCAGTAGCAGAAGGCCGCCCGGAACCGCTTGCCGCCGGAGACCGACGCCCGTGCTTCGGCCAGCAGCCGGGCGGCATCGGCGCCGAGGGGAGCCAGCCGTTCGCCCTGCTCGTCGAGGAAGGTGTCGAGCGCGGCCTGCACCCGGGCACGGAACCCCGCCGGGTCCCACGCGGGCACGGGGCTGGGCACGGTGCTGGTCACGCGCCGAGCCTAGGTGTCCTCCCATCGAGCAGCGTGGCCACCCAGGACGTGGACGAGGATGACCGATCTGGCGAAGACCTTCCTTAGACTCGCGGCCATGACCGACCTCCCGACCATCGGCCAGCTCATCCGCGACGGCGAGCGCTCGATCTCCTTCGAGTTCATGCCGCCGCGCGACGAAGCGGGCGTCGAGCAGCTCTGGAAGGCGATCCGCGACCTGGAGCCCTACCAACCGACGTTCGTCTCCGTGACGTACGGCGCGGGCGGCTCGACGCGCGACACGACCGTGCAGATCACCGGCCGGATCGCCCGTGAGACGTCGCTGCGGGCGATGGGTCACCTGACGTGCGTCGGCCACACCCGCGCGGAGCTCGAGCAGATCGTCGAGTCCTACCGGCAGGCCGGGGTGCGCAACATCATGGCGCTGCGCGGCGACCCCCGGGAGGGGCCGAGCGCGCCGTGGACCACGACGCCCGGCGGCCTCACCTACGCCTCCGAGCTCGTCGAGCTGGTGCGTGGTCTGGGCGGCTTCAGCGTCGGCGTGGCCGCCTTCCCCGAGGGCCACCCGGCCGCCGAGTCACGCGACGCCGATGCCCGCGTCCTCGCCGCGAAGGCCGAGGCCGGTGCCGACTTCGCGGTCACCCAGCTGTTCTTCCGGGCGGACGACTACTTCGCCCTGGTCGACCGCGTCCGGGCCGCCGGGTCCGACATCCCGATCCTGCCGGGGATCATGCCGATCACGAATCTCGGGTCGGTGCGCCGGATGGCCGAGCTGTCCGGCGCCGAGGTCCCGGCCTCGGTGCTGGCCCGCTTCGACGGCCTCACCGAGCCCGCCGACGTACGTCGTGAGGGCGTGCGCGTGGCGACCGAGCTCTGCGAGGAGCTGCTGACCCGCGGCGCACCCGGCCTGCACTTCTACACGCTGAACCGCTCGCGGGCCACGCTCGAGATCTTCGAGGCGCTCAAGATCACCGCCTGAGCCGTCGGGCTACGGTGCCTCCATGCGCACCGTCACCGTCACCGGTCAGGGCGAGGCCCGGGTCGCCCCTGACTCGGCCGTCGTCCGTGTCTCCGCCGTCCACCGCGCCCCCGGCGTGGCCGAGGCGCTCGCCGGTGCCGACAACGCGGCCGGCGCGATCGCGACCACGGCCCACCAGTTCACGACGCCGGAGCGGGTCGGTTCGACGTCGCTCCAGATCTGGCGCGACCACGACGAGCAGAACCGGCCCACCGGGTTCCAGGCCCGCCACTCGCTGGTCATCCGCTGCCCCGACATCGAGTCCGCGGGCGGGCTGCTGACCGCCCTCGCCGAGGAGGTCGGTGACCGGCTCGAGATCGAGGGGGTCTCGCTCGAGGTCTCCGACCAGACCGCCGCCACCGCTGCTGCCCGCGAGGCGGCGTACGCCGACGCGGTCGAGCGAGCGACCCACCTGGCGGGTCTTGCTGGTGCCGGGCTCGGCGACGTGCAGGACGTCGTCGAGGGTGGTGGCTTCGGCGGGGGACCGGTGCGCGCCGCTGCCAAGGCGCTGAGCGCCGACGCATCGTTCCAGCCGGGCGAGAGCTCGATCGGCTCCGCGGTGACGATGACCTTCCAGCTCCGTTAGGCCGGACCCACGACCTGGGCCACGAGGGCCGCGGACAGTCCCACGAAGGGCAGGCCCGACCCGGGAGTCGCGTGGCTCCCGGCGGCGTACACGCCCTGGACCGGCGTACGCGGACCGAGCCGGCGCCGGACGGTGCCGCGGCCTTCCCATTGCACCCCCAGAGGCGTCCCGCCCCACTGCTCGACGAGCTCGCGCGGCGAGCGGTCGACGCGGGTGACGACCTGCGCCCGGACGTCGAGCCCGTGGCGGGCGAGAGCCGCGAGGGGGTCCTCGGTGAGGCGTCCGCGACCAGCCACGGTCCAGGCGTGCCGGCCCTCGGGAGCCGGCCCACCCGTGCGCACCGTCAGCAGGGCCTCGCCGTGGACGACCAGCTCGTGGGGCAGGTCGCGCACCTCGCCCTCGAGGCCGACGTGGCACAGCACGGGCGGGATCGCGGGCGTCGTCCGCGCCACGAACGGCGCCAGCGCCGGGAGGCGCCGCGGGTCGACGGCACAGACCACGGCGTCGGCGTCGAGCTCCCCGTCGCTCGTCGTGACGGCCGCGGCTCGCCCGTTGCGTACGACGACGTCCACCGCGCGAGCCGCCACGACGTCCACGCCGCGGGTGCCGAGTCGGCGTACCAGCGACTCCAGGAGTACGCCGGTCCCTCCGGCCGCGGCCCACACCCCGAAGCGCTGTTCGAGGTACGACGTGAGCCCGGCCCACGCAGGCACGTCGCGGAGCTGGTGCCCGTCGGCCTCGAACGGGTACGCCGCCACCAGTCGCGCCCTCGGGTCTCGCAACGACCGTCGGAGCCGCTTCTGCAGCGTCTCTCGCGACTCGAGCCGCGCGGCGACCTCGCGGGGGAGGGAGTCGGGGTCCCACGGCACCTCCAGGTAGCCGCGGCGCAGCGCCTCCCAGTCGTCGGCGTACGACTCCACGTGGTCGAGCCAGGGCTGCGCGAGCCCTGGCCCCAGCGTGTCGAAGGCACGCAGCTGGGCCGCCCGCCCCGAGGGGAGCACGAGCGACGAGCCGTCCTCGAACCAGTGCTCGCGCACGCAGTCGAGCTGGACGAGGTCGAGCTCCTTCTCCAGCGGTCGGCCGGTCTTGCGGAACAGGTCGCGCACCACCGCCGGCAGGAGCGTGTGAGCCACGACGTCCCAGGTGAAGCCGTCGGCCGTCACCGGGGCCAGCGCCCCGCCGAGCTCGCGCTCCTCGACCAGGGTGACGTCGTGTCCGAGCTTGGCCAGGCGAAGTGCCGACGCGAGGCCCCCGAAACCACCGCCGATCACCACCACCCGTGCCATGGCGGCACCTTAGGTCAACGGTCGGGGGGTGCCCGGTGAAGGCTGGCGCGACCGGCAGGAAGTTCCGTGCACGTCGAGCGTGGCTCAAACTGGATAAAGTTGATCGACTTTGTATCTAATGAAGGAGGCCGCGGGAGACTCCCGCGCACCACGTCCGATCCCCACGCTACCGACGGGCCGTGCCCGGCACGAGCCGAGTCGGGGAGCCAACTCGGAAAGGCCCCTCATGCACCACACCCCACCGCCCACCTCCTCCGGTCCCACCGGCCGCCAGATGCGACGGCTGCGGACCTGGGTGGCGCCGGCGCTGATCGCCGCCCTCGCCTGCGTGGCGACCGCCTGCGGCGCCAAGTCGGACACCGCGTCGACGGTCGCCCTCGACAAGCCGGTGTCGTCGACGGTCCCGGCCGACACCACGCTCACGATCGGCGACCCGGTGACGCAGGTGGCGCTCCAGACCTCGGGGCTGCTGCAGAAGATCCCGTTCCACATCAAGTTCGCCAACCTCTCGGGCGGACCCCAGACCATGGAAGCCTTCCGGGGGCACGCGCTCGACCTGGCGTCCGTCGCCGACATCCCGCCGATCTTCGCCAACTGGACCGGCCTGAAGACCCACGTCGTCGCCGCCAAGTACCGCAAGGACCCGATCCACCACCCGGTCTACGAGCTCGGGACAGCCCCGGGGTCCGGCATCACCAAGCTGTCGGACATCAAGGGCAAGAAGGTCGCCTTCAGCCCCGGTCAGGCGCAGGGTGCGCTGGTGCTGCGGCTGCTGAAGAAGCTCGGCCTGTCCCAGGACGACGTCCAGCTGGTCGAGATCCCGAGCACGCTCGACGTCTACAACAACGCGCTCGCGGCACACCAGGTGGACGCGGCGCCCATCGGTGGCGTCTACATCAAGCGCTACCTCGCCGACTACGGCTCCAAGGGCGGCAACGTCCTCACGACCGGCATCCGCGACGACGCGGGGTTCCTCTACGCCCCCGACACCGTGCTCGCCGACCCCGCCAAGGCGGCGGCGATCAAGGTCTACGTGCAGTACTGGGCCCAGGCGCAGCGCTGGATCAAGGACCACCCGCAGGAGTGGCTGAAGGCCTACTACGAGGAGAACCAGGGCCTGGACGCCACCGACGGCAAGTGGCTGATCCGGAACGCCGGGACGCCCGTGATCCCGAAGAACTGGACGAAGGCCATCGCCGAGCACCAGCAGACCATCGACCTCCTGTCGGCGGAGGAGGACCAGCCCGACACGAAGGCCCAGGACCTCTGGGACATGCGCTACCAGCACATCGCCGGTGACGCGTACGCCGCGTCCGGAGGCCCACGATGAGTGCGACGCTCGACCGGCCGATCGCAGCGGACGAGGCCGTCGTCCTGACCGTCGACGAGCGGCCCCGCCGGCGCCGCCTCGGTCCGGGCCCGCGACGGCGCTTCGCCGGGGTCCTCGGCCCGCTGCTGCTCCTCGCCGCGTGGGCGATCGGCTCGTGGACCGGGTTCCTGTCCCCGCAGACGCTGTCGTCGCCGTGGACCGTCGTCGAGACCGCCCATCGGCTGATCTCCGAGGGCCGCCTCCAGTCCAACCTCGAGACGTCGGCGAAGCGGGCGTTCCTCGGCCTGGTTCTCGGGGTCAGCGTCGGGGTGGTCCTGGCACTGCTCGCGGGGCTGAGCCGCTTCGGCGAGGCCGTCATCGACGGCCCCGTGCAGATCAAGCGGGCGATCCCTGCTCTCGCGATCATCCCGTTGCTGATCCTGTGGCTCGGGATCGGCGAGGAGATGAAGGTGATCACGATCGCGCTCGGTGTCTTCGTCCCGATCTACCTGCAGACCCATGCGGGACTGCGCTCCATCGAGTCGAAGTACGTCGAGCTCGCGCAGACCGTCGACCTCAGTCGCTGGGAGTTCCTGCGGCGGGTCGTCATCCCCGGCACCCTCCCGCACTTCCTGCTCGGCCTGCGCTTCGCGGTCACCGCGGCGTGGCTGGCCCTGGTGGTCGTCGAGCAGGTCAACGCCACCAGCGGCATCGGCTACATGATGGAGCTCGCCCGTCAGTACGGACAGACCGACGTGATCCTCGTCGGCCTCGTCGTCTACGGGCTGCTCGGTCTGGTCTCCGACGCCGCCGTCCGACTCCTTCAGCGAAAGGCACTGGCATGGCAGACCACGATGGCCGGATGACCGGCACGACCGCGGTCGACACGGCCGACGACCCGGGAGACCGGCCCCTCGTCACCGTCGAGCACCTGATCCGGGGCTACGGCCCCAAGGGCGTGCTCAACGGCGTCGACCTCGAGATCGAGCGCGGCGAGTTCGTCGCCCTGCTCGGCCCGAGCGGTTGCGGCAAGAGCACGCTGCTGCGCGCCCTGGCCGGGCTGGACGCAGCGGTCTCCGGGAGCGGCCGGATCCGCGTGCCCGGCAAGGTGTCGGTGGTCTTCCAGGACTCGCGGCTCCTGCCGTGGGCGGACCTGATCACCAACGTCACGCTCGGCCAGCGCAAGGCGGCCCGGGCGCGGGGGAGCGAGGCTCTGGCCGAGGTCGGGCTGCCGGGACGGGAGAAGGACTGGCCGCACCAGCTCTCCGGCGGCGAGCAGCAGCGCGTCGCACTGGCCCGCTCGCTGGTCCGCGAGCCCGAGCTCCTGCTGGCCGACGAGCCGTTCGGTGCGTTGGACGCCCTGACCCGCCTGAAGATGCACGGGCTGCTCCGCAACCTCCTCAAGGTCCATCGGCCCGCGGTGCTGCTGGTCACCCACGACGTCGACGAGGCCATCACCTTGGCCGACCGGGTGGTCGTCCTGTCGCAGGGACGGATCGCCCTCGAACGGCGGGTCCAGCTCGCCGACGACCGCGACCCGTCGTCCAGCGACTTCGGACACCTCCGGCGCGAGCTGCTCGACGCCCTCGGCGTACGCCGTCGGGGTTTCGCCGCCGAGATCACCGACCCCACGAGAGACAGGGCAACCGCATGACCCAGGCACCACGGCACATGGTCCTCAACGCGTTCCTGATGAGCACCGGCCACCACGAGGCATCCTGGCGGCTCCCGGAGAGCGACCCGTTCGCCCACCTCGACGTCGCCCACTTCCAACGGCTGGCGCAGATCGCGGAGCGCGGGAAGCTCGACTCGGTGTTCTTCGCCGACTCCCCCGTGCTCTGGGGTGACATCGGCCGCCGGCCCTCGGGCGCGATCGAGCCGACCGTGCTCCTCACCGCGATCGCGATGGCGACCAGCCGGATCGGTCTGGTCGCGACCGCGTCCACGACGTACAACGACCCGTTCAACCTGGCCCGGCGCTTCGCCTCGGTCGACGTCGTCAGCGGCGGCCGCGCCGGCTGGAACGTCGTGACCACCGCCGGTCCCGACGCCGCGGGCAACTTCGGGTTGGAGGACCAGCCGGCACACGGCGAGCGCTACGAGCGCGCCGACGAGTTCCTCGAGGTGGCCTACCGGCTCTGGGACAGCTGGGACGACGACGCACCACTCGGCGACAAGGCGTCCGGGGTCTGGGGCGACCAGGCACGGATCCGCGCCATCGACCACGTCGGCCGGCACTTCCGGGTCCGCGGCCCGCTCAACCTGCCGCGCTCTCCCCAGGGCCGGCCGGTGATCGTCCAGGCCGGTTCGTCCGAGGACGGCAAGGTCCTGGCGTCGCGGCACGCGGAGGCGGTCTTCACCGCCCAGCAGACGCTGGGGGACGCGCAGGCGTTCTACCGCGACCTCAAGCTCCGCACGGCCGCGATGGGCCGTCGTCCCGACAGCATCAAGATCCTGCCGGGCATCGTGCCGGTCCTCGGGGCCACCGAGGAGGAGGCGCAGCGCCTCGAGCGCGAGCTCGACGAGCTGATCCGCCCGGAGTACGCCGTCGCCCAGCTCGCCCGCACCCTCAAGGTGCGGCCCGAGGACCTCCCGCTGGACCAGCAGCTGCCCGCCGACCTCCCCGACGAGGACGAGATCGAGGGCGCCAAGAGCCGCTACACACTGATCGTGTCGCTGGCCCGTCGCGAGCGGCTCACCGTGCGTGAGCTGATCGGACGGCTCGGCGGCGGCCGCGGCCACCGCACGTTCACCGGTACGCCGGACCAGGTCGCCGACGCGATCACCGAGTGGTACGACGCGGGGGCGGCCGACGGCTTCAACATCATGCCGGCGGTGCTCCCGTCGGGGCTCGAGGCGTTCGTCGACCACGTCGTACCCCTGCTCGTCCAGCGGGGGCTTTTCCGCGAGGAGTACACCGGTACCACGCTGCGCGACCACTACGGACTGGAGCGGCCGGCCAATCTCTACGCGGCCACCGACTCCACCAACGAGAGGACCTCTGCATGACGGAGTACCGCCCCTTCGGCCGTACCGGCCTGAAGGTCAGCCCCCTGACCCTGGGCACGATGATGTTCGGCGGCTACGGCAACGCCGACCACGCCGACAGCATCCGGATCATCCGGCGCGCCCTCGACGCGGGCATCAACCTCGTCGACACCGCCGACGTCTACTCCCAGGGAGAGTCCGAGACGATCGTCGGCAAGGCGCTCAAGGGCCGCCGCGACGACGTCGTCCTGGCCACCAAGTTCCACGGCCGGATGGGCGACGACGTCAACCGGTTCGGCAACTCGCGCCGGTGGATCGTCCGCGAGGTCGAGGACAGCCTGCGTCGGCTGCAGACCGACTGGATCGACCTCTACCAGGTGCACCGCCCCGAGACGGACACCGACATCGAGGAGACCCTCGGCGCGCTGAGCGACCTCGTGCACGCGGGCAAGATCCGCTACGTCGGCACGTCGACGTTCCTGCCGTCGCAGCTCGTCGAGGCGCAGTACGTCGCCCGCGAGCGCGGGCTGGTCCGGCCCGTGGCCGAGCAGCCGCCGTACTCGATCCTGGCCCGGGCCGTGGAGCGCGAGGTGCTCCCGGTCGCCGAGCAGCACTCCGTCGCGGTCCTGCCGTGGAGCCCGCTGGCCGGTGGCTGGCTGTCGGGCCGCTACCGGCGCGGCGACGCGTCGCTGCCGACCTCGACCCGCGCCGAGCGCCAGCCGGGGAGGCACGACCCGTCCCTGCCGGAGAACGCCCGCAAGCTCGAGGCGGTGCTCGCGCTCACCGATGTGGCCGACGAGGCCGGCGTCTCGCTGGTCCACCTGGCCCTGGCGTTCGTGCTCGAGCACCCGGCGGTCACCTCGGCGATCATCGGGCCGCGGACCTTCGAGCACCTCGAGGCCGCGCTCGACGCGGACAAGGTGTCGCTGGGCCACGACGTGCTCGACCGGATCGACGAGATCGTGCCGCCGGGTACGACGCTGAACGAGGCCGACGCCGGCTACGTGCCGCCCGCCGTGTCGGACGCGTCCCTGCGACGACGTACGCCGGTGGTGCGCTAGACGGGGGTGCCGGGCCGGGCGGTGGTGCGGAGGTCCTTGCCCTTCCACCGCCGCCAGCCCCGTCGTACGAGCTTCCCCAGCAGGTAGAGGAGCACGAGGCCGCCGGCGAGCAGCACGGCCGCGATGGCGGCAGCGCCTCGCGGGTGGTCGATCGCGAACCACACGACGCCGAGCACCGCGGCGTCCTCGGTCAGGCTCGCCCCGATGTTGGACAACGGCTCGGGCGAGGCGTTGATCGCCAGCCGCGCCCCGGCCTTGACCGAGTGCGACAGCAAGGCCGTCCCGCCGCCGACGACCGCCGCGACGGCACCGTTGAGGGAGTCCGCCTGCCCGGCCAGCAGGACACCCACCACGGCGCCCGCCGTGGGCCGGATGAAGGTCGAGACGGCGTCCCACGTGGAGTCGAGGTAGGGGACCTTGTCGGCCACGAACTCCATCGCGTAGAAGAAGCCCGCCACGGCGAGAACGTCCCACCGGCCGAGCACGTTCGGGATCTGCGGGGTGTCGTGGACCCGGTCGGCGATGCCGAGCACGAGGACGACGAGGTAGCAGTTCAGACCGCTCGCCCAACCGCTGGAGAAGACCAGGGCGAGTGGGTACACGCGCGGAAGTCTAGGGAGTCGTGCCCCGCTGCGGGCCAGGGTCGAGCCGGATCTCCGTCGACCCTCAGTCGACCTCGGTGGGCGTGGCGCCGGTCATCGCCACCAGCTCGTCGTACGTCGTGGAGAAGACGGCCGCGGGGTGCCCCGCCGCGGCCCAGATCTCGTCGTACTGCTGGAGGGCGACGTCGATCCAGGTCGGCACGGGGGAGGGGTGGGCGAGGGGGGAGACGCCGCCGATCACCTGGCCGGTGTGCTGCCGGACGAACTCGGGCGAGGCCCGTTTCAGCGCGGGTACGCCGACGCGCGCGGCGGTCGCGGCGGTGTCGACCCGGTGCGCGCCGGAGGTGAGGATCAGCACCGGGGAGCCCTCGGCGTCGAACAGCAGGCTGTTGGCGATGGCACCCACCTCGCAGCCGAGGGCCTCGGCGGCCAGGACGGCGGTGTGGACGGTGTCTGGCAGGATGACGACGCGGCCCCCGCCTCCGCGGGCGGAGTGGGCCTCCTTGAACCTGGTGACAGCTGCGGGCTCGGGGTCGGGCATGCGCCGACCCTAGCCGGAAGGGATGACGGTGGATCGGGGACTGCCTGGCTCGGTGGCGCTCGCCATCCGCGCGGCCTGGGGGCTGGTCGGGGTGATCGCCCTGACCGTGGTGCTGATGGCCGTCTTCTACGACGACGTGATCGGCTCGTGGGCCGGGCGGCACGAGGGTGCCCGGGAGGCGTTCGCCCAGGGCGGTCGGGTCGGGCTGGAGCGGGCGGGGTTCGTGCCGCCGGCGTTCCTGCCGGTCGCGGCGACCATGCTCGTGGTGGCGGCGATGCTCGTCTGGGTGCTCACCGCGTTCTTCCGTGAGGGTCACCGGTGGGGCCAGGTCGGCCTGACCGCGCTGGCGGCGGTCAGCGTGTTCGCCAGCGTGGTGCTCGGGCTGGTGCTCACCCCGCCGGTGGTGTTCGTGGTGATCGCGTTGCTCTCCCTGGTCGTCGAGGGGGTCCTGGTCGTGAGCCTGTGGCACCCCGACACGCTCCGCTACCTGGCCGGTCCCTGGGTCGACGGACCGGTCGACGGGCCGGTCGGCGGCTCGGTGGACTCCGCGGCCTGACTCCTTCCACATCCGATCGCCCGCCCCCTGGTGCGGTGTCGGTGGGGCGGTGTACCGTCTCTCGTGTTCGAACACCTGTTCGATCACCCGACTCCGGTGAGGGCGACCTCGACCCCCGCCCTCACCGGATCGGGTCCGTGGGGTCGACGAGCACTGGGAGAGCGCATGAGGCGGTACGACGACCCCGTCGAGACCCGGATGGGTCAGGTGTCGGGCACCGACGGCCCCGAGCAGTTCCTGTGGCGGGGCCGGCTGTGGAAGGTGCGCGCGGTGCTGGCGCACTGGGTGGAGACCGGTCCGTGGTGGCAGTCCGGCGGTGCCCGGGCGGTGATCGGGTCCGACGAGCAGACGCAGGCCGACGAGCTGACCGCCGGCCGTCCCTCGAGCCTGTCGAGATCACCGGGTGCCGACCTGTTGGGGGAGCGCGAGCTGTGGCGGGTCGAGGCCGGCCGCGGCCCCGGTGGGGGTGACGGGGCTCTCGGCGGAGCGCTCGACGGGACACCCGACGGTGGTGGGGTCTTCGACCTCGCCTTCGACTGGAGCAACGGGCGCTGGGCGCTCGTCGGCTGCGCGGACTGAGGGGGCGAGCCATGTCACGTCACCCGTCCCCGTCGATCCACGAGCCGGTGGGTCCGTTCTCGCTGCCCGCGACCACCCACTCCTACCTCGCCCGGGCCGCCGCGTCGCTGAGCGAGGCGACGGCCGCCGTCGACGTGCCCACCCGCTACGCCTGCGCCCACGTCGCCGCGCTGCGTGCGGCCGCCGCGCTGCTCGCGGCCCGGGCCCGGCCGGCGCCGGCCCGGCGCCGCCCGCAGAAGAACGCGTGGGTCCTGCTGGCCGAGGTCGCTCCCGAGCTGGCCGAGTGGGCGAGCTTCTTCGCCGCCGGCGCCGCCAAGCGCGCGGCGGCCGAGGCGGGGTCGACCCGCGCGGTCACCGAGCGCGAGGCCGACGACCTGGTCCGTGACGCCGACCGGTTCCTGGCCGTGGTCGAGCAGGCGCTGGGGCTGGCGCCCCACCGCTCCGCCCCCCAGCTGTGCGTCACTCCTCACCCGGCCGCCGCTCACCCTGCCGTCGCCCGGGCCGGGTAGCCGGATGGACCCTTTCGTCCACCTGCACGTGGCGTCGGGCTACTCCATGCAGTACGGCGCGTCCCACCCGCACGTCCTCGTCGAGCGGGCCGCCGAGCAGGAGATGGACACCCTGGCCCTCACCGACCGTGACGGCACCTACGGTGCGGTCAAGCACGCGCGGGCCTGTCGGGCGGCCGGGCTCCGGCCGGTGCTCGGCGTCGACCTGGCGGTCAGCCCGTGTTCACCGCTGGGTGAGGAGCGAGCGCAGCGAGCGTCTCGAGACCAAGGCCCCCGCACCCCGGTGCGTGGCGGTGCCTTCCGTGACGACCGGGCGCTGCCCCGGGTGACCTTCCTGGCCGACGCCGGTGCCGCGGGAGGCCGGGCCGGCTGGGCCGCGATCTGCCGGCTGGTCTCGGCCACCCAGCTGGCCGGTGAGCGCGGCAAGCCGGTGGTCGACCTGTCGGTGGTCGCGCCCTGGCTCGAGAGCGGCGATGTGACCGTCCTGCTCGGGCCGGCCTCCGAGGTCGGTGCCGCGCTGGCCCGGCGCCGCGATGACCTGGCCCGGGCGGCACTGGAGCCGTGGCTCGAGGTCGTCCCGCGCGCCAACCTCCTCGTCGAGCTGGTCTCCCACCGGTTGCCGGGGTCCGGCTCCGTCTGGGGTCCGGGCACCACCCCCCACGCCGCGCGGATGGCCGGCTTCGCCCGCGCGGCCGGCCTGGGCGCGGTGCTGACCAACGCGGTGCGCTACGCCGACCGCCGCGACGCCCCGGTCGTCGACGTCCTCGACGCCGCCCGGCGCCTGGTCGCCCTCGACCGTCGTCACGTCGACCGCGGCAACGCCGAGGGCTTCCTCAAGTCCGGCAAGCAGATGCACGAGGTGGCCGAGGAGATCGCCCGGCTGGCCGGGTTCGGTGACACCGACCGCGAGGCCCACCGGCTGCTGGCCCACACCCGGATGGTGGGCGACCGGTGCGCGCTCGACCCGCGTGCCGACCTCGGCCTGGGCGAGGTCCACTTCCCGGAGTTCGACCTCTCGGCCTCGGTCAGGCCCGACCTGCGACCGTCCTCGACCACCGGGTCGCCCGCCGACGACCTGCTCCGCGCCCGCTGCGAGGCCGGCATCGGCCACCGCTACGGCAGCGCCCCGCGCCAGCGCATCTGGAAGCGGCTCGACGACGAGCTGGAGATGATCCGCGGTCTGGGCTACGCGTCGTACTTCCTGACCGTCGGCGACGTCACCGACCTGATCCGCGACCTGGGGGTCCGGGCCGCCGGGCGCGGGTCGGGAGCCGGCAGCCTGGTCAACTACCTGCTCGGCATCTCCGGGGTCGACCCGATCCGCCACGGCCTGCTGATGGAGCGGTTCCTCTCGCCGCTGCGCGCCTCGCTGCCCGACATCGACGTCGACGTCGAGTCCGCCCGGCGTGAGGACATCTACCGCGCGATCCTCGACCGCTACGGCGGGGAGCGGTGCGTGTGCGTCTCGATGATGGACACCTACCGCGTGCGTCACGCGGTCCGCGACGTCGGTGGCGCGCTCGGCATGCCGCCCGGTGAGACCGACGCCATCGCCAAGGCGTTCCCTCACATCCGGGCCCGCGACGCCCGGATGGCCATGCGCGACCTGCCCGAGCTGCGGGCCGCCGGGCTCGACCACGAGCGGCTCGACCTGATGTTCGACCTCGTCGAGCGGCTCGACGGGCTGCCGCGCCACATCGCCGTCCATCCGTGCGGGGTGCTGCTGTCCGACGCCACGCTGCTCGACCGGACGCCGGTCGAGTCCAGCTTCGTCGGCTTTCCGATGAGCCAGTTCGACAAGGACGACGTCGAGCACCTCGGGCTGCTCAAGCTCGACGTGCTCGGCATCCGGATGCAGTCCTCGATGGCCCATGCCGTCGAGCTGGTCCGCCAGACCGACGACGTCGCGATCGACCTCGACGACGAGCAGCAGGTGCCGTTCGACGACCCGGCGACCTTCCACATGATCAGCCAGGCCCGCACCCTCGGGGTCTTCCAGATCGAGTCACCCGGTCAGCGCGAGCTGGTCGGCAAGTCCGGCATCGAGACCTTCGACCACATCATCACCGACATCTCGCTGTTCCGGCCCGGGCCGGTCAAGAGCGACATGATCACGCCCTACCTCGAGGCCAAGCACGGCTGGTCACAGGTCTCCTACCTCCACGACGACCTGCGCCCGATCCTCGAGCAGACCAACGGCGTCGTGGTCTTCCACGAGCAGGTGATCGAGATGATCGCCCAGTTCGCGGGCATCACCAACGCCGAGGCCGACGAGAAGCGCCGTGCGCTGGGCGACACCGAGGGGATGGCCGAGACCAAGCTCTGGTTCTACCCGGTCGCCCTCGGGCGCGGGTACTCCCTGCCGGTGGTCGAGTCGGTCTGGAAGGTGATCGAGGCCTTCGCGTCGTTCGGCTTCTGCAAGGCCCACGCCGCGGCGTTCGCCCTGCCGACCTACCAGTCGGCCTGGCTCAAGGCGCACTGGCCGGCCCACTTCCTGGCCGGCGTGCTGACCCACGACCCGGGGATGTACCCCAAGCGGCTGATCCTCGAGGACGCCCGCCAGTGCGGCATCGCGATCCTCGGCCTCGACGTCAACGCCAGCGAGAAGACCTACGTCGTGGAGCGGATGTCCTCGCTCGACGAGCCGCCCCCGATCGTGCTCGGGCAGACCTCCCGGCCCGATCCGTCCGAGCGCGGCTGGCCCGACGGCCGGGCCTGGGGCATCCGGCTCGCCCTGGCCGAGGTGAAGGGCATCAACGCCGGCGAGATCGAGCGGATCGTCGCAGCGAGGCCCTACCACTCGCTGACCGACTTCTGGCACCGCGCGCAGGTGTCCCGCCCGATCGCCGAGCGGCTGGTGCTGGCCGGCGGGTTCGACTCCGTCTACGGCCTCGGCTCCCCGCTGGGTGGGCTGGTGGGCGTACGCCGCCGTACCAAGGTCACCCGCCGCGACCTGCTGCTCCAGGTGGCCGAGCTCGACCGGCACGCCCGGGCGGTCCAGCGGGCCGGCCGGGCCCGGGGTCTGGCCGCCGGCCGCGGTCCGCGTACGCCGGTGCGGCCGGCCGACACCCGAGTCGACCAGGCCGCCGAGCGCGCCAGCACCGACCCGTCCGTCCGCGACGCAGCGGCGCCGGTCGAGCGCCACGCCCTGGCCTTGCCAGGGGTCTGGGCGCGAGCCGCCGCCCAGTCCCATGCCACGGCGGATCCGCGCCCGGTGACCTCGGTCCAGCTCACCCTCGACCTCGGTGACGAGCCGCAGGAGCACGTCAGCGGCCTGCCCGAGATGAGCCCCGAGGAGCGGATGCGTGCCGAGCTGGAGATCCTCGGCCTCGACGCGAGCCGCCACGTCGTCGACACCTACGCCGACTTCCTCGACGCCCTCGGTGCGGTCCGCAGCCGCGACCTGCTGACCCAGCGCAGCCGGGCCGAGATCCTGGTCGCCGGCGTCAAGGTCGCCACCCAGACCCCGCCGGTCCGGTCCGGGCGCCGCGTGGTGTTCCTGACCCTCGACGACGGCACCGGCCCGATCGACGCGACGTTCTTCGAGGACGCCCAGGGCCCCTACGCCGCCACCGTGTTCGGCTCCTGGCTGCTCGTGGTCCGGGGCGAGCTGCGTCGTACCGGCCACCGCGGTGTCTCCCTACGCGCGACCGGTGCGTGGTCGCTGCCCGAGCTCCACGCGCTCTGGGGCAAGCCCGGTCCCGACGGCGGGATCGAGGCGGTCCGCGCCCAGCTGACCCGGGAGTCGGTCCTGGAGGAGCCCGCCCATCGCCGGGTGCTGGTGCACTCCAGCGGCTTCCAGATGTCTCCCTACGCCGACGTCAAGCCGGCCGGCGAGGCCGTCAAGGACGTGGCGAGGAAGTTGTGGCACCGCAGCCCCGGGAGCCCCGGATGACCCACCTCCCGACCTCCTCGTCGGTCGCCGGTCCCACTGCTTCATCAAGGTATGCAGGGAAGCCGACACTTCCCACCATCAATGCGTCGAGGGAAGTACTGGTTCGCCGACATACCTTGATGAACCGCCCACCCCCACCCCCCGACCACACGGGAGGCAGACTCGTCCAGCCCTTAGGCTGGCGGCCATGGCGCCCCCAGCGAGCGAGCGACGCGGCAGCACCCGGACCGCCGTCGTGTGGTCCGCGCTGGAGCCGGTGCTGGCCCACGGGTCCGACGGCGGGCTCGACGTCCTCGACATCGGCGGCGGTACCGGCGGCCTGGCCGTCCGGATCGGCGAGCTCGGCCACCGGGTCACCGTGGTCGACCCCAGCCCCGACGCCCTGGCCGCCCTCGACCGCCGGGCCCGCGAGCACGACGTCGTGGTCACCAGCCGCCAGGGCGACCTGTCCAGCCTGCTCGACGTGGCCGGCTCCGACAGCGCCGACCTGGTGCTGTGCCACGGCGTCCTCGAGGTCGTCGACGACCCCACCGCCGCACTGGCGACACTGGCGCGCGTGGTCCGGCCCGGGGGAGTGCTCAGCCTCCTGGTCGCCCAGCGCTACGCCGCCGTGGTCGCCCGAGCCATGGCCGGTCACTTCCAGCAGGCGCTGGCGATGCTCGACCCCACGACTGGCTCGGGACAACGCGCGACGGCGGCCCCGCAGGGCCGGGCCGGACGCCGCTTCACCCACGACGAGCTCGCCGGGCTGGTGCGCGACGCCGGGCTCACCGTCGATGCGGTGCAGGGCATCCGGGTGTTCACCGACCTCGTGCCCGGTTCGCTGCTCGACCTCGAGCCCGGTGCCACCGCGGCGCTGGTCGAGCTGGAGCAGGCCGTGGCCTCCCGGCCGGAGTACCTCCCCCTGGCCACCCAGCTCCACCTGCTCGCCCACCGCTCCTCCTCCTGAGCGGAGTCGACGGGCTGAGCTCGAGCACGGGTCACCCGGAGTGGCGCCGTGAGCGACTCCTCCCAGACCCCGATCCTCCACGTCGACATGGACGCCTTCTACGCCAGCGTGGCCGTCCGGGAGCGTCCCGAGCTGACCGACGTCCCCGTCATCGTCGGCGGCGGCTCCCGCGGAGTGGTGCTCTCGGCCAACTACCTCGCCCGCAAGACCGGCGTCCGGTCCGCGCTGCCGATGACCCGCGCCCGCCGGATGTGTCCCGACGCCGTGGTGATCGCCCCCGACTTCGAGACCTTCGCGACGGTGTCGTCCTCGGTGATGGAGAACTTCCGTCGGGTCACCCCGCTGGTCGAGGTGCTCTCGCTCGACGAGGCGTTCCTCGACGTCCGCGGCTCGACCCGGCGGCTCGGCTCACCGGTGGAGATCGCCGAGCGGCTGCGTGCCACGATCCACGACGAGCAGGGCATCACCTGCTCGGTCGGGCTCGCCGCCTCGATGACCATGGCCAAGCTGGCCAGCCGCTGGGCCAAGCCCGACGGGGTGTTCGTCTGCCCGCCGTCGTCGGTCACCACGATGCTCCACCCCCTCGACGTGGGTGAGCTCTACGGCGTGGGGGAGAAGACCCGCGAGCTGCTCCACCGGCTCGGGCTGGTCACCGTCGGCGACCTCGCACACACCGCGGTCCGCACCCTCCAGCGCGCTGTCGGCGACCACCTCGGCCGCCACCTCCACGACCTGGCGTGGGGCGTCGACGACCGCCAGGTCGTCGCCCGCACCAGCGGTGGCTACTTCGGGGTCCTCGGCGGCGACCCCGACAAGTCCATGGGCGCCAACGAGACC
This sequence comes from uncultured Actinomycetota bacterium, assembly GCA_963833775.1. GTDB lineage: Bacteria > Actinomycetota > Actinomycetes > Propionibacteriales > Nocardioidaceae > Nocardioides. The sequence continues at coordinate 159,132 of CAWHZH010000002.1, read as the reverse complement.
TTCGGCCACGACACCGACGACCGCGCGGCCATCGTGCGCGAGCTGCTCCGGCTCACCGACCGCGTCACCACCCGGATGCGAGTGGCAGGCGTGGCCGGCCGCACGGTCACCCTCACCGTCCGCTTCGCCGACTTCACCACGATCACCCGGTCGCGGACCCTCCCGGAGGCCACCGACATCACCCAGGAGGTCTACCGCCAGGCCGTCCGCTCGTACGACGCCCTGGGGCTCCAGCGGGCCCGGATCCGGTTGGTGGGGGTCCGGGTGGAGGGCCTGGTGCCGCGCGAACGGGTCCATCGCCAGCTCGTCCTCGGTGAGCGCGACCGCGGCTGGTCGGAGGCCGACCGCGCCGCCGATCGGGTCGTCCGGCGCTTCGGAGCCGATGCCGTCCGCCCCGCGAGCCTGCTTTCGTGAGCAGAGATCATCACAATTTCATCTGCCCGCCTACCGCACATCCATCGCGCTGCATACACTGGCCTGAACTGATCGTGCGAGGGGAGGTTCCCGTGCCGCTCTCGGAAGAAGAGTTGCGAGCGTTGGAGCAGATGGAACGCGCCCTCGTCCAAGAGGATCCCAAGCTCGCGTCCACGCTCCGTGGGACCAACCTCCGCCGCGCCGCCCGGCGTCGCGCGATCCTCGCCGGCATCTGCTTCTTCGCCGGCATCGGCATCCTGATGGCCGGCGCGATCTCCCGTCACACGATCGTGGGGATCCTCGGCTTCGTGATCATGCTGGTCTCGGCGACGATCGCCCTGGCCGCCATCCGCGGCACCTCCGGTGGGGCCAGGCGTACGCCGACCACCCCGGGCGCCCCGACCGGCTCGATGCTCGACCGGTTCGGCACCCCGTGGCGCCGTCGCCACGACAACGAGTCCTGAGCCGACCCTGAGCTGATCCCCACCGGGCACACCTGACCGACGCCTCCGACCGACGAGGCTCTCGTCCCGGTCAGCCGACGTGGTCGATCACGCCACCGGCTGCCACGGCCTCCGGCTCACGGTCGCGCGCTGCCCGTGCGGCAGCCCGACGGCGACCGCCGAACAGGGAGCGCGGCAGCCACGTCGCGCGGCGCAACGCCGAGCGCATGCTCCCGTGCTCGAGCGCGGCGATGCAGGTCTCCACGTCCTCCGCCAGTGCTCCGGGCACGTCGTGCGGATCGCGGGCGTAGCGGACTCGCTCGAGCGTCAGCACGATCCGGCCCAAGGCATCCTCGGCGCCCGGTGCCAGTCCCCGGCCGCGCGGAGGCCGCACGGGCGGCGGCCCGTCCGGCTCGGGACCGAACCAACCCGCCAGGTGATGGCCCGTCTCGTGGGGGGAGCGGCCCGCGGGCCAGCTCACCCCGAGGTCGATCGCACTGTCGCGGAGCTCGGCCCAGGCGTCCTCGGCCCCGCCCGCCAGCCGCCGGGTCCGGCGTGAGCGTCGTACGGATCGCGGGACCAGCGCCAGCACGACGAGGAGGACCAGCACGACGAGCCCGAGCAGCAGCCACCCCCAGGGGATGTCGCTTCCGGAGGACGAGGACGCCGACGACGTCTGGTTGCGCGGCTGCTGGGTGGTCGGGCTGGCGGAGTCGGTGTCGAGCTTGCCGCCCTGGGTCTGGTTGGACTTCGGGTCGTTGATCTTGCGCACGGCCTCGTGGGTGTACGACGGCGTGGTCGCCGCGCGGGTCCCCGGGGTGGGCTCGAAGCGCACCCAGCCCGAGCCCTGGAAGTAGAGCTCCGGCCAGGCGTGCAGGTCGTGTGCCTTGTAGACCCACTCGCCGTCCTTGGCTCCCGGGTGGGGCTGGAGGAAGCCGACCGCGACCCGGGCGGGGATCTGCAGGGTGCGCGCCATCACCGCGTAGGCGGTCGCGAACTGCTCGCAGTAGCCGACGCGTCCACCCTGCCCCTTGAAGAGGAAGCGCAGCAGGGCCGGGTTGCCACTGCCGTTGGACTGGGTCTGGAGGCTGTAGCGGAAGCCACCGTCCACCCGGAACCAGTTCTGCAGCATGACGGCCTGCTCGTACCGCGACTTCGCCCGTGCCGTGACCTTCTGCGCGAGGTCCGTGACCGTGGACGGCAGGCTCGACGGCAGGGCGGTGTACGTCGTCTGGATCGCCAGCGGCGCGGTGAGCGAGTGCGCCATGTCGAAGGCGTGGATCTCCGGCTTGGCCGTCGTCATCGTGTAGCTCAGGCCGGCCGTGGTGGTCGAGGTGTTGCCGGCGATGAAGTCCATGGTCGGCGTGTCGTAGTGCCAGCTGCCGGTCGCGGTGATGTCGGAGACGGGGAACTGCGTGGGCAGCCAGGTGGACTGGAAGTCGTTGGTGGCCGTCACCCGGTAGTTGTAGGAGTCGAGCGGGACGCTGCGGCTCAGGCCGTCCTCGAGGGGCACCAGCCCGTCCGCGGTCTGGTCGCTGATGATCTTGCGGTCGCCGGTGCTCCACTCCACGCCGTTGAACTGGGAGAGCACCGCGATCCGGAGGTACGACGGGTCGGGGTCGTCGGTGGTGACGTCGAGCAGGGGGACGTTCTTGCCGCGCTGGAGATCACGGTTCATGTCCGTGATCGGGTTGACCACCTTCACCCCGTCGCCGCCACTGCCGCCCGGACCGAACAGGCCGAGACCGTCGAGGTGCAGGGTCGGGATGAACACCGGGAGGATGACCGCCAGCACCACGGCGACGCCGCCCACCGCGCCGGCGGTGGTCTTGCTGGCGCCGGTACTGACGCCGAAGCCCGACGGGTCGACCGAGGCTGCGGTGCTGCCGAGCGGCCGGCCCCAGCGTGTGATGTGGGCCGACTCCTGGAGGTACATCATCACCAGGAACCCGACCGCCGCGATCAGGAAGACCAGCCACGAGACCCCGCTGCCGAGCAGGCTGATCGGCACGCAGTAGATGGCGAGCAGCGGCAGCCCGGCCAGCGACACGCGTCGCAACCAGCAGGCCAGGAAGTCCACGACCAGCAGGCTGAGGGCCCCGAACGGGATCATCATCGGCGCGATCCCGGGCACGGTCGCAGGGACCGGCGGCTGGTAGGTCTCCGAGCTGGTCCACGCGTCGTTCAACGCGTTGGCGACGTGGTGGGCACCGCCCACCGGGTGCAGCAGCGAGCCGCCCATCATCAGCCAGACGAGGACGGCGACCACCAGGACGTGGAGCACGAGGGACAGTCGCCGCGGCATCGGCGCGGCTCGGAACAACACCCCACCGAGGGCCACGACCGCCGCTACGAGGAGCAGCGGGCCGAGGTACTCGCCCCACTGGGTGGAGAAACCTCGCCAGGACAGCATCGTGACCCAGGTGGTGGCGGCCGCGACCAGCGCGAGCGGGAGGTCACGACGGGCGTCGGCGGGCAGGCCGTTCATCGGGTTCCCCTGGTCGTTGTGCGCCGGAGGAGCGGAGCGGGGGAGAAGCAGAACGACGTGGGGTGAATCATCGTGCTCCCTGGGGTACGGCACGAACCTCGTCGCCGCCACCGGACCGGGCGGCGTGCGCGCTCGTGCGGCCGAGGTCCTGCCAGACCAGGTCGAGCCGGTCCCGGGGACGCAGCGTCACCGCACGCCAGCCCTGGCGGACCAGCATCGGCCGGGCGGAGTTGGGTACGACGCCGAGCCCCGCGGTGGACGGAGCCCACGCCGAGACGTCGAGCGCGAGGGCGAGGGCGGTCCCGGCGTGGTGGTGCATCCGGCGCAGGGTCGGGCCGTCGGCCTCGGTGATCGCGCCGATGACCGCGAGCAGGAGCCCCCCGTGGGTCGACTCGGCGAGCCAGCCGGCGTCGATCCGGTGGGCGGTGACCGGCTGGACGACCGCCAGCGCCTCCAGCATCGAACGGGTGTTGAGCTCGGGGTCGCGGGTGTGCCAGGTGCTGCTCAGGTCGTCACCCGACGCCGTCACCAGGCGGACGGTGAAGCCGCGCTGGCCGAGGTGGACGGCGATCGACGCGGCCGCCGAGATCGCGGACTCCAGGGACGAGGCGATGCCCTGCCCCTGGTGGGCGCTCATCCGGTTGTCGACGAACAACGTGGCGCGTGACTGCCACGGCTGCTCCTCGCGGCGCACCATCAGCTCGCCCATGCGCGCCGAGCTCCGCCAGTGGACGCGGCGCAGATCGTCGCCGCGGCGGTACTCGCGGACCGTGACGTCCTCGGCGCTGCCGATCGCGAAGGCGCGCGGCCGGTTGTCGCCCGACCCGGTCCACGCGCCACCGAGCGGGATCGGAGGCAGGGGCACGGCGCGAGGAGTGACGGTCAGGGTCGCGGTGCTGTGGAAGGAACGGCCGAGCTCCACCAGCCCGAACGGGTCGCTGACCCGCACGCTCATCGGGCCGATCTCGAAGCGGCCGCGGACGTCGGAGCGCACCTGGTAGACAGCGTGCCGGCGCCAGCCGTGCCCGATCCCGTCGAGCACGAAGCGCGGGCGGGTGCCGAGCACGTAGGGGACATGGTCCTCGAGCATCAGGATGCCGCTCGGCGTGCGACCCTCGTTGGTCATCGTGAGGTGGACCGTCGACGGCTGGCCCGCGGTCACGGTCTGCGGCCCGACGCTGCGCACCAGCGCCAGCCGGTAGCGGCTACGGCCGAGCGTGGCAGCCGTGATCAGCGGCAGCGCGGCGACCAGGACGCCGACCCGGGTCAGGGTCGGCTGCCCCAGCAGGATCGCGCAGACCACGGCCGTGACGCCCGCAGCGAGGAACGCCCGTCCGCGGACGGTCAGCGCAGACAGGGCCTCACGCACGGGTCCCCTCGGGGACGGGCACGCCGGCGATGATGCTCTCCAGGATGCTGGCGGTGGTCCGGCCGCCCATCGCGGCCTCGACGCTGGGCAGGAGGCGGTGGGTCAGCACCGACGGCGCCAGTCCGAGCACGTCGTCGGGCAGCACGTAGTCGCGCCCCTGGATCGCGGCGGACGCCTTGGCAGCCCGGACCAGGTGGAGCGAGGCGCGCGGCGAGGCGCCCAGCGACAGCTCGGTGGTACGGCGGGTCGCGGAGGCGAGTGCGACGGTGTAGCGCTGCACGGCCTGCGAGACGTGCACCTGGCCCACGATCCCGATCAGCTTGCTGATCTCACCGGCGTCGGTGACCGACTCGAGGTCGTCCAGCGGGCTGGTCATGGTGTGGGAGTCGAGCATCGCGATCTCCGCGGCCTCGACGGGGTAGCCGACGGACAGCCGGACCATGAACCGGTCGCGCTGTGCCTCGGGGAGGGCGTAGGTGCCCTCCATCTCGATCGGGTTCTGGGTCGCGATCACCATGAACGGCTGGTCGAGGAAGTACGTCGTGTTGTCGACGGTGACCTGACGCTCCTCCATGCACTCCAGCAGCGCCGACTGCGTCTTCGGCGAGGCCCGGTTGATCTCGTCGCCGACCACGATGTTGGCGAACACGCCACCGGGCCGGAACTCGAACTGGCGGCTCTCCTGGTTGTAGACCGAGACGCCGGTGACGTCGGAGGGCAGCAGGTCGGGCGTGAACTGGATGCGGCGTACGGAGCTGTCGATGCTGCGCGCCAAGGACTTGGCGAGCATGGTCTTGCCGACGCCCGGCACGTCCTCGATCAGCAGGTGCCCCTCCGCGAGCAGCACCGTGATCGCCGAGCTGATCACATCCGGCTTGCCCTCGATGACGCGCTTGATGTTGCCGCGGACCCGGTCCACCACCCTGGCGAGGGTGTCGAGATCCGCGCCCTGAGAAACAGGACTTGCCACGAGCCGTCCTTCCCGTCGTTCTGTGCGCCGTGGCGCCCACCCGTGCGACCGGTTCCGAGGCGCGGCGATGTGGCCGGCCGGACTGGTCGTGCAGGACAACCTACGCGGACCGGGTCTGCTTGGTTCTGACTCCCGGGGTCACGGTTTGGTTGCGGATTGCCGCGCACCGGGTCTGACGCCGTCCGGCACGAGGCTCCAGCCCTCCACCATGCCCCACCCGACCCTCCCCACCTTCCTCCACCCGCGACCGTCCGCCGTCCTCCGGCCAGACGGCCGTTGCCCCGGCAGCACGCTGACCTGCGCCGATGCGCCCTCGGCCGGTTCCGGGCGCCTGGGAGTCGCGGCGCGGGCGGGAGTGCGGCGCCGCCGGCGGCAGGCGCTCGTCGAGCGCCCGGCGAGCGTGAATCGCGGGTGACGTCGGGGTGAATGTGGTTGACGGTGGAGCAAAGTGGAGTACAGTGGCGCGAAGTGGAGGAAGGGTCGACCGAGGTGGAGGTGCCCGGATGTTCGTGGGCTCCTACACCCCGAAGCTCGACGAGAAGAACCGGCTCTTCCTTCCGGCCAAGTTCAGGGAGCAGCTCGCGGAGGGACTCGTGGTGACGAAGGGTCAGGACTTCTGTCTCACCGTCTTCCCGCGCGCCGACTTCGCGGCGATGACCGGCCGCATCCAGGAGGCGCCGCTCACCGTGCGTCAGGCGCGTGAGTACGGCCGGTTCCTGGCGATGCGGGCGTCCGAGGACAAGCCCGACAAGCAGGGCCGCATCACGATCCCGCCCCTGCTGAAGGAGTACGCCGGCCTGGATCGCGACGTGGTCGTGATCGGGGCACTCAACCGGGTCGAGATCTGGGACCCGGAGCGGATCGCGGCCTGGGAGGCCGAGCACAGCCAGACGTTCGCCGACATGAGCGAGGACATCCTCCCCGCCACCTGACACCGGTACCGCTGCCACCCACAACACAACAGGGATTCGCACAGCGAGGTCTCGCGCCCGCTCCCGTCATCTGGGACACCTTCCCCGGTTCCAGACGACTTTTCCGATGTCGAGCCCCACGCCACCCCATGTGGCCCGGGACTCGAGGGAGCGGGCAGGGACCTGACTGGGTGAGTCCCCGCCTGCACCACAGCCACACCAGCACACGCCACACGTCCGCACCACACGCGCCACGAGCGGGGTCGAACCGATGAGTCTCACACCCACAGCACCCTCCGTCGCCGGGCTCGTCCCGGTGGCTCAGCCGGGGGATCGGCGTCGGGTTCGCCACCAGGCGCGCGACGTGGTGGCGCTGATGGTGTTCTCCGCGACCACCTCCACGGCCCTGGCCGCAGGACTCCTGCTGCTGGCCCACCTCTCGCACACAGCAGGGCGCTAGGTCAGACGATGGCCAGCCCCTCCCACGTCCCGGTGCTCCTCGACCGGGTCGTCGCCCTCCTGCAGCCTGCGCTCGACCACGAGGGGGCCGTCCTCGTGGATGCGACGCTCGGGCTCGGGGGGCACAGCGAGGCGGTGCTGACCCGGTTCGCGCTCCCGCGGGTCGTCGGCTTCGACCGCGACCCGGAGGCCCTCCGGCTCGCAGGGGAGCGGCTCTCGGCGTTCGGCGACCGCTTCACCCCGGTGCATGCGACGTTCGACCGGATCCCGGACGCCCTGGTCGACCTCGGTCTCGACCACGCCGACGGGGTCCTGTTCGACCTCGGCGTCTCGTCGATGCAGCTCGACGTCACCGACCGCGGCTTCGCCTACCGCGAGGACGCACCCCTCGACATGCGGATGGACCCGACCGGCGGCCCGACCGCGGCGGACATCCTCAACACCTACCCGCAGGCCGAGCTGACCCGCGTCCTCCGCGAGTACGGCGAGGAGCGGTTCGCGCCGCGGATCTCCGCCGCGGTCGTGCGCGAGCGGGCCACCGAGCCGTTCACCACGTCGGCCCGGCTGGTCGAGCTGCTCTACCGGTCGATCCCCGCCGCCGCGCGGCGGACGGGAGGACACCCTGCGAAGCGCACCTTCCAGGCGCTGCGCATGGAGGTCAACGACGAGCTCGGTGTCCTGCGGCGCGCCGTCCCGGCCGCGATCGACTCACTGGCCGTCGGTGGGCGCGTGGTCGTGGAGTCCTACCACTCGCTGGAGGACCGGCTGGTCAAGCAGGCCTTCACCGCCGCCACCCGGCTCGACGTACCGCTGGACCTCCCCTTCGTGCCACCGGACCGGGAGCCGGCCCTGCGGCTGGTCACCCGCGGTGCCGAGCGCGCCGACGCCGACGAGATCGAAGCCAACCCCCGCGCCGCCTCGGTCCGGCTGCGCGCCGTCGAACGGATCCGACCCACACTCAGAGGAGCAGCGTGAGATGAGCAGCACCGCACCGGCCCTTCGGGCCAGGGTCCCGCGCCTGGCCGGCGCCGCTCTGGAGCGCGCCCGCCTCACCGTCGTGCCGAAGCGGAGGCGTCGCCGCAGCAGCCCCGTGCCGTTCCTGCTCGTGGTCTCGATGGTCGCGGTCGGCGGCATCGTGGGCCTGCTCCTCTTCAACACCTCGATGCAGCAGGCGTCGTTCGCCGCGACCTCGCTGCAGAACCAGGCCGACACCCTGGTCGCGCGTCAGCAGACCCTGCAGATGCAGCTCGACCAGCTCCGCGACCCCCAGGAGGTCGCCCTCAAGGCCCAGCGGATGGGGATGGTGCTGCCCACCAGTCCCGCCGTGCTCGACCTGAAGACCGGTCGCGTCCTCGGCAGCCCGGCACCCGCGACCCGGCTGGACCCGCTGCGGCTGCTCGCACCGCCGCCCGCCAAGCCCGCCGAGCTGAACCCGCCGGCCCACGTGACGATCGTCCAGCCGCCCGCCACCCATCACCACCACCGCACTGCTGCGACGAGTACGACGAAGCACCGCGGCCACCACCCGGCCAAGCACGCCACCCACTCCGGCACCCACTGACCTCGAGCAGGAAGCAGAGCGATGGCCACCACGAGCCCCCGCGGCCGGTCCGGTCGTACGCCGGCCCCGCGCAACCGCCGCCCCGGCCGCGCCGCCAGGCGTCGGCGCCGCGCCATGCGTGGAGCCGCCCAGCTGCGGCTGCGCACCGGGTTCGTGTTCATCGCCGTGGTCCTGTCGTTCTTCGGCGCCCGGCTGGTGCAGCTCCAAGGCGTGAGCCCGGAGAAGTACGCCACCCTGGCCGCGTCCGAGGGCGGCACCGTCACCGTCGAGCTGCCCGCGGCCCGTGGCGACATCCTGGACCGCGACGGCAAGCCACTCGCCGACTCCGTCGACGGGCGCATGGTCGTGGCCGACCCGTCCCTCACCCGGCCCAAGGCGCACGACCTGGCGCGCTTCCTGTCCCGCCACCTGCACGTGGACTACTTCACGACCTTGCACGCCCTGCGCGAGAAGGACAGCCGCTTCGCCTACATCGCGCGCCGTGTGCCCGCGTCGCTCGCGCTGAGCGTCGTCGACCAGGCGCGGGCCGCGGGCTTCAAGGGCCTCGACACCCGTGACGACCCGGTGCGCTCCTACCCCGACCACGACGTCGCGGCCAACCTGATCGGCTTCATGGGCACCGACGGGCCACTCGCCGGCCTCGAGCTCGCGTTCAACCGTCAGCTCGCGGGCACGGCCGGCTCGGAGACCTACGAGGTGGGCGCGGGCAACCGCATCCCCCTGGGGCACAGCACCATCGTCCCCGCCCACAACGGCGCCGACCTCCACACCACGATCGACGAGGATCTGCAGTGGTACACCCAGCGGGTCCTGCGGCAGACCGTGCTGGAGGCCCGAGGTGACTCCGGCTTCGCGGTCGTCATGGACTCCCACACCGGCGAGCTCCTGTCGCTGGCCGACTACCCGACCTTGGACGCGACCGACCCGTCCGCCGTACCGAAGCGGGACCGCAACTCGCTGGCGATGACCAGCCCCTACGAGCCGGGCTCGGTGGAGAAGGTGCTCACCCTCAGCTCGCTGATCGACGCCGGACAGGTCACCGACCGGACCCGCCTCCTCGTCCCCGGGCAGCTGCAGAGCGGCGACCGGGTGATCCACGACTGGTTCCCCCACGGCACCTTGCGGATGACGCTCGCCGGCGTGATCGCGCAGTCGTCGAACATCGGCACCGCCAAGTCCTCGCGTCTGTTCAAGCCCGGCCAGCTGCGGCAGTACCTCACCCGGTTCGGTCTCGGCCAGCGCACCGACATCGGGGTGACCGGTGAGACCCAGGGCCTGCTGCCGTCGACCGCGGCGTGGAACGGGATGCTCCAGGACCGGATCGCCTTCGGCCAGAGCGTCTCGGTCAACGGCGTGCAGATGGCGGCTGCCGTGAACACGATCGCCAACGGCGGTGTCCGCATCTCCCCGAGCCTGATCCAGGGCAAGGCCACCAACAACGTCGGGCAGACCCTGGGGACGGACGAGGCCACCACCCGTCGCGTGGTCAGCGCGAACGCCGCGCACCAGATGACCCAGATGATGGAGCGGGTCGTCGACCCCGACGTGGGCGTCGCGCCGGCGGCGCAGGTGCCGGGGTACGTCGTGGCCGGCAAGACCGGCACGGCCCAGCGGGTCGGGCCCACCTGTGGCTGCTACAACGGCCAGTTCACGGTCTCGTTCGCGGGCTTCGCACCGGCCGACAACCCCCGCTTCACCGTCTACGTCGTGGTGCAGAACCCGCGCAACGGCGGCGGTGGCGGTTCGGTGGCCGGTCCGGCGTTCTCCAAGATCATGTCGTTCGCGCTGCGCCGGTACGGCGTGCCCCCGACCGGCGCCACGCCGTCGCGCCTGCCCACCACGTGGTGACCGGGCGTCGGGGCTCGATAGCCTCGGCCCGTGGCGAGCGACTCTGAGCCCCGGGAGGATGGCCTCGCCCTCGCCGACCTCGCCGACCGGCTCACGGGCGAAGGGGTGTCGGCTCGCGGCTCCGGCGACCTCGGCACCCTGATCGGCGGCGTCACGCTCGACTCGCGCCGGGTCTCGCCCGGCGACCTCTACGCCGCCCTGCCCGGCTCGCGGGGCCACGGAGCGACGTACTGGCGCCAGGCCCGCGAGGCCGGGGCGGTCGCCGCGATCACCGATGCCGAGGGTGCGGCCCTGATCGACGACGACGTCCCGGTGGTCGTCGTGCCGGAGATCAGGCCGGTGCTCGGCCGCGCTTCCGCGCTGGTGTACGGCGAGCCGGCGGCGCGACTGCGGATGATCGGCGTCACCGGCACGCAGGGCAAGACCACCACGACCCGGCTCCTCGAGGGTGGGCTGTCGGGCGCCGGGGTGCCGGCGGCCGTGATCGGCACCGTCGGCACCCGGATCCTCGGCGAGGACGTCACGAGCGCGCTGACCACTCCCGAGGCGCCCGACCTGCACCGCCTCCTGCGGCGGATGGTCGACTCCGGCGTCGAGGCGTGCGCGATGGAGGTGTCGAGCCATGCCCTGGTGATGGGGCGGGTCGACGGGATCGTCTTCGACGTTGCTGTGTTCCTCAACCTCGGGCGCGACCACCTCGACTTCCACGCGGACATGGAGGACTACTTCTCCGCCAAGGCCTCCCTGTTCACCCCCCGACGCGCGCGACGCGGGCTGGTGAACATCCACGACGAGTGGGGACGCCGCCTCGCGTCCTCGGCCGGCATCCCGGTCGAGACCCTGTCCGCCGACGGATCTGGCGCCGACTGGACCGCCTGGGACATCGACCGGTCGGCGTCCGGCTCCCGGTTCCGGATCGCCGGCCCGGACGGCACCCAGGTCGCCGCCGGCTGCCCGATCCCCGGCGGGTTCAACGTCGCCAACACGCTGGCCGCCGTGGCCGCCGCCGCAACGGCCGGGTACGACCCGGCCCCCGTGGCGCGGGCGATCGCCGAGGGGCACGGCGTTCCCGGCCGGCTGGAGCTGATCGACGAGAAGCAGGACTTCGAGGTGGTCGTGGACTACGCCCACAAGCCCGACGCCGTGGCTGCCGCCCTGGACACGCTGCGGCCGCTGACGCAGGGACGACTGATCGTGGTGATCGGGGCAGGTGGCGACCGAGACCCCGGCAAGCGACCACTGATGGGCGAGATCGCGGCGGCCGGGGCCGACGTCCTGGTCGTCACCGACGACAACCCCCGCAGCGAGGACCCCGCCGCGATCCGGGCGGCGATCCTCGCCGGCACGACCGGTGGCCGGGCGGAGGTCGTCGAGGTGGGGGACCGGCGGGCAGCGATCGTCGAGGCCGTGCGCCGCGCCGGCACGGGCGACGTCGTGCTGATCGCGGGCAAGGGCCACGAGACCGGCCAGGAGGTGGCCGGGGTGGTGCACCCGTTCGACGACCGCGCGGTGGCCCGTGAGGCGCTGCGCCGATGATCGCGATGACACTCACCGAGATCGCCGACGTCGTCGGTGGCGCGGTGGCCGACGGCGCGGGCGCCGGCCCGGTGACCGGACCGGCGTTCGTGGACAGCCGGGCCGTGGTGCGGGGTGGGCTCTTCTTGGCGGTCGAGGGCGAGCACGTCGACGGGCACGGCTTCGCAGCCGCAGCCGTCCGGGCAGGCGCGGCCGCCGTGCTGGGCGCGCGGCCGACCGGCGTACCGACGGTGGTCGTCGCCGATCCGGTCGGGGCGCTCGGGCTGCTCGCGCGCCACGTGGTCGACGTACTCCGGCCCACCGTGCTCGCGCTGACGGGCTCCCAGGGCAAGACCGGGACCAAGGACTTCCTCGCGCAGGTGCTCGCGGCCGCCGGGGAGACCGTCTGGACCGAGGGCAACCGCAACAACGAGATCGGCGTCCCACTCACCGTGCTACGCACGACCACCGACACCCGGTTCCTGGCCCTCGAGATGGGCGCGCGGGGGACGGGCCACATCGCGGCCCTCTGCGCGATCGCGCCCCCCGACGTGGCGGCCGTGCTCAACGTCGGCACCGCCCACCTCGGCGAGTTCGGCTCCCGGGAGGCGATCGCCCAGGCCAAGGGCGAGATCGTCGAGGCGCTCGCGCCGAGCGGCACCGCCGTGCTCAACGCCGACGACGCGCTGGTCGCCGACATGACCCGCCGTACGACGGCCCGGGTGCTGTCCTTCGGTGTCGCCGGTGACGTGTCGTGGCGGGGGCTCGAGCTCGACGAGCTCGGACGGCCGTCCTTCGAGCTGGGGTACGACGGCACCTGGGCGCGGCTGCGGCTGCTCGAGACCGGGGCGCACCAGGTGGCCAACGCAGCAGCAGCAGCCGCGATGGCACTCGCGGTCGGGGTGCCGTGGGGCGATGTCGTGACCTCGCTCGGGTCCGCCCGGTCCCTGTCGTCGTGGCGGATGGCGCTCCACGAGCGCGCGGACGGGCTCGTCGTCGTGAACGACAGCTACAACGCCAACCCCGCCTCGATGAACGCCGCTCTCGACGCCCTGGCCGCGATCGGCGCACGGGGGGGCCGCCGCACGATCGCGGTGCTCGGCGAGATGCTGGAGCTGGGTGAGACGTCGGCCGAGCAGCACCGCGAGGTCGGGATGCACGCCGCGACCCTCGGCACCGACGTCCTGGTGACGGTCGGCGGCGCCGCGGACGCGATCGCCGACGGGGCCCGTCGTACGCCGGGCTGGGCGGGGGTCGCCGTACCCACGGCGGGCCGCGAGCAGGCGACGGACTGGCTGCGCCACAATGTCGGAGCCCGGGACGTCGTCCTGGTCAAGGCGTCACGAGGCGCCGCACTCGAGCACCTGGCCGACGCGCTGACCGACCCGGCGGCCGGAGACGCGTCCGTCGACCGGGCCGATGAACAGGAAGGCGGAACCCCGAGCCGATGAAGGCGATCCTGCTGGGCGGAGGCCTCGCCCTGTTGTTCTCGCTGCTCGGCACCCGAGCGGCGATCCCGCTCTTCACCCAGCTCGGCTACGGCCAGGAGATCCGCGACGACGGCCCGACCAGCCACCACACCAAGCGCGGCACGCCGACCATGGGCGGCGTCGTCATCATCGCCTCGGCCGTGCTCGGCTACTTCCTGGCCGACCTGATCACCCAGACCGAGCCCTCGGCCTCGGCCCTGCTCCTCCTCTTCTTGTTCGTGGGGATGGGCGTGGTCGGCTTCCTCGACGACTTCATCAAGATCTCCAAGCAGCGCTCGCTCGGCCTGCGCAGCAAGGCCAAGATGGTCGGCCAGACCGTGATCGCCCTGGTCTTCGGCTGGCTGGCCCTGTCCGGCACGCTCGAGGACGGCCGCCACGTGTCGCCCGCCTCCCGCAACCTGTCCTTCATCCGCGACCTGGACTTCGCGCTGCCACCCCTGATCGCGATCGCGCTGATCTGGGTGATGATCACCGGCACCAGCAACGCGGTGAACCTCACCGACGGCCTCGACGGCCTCGCCACGGGTGCCTGCGCGATGGTGTTCGGCGCCTACATGCTGGTGAACATCTGGCAGAACAACCAGAACTGCGCGACCCGCCCCGGCCCCGCCTGCTACGAGGTGCGCGACCCGCTCGACCTCGCCCTCGTCGCGGCGGCCATCACCGGCGCCTGTTTCGGCTTCCTGTGGTGGAACGCGCCCCCGGCCCAGATCTTCATGGGCGACACGGGGTCGCTCTCGCTCGGCGGCGCGCTCGCCGGCTTCGCGATCATGACCCGCACCGAGTTCCTGCTCGTGATCCTCGGCGGCCTGTTCCTCGTGATCACCCTGTCGGTGATCCTGCAGGTCGGCTTCTTCAAGCTGTCACGAAGATCGAGCGTGGTCCGGACCGTGTTCCGAGTGGGTCCCGGCCACCGGGTCTTCCGGATGGCACCGCTCCAACACCACTTCGAGCTGCTCGGCTGGGACCAGGTCACCATCGTGATCCGCTTCTGGATCATCACCGGCCTCTGCGTCGCGGCCGGGCTGGGCATCTTCTACGCCGCCTGGGTCGCAGTCACGTGATCCTCACGCCCGAAAGGTCTCGTGGTGCTGTCGATTGACGACCTCGGGCGCCGCGACGACTGGTCGGGCGTGCGGGCGGTGGTGGCCGGTTTCGGGGTGAGCGGGTTCGCCGCTGCCGACAACCTCACGCACCTCGGGGCGTCGGTCATCGCGCTCGACGAGTCGCCCGCCGGCAAGGAGGAGAAGGCCGAGCTCCTCGGCGTCCTCGGCGCCGACATCCGGCTCGGCGAGGGAACGACCACCGACCTGCCCGATGCGGCCGACCTGCTCGTGGTCTCGCCCGGCTGGAAGCCCTCCGCGCCCCTGATCGAGCAGGCTCGGGCCCGGGGGATCCCGGTCTGGGGTGAGGTCGAGCTGGCCTGGCGGCTGCGCGACCCCGAGCACGCCGCTCCCTGGCTCGCGGTCACGGGCACCAACGGCAAGACGACCACCGTGCAGATGCTCGACTCCATCCTCCGAGCGGCCGGGCTGCGCAGTCTCGCGGTCGGCAACGTGGGGCTGCCGATCGTCGAGGCGGTGATGGACCCCACGCCGTACGACGTGTTCGCCGTGGAGCTCTCGAGCTTCCAGCTCCACTACACCGACTCGATGGAGGCCGAGAGCGCCGCAGTGCTCAACGTCGCGCCGGACCACCTCGACTGGTACGACGCCGCCGGTCTCGACGTGCAGAAGGGCATGGCCGACTACGCCGCGGACAAGGGTCGGATCTACCGCGGGGTCCGGCAGGCCTGCGTCTACAACGTGGCCGACCTCGAGACCGAGCGGCTGGTCCGCGAGGCCGACGTGGCGGAGGGCGCCCGTGCCATCGGCTTCACCCTCGGGATGCCGTCGGTCGGGATGGTCGGAGTCGTCGACGACCTGCTGGTCGACCGGGCGTTCATCGCCGAGCGTCAGTCGAGTGCGGCCGAGCTGTGCACGGTCGCCGACCTGGCCAGCCCGGCTCCGCATGTCGTGGCGAACGCCCTGGCCGCCGCCGCCCTGGCGCGGGCCCACGGCATCTCGCAGGCCGCGGTCCGCGACGGCCTGCGCGGCTTCCATCCCGACGGCCACCGGATCGCCACCGTCGCGACCACCGGCCCGCCCACGCACCGGGTCACCTGGGTCGACGACTCGAAGGCCACCAACCCCCACGCCGCCCTCTCGTCGCTGCTCGCCTTCGACCCGGTGGTGTGGATCGCAGGGGGTCTCGCCAAGGGGGCGCTCTTCGACGACCTGGTGGCCGCGACCCGCGACCGCCTGCGGGGTGTGGTGCTGCTCGGTCGCGACCGCGACGTCATCGCCGGGGCACTTGCGCGACACGCCCCCGATGTGCCGGTCATCGTCGTCGACGGCGGCGAGACTGACAGCGGACATGCCGCGATGGAGCGGGCGGTCGTGGCCGCTGCGGACCTCGCCCAGCCGGGCGACACGGTCCTCCTGGCCCCGGGGTGCGCCTCCATGGACATGTTCACGAACTACGCCGACCGGGGCGACGCCTTCGCCGCGGCGGTGCAGCGCCAGACCGACGACTGACCGCCGTTCGCGGAAGGGGGCCCGAGGAGCGATGGCCATCGTGAGCCCGCTGCGGGCCCGGGGCAACCGGACCTCCGGCCGCACCGCCGGTGACGGCACGGCTCAGGCCAGGTCGGGAGTCTCCTCGTGGTTCGCCGCGCTGCGCGACGCCCTCGAGCGCCCGCTGACGTCGTACTACCTGCTGCTGGGCGCGTCCGCGCTGCTGCTGACCATCGGCCTGATCATGGTGTTCAGCGCCTCGAGCGTCTACGCGTTCCAGAACTACGGCGGCGACTCCTACGCCGTCGTCGTCAAGCAGCTGACCTGGGTCGCGATCGGCCTGCCGTGTGCCTGGGTGGCCGGGCGGATGCCGCAACGCTGGATCCGCCGTCTGGCGTGGCCGGGCTACATCTTCTCGCTCGGCCTGCTGCTGCTCACCGCCTTCTTCGGGGTCTCCCGCAACGGCAACACGAACTGGCTCGCGCTGGGTCCGATCCAGATCCAGCCGTCGGAGATCGCCAAGCTCGCCCTGGTCCTGTGGGCCGCGCACGTCTACGCCAACAAGGAGCGTCGCCTCGGCGACCTCCACCAGGTGATGATGCCGGTGGTGCCGGGTCTCCTCGTGGCCACCGGCCTGGTCGTCTTCGGGCACGACCTCGGCACCGCCCTCGTGCTCTTCGCGATCCTGCTCGGCATGCTGTGGGTGGTCGGCGCCCCCGCACGCTTCTTCGCCCTCTCCTTCCTGGTGGTCTCCGTGTTCGCCGGGGCGCTGGCGGCGGCCGACCCCGAACGTCTCACCCGCATCACCACGTTCACCGACCCGATGCGCGACTACAACAGCGCCGGCTGGCAGCCCGCCCACGGGCTCTTCGCGCTCTCCAGCGGGGGTCTGTTCGGCCAGGGGATCGGGGCCAGCCAGCAGAAGTGGGGCAACCTGCCGGCGGCCCACACCGACTTCATCTTCGCGGTGCTCGGTGAGGAGCTCGGACTGGTCGGCACCCTGCTGGTGATCGGGCTGTTCCTCACCATCGCCTACGCCGCCATCCGGGTCGCGCGACGTACCAAGGATCCCTTCGTCCGCTACATGACCTTCGGCATCGTGGTGTGGATCATCGGGCAGATGATGATCAACGTGGGCATGGTCCTGGCACTGCTGCCGGTCATCGGCATCCCGATGCCGCTGGTCTCCTACGGCGGGTCGGCGCTCGTGCCGTCGCTGGTCGCCCTGGGCCTGCTCGTCGGCTTCGCGCGCCGCGAGCCCGAAGCTGCGCGCGCCCTCGCGCAGCGCAAGAAGCTCCGCAACAGCGGCGTGACCGCCGGCAGAGTCACCAAGCGAGACCTCTAGACCATGCGCGTCCTGCTCGCGGGAGGTGGGTCGGCCGGCCACACCTCCCCGCTCCTCGCCACCGCCGACGCCCTGCAACGGCTGCATCCGGGTGTCGAGATCACCTGCCTCGGCACCCGCGAGCGGATCGAGGCCCAGATCATCCCGGCCGCGGGCTACCCGCTCGAGTTCGTGCCCAGCGTCCCGCTGCCGCGGCGACCGAACGCCGACCTGGCGCGGCTGCCGGGCCGGCTGCGGGCCGCACGTCGCGCGGCCCTCGAGGTGGTCGACCGGATCCGCCCCGACGTCATCGCCGGCTTCGGCGGCTTCGTGTCCGTGCCGGCCTACCTCGCCGCGCGGACTCGCAAGGTGCCCCTCGTCGTCCACGAGGGGAACACCGTGCCCGGCGTCGCGAACAAGCTCGGTGCCCGGCTCACCCACCACGTCGCCACCAGCTTCCCCGACACACCGCTGCGCCACGCGACGTACGTCGGGCTGCCGATCCGTCGGATGATCGCCACCCTCGACCGGACCGCGCATCGCGACGAGGCCCTGGCGATCGTTCGGCCTCCGGTCCGACCTGCCGGTGCTGCTCGTCACCGGCGGCTCGCAGGGCGCCGCGTCCATCAACGACGCCGTGCTCGGCTCGGCGTCGGCCTTCGCCGACGCCGGCATCCAGGTCCTGCACGTGGTCGGCCCGTCGCACGACGTGGAACAACCCGACACGGGCGTGCCCTACGTCGTCGTCGGCTACGTCGACCGGATGGACCTCGCCTACTCCGCCGCCGACGCCGTGCTGTGTCGCTCGGGGTCCAACACGGTCACCGAGGTGTCCGGCGTCGGGCTGCCGGCGGTGTTCGTGCCGCTGCCGATCGGCAACGGTGAGCAGGCGCTCAACGCGCGTGCGGTGATCGAGGCGGGTGGCGGCCTGCTGGTCGACGACGCGTCGTTGACGCCCAGCTGGATCTCGTCGTACGTCGTCCCGCTGCTCGGCGACGCCTCGCGGCTGCAGGCGATGGGCGCCGCCGCCGCCCACCTGATCCCGCTCGACGCCGACGAGAAGCTGGCCCGGATGATCCTCGAGGCCGCCTCGTGAGGATCCCGGTCCCCGACGTCATCCCGTCGGCCGACCAGCTCGGTCGCGTGCACTTCGTCGGCATCGGTGGGGCAGCCCTGTCCGGCATCGCCCGGATCATGGCGCGTCAGGGCGTCACCGTGACCGGCAGCGACGACCACGACACCCCGTTCCTGCCGTCGCTGCGCGAGATCGGCGTGCCCTGCCACCTCTCCTACGACGCGAGCCATCTCGGCGACGCCGACACCGTCGTGGTCACGACCGCCGCCCGCGACGACAACCCCGAGGTGCTCGAGGCCCGCGCCCGCGGCCTCCGGATCCTGCCCCGTTCCGCGGGCCTGAAGTCGGTGATGGCGGGGCATCGCGTCCTCGCGGTCGCCGGCACCCACGGCAAGACCACGACCACGTCGCTGCTCACCATGGCCGTCCGCGCTTGCGGGGCCGACCCGACGTACGCCATCGGTGGGGTGCTCGGCGCGACCGGGCGCAACGCCGACGCGGGCTCGGGCGACCTGTTCGTGGCCGAGGCGGACGAGAGCGACGGCGCCTTCCTCGTCTACCACCCTCACGCCGCGCTGGTCACCAACGTCGACGCCGACCATCTTGACGTCTGGGGCTCCGAGGAGGCCTACCGTGCGGCGTTCACGGAGTTCGTCGCGACGATCGACGCCGAGGGATTCCTGGTGCTCTGCACCGACGACCCCGGAGCCGCGGCGCTGGTCGAGGTGGCACACGCCCGCGACCTGCGCGTGGTCACGGTCGGCCTCGACGAGGAGTGCGACATCCGCGCCACCGGCCTCACCTTCGAGGGCTCGCGCTCGACCTTCGAGGTCAGCGACGGGGGAGTGGACCTCGGGCGCGTGATGCTCCAGGTGCCCGGTCGCCACTACGTGCTCGACGCGCTCGCCGCCCTCGCCCTCGGGCTCCGGCTCGGGCTGCCGTTCGAGGGGCTGCGCACCGGGCTCGAGGCGTTCACCGGCACCGGCAGGCGGATGGAGCGCAAGGGCGAGGCCGGAGGAGTGCGGGTCTACGACTCCTACGCCCACCACCCGGTCGAGATCGCCGGCGACCTCCAGGCGGCCCGTGCCCTCGCCGCCGGCGGGCGCCTCGTCGTCTGCTACCAACCGCACCTGGTCTCCCGCACCCGCATCTTCGGCGCCGCCATGGGAGCCGCGCTCGGCGCCGCCGACGAGGTCGTGGTGCTCGACGTGTACGTCGCCCGGGAGGACCCCGACCCCGAGGTCACCGGTCGCCTGGTGGCGGACGCCGTACCTCTGCCGGCGGAGCACGTGCACTTCGTCCCTGACCTCGACGACGCCCCCGCAGAACTTGTCCGGCTCGCCCGGCCCGGTGACCTGGTTCTGACCCTCGGCGCCGGTAGCGTCACCGACGTCGGGCCGCTGCTCCTGGCCCTGCTGGAGGACGCCCCGTGATCACCCTGCCGCGCAACCCTCTCAAGCCTGGCGAGCGCCCGAACCCTGCGACGAAGTCGCGCCGGCGGTTCGCCCGCCGCCAGTGGCTGCGCCGGTGGCTGGTCTGGCGCTACGTGATCGCGTCGGTCCTGCTCGTGGCCCTGGTGGCCGGGGCGGTCTGGCTCGTCTTCATCAGCTCCTTCCTCACCGTCCAGCAGGTCACGGTGCAGGGCGAGTCGCAGCTCAGCCAGCAGCAGATCCTGGCGGCCGCACGGGTGCCCGACGGCGCCCACCTCGCACAGCTGGACCTCGGGGCGATCCGGTCACGGGTCGGCGCCCTCGCGCCGGTACGCCGGGTCGACGTCTCGCGCGACTGGCCGCACGGTGTCCTGATCAAGGTCACCGAACGCACGCCGGTGGCGGTGGTCGAGATCGGTGGCAGCTTCCATGCCATGGACGCCGACGGCGTGATCTTCCGCGACTACGCCCACCCGCCGGTGGGCATGCCGCGCGTGGTGTCGACCGCCGACACCGGGAGCGCCGCACTCGCCGAGGCTGCCCGCGTCATCGCCTCCCTGCCCTCCGGCCTGGCCGGGCGGGTCGACCATGTCGCGGTCGCCGGCGTCGACCAGGTCTCGCTGATGATGCGCGGCGGCGCCGTGGTGGTCTGGGGGAGCGACGCCCAGTCGGCCCTCAAGGCCGAGGTGCTGGTGCACCTCCTCGCCCAGCCCGGTCACACCTACGACGTGAGCGTCCCCGGCCAGCCGGTGACCAGCCCCCGCTGAGCTCGGGCCGCCGGGGAAGAAAACGCGGAACAAATCTGCGACCCGCCCGGGCTCCGCTCGATTTGTTCCGCGTTTTCTCCGAAGGGCCCGCTTGTTCCCCTGCCGCAGACAAGTTGCCGTTTGGTCCCCAACGGCAACGATCTGCCCCTGATTCATGTCGTTGGGGACCAAACGGCAGCGTTGGTGGGCCAGGAAATGAGCGGCGCGCCGGGCGTGTCTGCCAGGTTCGGCGCCCGGGGCTGTCTAACGTCGTCGCCAACGAGAGGTTGACATAACTATAACCCTCCACTTCAGGGTTACGGTTCAGGAGCCTCGAGGACTTCCCCAGACAACCAACCGGCGTCCGCTCACACCGGACGCCATCCGAGTCGTACCGGCCCCCTCCAGCAGGCCAGGCCGGCCGATCACCGAGAGGCGCGAACCGTGGCAGCAGCGCAGAACTATCTGGCCATCATCAAGGTGGTCGGCATCGGTGGCGGCGGCGTGAACGCCGTCAACCGGATGATCGAGGTCGGGCTCAAGGGCGTCGAGTTCATCGCCATCAACACCGACGCCCAGGCCCTCCTCATGAGCGACGCCGACGTGAAGCTCGACATCGGCCGCGAGCTCACGCGTGGTCTCGGCGCCGGTGCCAACCCCGATGTCGGCACCCAGGCGGCCGAGGACCACTCCGACGAGATCGAAGAGGTCATCAAGGGCGCCGACATGGTCTTCGTGACCGCCGGCGAGGGCGGCGGTACCGGCACCGGTGGGGCGCCGGTCGTGGCCCGTATCGCGCGGTCGCTCGGAGCCCTCACCATCGGCGTCGTGACCCGTCCGTTCGCCTTCGAGGGACGTCGTCGGGCGAACGCCGCGGAGGAGGGCATCGCCAAGCTCCGCGAGGAGGTCGACACCCTGATCGTGATTCCCAACGACCGCCTGCTGTCGATCAGCGACCGCAGCGTCAGCGTCCTCGACGCCTTCAAGCAGGCCGACCAGGTGCTGCTGCAGGGCGTGTCGGGCATCACCGACCTGATCACCACGCCCGGCCTGATCAACCTCGACTTCGCCGACGTGAAGTCGGTGATGGCCAACGCCGGCTCCGCCCTGATGGGCATCGGCTCGGCGCGCGGCGACGACCGCTCGGTGGTCGCCGCCGAGCAGGCGGTGTCGAGCCCGCTGCTCGAGGC
Source organism: uncultured Actinomycetota bacterium (assembly GCA_963833775.1). Lineage (GTDB taxonomy): Bacteria > Actinomycetota > Actinomycetes > Propionibacteriales > Nocardioidaceae > Nocardioides. The sequence continues at coordinate 137,344 of CAWHZH010000002.1, read as the reverse complement.
CAGCATCGACGGGGCGCACGGCGTCCTGCTGTCGATCGCCGGCGGCTCCGACCTCGGGCTGTTCGAGATCAACGAGGCCGCGGCGCTGGTGTCGCAGTCGGCACACCCGGAGGCCAACATCATCTTCGGTGCGACCATCGACGACGCCCTCGGCGACGAGGTGCGGGTCACGGTGATCGCGGCCGGCTTCGACGGTGGCATGCCGAAGCGACGCGAGACCGAGTCCGGCTTCCGTCGTACGCCTGCCCAGCAGCAGACCCAGGAGCAGACCAAGGCCGCGGCCCTGGCCCTGGCGGCCAAGCAGGCCGAGACGCCGGAGCCCGCGCGCGAGAGCGTCGGCGCGGGTGCTCGCCAGCCGCAGGCCCAGCCGCGCCCCGTTCAGTTCGACGACGACGACCTCGACGTCCCGGACTTCCTCAAGTGACCCCCTACTAACCTCGGCAGGGTGTACGCCGCACGTCTCACCCACGGCCCCGTCGAGCTGGCCTTCACCGACCGGCACGGCGGGGTCAGTGGTGCGCCGTACGACTCGCTCAACCTGGCCTGGGCCGGCGGCGACGAACCACGGGCGATGGAGGAGAACCACCGACTCGTGATGGCCGACTTCTCCCCGGGAGCGGGGCTCGAGAGTCTCGCGCAGCTCAGCCAGGTGCACGGCAACGACGTCGCCGTGGTCGGTGCCGACGGACCCGCGCACGACGTCCACGGCCACCTGCACGCCGTCGGCGACGGCCTCGTCACCACCCAGCCTGGTGTCAGCCTGATGGTCCGCGCCGCCGACTGCGTGCCCGTGCTGTTCGCCGATGACTCGGCGACGGTGATCGGCGCCGCCCACTGCGGTCGGCCCGGCCTCGTCGCCGGCATCGTGCCGGCCACGGTGGCGGCCATGCGGGCACTCGGCGCGGGGCCGCTCACGGCCTGGGTCGGCCCCCACGTGTGCGGCCGTTGCTACGAGGTGCCCGAGCAGATGCAGGAGGACGTCGCGGCCGCCGAGCCCGACAGCCGGGCGACGACGTCCTGGGGTACGCCGTCGCTCGATGTCGGCGCCGGCGTGCGTGCCCAGCTGGGGCGCGACGGCGTCGAGGTCGTGGACCTCTCGACCTGCACACGCGAGTCGCCCGACCTCTTCTCCTACCGTCGCGACGGCCGCGCGTCCGGGCGCCAGTCGGGCATCATCCGGATCGCCGCATGAACGAGTCGGCCAGGCGCGAGGAGCTGACGGCCAGTCTCGACGCCACCCGCCGGCGGATCGCCGGAGCCGCCAGGGGCGCCGGACGCGACCCGGCCGAGGTGACGCTGATCGCCGTCACCAAGCTCTTCCCCGCCCGCGACGTACGGATCCTCGCCGACCTCGGCGTGACCGACATCGGTGAGAACCGGCATCCCGAGGCTGCCGACAAGCGCGCCGAGTGCGACGACCTCCCGCTCACCTGGCACTTCATCGGCGGCCTGCAGAGCAACAAGGCGCCCGCCGTCGGCTCCTACGCCGATGTCGTCGAGTCGGTCGACCGGACCAAGCTCGTCTCCGCCCTCGACCGCGGCGCCCACCAGCGCGGCCACCCCGTCGACGTACTGCTGCAGGTGAGCCTCGACCCGCCCGGCAGCGCCGGCCGCTCGGGTGCTGCTGCCGCCGACCTGGCGTCGCTGGCCGACGCCGTCGACGCCGCCGGCATGCTGACGCTGCGTGGCCTGATGGCGGTCGCCCCACTGGGCGAGGACCCCCGAGCGGCCTTCGCGTGGTTGTCCGCGATCCGCGAGGACTTCCTCGTCGAACGCCCCGATGCCACCTGGCTTTCCGCCGGCATGAGCCACGATCTGGAGGCCGCGATCGAGGTGGGTGCGACACACGTGCGTGTCGGCTCGGCAATCCTCGGTCGACGTCCGCACATCGAGTAGCGTCACAACCACCCAGGCCTGAGCAGGGCATCGGAACGAAAAGGTTGGATCCCATGAGCGCGATGCGCAAGATCGGCGAGTACCTCGGCCTGCTCGAGGACTCCGGCGTCTACGACGACGAGTACGACGATCAGGGCTACGCCGAGACCGAGGACCCTCGTCAGCCCGCGCGTCGTGCCTCGACGCCCGCCAAGGCCCAGAACGCCCAGCCGGCTCCCGTGGCCGACCTCTCGCAGCGTCGCCGTACGTCTGCGCCGGCCCCGGCTCCGGCCGGCGGCATCGCCGAGCTCTCGATGATCACCACCCTGCACCCGCGCACCTACAACGAGGCGCGGACCGTCGGTGAGAACTTCCGCGAGGGCATCCCGGTGATCATGAACCTCTCGGAGATGGACGACGCCGACGCCAAGCGTCTCGTCGACTTCGCAGCCGGTCTGGTCTTCGCCACCCGCGGCACCATCGAGCGGGTGACGGCCAAGGTGTTCCTGCTCTCGCCGCCCAACGTGACGGTGGCGGCGGAGGACAAGCAACGTCTGGTCGAGGGCGGGTTCTTCAACCAGAGCTGATCCGACTACGGTTGACCTGCGGCGACGTCGTACCTCGTCCGCGCCGGTGCCTCGACTCGGGAGTGACCGGGGGGTCAGGTGAGGCGCTATTGTTCGATCCGTTGAGAACGATGAAACTAGGAATTGGGTGAGGTCATGCCGCTGACGCCTGAGGACGTGAGCAACAAGCGCTTTACTCCTGTCCGGCTCCGCGAGGGCTACGACATGGGTGAGGTCGACCAGTTCCTCGACGAGGTGGAGGCCGAGCTCGCGCGCCTCACCCGCGAGAACGACGACCTCCGCTCCAAGCTGTCCGCGGCGCAGAGCGGTGCGTCCGAGGCCCCGGCCGCCGCGCCCGAGCCGCCGGCACCGACTCCGGAGCCGGTGGCAGCCACCCCGGAGCCCGAGCCGACTCCGACGACCCAGACCCCGGCCGTTGCCGCCGCGGTCTCGCCCGCCGGCATCGCTCCCGCGGGCATCGAGACGATCCGCGTCGAGACGGTCGGCGATGCGTCCAACGCCGCGGCCCGCCTGCTCGAGCTGGCCAGCCGCAACGCCGACCAGCTGGTCGAGGACGCCAAGGGCGAGGCCGACAAGATCATCGGTGAGGCCCGCACCAAGGCCGAGCGACTCGAGTCCGAGGCGAAGACCAACGCCGACAAGATGGAGGCGGACGCCCGCGGGCGTGCGCAGTCGCTCGACAGCGAGACCGCCGAGCGTCGTACCCAGCTGTTCGGAGACCTCGAGCACGAGCGCGACCGTCTCTCGGGGGAGGTGGACAACCTGCGGGCGTTCGAGCGCGAGTACCGCTCCCGGCTGAAGGTCTACTTCAGCCAGCAGCTCGAGGCGCTGGAGAGCTCCGGCACTGCCGACCCGACCCCGGGTTCCCACGACTCCGGGGTCAGCGCACCCAAGCGACTGCGGTCCGTGCTCGGCGACGACGAGGCCTGACCCGCACCACGCGCACCCGATCGGCCGGCACCTCCTGGGGGAGCCGGCCGATCGTCATTTTCCTCCCCCGCAGGGGTGAGGCCACGTCGGGACGGCGAGGCCCGGCCCGTCCCGACCAGCGTGCCTGCTTTGAGAGAGCCCTCCGGCGGATATACCCTCCCCCTTCGACGGTGCCCGCACCTGCGACCGCCGCCACCACCCCTCACGCGTTCGCGCGCGGCGCCCGGAAGGCTCCTCATGGCTCGCAGCACGACCAGGTCCCTGGCCGGCAAGGCCGCCTCGGCCGCCCGCAAGGTGGTCGCCCGCCGGCCTCCCGCTGCCGCGACCAACGGCGCGGCCGGCGCAGCCAAGAAGTCCGCCGCGAAGACGTCGGCACCGGTGAAGAAGGCGACGGCCGCCAAGGCCCCGGCGAAGAAGGCACCGGCCACGAAGACCGCACCCGCCAAGAAGGCACCGGCGAAGAAGGCTCCGGCCGCGAAGAAGGCTCCCGCGACGAAGAAGGCTGCGGCCGCGAAGGCGCCGGCGAAGAAGGCACCGGCCACCACGAAGGCTCCCGCGAAGAAGGCACCCGCCACCAAGGCCCCGGCTGCGAAGAAGGCACCGGCGAAGAAGGCAGCCCCGGTCGGGAAGAAGGCGGCCGCCACGAGCGTTGCGGGCACGAAGGCGCAACCGAAGAAGGCAGCGCCTGCCGCCAAGAAGGCGGCCACGACGACACCGCCGAAGAAGGCACCGGCCACGAAGACCCCGGCCGCCAAGACCGCATCCGCTCCCACGTCCCGACCACCGAAGAAGGCAGCCACGAACACGACCGCCCAGACCGCCACCACCAAGGCCGCCACCAAGGCCACCACCAAGGCCACCACCAAGAAGGCCGCCGCGAAGGCGTCGAGGACCAAGACCCCTGCGCCGTCGAGCTTCCCGGTCCTCCCCGGCGAGAAGCCCTGGACCAAGGCCGAGGTCGACGAGGTCCTCTCCGACCTGCACGACGACCGCGCCCGGGTGATCCGGACCCTCACCGCCCAGGAGGAGGAGCTGGCCGGGCTGATGCGCGACGCGGGCGACGGCGCCGGGCACGACCAGGCGGACATGGGCGCCACCAGCTTCGAGCGCGACCAGGAGCTCACGGTCGTCAACAACGAGCGCGAGAAGCTGGCCCAGATCGACCGTGCGCTGGCCCGCCTCGCCGATGGCACCTACGGCATCTGCGAGTCCTGCGGCAACCCGATCGGCAAGGGTCGGGCCATGGCTTTCCCGCGTGCCACACTGTGCCTGTCATGCAAGCAACGCGAGGAACGTCGCTGACTTCCACCGATCCTGCTGCGACGGGTCCCGAGGAGCCGGCTGACCAGACGCCTCGAACGGCTGACGTTCCGGGCTCGTCGAGCCACCGCCTGATCTTCGCCGTCGTCGCGGTGACGGCGTACGCCGTCGACGTGGTGACCAAGGTGCTCGCCGTGCGTCACCTCACCGACCGCGACCCCGTCGACGTCGTCGACGGGGTGCTGCGCCTCGAGCTGGTGCGCAACCCCGGTGCCGCGTTCAGCACCGGTACGTCGTACACGCTCGTGCTCTCGGTGATCGCCCTGATCGCCGCCGGTGTGGTGATCCGGTTCGGCCGTCGTCTGGGCGACCGCATCTGGGCGGTGGCTCTGGGCCTGCTCCTGGCCGGCGTGTGCGGCAACCTGACCGACCGGATCTTCCGCGAGCCGGGTGTGCTGCGCGGCCATGTCGTCGACTTCCTGGCGCTGCCGCACTGGCCGATCTTCAACGTCGCCGACATGCTCATCGACGTCGCCGTGGTGCTGATCATCATCCAGACCTGGCGGGGCATCGGCATCACCGGCGCCCGCAGCCAGCGCGGCGACCGGTCGTGACCGGCTCTCCGGAGCAGCGCGTCGTCACCGTCCCCGACGGCCTGGCCGGGGAGCGGCTCGATGCCGCGCTGGCCCGCATGTTCGGGGTGTCCCGCACCCGTGCTGCCGCACTCATCGCCGAGGGTCATGTCGAGGTCGACGGGCAGCTCGCCGGCAAGAGCGACCGCGTGCACGGGGGCGCCATGCTCGACGTGACCATCCCGCCGGTGGCGGACCCGCTGGTGGTCAAGCCCGAGCTCGTCGAGGGGATCCGGATCATCCACGACGACGAGTCGATCGTCGTGCTCGACAAGCCGGTCGGGATCGCCGTCCACCCCTCGCCCGGCTGGACCGGACCGACCGTCGTCGGCCACCTGGCCGCGGCCGGGTTCCGGATCGCCACCAGTGGTGCCTCGGAGCGGCAGGGGATCGTCCAGCGCCTCGACGTCGGCACGTCGGGTGTGATGGTGATCTGCAAGGGGGAGCGCGCCTACTCGGTGCTCAAGAACGCCTTCCGACACCGCACGGTCGACAAGGTCTACCACGCCCTGGTGCAGGGGCATCCCGACCCGTTGAGCGGCACCATCGACGCCCCGATCGGCCGCCATCCTCGCGCCGACTACAAGTTCGCGGTGATGGCCGAGGGCCGCCACAGCGTCACCCACTACGAGACCCTCGAGGCCCACCGGTTCGCCTCGCTGCTCGAGATCCACCTGGAGACCGGGCGCACCCACCAGATCCGGGTGCACATGAGCGCCTTGAAGCATCCGTGCGTGGGCGACCTGACCTACGGCGCCGACCCGACCCTGTCGAAGCGGGTGGGGCTCGAGCGGCAGTGGCTGCACGCCACCCGGCTCGGCTTCGAGCACCCCGACTCCGGTGAGTACGTCGAGTACGAGTCGACGTACCCCGACGACCTGGCCCACGCGCTGGAGGTCATCCGTGACTCCGACTGAGACCGGGGGCGACGTGACCGTCCGCCTGGCGACGGTCGACGACGCGGAGGCACTGGCCGACCTCTACTCCGACGCTCGCCGCGCCGCGGTCCCGCAGATGCCGCCTGCGATGCACACCGACGAGGAGCACCGCGGCTACTACGCGCGGCACGTCGCCGAGGAGGAGGTCTCGGTGTGGGTGGCCGAGTCCGACGCGGGACTGCTCGGGTTCGCCCTGTGTACGCCGACCTTCCTCGACGGCATCTACGTCCGCTCCGACCTCAAGGGCCAGGGGATCGGCTCCCTGTTGCTCGACGTGGTCGAAGCGACCCACCCCGAGGGCTACGAGCTGTGGGTCTTCGTGAGCAACACCGGCGCACGCCGCCTCTACGAGCGACGCGGCCTGGTCGAGGTCGAGCGCACCGACGGGTCCGCGAACGAGGAGAGGTCGCCGGACATCCGGATGGCCTGGCGTCCCTGATCCGTCCGGGCGACGGCTTCGCGGGCGATCGGGTCACATCCCCCGGCCCAGCCGACCGCGCTCACGGTTTACTCGTCCTCAACCGACACCAAGGAGTACGCCATGCAGCTCAGCGCCCGTAACCAGATCCCCGGCCGCGTCACCGGTATCAATGCCGGTGAGGCCATCGCCAACGTCGAGATCGACGCCAACGGCGTCCGACTCGTCGCGTCGATCACGGTCGAGGCCGTCGCCCAGCTCGGCCTCAAGGAGGGCAGCAACGTCACCGCCGTGGTCAAGGCGTCGGACGTGCTGCTGGCCACCGACGACTGAGCCGCGGAGCTTCGGGATGGCCCCGCCACCCTGACCCGTTCCCCCGGCCGACGTGACGGCCAGATGACAGTCAGATGACGGCTCGTTCAGGTTCGGCTCCCGGCCGCGTGGTGCGCACAGCATGAGCTGCGCACGCGCATCGTCGAGAGGGGCGGGACATGTCCATCAGGGACACGAGCAAGATCTGTCAGGTTCTGGTCGCGGGAGCGGCCCTGAGCGTCGTCGCGGCCTGTGGGTCGTTGGCCACCGGGTCTCCACCCGGCCACCATGATCACGGCGTCGCGCTGGCGGCGGCGAGCGCCGGCCAGGTCCGGACGTACTACATCTCGGCGGATCAGGTGCTGTGGGACTACGCACCCGACGGCACCAACGACATCACCGGCAAGTCCTTCACGCCCGACGAGCAGGTGTTCACCCAGAACGGACCGAACCGGATCGGGCACCGGTACTGGAAGTCGCTGTACCGCGGCTACACGGACGCCACCTTCACGCACCGGATCGCCACCCCGACGTCGTGCCCGGTGACCGCGCGCGTCTGCGACGACTCGCTCGGCATGCTCGGACCCGTGATCCGCGCCGAGGTGGGCGACACCATCCGGGTCGTGTTCCGCAACAACACGCCGTACCCGGCCTCGATCCACCCCCACGGCGTCTTCTACAAGAAGACCTCCGAGGGAGCGCCGTACGCCGACGGCACCTCGGGGGCCGCCAAGGACGACGACGCCGTTCCGTCCGGGGGGACGTACACCTACACCTGGGAGGTGCCGGAACGGGCCGGTCCCGGCCCCATGGACGGCTCGTCGGTGCTGTGGATGTACCACTCGCACACCGACGAGGTCGCCGACACCAACGCCGGCCTGGTCGGTCCGATGGTCATCACCGCCAAGGGGATGGGCGACCCGGCGACCGCCATGCCCACCGACGTGGACCGGGAGATCTTCTCCTACTTCACCGTCGAGAACGAGAACAACAGTCCGTACCTCGACCGCAACCTGCGCCAGCTGGCCGGCGCACCGCACAGCATCCCGGCGGACGACGAGGACGCCTTCGAGGAGAGCAACCTCATGCACTCCATCAACGGCTACGTCTACGGCAACGGCCCGGTGCCGACGGTGCGGGTCGGTCAGCGGGTGCGCTGGTACACCTTCACCCTCGGCACCGAGGTCGACCTGCACACCCCGCACTGGCACGGCAACACGGTGACGACCAACGGGATGCGCGGCGACATGATCGACCTGCTGCCCGGGATGATGATGGTCAGCGACATGGTGCCCGACGATCCCGGCACCTGGCTGTTCCACTGCCACGTCAACGACCACATCCTGGCCGGCATGCAGGAGCGCTACCGCGTGGTCAACTGACCCATCCGCAGGGGGACGAGCAGGCCCGGCGCACCACGCGCCGGGCCTGCTTGTTGCGTACAGGTATTCCCAAGGTCGCGTCGTCATAGTCGCTCCCCAGGGAGGGATACCGGTGGCACATCTGCTGGTGGTCGACGACGAGCCGCGGATCGCGCGCTTCGTCTCGCGCGCGTTGGGCTCGCAGGGCCACGCGGTCGAGATCGCACGGACCGGCGAGGACGCGCTGCTGATGGCGGCCGACCACGATTTCGCCCTGGTCATCCTCGACCTCCTGCTCCCCGGCATCGACGGGCACGGAGTGCTGCGCGAGCTGCTGGCGCGGGACAGCCAGGCGCGGGTGCTGGTCCTGTCTGCCGTCGGCGACGTCGAGTCCCGAGTGCTGTGCCTGCGGGCCGGTGCCGTCGACTACCTGGCGAAGCCCTTCGCGGTGGCCGAGCTGCTCGCGCGCGTCGACTCCCGGCTGGCCGAGGCGCCGGCGCCCGCATCCTCTCGCTGGCTGCAGGTCGGCACCATGCGGCTCGACCTGCAGCGGCGCGTCCTGCACGAGGGCGACCGCAGCACGACCCTGTCGCAACGGGAGTTCATCCTGCTCGGCCACCTGATGCGTCGCGCCGGCGAGGTGTGCACGCGCGACGAGCTGCTGTCGGACGTCTGGGGCTTCTGCTTCGACCCGGGCAGCAACGTCCTCGAGGTGTACGTCGGGCGCCTCCGAGCCAAGATCGACCGCTGGCACATCGAGACGGTGCGCAATGTGGGCTACTGCTTCAGCGCGTGAGCGTTGGCTGATCCCGGTCTGGGTCGCCTTCGCGAGCTTCAACACGGTGCTCATGTACCTGATGCCGGGAGCCGAGACCATCCCGTTCCACTTCGTCTGGGTGAGCACCGCGGTGGTCTACGGACTCCGCCCGTGGTCGCTGCGGAACATGTGGCTGACCTGTCTCGTCGTCACCGTGGCCACCGGGGGTGCGCTCGTCCTCCATGCCCGCAGCGGGGCGACCGAGTGGCCCGAGACGAGCGAGATCCCGTTGATGGCGCTGCTGTTCCTGGTGATGGTCTGGCACGTACGCCGGCGGATGGCCGCGACCGCCGAGGCCCATCGGCTGGCCGAGAGCGAGCGGCAGGCCCGGGAGCGTCAGCGGCGGTTCGTCCGCTTCGCCTCCCACGAGCTGCGGACGCCGATCACCGTCGCCCGCGGTTTCACCGAGCTCCTCGGGGCGCAGCAGCACGAGGCGTCGGGTGAGGAGGACATCGCGGTCGTCCTCGACGAGCTGGACAAGCTCGAGGGCATCGCCGCGCGTCTGCTGGCGCTGGCCCAGGCCGACGACGCCGCGATCCGGACCGAGCAGGTCGACCTCGCAGCCCTGCTCCAGCGCAGCGCCCACCGGTGGCGGGCCGGCGCTCCCGGCCGCCGCTGGGACGTCGACTGCCCCGCTCTGACCGTGCTGGCCGACCCGTCGCGGCTGGAGGTCGCTGTCGACAGCGCGGTGGAGAACGCCGTACGCCACACGGAGGAGGGCGGGACCATCGTGCTGCGCGCCCGGGCGGCAGGCGACGAGGTGGTGGTCGAGGTGGCCGACGACGGCGTCGGGATCGCCGCGGGTCAGCTGCCGCTGGTCTTCGAGCAGTTCCACAGCGCCGGGCCCCACGCGGGCACCGGCCTCGGGCTCGCCATCGTCCGAGCTGTGGCCGAGGCGCACCACGGTCGCGCGAGCGCCGCCAACGGACCCGACGGCGGCGCCGTGATCACCCTCGTCCTCCCGACCGCAGGCGTCGCCTGACCGGCCACCCGTGGCCGGGCTGCCGCGACCCGCCGTACGACGGGACTGTCGGTGTGCCCTGTCAGGATCTGCTGAGTGGTCGCGTAGGCTGGCGCTCTTCCCCCAGCTGGTCCGTCCAGGCCGTGTGTCTGGCCCGCTCGACCTCCTGATTTGTTGACCGCTCGCACCGCTGAGGAGGACCGCGCCGCTCATGTCGCCCGGCTCTGTCAATGGTGGGGACTTCGTCCATCTCCACGTCCACACCGAGTACTCCATGCTCGACGGTGCGGCGCGACTCGACGACCTGTTCGCCCGCACGGCCGAGCTCGGGATGTCGAGCATCGCGATGACCGACCACGGCAACGTGTTCGGCGCCTACGACTTCTACAGCAAGGCGACCGCGGCCGGCATCAAGCCGATCATCGGCATGGAGGCCTACCTCACGCCCGACACCAGCCGCTTCGAGAAGAAGCGGGTGCGATGGAACGACGGCGGCGACGACGACGTGAGCGGGTCGGGTGCCTACACCCACATGACGCTGCTGGCCGAGAGCACGGCCGGCATGCACAACCTCTTCCGGCTCTCCAGCCGCGCCAGCATGGAGGGCTACTACTACCAGCCCCGCGCCGACCGCGAGCTCCTCGCCGAGTACGCCGACGGGCTGATCGGCACCACCGGGTGCCCCTCCGGCGAGGTCCAGACCTGGCTGCGGATCGGTGACTACGCCAAGGCCCGGAAGTCGGCCGGCGACTTCCAGGAGATCCTCGGCCGCGACAACTACTTCATCGAGCTGATGGACCACGACCTGGTCATCGAGAAGCGGGTGCGCGACGGACTGCTCCAGCTGAGCAAGGACCTCGGCATCCCGGTGATCGCGACCAACGACTCCCACTACGTCAACCGCGAGGACGCTCCCGCCCACGAGCACCTGCTCTGCGTGTCGTCCGGGTCGGTGATGAGCGACCCGAAGCGCTTCCGCCTCGACGGCGACGGCTACTACATCAAGTCCGCGGCCGAGATGCGCGAGCTGTGGGAGCACAAGCACGGCATGAAGGAGGCCTGCGACAACACCCTCCTGATCGCCGAGCGGTGCGAGGTCAGCTTCACCGAGGGCAACGGCACCTACATGCCGCGCTTCCCGGTGCCCGCGGAGGAGACCGAGGAGAGCTGGTTCCGCCGCGAGGTCGAGAAGGGCCTGGTCCACCGCTACCCCGCCGGCGTACCCGCGGCGTCGCGGGAGCGGGCCGAGTTCGAGATGGACGTCATCGTCCAGATGGGCTTCCCGGGCTACTTCCTCGTCGTGGCCGACTTCATCAACTGGGCCAAGGACAACGGCATCCGGGTCGGCCCCGGCCGCGGGTCGGGCGCGGGCTCGATGTGCGCCTACGTGATGCGGATCACCGACCTCGACCCGCTCGAGCACGGCCTGCTGTTCGAGCGCTTCCTCAACCCCGAGCGCCTCTCGATGCCCGACTTCGACATCGACTTCGACGAGCGTCGGCGCAGCGAGGTGATCCGCTACGTCACCGAGAAGTACGGCGAGGACCGCGTCTCGATGATCGTCACCTACGGCACGATCAAGGCCAAGCAGGCGGTCAAGGACGCCAGCCGGATCCTCGGCTACCCGTTCGCGATGGGCGACCGGATCACCAAGGCGATGCCGGCGGCGGTGATGGGCAAGGACATCCCGCTCAAGGAGATCTTCGACCCCCAGCACCGTCGTTTCGGCGAGGGCGGGGAGTTCCGCTCCCTCTACGACAGTGACCAGGACGTCAAGACCGTTGTCGACACCGCGATCGGGATCGAGGGTCTCAAGCGCCAGTGGGGCGTGCACGCGGCCGGCGTGATCATGTCGAGCGAGCCGCTGATCGACATCGTGCCGCTGATCCGCCGGCCCCAGGACGGCGCGATCATCACCCAGTTCGACTACCCGATGTGCGAGCACCTCGGGCTGATCAAGATGGACTTCCTGGGGCTGCGCAACCTCACCGTCCTCGACGACGCCGTCAAGAACATCGCCCGCAACCGCGGCGAGACGGTGGTGCTGGAGGACCTGCCGCTGACCGACGCGACGACGTACGCCCTGATGGCCCGGGGCGACACCCTGGGCGTCTTCCAGCTCGACGGCGGCCCGATGCGGGCGCTGCTCCGCTCGATGCGCCCCGACCAGTTCGCCGACATCTGCGCGGTCGGCGCGCTCTACCGGCCCGGACCGATGGGCATGGACTCCCACAACAAGTACGCCCGTCGCAAGACCGGGCGCGAGCCGATCGAGCCGATCCACCCCGAGCTGGCCGAGCCGCTCGACGAGATCCTCGGCGAGACCTACGGCCTGACCGTCTACCAGGAGCACGTGCTCGCCATCGTCCGCAAGGTCGCCGGCTACTCCCTGGGCCAGGCCGACCTGCTGCGCAAGGCGATGGGCAAGAAGAAGCGCGAGATCCTCGACGCCGAGTTCGTGCCGTTCGAGGCCGGGATGCTCGCCAACGGCTACTCCAAGAGCGCGATCAAGGCGCTCTGGGACATCCTGGTCCCGTTCTCCGACTACGCCTTCAACAAGGCCCACGCCGCGGCGTACGGGCTCGTGTCCTACTGGACGGCGTACCTCAAGGCGAACTACCCCGCCGAGTACATGGCTGCCCTCCTGACGTCGGTGAAGGACGACAAGGACAAGATGGCCATCTACCTCAACGAGTGCCGGCGGATGAAGATCCAGGTCCTGCCGCCCGACGTGAACGAGTCGGACGCGACGTTCACCCCGGTCGGCGGCGACATCCGCTTCGGGCTCACCGCGATCCGCAACGTCGGGGCCAACGTCGTCGACAAGATCGTCGAGGCCCGGCAGGAGGAGCGGTTCGCCGACTTCAACGACTTCATGGCCAAGGTGCCGGCGCTGGTCTGCAACAAGCGGGTCATCGAGTCGCTGGTCAAGGGCGGCGCTTTCGACGACATGGGCCACGGGCGGCGCGCGCTCGTCGCGATCCACGAGCAGGCGGTCGACCAGTACGTCGAGACCAAGCGCAACGAGGCGATCGGCCAGGACTCCCTGTTCGGCGGCCTCGACGACGAGGACTCCGGCTTCGGGATGGCGATCGTGGTCCCCGAGGTCGAGGAGTGGGACAAGATGACCCTGCTCGGGCACGAGCGGGAGATGCTCGGGCTCTACGTCTCCGACCATCCGCTGATGGGCCTCGAGCACGTGCTCGCCGGCGCCAGTGACTGCAGCATCGGCCAGCTCCTCCTCGACGAGGAGCGCCCCGACGGCAGCCCGATCACCGTCACCGGCCTGATCACCTCGGTGCAGCGCAAGATCACGCGCAAGGGCGACACCTGGGCCGTGGTCACCGTCGAGGACCTCGACGGCGGCATCGACGTGCTGCTCTTCCCCGGCACCTACCAGCTCGCCGGGAGCCTGCTGGCCGAGGACACCATCGTCACCGTCCGCGGCAAGCTCTCACGCAGCAAGGACCAGCCCGAGATCCGGGGCGAGGAGCTGACCGTCCCCGACCTCACCGACGACCGCACCGGTCCGGTGGTGGTGAGCATGCCGATCACCCGCTGCACGCCGCCGGTGGTCGACCAGCTGAAGGAGGTGCTCCGCACCCATCCGGGCGTGAGCGAGGTGCACCTGCGGCTCCTCGGCCGCGAGCGGACCACCGTGATGCGGGTGGACGACCGACTGCGGGTGGCCGCCGGCGCCGCGCTCTTCGCCGACCTCAAGCAGCTCCTCGGTCCCGGGTGCCTGGGCCGATGAGCGCCGACGCGTCCTCGCAGCGGTTGCGCGGCTCGATCCTCTTCGCCGTCGCCGTGGTGGCCGCCTACGTCGTGGTGGGCGCGGTGGCCGGCGTGGTGTGGGAGTGGGTCTGGACCCCACCCACCCAGGTGGTGCAGCAGCATCAGCTCTTCTACGTCGACTACGGCTCGCTGCGACAGGTCTTCACCGGCACCGGCCTCTACGTCGTCGTGTCCGTCGTGGCGAGCGCGCTGACGGCAGTGACCGCCGGACTCCTGACCCGTCGCCACGAGCTGCTCGTGCTCGCAGCGGTCACCCTCGGGTCGCTGGCGGCCGCCTACACGATGCACGCCGTCGGCGTCGCACTCGGCCCGCCCGACGCCGCGAAGCTCGCGAAGACCGCCGCCGACGGCACCCACCTGTCGGCCCAGCTCGTGGTGAACGGCAAGACCCCCTACCTGGTGTGGCCCATGGTCTCGTTGTTCGTGCTCTCCCTGGTGTTCTTCGCCATGCCAGGGGCGCGGTCTCGGCATCGCGCCGACGCCTCCGCGGAAACGACCGAAGCGGACGTGACCGGGGCCAGCTCCGGGTAGGCTCCCGCGGGCATGCGCCACACGGCGCCGAATTCACGGGGAGCACGACCTTGTCTGAGCAGCAGCCGCCTCCGGGCACGCCCGAGTACCTCGGCACACCCGAGTACCTCGACTCCGCGAGCGGCGCTCCGCTGTCGCCCGGGACACAGCCCGCCGAGTCGCCCACCGGCCGCAAGAGCCGCCGTACCACCTGGTTCGTCGGGGGCGCCGTGGTGGGACTCCTCGCCCTCGGGGCCGGCGCCTGGGCCGCGCTCTCGTTCTTCTCCCAAGGCGCCCAGCCCGCGGAGGCCCTGCCGTCGACGACGGTCGCCTACGCCAGCGTCGACCTCGACCCCAGCGGCAGCCAGAAGATCGACGCGTTCCGGACGCTGAACAAGTTCCCGGCGTTCAAGGACAAGGTCGGCATCCACAGCGTCGACGACGTCCGCCAGAAGCTCGGCGACGAGCTGATCAAGGGCCTCGGCTGCGACGGCCTCACCTTTGCCGACGACATCGACCCGTGGCTGGGCAACCGAGCAGCGGTCGCCGCGGTCGACCTCGGCAAGGCCGACCCCGAGACTGTCTCGGTCGTCCAGGTCACCGACGACGGCAAGGCGCGATCCGCTCTGCACCAGCTCGTCAGCTGCGGCGGCGACGGCCCCGCCGACATCGCCTACGACGTGCACGACGGCTGGGCGATCTTCGCCGGCTCGCAGAACGCCGTCGACAAGGTCGTCTCCGAGACCGAGCACGCCAGCCTGGCCGACGACGCGACGTACCAGAAGTGGACGAACGAGGTCGGCGACTCCGGCGTCGTCAACCTGTACGCCGCCCCCGCTGCCGGCGAGTACCTCGCCCGCCGGCTCGACGGCCTGCAGCAGGATCTCGGCGACCTCGGCGCGGCGGGTGGGAGCTTCATGTCCTCGGCGACGACCGCGGCCCACGCCTCGACCCCGACGGCCGACGGCGGTGCGGTCGGTGACGCCCTGAAGAGCTTCGCAGGCGCCGCAGCCACGATCCGCTTCACCGGCGACGGTCTCGAGCTCGCCACGGCCACGGACCCGGCCCTGACCAAGGGTGGCGTGGCCAGCGACCAGGGCGGCACGTTGGTCGAGAACCTGCCCGACGACACTGCCGCCGCGATCGGCGTCGGCCTCGCTCCCGGCTGGCTCGACAGGTACGTCGACCAGATGTCCCAGGCCTTCGGGGGTGGCAAGAACGGCCAGCAGCTGCTCGACCAGCTGAGCCGCGGCTCGGGCCTCCGCCTGCCCGACGACATCGAGACGCTGCTCGGGTCGTCGACGGCGCTGTCGATCAGCAAGGACTTCGACGTCGAGGCGGCTTCCAGGTCCGGCGACGGCGAGGGAGTGCCGGTGGCGGTGACCGTTCGAGGTGACGCGGACGCGATCGAGAAGGTGCTCGACAAGCTGCGGTCGAAGGTTCCGGGTGGGACGACCGTGCTCGGCTCCGACAGTGGCCACGGCCTCGTCGTGGTCGGCCCCTCCGCGGCCTACCGACACGAGGTGCTTGCCGGCGGAGACCTCGGTGACTCCGATGCGTTCCGCGGCGTCGTGCCGGACGCGGGCGACGCGAGCGTCGTCGTCTACGTCAACGTCGACGACCTGCAGAAGATGGTCGGTCAGCTGTCCGGGGGCGAGCACCAGATCGTCGACAACATCGCCCCGCTGAAGGCGTTCGGCTTCTCCGGCTGGATCGACGGCGACGTCGCCCGCACGTCCCTGAAGATCTCGACGGACTGAAGCGCCGCCCCCTCGTTCCTCGGGGTCGGCTGCCCGTCTCAGTTCGGCGACCAGCGGGTGCGGGCTACGTCGGTGGCCGGCAGCGAGGGGAAGACCCGCATCGTGCGCAGCTCCGCCCGGATCACGTCGGTGACCATGCGGAGCCGGCCGGTCGCGTCCTCGGCCTCGAGGAGAGCCTGCCGCTGCGAGAGGCTCAGCGGGGCGAGAGCCGCCAGCGCCCAGGAGAGGTACGTCGGGTCCTGCGGCAGGTCGCCGCTCGGTGGCTCGCGGTCGATCTCGAGCAGTGCCTCACGGTAGGCGTCGTACACCCGCCGGGCCGACTCGTCGACCTGCGCAGGCACCGCCTCCGCGTGCTCCTCGAGCTGGGTGACGTGGCCGACCGGATAGGCGCCACTGGTGTCGAGCCGCTCGAGCTCGATCCGGTCCAGGCCGACCGCGACCAGCTCGAAGGTGCCGTCGGGGAACGCCTCGACCTCGGTCATCTTCACCCGGCAGCCGATCCGGAAGAGCCACTGCGCGCCGTGGTCGCCGACCTCGTAGCCCTCGCGGATGCCGACCGAGCCGAAGACGCGCTCGGTCGGGTCGTCGACGCGGAGCAGGTGGTGGACGAGGGCGCGGTAGCGGTCCTCGAAGACCCGCAGGGGCACGCTCATGCCCGGGAAGAGCACGGAGTTGAGCGGGAACATCGGGAGCGTGTCACCCATAGGCCCAGCCTACGTTCTCCACCCATGGTCGGACGCCGACTCGCGCGCAACGGCTGCGGACGTGAGATGGGTCGGCTTGCGCGCAAGCGCGCTGCGCCGCTCGCTGCGGTGTCCAGTCCGCTTCGCTGGACTGGACATCCTCGCTCGCCGCTCGCTTCGGCCGTCCACGTCCGGCTCCGCCGGACGTGGACGTCCTCGCTCGGACCTAGAATCGTGGCCGTGCCCGTCCCGTTGATCCGCCGCATCGACCTCCGCGGCGCCGCCGCGCCCGGGGACTACCGCGCCGTCGTACCGCGCGCGGAGCTCGACGTGGACGCGGCGGTCGAGGTGGTGCGCCCGATCAGCGAGGCCGTCCGGATCCGCGGCGCGGAGGCGATCCAGGAGCTCTCCCTGCGTTTCGACGGGGTGGCGCCCGAGCACCTGCGGGTGCCGGGCGCTGCGCTGACCGAAGCGCTCGCGTCGCTCGACCCGTCGGTCCGGGCCGGGCTGGAGGAGTCGATCCGCCGCCTGCGGGTCACCTGCGAGGCAGAGCTGGAGCCCGACGTGGTCACCGAGCTGGGTCCCGGCGCCACCGTCACCCACCGGTTCGTGCCGATCCGACGGGTCGGCCTCTACGTGCCCGGCGGCCTGGCGCCCCTGGTCTCCAGCGTCGTGATGAACGTCGTCCCCGCGCAGGTCGCGGGCGTCGGGTCCATCGCCCTGGCCAGCTCGCCGCAGAAGGACCACGACGGCCTGCCCGCGCCGACGATCCTGGCAGCGTGCGCACTGCTGGGCGTCGACGAGGTGTACGCCGTCGGAGGGGCGCAGGCGATCGCGATGTTCGCCCACGGCGCGGGGGAGTGCGAGCCGGTCGACCTGGTCACCGGCCCGGGCAACATCTACACCGTCGCGGCCAAGAGACTGCTCAAGGGAGTGGTCGGCATCGACTCCGAGGCGGGGCCGACCGAGATCGCGATCCTGGCCGACGACAGCGCCGACGCGGCGTACGTCGCGGCCGACCTGGTCAGCCAGGCCGAGCACGACCCGGCCGCCGCCAGCGTGCTGGTGACCACCTCCGACCGGCTGGCCGACGAGGTCGAGGCCGAGCTCGACAAGCAGGTCTCGGCGACCCGCCACACCGAGCGGATCCGCGCCGCCCTCGGCGGCCGGCAGTCCGGCATCGTGCTGGTCGACGACGTCGACCAGGCGCTGGCCGTGGTCAACGGCTACGCCGCGGAGCACCTCGAGATCCACACCCAGGACGCGACCGACGTAGCAGCGCGCGTGCGCAACGCCGGCGCGATCTTCGTCGGCCCGTTCGCCCCCGTGTCGCTGGGCGACTACTGCGCCGGCTCCAACCACGTGCTCCCGACCGCGGGCTGCGCCTGCCACTCCTCCGGGTTGTCGGTGCGCACCTTCCGCAAG
The DNA here is from genome assembly GCA_963833775.1 of uncultured Actinomycetota bacterium. Taxonomy (GTDB): domain Bacteria; phylum Actinomycetota; class Actinomycetes; order Propionibacteriales; family Nocardioidaceae; genus Nocardioides. Next base: position 119,080 of record CAWHZH010000002.1, on the reverse strand, counting down.
GCGGTCCACGTCGTCGACTACGACCGCGACGCGCTGGCGGAGGTGGCCGGACACGTGGTCACCCTCGCCGAGGCGGAGGACCTCCCGGGCCACGGCCAGGCGGTCACGATCCGGTTCCAGCGATGAGCCCGGTTCCTCTCAGGGAGGAGCTGCGCGGACTGGAGCCCTACGGCGCCCCGCAGCTCGACGTCCCCGTCCGCCTCAACGTCAACGAGAACCCGTACCCGCCCTCCTCGGCCGTGGTCGCCGACATCGAGCGCTCCGTCGCCGAAGCCGCGCGTGAGCTCAACCGCTACCCCGACCGCGAGTTCGTCGCGCTCCGCGAGGCACTCGCCGCCTATCTCGGGCACGGCGTGACACCGGCACAGGTCTGGGCGGCGAACGGCTCGAACGAGGTGATGCTCCACCTGCTGCAGGCCTTCGGTGGCCCGGGCCGGCGGGCCCTGAGCTTCGCCCCGACGTACTCGATGTACCCCGAGTACGCCCGCGACACCCACACCGGCTGGGAGGTCGGGCACCGCGAGGAGGACTTCACCCTCGACCCCGACCGCGCCGTGGCGCTGGTCCGGGCGCGGCGACCACACGTCGTACTGCTGCCGTCGCCGAACAACCCCACCGGCACCGCCCTCGCCCCCGAGGTCGTCTCCGCGCTCTGCGACGAGCTCGACGAGGGGCTGCTGGTCGTCGACGAGGCGTACGCCGAGTTCCGGCGCGCCGGCACCCCCAGCGCGCTGGAGCTGCTGCCGCGACACCCGAACCTGGTGGTGACCCGCACCATGAGCAAGGCCTTCGCCCTCGCCGGTGCCCGGGTCGGCTACCTGGCGGCGACGCCCGAGATCTGCGACGCGCTCCGGATCGTCCGGCTGCCCTACCACCTGTCGGCGGTGACCCAGGCCGTCGCACGGGCGGCGCTCCGGCACGCCGACGAGCTGCTCGGTGCGGTCGACGACCTGCGGGGCGAACGCGACGCCACCGTCGACTGGCTGCGGGCCCAGGGCTTCACGGTGGCCGACACCGATGCCAACTTCGCGCTGTTCGGGACCTTCCCCGACCGGCACGCGGTCTGGCGGGGGCTGCTCGACCGAGGGGTGCTGGTCCGAGAGACCGGGCCGGACGGCTGGCTGCGGGTCTCCATCGGGACCGCCGCCGAGATGGCAGCATTCAGGGACGCACTCACCTCGGTGACCGAGACGACGGAGGCAGCACCATGAGACACACCCCCCGATGTTCTCCGTCTCCTCCGCTTCGCTCCGCCGGCGGACAACACCGCGGGGGCCCCGAATGACGCGCACGGCCACGCTGGACCGTGAGACCAAGGAGTCCAAGGTCCACGTCGAGGTCGACCTCGACGGCTCGGGCCGCTCCGACGTCGCGACCGGGGTGGGCTTCTTCGACCACATGCTGGGTTCCTTCGCCCGCCACGCGCTGGTCGATCTCACCGTCACCACCGACGGCGACACCCATATCGACGCCCACCACACCGTCGAGGACACCGCGATCGTGCTCGGCCAGGCGCTGCACGAAGCGCTCGGCGACAAGCGCGGCATCCGGCGCTTCGGCGACGCGCTGGTCCCGCTCGACGAGGCGCTGGTCCAGTGCGCGGTCGACGTCTCCGGCCGGCCCTACTGCGTCCACGTCGGCGAGCCCGACGGGCAGGCGTACGTCGTGATCGGCGGCGACTACGCCGGGTCGCTGACCCGCCACGTCTTCGAGACGCTCGCCTTCCACGCCCAGGTGGCCCTGCACGTGCGGGTGCTCTCGGGCCGCGATCCCCACCACCTGGTCGAGGCGCAGTTCAAGGCGTTCGCCCGGGCCTTCCGCGATGCCGTCGCGCTCGACCCTCGCGAGACCGGGGTCCCGTCCACCAAGGGGAAACTCTGACCACCCCACGACGTTCTCCGTCTCCCCCGCTCCGCTCCTCCGCCGGACAACGCCGTGGGGGCCCCGGTCCCGATGGCTGATGTGTCTCCGAAGGTCGTGGTCCTCGACTACGGCTCCGGCAACGTCCGCTCGGCCGTGCGTGCCCTCGAGCGCGCCGGAGCCGCGGTCGACCTGACCGCGGACCGGGCGCGCGCCGAGGCAGCCGACGGCCTGGTCGTGCCCGGCGTCGGCGCGTTCGCGGCGTGCATGGCCGGGCTGCGCGCCGTCCAGGGCCCCCGCACCATCGGGCGCCGGCTCGCGGGCGGCCGGCCGGTGCTCGGCATCTGCGTGGGCATGCAGGTGCTCTTCGCGCGCGGCGTCGAGCACGGTGTCGAGACCGAGGGCTGTGACGAGTGGCCGGGCGTGGTCGAGCGGCTCCGGGCGCCCGTCGTACCCCACATGGGATGGAACACCGTCGACGTGCCCGACGGCTCCCGGCTCTTCGCGGGGGTCGAGGGCGAGCGGTTCTACTTCGTCCACTCCTACGCCGCGCGGTCGTGGGACCTGGTGACCGACGGGCACACCACCGCACCGCTCGTCACGTGGGCCGAGCACGGCGGCGACAGGTTCGTCGCCGCCGTCGAGAACGGCCCGCTCACCGCGACCCAGTTCCACCCCGAGAAGTCCGGTGACGCGGGTGCCGCCCTGCTCCGCACCTGGGTCGAGGGGCTGTGAGGCCGTGAGCCGACCATGAGCAAGGAGCGAGCGCGCCGTCGGGCCGAACGCGAGAAGGAGGCCGCGCTCAGGGCCGCTGCCCGCCAGCGCCAGGTCGAGCGGAGGTCGCGGAACCGGGCCCGCCGCCGCTCGTTGACCGGCTGGGTCCCGCGGCCGTACCTCCAGCCCGGTGTCCTCGCGGCACGCCGCCGCCACGAGCTGATGGCGACGTTCGGCGTGCTGCTCCTGCTCAACCTGCTGGTGTGGCTGGTGCGCCCCGACTGGGCCGCCCGCCTGGCGGCCTTCGTGGTCAGTGCCGTGGTGTTCCCCGTCGTACGCCTCATGATGCAGCGCCGATGACCCACGAGACGCCACTGGTGGTGGTGACCGGTCCGCCCGACGCTGCTCTTGTCGCCACGGCGCTCGCCGAACGGCTCGGCTGCGCGTACGTGTCACTGGCCGAGATCGAGGACGAGCTGGCGGTGGACGCGGAGGACACCCCGCGGAACTGGCTGCGGTACGACGCGGAGCAGGAGGTCGTCCGCCGGCTGAAGGAGTTCGATGGCGTGGCGGTCCTCGACCTCGCGGTCGAGCCGTCGCTCGAGGCCGAGCGGGTGAAGGCGCTCGCACGCCGGTGGTGGGCTGACGTGGTCGAGGTGAGGTGCGAGGCGCCGGGCCTGAGGTACGACGGGCTGGGCGCCCCGCGCACCGTGGTGCTGGACGCCAGCCGTCCGTTGGTGGTCGGCGAGATCGCAGCCGTCGTACGGCGTGAGACGACGTCACACCGTCGCAGCCGGCACCGGTGACGTCCAGACGGGTCGCTGGGTCCGCGGGTCTCGATAGGGTTCGGGCCGTGTCGGACCACCTCGAGCTGCTCCCCGCCGTGGACGTCGCCGACGGCCAGGCCGTGCAGCTGGTGCAGGGCGTCGCGGGCTCCGAGAAGCGCTTCGGCGACCCCGTCGAGGCCGCGCTCCGCTGGCAGGAGGCGGGGGCCGAGTGGATCCACCTGGTCGACCTGGACGCGGCGTTCGGGCGTGGGCACAACCGCGACCTGCTCGCCGGGATCGTCGGCCGGGTCGACGTACAGGTGGAGCTGAGCGGTGGCATCCGCGACGACGAGTCGCTCGCCGCGGCGATGGCGACCGGCTGCCGCCGCGTCAACATCGGCACGGCCGCGCTGGAGCAGCCGGAGTGGTGCGCCGCCGCGATCGCGCAGTGGGGCGATCGGGTGGCGGTGGGCCTCGACGTCCGCGGCCGGACGCTCGCGGCGCGCGGCTGGACCCGCGAGGGCGGCGACCTCTACGACGTGCTCGCACGGCTCGACCGCGAGGGCTGCGCGCGCTACGTCGTCACCGACGTGAACAAGGACGGCATGCTGCAGGGCCCGAACCTCCAGCTCCTGCAGGACGTCTGCGGCGCGACCTCGCGCCCGGTGGTCGCCAGTGGCGGGATCACCGAGCTCGACGACCTGGCCGCGCTGGTCGACCTGGTGCCGGTCGGTGTCGAGGGCGCCATCGTCGGGACCGCGCTCTACGAGGGACGGTTCACCCTCGAGGACGCGTTGATGACCACCCGGGGCGACCGATGAGTCTCGCGGTCCGGGTGATCCCCTGCCTCGACGTCGACGCCGGGCGCGTGGTCAAGGGTGTGAACTTCCGCGACCTGCGCGACGCCGGCGACCCGGTCGAGCTGGCCAGGAAGTACGACGCCGAAGGGGCCGACGAGCTGACCTTCCTCGACATCTCGGCCTCCCACGAGGGCCGCACGACGACTCTCGAGATCGTGTCGCGCACGGCGGAGGAGGTCTTCATCCCGCTGACCGTCGGCGGGGGAGTAGCCGGGGTCGACGACGTCGACCGGCTGCTGCGCGCCGGCGCCGACAAGGTGGCCGTCAACACCGCGGCGATCCACCGACCCGAGCTGGTCGCGGAGATCGCGGACCGCTTCGGCAACCAGGTCCTCGTGCTCTCGCTCGACGCGCGCCGTGCCTCCGGCACCGACTCGGGCTTCGAGGTCACGACCCACGGCGGTCGCAAGGCCGCGGGGCTCGACGCGATCGAGTGGGCGGCCCGGGCGGTCGATCTCGGCGCCGGCGAGATCCTGCTGAACGCGATGGACGCGGACGGCACCGAGGCCGGCTTCGACCTCGACCTGATCCGGCTCGTCCGCGCGGCGGTGACGATCCCGGTCATCGCCTCCGGGGGCGCCGGCACGGCCGCCGACTTCCCGCCTGCTGTCGACGCGGGCGCCGACGCCGTGCTCGCAGCCACGGTCTTCCACTTCGGGACGGTGTCCGTCGGCGAGGTGAAGACCGCTCTGGCGCAGACCGGTCACCCGGTCCGCTGAGCGCGCTCGCGCCGGTCCCCGCGTGCGCGTCCCGGCGCCGTACCGGACGCCGATGCCACACACTGTGCCCGTGGCGCGACGCACGGGGGTTCCCTCCTACTCCCGATCGCTGGCCGGCACGGCCCTCGCGTACGCCGTCCTCCATCACCTCGGCCTGCTGCCGTCGGGACTGGGCGCGGCGCCCGACGACACCCAGTGGGCCGACTGGCTCGATCTCGTCGTCCCGTGGCTCGTGCTCGGACCCGCGGCGCTGACCCTCTGGGCCGCCCAGCCCGCCACTCGCACCTGGGTGCTCTTCGGAGCCGGCGTGGTGGCCTACGCGTCCGGCCACGGCATCCACCTCGCCGCCAACTCCATCGGCAACGCCGACCCCGGCCGGACCGCGCACCTGTGGGACGAGGTGGTTGGTCATCACGTCTGGTTCCTGGGCGTGGCGCTGGTGGTCGCGGCGCTCGCGGACACCATGACGGGCCGGCCGCGCCCGGCGCCGGCGGGCTATGTCCTGGCCGTCGCGGTGGGCCTGACCTGGGCGAGCAACGCCGTCGGCGGGGGGACGGTCGTGATGAGCCTGGTGCTCGCGGCGGTGGCGGCGGCGTACGGCTGGACGCGGCGCCGGGAGCTCGGCGTGGTGCTGCTGGTGGCCGCAGCACCCGCCGTGGCGATCCTCGCCGTCGAGCTCGCCCTGGGCGCCACCTGACGGATCGGGCCTTCCGTCCGGCCGCGTCCTGTCACACACTGGGCCGGTGACCTGGCCCCGGTTTCGTCGCCGGCCGGTCTCGGGAAGCCCCGACGAGTGCACCTCCGCCGCCTCCTCCGCCGTGCCCATGCCCCTGGACGAGCAGCGGCTCGCGGAGGCGCGCGACCAGTGGTTCGCGTGGTACGCCGCGCAGGACAACGTGCTCGCGCCCGGCTCGGGGTGCCCGCTCTCCTGCCCGTGCTGCGGCCATCCGACCCTGGCCGAACGCGGCGCCGACGAGCGCTGCGGCGAGTGCGGGTGGTACGACGACGGCCAGGACGACCACGACAGCGACGTCGTCCGCGGCGGCCCGAACGGCTGCCTCAGTCTCGACGAGGCCCGGCTGCGCTACGTCGCGCGCGGGGGCACTCCGCTGCCGCGGCACCCCCGCACCGACTCGGCCTGACCGGGAAAGCCGGAACGGCGCCCGCCTGGAGAGCGCGAGCGCCGTTCGTGTGGCCATGGGCACTTGGGGGGTGTGGCCAACTCCTCGACACGGTATCTGCAGATCCGGCCCGTCTGTGTGGGATTTGCCGAAACTTGACTCACACGCCGAGATCGGCGCCCCGCAGCTTGGCCACGGCGTCCGAGGGTCCGTCGTACTCGACCTCGGCGATCCGTGCCCGCCCCTGGAGCACCAGCACCAGCTCGGACGGCAGCCCGCGCAGGACGACGGGGTCGTCGCCGCCGCGCAACGTCGCGGTGCGGGCTCCCCACTCGATCCGCAGGGGTACGCCGACCGGCCGGGCGAGCGCGCGGCCGGCGACCTTGAGGTAGGACCACAGCGTCTGCTCGTCGGACTCCGCCAGTGACCGGGGCGCCCACTCCGGCTGCGCCCGACGGATGTCCTCGTGGTGGACGAAGAACTCCAGCGTGTTCATGACCTGTTCGACGCCCGGGATCGCGAACGGCACCACCCACGGCGAGCGGAGCCTCTCGACGAGCACCCCGAAGTCCGTGCGGCCCAGCCGCTCCATCGCGCGCTCGGTCAGGCCGGCCAGAGGTGGCACGACGATCCCGGTCGCGGCCACGGGGTTCCGCTCCCGCACGAGCAGGTGGCAGACCAGGGCCTCGACGTCCCACGGCTCGCACAGGGTGGGCGCGTCCGCGCCCTCGCGGAGGGCGGTGTCGCACAGGGCGAGACGTTCGCGGCGGGCGAAGGAGGTCATGTCTGTCGAGCATAGGTGGGCTCCATGGAGCACTCGACTCCTGGGACGGGCGCCGCGGACCGTGGCCGACCGACGTACGCCCCGATGGGAGGATGGGCGCATGGATCTCGACCCCGCCGTCTCGCAGCGCCTGCGTCGCAACGACGCCGGGCTGGTCCCGGCGATCGCCCAGCAGCACGACACCGGCGAGGTGCTCATGCTGGGGTGGATGGACGACGAGGCGCTCGCCCGCACCCTGGCCACGGGCCGCGCGACGTACTGGAGCCGGAGCCGCGGCGAGTACTGGGTCAAGGGGGAGACCTCCGGCCATCGCCAGTGGGTCAAGGCGGTCCGGCTGGACTGCGACGGCGACACCCTGCTGCTCCAGGTCGACCAGGAAGGCCCGGCGTGCCACACCGGCGCACGCACGTGCTTCGACGCCGACCTGCTGGGGGAGGCGGACGCCCGGACCGAGGCGGGGCATGGCTGACGGCCGCCGCCTGTTCGGTCCCACCGTCCTCGTCGGCCTGGTCGGCTCGGGCCTGGCGGCGCTGTCCGGTGGCAAGCCCTGGGCCGCGCCCGACAGCCAGGCCGGCTCCACGCTCGTCGACCACTCCGGCGGCCACGTGCCGCTGGCCGGAGCCCTCGGCCTGGTGGCCCTGGCCTGCTGGGGCGTCGTGCTCGTCACCCGGGCCCGGGTACGACGCGTGGTCGCCGCTCTCGGAGCCGCGGTCGCCGCGGGGCTCGTCGCCACCGTGGTCCTCGGCCGAGCGTCGGCGCTCGACTCCGCGCGCGCAGCGACCGTCGTCCTCGGCTCCCGTGAGACCTCGGCTCACGTCACCGGCTGGTGGTGGCTGGCGCTCGTCGGCTCCGTCCTGGCGCTGGGCGCGGCCGCGCTCGCCGTGCGCTTCTGCGGCACCTGGCCGGAGATGGGCAGCCGCTACGACGCACCGGCGGCGAGGCCCCAGCCGGAGGACCTCGACGAGCTCGACCTGTGGCGCGCCATCGACCAGGGGCGCGATCCCACCGACCCGGACGGCCACTAGGATGCGCCTAGCCGACCGACGGTCCGAACGACGGGCCGATCCCCGAGGAGCAGTGCATGTCTGACAACCACGGCAACACCCCGGCAGCCTGGGCGGCCGTCGCGGTGGCGATGCTGGGCTTCGTGGTCGGTGGCATCGGGTTGATGTTCGACCCCGTGAACCTCGCGTTGTTCTGGGTCGGTGTCGGGCTCGGTGCCGCCTCGCTGGTCGTGTTCGTGGTGATGTCCCGGATGGGTCTCAACGGACCGAGCCACTGAGCCGATGACCCTGGCGACCGAGCCGCGCGCCGCCCGACCGACACGGTCCGAGCGGATGCTCGGGCCGGTCCTCACGATCGGCGGGCTGACCGCGGCCACGGTCGCGCTCCACCTGCGCGATCCCCACGTCAGCCACTCCTGGGGCGTCTGCCCGCTCTACGCCCTGACCGGCATCTACTGCCCGGCCTGCGGCGGCCTGCGCGGGGTCAACGACCTCACCGACGGCCACCTCGGCGCCGCGGCGTCGAGCAACCTGCTGCTCGTCGTGGCGATCCCGGTCGCGGTCCTCGTCCTCCTCCGCTGGACCTGGGTCACGTGGCAGGGCAACGGCGGGACCGTCGTACCGGCGCTGCCGCGCGCGGTCAAGCTCGGTCTGGGAGCCGTTCTCCTGGCGTTCTGGGTCGCCCGCAACCTGCCCGGGAGCTGGCTCGCTCCCTGACCGGACTCAGTTGTTGCCGCTGCCGAAGCTGAGCGTGCCGGCTGCGAACAGGATCACGTAGAGCACCATCAGCGCGACCGCGATGTAGCCGAGGACCTCGCCGGCCTTGGCGACGCCACCGCGATGACCCTCCGCCTGTGCCTGGCGCCCGAGGATGATCGCAGCGATGCCCAGCAGACCGCAGCACAGCAGGCCGAGGATGCCGCAGACCAGGGCCCACGTGCCCTTGTTGCTGTTCGGTGCCGCGGGCGCGCCGTAGGGGGATCCGCCGTACGGCGACTGCGGCGGCGGAGGTGCGTCGTAGCTCATGGGGTTCCCTGCTCGTCGTCGGGCACCGGGCGGTGACCGTAGGGCCGCGACCCTAACCGGTCCGAGCCCGGAGCGTGGCCACTTCGCCCGCGACGCGGGCGGGTGAGGGCAGGGCTGGGGTCGCGTGAGAGGCTTGGCGGCGATTCCGCTCGCCCTACCCGGAGGCCCTGGAGGTCTGGTCATGTCCGTGCTCGACGACATCGTCGCGGGCGTGCGCGAAGACCTGGCTCGCAGGCAGGGAGAGGTCCCCGAGAACGAGCTCCGTGCCCGGCTGCTCGACGTACCGCCGGCGCGCGACCCGCTGCCGGCGTTCCGGCAGGCCGGCTCCTCGGTGATCGCGGAGGTCAAGCGCCGCAGCCCCAGCAAGGGCGATCTCGCCGGCATCCCCGACCCGGCGGCGCTGGCTGCGGCGTACCAGCGCGGGGGAGCGGCCGCCATCAGCGTGCTGACCGAGGAACGCCGCTTCGGTGGCAGCCTCGACGACCTGCGCGCGGTGCGCGCAGCGGTCGACATCCCGGTGCTGCGCAAGGACTTCGTGGTGGAGCCCTACCAGCTGCTCGAGGCGCGTGCCGCCGGCGCCGACCTCGTCCTGCTCATCGTCGCGGCCCTCCCCGGAGACGCGTTGGTCCATCTCCACGACCTGGCCCGTGAGCTCGGGTTGACCGTCCTGGTCGAGGTGCACGACGAGCCGGAGACAGAGCGAGCCGTCGACCTGGGTGCGGCGCTGGTCGGCGTCAACGCTCGCAACCTGAAGACCCTCGAGGTCGACCCGGCCACCTTCGCCAAGCTCGCGCCGCTGGTGCCGGGCGACGTCGTGAAGGTCGCCGAGAGTGGCATCGCCGGCCCCGACGACGTACGCCGCCACGTCGCCGAGGGCGCCGACGTCGTCCTGGTCGGCGAGGCCCTGGTCCGCGACGGCGACCCCGAGGGTGCGGTCCGGGCGATGACGGGGGTACGGGCATGACGCGTCTCGACTCCGCTCGACCCACGTGGGACGCCGACGAGCGCGGCTGGTTCGGTGGCGAGGACGCCGGCTGGGGCGGGCGGTTCATGCCCGAAGCGCTGGTCACCGCCCTCGACGAGCTGACCGTCGCCTGGCAGGAGGCGATGGCCGACCCGGCCTTCCGCGACGACTTCGCGACGATCTGCCGGGAGTACGCCGGCCTGCCCAGCGCGCTCTACGAGGCCACGCGGCTCTCGGAGCAGGTCGGCTGCCGGATCCTGCTCAAGCGCGAGGACCTCAACCACACCGGCGCCCACAAGATCCGCAACGTGCTCGGGCAGGCACTCCTGACCAAGCGGATGGGCAAGACCCGGGTGATCGCCGAGACCGGCGCCGGCCAGCACGGCGTCGCCAGCGCCACCGCGGCGGCGTACTTCGGGCTCGACTGCACCGTCTACATGGGCTCGGTCGACGTGAAGCGCCAGGCCCTCAACGTCGCCCGCATGCAGCTGCTCGGCACCAAGGTCATCCCCGTCGACTCCGGCAGCGCCACGCTCAAGGACGCCATCAACGAGGCCCTGCGCGACTGGGTCGCGTCGGTCGACCACACGGCGTACCTGTTCGGGACGGCGGCCGGTCCGCACCCCTTCCCCAGCATGGTCCGCGACTTCACCCGCGCCATCGGCGACGAGGCGCGGGCCCAGTGCCTGGAGCGGTACGGCGTGCTCCCGCGCGGCATCGCCGCCTGTGTCGGTGGCGGGTCCAACGCGATCGGGCTGTTCACCGCGTTCCTCGACGACGACGTCGAGGTCCACGGGTTCGAGCCCGGGGGAGACGGCTTCGAGACCGGCCGGCACGCGGCGACGATCACGGCCGGTGACGCGGGCGTGCTCCACGGCGCGAAGACCTATGTGCTCCAGGACGAGGACGGCCAGACCATCGAGTCCCACTCGATCTCGGCCGGGCTCGACTACCCGGGGGTCGGCCCCCAGCACGCCTACCTCGCGGCGTCCGGCAGGGCGTCGTACACCCCGGTGACGGATGCCGAGGCGATGGACGCGATGGCGCTGCTCAGCCGCACCGAGGGGATCATCCCCGCCATCGAGTCGGCTCACGCGATCGCGGGGGCCCTGCAGGTGGCGAAGGACTACGGCCCCGACGACATCATGCTGATCAACCTCTCCGGCCGCGGAGACAAGGACATGGAGACCGCGCGCGACTGGTTCCACCTCGGCGACGCCGAGGGCGGCGAGGCAGAGCCGGTGACATGACGGTCACCCCCGCCTTCGAGAAGGCCCGTGCCGACGAGCGCGCGGTCCTGGTCGGCTACCTGCCGGCCGGATTCCCCGACGTCGACGGTGCCATCGAGGCGCTCAAGGCCATGGTCGACGCGGGCTGCGACGTGATCGAGGTCGGCCTGCCCTACAGCGACCCGGTGATGGACGGCCCCACGGTCCAGGCCGCCGCCCAGCGTGCGCTCGAGGGTGGCGTGCGGATCCGCGACGTGCTCCGCACCGTCGAGGCGGTGGCCGCCACCGGCACGCCGACGGTGATCATGACCTACTGGAACCCCGTCGAGCGGTACGGCGTCGAGCGCTTCGCCGCCGACCTCGCCAGCGCCGGCGGCTCCGGGCTGATCACCCCCGATCTCACACCGGACAGCGGCACCGCGTGGATCGCTGCCGCCGATGCCCACGACCTCGACAAGATCTTCCTCGTCGCGCCCTCATCGACCGACGAGCGGATCGCGATGACCACCGCTGCCAGCCGCGGCTTCGTCTACGCCACCGCGGTGATGGGGGTGACCGGCGCGCGCGCCACCACCAGCGACCTGGCCGGCCCGCTGGTCGAGCGCACCAAGCGCACCACCGCCCTGCCGGTGGGCGTCGGGCTCGGGGTCAGCAACGGCGAGCAGGCGGCCGAGATCGCGTCGTACGCCGACGGGGTGATCGTCGGCTCGGCGTTCGTCCGGTGCCTGCTCGACCACGACGACCGCCGCGAGGCGCTCGCGGCGCTGACTGCCCTCACCGAGGACCTCGCCCGGGGGGTACGCCGTGCGTAGGCGTCTCGCGGTCCTCCTGCTCCTTGCGGTCGCCCTCGCCGGCTGCGCGAAGAGCTCGGCCGACGTGTTCACCGGAGCCGTGCTGCACCAGAAGTACCACGCCCCCGACACGATGCTGACCGACACCGACGGGAAGCCCTTCTCGCTCGCAGCCAGCACCGACAAGCGGCTCACGCTGATCTTCTTCGGCTACACCCACTGTCCCGACGAGTGCCCGACGACGATGGCCACGCTGGCCTCGGCCATGCTCCAGCTCGACCGGGCCGACCGGGACAACGTGCAGGTGGTGTTCGTGACCACCGACCCCGCGCGTGACACCGGCCCGGTGATCCGGCACTGGCTCGACCGCTTCGACCCGTCGTTCGTCGGCGTCACCGGCCCGCTGCCGAAGATCAAGCAGGTCGCCGAGACCATGGGCGTCGCGATCGAGAAGGGACGGCGCCTGCCCAGTGGCGGGTACGACGTCACCCACGGCACCCAGGTCCTCGCCCTCGACGGGACGAACACCGTGCCCGTCGTCTGGACCATCGGCGCCACCGCCCCCGAGTTCGCCCACGACATCCACCAGCTGCTCTCCTGAGGACGCCCGTGTCGACCCTGTTCATCCCCAGCCCGTCCGAGGGCGTCTGGTACCTCGGGCCGCTTCCCCTGCGCGGCTATGCGCTCTGCATCATCGCCGGGATCGTGGCCGCCGTCTGGATCGGTGAGCGGCGCTGGGCGGCGCGGGGCGGCACCCGGGGCGAGGTCACGGACATCGCCCTGTGGGCGGTGCCGTTCGGCGTCATCGGCGGCCGGCTGTACCACGTGATCACCGACCACGACCTCTACTTCGGGGAGGGCAAGTCGGCGATCAACGCGCTCTACGTCTGGCGGGGAGGGCTCGGGATCTGGGGTGCGATCGCGCTCGGCGGCGTGGGTGTGTGGATCGGTGCCCGCGGCAAGGGGATCCGGGTCCCGCCCATGCTCGACGCCCTGGCACCCGGCGTACTCGTCGCGCAGGCCATGGGCAGGTGGGGCAACTGGTTCAACCAGGAGCTCTTCGGGCGACCCTCGACCCAGCCGTGGGCACTCAAGATCGACCCGCAGAACCGGCCGCCCGGCTACGAGCAGTTCGCCACCTTCCAGCCGACCTTCCTCTACGAGTCGATCTGGGACCTGGCGGCCTTCTTCTTCGTGATCTGGGCGGACCGGCGCTTCAAGCTCGGCCACGGCCGGGTGCTGGCGCTCTACGTGATGGCCTACACCGCCGGCCGCGGCTGGATCGAGACGCTGCGGATCGACGACGTGGAGTACCAGCACGTGCTCGGCCTGCGCCTCAACGTCTGGACCTCGATCGTGCTGTTCATCCTGGCCACGATCTACTTCGTCGTGGTCGGACGCCGCCGTCCCGGCCGTGAGACCGAGGTCTACACCGAGCAGCGCCTCGCCGCCGACCGCGCCGCCCTCGCCGCCGAGGAGTCCGAGTCCGAGACCACTGCGGCTGGTGAGGAGGCCGAGGAGGGCGCGGACCCCGAGCCCGAACCGGGCGCGGAACCCGAGTCGGCGACGGAACCCGAACCCCAACCCGAGTCGGCGAGCGAACCTGAGTCGGCGGCCGAACCCGAACCGGAGCCGGAACCCGAGCCCACCCCCAAGCCGGCCGACTGACCTCCTCCGGTCACCACCCCACGAGGAAAACGCGGAACAAATCGACCGCCCCGCCGCGTGTCGATCCGGATTGTTCCGCGTTTTCCGCCCCGTCCGAGGTACGCAGATGGCGCCGCGCGTGCGACTGTGAGCGGTATGACGGAGTCCCAGACCCATTCGCTGTACCGCCTGCTCGACAAGTCGCACGCACCGTTGGACGAGGCCGAGTGGCCCAACGACGGTGAGGCGATCGCCTGGGCCGAGCGGCACCGCACCGCCACCGGGGGTCCGTCGTTCCGGCGGATCGAGCGCCGCGACGGCGACACGTGGACCTACGTGTCGGAGGCCGGCGCGTCCGAGCAGGACCGAGGCCCCGAGGACGCGTGACCGCTGGTCACAGCCAGCCGGTCACCTTCTTGACGCCGGCCTTCTTGTCGAGCTTCTCGGTGATGGTCTCGGGGCGCTCGGTCGCGCGGTCGGCGAGCTCGTCGACCTCGGAGAGCATGCCCTCCAGCGGTCCGTCGAGCCTGCGACGGACGTGCTCCTGGATCCGCTCCGAGAGCCGCGCGCCGAAGTCGGCGCCGAGCGGTCCTGACTTCGGCCCCGGCGCCGGAGGCGGAGGGACCGGCGCGGGGCGCGGCGGCGCGGCCGGGCTGTCGGTCGGCTCCGGGGGCGCCTCGGGCCGCGCGGACGATGCCGGCGCCTCTGCCTCGGCTGGGGTCGGGGCACCCTCGATGTCGAGCTCGAAGACACGCTCGGGCTCGTCGATGTCCTTCAGATGGCGTTCACCGAGCGTGTGCACCGACACACCTTCGGGAAGCGAGCTGCCGACGAGGGCGCGGGTCGTCTCCGACAGGAGTACCTGGCCACCGCGTCCGACGGTGCAGAGCCGGGCGGCCCGCACCACGTCGATGCCGAGGTACCCCTCGCTGCCGACAGCCGGCTCGCCCGTGTGGAGTCCCATCCGGACGCGGACCGCGCGTCCGTCCGTCCACGCGTGGGTCGCGTGCAGCCGCTGAGCCTCGACAGCGGCCGAGACGGCGTCGCGGGCCCGCGGGAACGCGAAGAAGAAGGCGTCACCCTGCGTGTCGATCTCGACGCCACCGCGTTCGGTGAAGCACGAGCGCATCAGGCTCCGATGCGTGTCCAGGACATCGCCGTAGCCGTCGCCGAGTGCCTTCAACAAGGCGGTCGAGCCTTCGATGTCGCTGAAGACGAAGGTGACAGTTCCACTGGGCAGTCCCGACATGCGCTCCAGTATGCCGTCGGCGGTGCCGTCCCCGTCGCCGTGGCCCGGGCGCCCACCCGTCCCACCAGCCTCACGCCGAGGTTCCGTCGACGCCACGCCCTGTCCGCTGGGCAAGAACAGGGAGGGAACCGGCGGACCGCTTGCTAGCCTGACCGCGCTTGGGCCAACGCCGTCCCCTGCCTCCTTGCCTAGCTCGCTGGAACTTGCCACGACCGTTCGCGCCTGAGCGGCAGCGGCACCGACGACGGGAGCACCGGTCGATGCGCGCGATGCATGCTGGCCCGCCCGCCCAAGGGCTCTACGACCCGCGCTTCGAGCACGACGCCTGCGGTGTCGCCTTCGTGGCCACGCTGACCGGTGAGGCCAGCCACGACATCGTGCTCAAGGCGCTGACGGCGTTGCGCAACCTCGACCACCGCGGCGCCGCGGGGGCCGAGGTCAACTCCGGCGACGGAGCGGGCATCCTGCTGCAGGTCCCCGACGCCTTCCTGCGTGCCGTGGTCGACTTCGACCTCCCCGGTCCGGGCGCGTACGCCGTCGGCACGGCCTTCCTCGAAGGTGACGCCGACGAGGTCGCCAAGACCCGCCAGCAGGTCGAGGAGCTCGCCGAGGCCGAGGGACTGACCGTCCTCGGCTGGCGCGACGTACCGGTCGACCCCGGGCCGCTCGGCGCGACCGCCCGCGGCGTGATGCCCCTGTTCAGCCAGCTGTTCCTCGCTGCGGCCGGTGCCCGCCTGACCGGCATGGCCCTGGAACGACGCGCGTTCTGCCTGCGCAAGCGGGCCGAGCGCGAGACCGAGGTCTACTTCGGCTCCCTGAGCGCGCGCACCCTGCTCTACAAGGGCATGCTCACCACCGACCAGCTGGACCGGGTCTTCCCCGACCTGGCCGACGAGCGGATCGCCTCGGCCCTGGCCGTCGTGCACTCCCGCTTCTCGACCAACACGTTCCCGAGCTGGCCGCTGGCCCACCCGTTCCGCTACATCGCCCACAACGGCGAGATCAACACCGTGATGGGCAACCGCAACTGGATGCGGGCCCGCGAGGCGCTGCTCGACTCCGACCTGATCCCCGGCGATCTCGACCGCCTCTTCCCGATCTGTACGCCGGGCGCCTCGGACTCCGCGAGCTTCGACGAGGTCCTCGAGCTGCTCCACATGGGCGGCCGGACCCTGCCCCACGCGGTCCTGATGATGATCCCGGAGGCCTGGGAGAACCACCAGGAGATGGACCGGAAGCGACGGGGGTTCTACGAGTTCCACTCCACGCTGATGGAGCCGTGGGACGGGCCGGCCTGCGTCGTCTTCACCGACGGCTCGCAGATCGGCGCGGTGCTCGACCGCAACGGCCTGCGCCCGAGTCGCTACTGGGTCACCGACGACGGCCTCGTCGTCCTCGCCTCCGAGGTCGGCGTCCTCGACCTCGACCCCGCCAGCATCGTCCGCAAGGGCCGGCTGAAGCCGGGCCGGATGTTCCTCGTCGACACCGACGAGCACCGGATCATCGAGGACGAGGAGATCAAGGGCGAGCTCGCCGCGGAGCATCCCTACGACGAGTGGCTGCACGCCGGCCTGATCCACCTCGACGACATCCCCGAGCGCGAGCACATCGTCCACACCCACTCCTCGGTGACCCGGCGGCAGCAGGTGTTCGGCTACACCCAGGAGGAGCTCCGGGTCCTGTTGACCCCGATGGCGAACTCCGGGGCCGAGCCGATCGGCTCGATGGGCACCGACAGCCCGATCGCGGCCCTCAGCGACCGCCCGCGGCTGCTCTTCGACTACTTCGCGCAGATGTTCGCGCAGGTGACCAACCCGCCTCTCGACGCGATCCGCGAGGAGCTCGTCACCTCCCTGGGCGGCACCATCGGCCCCGAGGCCAACCTGTTGGAGCCGACCCCGGCCGCCTGCCGCCAGATCGTGGTCCCCTTCCCGGTCCTCGACAACGACCAGCTGGCGAAGATCCGCCACATCAACCGCGACGGCGACATGCCCGGCTTCATCACCCACGTCAGCCGCGGCCTCTACGAGGTCGAGGGCGGCGGCGCCGCGATGGCGCGCCGCCTCGACGAGATCTGCGACGAGGTCTCCGAGGCCATCGCCGACGGAGCACGGGTGATCGTGCTCTCCGACCGCCACTGCACCGCCGAGCTGGCGCCGATCCCGTCGCTCCTTCTCACGGGCGCCGTCCACCACCACCTGGTGCGCGAGAAGACCCGGACCCAGGTCGGCCTGATCCTCGAGGCCGGCGACGTGCGCGAGGTGCACCACGTCGCCCTCCTGATCGGGTACGGCGCGGCCGCGGTCAACCCCTACCTCGCCATGGAGTCGGTCGAGGACCTCGCTCGCGACGGCTTCTACGTGCAGGTCGAGCCCGAGGCCGCCGTCCGCCACCTGATCAAGGGCCTCGGCAAGGGCGTGCTCAAGGTGATGTCCAAGATGGGCATCTCCACGGTCGCGTCGTACACCGGCGCCCAGACCTTCGAGGCCGTCGGCCTCTCCCAGGCCGTGGTCGACCGCTACTTCACCGGTACGACGTCCAAGCTCGGCGGCGTGGAGCTCGACACCATCGCCGAGGAGGTCGCCAAGCGCCACGCCACGGCGTACCCCCGTGGTGGCATCAGCCCGACGCACCGCGAGCTGCCGGTGGGTGGCGAGTACCAGTGGCGCCGCGACGGCGAGCCGCACCTGTTCGACCCCGAGACCGTCTTCCGGCTCCAGCACTCCACGCGCAGCCAGCGCTACGACGTCTTCAAGCAGTACACCGCCCGCGTCGACGAGCAGTCCGAGCGGCTGATGACGCTGCGCGGCCTGTTCCGGTTCAAGGGCGCCGACGCCACCGGCCGGCAGCCGATCCCGATCGAGGAGGTCGAGCCGGTCTCGCAGATCGTCAAGCGCTTCTCCACCGGCGCGATGTCCTACGGCTCCATCAGCCGCGAGGCCCACGAGAACCTCGCGATCGCGATGAACCGGCTCGGTGCGAAGTCCAACACCGGCGAGGGCGGCGAGGACACCGACCGGCTGCGCGACCCCGAACGCCGCAGCTCGATCAAGCAGGTCGCCTCCGGCCGATTCGGCGTCACCAGCGACTACCTCACCAACGCCGATGACCTCCAGATCAAGATGGCGCAGGGCGCCAAGCCCGGCGAGGGCGGCCAGCTGCCCGGGGCGAAGGTCTACCCGTGGGTCGCCAAGACGCGCTTCTCAACACCCGGCGTGGGCCTGATCAGCCCGCCTCCGCACCACGACATCTACTCCATCGAGGATCTCGCCCAGCTGATCCACGACCTGAAGAACGCCAACCCCTCGGCCCGCGTCCACGTGAAGCTGGTGGCCGAGGTCGGGGTCGGCACCGTCGCCGCGGGGGTCTCGAAGGCCCATGCCGACGTCGTCCTGATCTCCGGTCACGACGGCGGCACCGGCGCGGCGCCGTTGACCTCGCTCAAGCACGCCGGCGGCCCGTGGGAGCTCGGCCTGGCCGAGACCCAGCAGACGCTGCTGGTCAACGGCCTGCGCGACCGGATCGTCGTCCAGACCGACGGTCAGCTGAAGACGGGGCGGGACGTCGTGATCGCCGCGCTGCTGGGTGCCGAGGAGTACGGCTTCGCCACCGCGCCGCTGGTGGTCAGCGGCTGCATCATGATGCGCGTCTGCCACCTCGACACCTGTCCGGTCGGCGTCGCCACCCAGAACCCCGTCCTGCGCCAGCGTTTCGACGGCAAGCCCGAGTTCGTCGTCACCTTCTTCGAGTACATCGCCGAGGAGGTGCGCGAGCTCCTCGCCGGGCTCGGCTTCCGCACCCTCGACGAGGCGATCGGCCAGGTGGCTGCACTCGACGTCGCGCCGGCGGTCGACCACTGGAAGGCCGCGGGCCTCGACCTCACGCCGATCCTCCACGTGGCCGAGGTGGGTGAGCAGTTCGCCGGCCAGGACCTCCGGTGCACCAAGACCCAGGACCATGGCCTGGAGAAGGCCCTCGACAACGAGCTGATCCGGATCGCTGCGCCCGCGCTGGAGCGCGGCGAGCCCGTCCGCGCCCAGGTCGCCGTCCGCAACGTCAACCGCACCGTCGGCACCATGCTCGGTCACGAGGTGACCAAGCGGTACGCCGGCGACGGGCTTCCCCACGACACGATCGACCTGACGCTGCTCGGCTCGGCAGGCCAGTCGTTCGGCGCCTTCCTCCCGCGCGGCATCACGCTCCGGCTCGAGGGCGACGCCAACGACTACGTCGGCAAGGGCCTGTCGGGTGGGCGGATCGTGATCCGTCCCGACCGGTCGGCGACGTTCGTCGCCCACGAGCAGATCATCGCCGGGAACGTGATCTGCTACGGCGCCACCTCGGGCGAGGTCTTCATCCGGGGCGGGGTCGGCGAGCGCTTCTGCGTCCGCAACTCCGGTGTGACCGCGGTGGTCGAGGGCGTCGGCGACCACGCCTGCGAGTACATGACCGGCGGTCGCGTGCTCGTCCTCGGCAAGACCGGCCGGAACTTCGCGGCCGGCATGAGCGGGGGTGCGGCGTACGTCCTCGACCTCAAGACGCACCGGGTCAACCCCGAGCTCGTCGACCTCGGTCCGGTGCCGGACGACGTCGCGGAGGAGCTCCGCGCCCTGGTCGCGCGTCATCAGGAGGAGACCGGCTCGACCGTGGCCGAGGCGCTGCTGACCGACTGGGCGGGCACCGTCGCCCGCCTCACCGAGGTCATGCCGCGCGACTACCGACGGGTCCTGGAGGCGCGAGCCGCCGCCGAGCTCGAGGGCCTCGACGACGACGCGATCGACTCCCGGATCATGGAGGTGCTGCATGGCTGACCCCCGAGGCTTCCTCAAGCACGGCCGCGAGGTCGCCGAGCGCCGTCCGGTCGAGGAGCGGGTCCACGACTGGAACGAGGTCTACCCCGGTGGCCCCGGGCGGGCCTTGCTGCCGATCATCTCGACGCAGGCGTCGCGCTGCATGGACTGCGGCATCCCGTTCTGCCACGAGGGCTGCCCGCTCGGCAACCTGATCCCCGAGTGGAACGACCTGGTCTGGCGCGACGACTGGGACGGCGCGATGGACCGGCTGCACGCGACCAACAACTTCCCGGAGTTCACCGGCCGGCTCTGCCCCGCACCCTGTGAGACGGCCTGCGTGCTCGGCATCAACCAGGACCCCGTCACGATCAAGAACGTCGAGGTCGCGATCATCGACCGTGCCTGGTCGTCCGGGTACGTGCGGCCGCGGCCGCCCGAGTGGCTCTCGGGCCGCACGGTCGCGGTGATCGGCTCCGGCCCGGCCGGCCTCGCCGCCGCCCAGCAGCTCACCCGCGCCGGTCACACCGTCGCGGTCTACGAACGCGCCGACAAGATCGGCGGCCTCCTGCGCTACGGCATCCCCGAGTTCAAGATGGAGAAGGCGGTCCTCGACCGGCGGCTCGACCAGATGAGACGCGAGGGCACGGTGTTCCGCGCGGGCGTCGACGTCGGTGCCGAGCTGACCGGCGACCGGCTCCGGGAGCGGTACGACGCCGTCGTGCTCGCCGTCGGGTCGACCATCGGCCGCGACCTGCCGGTGCCCGGACGCGAGCTCGACGGGATCCACCAGGCGATGGAGTACCTGCCGCAGTCCAACCGCGCCTCGCTCGGCCAGGAGGTGCCGGGGCAGATCACCGCCGCGGGCCGCGACGTCGTGATCATCGGCGGCGGCGACACCGGCGCCGACTGCCTCGGTACGGCGATCCGGCAGCGCGCCGCCTCGGTCACGCAGCTCGAGATCCTGGCCCAGCCGCCCGAGCTGCGGCCCGGCCACCAGCCGTGGCCCACCTACCCGATGACGTTCCGCGTCTCCTCGGCCCACGAGGAGGCCGGCGACCGGGTCTACGCCGTCTCGACGCAGGAGTTCCTCGGCGACGGGTCCGGCCGGGTCCGGGCGCTCCGGCTGGTCGAGGTCGACGCGTCGTTCCAGCCCGTGGCCGGCAGCGAGCGGGAGATCCCGGCGGGGCTGGTGCTGCTGGCCATGGGGTTCACCGGTCCCGAACGGACCGGTCTGCTCGAGCAGCTCGGGGTGGACCTCGACGAGCGCGGCAACGTGGCCCGCGACGCGTCGTACGCCTCGAGCGTGGACGGCGTCTTCGTCGCCGGCGACGCCGGCCGCGGCCAGTCGCTGATCGTGTGGGCGATCGCGGAGGGGCGGGCGGCGGCCGCCGCGGTCGACGAGTACCTCACCGGCGCGACGAGCCTGCCCAGCCCGATCCCGCCGACCGCGCGACCCCTGGTGGTCTGACGCCCGGACGGGCTCCTGACAATCTCGGTGCGTGGCGGATGGTTGGAACGATCCAACGCTTGCTAGGTTGAGCGTCGTGCGTAGAGCCAAGATCGTGTGCACCCTCGGCCCCGCCGTCGGCACGTCCGAGAAGATCCATGAGCTCGTCGAGGCCGGGATGGACGTCGCCCGGCTCAACATGAGCCACGGCACCCACGCCGAGCACAAGCTCAGCTACGACCTGGTGCGGGCGGCCTCCGACGCGTCCGGACACGGCGTGGGCATCATCGCCGACCTCCAGGGGCCGAAGATCCGGCTCGAGACCTTCGCCGAGGGCAAGGTCAAGCTCGCCAACGGCGAGGAGTTCGTGATCACGACCCGCGACGTCGCCGGCGACGCGACCATCTGCGGTACGACGTACAAGGGGCTGCCGGGCGACGTCTCGGCGGGCGACCCGATCCTCGTCGACGACGGGAAGCTCCGGCTCCGCGTGGTGAGGGTGAGCGACACCGACGTCACCACGCGCGTCGAGGTCGGCGGCAAGATCAGCGACCACAAGGGCCTCAACCTCCCCGGCGTCGCGGTCAGCGTGCCCGCGCTGTCGGAGAAGGACACGGACGACCTGCGCTGGGCGCTGCGGACCTCCGTCGACTTCATCGCGCTGTCCTTCGTGCGCTCCGCGGCCGACGCGGACCCGGTGCGCGCGATCATGCGCGAGGAAGGCGTGATGCTGCCGATCATCGCCAAGATCGAGAAGCCGCAGGCGATCGAGAACCTCGACGAGGTGGTCAAGGCCTTCGACGCGTTCATGGTGGCTCGCGGTGACCTCGGCGTGGAGTGCCCGCTCGAGGACGTGCCGTTCCTCCAGAAACGGGTGATCGACAAGGCACGCCGCAACGCCAAGCCGGTGATCGTGGCGACCCAGATGCTCGAGTCGATGATCACCAACCCGCGCCCGACCCGGGCCGAGGCCTCCGACGTCGCGAACGCCGTGCTCGACGGCGCGGACGCGGTGATGCTGTCGGGGGAGACGAGCGTGGGGGAGTACCCCATCGAGACCGTCGAGACGATGGCGCGGATCGTCGCCTCCACCGAGGATCACGAGCTGGCGAGCATGGCCGCGATCGACTGGCAGCCCCGCACCCGCGGCGGCGTGATCGCCAAGGCGGCGGCCGAGGTCGCCGAGCGGGTGGGAGCGTCGTACACGGTGGCCTTCACGCAGTCCGGTGACTCCGCCCGGCGCCTCGCGCGCTACCGCGGCACGGTGCCGGTGCTGGCGTTCACGCCGGTGGCCAAGGTGCGGTCGCAGCTGTCGCTCACCTGGGGTGTCGAGACCTTCCTGATCACCGACGTGGAGCACACCGACGAGATGGTCATGCAGGTCGACGAGGCGCTCCTCGAGATCGGCCGGGTCTCCGAGGGCGACCAGGTGGTCATCATCGCCGGCTCCCCTCCGGGTATCCCGGGCTCGACCAACGCCCTGCGCATCCACCGGATGGGCGACGCCCTCCACGAGGTCGCGCCGGCGTACCGCCGCAGCTGATCTCCGGCCGGCGCGGGTCCGGGGTTGTGTGGGGTGTGAGGTGTGCCGTTTGGTCCCCAACGGCAAGATTTCGGCCCCCAGGTCTGTCGTTGGGGACCAAACGGCACCTACGCGCCGACCACCATCGATCGTGCCCCGGGTGGGATTCGAACCCACACTGGACGGTGTTTGAGACCGCTTCCTCTACCGGTTGGGATACCGGGGCGACGGGCGCACAACCTACCGGATCGGCAGGTCAGGACGGACCCCGGATAGCCTGACCCGGTGACCGTCCCGGAGCCTCGTCGCGTCGTGATCGCGGAGGACGAGGCGCTGATCCGCATGGACCTCGCCGAGATGCTCGCCGAGGAGGGGTACGACGTCGTCGGACAGGCCGCGGACGGCGCCCGGGCGATCGAGCTGGCCGAGGAGCACCGCCCGGATCTGGTCATCCTCGACGTGAAGATGCCCGTCCTCGACGGCATCGCCGCGGCCGAGCGGATCGCCCGCGACCGGATCGCTCCGGTCGTCATCCTCACCGCCTTCTCCCAGCGCGAGCTGGTCGAGCGGGCGCGCGATGCCGGTGCCATGGCCTACCTCGTCAAGCCGTTCTCGCGCACCGACCTGGTCCCGGCCATCGAGATCGCGGTCAGCCGCTTCGCCGAGCTCGGCGCCCTCGAGACCGAGGTCGCCGACCTGGGGGAGCAGCTCGCGGCCCGCAAGGCGGTCGACCGGGCCAAGGCGGTGCTCCAGAAGGAGCTCGGGCTGAGCGAGCCCGACGCCTTCCGCTGGATCCAGAAGACCGCGATGGACCTGCGGCGCTCGATGCGCGAGGTCGCCGAGGGCGTCGTCGAGCACGGCGTCACCAGCCCTTGAGGCGCGGGAGCGCGAGCGTACGTCGGCGCGGGAGCGAGGCGTTCCCGGGTGCGGTTTCCGCACTTTTGTCACGTCACAATCGCGAAACTACGCAACTTTCCGGTGTCGAGGGGCGAGACCTACCCCCCGAAAGTGCTAACTTGCGCGCAATCTCTCGACAACGCCGCGCACCCGCGGCTGACACCCCGATGAAGGACTCTCATATGGGCACCAAGCACAACCTGCGGATTCTTGCCGCAGTGTCGGCTGCCGGCCTCGCGCTCACCGCGTGCGGCAGCACCTCGGACTCCAGCAGCACCGCCGGTGCGTCCTCCGACTGCACCTCGGGCCAGAATCTGGCCTTCCTGGGTGCCACCACGGGCCCCAACGGTGCGCTCGGCCAGAACATGGTCGGCGGCATCAAACTCGCCCTCGACGCCTACAACACGAAGAACCCCGACTGCAAGGTCGGTCTCAAGACCTTCGACTCCCAGGGTGACCCGGACCAGGCGACGACCCTGGCCACCAAGATCGTGGGCGACTCCTCGATCGTGGGCCTGGTGGGTCCGGGATTCTCCGGTGAGTCGCTGTCGACCGGCAAGACCTTCTCGGCTGCCGGCCTTCCGTCGATCTCCCCGTCCGCCACCAACGTGACCATCACCCAGCAGGGCTGGCCGACGTGGCACCGGGTCATCGGCAACGACTCCGCGCAGGGGGCCGCGGTCGCGACGTACCTGAAGGACACGGCGAACGCCAAGAAGGTCTTCGTGATCGCCGACGACTCCGACTACGGCAAGGGCCTGGCCAGCTACGTGAACGACGGCCTCGGCTCCCTGGTCGTGGGCAGCGACAACGTCGCCACCGGTCAGACCGACTTCTCGGCGACCGTGACGAAGGTCAAGGACTCCGGCGCCGACGCGATCTTCTACGGCGGCTACTACGCCGAGGCCGGGCTGCTCGCCAAGCAGCTTCGCCAGGGCGGATACACCGGTCTGTTCATGTCGGGTGACGGCTCCGAGGATGCGCAGTTCGTCAAGATCGCGGGCGCCGATGCCGCCAACGGTGCGATCCTGACGGCTCCTGCGGGCCCGGCCCCGGCCGACTTCGACTCCAAGTACCAGGCCCTCATCGGGAGCCCCTCGGGTCTGTACTCCACCCAGTCGTACGACGCGACGAACATCTTCCTCGCCGGGATCGACGCCGGGAAGTCGGACCCCGCGGACATGAACACCTTCGTCGGGGCCTACACCGGCGACGGCGTGAGCGGTCCGATCGCATTCGACGACCACGGTGACATCAAGCAGACGGCGATCTTCGCGTACAAGGTCTCGAACGGGAAGCTCGACACGGCGAACCCGACGCCCATCAAGTGATCGGGTCCAGGTAGTCCGTCATCTCAGTCGGCTGCGGCCGGGAGTGCTCCCGGCCGCAGCCGCTGCCCGAGGTCTGAAGGGGTTGCGATGAACTTCGCGTTCCTGTTCAACAACTTCTTCGAGCTGACCATCACCGGCCTGGCGCTGGGCGCCATCTATGGGTTGGTCGCGCTCGGCTACACGATGGTCTACGGCGTCCTGCAGCTGATCAACTTCGCCCACTCCGAGGTCTTCATGTTCGGGACCTTCGCGGTGGCCTGGGTCGTGGTGTACTTCCACGGCACCGACTCCACCACCCAGGGCCTCGGGGCGACCCTGGGCATCCTGGGCATAGCCTTCGTCGCGGCCATGCTGACCTCTGCGGCCATCGCCGCACTGGTCGAACGCCTGGCCTACCGCCCCCTGATGAGGCGCGGGGCCCCCAAGCTCATCATCTTGATCTCAGCCATCGGCATGTCCTTCTCGCTGGCGGAGGTCATGGGGGTGCGCGACAAGATCGCCGGTTGGTTCAATGCCGACCACGTCCTGGCCAACTACGTCCAGTCGGCTCGCAACGTCTACTCGAGCCCGATCACGATCAACCCGCACGGCCTGTTCACCATCGTCAACTACAAGGTGACCGACGTCGACCTGCTGATCATCGGGTCGGCCGTGGCCATGATGGTGGCTCTCGACCAGTTCGTACGCCGTACCCGGTTGGGTCGTGGCATCCGCGCCGTCGCCCAGGACCCGGAGTCCGCTGCCCTGATGGGGGTCAACTCCACCCGGATCGTCCAGGCGACGTTCCTGATCGGCGGCGTGATGGCCGGGGCCGCGGCCACCCTCTACATGATCCGGATCGGGTCGACCCGGCAGAACGCCGGCTTCATCCTCGGCGTCAAGGCGTTCACCGCTGCGGTTCTCGGCGGGATCGGCAACCTGCGCGGCGCCCTCCTGGGCGGCCTGGTCCTCGGCGTCGCCCAGAACTGGGGTGCGGCGGTGTTCGGCACCCAGTGGCAGGATGTCGTCGCGTTCGTGCTGCTGGTGCTGATCCTGCTCGTCCGACCCACCGGTATCCTCGGTGAGTCCCTCGCAAAGGCACGCGTATGAGCACGGCGCAGACTCCAGCAAGGTCCGGAGATCGCCTGGGCACTCCGGCCCGGTTCAACCTCGGCTTCCTGCAGAACCGCCAGGTCCGGCTCCTGATGATCGTGCTCGGCATCCTGCTGGCCTACGCGCTGCCGCTGCTGCGGCCGCCGATCATCACCACCCCCGACTCCGACTTCGGCGGCGTGCTGACGAGCATGACCTCCTACGCACTCGTCGCGGTCGGGCTGAACATCGTGATCGGGTACGCCGGCCTGCTCGACCTCGGCTATGTCGGCTTCTACGCCGTGGGGGCGTACACGACGGGCGTGCTCACCGCACAGCACTGGCACTGGCCGTTCTTCCTGGCGCTGCCCCTGGCGATCGCCGTCACCATGGTGACCGGCGTGATCCTGGGTGCCCCGACCTTGCGGGTACGCGGCGACTACCTCGCCATCGTCACGCTGGGGTTCGGCGAGATCATCCGGATCACGATCACCAACACCGGGTGGCTCGGTGCGGCGTCCGGGATCAAGGACATCCCCTCACCTCCCAGCGTCGGGCCGGACCCGATCGGCGTCGACCAGGACGGCCTGTTCCAGATCCCGCACCTGGCCTGGCACGGGCTGACGCCGCTGATCGACAACGAGCACAAGACGCCGTTCCTGGTCTTCGGCGTGCTCGACGCCGTCCCCTACTACTGGCTGCTGCTGACCGTGCTGCTGATCGTGCTGGTCGCGGACGTCCTGATCAAGGAGAGCCGCGTCGGTCGCGCCTGGGAGGCCACCCGCGAGGACGAGGACGCGGCGGAGCTGATGGGCGTGCCGACGTTCCGTTACAAGCTGCTCGCCTTCGCGCTCGGTGCCGCCATCGGCGGCCTGGCCGGGTCGATGCTCGCGTCGGGGCAGGGCGGCTTCATCAGCCCCACCAGCTTCCTGCTGCTGTACTCCCTGTTGTTCGTGGCCGCGGTCATCATCGGCGGCGCCGGTAACCGGTGGGGCGCGATCGTCGGTGGTGCCCTGGTCGCGTACCTGCCAGAGCGCTTCAGAGGGCTGAGCGACTGGCGGCTGCTGATCTTCGGCGTGGCGCTGATGGTGATCGTGACCTTCCGGCCCCAGGGCCTGCTGCCACCTCGGCGGACGCGGCGCGTGATGCGGGCAGAGGCCGAGATCGAGGAACTGGAAGGGGAGGGTGTCGATGCCTGACGCCGACTTCCGCAAGGCGATCCTCGAGGTCGATGACGTCACGATCAGGTTCGGTGGCGTCACGGCACTCGACCAGGTGTCCTTCGACATCAAGGAGGGCGAGATCCTCGGGCTGATCGGCCCCAACGGCGCCGGCAAGACCACCTGCTTCAACGTGATGACCGGCGTGTACCAGGCGACCAGCGGGCAGATCCGCTTCGACGGCGAGCCGCTCGCGAAGCTGAAGCGCCACGACATCACCAAGCTCGGGATCGCGCGCACCTTCCAGAACATCCGGCTCTTCAGGTCGATGACCGCCCTGGAGAACGTCATGGTCGGGACCGACGCACGGAGCAAGGTCGGCCTGCTGAACGCCCTGTTCCGCACCCCGCTGCACCGGCGTACCGAGGCGGCGTCGGAGAAGGCGGCTGCGGAGCTGCTCACGTTCGTCGGAGTGTCCGGACGCGCCGACGAGCTCGCGGCGAACCTGTCCTACGGCGACCAGCGACGCCTCGAGATCGCGCGCGCCCTGGCCACGCAGCCGAAGCTTCTGTGCCTCGACGAGCCGGCGGCCGGCTTCAACCCGGCCGAGAAGGCCCGGCTGATGGACCTGATCCGCAAGGTCCGCGACCAGGGGTACACCGTCTTGCTGATCGAGCACGACATGCGCCTCGTGATGGGGGTCACCGACCGGATCGTGGTGCTCGAGTTCGGCCGCAAGATCGCCGAGGGCCCGCCTGCCGAGATCCGCGACAACCCCGCGGTGATCGCGGCCTACCTGGGAGTGGACGACGAAGATGCTTCTTGAGGTAGAGGGCCTGTGCGTCAACTACGGCCACATCGAGGCGATCCGCGACATCACGTTCGGGGTCGAGCAGGGCGAGATCACCACGCTGATCGGGGCCAACGGGGCCGGCAAGACCACCACCTTGAAGACCATCTCCGGACTGCGGAAGGTCCGTGAGGGCAAGGTCATCTTCGACGGCAAGGACATCACCCACCTGCCGTCGTACGAGCGCGTCAAGCTCGGGATCAGCCAGTCCCCCGAGGGTCGCGGCTGCTTCCCGGGCATGTCCGTGAGCGAGAACCTCGACATGGGTGCCTACGTCCGCAAGGACCGCAAGACCGCCGCCTACCGCGACGACCTCGAGCGGGTCTTCCAGCTCTTCCCGCGGCTGCAGGAACGCGCCAACCAGAGTGCGGGCACGCTGTCGGGCGGCGAGCAGCAGATGCTCGCCATCGGCCGGGCCCTGATGGCGCGCCCTCGGCTGGTGCTGCTCGACGAGCCCTCGATGGGACTGGCACCGAAGCTGATCCAGCAGATCTTCTCGATCATCGGCGAGATCAACCAGCAGGGCACCACGGTGCTGCTCGTGGAGCAGAACGCCGCCCAGGCCCTGCGCCGGGCGGACCAGGCCCACGTCCTCGAGACCGGCGAGATCGTCCGCTCCGGGACCGGGGCCGAGCTGGCCGGAGACGACTCCGTGAAGGCGGCGTACCTCGGCGGCGACGTCTGAGCCGTCGTACGACGACTCAGACGACTCAGGCGCCTCAGCCCCGCCTCAGGCGAGCGCGGTCAACCGCTCCAGGTCGTCGGTGGAGAGCTCGAGCGACGCGGCGCCGAGGTTCTCGCGCAGGTGGTCCACCGACTTCGTGCCGGGGATCGGCAGCACCACCGGTGAGATCGCCAGCAGCCATGCCAGCGCCACCTGTGAGGGCGACGCGTCGAGCTCGCGAGCGATGTCGGCCACGGGGCTGTCCGGGGCGGCCAGGTCACCGGTCGCGATCGGGAACCACGGGATGAACGCGATGTTCTCGCGCGTGGCGTAGTCGAGCACGTCCTGCGACTGGCGGTTGGTCAGGTTGTAGAGGTTCTGGACGCTGGCGATCTCGGTCACCGCACGCGCCTGCACGAGCTGCTCGACCGACACCTCGGAGAGCCCGATGTGACGGACCTTGCCCTGCTCCTGGAGCTCGACGAATGCGCCGACCTGGTCCTCCAGCGGCACCTCGGGATCGACCCGGTGCAGCTGGATCAGGTCGATCCGGTCGACCCGGAGGTTGCGCAGGCTCAGCTCGACCTGCTGCTTGAGGTACGCCGGTCGGCCCACCTCGACCCACTCGCCCGGCCCGGTGCGGGTGAAGCCGGCCTTGGTGGCGATGGTCAGGCCCTCGGGGTAGGGGTGCAGCGCCTCGGCGATCAGCTGCTCGCTGACGACGGGGCCGTAGCTGTCGGCGGTGTCGATGAAGTCGACGCCGCCCTCGATCGCGGCCCGCAGCACGGCCAGGGCGCCCTCGTGGTCCTTCGGCGGTCCCCAGACACCGTCACCGGTGATCTGCATGGCGCCGTAGCCGAGGCGGTGCACCTCGAGGTCACCGCCGATCCGGAACGTGTCGGAGTGCTGGACAGTCGTGGTGGGGGTCATATCGGGCCCAACAGGGCCGACCCCCGACCTGTTCCGGCGAGCAGCTGTGAGGGATCAGACAGCCTCAGTGGAAGGCCGCCACGGCCGTCACCAGCAGCGGGGCCACGACCAGCCCCGGGAGCAGGTCCGCCACCGCGATCTCGCGGATCCGGAGCAGGCGCAGGGCGACGCCGACGAGCATCAGCCCGCCCGTGGCGGTCACCGCTGCCAGGCCCGCGTCCGACAGCACGTTGCCCAGCAGCGCACCCAGAGCGGTGATCGTGCCCTGGACGACGAGCACCGTCAGGGCGCTGGCCGCGACACCCCACCCGAACGACGCTGCGAACGCGATCGCGGCGAAGCCGTCGAGGGTCGCCTTGAGGTAGAGCTGGTCGGCACCGTGGCCCAGGCCGTCGGAGAGCGAGCCGAGGATCGTGAGCGGGCCGGTGCAGAAGACCAGGGAGGAGGTCACGAAGCCCTCGATGAACCGGGCTCGCTCGGCTGAGTCGGAGGATCCCGAGAGGCGCTTCTGCAGCCAGCCGCCGAGGGACTCCACCCGCTGCTCGAGCCGCAGGAGGGAGCCGACGATGCCCCCGAGGACCAGCGAGGCCAGCACGATCAGGAGGGGAGCGTGGCTGCCCACCGCATCGGCGAGCACCGGGTCGGTCACGGCCACCGCCGAGAGGGCGGCGATCAGCAGCGTCACCAGGCCGAGGGCGTCGGTGACGAGGTCGCGTGTGCGCGCGGGCAGACGGTTGCCCAGCAGCACGCCCACGGCGGAGCCGAGGAGCACCGTGGCGACGTTCACAGCGGTGCCGGTGCCGATGATCACGGGACTCCTGGGACAAGTCGGGGGGTCTGAGCGTAGTCTGCATCTGCGACGCTTACGGGGGGACCGGACAGTGTCGCTCCTTCGTTGACCGGGAGGTCCTCGGATGAGTCGGTCGTTGGTGGCCATGCGCGAAGCCACGCTTGCCGATGTCGAAGCACTGGCTGAGCTCTGGCAGCCCTTCCTCCGTCGTGGGGCGGCAGATGAGCCGCTCAACGACGTGGCAACCGCCATCGAGCGGTTGGTCGACCGGCCGGGCGAACGCCTGGTCGTCGCGGAGTACGACGGGGGCTTCGCCGGAGCGGTCTTCCTCAAGGCCGCGCCGTACTCGCCGGTGAACAGCGAGCTCGTCGTCCAGGTCCACAACCTCTGCGTCGTGCAGGCCCACCGTCGGCACGGCATCGGCAAGGCGCTGATGGAGTGCGGGGTGACCTGGGCCGAGGAGCTCGGGATCGGGTACGTCGCGACGGCGGCCGATGCGGGGTCCCGCGAGGCCAACCGCTTCATGGCCCGGCTCGCCCTCGGGCCCCAGGCCGTGCTCCGGGTCGCGTCCACCTGCGCCGTCCGCGCCAAGCTCTCGTCGCGTCAGTCCGCGGGCCGACAGACCATCCAGGTGCTGGCCGCCCGCCGTAGCCAGCGCAGCTCTCGTTCGGTGGCCGGGCGCTAGGTCACCCGCTCACGGCGGCTCGGAGCCGTGGCAGACCGGCCGGGGCCGGCTGTCGGTGCCAGTGGATAGAGTCGACAGGTGCCCGACGCTGCCCCCGTGACAGAGACCACCGCCCGGCCGCGGCTCCTCCTCCTCGACGGCCACTCGATCGCCTACCGGGCCTTCTTCGCACTCCCGGTGGAGAACTTCTCGACCACGACGGGGCAGCACACCAACGCGGTCTTCGGCTTCACCTCGATGCTGATCAACGTGCTGCGCGACGAGCAGCCGACCCACATCGGCGTCGCGTTCGACAAGTCGCGACAGACCTTCCGCCTCGCGGAGTACTCCGAGTACAAGGCGAAGCGCAACAAGACCCCCGACGAGTTCTCCAGCCAGCTCCCGCTCATCAACGAGGTGCTCGACGCGCTGCGGATCCGGCACCTCGCGCTGGAGGGCTACGAGGCCGACGACATCATCGCCACGCTCGTCACCGAGGCCCTCGCCGAGGGCATGGAGGTGCTGATCCTCACCGGGGACCGCGACTCGCTCCAGCTCGTGACCGAGCACTCGACGGTGCTCTACCCGATGCGCGGCGTCTCCGAGCTGGCCCGGATGACCCCCGAGGCGGTCGAGGCGAAGTACGGCGTGCCGCCCCAGCGCTATCCCGAGCTCGCGGCGATCGTCGGCGAGACCTCCGACAACCTGCCCGGTGTGCCCGGCGTCGGGCCGGGGTTCGCGGCCCGCTGGATCAACGAGTACGACGGGCTCGACAACGTGATCATCCATGCCGACCAGATCACCGGCAAGAAGGGCGAGGCCCTCCGCGACCACCTCGGCGACGTGATCCGCAACCGTCGGCTCAACGCCCTGGTCCGCGACCTCGACCTCGAGGTGTCGCCGGCCGACCTCGAGGCCCAGTCGTGGGACCGCGACCTGGTCCACACGCTCTTCGACTCTCTGGAGTTCCGGGTGCTGCGCGACCGGCTCCTCGAGTCGTGGGACGTGCAGGACGCCGCGCTCGTCGACGACTCGGGCTTCGAGCTCCAGGGTGTGCGCCTGGGCGCCGGCGAGATGAACGCGTGGCTCGACACCCATGCCGGCCCGCAGACCCGCACCGGCGTCACCGTGCAGGGCGGGTGGGGCGCCGGCACCGGCGAGGTCCGCGGCGTCGCGCTCGCTGCGGCGGACGGCCAGGCCGCCTGGGTGGATGCCACCGAGATCACACCCGAGGACGACGCCGCGCTGATGACCTGGCTGGGCGACCCGGGGCGGGCCAAGGTGCTCCACGACGCCAAGGGCCCGATGCTCGCGCTGGCGGCGCGCGACTGGCCCCTCCACGGGCTGGTCAGCGACACCGCCCTGGCGGCGTACCTCGTGCGCCCCGACCAGCGCTCCTACGACCTCGCCGACCTCACCCTGCGCTACCTCAAGCGCGAGCTCAAGCAGGGCGCCGCCGACGACGACCAGCTCAGCCTCGAGGGGCTCGACGGGGGCGGCGACGCGGCCGACACCGCGATGCTCCATGCGCGGGCGGTCCTCGACCTGGCCGACACCCTCGACGGCGAGATCGAGCAGACGGGCGGCACCGCGCTGCTGGCCGACGTCGAGCTGCCGCTGGTCGACCTGCTGGCTGTGATGGAGCAGACCGGCATCGCGGTCGACATCGACCACCTCGAGACGCTGGAGTCCCACTTCGCGAGCGAGGTGCGCGACGCCGCCGGCGAGGCCTTCCGGGTGATCGGCAAGGAGATCAACCTCGGGTCGCCCAAGCAGCTCCAGGTCGTGCTCTTCGACGAGCTCGGCATGCCCAAGACCAAGCGCACCAAGACCGGCTACACGACCGACGCCGACGCCCTGCAGGCGCTCTACGAGAAGACCGAGCACCCGTTCCTGATGGCGCTCCTGCGTCACCGCGACGTGAGCCGGCTGCGCCAGACCATCGAGGGCCTGCTCAAGACCGTGCAGTCCGACGGGCGCATCCACACCACGTTCAACCAGACCATCGCCGCCACCGGGCGGCTGTCGAGCACCGACCCCAACCTGCAGAACATCCCGATCCGCACCGAGGAGGGCCGCCGGATCCGGGAGGGGTTCGTGGTCGGCAAGGGCTTCGACTGCCTGCTGACCGCCGACTACAGCCAGATCGAGATGCGGATCATGGCCCACCTGTCGGAGGACGCCCTGCTGATCGAGGCGTTCAAGTCCGGCCAGGACTTCCACTCGATCACGGCCTCGCGCGTCTTCGGGGTCCCCGCCGAGGAGGTGACGCCGGGACAGCGGGCCAAGATCAAGGCGATGAACTACGGCCTCGCCTACGGCCTGTCCGCCTTCGGGCTGGGCCAGCAGCTGCGGATCGATCCCGGCGAGGCTCGTGGCCTGATGGACGAGTACTTCGAGACCTTCGGGGGCGTCCGCGACTACCTCGGCGGCGTCGTCGACGAAGCCCGGCGCACCGGCTTCACCGAGACCCTCTGGGGCCGGCGCCGTTACCTGCCCGACCTCACCAGCGACAACCGCCAGCGTCGCGAGATGGCCGAGCGGATGGCGCTCAACGCGCCGATCCAGGGCTCGGCCGCCGACCTGATCAAGATCGCGATGCTCCACGTCGACGCCGCGGTGCGCGCGGCCGGTCTGGCCTCCCGGATGCTGCTGCAGGTGCACGACGAGCTCGTCTTCGAGGTCGCTCCGGGGGAGCGCGACGCCCTCGAGGAGGTCGTACGCCGTGAGATGGGCGGCGCCGCGGAGCTGGCCGTGCCCCTCGACGTCTCGGTCGGCACCGGCCGCAGCTGGCACGACGCGGCGCACTAGCGAGGGACGCAGGAGCGCAGCGAGTGCGTGCCCTCGCTGCTGGTGGTCGAGCGAGCCGCGCGGCCGAGCTTGCGAGGTCGCGACCGGCGTGTCGAGACCGGGACCCAGTCGCTTCGCTCCTGCGTCCCTCGCTTACTGCGCAGGAAACCCCTCGATGGCCGGGGCACCGGTGTCCGAGCTGACCGAGGGCGCGGTTCGCTGGTGGGCGACCAACAGCACCACGACCAGCGCGACGTCGACGCCGAGCACCACCGAGAGCAGACCCGAGATGGTGTCCACGCTGAGCCCGAGGCCCACGATCGCGACCAGGCCGACCCAGGTCAGGTAGACGGCGCGCGAGCCGCCCCGCGCGATCAGGCCGTAGACGACCATCATCAGGCAGGCCAACGCCGTGCCGAGCACGGCGAAGATCCACAGCTGGGAGCGGAGGTCGTCGTACTCCGCGCCGCCGACGAAGAGGAGCGCCAGCCCAGGGAGCAGCGCCGTCGCCAGGGTGGCCAACGCCCCGAGTCCAGCGACCGACAGCACGGCGAGGTTGAACGTGCGTGAGGAGTCGTCGGCGGCCATCGACGGGAACGCCACGACCGAGACGAACTGCGGGAGGAACAGCACGGCCTTGGTCAGGATCAGTCCGGCGGCGTAGAGCCCGGCGTCGTGGGGGCTCAGCGTGTGGCGGGCGACGATCAGGTCCACGTTGCTGACCGCGAAGAAGGCCAGCAGAGCCTGGGAGTTGTGGCCCGTCTCGCGCACCAGCGAGCCGAGCCCGACGCCGGCCTTCCGGGCGCGCAGATGGCGGTGCCGCAGCGCGTACAGGCCGACCCCGAGCGGCGCCAGCAGGGACAGGGTCACCCCGAGCGCCGCCCATACCGGCTCCGGATGCCACACGATCAGCGCGACCCCCAGGACCAGGCGGGGAGCGCCGATGCAGATGTAGACCGCCGAGAGGGCTCCCCAGCGCCGTTCACCCTGGAGGATGCCCGAGAGCCCGCCGGCCATCGTGAGCGGGATCGCGGAGAGTCCCAGCAGGGCGGCCATCCACATGTTGTGCAGCTGCAGGGTCACGTTGATGACGGGAGTCAGCGCGAGCAGCACCACCCCCAGCGTGAGCGACGTGACGAGGGTGAGCCGCACCAGATGCGGCTCGACGTCGTCGAGGGAGTGCTCGCCGGAGGACAGCCGCCGTGCCGCCGTGGCCTGGAGGCCGAGGAAGCCGACGTTGACCACCATCAGGAGGTTCATCCAGGCTGCGAGCGCGCCGTAGTCCGCCGGACCGAGGATGTGGGCGGAGGCGATCGTGAAGCCGTAGGTGGTCACGTTCATGACCAGGACGGCGATCGCGACGCCGCCGCCACCTCGGATCGCGGCAGCGGAACGCGAGGTCCCCGCTGCCCGTGCCATGCCGGCGAGCCTAATGGCCGACTCCGGAACGGCCGGTATCCAGACACCTCGGAACACGCTTGTTACTCACCAGTTCGCTGCGGCGCCGGACTCGGTATAACATCCCGCCATCCGAGCCAGAGAAGGGCACGGAGGGAGCCGTGCGCCCGGCCTGGGCCGGCGCACCGGAAGGAGAACCGTGCGCGCAACCTTGCTCACGGGTGGCGTGCTGACCGTCGCCGCTGTCGCCATCGTCCTGCTCAGCTCGGGTCTCGGGCTCGACGTCGAGTCCGTCGCCTTGATGGGGGCAGCCAGCGGTGCCGTGATCGCCCTCGTGCCTCACCGCACCCCGCAGGCGCGGCTGATCGGGTTCACCGTGGGCTTCGTGGCGTCGTGGCTGGGCTATCTCCTCCGAGCCGGTGCCTTGCCGGACACGGCGGCCGGACACTCCATCGCGGTCGCGCTCGTCGTACTGGTGTGCACGGCCACCGCGGGCTTCAGCCGCAACCGAGTGCCCCTGTGGAGCACCCTGCTCGGCGCGGCGACGATGTCCGGTAGCTATGAAGCGACCTACCTCCTCGCCCCGAGCCAGGTGCTGAGCACCTCCACGACGTCCTCGACGAGCGTGCTCCTCGCTGTCGCGCTCGGCTTCTTCGCGGCCGCCCTGGTCGCTCCGGGTGGCGAGACCTCCGACCAGACGCCGCCACCCGCACCCGAGGAACCAGCCGCAGCCCCCGCTCACCGGGAGTCAGCTCTCGGCGACCTGATGAAGGAGGACGCTCGATGAGGGCCGTCTATCGCCGACGTCTCCCGCGCTACGCGGCTGTGATCGGACTGGTGGCCGCGGTCGGCGTCCTTCCTGGCTCGTCGTTCGCCGACGGCAACACGTCGGACGGCGTGTCCACGGTCAACACCGAGACGATCCAGACCTATCTGGACGCCGACGGCAACATCAACGACTCGCGGATCTACGAGCAGCTCACTCTCACCGGCGACGGCCAGGTCACCGTCGACAACCCGGTCGACAGCGACGGTCTGCGCAACCTCGACGGCTTCGGTGGAGTCGACGCCAAGGATGGCAACCTCCAACAGCAGTACGACGTGAACGGCGTGGCCCGCAGCCGCACCGTCAGCAACTTCGACTCGTCCAAGCTCCCCATCTCCGTCGAGGTGAAGTACGAGCTTGACGGCAAGACCGTCTCGGCCGACGACCTGGTCGGCGCGACGGGTGACGTCAACGTGAGCTACACGGTCAAGAACCTGACGGCGAAGAAGATGCCCCTGACCTACAGCGACGGCAACGGCGGCACGAAGACGGAGGTGAGCGACGTCTCGATCCCGCTCGTCGGCACCGTGGTCTTCGACCTCCCCGACAGCTTCACCAACGTGCAGTCAGAGGCCGCGAGCATGGGTGGGGACGGTCATGGCGGCACCCAGATGGAGTACCTGCTGACGCTCTTTCCCCCCATCGGGGCGAACACCGTCTCCTTCGGGTACACCGCGCACCTGACCAACGGATCGGTGCCGCCGGTCTCCTTCACGGCTGCCCCGGTCGACCCGCTCAGCAACCCGACGTTCGCCACCGCAGCCGACAGCTACCAGTCGGGCGCTGCGACCGGTGAGCAGCTGGCCGCCGGTGCGACCAAGATCAACACCAACCTGTTGCGTCTGCGTGACGGCGCGGCGCAGCTCCTCGCCGGGCTCATCAAGCTGAACGACGGCGCTCACCAGCTCAGCACCGGCCTCACCGGGCAGGCGGCGCCCGGCGCCGCCCAGCTGGCCGCCGGGGCCGGGCAGCTGAACTCCGGCCTCACCAAGATCGACTCCGGGGCCGGACGCCTGGCGGACGGCACGCACCAGGCGAACAACGGGGGACAGGCCCTCGCGGACGGGCTGACCCAGCTGCACTCCGCCCTGACCAAGCTGCCGAACACCCTTGCGCACAACGCGGACTACCAGCGCCTGCTCGGGGCGCTGACGCAGATCGCGGACGGCGTCGGCAACCGGAACGACCCGGCCACGAAGAAGACCATCCTCGGTGGCCTGAACGCGATCCAGCAGGGTCTGGAGGTCGGCCCGACCAACGACTGTCTCAGCGCCACCATCAACCAGGTCGAACCCAAGAACTGCGGTGCCATCGATGCCGTCGCCGCGCTCGCGAGCTCGGTGGGGATCAGTCGCGGGCAGACGTTGAGTGATGCAGACACTCACCTCGGCAAGCTGACGATCGTCACCGAGGGTCGCTTGCAGAAGCGACTGCAGGACATCGGCAACACCCCCGGCTGCCAGAACGACGCGCAGTGCACGTCTCAGGTGAACGCCCTCCAGTCGATCTTCGAGACGAACAACACCTACGACCAGCAGCTGGCCCTGCTCCAGACGAGCCTGAACACCATCAAGACGAAGGCCGACGCCCAGCTGCTCAACCCCGGCGCCGGGCTCGACCAGCTGCGCGACGGACTGTCCCACGGCAACTTCAAGGACTGCGTCCACACCCAGTGCGGGATCAAGGAGGCGGCCCTGGCCGTCCAGGCCGGCGTCCCGCTCCTGGTCGCCTCGCTCCAGCAGCAGGTCCTGGCCGGGCTCGGGGCACCCACTCCGGGCTGTGACCCCACCAAGACGCTGCGCTGTGGCGCGGCCGCTCTGACGGGCGGACTCGGACAGCTCGACTCAGGCGCCCAGCAGCTCGCGGGCGGTACGAGCAAGGCGGCCGACGGCTCCTCCCAGCTGGCCGCTGGTGCGAACCAGCTCTCCGACGGCCTGAACACCGCCTCGTCCGGCAGTACGCAGCTCGCCGACGGCACGCAGCAGGCCGCGGGCGGGGCCCCCAAGCTCGTCGACGGTGCCAACCAGCTCTCGGAGCAGGGCGTCGTGAAGATCGTGGAGGCCGGAGAGAGCACCACTCAGCAGTACGGCAAGCTGTACGCCGGACTGGCCGCCGGAGCCAAGCGGGCCCACACCGACGGGATGATGTTCGGTGCACCGACCGGTGCGATGGGGGTGATGGCCTACGACTTCGAGATCAACGGCAGCGACGGTCAGGGCTCCCAGAACGCCATGCAGCTGGTGATGGCCCTGGCCTTCGCCGGGCTGGGGCTGGGCGTCTTCGCCATCCGGCGCCGCTCGTCGAGGTTCCTGCCGGCGATCTGAGGGTCTACGCGAGCAGGTCCGCGGCGAACACGGCGGTCCCGGGGGTGATCCGCCCCCGGGTGCGCGACCATCCGCCCCAGACCCGGTCGTGGTCCTCGGGCCACTCCGGCTCGAGCAGCCGCACGATCCGGAAGCCGCGCCCGGCCAGGAGTGAGACCCAGTCGCCCAGCGTGCGGTGGTGCTCGACGTACGCCACGCGGCCGCTGTCGTCGTCCACCTCGACGTACGGCGTGCGGTCCCAGTACGACGACGTGGCGGTGAGCCCGGCCTCCGACGGGTCGTCCGGGAAGCTCCACCGGGTCGGGTGCGTGACCGAGAACGCGAACCGTCCGCCGGGGCGCAGCACGCGGGCGGTCTCGGCGACGGCCGCCTCGATGTCGGCGACGAACTGCAGCGCTCCGAAGGAGCAGAAGACCACGTCGAACGACCCGGGAGCGAAGGGCAGCGCGGTCGCGGTGCCGAGCACCGACGGGACGGCGAGTCCCGTCTCCTCGTCGAGCCGTCGTGAGTGCTGGAGCTGCCGGGCGGAGAGGTCGAGCCCGAACGACCGGCCGCCGTGCACCCGCACCCAGCGCGAGCACTGGCCGGCACCCGAGCCCACCTCGAGCACGTCCTTGCCGCTCACGTCGCCGAGGACGCCGGCCTCGTCCTCGGTGAGCCCCTCGGGGCCCCACACGAAGCCGGTGTCGCCGAGGAAGCCTCCGTGGGTCGCCTGGTACTCGTCCGCGTAGCGGTCCCAGTCGGGGCCGTTCGCCTGCCGCGACTCGGCCTCGTCGACCGTGCGGCGCTCGACCCGGACGCGCTGCGGCAGGTGGTCCTCCACGGCGCGAACCCTACTGGCCCGCCGTCCACCCCGGCTGTGGCAGCGTACGGGCGTGGACTTCTCCGAGCTGACGCCCCTGGCCGGCGGTTGGTCCGGACAGACGTTCCTGGCCGAGGTCGGGGGAGCGCGGTCGGTGGTCCGGATCTACCGACCGGGGGAGCGCGACGACGCAGGGCCGGAGATCGACGCGGCCGTGCTGCGGCTGGTGCGGGGCCTGGTCCCGGTGCCCGACGTGCTGGAGGTACGCCGGGGGCTCGCCGTCGCGGACCGGCCCGGGCTGCTGGTCACGACGTACCTCCCGGGGGAGCGCGGCGACCTGCTGCTGCCGACCCTCGACGTCGAGGGCCTGGCGGCCCTCGGGACGCGTCTGGGATCCCTGGCCGCCGACCTGGCGGGCATGCCGACGCTGCGCGCGGGCGAGTTCGTCGACGGCGACCTCCTGATCCGCCCGTTCGCGGGGGTCGACGGCCTGCCGGGGTTCGT
The DNA here is from genome assembly GCA_963833775.1 of uncultured Actinomycetota bacterium. Taxonomy (GTDB): domain Bacteria; phylum Actinomycetota; class Actinomycetes; order Propionibacteriales; family Nocardioidaceae; genus Nocardioides. The sequence continues at coordinate 79,582 of CAWHZH010000002.1, read as the reverse complement.
CGACGACCACGCGTCGGCGCTGGGCTGGGACGAGCGCCTGCTCACCCGGCTCCGCAGCGTGGCCGCACAGGCACAGACCCTGCTGGACACGGTGGGACGGACCTGCCTGGTGCACTCCGACCTGAACCCGAAGAACCTCCTGGTCGACGCGGAGACCCTCGAGGTGAGCGGCGTGCTCGACTGGGAGTTCGCCCATGCCGGACATCCGTTCACCGACCTCGGCAACCTGCTCCGCTTCGACCGTCACCCGGCGTACGTCGAGGGGGTGCTGGCCGCCTGGCGCGAGCGCCGCGGCGGCACCTCGGCGGAGGCGTTCGACCTGGCCCGCGCGGCCGACCTCTGGGCGCTGGTCGATCTTGCGGCACGGCGTGGCCAGAATCCCGTTGCGGATCGAGCCCACGGACACCTGGCGGCCATCGCTCGGACAGGAGATCTCCACGCGCTGCCCTCTCCCCACTCACCAGGACGGTGACGTCATGGTCGTGCAGATCGTCTTCGAGACGCACCAGACGACGGAGGTGAGGGTCGTGTGCCTGAGGTCGGTCTCCAGCGCGGTCTCGGGCACACGACTCGATTCCCGAGCACTCTCGGGCCGCTTGTCCGTGCCTCGGTGACTGCACGGCGTGCCCGCTGGTTGGACGCGCCACGGAGCCCCCGCGTAGACTCGCGGGGCGCCAGAAGTCTGCCCACGTCCCGGACGGAGCGGACACCGGCTCGCTATCTCTCCGCCGTGCGTGAGCACGGGATCCTGCGGTAGTGACACAGGGCTTCCAGCGTGCCCGCGACAACTCCATCCATTCAAAGGTTCCCATTCCCTTATGACAAGCAGCACCGCCTACCTCTCGGAGATCGACGCGCCCCAGGTGGCCGTCAACGACATCGGCTCCGAGGAAGACTTCCTCGCCGCGATCGACGCGACCATCAAGTACTTCAACGATGGCGACATCGTCGAGGGCACGATCGTCAAGGTCGACCGGGACGAGGTCCTGCTCGACATCGGCTACAAGACCGAGGGCGTCATCCCCTCGCGTGAGCTGTCGATCAAGCACGATGTCGACCCCAACGACGTCGTCAAGGTCGGCGACAAGGTCGAGGCCCTGGTCCTCCAGAAGGAGGACAAGGAAGGCCGGCTGATCCTGTCCAAGAAGCGCGCCCAGTACGAGCGCGCCTGGGGCACCATCGAGCAGGTCAAGGAGGAGGACGGCGTCGTCGAGGGCACCGTCATCGAGGTCGTCAAGGGCGGCCTGATCCTCGACATCGGGCTGCGCGGCTTCCTGCCGGCGTCGCTGGTGGAGATGCGCCGCGTGCGTGACCTCCAGCCCTACGTCGGTCAGACGCTCGAGGCGAAGATCATCGAGCTCGACAAGAACCGCAACAACGTCGTGCTGTCGCGCCGCGCCTGGCTCGAGCAGACCCAGTCCGAGGTCCGCCACGGCTTCCTGACCCAGCTCCAGAAGGGCCAGATCCGCAAGGGCGTCGTGTCCTCGATCGTCAACTTCGGTGCGTTCGTCGACCTCGGTGGTGTGGACGGTCTGGTCCACGTCTCGGAGCTGTCCTGGAAGCACATCGACCACCCGAGTGAGGTCGTGGCCGTCGGTGACGAGGTCACCGTCGAGGTGCTCGACGTCGACATGGACCGCGAGCGGGTGTCCCTGTCGCTCAAGGCGACGCAGGAGGACCCCTGGCAGCACTTCGCCCGGACCCACCAGATCGGCCAGATCGTGCCGGGCAAGGTCACCAAGCTGGTGCCGTTCGGCTCGTTCGTCCGGGTCGAGGAGGGCATCGAGGGCCTGGTCCACATCTCCGAGCTGGCCGAGCGCCACGTGGAGATCCCCGAGCAGGTCGTCCAGGTCAACGACGACGTCATGGTCAAGATCATCGACATCGACCTCGAGCGTCGCCGGATCTCGCTGTCGCTGAAGCAGGCCAACGAGACCACGACCGCCACCGACGTGGAGGAGTTCGACCCGACGCTCTACGGCATGGCGGCGACGTACGACGAGCAGGGCAACTACATCTACCCCGACGGGTTCGACCCCGAGACGGGTGAGTGGCTCGAGGGCTACGACGAGCAGCGCGCGGCCTGGGAGGACCAGTACGCCAAGGCGCACGCCCGCTGGGAGGCCCACGTCAAGCAGCAGGAGGAGGCCAAGCAGGCCGAGGTCGAGGCCGGCGAGGCCACGACGTACTCCTCCGCCTCCGGCGCCACCGACGAGGCCGAGACCACCGAGGAGACCGGCGGCTCGCTCGCCTCGGACGAGGCTCTGCAGGCGCTCCGTGAGAAGCTCACCGGCGGCGCGAGCTGACAGCCGCCGCTGACTGACGACGACGAAGGGCCCGGCCGGTCGGCCGGGCCCTTCGTCGTTCCCGGAACCTCACGTGCCGGGTGGAGAGTCCTGCTCAGCACGGCGGACGGCCCGGGCCGTGGCCCGGGCCGTCCGTTGCTGCTGTGGTGATGTGCTGTGACCTCAGGGGCCGGACGGCGATCCGGTGACCACCAGCTCGGTCAGCGACGAGAGCTCGCAGCCGCCGAATCCGCCGTCCGGGCAGTTGTCCTCGAACGGAGCAGGAACCTGGTTGCCCTCGATCGTGGCCCGCACGAACAGCACGTCGGACCGGCCAGCTGTCGCGGGGACCGAGTTGAGGTGACCGACGTCGCCCGCTCCGAAGATCGGGTGTGCAGCGGGCGTCCAGTTCGTGCCGTCCGGCGACGTCTCGATCAGCAGGTCGCCGGTGGCTGAGCTGGTGCCGGTCCCGCAGGTCTGGCTGGGATCGACCTGGAAGGCAGCGATGTCCACCGGCTGAGGCAGCTTCACCTCGATCGTCTTCGGGTCGAAGGCAGCGGTTGCCCCCGGGGTCACGCCGGCGTCGGTCACCCAGCTCGTGCCTTCGCTGGTGTCGAACGCCCGATCAGGTCCGCAGCCGAACTGCGAGTAGTCCGTCCCTTCTGCCTGCTGGATGCTGGCACCTCCGGAGAGGCTGGCCCAGTCGTGGGTGATCTGGAAGTCGGTCGAGTCCGTCGCGGGGTTGAATGACCCTATCGAGACCGCCTTGCCCGCGTGGGCATCGCCCAGGTATCCCGGGAAACTGGCGACGACCTTCTTGTAGGTGCCGGTCACCAGACCCACCCCTGCCGGGAAGATCCGGTACTCCCCGTCGGAGTCGGTGGTCGCGGAGTTCTGCGAACCCTGGCCGGTCAGCTGCACGAGGGCGCCGGCCACGGGGTCCCCGGTGGTCGCGTCCGTCACCGTTCCCTCCACCACGCCGTCGTGGGGCCGGCTTGCCGGCGGCGGTACGTGGAAGTCGCTCGCGGGCGTGGTGTCGGCCGAGTCGATCGAGCCGGCGAAGAAGCCCATGCCGCGGTGAGCGAAGACCTTCCAGATGGTGTGGCTGAACTTGCCGCCGAAGCCGACCAGGTCGGCGCGCACGATGGCGTTCCGCATGTCGAGGTAGTCAGGGTCCTCGGCGGAGATCGTCATCGCCCGGGTGACCAGCGCGTCGGTGACCTTGTGACCCAGCGCGTTGCGGAGGTCCCAGAGCGTCTGGGCCCAGATCTCGCCGCTGCCGTGCACCTCGGGGCTCCCGACGATGTTCGGGAAGTCGCCGTACACGTAGCCTCCGCGCCGGTGGGCCACGGCCCCGGACTTGCAGCCCGCGGCCTTGGCACCGACGGGGCAGTCGATCGCCATCGTGCGGACCTCATGGGCACCGGCAGCGACGTAGTCGCCCTCGAGCAGGTCGCCGGCCTTCTTGGTGTCCTTGAGGAACCCGTTCGTGACCAGGTAGTCCATCGCGTAGTAGTCGCTCCAGGCCTCACCCATGGCGCCGGCCTGGATGTCGTTCAGCGTGGAGTTGCCGTTGGCGTCGATGACCAGGCGGTTGGACAGACCGTGGGTGTACTCGTGGTACTCCACGGAGGCGTCCAGCGAACCCGTCGTCGGGACGAAGGGATCGTCGGCGTCACCGGCGCCGGCAACGTGGAACAGGTACATCTGCATGGTCGGCGAGATCCCGTTGGGCGGGGTGCTCATGTTGGCGTTGTTGATGTGGCTGCCGTCGGGCATGCCGGAGTTGGCGCCGGTGCCCGTGTTCGCACCGTCCAGGGTGTTCAGCATGACCGGGTCGCCGCCCTTGGCCGAGAAGTTGCCCGCCGCCGGGGTGAAGCTGATCGGCGGCTTGGCCAGGTAGTCGTGGAAGTTGCTGGCGAAGTAGAAGCCGTTGTTCGTGACCTCCTTGCGGTTGTCCCTCCAGGACCCGGTGACGTGCGGGTTCCACGTGCAGACGAACGCCTTGCAACGAGCAGAGGCGGCCACGCCGAACCTCTTCAGCTTGAACTGGGCGGCGTGCTTCGTGCCCGGCACCGGGGTCTTCTCGGAGCTCTGGATGGCGTCGTCGTCGTTCACGTCGGAGAACGCCGTCACCGAGTCGCCCTTGAGGAACGTGTCGGACTTCGTCAGCCAGCCACGCTTGAAGAAGTTGACGACGCGGGCCTTGCCGCCGTGGGCAGCACCAGGGAAGTTGTCGTAGACGAACGCGTCGCCGTTGTCGTTGTCGGTGTTGGAGTGGCGGTAGAGCGTCCTGCCGGTGGCGGAGTCGATCACGTGCTGGTAGGCACCCTTCGCGGTCTGCACGTAGGTGGACCAGCCCGGCCGCAGGCCCGCAGGCGTGAGGAACCAGACCCGTGAGGCCTGGTCGTTGTTGGACCACTTCGTCGTGGCCGAGGCGCCGCTGCGGCTGCTCGCGATCGTCGCGTGAGAAGCGCTGGCGTCCACGTTGTGCGCGGCCAGGGCTCGGGCCTGCGACGCGCTCACGCGGCTGGTGGTCGGTGCCTGGGCGGCCAGCTGGGCCAGACCCGAGACGGGGCTCCCCTGGACGGCGAGCACGCGGCCGTCACGGGTGACCCGGACGAGGAGGCCGTTGCCGAAGACGGTGTGGCCGGCGGCCTGTTGGCTCCACGAGAGGTTGTGGAGGCCGGACGGGTCGACGTAGTCGCGCTGGAACCTCAAGGTCGTGAGGTCGCCCCGGTGCAGACCCAGGGCGGACATGTGGGATCGCACGTAGGAGAGAGCGATCGAGCGGGCCGGCGCCGTGGAGCGGCCGGTCAGGTAGCCGTTGAGCTTCCCGATGTCGCGCACCGTGCGGGTGAGCGGGTCCAGGGAGACGACGGCCTGGGAGCCGAGGCTCCGGTAGTAGGCCCGGTCGGCCTTGGTCCGAGAGTCGAGCTGCTGCCGCGTGGCGTGCGACAGCGTCGTACCCGTGAGCTGGCGAGCGTCGTAGTAACCGGCCGCATGGCCGGCGCTGCCTTCCCGGGTAGAGGCGTGGCCCGAGCTCTGACCGCTGGTGGCGGCTTGGCTCGGCAGGCCCAGCATGCTGACCCCGAGAGCGGTGCTGCCGATGACGGCAGCCGTCAGTGCTTTGTTCCTGAACCGATTCACGAAGCGTTCCCTTCGATGGTGAGTCGCCGGAGATGAGGGACGGCTCACACCCAATCATCTGCCAAGGGACTCGGGGAAGGGGGTGCGGCGTACTCACCAGAACCCGGCTGCGGCCCTTACCAGGCTTCCCGGGGACGACGAACGGCCCGGGCCGTGAGGCCCGGGCCGTTCGTGAGGTGCTCTGCCGTTACGACGCCTCGTCGCCGACGACCGCGAGCTCGGTCAGGTCGGTGAACAGGCATCCGTCGTACGGCCCCAGGTTGTCCGGGTCGCAGTTGGTCGCGAAGTCGGGCGTCTGGTTGCCCAGCATCGTGAACCGGATGTAGCGAGCAGTGGCCGCTCCCACGGCCGGGGTGAGCTCGTTGAGCCGACCCTGGTCGTCGCCGGTGAACGTGCCACTGTTCGCGGGGTTGAAGGTCAAGCCGTCCACGGACGTCTCGATCGTGTAGGCGCCGACCGAGGCCGACCCACCGTCACCGCACGTGGCCGTCGGGTCCACCAGGATGTGATCGATGTCGACGACGTGGTGCATGTCGACGGTGATCGCCTTCGGCTTGAACACGTTGGTGGGGTCACCGTTGTCGTTGCCCGTCGTGGAACCCCAACCCGTCGACTCCGAGGTGTCGAAGGCCTGGTCCGGTCCGCACCCGAAGGACGAGTAGTCGGGACCGTTGAAGCCGGTCACGACCGCGTCGCCCGTCGTGGCTGCCCAGTCGCGCTGGACCGCCAGGTTGGTGACGTCTGCGTCGGTGAAGTCACCGAGGCTCACGGCGTTGCCGGGGCTCGCGTCACCGAAGTAGCCGGGCGCACTCACCGCGACCTTCTTGTAGGTGCCGACGTAGAGGCCGTCGAACTCGTAGAGCCCGTTGTCGCCCGTGGTCGTCGTGTACTGGTCGCCGAAGCCACCGATGGTCACCACGGCACCGGCGACCGGGTCACCGGACCTGGAGTCGGTCACGAACCCGGCGATGGTCCCGTCATGCGCCGTCTGCGGTGCCGGCGGGGCGTGGAAGTCCTGCGCGGGGTGGGCGTCGTTGGCGCTCACGGCACCGGCGAAGTAGCCCATGCCGCGCTTGGCGAAGATGTTCCACAGCGCCGGGGTGTGCGCCTGGCCGTACCTGACGAGGTCGGCCTGGATGATCGCGTTGCGCATGTCGAGGAACGACGGGTCGGCGGGCGACAGCGACATGGCGCGGGTGATCAGGGTGTCGGCCACGCGGTGACCGAGCGCGGACCGGATGTCCCACAGCGTCTGGCCCCAGATCTCGCCACTGCCGTGGACCTCGGGCCCCCCGACGATCTTCGGGAAGTCGCCGTAGGTGTATCCGCCCTTGCTCCTGTCGAACGCGGAGGTGCAGCCCCTCGTGGTGGCGCTCGGCGGGCAGTCGATGGCCATCGTGCGGATCAGGTGCTGACCCCCACCGACGTAGCTGCCCTCGAGGATCTGGCCCGGCTTGGCGGTGTCCTTCAGGAAGCCCTTGGTCACCAGGTAGTCGAGCGCGTAGTAGTCGCTCCAGGCCTCACCCATCGCACCGGACTGGATCGTGTTGAGCGCGCCGTTGCCGTCGGCGTCGGTCACCAGCCGGTTGGACAGGCCGTGGGTGTACTCGTGGTAGAGGATCGAGGCGTCGAACGCACCACTGGTCGGGACGAACGGGTCACCGGTGGTGGCGTTGTCGGACGCGCCCGGCGCGTGCCAGAGGTACATCTGCATCGTCGGGGGCGTGCCGTCGGGCGGCGTGCTCATGTTGGCGTTGTCGATGTGGTTGCCGTCGGGGCCGGTGGCCGCGCCGTCGATGGCGTTGAGGAGCACCGGGTCTCCGCCGGCGGCCGAGAAGTTACCGGCCTGGGGCGTGAACCCGATCGGCGCCTTGGCCAGGTAGTCGTGGAAGTTGCTGGCCAGGTAGAACGCGTTGGCCCCGTCGGCGTTGCGGTTGGTCTGCCACGATCCGGGGATGTTCGGGTTCCAGGTGCACACGAAGGTCTTGCAGAAGCCCGAGGCCCCCTTGCCGAACCGCTTCAGCGGGAAGGTCGCGCCCCTCGTGTTGCCCGGGACCTGGGTCCTCTCGCCGTTCTCGAGCAGGTTGTCGTCGTCGGTGTCGGACCACGCGACCACCGAGCTGCCGTTGAGGAACGACGCGTGCTTGGGGAGCCAGCCCCTCTTGACGAAGTTGACGACCCTGGCCCTGCCGCCCTTCGCAGCGCCGGGGTAGTTGTCGTAGACGAAGGCGTCGCCGTTGGCGTCCGACTGGGTCGACTGCCGGAAGAGCACCCGACCGGACACGCCGTCGATGACGTGCTGGAAGGAACCGGCGGAGCTCTGGACGTACGTCGACCAGCCCGGCCGCAGGCCGCTGGAGGTCAGGAACCAGACCTTCGTGGAGTAGTCGTGGTTCGCCCAGACCGTCGAGGGGGCGCTGCCGCCGTGGGAGCTCACGACCCGGGTCGCGGTGACCTTCCCGTCGACGTTGCCGGCGGCCACGGTGCGGGCCGAAGCCGACGACACCGCGCCGCTGGCGGGCGCCTGAGCGGCCATCCGGGTCAGACCGGACACCGGGCTGCCCTGGACCGAGAGGACGCGACCGTCGCGGGTGACCTTGACCTTCAGGCCGTTGCCGAACACCGGGACGCCCTGCACGGACTGGCTCCACGACAGGTTGTGGACACCGATGGTGTCGACGTAGTCCTGTCGGAACCGGAACGTGCTCAGGTCGGCCGAGGTGAGGCCGAGTGCCTGCAGGTGGCTGCGCACGTAGTTCATGGCCACCGTGCGAGCGGGGGCGGACGACGGGCGGCTGAGGAAGCCGTTGAGGCGTCCGAGGTTGCGCGGCGTGTGGGTCAGCGGGTCGAAGTCGACGACCGCCTGGCCACCGAGGCTGCGGACGAACGCCCGGTCGGACTTGGTCTGGCCCTTGATCTGCCGGCGGTCGGCCCTGACCAGGGCCGGACCTGCGAGGGAGCGTGCGTCGTACGCACCGGGGCCGTGCTGGGAAGCGCTGTCGCCACCATGTGCAGCCGGGGTGTGGCTACCGGTGGCTGCCTGGCTCGGCAGTCCCAACATGCTGACGGCGAGCACGGTGGTGCCGATGGCAGCAACCGTCAGCGATTTCTTGGTCGAACTCACGAAAGGGTCCCTTCGTCTCTGAGTAGTGCCCGGGGGGTGTGGGGCCGGGCAACCTAAGCACCTGTGAGGCGCGGGGGGAAAGTCCCTGCGTAAGGTTCTTAGGGTGCGCTTGGGAATGACAGGTGGCGTGGCCTCGGGGAAGAGCACCGTGGCGGATCTGCTGCGCTCCCTCGGTGCGGTCGTCGTCGACGCCGACGCGCTCGCCCGCGACGTGGTAGCCCCGGGGACGCCGGGACTGGCGGCGGTCGTCGCCGAGTTCGGACCGGAGATGCTCGGCCCCGACGGCGGTCTCGACCGCGCGCGCCTCGGGGCACTGGTGTTCGCCGACCCGGCCCGCCGCACGGCCCTCGAGGGCATCGTGCACCCGCTGGTCCGGGCGCGCGCCGCGGAGCTCGAGGCGGCCGCTCCGGGTGATGCCATCGTGGTGCACGACATCCCGTTGCTCGTCGAGACCGGTCAGGCATCGTCCTTCGACGCGGTGCTCGTGGTCGACGTCCCGGTCGAGGTGCAGGTGGCGCGGGCGGTGCGCGACCGCGGCTGGTCGGAGGAGGAGTCCCGTGCCCGGATCGACGCCCAGGCGTCCCGGGAGGAGCGGCTCGCGGCCGCGACGTACGTCGTCGACAACTCCGGAACGATCGAAGACCTCCGCCAGCGTGTGGCGGAGGTCTTCGCGGAGCTCACCGGTGGGGAAACGGTCAGCTAGGACCGGCTCTCAGGCGGTCGTGGTCACGCTGCGAGGTCGGGGTCGCCGAGGCGGCGCAGCTTCTGCAGGGCCTCGCGCTCGAGCTGGCGCACACGCTCGGCGGAGATGCCGTGGCGGGCGCCGATGTCGGCGAGCTTGTGCTGCCGGCCGTCGAGCAGGCCGTAGCGGGCGCGGATGATGTCGGCGGCGCGGTCGTCCAGCTGACCCACGAGCTGGTCGAGCCGTTCGCGGGCCTCCACGTCGAGCACGGTGTCGTCGGGACCGGGCGCCGTCTCCTGCGCCATCAGGTCGCCGAGCGAGGTGTCGCCGTCCTCGTCCACCGGGGTGTCGAGGCTGACGTGGTCGCGACCCCACGACATCAGGTCGAGGACCCGCTCGAGGGCCATGTCGAGCTCCACGGCGATCTCCTCGGGCTCCGGGTCACGACCGAGCTGACGCTCGAGGGTGCGCCGGGCACCGCCGACCTGGTTGAGCTCCTCGACGACGTGCACGGGCAGCCGTACGACGCGCGCCTGCTGCGCGATGCCGCGGGTGATCGCCTGACGCACCCACCACGTGGCGTACGTCGAGAACTTGTAGCCCTTGGTGTAGTCGAACTTCTCCACCGCCCGGATCAGGCCGGTGTTGCCCTCCTGGATCAGGTCCAGCATCGGCATCTGGGCCCGGCCGTACTTGCGTGCGATCGAGACCACGAGCCGCAGGTTGGCGTTGATGAACTGCTGGGTGGCCCGCTCACCCTCCTCGGCCAGCCAGAGGAGCTCCTCCTCCGTGGCCGACATCGGGGCGCCGCCCTTCTTGCGACCTACGCGGCCCTCGGCGAGAAGCGCGGCGGCGAACAGCCCGGCCTCGATCGTCTTGGAGAGCTCCACCTCGGCGGCTGCGTCGAGCAGCGGCGTGCGGGCGATCTCGTCGAGATACAGCCCCACGCTGTCGCGGCCCTCGATCTCACGGGTCACGCTGATGGTTCGTGCTGCCATGTCGCCCTCCTACCTCCCGCGGGCCTACCCCCCGGTAGCTACCCACATGGACTCCAACGCACCGGATGCCGGGAGGATTCCCGTGGCGGGGGCGTTTTGGACCCTTCACCCTTGCCAGACGTGTGAGCGAGGCAGGGAGTTGCCTCCGCGGGGAACTCTCAGGGAGTTCTCAGCCCCCGAGCGAGCCTGCTCGCCCGGCGGCCTCAGGTGGGCAGGTGGCTGGGCGCAGCGTCGGCGAGTCCCATCCGGTCGAGGACCCAGGCGTTGGTGAAGGCACGGTCGTGCCAGGCCTGGTAGCGCCCCGAGACCCCGCCGTGGCCGGCCGACATCTCGGTCTTGAGGAGGAAGTCGCGCCGGCCGATGGCGGTCGCGCGGAGCCTGGCCACCCATTTCGCGGCCTCGACGTACAGCACCCGGGTGTCGTTGAGCGACGTGGTGGCCAGGATCGGCGGATAGTCGACGGCCGCGATGTTCTCGTACGGCGCGTAGCCGGCGAGGTTGTCGTAGGCCGCCGGGTCGTGGGGGTCGCCCCACTCGTCGTACTCGGTCACGGTCAGCGGCAGGCTCGCGTCGAGCATGGAGGTGAGGGCGTCGACGAACGGCACATCGGCGACCAGGCCACCGAAGAGGTCGGGGTAGCGGTTGGCGACCGCACCGATCAGCAGCCCGCCGGCCGAGCCGCCCTCGGCGACCAGGCGCTCGTGCGTCGTCCAGCCCTCGGCGACCAGGTGACGGGCGCAGGCGGCGAAGTCGGAGAAGGTGTGCTCCTTGTGGAGCAGCTTCCCGTCGTCGTACCAGTGACGGCCCATCTCGCCGCCGCCGCGCACGTGCGCGATCGCCATGCCGGCGCCGCGGTCGAGCAGGGAGAGCCGGGCCACCGAGAAGCTCGGGTCGATGGAGATCTCGTAGGCGCCGTAGCCGTAGAGCAGGAAGGGGATCGGCCCGTCGTCCGCGGCACCCTTGCGGCAGACCAGCGAGATCGGCACCTGTACGCCGTCGTCGGCCGTCGCCCACAGCCGGTGCTCCTCGTACGCCGAGGGGTCGTGGTCGCGGACGGGCTGCTGCTTGAGCAGGGTGAGCTCGCGGGTGCGGACGTCGTAGTCGTAGACGGACGACGGCACGGTCAGGGAGGTGTAGGCGACCCGCACGGTGGGCTGGCCGACCTCGGCACCGCCCCATCCGCCGACGGTGTAGAGCTCCTGGGGGAACTCGACGAGATAGTCGTCCTTCACCCCGGCGTCACCGAGCTCCAGGATCCGGAGCTGGGTCAGGCCGCCGCTGCGCTGCGGTACGACGAGGTGCCCGGCGTACGCCGACACGTCCTCGAGCCGGACGCCCTCGGCGTACGGGATCAGGGGCCGCCACTCGTCGGGCGGGGTGGCTGCGATCGGGGCGGTGGCGATCTCGAAGTCGGGGCCGGTGCGGTTGTGGAGGACGAGGAACACGTCCTCGCCGCCGATCACCGCGTGCTCGAGGCCGTACTCCAACCCCTCCTCCCGCGGGTGGAAGACCACCCAGCCGGCGTCCGGGACGCGGGTGTCGAGGAACCGGGTCTCGGTGGTGTTCTTCGAGCCGCTCACGGCGACCAGGAAGCGGTCGTTGCGGCTGCGCCCGACTCCCACCCAGAAGCGCCCGTCCGTCTCGTGGTGGACCAGCTCGTCGTCCGCCTGGGTGGTGCCGAGGCGGTGTCTCCAGACCTTGTCGCGGCGCCAGGTGTCGTCGACGGTGCAGTAGTAGAGGTCGCGGCCGTCGGGAGCCCAGACCGCGCCGCCGAGCACGCCCTCGATCCGGTCGGGAAGCAGGTCGTCGCTGCGGAGGTCCTTGATCTCCAGGACGTAGCGCTCGTTGCCCACCGTGTCCGTGGAGTAGGCGAGGAGCGTGCCGTCCGGGCTCACCGAGACACCGCCGACGGAGTAGAAGGAGTGGTCGCGCGCCAGCGCGTCGTGGTCGAGCAGGACCTCCTCACCCGGGAGCGCGGGCTCGTCGGGTCCGCAGTCCTCGGCCGGGGCGGGCGGGGTCCAGTCGTCCGGGTCGGCGACCGCCACGCGGCACGACGCGCCGTACTCACGGCCCTCGAAGGACCGGCCGTAGTACCACCAGCCGCGGTTGCGCGACGGCACCGACAGGTCCGTCTCCTTGGTGCGGGCCTTGATCTCCTCGAAGAGCTGCTCGCGCAGGCCCGCGAGGTGGGCCGTCCGGGCCGACGTCCAGGCGTTCTCGTCCTCGAGGTACGCCGTCACCTCGGGGTCGTCCTTGGCCCGCAGCCAGTCGTAGTCGTCGATCCGGCTCCGCCCGTGGAGCCCGGAGGTCACCGGCCGTCGGGCGGCGACCGGCGGACTGTCGGGAGTCGACAGGTCGGGCGTGGGCTCGTCGCCCGGGGAGCTGGTCATGCTCTCGACAGTATTCGGTGGACCCGCGGCCCCCCGGCCCGACTAGCATCGCGTCGTGCTCGAGCTCCGCGACGTGCCCCCCGAGCAGGTCCCTGCGCGAACGGCCGAGATGGTCGACGGGGTGACCCGCCACCGTGCCACCGCTCGCTTCCTGGACCCACAGACCGCCCGTGAGCAGGTCGACACGCTGCTCGAGTCGTTGCGAGACCGGTCCGACCTGCTCGACGTGGTCGACGGCGACTCCGTGGCGGGACTCGCCTGGATCTCGCGGAGCGACGGCGACCTGGTGGTGAACCACCTCCGCCTGGACGACCCTGCGCGGGCGGCGGAGCTCGTGCCCGCACTGCTCGACCGGGCACGTGACGCGCAGGCCCGGATGCTGGGAGTCCCCGTGCACCGCGACGACCCGAGCCGGGCTGTCCTCGGCACCCAGCCGGGCTTCCAGCTGCGAGCCACCAACATGGCGCTGCCCCTCGAGGGCGAGATCGCCGAACCGGGTGACCTCGAGCTCCGGCGGATGACGGACGCCGGGTTCGACGAGTTCATGTCGGACAACGCCGAGGAGTACGCCGGTGAGCTCGTGGCGACCGGGATGACCGTGGAGGCGGCCGCGCGGCGCAGCAAGGAGCAGATGGGGCAGCTGGTGCCCGCCGGCCAGGCGTCGCCGGGCATGCACTTCTTCACCGCCTGGGTCGGCGACGTAGCGGTCGGCAGCCTGTGGTTGTGCACCCTGGACCCGATGGCGTTCGTCTACGACGTGGTGGTCGACGAGGCCCAGCGACGCAAGGGCTACGGCGCCGCGATCATGAACGCCGGGGCGCTGTGGAGCCGCGAGCAGGGGCACCCGGTGCTGGGCCTCAACGTGTTCGCGCACAACCCCGGCGCCCGCGCTCTCTACGACCGCCTGGGCTACGTCGTCACCCAGGACTACCACGCTCTCGACGTGCCGGATGCCGGCTGACCCGCCCCGGTCCGTCGACCTCAACGCCGACCTCGGCGAGGAGGTGACCGACGACGCGGGTCTGCTCGAGGTGGTCACGTCGGCCAACGTGGCCTGCGGTTTCCATGCGGGCACGCCCGCCACGATGCGGGCGGTCTGCGCCGGGGCGGCCTCGCGCGGGGTCGTGGTCGGCGCCCAGGTGTCCTACCGCGACCGCGCGCGCTTCGGACGGGTCGCGCGCGACGTGCCCTACGACGTGCTCCGCGACGAGGTCGCCGAGCAGGTCGCGACCCTCGACGCGATCGCGCGGGAGGAGGGGACGGCCGTGCGCTACCTGAAGCCGCACGGTGCCCTCTACCACCGGGTGACCGACGACCCGGAGCAGGCGGGCGCGGTGCTGGCCGGGTCGGGGACGCTCCCCGTGCTCGGCTTCCCGGGGTCGCGGTTCCTGGCTCTCGCCGCAGCGGCCGGGCGAGCGGCGTACGTCGAGGGGTTCCCCGACCGCGGCTACCGCGACGGCCGGCTGCTCGACCGGGGCGAACCGGGTGCCCTGCTCGAGGGTGACGAGGAGATCGCGGCCCAGGCCGTCGACCTCGCTCCGGAAGTGGCGTCGCTGTGCGTCCACGGGGACTCACCGGGCGCGGTCGCCCATGCTCACGCCGTACGACGTGCGCTCGAGGCCGCGGGCTACCGCCTGCACCCGTTCCTCCCGGGTCCCTGAGTTCTCCACAGCCTCGCTCCACTTCTGTGGACGATGGCGGCGTTCCTGTGGACGACCGTGCCGAGTCTGTGGAGGACACGCCGGGGGGCGAAGATTTTCACCGATCGGCGGTCCGAACCCCTTGCGCGGGTGCCCGCGCCGGGCATAGAACTCTCCCTACCAACCCGCCGTTCGCGGCGGGGAGGAGCGGAGAAGCAGGACGATCCAGATCGCGGGTTCGCTCGCGGCGCCGGCCGGTGGCGGCAGGTGGGATCGAAGGGCTTGTCCGGGATCGGGTGCCACCACACGATCACCCGAAGGGCTCTTGGTGCTCATACCATCGAGAGCCCTTCACCTATTTCACGCCGCGTCGACGGAGCTTGCGAAGTCGACGACCAAGGCGGGAGGTGGAGGAGCGTCCGGCTCGGAGGCGAGCGAAGCGAGGGACCGAGCGGCGCGTCTCGAAACCCAGTGGGTGTAGCGGACGTCTCGAACCCAATGCAGCGTCTCGAAACGCTGTCCGGGCGGGAAGAATGGCGCTCGTGCACCTCATCCCCGTCGGCCGCGACGCCCTGCTGGCCGAGGTCTCCTCGCCACAGGACGCCGTCGCCCTGGCCGCCTGGGCGCGCGAGCGCGCGCTGGCGCGCGACGTCGTACCGGGCGCGGAGACGGTGCTCTTCGACGGCGTGGCTGATCCCGACGGGCTGGCGGACGCGGTGGCCGGGTGGCGTCGGGCCGAGACGGTGCCGGGAGCGCGGATCGAGGTCCCGGTGACCTATGACGGGCCGGACCTCGAGACCGTCGCCGGCCACTGGGGCTGCGACGTCGAGGAGGTGGTGGCCCGTCACCGCGCCACGGAGTTCGTGTCCGCCTTCTGCGGCTTCGCGCCCGGCTTCGCCTACCTGTCGGGCCTGGAGGTCTCGGTCCCGAGGCTGGCGACCCCACGCACGAAGGTGCCCGTCGGGTCGGTCGCGCTGGCCGGCACCTGGTGCGGTGTCTATCCGGTGGCCTCACCCGGCGGCTGGCAGATCATCGGCCACACCGACGCCGAGCTGTGGGACCCCGGGCGCGAGGAGCCGGCATTGCTCGCCCCGGGCACGCGCGTCAGGTTCGTGAGCCGATGAGCCTCCGGGTGCGCGAGACCGGCGCGTCGGTGCTGGTGCAGGACCTCGGGCGTCCGGGGTGGGCCCACCTCGGCGTTCCTCGGGCAGGGGCGCTGGACGGGCCGGCCGCGGCCCTCGCGCAGCGGATCGTCGGCAACCCCGCGGACTCGGCCGTCCTGGAGGTCCTGCTCGGCGGGCTCGCCGTGACCACCGACCACGGGGTCTGGGTAGCCGTGACCGGTGCGCCGTGCGAGGTCACGGTCGACGGACGGCAGCGCGAGTTCGGCGCCGCGGTGTGGCTGCCCGAAGGGAGCACGCTGCGCACCGGCCGCCCGACCTCGGGACTGCGCTCCTACGTCGCGGTCGCGGGCGGGATCGTGGTCGGGCTGGTGCTGGGCTCCCGATCGACGGACACCCTCGGCGGCGTGGGTCCGTCCCCGGTCGGGGTCGGCGACGTGCTCCCGGTGGGGGAGTCCAGGGCGGCGCCTGTACCGGTCGACACCCCTCGGCCTCCGAGTCCGGGTCCGTTGCGGCTGCTGCCCGGGCCGCGTGGGGACCGGGTCGTCGGTGACGCTCTCGCCCTGCTGTGCGGTACGTCGTACACGGTCTCGCCGGACTCCGACCGGATCGGGCTCCGGCTCCTCGGCGACCCGCTGCCGCTGGCGACCACCGACGAGCTGCCGAGCGAGGGGATGGTGCTCGGCGCCGTGCAGGTGCCGCCCGACGGCCGCCCCGTGGTGTTCCTCGCCGACCACCCGACCACGGGTGGCTACCCGGTGGTCGCCGTGGTGGACGAACGAGACCTGTGGCAGTGCGCCCAGCTGCGGCCGGGCGAGGCGGTGGGCTTCACCCGGGCCGCCAGGGGCTGAGCGCCGGGTCGTCGGCCGACAGCGACCGGACCGGCCCGGGCGGCGTCTCGGCGGTCTCGAACCGGACGGTGACGATGCCGCGACCGGCGCCCCATACCCAGCCTCGGCCGTGGACGTCGTGCACGACGTCCATGCCGGGCCACCACGTGCGGATCTCGGGGATCTCGGGAAGGTCATCGACGGGCTCGTCCGAGGGGGCCTCGTCCTCCTCGTCGCCGAACAGGTCCTCCTGGATCCAGTCCGCGAGCCCGGACACGCCCACCCCGAGGAGACGCACCCCGCCGGTCGTGTCGAGCTCCGCGAGCAGCCCGCGGGCCAGCCGGGCGATCGTCGGTGCGGCGTCGGTGGGAGCCGCCAGCGTGGTCGAGCGCGACAGCGTGGTGAAGTCGTGGAGGCGCACCTTGAGCGTCACGGTGCGGCCGGAGAGCCCGTTGGCCCGGAGCCGTTCCGCGACGTTGGCGGCCTGACGCGTCACCAGGCCCGCCATCAGCCGCGGGTCGGTGAGGTCGGTGTCATAGGTGCCCTCGACGCTGACCGACTTCGTCTCGCGCTCCGGGACGACCGCCCGGTCGTCCTCGGCGCGCGCCAGGAGGTACAGGCCGTGGCCGTGGGCCTTGCCGAGCAGCCGGACCAGCTCGTCCTCGCTGACCCGCTCGAGGTCCGCGACCGTCGAGATGCCGGCCCGGCGCAACCGCTCGGCGGTCGCCGGCCCCACGCCCGGGATGACCGTCACGTGCATCGGGCGCAGCAGGTCGAGCTCGGTGCCCGCCGGTACGACGACCAGCCCGTCGGGCTTGTCGAGGTCGGAGGCGACCTTCGCGACGAACTTCGACGATGCCACCCCCACCGATGCGGTCAGGCCGCCGGTGACGTCGGTGACGCGGGCGCGCACGCGCTCGGCGAGGGCGCGGACGGACTCCTCGTCGTACGCCGTGAGCTCGGAGACGGCGAGATCGACGAACGCCTCGTCGAGCGAGAGTGGCTCGACCAGCGGGGAGAGGTCGCGCAGGACGGCCATCACCTCCTGGCTGGCATCGCGATACGCGTGGAAGCGGGGGTTGAGGAACGCGGCGTGGGGGCAGCGGGCCCGCGCCTCGCGGGTCGACATCGCCGAGCGCACGCCGTACCGACGGGCCTCGTAGGACGCGGTGGCCACGACCCCGCGTCCACCCACCCCGCCGACGACGACCGGCTTGCCGCGCAGCGACGGCTTGTCGCGCTGCTCGACGGAGGCGTAGAAGGCATCCAGGTCCAGGTGCATCACCGACGCGTCCGGACGCATGGGCGCAACGTATCGAAGGTCGCCGACAGTCCGGTGGGGCGCGCCCGGCCGCCCGCTCACCGCGCACAGCGTCGCGTCCGGGCCAGGCGGTCCACAGACCGCCGGCCGACCGGGGCTCGGCGTCGGTGCGGTCGGGAACCGTCGCACCCATGACCACCACGCTCACCGCCCGCGGGCCGGAGGACCTCCTGGCCGCCGTCCCCGTCGTGCTCGGCTTCCACCCCCAGGACTCCCTCGTCATGCTCACCTTCGACGCGTCGCGCAGCTTCCACGCCCGCGTCGACCTGCCGCCGCCCGCCGAGCCCGAGGCGCTGCCGGAGCTCGTCGACGCACTGGTGAGTCCCTGTCTCACCCACGACGTGGGCCAGGTGGCGTTCGTCAGCTACAGCGACGACGCCGGTCTCTCGGCGCGGGTGGCGGCGGCCCTGCATGCCGCCTTCGGCCGGGTGGGCATCGGCGTGATCGTGGTGCTGCGTGCCTACGCCGGCTCGTGGTGGCGGGTCCCCATCGATGCGGGAGACCGCGAGGGCCCCGCCGTGGCCTACGACGGGGCGGCGCACCCGTTCACGGCCCAGGCGGTCTTCGAGGGGCGGGTGACCCTGGCCAGCCGCGAGGAGCTCCGCGACACCCTGGCGTCCGCACCCGAGGCGGTGGCACGGGTGACACAGCTGCAGGCAGGGCAGGCCGCGTGGGGGCCTCGCGACTCCGGCCGGGTCGGCGAGCTGGTGGCCCGCTGCGCCGCGGCGGGGGAGCCACCCGACGACGCCGAGGCGGCCCGGGTGCTGTCGGCGATCGTCCGGGTCGAGGTGCGCGACGCGGCGCTCTACGCCGTGACACGCGAGTCCGCGGCTTCCCACCTGGAGGTCTGGGCCGACCTGCTGCGCCGAGCACCCGAGTCCCAGATCCCCGACACCGCGGTTGTCGTCGCGTTCTGCGCCTGGCAGGCGGGCCATGGTGCCCTCGCCTGGTGCGCGCTCGACCGCTGCTTCGACGTCGACCCCGACCACCGGTTGGGCCGGTGCCTGGCCGAGTGCCTCACCCGGGCGGTGCCGCCCGGCGCATGGCACGAGGCCGCGGACGGGCGCCTCGGGCGGAGGGGCTCGGCCCGAGGCGAGGAGGACGACTCGTGAGACCACCCTGACGGACCTAGGCCACCGCCCTCCGCCGGCCCTAGGGTGACGCCATGGGAGAGGACGTCGACGCACAGGAGTTCTCCCGGGCCGACCGGACGCGCTACCGCGAGAAGGTGCACCGCTGCCTCGACGTGTTCGAGCGCATGCTCAGCGAGGACCTCTTCCACACCGACGACCCGATGACCGGCCTCGAGGTGGAGCTCAACCTCGTGGACGACTCGGGTGACCCGGCCCTGAAGAACGCCGAGGTGCTCGAGGCGATCGCGGACCCGGCGTTCCAGACCGAGCTCGGCCAGTTCAACATCGAGATCAACGTGCCGCCGGCGTGGCTGCGCGCGGGCGGCCTCGGCACCTTCGAGGCCAACCTCCGGCGCTCGCTCAACGACGCTGAGTCCCGCTCCGCCGAGGTCGGTGCGCACCAGGTGATGATCGGTGTCCTGCCGACCCTCGCGCCGGCGCACTTCGCCCCGCAGATGATGAGCGCCAACCCGCGCTACCTGCTGTTGAGCGAGCAGATCCTCCGCGCCCGCGGCGAGGACATCCGGATCGACATCACCGGCCCCGAGCGCCTGATCACGACCGCGGACTCGATCCTGCCCGAGGCGGCCTGCACCAGCACCCAGTTCCACGTGCAGACCTCGCCCGAGCAGTTCGCGGCGTACTGGAACGCCTCCCAGGCGATCTCCTCGGTCCAGCTCGCGGTGGGCGCCAACTCGCCGTACTGCCTGGGCAAGGAGCTGTGGCGCGAGACCCGGATCCCGCTCTTCGAGCAGGCCGCGGACACCCGGAGCGAGGAGCTGAAGTCGCAGGGGGTGCGACCACGGGTGTGGTTCGGCGAGCGGTGGATCAACTCCGTCTTCGACCTCTTCGAGGAGAACGTCCGCTACTTCCCGGCCCTGCTGCCGATCACCAGCGACGAGGACCCGGTCGCCGTGCTCGAGGCAGGGGAGACTCCCCACCTCGGAGAGCTCCGGCTCCACAACGGCACGGTCTACCGCTGGAACCGGCCCGTCTACGACATCAACGACGGCACCCCGCACCTGCGCGTGGAGAACCGCGTGCTGCCGGCCGGCCCGACCGTCGCCGATCTGGTCGCCAACGCTGCCTTCTACTTCGGGCTGGTCCGCCACCTCGCCGAGAGCGACCGCCCGCTGTGGTCGCAGATGTCGTTCCAGGCCGCGGAGGAGAACTTCGAGACCGCGGCCGAGGACGGCATCGACGCCACGCTCTACTGGCCCGGGCTCGGCGAGGTGAAGGCGACCGAGCTGGTCCTGCGTCGGCTGCTGCCGATGGCCCACGACGGGCTGGAGTCCTGGGGGGTTCCGACCGAGGAGCGCGACCGCCTGCTGGGCATCATCGAGCAACGCTGCCTGACCGGCGTCAACGGCGCGAGCTGGTTCGTCGAGCGGATGCATCGCCGGTCGGGCGAGGACCGGTACGACGCTCTCCGGGCCACCCTCCTCGAGTACCGCGAGCGGATGCACAGCAACGAGCCGGTCCACACCTGGGATTGACCGAGGCGGGGCGAGCGGAGCGAGCCTCGCACTGGTCGAGAGCACGTGGGACCGCGCAGCGGACACGCGTGGGTTCCCTCACCGGCGGCGGATCCGCCGCCACTCCTGGCCCACCCCCGACCGGGGATCACGCCAACCGTGCCGAGTCACCACCACGAACGCGGGGTCCGACCCGCGCTCGTCCGCCGCGGTGACCGTGGCTCCGAGCCAGGCCACGTCGACGTCCTGCAGCGACAGTGGCCCGACCCGGGTGACCCAGACCCAGGGCGGGTCCTCGAGCGACCGGAGCACCGCGCCCACCAGCTCGGTCCGCAGTCCGTGGTCCCACACGCGGTCGTCGGTCACGGTGACGGCCGGGCCGCCGGGAGTGCCGACGTGGAGCACCGGTGGGAAGTGGTGACGGTGCTCGGTGGTGGCCAGGTCGAGCACCGCCTCGCGCAGCAGCCGCCGGTCGCGGGCGGGGACGGGGTCGAGCAGCACCGGCACCCGGCCAGCCTGCCCCAGCGCGGAGGACGGCTCCGCTCGTCCTCCACAGGCCGCAGCGGGCGGCGGGGAGGCGGTGGTGGGATAAGTTGCGCAGGTAGGACCGACGAGCAGAGGGAGGGTCCGTGGGAGCGGTGGTCGTGGGGTACGTCGCGAAGCCCGAGGGTGAGGCCGCTGTCCAGCGGGGCATCGCCGAGGCGAAGCTGCGCAACGCCACGCTGATCGTGGTCAACTCCCACCGTGGCGGACGCGAGTTCGACGACAACGCCTCCGCCCAGTCCGACGCCGAGCTGGCCGGGCTCGAAGCGCGGCTCGAGGAGTCGGGCCTGGAGTACGAGGTCCGCCAGCTGGTGCGCGGGTTCGAGCCGGCCGAGGACCTGATCAGCATCGCCGAGACCAGCGGCGCCGAGCTGATCGTGATCGGCCTGCGCCGGCGTACGCCGGTCGGCAAGCTGATCCTCGGCAGCAACGCCCAGCGCATCCTCCTCGACGCGCACTGCCCGGTGCTGGCGGTCAAGGTCGGCTGAGACACGGTCCGGCGGACGAGCGTTCGCCTGCTGCCAGGCCGTGGCGGGCCCGGCGCGTGGGGCAGGATGGGCATCATGGCCATCCAGATCACCGGTGACGCCCGCGCCGACGAGGTGCTCACCGACAGCCCGTTCGCGCTCCTGGTGGGGATGATGCTCGACCAGCAGTACCCGATGGAGCATGCCTTCCGAGGGCCGGCCAAGGTGCTGGACCGGTTCGGCAGTCTCGACCCGGCGGCGATAGCGGCGGCGGATCCCGCGGAGTTCAAGGCCCTGTGCTCGACACCGCCCGCGATCCACCGCTTCCCCGGGTCCATGGCCGAGCGGCTGCAGACGCTGGCAGCGATCGTGGTCGAGCGGTACGACGGTCACGCCGAGCGGATCTGGACCGAGGCGTCGTCCGGGGCCGACCTGGTGAAGCGGGTGATGGAGCTGCCCGGCTTCGGCAGGCAGAAGGCCCAGATCTTCACGGCCCTGGTGGCCAAGCAGCTCGACGTACGCCCCGAGGGGTGGCAGCAGGCGGTCGGCGACTACGCGCTGAGCGGCTACCGCTCGGTGGCGGACGTGGTGGACCCGGCGTCGCTGCAGAAAGTGCGCGACTTCAAGCAGGAGAAGAAGCGGGCGGCGAAGGCGGCCCAGACCTCCAGCTGACCGGGACGCCGGCCCCGGAGGTGACCCGCCGCTTCGTGGAAGCGACCAGGTCCGTGGCAGAATGACCAGTGCGGCTCTTGACCATACCGGGCCTCGCCGCGCCCATGTGTCCCTGACGAGAGGTGTTCGTGTCCTCGACCGCGCGTAAGAAGACGACGACGAGCCAGGCGAAGGCGCCGGCCAAGAAGGCGGCAACGAAGACCAGTCCGGCCAAGAAATCCCCGGCTGCGAAGAAGGCCGCGGCCCCGGCCGCCAAGGCCGCCGCAGCCAAGACGCCGGCCAAGAAGGCTGCCTCTGGTACCGCCACCGAACCCGTCACCCTGGACGATGTCGAGGTCGTCGGTCCCGACGGCAAGAAGGTCCTCCCCGACATCCCCGACGAGAAGTTCGAGCAGGATGTGAAGGCCGACCCCACGATCGTGGAGGACGAGAAGGAGGCGACCTTCGTCGTCTCCGACGCCGACGACGCAGGCGAGCCCGAGCAGCAGGTCATGGTCGCCGGCGCCACCGCCGACCCGGTCAAGGACTACCTCAAGCAGATCGGCAAGGTGCCCCTCCTCAACGCCGAGATGGAGGTCGAGCTCGCCAAGCGGATCGAGGCCGGCCTCTTCAGCGAGGAGAAGCTCGCCAAGGGCGGCAAGCTCTCCGCGAAGCTCGAGGAGGAGCTCGAGTGGATCGCCGAGGACGGCCGCCGCGCGAAGAACCACCTGCTCGAGGCCAACCTCCGTCTGGTGGTCAGCCTCGCCAAGCGGTACACCGGCCGCGGCATGCTCTTCCTCGACCTGATCCAGGAGGGCAACCTCGGTCTGATCCGGGCGGTCGAGAAGTTCGACTACACCAAGGGCTACAAGTTCTCGACGTACGCGACCTGGTGGATCCGCCAGGCGATCACCCGCGCGATGGCCGACCAGGCCCGCACCATCCGCATCCCGGTGCACATGGTCGAGGTCATCAACAAGCTCGCCCGCGTCCAGCGGCAGATGCTCCAGGACCTCGGGCGCGAGCCCACTCCGGAGGAGCTCGCCAAGGAGCTCGACATGACGCCCGAGAAGGTCGTCGAGGTCCAGAAGTACGGCCGCGAGCCGATCTCCCTCCACACTCCTCTCGGTGAGGACGGCGACAGCGAGTTCGGTGACCTGATCGAGGACTCCGAGGCGATCGTCCCGGCCGACGCCGTGAGCTTCACGCTGCTGCAGGAGCAGCTGCACGCGGTGCTCGACACGCTCTCCGAGCGCGAGGCCGGCGTGGTCAGCATGCGGTTCGGCCTGACCGACGGCCAGCCGAAGACGCTCGACGAGATCGGCAAGGTCTACGGCGTCACGCGCGAGCGGATCCGTCAGATCGAGTCGAAGACGATGTCGAAGCTGCGCCACCCGAGCCGCTCGCAGGTCCTGCGCGACTACCTCGACTGAGGTCGTCGAGCGCTACGGCGCCTCCGTGCAGCATGCTGAGGGTCATGGTCCCAGCCATGCCCGTCATCTTCCTCCCCGTCTGGCTGGCCGTGGCTGCCCTCTTGGGCTGGATCGGCTGGCGCACCCAGAACGAGGGCTGGTTCGTGGCGGCGTTCGCCTGGCTCGTGTTCGTGGGACCGCTCTGCTGGCTCATGCTCGGCGCCGCAGGGTCCTGAGCATCACCGCTATCGGTGCACGGCCGGCTTCCGTGCGGGTGTGTCCCGTACTGAGACCCGGCGCCAGGCGCGGCGGTGCCCGCCGGCCATGGGGAACCAGCGGGCACCTGAGCACCGCCACGACCAGGGAGAACGCGACGCGCCGTGTCTTCGACCCTAGAGTCGGGACCGACCGTCGACAACGCCCATATGGGGTGTAGGGCCAGACCAATCATGACGACGCGCCGGAGTCCCGGGTCCCCGGCGTCCGCGCAGGGGCGGTGACGCTGTCGGGTGCGGCGTCGGGCGCGCTAACCTCCATCACGCTCGTAGCGTGATCCCCGGAGAGGCGGTGTGGTGTGGACGAGCAGTACGAACGCATGCGCGCCGCGCTGCTCGCCGCCCTCGCAGAGCACGAACGCGGTCGCCTCGACAACGTGGGGCTGCAGGCGGCGATCGGAGGCCTTCGTGGCACGCTCGACGGCGCGCACGCCGATGTGGAACAGGCGCTGTTCGAAGCCGACGTCGCTCTCGAGTACGCCGAGGACGGCCATCCCGGTGGTGGCACGGACGAGAGTGGCTCGCTCAGACGGATGCGACGGAACCTGCGCGAGGTTCTCGGCTGACCGTGCCCTCGTGGCGAGGCACCTGGTCGCACGTCGCGTAACGCATCGGGCCCCGGGTAGTTGGACATGCTGGGGCGTACGGCCGGTCCGGTCAGCCATTGTTGCCATGACGGCCGGCCGGGCGCCCCGCCCGGAGCGAGCACGAGCGACGAGCCGGAGCTCCGTGATCTGTGTGGACCGACCTGGGGCGAGACCCACTCCGCATGTTCGCGCTGTGCGGAGTGGGTCTCGCCGGTTCCGGTGCGGCTGCCCCATGCGCGGCCGCACGAGAACCGTCAGTCAGCGGCTTCCTCGTAGGCGGCGAGGAGCGTGAGTGCGAGGGCCTCGGCGCCGGCCAGCGAGAGGCCGCCGTTCGTCGAGACGTAGAGCCGGGGCGCGTCGTCGACCGGCAGGCCGTTCGCGTCCGTGGCGATGGAGTGGCGGATCTCCCAGCCCTCACCGGTGCGGGCGTCGCTCCAATGGACCGCGCGACCCTCCCAGTGGAGCTCGCGCTGATGGATGGTCTTCGAGACGCTGCACCACGCGGGACAGGCGACGGTGCTGACGGTGGTGCCGTCGATGGTGCTCATGACGCGCTCCTCCAGATCTCCGAGGCGGCGGAGAGGCGCATGCGGAACCCGCTGAGATGTGCGTAGCGGGGGGATGCTGTGCTCATCGGTGTGCCTCCTCTGGAGAAGAGACGCTCGGCGCGGCGGCCTGTGACGCAGAAAACACATTCGGAATCGGTTGTCTTTCGGCGATTCTGCTGACGATTCGCGCAGTTTTGTGCTGGTCGGGGCCTTCGGCACCGAAAACGAGTCGCCGGAGCCGGCCCGCGAAGGGCCACCCGGCGCCGGCAGACGGGGAGCCGGGTGCAAGCGTGGGGTTGCACCCGGGGATCCGTATGTGCAATCGTGGAGTTGCAGACCGACGAGAGGAGCACCCCGTGCATGACACCCGGCAGACCGACCTCGACCCGCTGGACCGGATCGACCGCAGCATCGACATCGACGCCTCCGCCGAACGAGTCTGGGAGCTCGTCTCCCGGCCCGGCTGGTGGATCAACGAGGGGGCCGTGGACCCCGAGCCCGATCTCACCGTTGACGGCGCTGACGTCGTGCTGCAGCACCCGACGTACGGCGAGTTCCGGTTGCAGGTGCTCGAGTCCCGGCCGCACTCCTACGTCTCCTACCGCTGGATCGACCTGGGCGTCGACGCCGGCACCCTGGTCGAGTTCTGGATCGAGCCACGGGACGACGGCGTCACCCTGCGGGTGGCCGAGAGCGGCTTCTCCGCCCTGGGCAAGTCGCGCGAGGAGTGGCTGAAGCACCGCGAGGGCAACGTGGAAGGCTGGACGAGCGAGCTCGAGGCCGCCCGCACCTGGGTCGAACGGCCGGGCGACGCGGCGTGAGCACGGCGCCGACCGCGGTGTTCGCCGCACTGGCGGACGACACGCGCTGGACGATCCTGACGCGGCTGGGGGAGGCGCCGGCCTCCGCCTCGGCCCTCGCCCGCGAGCTGCCGATCTCGCGGCAGGCGATCGTGAAGCACCTCGAGGTGCTGCGCGGCGCCGGCCTGGTCGAGGCCGAGCACCAGGGACGCGAGCTGGTCCACCGCGCGATCGGAGGCCGGCTCTCCGACGTCGCACGCGACCTCGACCGCATCGCGGCGGGCTGGGACAGCCGCCTGGCCCGGATCAAGCGGTTGGCGGAGGGCCCGGCCCAGCGCGGGCGGAGCAGTGCCGGGCCGAACTAGGGTGGCCGGGTGACCTCTCGGACCCACCAGCTCCGGGCCGCCGCTCGCTTCGCCGGGTCCCTGTACGGCGACCGGGCGCGGGTCGTCGTCCACGGTGCGCAGGGTGACGCGTTCGCGCGGCTGCGCGGCCGCCCGGGGCGGGTGGACCCCTACTCCGTCTACCAGGGGATCCGCGCCGAGGGCGGGTGGGTGACCACCCGCCTGGGCAACCTCGCCACCGTCGACCACGCGGCCTGCAGCGTGGTGCTGCGCGACCGGCGCTTCGGCGTGCAGCCCGAGGGGCACGTGCCCGGACCGGACGACGAGGTCGACCTGTCCTTCCTGGACCGGAACCCGCCCGACCACACCAGGTTGCGTCGTCTCGCGTCCGGAGCCTTCAGTCCCCGCCGCGTGGCGGAGTACCGCCGACGCGTCGAGAAGGTGGTCGACGGCCTGCTCGACGACATGCTCGGCGGCAGGCGGACCGGCGTCGACGCGGACCTCGTGTCGGCGTACGCCGCACCGCTGCCCATCGCGGTCATCACCGAGCTCCTCGGCATCCCCGATGCCGACGCGGCCGCGTTCACGCGCTACGGCTCGGCGATCGGCGGTGCGCTGGGCGGCATCCGGTCCCTGCGCCACGCCCGCGAGCTGGCTCGGGCCGACGCGGAGCTGGACGCCCTCTTCGCGGCCCTCTTCGAGCGCCGCCGGGTCGAGCCACGCGACGACCTGATCAGCGACCTGGTCGCGGTCGAGGGCGACCAGATCCGGCCCGAGGAGCTGCGGCCGATGTGTGGCCTGCTGCTGATCGCGGGCTTCGAGACGACGGTGAACCTGATCGGCAACGCCGTGCACACGCTCCTGGATCATCCGGAGGAGTGGGAGCGGCTCGTCGCCGACCCGGAGCGTGCTGCCGCCGTCTGCCAGGAGACGCTGCGCTTCGAGCCGCCCGTCCAACGCACCGCGAGGATCTCGTTCGACGACACCGAGGTGCGCGGTCGCAAGGTCGGTCGGGAGCAGTTCGTGCACGTCCTGCTCGGTGGCGCCAACCGCGACCCATCGGTGTTCGCGCGCCCCGACGTGTTCGACCCGGACCGGGGGGACGCAGCCGAGCATCTGGCGTTCTCCAGCGGCATCCACCACTGCCTGGGCCGACCGCTGGCGGAGCTCGAGGCGACCATCGCCCTGGGCCGGTTGGCCGAGCGAGTGCCCCGGCTGCGTCGGGCGGGCCGGATGCGGCTCCGCCCGTCCACGATCATCCGCGGCCCTCGGGTCCTGCCGGTCCGGACCTGACCTCGCCTCAGCCCGCCGCGACCAGGACGACGGCCACGCAGCACAGGGCGAGGCCCGCGGCCTGGACGCGGTGGATCCGCTCGCGCAGGACGACCGCTGCGAGCAGCACGGTGAAGGCGGGGTAGAGCGAGATCAGGACCGAGGAGACCGTGAGCAGGCCGTGGTGGGTGGCGAGCAGGAAGCTCAGTCCCGCCGCGGCGGCCAGCAGCCCGCTCGCCAGACCCCACCACTGCTCGCGGGCGTGGGGGAGCACCTCGCCGCGCAGCGCGACGCAGGCCACGACGACCGTGGCCACCGCCGCCAGCTCGGCCGCCGCCAAGGGCCAGTAGCCGGCACCCTGCGGCACCTGGCCGAGGGCGGCGAAGAGGACGCCGAAGCCGACCCCGGCCAGGATGCCGTCGAGGAGCCCGCTGGGGCCGGCCTCCTCGACACCGGTCTCCTCGCGGGAGACCCACCAGATCCCGGGCAGCGCGACGACCATGCCGAGCCAGACGACGGCGGAGGGTCGCTCACCGCCCCACACGCCGACCAGCACCGGGATCACCGTGGCGCCGACCCCCGACACGGGGGCGACCACGCCCATCCGCCCGCCGGAGAGGCCGCGGTAGAGGAACGCCGTACCCGCTCCCGCGCCGATGCCGGCGAGGGCGCCCCACAAGAGCTGGGAGGTGGTCGGGTCACCCGGCACCAGCACGGCCAGCAGGACGGCACCGACCAGACTGCCGACGCACGACAAGATGGCGACCGGCCAGACCGAGGTACGCCGCGACGCCAGGCCCCCGATGAAGTCGGAGACCCCGTAGGCCAGCGCGCCCAGGAGCGCGAGGAGGACCGCGGTCACGAGATGACGACTCCGGTGATCCACACCGCCGTCGCGAGGAGGGCGGCGACGAGCTCGATCAGGATGCTGTGGGCCAGGGCGCGGAGGGCAGCCTTGGTCGACGGCCAGGCTCCGGCGCCACCCACGCGCACCCGCTCCGCGGCGTACACCCCGATCGGGAAGCCGACGAGCATGCCGACCACCGGGATCACGAAGAAGCCGACGAGGGCGAAGAGGCCGCCGACCACCAGGGTGCTCGTCGGGACCGAGGCCTTGAGCCGGCGGCCGGGG
Organism: uncultured Actinomycetota bacterium; assembly: GCA_963833775.1. Classification (GTDB taxonomy): domain Bacteria; phylum Actinomycetota; class Actinomycetes; order Propionibacteriales; family Nocardioidaceae; genus Nocardioides. Next base: position 51,402 of record CAWHZH010000002.1, on the reverse strand, counting down.
ACGGCGTACTTGATGACCGTGCCGGCGGCCAGGATCGCCGCCGCGAGGGCGAACACGGTCCACGACTCCGCGGTGCCCTTCTCCGAGGCCCAGACCAGGAACCCGAGCAGGACCAGCACCGTGCCGGGGAGCACCGGGACCAGGATCCCGAACAGCCCCACGACCACGAGCAGGCCGCAGACGATCGTGGTGCCGGTCATGGCGGGAAGCCTTCCACAACGATCCGACGGCGCAGGCCCCGACAACGACAGAGACCCCGGACCGTGAGGTCCGGGGTCTCGTCTCGGTGCCCTGGAGTGTCGTCCAGGGACCGGCTCGTCAGTGTTCGCTGTCGGTAGCGATGGTGGGCGTGTCGGTCAGCTTCGTGGTCTCGTCGACGACGTTGGCGGCGATCTGGCGGAGCTTGTCACCGTGCTCACGGGCGTGGTGGGCGCAGAACAGCAGCTCACCGCCCGACTGGAGCTCGACCCTCAGGTAGGCCTGGGCTCCGCAACGGTCACAGCGGTCCGCGGCGCTCAACGACGCGGAGCTCGGGGCAACTGCAGTGGTCACATCGGCCTCATTTCTCAAACGGGTTCGGCATCGGTCTCAACGTAGCCAAGAGGGGGAACATTCCCGGAACCCCCCAGGGCGACGTGTCGTCCGACACCTCGATCCAACCATGCTGACGTTCCCCGTACGGTCGAATCTCATGCCAGGGAGAACACTGCATCAGCATGCTTGGGAATCTCTTGTGTTGAGTGTGACGGGTGCTGCGCGTGTCCGGTTCAATTCCGAAGAACTCGGAGGTGAATCTTGTCCGCATCGTGATGTCGCCCACCGTAGACCCGGACTCTCCTCCACTCCGGCAGCGTGCCTGCACCGGCGCCCGGCGTGTCGCCGGTAGTCTCGACTTCGCTCGACCACCGAGTCCCCGGGGACTCGACCACCGAGTCCCCGGGGACTCGACCACCACGCACGAACGGCCGGCACGACTCAGGAGCAGCACGATCGCCGACAACACCTACAACGCAGCACACCTCCTCGTCCTCGAGGGGCTGGAGGCGGTCCGTAAGCGCCCGGGCATGTACATCGGGTCCACCGACACCCGTGGGCTCATGCACTGCCTGTGGGAGATCATCGACAACGGCGTGGACGAGGCGCTGGCCGGTGCCTGCGACCTGATCGAGGTCACCCTCCACCCCGACGGCTCCGCCGAGGTGCACGACCACGGGCGCGGCATCCCGGTCGACAAGGAGCCCAAGACCGGGCTCGCCGGTGTCGAGGTGGTCTTCACCAAGCTGCACGCCGGCGGCAAGTTCGGCGGCTCGTCGTACGTCGCGACCGGCGGCCTCCACGGAGTCGGCGCCTCGGTCGTCAACGCGCTCTCGGCGCGGCTCGACGTCGACGTCGACCGGACCCCCTCGCAGCAGGGCATGAGCTTCCGCCGCGGTGTGCCCGGCGTCTTCTCCGGCGACGGCCCGGACGCGTCGTTCGAGGAGCGGTCGGGACTGACCCGCAAGGGCGGCCGGGTCGCCAAGGCGCGGACCGGCACCCGGATCCGCTTCTGGCCGGACCGCCAGATCTTCACCAAGGACGCCACCTTCGAGCTGGAGGGGCTCCTCGGCCGGGCGCGGCAGACGTCGTTCATCGTCCCGGGGCTCGAGCTGGTGATCCGCGACCTGCGCGGAGACACCCCCGTCGAGGAGAAGTTCCGCCACGACGGCGGCATCGCGGAGTTCACCGAGTACCTCTCCCACGACGAGCCGGTCACCGGGATCCTGCGTCTCCAAGGCACCGACGCGTTCACCGAGACGGTGCCGCTCCTCGACGACAAGGGCCACATGACACCGCAGGAGGTCGAGCGCGAGCTGGGTGTCGACGTCGCGCTGCGCTGGGGCACCGGCTACGACACCGAGCTGCGCTCCTACGTCAACGTGATCGCCACGCCCAAGGGCGGCACCCACGTCAGCGGGTTCGAGTCCGCGATCACCAAGACCTTCAACGACGTGATGCGCCAGACCAAGGCGCTCAAGGTCGGCGACGCCGACGTGATCAAGGACGACGTCACCGAGGGCATGACCGCCGTGGTCACGGTGCGGCTGGCCGAGCCGCAGTTCGAGGGCCAGACCAAGGAGATCCTCGGCACCCCGGCGGTGCGGTCCGTCGTACGACGAGTGGTCGCCGCCGAGCTCAAGAAGTTCCTCACCTCCACCAAGCGGGCCGAGAAGGAGCAGGCCAAGCGGTTGATGGAGAAGGTCGTCGGGGCGTCCCGGACGCGGCTGGCGGCGCGTCAGCAGCGCGACAACCAGCGCCGCAAGAACGCCCTCGAGTCCTCGGCACTCCCCGCCAAGCTCGCCGACTGCCGGGCGACCGACAACGAGCGCACCGAGCTGTTCATCGTCGAGGGTGACTCCGCGCTGGGCACCGCCAAGCTGGCTCGCAACTCGGAGTTCCAGGCACTCCTGCCGATCCGGGGCAAGATCCTCAACGTCCAGAAGGCGTCGGTCGGCGACATGCTGAAGAACGCCGAGTGCTCCTCGATCATCCAGGTCGTGGGGGCCGGCTCCGGTCGCACGTTCGACCTCGACGCGCGCCGCTACGGCCGGATCATCTTCATGGCCGACGCCGACTCCGACGGCGCCCACATCCGCTGCCTGCTGGCGACCCTGTTCTACAAGTACATGCCCGAGCTGATCACGTCGGGCCGGGTCTTCACCGCGGTCCCGCCGCTGCACCGGATCGAGCTGACCAACCCCAAGAAGGGGCAGGAGAGGTACGTCTACACCTACTCCGACGCCGAGCTGCAGCGGAAGCTCGCCGAGCTCGCGAAGAAGAACCTGCGCTGGAAGGACCCCGTCCAGCGTTACAAGGGCCTCGGTGAGATGGACGCCAAGCAGCTGTCCGAGACCACGATGGACCCCCGCCACCGCACCCTGCGCCGGATCACGGTCGACTCCGCCGAGTCCGCGACCGCGGTCTTCGAGCTGTTGATGGGCTCCGACGTCGCCCCGCGCAAGGAGTTCCTCGTCCAAGGCGCCTACGACGTCGACGTCGAGGCGCTCGACGCCTGAGGGGACTCCGCGGTCATGACGTCGTACGACCTGGTCACCCAGGTGACCGAGGCAGACACCGAGGAGATCTGGCCGGTCTACGACGCGGTGTTCGGCGACTGTGCAGACATCGACACCTGGCGCAGCACGACCTGGGACCTGCATGTCGCTCGGGAGGGCTTCCGGGTGGCCCGTGCCTACGACGCGGTCGATGGGGGAGGCCGCCGCCTGGTGGGGTTCGCCTACGGCTACACCGGCGAGCACGGCCAGTGGTGGACCGACCAGGCGGCCCGGGTGCTCGCGCCCGATGTGGCGGCGGAATGGCTCGGCGGGCACTTCGACCTGGTGAGCCTCGGTGTTCTCGAGCAGGCACGGCGTCGGGGGACAGGCAGGATGCTGCTGCGAGAGGTCACCCGCGACCTTCCGAACGCTCGGTCCACCCTGTCGACCACCGCGGACGCCGAAGACCCGGCCCGCCACCTGTACGCCAGCGAAGGCTGGCAGGTGATCGGGCCGGGTCTGCGCGACGATCAGGTGATCATGGGCCGACTGAGGCCCTAGCCCCCGTTCCTGTCGTCAGATCCCCCCAGGGCAGTGGACCGTCGGGTTCCACATGGTGAACGGGCCGGCCGGATTCTTGTCCCACACCCACGCGTGGAGCGAGAAGAAGGCCGGCAGGCCGAAGCGGTTGCCGCCCGGCGTCAGGTTGAACCGGTGGCCGAAGAGCGACGGTCGACCGGTCGGGTGCGATGCGCGCCAGGCCTTGCGCACGACCAGGTACTCCAGGGCGGACAGCCTCAGGTGGCCGTTGGTGGTGAACCGGTACACCAGTGCCTCGGGGTGCCGGACCCGGATCTTCCCGTCCACCAGCGAGCCGTTGACGTAGTGCACGCCCATGCCACCCATCCCCTTCATCGAGATGCAGGCGATGCCCTTGACGTCCTTGAAGAGCGCGTAGCCGGCGTCCTTGGCCGCGGCAGGGCGGGCGAAGCCGTCCGTCGCCGCCCGGGCCGTCGCGACCTGTCCGGAGCCTCCGGCGGTGGCCGGCGCCATGAACGGCAGGAGCAGACCGGCGAGGGCGACCACGGTGCCGGCGAGCGCTGTACGGACCCCCATCACGAGCCCTCCTTCACCTCGTGGACCGCGTCCGCGACCAGTCCGTGCGCCTCGCGGTGCACGGTGTTCGCGGCGTCCACCGAGGGCGCCTCGACCAGGCAGAAGATGGTGCTGCCGGCCTCGTCGACCCAGTAGCGCTGGTACTTCACGTCGTACTTGTCCTGCACCTGGAGGTCGGCCATGTGGGCCTTGGCCACGTCGTCTGCGCTGACGGGACCGTCGAGGTGGTGGACGTCCATGTAGAGCGGCATTGCATCTCCTCGGTTCGATGTCTGTGGTGACCTCTGAACCGTAGGAAGAGTGGAGGGGTCCGCTCATCGGGAGAGTTGCCCAGGTTGTGCGTCCGGACTACCCAGGTTCGCCCGGGTGCCTAGCCGGCGGCCGGCACCAGACCGAGCGAGCGCGCCTGGGCGGCGGCCGCGCCTCGCGAGGAGACCCCCAGCTTGGCCAGCACGGCCGAGACGTGGTGGTCGACGGTGCGGGTCGAGAGGACCAACCGCGCGGCGATCTCGTCATTGCTCAGGCCCTCGCAGACCAGGGCGAGCACCTCGTCCTCGCGTCGGGTCAGGCCGGCGGGATGCTGCTTGGTCGTCGCGCGGGCCCCGGCCGGCGCGCGGTGGCCGAGGTCCTTCATCCGCCGACGGGTACGGCGTGCGGCCGCGTCGGCGCCGAGCGCCTCGAAGCGGGTGATCGCCTCGCGCAGGTCGTCGTCGCAGTCGGAGTCGTGGAGGGCCAGGGCGGCGTGGTAGCCGCAGCCGAGGTCGTCCCAGCGCGTGGCGGCGGCCCGGTGGTGGCCGGCGAGCCAGGTCGCCCAGGGCTCGGGCGGGGGCGAGACGGGGTCGGGTCGACCCGTGAGCCGGATCTCCCAGACCGCGAGCTGGGCGTCCTCGTGGTACTCGACGGGAGTGATCACCTCGCGGATCCGGGCCAGGTCGGCCACGGCAGCCGCGTCGTTGCCGTCGAGCCAGTGCGCCTCGGCCCGCGCCAGCCGGGTGTTGGCGATCCACTCCGCCTCGTCGACGCCGTCGGCAGCGAGCACCGCGGCGTCGAGCACGTCGAGGACGCCGGGGAGACCGCGCCGCGCCAGGACCAGTCCGAGGGTGATCTGCGAGGTCAGCAGATTGACCGGGCTCGCCTCGGTGGCGAGGACCCGCTCGGCGATCGCGACAGCCTCGTCCCACCGTCCGAGATCCATGAGGGCGACGGCCCGGTGGCCGCGCAGGCACGTGGAGAAGGTCGGCACGTCGTGCTCGTCGCAGTAGGCGATGCCCTCTCGCCAGTAGCGCTCGCCCTCGGCGAAGCGGTGCTCCGCCGCGAAGTAGGTGTAGGCGTTCGCGTAGGCGCGACCGGCCTGGGCGAGGCCACCCGACTCCAGGCCCAGCTGCAGCGCCTCCTTCATCGGCGCCGTCCACTCCTCGCGGCGGGTGAACCGGCCGGCTGCCAGGTTGTTCAGCACGTCGCTCCGTACGGCGGGGTCGCCCAACCGGTCCGCCATCTCGTCGGCCCGCTCGAGCATCTCGGCCGCCGCCTCCGGGTCGGTGCGCCAGAGCGTGAAGGCGTGGGAGGAGTACGCCCGGGCGAGCTCCTCGTCGGCCCCGAGCGGCTCCAGCAGCTCGATCGCCCGCTCCTGCGCCGCGACCGACTCGGGGCCGCGGCACAGCCGCCACATCACGGCGGACAGCTTGCGGTTGTCGTGTCCCTCGCGTCGCTGGTCGCCCAGGGCGCGCCAGAGCTCGATGGCGTGCCGACGTGACTCGGCGGCCTGTGGCCAGCGGTCGACGAAGGCCAGCTCGTCCGCGTAGGCGTCGTACAGGTCGGCGAGCTCGCGCGGATCGTCGGGCGGGAAGCGGAGCGCCCGCTCGTACTGCGCGGCCGCTTCGCGGTGGGCGCCGAGTCCCGCGGCCTGCGCGCCGGCCGCCGGTGCGAACCTCGCGACCAGGTCGCCGTCGCCGGCCTCCTCGGCGTGGTAGGCCAGCCGCGCGTCGTCGTCCTCGCACTCCCGTGCGACCAGGGCGTCGATCAGCGCGCGGTGCAGCGCAGCCCGTCGTTGTGGGGGCACCGCGGACTCCACGGCACGGCGGGAGAGCTCGTGACGGAAGTGCAGGGAGTCGCCGTCGGAGGCCAGGAGGCCGGCCGCGACCAGCTCGTCGAGGGTCTCGACCGGTGCTTGCGCGGCTGCGGCGACGAGCGGTGCGTCGACGCGGTAGCCGTCGAGCGACGCGACCTCGAGCGCCTGCCGGGCGGTCTCGTCGAGCCCCGCCGCCCGAGCCAGGACCGCGTCCCGGGCCGAGGCAGGCACCTCGCCGTCGGGCGCTCCGAGGACCTCGACCAGGAAGAACGGGTTGCCGCCGGTCAGTCGGTGGAGCTCCTCGGGGAGGTACGACGTGCCCTCGGCCAGCCGCCGTACACCGGCGGGGGAGAGGGGCGGGAGGTCGATCCGACGTGTCCAGCGCAGACCGGTCAGCTCTCCCAGCGCCACCCGGAGGGTGTCGGCGGGCGCGAGCGCGTCGTCGCGGAAGGTGACCACCAGCAGCACGGGCAGGAGCCGGAGGCGGCGCCCGAGGAACCGGAGCAGGTCGAGGGTGGCGTCATCGGCCCACTGCACGTCCTCGACGACGAGGACGACCAGGTCATCGACCTCCTCGAGCCAGCGCAGCGCGGCGTCGAACAGCTCGTCGCGGGGCAGGCCGGCGCGGACCGCCTCCAGCAGCTCGCCGCCCACGGCTCGCGCGACGTCGCGCAGCGGAGCGAGCGGTCGCGGGGTGAAGAGTCCGTCGCAGGCGCCCCAGACCCAGGTGGCGTCGCGGAGCTCGTCCTGGAGCTCCTCGACGAGCGACGACTTGCCGACCCCGGCCTCACCCGAGACGAGCACGAGGCGCCCGGCGCGGCCCCGGGCCTCGGCGGCGTACTGACGGAGCGAGGCGAGCTGCGACTCCCGTTCGAGCAAGGACACGTCGGCCAGTGTGCTCCGGCGGCCGTCGGGCGTCCATGTCGATTCGCCATCCGGGACGGCGTGGTCACAGGCGCGCGAGCACCGTCCCGCCGTGGATCCCGATCACCTGACCGGTGGTGAACCCTGCCTCGGGTGAGGCGAGGTGGCCGACCAGCGCAGCGATCTCGTCGGGCGTCCCGGAGCGGCCCATCGGGATGCGTGCCAAGCGGCTCTCGACGATCTCGGGCGTCCGCCGGCCGTCCCAGAAGCCGGTCTCCGGGATGAAGCCGGGCGCGACCGCGTTGGCGGTGATCCCGTCGGGAGCCAGCCGGCCGGCCAGGTCGGTGACCCAGACGTTGAGCGCACCCTTGGCGGCGCCGTAGGACCCTGCGCCGCGGAGCGCTGCCACCGAGGACACCGCGACGATCCGGCCACCGGGTCGCGGGAGGCGAGGGAGGAGCGCCTCGGTGACCAGGACCGCCGACACGACGTTGAGGCGGTAGTCGGCGACCCAGTCGTCCGCGAGCGCGGCCAGCGAGTCGCCGGAGGTCGGGGCGTTGCCACCGGCGTTGTGGACCAGGACGTCGAGCCGGTCGGGGACGGCGGCGGCGAGGGCCGCGACCGCTTCCGGATCGGTGACGTCGGCGGCGTGCGTGGTCACGGACGGGCCCAGCGCGGCGGCCGCGTCGTCGAGCACGGACCGGCGGCGGCCGACGATGGTGACGGTCATCCCATCGGCGACGAGACGGCGGGTGATGGCGAGGCCGAGCCCCGTCCCCCCACCCGTGACGAGAGCGTGTCGGGTCATGAGTCCGACGCTATCCGGGTTCAGACGTGCTGGGTGAGCCGGCCGGTGTCGACGTCGTAGACGAAGCCGCCGACCTTGACCCGCTCGGGGATCAGCGGATGGGCGCGCACGCGCTGGACGTCGTCGGCGAGCGCCGCGAGCTGGTCGTCGACGACGTGGAACCGCTGCCAGCTCGCGTCCATACCGGCCGACTCCGAGACCCGCCGGTGGAGCTCGTCCTCGGTGGCCGAGGCCATCGCACAGCGGGTGTGGGGGACCACCAGGATCCGGTCGACCCCGAGCAGGTGCACGCCGAGCACCAGGGCCTCGAGCGCCTGAGGGGTGACCCGGGCGCCCGGGTTGCGGAAGATCTTGGCGTCTCCGTGCCGAAGCCCGAGCATCTCCAGCGGCACGATCCGCGAGTCCATGCACGTCACGACGGCCACGCCCGCGTGGGCCACGCCGTCGAACCCACCGTCGGCGAACGACTCGGCGTAGACGGCGTTGGCGGCGGTCAGGTCGTCGAAGTCGCCCACGCACGGGAGGGTAGCGCCCCCGTACGGGCACCGCGGAACAGGACCAGCGCGAGCCCGGCGGCGATCACCGCGCACACCGCTGCTCCCGCGAAGACCGTGTGCTCCTGCGCGATGCCGGCCTGTCGCAGCAGGTCGTCGAACGCGTCGCACCGGCTGGTGCCACCGCAGACCACCTTGGGCGGGGGTACGTCGCGGGTCTCGGCGTAGTAGCGCCGGAGCCCGATCGTGGTCAGGGCAGAGATGCCGACCAGCATCCCGACCATCCGCGAGACGACGACGCCCGCGGACGCGAGCCCGTGCACCTCGCTGTCGGTGGAGGCGAGGACCGCGGCGTTGACCGGGGCCAGGGCGAGCCCGAAGCCGAGGCCGCCGACCAGCAGCGAGACGTTGGCCGACCAGCCCGACAGCGTGGTCAGGCCCCACTGGCTCATCAGCACGAAGCCGAGGGCGGCCAGCAGCATGCCGCCGGCCGCCACCACGCCGGCGGGCAGCACGCGGATCAGGTAGCCGCCGACGACAGCTCCGACCGGCAGGGCGACCAGGAAACGGACCAGCACCAGGGCGGCCTGCAGCTGTGAGTCGGGGTAGACGGTGGTGCGGGCGAAGATCGGGATGTCGATGAGCGCGGCGATGAGCGCGGCCCCGACGAAGAGACTGACCAGCAGCGCGCCCCAGGCCGGCGTACGACGGAACGCGCCGCGGGGCACCAGCGGCCGCTCCTCCGTGCGCAGGTGCCAGACCAGGGCGACCGTCGCGACCGTGGCACCGAGCAGGTACCACCAGCCCTGGGGCTGCGAACACCTCGACGCGTGGGTCGCCGGTGGCGAACGCCAGGATCACGCCGCCGAGCGCCACGGCCAGGAGGATCGCCCCCGTCAGGTCGGCCTCCCGGATCGTCGCCCACCAGCCACGCAGGTCGACCAGGGGTCGCCGCGCGGTCCAGCACCGGACGACGAGCAGCACCGCTGCCGCGATCGTGACGAGCCCGAGCGGCGTGGTCCACCGCGTCGACCCGACCACCGGGATGAACAGCTGGCCCCAGGTGACGTCGCTGAGGAGGCTGCCCGGCTCCACGAAGACCAGGGTGCCGGCGACGAGGGTGACGGCCAGGAGCGCGAGGCCTATGAGGTCGATCCGACCCGGGCGTGACGAGTCCGGTGGCTCGTCGTGAAGACGGGGCGCGGCCCTGTGGATGAGGACGGCGAGCACGAGGCCGACCACCAGGTTGACCGCGAAGATCACCCGCCAGTCGGAGACGGCGAGGATCACCGCGCCGTACAGCGGGCCGACGACGCTGCCGACCTCTTGCACGGCGGACACGATCCCGAGCGGGACGCCGCGTCGTTCGACGGGGTAGAGGTCCGCGACGAGGGCCAGGGTGGCCGGGATCAGCCCGCCACCGCCGACCCCCTGGAGGAACCGACCGACGACCAGCGTGGTCAGGTCGTAGGAGAGTGCGGTGACCAGCGAGCCGATGGCGAAGACGACCAGGGCCGCGACGAGCACCGGGACGCGACCGCGCAGGTCGGAGATCCGGCCGATCAGCGGCAGCATCGCGACGTACCCGAGCAGGAAGCCCGACACGATCGGTGCCCCGCGCTGGAGCTCGTCGACGGGGATGCCGACCGAGCCCATCATGTCGGGGAGCGCGAGGACGACGACGTAGGTGTCGGCAGCGGCGAAGGCCACCGCGACCGACGCGAGGCCGAGCAGCAGACGAGGGCCGCCGGTCACGAGGGTCGGCTCGTCATCGGGCCGGCACCTGCGTCATGGAGCGGTGATGTCCTTGCTGGTGCCGTAGTCGTCCACGGTCATCGAGTAGGTCATCGGCGGCTTGCCGCTGTAGAAGACGCCGGTCAGGTCCGCGGTGCGCAGCTCGCCGTCCGACGTGACCCCGTACGTCGCGTCGAACTCCCCGGTGGCTCCGGGGATCAGGTGTGCGGCGGCCGCCTCGGGGACCTTGCCGGTGTACGTCGTCAGCACTTCCTTGTTGTCCTGGCCCCCTCGCACGTCGTCGCCCTTCTTCAGGTCCGTGGTCGCGCCGAGGATCGCGGGGATCCCCTGGTCGGCGCTGAGCAGCAGCGCCGGGTCGGGGGCGCCGTAGTCGCCCGGGTCGACCTCGGAGTAGCCGAAGGTGAGGGGGATCTTGGCGTAGACCTTGCCGCCCACGGCGGTGATCGGGACCGGGAACGAGCCCGCGCTGATGACCGCCGTGAGGGTGCCCTCGAACGCCGGCGCATCGGTGACCGTGCCGTCCGCGCCCTGCACGCCCTGGACTCCGTCGGGGAGGTCCTGGCTGGTCAGGGTGAGGGTGACGCCGGAGGTGTCCTCGAGCTTCTGCTGTGCCGTGTCGATCACGGTCTGCGGGTCGCCGAGGTCGGAGGCGGACTTGGAGCAGGCGGTCGCCCCGAGGGCCAGGGCCACGGCGATCACGAGCCCGGACCAGCGACGCACCGACATGGGAGTCACCCTGTCACAGGCCGGGTCGCAGCCGGGATCACAGCTGCGCGGGCACGGGCCCCGCGCAGGCGACGATCGGCTGGGAGCCCGGCGTACCGCTGCCGTCGCGGCGACCGACCGGCTCGGGCAGGTCGACCGGCGAGCCGCTGGCGGCCGCCGCGCGTGCCGGGGCCGGCCCCGCCCACGCGAACACCAGGGTGTCCTCGCCCTTGAGGAACCGGTGGCAGCGGACCCCGCCGGTGGCACGGCCCTTGCCGGGGTACTCCTCGAACGGCGTGACCTTCACCGCGCCCGGCTCGGTGCCGGGCAGGGCGGTCGACGAGCCGCTGGCGGTGACCACCACGGAGTCGGCGGTGTCGATCGCGCCGAACCACGCGACGTGGTGGCCGGTCCCGAGCTTGATGCCGGCCATGCCGCCGCCGCTGCGGCCCTGCGGGCGTACGCCGGAGGCACCGAAGTGGAGCAGCTGCGCGTCGGAGCTGATGAAGCAGAGCTCCTCGTCGCCCGTGCGCAGCTCGACGGCGCCGACCACCTCGTCGCCGTCCTTGAGGCCGATCACGTCCCAGTCGTCCCTGCCGAGCACCTCGGGGTTGACCCGCTTCACCACGCCCTGGCGGGTGCCCAGCGCGAGGCCCGGGCCGTCGGTGCGGAGCTGGCAGAGCGCCAGCACCCGCTCGCCGGGGTCGAGCGAGCGGACCAGGTCGAAGGGCAGGCCGCCCTGGAGGTTCGGGTGGTTCGCCGACGGCGGCAAGGCAGGCAGGTCGAGCACGCTGAGCCGTACGACGCGCCCGCGCGTCGTGACGGCACCGATCTCGCCGCGCGCGCTGGTGCGCACCACGGAGACGACCACGTCGTGGTTGGCCCGACCGCCGTCGGCCGTGGGGAGGTCGTCGTTGGACGAACGGGCCAGCAGCCCCGAGGACGACAGGTACGCGAAGCACGGGTCGTCGGCCACCTCCAGCGAGCTCGCCGCGGCTGAGACCGTGACGCCGGCCGACTCGAGCAGCACCGTGCGACGGGGGGTGCCGAAGGTCTTCGCGACGTCGGCGAGCTCGTCGGAGACGACCTTCCGGAGCAGCTGGTCGTCACCCAGGATCGCGTCGAGGGCCTCGATGGTGCGCTCCAGCTCGTCCTTCTCCTTGTCGAGCTCGAGCTTGGAGAACCTGGTGAGCCGGCGCAGCGGCATGTCGAGGATGTAGTCGGCCTGGATGGAGCTCAGGTCGAAGACGCCGATCAGCCGCTCCTTGGCCTCGGCGGCGTTGTCGGAGGACCGGATCAGCTGGATGACCTCGTCGATGTCGAGGATCGCGACCAGCAGGCCCTCGACCAGGTGGAGCCGGTCGGCGGCCTTGGTACGACGGTGGACCGTGCGCCGTCGTACGACGTCGAAGCGGTGGCCGAGGAAGACCTCGAGCATCTGCTTGAGCCCGAGCGTCCGCGGCTGCCCGTCGACCAGGGCGACGGCGTTGATGCCGAAGGTGTCCTCCATCGGCGTCTGCTTGTAGAGCTGCTCGAGCAGCGCCTCGGGGACGAAGCCGTTCTTCACCTCGATCACCAGGCGCAGCCCGTGCTCGCGGTCGGTGAGGTCCTTGATGTCGGCGATGCCCTGCAGCTTCTTGGCCTGGACGAGCGACTTGATCCGCTCGGAGACCTTCTCGGTGCCGACGCCGTACGGCAGCTCGGTGACCACGATGCCCTTGCGTCGGCCGACCGACTCCACCCGGGCGGTCGCGCGCATCCGGAACGTGCCGCGGCCCGTCTCGTAGGCGTCGCGGACGCCGTCGAGGCCGACGATCATGCCGCCGGTCGGCAGGTCGGGGCCCGGCACGAAGCGCATCAGGTCGTCGAGGCTCGCGTCGGGACGGGTGACCAGGTGGCGCAGCGCCTGGACGACCTCGACCAGGTTGTGGGGAGCCATGTTGGTGGCCATCCCGACCGCGATGCCGGTGGTGCCGTTGACGACCAGGTGGGGGATCGCGGCAGGAAGGACGACCGGCTCGAGCTCACGGCTGTCGTAGTTCGGCTTGAAGTCGACGGTGTCCTCGTCGATCGAGGCGGTCATCGGCACCGCGGGAGGCGCCATCCGGCACTCCGTGTAGCGCATGGCAGCCGGCGGGTCGTCCGGAGAACCGAAGTTCCCGTGCCCGTCGACCAGCGGCAGCCGCATCGACCAGGGCTGGCTCAGCCGGACCAGGGCGTCGTAGATCGCGCCGTCGCCGTGGGGGTGCAGGCGACCCATGACCTCGCCGACCACACGAGCGCTCTTCACATGGCCGCGGTCGGGCCGGAGGTTCATGTCGTTCATCGTGTAGAGGATCCGGCGCTGCACCGGCTTCAACCCGTCGCGCGCGTCGGGGAGCGCGCGGGAGTAGATGACGGAGTAGGCGTACTCCAGGAACGACGACTCCATCTCCTGCTTGATGTCGGTGTCGAGGATGTGCTCCTCGAAGTCGTCGGGGACGTCCTGCCGGGTGCTGCCACGTGCCATGGGCGCATTCTCCCCGGTGCCCGGTGGAGCCGCGCACGGGGCGCGCCGGGGCGGTGCACGGATCTATTCAACCATCTGGTTGACAATGGGTCAGGGATGCGATGGGGTGGAGCCGGAAGGACCCCGCACCCTCGACGAAGGAGCAGCTCGTGGCCACCGTCATCGTCCAAGCCGTCGCCTCGCTCGACGGGTTCATCGCCCAGCCCGACGACCTGCCGGGACCGATCTTCGACTGGTGGGAGGCCGGAGACGTCGAGATCGCACCCGGCGACTCCGAACGGCCGTTCCACGTCTCCCGAGCGTCCGCCGACTACCTCGCGGACACCTGGGAGGCCAAGGGCGTCATCGTGATGGGCCGTCACCTGTTCGACTTCGTGGACGGGTGGGGCGGTCGCCCGGCCTCCGGTGAGCACGTCTTCGTGGTCACACACCGCGACGCGACGGAGTGGCAGCAGCGGTACCCCGAGGCGCCGTTCACCTTCGTCGGTGGCATCGAGGAGGCCGTCCGGCAGGCCGGCGAGCACGTCGGGCCGGACGGCACCGTGACGGTCACCGCCGGCGAGGTCGGCGGCCAGGTGGTGGCGGCCGGGCTGGCGGACGAGGTGGCGATCGACCTCGCGCCGGTGTTCCTGGGGCGGGGCAAGCGGTACTTCGGGTCGCTCACCGACCAGATCGTCCTCGACGACCCCCACGTGGTGCTGCAGGGCCACCGGGTGCTCCACCTGCGCTACCGCCTGCGGCGCTGAGCATCGGCCCGGGGGACCGGGCGCCGTGAGGGCGGAAAACGCGGAACAATTCGCCCTCCGCCCCCCTCGGGCGGCGAATTGTTCCGCGTTTTCCCGCCGGAAGGCCCCGCCCCCTCCGCCGCAACCTCCGCGAAACCTCGGCCCGGTAGATTTCGCGCCGTGGCCGCCGCCGATGCCGACGCGTACGTCGCTCCCCGTCACTGGGAGGCCGACGTCCTGCTCCGTGATGGCCGGACGGCCCACATCCGGCCGATCCGGGCGGACGACGGCGACCTGCTCGTCGACTTCTACAGCCGGGTCTCCGACCAGTCGAAGTACTACCGCTTCTTCTCCCCGATGCCGCAGCTCTCCGAGCGCGACATCACCCGGTTCACCCACGTCGACCACGTGACCCGGGTGGCGTTCGTGATGCTGCTCTCGGAGCGGATGATCGCGCTCGGCAGCTACGAGGGTTACCTGCCCGCCACCGAGCACGAGGGGGAGCCGGTCGAGGTCGCGGAGGTCGCGTTCCTGGTGGAGGACGCCCAGCAGGGCCGCGGGATCGGCCAGCTGCTGCTGGAGCACCTCGCCCAGGCCGGCCGCGAGCGCGGGATCGTGCGCTTCGTCGCCGAGGTGCTGCCCGACAACCACCGGATGATCCAGACCTTCCGCGACGCCGGGTACCGGCTGGTCAGCGGGTTCGAGGACGGCGTGGTCAGCCTCGAGTTCCCGATCGAGGCGACCGACACGGCCATCGGCGTGATGAGCAGTCGCGAGCACCGTGCCGAGGCGGCGTCCATCGAGTCGTTCTTCAACCCCCGGTCCATCGCGGTGATCGGCGCCTCGCGTCGCCAGGACACCGTCGGCCAGGCGCTCGTGCGCAACCTGGTGCTCGGCGACTACACCGGCCGGGTGTACGTCGTGAACCCGACCGCGAAGGCGGTCTCCGGCCTACCGGCGTACTCCACGGTGGCCGACATCCCCGGTGACGTCGACGTGGCTCTGGTGGCGGTGCCGGCCGAGTCGGTGCAGGACGTGGTCCTGGACTGTGCCGCCAAGGGCGTCCGCGGCCTGATCATCATCTCCGCGGGGTTCGCCGAGATCGGCGAGGAGGGCCGCCAGCGGCAACGTCGGCTGGTCGGGCTCTCGCGCTCCTACGGCCTGCGCGTGATCGGGCCGAACTGTCTCGGCATCATCAACACCGACCCGAAGGTCAGCCTCAACGCGTCGTTGTCGTCGCTGAAGCCCGCCCGCGGCCGGGCCGGGTTCTTCTGCCAGTCCGGAGCACTCGGCTCGGCGATCCTCGAGAAGGTCAACAACCGCGGCCTCGGCCTCTCGACGTTCGTCAGCGCCGGCAACCGTGCCGACGTCTCGGGCAACGACCTCCTGCAGTACTGGGAGGAGGACGACTCGACCGAGGTCGTGCTGCTCTACCTCGAGTCGATCGGCAACCCCCGCAAGTTCAGCCGGATCGCGCGCCGGGTCTCGCTGCACAAGCCCATCATCGCGATGCGGTCGGGCCGCACCACCCAAGGCGTACCGATGGGCCACGCGGTGCGCAAGATCGGGGCGCCCCCGCAGGCCGTCGACGCGATGTTCCGCCAGGCCGGCGTGATCCAGGTGGACACCCTCGACGAGATGTTCGACGTCGCGCAGCTGGTCGCCCACCAGCCGCTGCCGCGCGGGCGCCGGGTGGCGATCGTGGGCAACTCCGACGCGCTCGGGCTGCTCGCCTCGGACGCGGCGGCCGCGGTCGGGCTCGTGGTGAGCCGTTCCGTGGCCCTCGGCGCGGACGCCAGCGGACCCGACTTCGAGGACGCGCTGGATGCCGCCATCGACGACCCCGAGGTCGACTCGGTCGTCGCGGTCTACATCCCGCCGATCGACGTCTCCGGCGTCGAGGTGGCCGACGTGCTCGCCGCGGTGGGGGAGCAGTCGGACAAGCCGCTGGTCTCGTCGTTCCTCGGGGCAGAGGGCGTACCCGAGCTCCTCCGGGTGCCTGACGTCGCCGGCTCGACCGCCGGGCGCGGCTCGGTCCCCTCCTATCCCGCCGTCGAGGCGGCGGTGCGTGCCCTCGCCCGCGTCGTCGAGTACGCCGTGTGGTTGCGCACCCCCAACGGCCCCACCGTGGTCCCCGACGACATCGACGTCCCGACCGCCCGAGGTCTGGTCCAGCGCCTCCTGATCGCCAACCCCGACGGCACCGAGCTCGACGGGGTCGACCTGACCGCGCTCCTCGCGGCGTACGGCATGACGCTGTGGGACTCGCGGCCGGTCACCACCCTGGCCGCAGCGACCAAGGCCGCCCGCGATCTCGGTTGGGACGTCGTCCTCAAGGCCACGACCGACCGGCTCCGCGAGCGGCCCGACCTCGCCCACGTGTGGCGCAACATCGACCGCCCGGCCGAGATGAAGGACGCCTGGGAGTCGCTCGGCCGGCTCATCGACGACTTCGACAGCGCGGGCTTCGTGGTGCAGAAGAACGCGCCGCCGGGCGTGCCCGTCAGCATCCGCAGCATCGAGGACCCCCTCTTCGGGCCGGTGGTGTCGTTCGGCATCTCCGGGCCGCTCACCGAGCTGCTCGAGGACCGCTCCTACCGGATCCCGCCGCTCGGGGCCCGCGACCCGGCCGCGATGACCCGCGAGATCAAGGCCGCGCCCATGCTCTTCGGCTACCGCGGCTCCGAGGTCGTCGACATCGAGCCGGTCGAGGACCTGATCTCCCGGGTGGCCCATCTCCAGCACGACCTGCCCCAGGTGTCCTCGCTCGAGCTCTCGCTGGTGCTGGCCGGCGCCGACCACTGCAGCATCCTCACCGCCCGCGCCCGGGTCGACCCGGTCTCCGACCCGCGCTCGGACGGGTTCGTGCGTCGGCTGCCCGCCGCGGTCGAGGACACCATCCCCGGCTGACCGCGGGGCGGTAACGTCCGGTCATGGCTTCCACCAAGGCCCCGACCGGCCCCGGTGCCGTGGAGCGCACCAAGCTCCGCAACGGGCTCCGCGTCGTCCTGCTGCCCGATGCGTCCGCACCCGTCGTCGGCGTCGCCGTCTACTACGACGTCGGGATCCGCTCCGAGCCCGAGGGTCGCACCGGCTTCGCCCACCTCTTCGAGCACCTGATGTTCCAGGGCTCCGCGTCGCTGGGGAAGATGGAGCACATCCGCTACGTGGAGTCGTCCGGCGGCTGGGTGAACGGGTCCACGCGGCTCGACTTCACCAACTACTACGAGGCGCTCCCAGCTCCCGCACTGGAGCGCGCGCTGTTCCTCGAGGCCGACCGGATGCGCTCACCCGCCGTCACCGAGGAGAACCTCGCCAACCAGATCGCGGTGGTCGAGGAGGAGATCCGGGTCAACGTGCACAACCAGCCGTACGGCGGGTTCCCGTGGCTGACCCTGCCCGCGGTGCTGTTCGACACCTTCCCCAACGCCCACGACGGGTACGGCGCGTTCGCGGAGCTCGAGAGCGCGACGGTCGAGGACGCACGCGACTTCTTCGCCCACTACTACGCACCCGGCAACGCCGTCCTGGCGGTGTCGGGCGACCTCGACCCCGACGAGACGCTCGCACTGGTCGAGCGTCATTTCGGCGACATCCCCCGGCGTCGTGTCCCGGCCCGGCCCGACTTCGCCGAGCCCGCCCCCACCTCCGAGCGGCGGCAGGAGCACGTCGACGAGCACGCCCCGGCCCCGGCGGTGGCGCTGGCCTGGCGCGTGCCCGACCCGGCCGATCTCGCGGCGTACCTCCCGGTGCTGGCTTTGGGCGGTCTGCTCGGCTCGGGCGACGCCTCGCGGCTGAACCGCCGCCTCGTGCAGTCCGACCGGATCGCGACCGACGCGGGGAGCCACATCGCCTTCATGGAGAACCCGCTCGACGTGCGCGATCCGACCGCCTTCATCGCCGAGGTCCGGCTGCCGGAGGGTGGCGACCCCGACGGCGCGGTCCGGGCGATCGACGAGGAGATCGAGCGGGTGGCGACCGACGGCGTTCCGGCCGACGAGCTGCGCCGGGTCGTGGCGCGTGCCTCGGCCGAGCTGCACCAGCTCGCGGACAACGTCATGGAGCGGACCCTCACGGCCGCGGCCTACGAGCAGCAGCGGGGGAGGGCGGAGCTCGTGTGGGAGGTCCCCGACCTGCTCCGGGCGGTGACGCCCGAGCAGGTCGCGGCCGCGGCCGCGACCCTCACGCCGTCGACCCGGGCTCGCCTCGACGTCGTCCCCGGGAGCGGGTCGTGAGCCCCGCACGTGCGGTCGCCCCGCGCGGGGTGCCGGATCTGGCTCGGCCGCGCCGGCCCCGGCTGCCCCGGGTGTCCGAGCGGGTGCTGGCCAACGGCCTGCGGGTGGTCGCCGTACGACGTCCGTCCGTGCCGCTCGTGCACGTGCGGCTGCGCGTCCCGACGGCGACTCGGCGCGCCGGTGACCTGGCCCGCACGGAGCTCCTCGCGCAGTCCATGCTCCTCGGCACCGACCGACGCTCGGAGGAAGAGCTGGCCGACACCCTCCAGGCGATGGGCGGCGGACTCCGGGCGTCCGGCGACCCCGACGGCTTCACGCTGTCGGGTGAGTCACTGGCACCCGAGCTCGGCGGCCTGCTCGACGTCCTCGGCGAGGTGCTGACCGGGGCCGCCTACCCGCGTCGCGGCGTCGAGCGCGAGCGGATGCGGCTGGCCGAGCACGGCCGGCTGCAGCTGTCGCAGCCACCGTCGGCGGCGGCCGACGCGTGGGCGGCTCGTCGTTACGGCGAGCACCCCTACGGCCGGCGGATCCCGCGGCCCGACGAGGTCCTCGCGATCGCCCCGGGCTCCCTGCGCGGCGCCCACGGCCGGCGGATCACGCCCGACGGTGGCGTCCTGGTCCTGGTCGGTGACGTGGTACCCGCCCGCGCCCTCGACCTGGTCGAGCGGCATCTCGGAGCGTGGGCCCCGACCGCACGGAACGACGCCGTGCCGCGCCTGCCCGACCTGGAGACCGGTCCCCTGCTGCTCGTCGACCGCCCCGGCTCGGTCCAGGCCAACGTCCGCTTCGGCGGGGACGCCCCCCACATGTCCGACCCGTCGTACGCCGCCGTGCAGGTCGCGGACGCTATCTTCACCGGCCTCTTCTCCTCGCGGCTGATCGCGAACCTGCGTGAGGACAAGGGCTACACCTACGGCTCCTACAGCGTGATGCGGCACCAGCGGGCGGGATCGTCACTCGCGGTCGGGGTGGACGTGGCCACGGACGTCGCGGCCCCGGCCCTGGTCGAGACCCTCTACGAGCTGGGCCGGATCGTCACCCTGCCGCCGGAGCCCGCCGAGGTCGAGTCGGCCGTGCAGTACCTCACCGGTACGTCGGTCCTCCGCACGGCCACGCAGTCCGGGCTCGCGGACACCCTGCTGGTCCTGCTGGTGCGCGGCCTCGACGTGACCTGGCTGCGCGACCACCCGGCACGGCTCGCTGCCGTGGATCCGGAGCAGGTCCACGCAGCGGCGAGCGCCTTGCTGGCGCGCGGCCGCCTGGTCTGGACCGTGCTCGGTGACGCGGAGCGTCTCCACGCTCCACTGGCGACGGTCACCGAGGTCACGACGCTCGCCCCCGCGTGACAGACTCGGCTCCATGCAGGGTTTGAAGGAGGCCATCGACCGCACCGGGTACTACCCCGAGGTCGTCGCCGACGGGGTGATGCGGGCGGTCTCCGGCGAGGACGTCGTGTCGTTCTTCGTGCATCACGAGCCGACCTTCGACCGCGACGAGGTACGTCGCCACCTCACCGTCGTCGTGCTCACACCGAGTCGGCTGATCCTGGCCCACACCGACGAGCACGAGGGCGACGACATGCTCCCCGAGCCCTACACGTCGACCTCGACCGAGGCGATCTCGCTGTCGTCGGTGAAGTCGGTCGTGGTCACCCGGATGGTCACCAACCCGACCGGCGGACCGACCCCGCCGGCCGAGGCCGTGCTCACCATCGGGTGGGGTGGTGTCGCCAGGCTCGACCTCGAGCCGGCCACCTGCGGCGACCCCGAGTGCGACGCCGACCACGGCTACACCGGGACCTTCGCCGCCGACGACTTCTCGATCCGGGTCTCGGCCGCGGCAGACGGCCCCGAGGCCGTGCCCTCCCTCCTGGCGTTCGCGGACTCCCTGTCCGCCCGGACCCAGAGTTGAACAACGAGTTCGTCGAGCCGGCCTACGGCTCACGCTCGCTGGCGGACGTCCTGCCGGCCGTGGCCCGTGCCCTCGGTGCCGCACCCGGCTCCGGAGCCGCCACCCTCGACCTGCCGCCGGCGTCGGCGTACGTCGTGTTCCTCGTCGACGGGCTGGGGGCCGACCTGCTCGCGTCCCACGCCCACGCCGCGCCGTACCTCGCGTCGCTGCTGACCCCCGAGACCGTCGTCACGGCGGGCGTCCCGTCGACGACGGCGACCAGCCTGACCTCGCTCGGCACCGGGCTCGCCCCCGGCGTCCACGGGGTCGTCGGCTTCACCTCGCGGGTGCCCGGCTCCGACCGGCTCCTGAACGCGTTGTTCTGGGACAAGGACGTCGACCCGGTGCAGTGGCAGCCGCACCGGACCGGCTTCCAGACGCTCGCGGCCGCCGGGGTGCAGGTGACGACGGTCAACAAGCGGGAGTTCCGTGGGTCGGGGCTGACCGTGGCCGCTCACCGCGGCGGCGAGTGGATCGACGCGGACCGGGTCGGAGAGCGGGTCGCCGGCGCCGTGTCCGCGGCCGCCGCGACCCCGTCGTTCACCTATCTCTACGACGGCGACCTGGACTGGACCGGCCACCGCTACGGCGTCGCCTCCGCCCAGTGGCTCCAGCAGCTGGCGATGATCGACGCCGAGGCGGAGCAGCTCCGTGACGCGATGCCCGGCCACGCCCGGCTGGTGGTGATCGCCGACCACGGGATGGTCGACTCCCCGGAGCACCGCCGCGTCGACCTCGACGACGAGCCGGCGTACCGCCAGGGTGTGGTGCTGATCGGCGGTGAGGCTCGCTTCCGGCACGTCTACTGCGCCGGTGGGGCGGTGGCCGACGTCGCGGTGTGCTGGACCGAGCTGCTCGCCGACCGGGCCGAGGTGCTGACCCGCGACCAGGCGATCGCGCGTGGTTGGTTCGGCCCGGTGTCGGCCTCCGTGCTCCCGAGGATCGGTGACGTGGTGGCCGCGGCGTACGACGACTGGGGACTCTTCTCGCCCGTCGACTTCCCCTACGAGCTGCGGCTGGTCGGTCTGCACGGGTCGCTCACGCCGGTCGAGATGCGCATCCCGCTGTTGGTCGACTGACGACCCGGGCCGGAGAGGGCAGCCCTCAGACCTCCAGCTCGAACCAGACCGTGGTGCCCTCGGTGTCGAGCTCGTAGCCCCACCGGGTGGCGAGGGCCTCGACGACCAGCAGGCCCCGGCCGTGGACCCGCAGGGGATCCTCGAACGGCACGTGCGACACCGCCCCGGCGGTGCCGTGGTCGCGCACGGTGGTGCGGAGCACAGCGTCCTCGAGGCGGACCCGGACGATGCAGCCGGCGTGGGAGTGGATCACTGCGTTGGTGACCAGCTCGGACAGACACAGCACGGCGGTGTCGGCGATCTCCTCGTCGACGTCCCAGCCGGCGAGCGTCCGCCGCAGGAACTTCCGGGCACCGGCGACCGCCGCGGCCTCCGGCGTGACGTCGTGGGCCGCCGTGATGCCGAGAGCGGACGGCACATCGTCTGCTGGGGCTACGGTCGCGGCCGGCCGGGGCTCGCCCTGCCGGGCGCGACCCAGAGCCTCGCCGAGCTCCCGGCCGAGGCGCTCGAGCTCCTGCCGTTGCCGGTCGTCGAAGGACTGGTGGCGGTCGAAGAACAGCACGTAGCCCCCGACCGGACGGCCGGCTGCCTCCACGGGGACGGCCGCGAGCGCGCGGCTGCTGGTTCCTCGCTGGCGCGCGACGAAGTCGGAGAACCGTGTGGAGAGCTCGTCCAGGCTGCCGACGATCATGGCTCGGCTCCGGAGTGCGACGTTCAGGGGCACGTCGTCGTAGGCGTCGACGTCGCACCATTCCACGCTCGGAACGTCGTCGCGGTCACTGGCGGTGAAGAGCAGGCGGCGTCCGCCGCCCTCGACCAGCGCGAGCCCTACCCGGCGTACCCCCGGGCGCGCCGAGAGCTGCGCGAGCGCGTCCTGCGCCCACGTGTCGATGCTCAGCACCGTCCCCGGCGACGGGCCCCATGCCCTGTGCACCCCGACAGAGTAGGCCCACTCGGCGCCGTACGGGGGTGACCGGCGAGATTCGGGATAGCGCTCCTGGTCTCTCGCCGCGTCCAGAGCGCTCAGGGACCGGTCGCGACGGGGCGGGAGGGGTCGGTGATCCAGCCGCTCCAGCTGCCGGGGTAGAGCGCGGCGTCGAGGCCGGCGAGGCGCAGCGCGAGGATCGTCTGGCAGGCCGTGACACCGGAGCCGCAGTACGCCGCGACCGGCACGTCGGTGCGGACCCCGAGCGCCTCGAACCGGGAGCGGAGCTCGGCGGCCGGCCGGAAGCGGCCCACCTCGTCGGTGTTCCCGGTGAGCGGCGCGTTGACCGCGCCGGGGACGTGACCGGCGACCGGGTCGAGCGGTTCCTTCTCGCCGCGGAAGCGCTCCGCGGCGCGGACGTCGATCAGCACGCCCCGGGCGGGAAGGGCCGCGGCCTCGTCGTCGCCGACGGCGGTGAGGTGGCCGGGCACCCCGATCCAGTCGCCGGGCGTCGGCGAGACCTCCTCGGTCGAGACCGGTAGTCCGGCAGCGGTCCAGGCCGCCAGGCCACCGTCCAGGACCAGCACGTCGTCGTGGCCGTAGTCGTGCAGGAGCCACCAGAGCCGTCCGGCCGCGGTCGCCGGTCCGGCGTCGTAGACGACCACGGTCGAGTCGCGGTGTACGCCGGCCCGCCGCATCGCGGCGACGAACCGCTCGGGCTCCGGCAGCGGGTGACGCCCACGTGGTCCCGGCGCCGCGGCCAGGTCGGCATCCAGGTCGACGTAGACGGCGCCGGGCAGGTGCCCCGCGTCGTACTGCTCGCGCCCCGGCGGCCCGGTCGTGGTGATGCGCGTGTCGAGGACGACGGCGTCGAGCGAGGCGAGGTCGGCGACGTCGACGAGGAGCCCGGGCCGGATCACGAGAGGGCGCTCAGGATCCGAACGGGAGCGGCTCGGGGGAGAGCGCGACGGCCTGGGCGCGGGCGGAGGTGAGCCGGCGCCGGTGGTGCTGGCGGCACAGCACCTCGTAGGCCACCTCGGCGGGCGGGCCGTCGACGGTCTCGACGTCGCCGACGACGATCACCTCGCCCTCGACCACCATCACGCCGTCCTCGGTGCGGGCGTTGTGAGTGGCCCGTTTGCCGCACCAGCACAGCGCCTCGACCTGGAGCACGTGCATCCGGTCGGCGAGCTCGACCAGCCGGGCGCTGCCGGGGAAGAGCCGGGTCCGGAAGTCGCTGAGGATCCCGAAGGCGAAGACGTCGATCTGGAGCTCGTCGACGATCTTGGCGAGCTGGTCGATCTGGTCGGTGAGGTAGAACTGGGCCTCGTCACAGATCAGGTAGTCGATCCGGGCGCCGGCGGTGAGGGAGTCGACGACGTAGCGCCAGAAGTCGAAGCCGTCCTCGACCTCGAGCGCTTCGTGGGCCAGCCCCAGCCGGCTGGACAAGATGGCCTCGCCGGCGCGGTCGTGGGTGGTGAAGATGCGCCCCACGCGGCCCCGGGCGGCGTGGTTGTGGTTGGTCTGGAGGGCGAGAGTGCTCTTGCCCGAGTCCATGGTCCCGGTGAAGAAGTGCAGTTCAGCCATTTGCGCGGATTCTGCCATCTCCTTGGACCGAACTTCTGAGGCCCCCTGAGCATCGGACAGGACAGCGGCGCCGGACGCCGGAGCGAAATCGAGGATCCACATGAAGCTCGGCCGAACCACTGCCGCACTCCTGCTCGCTGTGCCCGTCCCTCTCGCTCTGGCGCCGGCGGCTCACGCCGCGGAGATCCGGTGCCACGGTGAGCTGGCCACGATCGTGGGCGGCGTCGCCAACGACACCTTGTTCGGCACCTCGGGTCCCGACGTGATCGCGGGTCGAGGTGGCAAGGACCAGATCCACGGTGGAGGAGGCGACGACGTGATCTGTGGCGGCCCGCACGCAGACGTCATCGACGGCGGCGCAGGGGACGACATCCTGAACGGCAACAGGGGCAAGGACCAGCTCAGCGACGGGGAGGGGGACGACCGAGTGAGCGGCGGACGGGGGCTGACGACGAAGTTCTTCCCCGGAGGCGGCGACGACCTCCTCGACGCGGGATCCACAGCTCCGACGTTCGAGTTCGGCGCAGCACCAGGGCCGGTGACGGTGGACCTGGTCGCTGGGACGGCGACCGGGTGGGGGAGCGACACGATCCACGTGGCGGCCGGGACGGGCGCGACGGTCCAGGGTTCCCCGTTCGGGGACACCCTCCTGGGCACGCCGGAAGCGGACACGCTCCTCGGTGAGGGTGGGGTGGACACCCTGGACGGACGTGGCGGAGTGGACAGGGTCATCGCCCAGGACGGCGACCTCTCCGGCGGCGACGGCGCGGACACGGTGGTGCTGTTCCACACGGGCACGATGGACGGCGGAGCCGGTGCCGACCTGCTCGTGGCGTCGGGGGAGGCCGTCGGGGTCGCCGGCGGGGCGGGTGACGACCGGACCGAGATCACCACCGTGGTCACCGGCGCACCTCTCCCCGACCTGTCCGGTGGGGAGGGCCACGACGTGCTGCAGCTCTTCGTGAGGCTGCCCGTGCCGTGGGTCCCGTTCGTCTACGACCTAGGCTCCGGGTCGCTGGGGTACGGCGACTACTCGACCACGGCCCCGGGCTTCGAGGACCTGCTGCTGTCGGGGGATGCATCGTCCTTCGACATCACCGGCACCGACGGCCCGAACCACATCGAGCTCTTCGCGAGCAACCTCGCCGCGGCGACGCTCCGAGGACTCGGGGGCGACGACGACCTCGTCGGGAGCGGTGGTGACGACACCATCGACGGTGGCCCGGGCGGAGCCGACGTCGCGGACGGCCGCGACGGCAGTGACTCGTGCACCGGAGTGGAAAGTCCCACCAGCTGCGAGACCGTGGCGCCCTGACCGGAGGCGGGGTTCGCGCGGACCCCCCGAAGGGCTCGGCCTCCCCCTGTGGTCGAGCCCCTCGGTGTCCGGGGACCTCCGCACACCCCTCGGCGCGGAGATACTGACTGAGACGTTAGGGGGTGAGGAGGACCCCCCGTGGCGGTTCGTCGGCAAACCGACCGAACGGCCGAGCGGGCGTAGCCGGGAGGGACCACGTGGGGCGCCGGACGCCTACCAGTGCACGCCCTTGAACACCCTGGCGAGCATGATCTGCTCCGACTCGCGGGTGCCGCTCGACCCCTCGGCCCGGGCGGCGGCCGAGTCGGGGAACACGTGGTAGGCCAGGTTCAGGACGCGGTACGCGAACTTCGGCGCGACGGTGTGGGCCACGGCCCCGACGTTGCCGAGCAGCGTGTTGATCTCGTGGGGGCGCTCGACCATCGCCTCGATCACGAGGTCGGCTGCCTGGGCCGGGGAGATGGTGGGGAACTTGTCGTAGATCCTGGTCGGCGCGATCATCGGCGTCCGCACCAGGGGCATGTGGATGCTGGTGAAGGTGATCCCGTCGCCGACCAGCTCCGAGGAGACGACGTTGCTCCAGGAGTCGAGCGCGGCCTTCGAGGCGACGTACGCCGAGAAGCGAGGCGGGCTGGTCTGGACGCCGATCGAGGAGATGTTCACGATGTGGCCGTGGTGGGCCTCGCGCATCGTCGGGATCAGTCCCATGATCAGCCGGATCGCGCCGAAGTAGTTCAGCTGCATGGTGCGCTCGAAGTCGTGGAAGCGCTCGTGTGAGAGTGGGCCGTGGCGTCGGCCGACGGGCCGCTCGGAGGTCAGTCCTGGGAGCCGCCGCCGCCGAACATGATCTCGTCCCAGCTCGGTACCGAGGCGCGACCGCGGGTCTTCTTGACCGGCTTGCGGGAGGGCGGCTCGTGCGGGTGGTCGTGGTCCGCCGGGTCGGCGGACTCGTCGGCGTCGGAGTCGTCGACGGCGGGGGTGGTGCTCGTGTCGTCGGCGCGCGGCTCGTCGAGGAAGGCCTCGAGCGGCACCTCGGCGCCGAGGGCGGCGTTCTCGTCCGGCCGGGTGGCCGGTGCGTCGTGCTGGGGTGCCTCGCTGACGAGCTCGAGCGCGTCCTCGCCGAGCGGGAGCTCCTCGGGAGGTACGGCGGACAGCCGGCGTCGGCGGACCGTCGACAGGTCGTCGCGGGCGGCCTCGAGGCCGGCTGTGTCCGCGGGGTCGGCCCCGGGTGCGTCGGACACCTCGCCGAGCAGCCAGTGCGCGTCGTCGTCATCGGCGACGACGTAGTTGCCGGGGGCGTCGAACGAGAAGTGCGCCGCGCCGACCCGGTCGCCGGTCGTGTAGGAGCCGGTCAGGGTCCAGCGGCCGTCCTCGCGCCGCCAGGCGTCCCACGCGACGGTGTCGGGGTCGACGTTGCGGCCACGCAGGTGGCTGCCGACGACCTCGCCGAGGGTCCGCGCACCGGCGCCACCGCCCTCGGCGGGACGGCGACGGAGGGAGGCGCGCTGGGCGCGCTGCGCCACGTGCGCGCGCTCGGCCAGCACGGGCGCGGCGTACGGCATCACCTTGTCGACGGACGTGCCCGCGACCTGGGCGACCGACTCAGGGGTCTCCCCGGAGCGGATCCGCGACTGGATGTCGCGCGGGCGAAGCGTTGAGTCCATCTGCATCTCCAACTGGGCGAGCCGTGCCTGGTCGCCGCCCGAACTGAGGGCGGCCCGGAGCCGGTCGTCGACGTCGACGGTGAACTCCACCCCGGCGTCGCTGGCGAACGACAACGTCCGGCCGTCCTGGCTCACCCCGGTGAGCCTGAGGTGCACCATGGCCGATCCGCTCCCGTTTCCGCTCCTGCCCGTTCCTGCTCCGGTGCGGCCGAGCCTACGCCAGCGCGACCGTCCGGCCCGGCTCCCGCTACGGCGCGCCCCGCACCTGAAACGGCGCCGTCGAGAGCACCGGAGAGCGGCTCGGTGTCAGACGCCCAGCACCCGTTCGAGGTATCCGTTGGCGAAGACCCGATCGGGGTCGAGCCGGTCGCGCAGCGAGAGGAAGTCGTCGAAGCGCGGGTACGCCGGCGCCAGGTCGGCCGCCGTCCGGGAGTGCAGCTTGCCCCAGTGGGGCCGGCCGTCGTGGTCGCGCATCACCCGCTCCATCGCCGCGGTGTACGCCGCGTGGGTGCGCCAGTCGGAGCGGTGGTGGGTGTGGAAGGCGAGGTAGAAGGAGTCCCGTCCGTACGCCGTGGACAGCGGGATGTCGTCGGCCGGCGCGACCCGGATCTCGACCGGGAAGCTGATCCTCCAGTCGGACGCGTCGATGACGCGGCGCGCCTCACGCAGCGCGTCGAGCCCGGCCTCGCGCGGGACGGCGTACTCCATCTCGCGGAAGACCACGCGCCGCGGCGAGGTGAAGACCTTGTGCGCGACGTCGCTGTAGGTGCGCGGTGAGAGCACCCGCGCCGACACCTGGTTCATCCGCGGGATCACGCCGGGCACCCGGTTCGCGCCGGCGGTCAGGATCCCGAAGACGGTGTTGGACAGCAGCTCGTCGTCGACCCAGCCGCGGATCCGTGAGACCGGCTCGGCCTCGGACACGTCGCCGCCGAGCCGGGTGTTGCGCTTGGTGAGCAGCCGGTCGGTGTGGGGGAACCAGTACATGTCGCAGTGGTCGTTCTCCGCGACCATCTCGTCGAAGGAGCCGAGGGCCTCGTCCCACGACATCGGCTGCTCCACGGCCCGGAGGAGGAAGAGCGGCTCGACCGCGAAGGTCACCGTGGTCAGGATGCCCAGCGCACCGAGACCCACGCGGGCGACCTCGAAGACGTCGGGGTTCTGCTCCCGCGTCGCCTCGACGACCTCACCCGTGCCGGTCACCAGCTGGAGCCCGGCGAGCTGCGCGGCGAGTCCGGCGGCGACGCCACCGGTGCCGTGGGTGCCGGTCGAGACGGCCCCGGCCAACGTCTGCTCGGCGATGTCGCCCATGTTGTGCAGGGAGAGGCCGAGCCGCTCCAGCTCGGCGTTGAGCACCTTCAGCCGGGTCCCGGCGTACGCCGTGACGGTCATCGCCTCGCGGTCGACCCCGATGATCCCGCTCAGGCCCTCGGGCTTGAGCATCGCGTCGCGAGGGGCGGAGATGGCGGTGAAGCTGTGGCCGCTGCCGACCATCTTCACCGTCGACCCGTCCGTCCGGGCGGCGGTCACGGCCGCGACGACGGCGTCCACCGAAGCGGGGGTGTCGACCGTGCGGGGTTCCGCCGACTCGAGGCCGGCCCAGTTCTGCCAGTGCACGCGACGAGCCTAGGGCCAGCTGCCGCTAGGGGATCACGGTGCCGGTGGACGTGGAGATCGACTCGGGGTGCGCGGCGGGTGGGGACCCGAGGGCCAGTCCGGCGAGGGCCGCGACGACGCCGGCGGCGAAGGCGACGAGGTACGCCGCGCTGGCTCCGTGGGCGTCGATCACCACGCCGGCCAGGGCGGCGCCCGGCGCGAGCCCCGCGGCGATGCCGGTGTGCATGATCGCGATGCCCTCGGTGAGGCGCGAGCCGGGCACCATCTGCTCGGTGGCCGCCATCGACGCGATCAGCGTCGGGGCGATGGCGAGGCCCGCGACGAAGAGCGCCACGCCCATCACGACCATCGACCCCACCAGCGTGATCGGCAGCATCACCAGGGCCAGGAGGAAGCTGCCGACCTGGACCCGGAACACCGCCGGCCTCCTCCACTGGAGGGTGCCGGTGACGAGTCCGGCGAGCATGCTGCCGAAGGCCCAACATGCGAGCAGCACCCCGGCGTAGCTCTTGGCGCCCTGCTCACCGGAGAAGGCGACGGTGGCCACCTCGGCGGCCGCGAACATCGCGCCGAGCGCGAAGCAGACCACGGCCAGCGGCACCACCCACCGCCACGGCATCGGCGGCCGGGCCCCTGCCCGTTCGTCCCGCGGCTGCGGGTCGGGCTGGGTGCCGCGTTGGGCCGCCAGGTAGAACGACCCGCCGACTCCCGTGACCAGGGCGAGCCCGAGACCGGCCCAGGCGTGCCAGGTGGTGGCGAGCACCGTGGCCACGGTCGGGCCGATGATGAAGATCGCCTCGTCGATCACCGACTCCAGGGCGTAGGCGGTCTGGATCTCGTTCGCCTCACCCGCGAGCACGTAGGACCAGCGGGCGCGCACGCACGAGCCGATCGGTGGGTACGCCGCCCCGGCCAGCGCGGCGGCCACGAACGCCACCGGGTCCGGCCACCCCGACTCCAGGCTGACGACGAGCACCACGATCGCGACCCCGAAGACCGACGCGACCACGGGCAGGACCCGTGCCTGCCCCAACCGGTCGAGCAATCGCCCCTGCACGATGGCCATCAGGCCGTTCGCGATCGTGTACGCCGCGGTCAGTGCCCCGGCCAGTGCGTAGGACCGACCGAGGCCGGTGACGAGCAGCACGATGCCGAGGGTGTCGATCGAGATCGGGAGCCGCGCGAGCATCGCGCTGGCGCTGAACCGCAGGGCGCCGGGGCGGGCCAGCACGGCGCGGTAGCGGGTGAACATATGCCGTTGAGCGTAGGGCACCATGGGCGCATGAGCGGAGCCGAGGTCGCGCCGTACGATGCCCTGCTGCTGGTCTCGTTCGGAGGTCCGGAGCGGCCGGAGGACGTAGTGCCGTTCCTGGAGAACGTGACCCGCGGACGCGGCATCCCGCGCGACCGGCTCGCGGAGGTGGGGGAGCACTACTCCCTCTTCGGCGGCAGGTCTCCGCTCAACGACCTGAACCGCACGCTGCTCGCCGCGATCCGCGACGATCTGGCCGCGCACGGGATCGACCTGCCGGTCTACTGGGGCAACCGGAACTGGGATCCCTACCTCAGCGAGGCCGTCGCCGAGATGCGGGACGACGGCGTGAGCCGGGTGGCGTGCTTCACCACCAGCGCGTACTCGTCGTACTCCTCGTGCCGGCAGTACCGCGAGGATCTCGCCGCCGCCGCGGTCGCCGACGGCCCGCGGCTGGACAAGCTCCGGCTCTACTTCAACCACCCCGGCTTCCTCGACCCGGTCGTCGACGCCGTCGCCGCGGCCGTGACCGAGCCCGGGGCCGAACGCCAGGACGCACGCCTCGTCTTCGTCACCCACTCGGTGCCGATGTCGATGAACGACGGCAGCGGGCCGCTCGGCGGTGCCTACCTCGACCAGCACCTCGACGCCGCGGCGTACGTGACGGGACGAGTGGCCGAGCTCACCGGCCGCCGGCACGACCACCACCTCGTCTTCTGCTCGCGATCCGGACCACCCCAGGTGCCGTGGCTCGCGCCCGACGTCAACGACTACCTCGAGCGGTTGGCGACCGAAGGGGTGGGCTCGGTCGTGCTGGTCCCGATCGGCTTCGTCTCCGACCACATGGAGGTCGTCTACGACCTCGACACCGAGGCGCTGGCGACCGCCGAGCGGCTGGGCCTCGACGCGGTGCGCGTCGCGACCTCCGGCAGCGACGCGCGGTTCGTCGCGATGGTGCGCGACCTGCTGGTCGAGCGGGCCGCGGTCGAGCGTGGTGAGGCCGTCGAGCGGACCGCCGTCGGCGGCACCCCGGCGGCGTGGGACCGGTGCGCCGCGGACTGCTGCCCCAACCCGCGGGCTCCACTGCCGGCCCTCAGCCAGCTGCCGCCGGGTGAGCTGCCCCCGGGCGTCTCCGGTGTCAGCGCGTGACGGCTCCGAGACCCGAGGAGCTGCTCGACCTCGCCCTCAGCACGGCACGCGAGGCGGGCGACCTGATCGTCCGGCTGCGCAGCGAGGGGGTCGAGGTGGCGGGCACGAAGTCCAGCCCGATCGACATCGTCACCGAGGCCGACCGAGCCAGTGAGGTGCTGGTCCTCGACCGGCTCCTGGGCGCGCGGCCGGACGACGGCATCGTCGGCGAGGAGGGCAGCGAGCGGGCGGGCACCAGCGGGGTGGTCTGGATCGTCGACCCGATCGACGGCACCGTGAACTACCTCTACGGGCTGCCTCACTTCGCGGTCAGCATCGCCGCCGAGGTCGACGGCGAGGTCGTCGCGGGCGTCGTACTGGCTCCCGTCCTCGGCCTCGAGTACGGCGCGACTCGCGGTGGCGGGGCGACCTGCAACGGGGAGCCGGTCCGGCCGCGTCCCGTCGTACCCCTGGCGGAGCGCCTGATCGGCACCGGCTTCAGCTACGAGCAACCGGCCCGCACCCGGCAGGCCGGCTACCTGGCCCGGATGTTGCCCCGGATCCGCGACATCCGGCGGCTCGGCTCCTGTGCCCTCGACATCTGCGCGGTGGCGGCCGGGCACCTCGACGCCTACGTCGAGGAGGGCGCCCACATCTGGGACCACGCCGCCGCCGGACTGGTCGTCGCCGAGGCCGGAGGCACCCTCGAGGTGACCCGGTCGCCGGGCGGGAAGCGGCTCCTGATCTGTGCTCCTGACGACGGGTTCGCGGAGTTCCGGGCGGTGGTCGTCGACGCCGGATTCGTGGAGGGGGAGGGCCCGAACGAGGCGCCGGGAGCAGGGGCCGGCGCAGGGGAATAGGCGTCCGTCACCTTCTGTTCATGAGACACGGCGTTGCAGGAGGTGCGGTCCGGACGGGCATGGTGCACAATCTGCGGCGCTGACGGAACGGCGCCACGACCTCACCACGGGGGTCACCGGGGCGCGGATGGGGAGAGAGAACACACAGCATGGCCACCGACTACGACGCCCCTCGCAAGAACGAGGAAGACCAGTCCGAAGAGAGCATCGAAGAGCTCAAGGCGCGTCGGCACGACAAGAACTCCGGCAAGGTCGACGAGGACGAGGCCGAGGCCGCAGAGTCCTTCGAGCTGCCGGGTGCCGACCTGTCCCACGAGGAGCTCGCCGTTGAGGTGATGCCCCGCCAGGAGGACGAGTTCACCTGCATGAGCTGTTTCCTGGTGCATCACCGCAGCCAGCTCGCCGACGCCAAGCGGCTGATCTGCCGCGACTGCGCCTGAGCCCACGAGCGCGCGCCCGCGCTCCACACACGACAAGCCCGCCCGGTCCGCCGGGCGGGCTCTCTCGTCGGCTGAGCCGACGAGGGATACCTAGTCCTTCTGCAGCTGCGGCGGCAGGTGCCCGGCGGAGCGGGCGTAGTAGTCGGCCGCCCGGCGCTGGGCGAGCATCCGGGCCAGGGCCACGAACGTTCCGCTGACGACGGCCCACGCGACCGCCTCGCCCATCGCGACGTCGGGGTCGGCGGGATTCTCGGGGGGCTTCTTGCCGGTCGCGGCCTTCCAGCCCGTGTCGAGCGCCTTCTTGGCCACCGCCGCCCCGATCAGGGCGGAGACGAGCGAGAAGACGGTCCAGAGCCTGCTGGAGGAGCCGGAGTCAGCCATGGGGCCAGGTTATCGCGAGGGCGCGGGCTCCAGCCCACCCGGAGGGGCCAGGTCAGCGCGCCGTCGAGATCGCGGTGACGGCGGCCGCGAGCTGCTCGGGGCGGCGGCTGCTGACGAGCCAGTACGGCGCGGGGTCGCGGTCGTCGCAGACGGTCACCCGCACGGTGCGCTTGAGATAGGGCCGGAGCAGCAGGTAGGCGCGGGCGTCGGCCTCGGGACCCGCCACCCGGCGGGTCGCCGACGGGTCCAGCGGCTCGGCGCCGCCGAGGAACTCACCGGGGATCCGGGCGCGGCCGGCGCGCAGCCATCCGTCCTCGACCTCGACCCGCGGCGAACCGTAGACAAGGAAGAGCAGTGTCATGCCCAGCAGCAGCACCGCGGTCGCCGCCCACGCGACCGGCGCCGGGGTCGCCACCACGAACGCGAGCCAGAAGGTCGCGACCAACATCGTGCCCTGCACCCACCACCGCAGCGGCACGCTCAACCGCTCGTGGAAGCTCGGGGGGACGGGGCTCGCTGACACGGGCACAGCCAACCATCCCGGGTCTCGAGACGCGTCACCCGGCTCGTCGCTGCGCTCCGACCCGGATCTCTCGCGCAGAGCTCGCACAGAGGTAGGGTCCGGCCCGTGCCAGATCCCGCACCTGAGGCCAGCTCCGGGCTCGGCCTGCCCATCGCCGTCGTCCGGCTCGACCCCGGTCTGCCGCTCCCGTCGTACGCCCATCCCGGCGACGCCGGTGCCGACCTGATGTCGACGGTCGACCTCACCCTCGCCCCCGGGGAGCGAGCGCTCGTCCCGACCGGGATCGCCCTCGCCCTCCCCGTGGGGCACGTCGCGCTGGTCCATCCGCGGTCGGGCCTGGCCGCGCGCCACGGACTGTCCATCGTGAACACCCCGGGCACCATCGACGCCGGCTACCGCGGCGAGATCAAGGTGCTGCTGGTCAACCACGACCGCACCCAACCGGTCGAGCTGCGGCGTGGCGACCGGATCGCGCAGCTGGTCGTGCAGCGCTTCGAGCGTGCGGTCTTCACCGAGGTCGACGCCCTGCCGGAGTCGGTTCGGGGCGCCGGGGGTTACGGTTCAACCGGAGTCGAGAGCCCAGCTCCCGGCGCGTGAGCAGGATTCCTGCCTTCCGCGCCGTCGCTCGTTCACAGGAGACGTACTGATGTTCCGCCGCAGGTCCCGCTCGGAGTCGGTCGAGCCCGACGCGCTCGACGACGACCAGGTCGACGACGCGGCCGAGGAGGCCGCTGCCGACGGTCCCGTCCAGGGACCCTGGGATGCCGACGACGTCGCGGACGACGACGGGATCGAGCGGATCGACCTCGGCTCGCTCCGCGTGGCTCCGACCGAGGGCACCGAGCTCCGCCTCCAGGTCGACGAGCAGACCGGTGACGTGCAGTCCGCGATGCTCACCGGTGACGAAGGGGCCCTCGAGCTGCGCGCCTTCGCGGCACCCCGGGGCGGCGACCTCTGGAGCGAGGTCCGACCCCAGATCGCGGCCGACGTCTCGCAGCACGGCGGCACGGCCACCGAGCGCGAGGGTCGCTGGGGCGTCGAGCTGGTCTGCCAGATGCAGGTCGTGATGCCCGACGGCACCACGGCGATGCAGCCGTCCCGGATCGTGGGTGTCAACGGGGCCCGGTGGCTCCTACGGGCGACGTTCCTCGGCCTCCCCGCGGTCCAGCCCGACGACGCGGGGTTCTGGGAGGACGCCCTCGCCGCCGTGGTCGTCCACCGGGGCAGCCACGCGATGCCGGTCGGTGACGCGTTGCCGCTCACGCTCCCCGACGACGCGCAGCGCGTATAGCCCCAGCGGCTGACCTCGCCGAGTAAGGGCATGGGGAGGCCACGACGTACGCTGGAGGCATGGGCGAGAAGAGCAAGCTGCGCCGCACCATCAGCAAGTGGGCGAACGCCGACGACATGCACGCGCGCGAGCTGCGTGAGACGACGCGCCAGGGTGACTGCAACCTCATCGCCGACTGCCAGGACCGGTCCCCGGTGCGCCTGCGCGGCACGCTCAAGACGGTCACCCTCCGGCCGCGTGGCGGCGTCCCCGCGCTCGAGGCCGAGCTGTTCGACGGCTCCGACTCGCTGATGCTGGTCTGGCTCGGGCGGCGCGAGATCGCCGCCATCTCGCCCGGCCGTTCGCTGGAGGTCGAGGGACGGATCGGCCGGCACGGCGGCGACCGGGTCATCTACAACCCGCGCTACCAGCTGCTGCCCTGACCGCCTGATGACTTCCGATCCCACGACGCCCCCTTCCCAGGCGACCACCGCGGCGACCACGCACACCGTGGAGTCGCTGGTGCGCCAGCAGCTCGGGCAGGCCCTCGGTGGCCGCCGCGGGATGGTCGAGGCGGCCGTCCCGACCCTCGTGTTCACCGCGCTCTGGCTGACGACCCGCAACCTGACCGTCGCCCTCGGGGCCAGCGTCGTGGTGGCCGTGGCCGAGCTCGTGGTGCGGCTCGTCCAGCGGTCGACGATCAAGTTCGTGGTGAACGCCCTGGTCGGCATCGGGATCGGCTGGTTCTTCGTCCACCTCGCCGCGAGCCGCGGGGGCAGCGCCGACGACCAGGCGCTCGCCTACTTCCTGCCCGGACTCCTCTACAACGCGGGGTACGCCGTGGTCTTCGGGTTGACCTGCCTGATCGGGTGGCCCCTCGTGGGCTTCATGATCGGCAGCGTCACCGGCGACCCCACGGCGTGGCACAACGACCGTCAGATCGTCCGGCTCTGCTCGCAGCTGACCTGGCTGCTGGTGCTGCCGTGCGCGATCCGGGCGATCGTGCAGGGGCCGATCTGGCTGGGCGGCCACTCCGGCAGCATCTCGCCCGACACCGCGGTGGCGACGCTCGGTGTGCTGAAGGTGGCCATGGGCTGGCCGCTGCAGCTGGCCGCGTTGGGGGCCATGTCGTGGCTGCTCGGGCGCAACCACACGCCGCTCGAGAGCGGCGCGGTCACTCCCGCTGTCGATCCGGGCTGAGCAGCTCCTCCAGCTCCGACTCGACGTCGGCACCCGCCACGAAGAGCAGCTCGTCGCCGGCCTCGATCGGCTGCTCGCCGTCGGGCGGGTAGACCTGGCCGTCACGCAGGATCGTCACCAGTGCGGCGTTCTCGGGGAAGGGGATCAGGCCCGAGGGCTTCCCGACGTACGGCGAGTCCTCGGGCAGGGTGAGCTCGACCAGGTTGGCCTGTCCCTGGCGGAAGGTGAAGAGCCGCACCAGGTCGCCGACCGTGACGGCCTCCTCGACCAGGGCGGACATGATCCGCGGGGTCGACACGTTGACGTCGACCCCCCACGCCTCGGTGAACAGCCACTCGTTGTTGGGGTGGTTGACCCGGCCGACGGTGCGCGGCACGGCGAACTCGGTCTTGGCCAGCAGCGAGGTCACGAGGTTGGCCTTGTCGTCGCCGGTCGCGGCGATCACCACGTCGCACTGGTCGAGATGGGCCTCCTCCAGGGACGAGAGCTCGCACGAGTCGGCCAGCAGCCACTCCGCGTCGGGCACCCGCTCGGGCTTGATCGAGCCGGGGTCCTTGTCGATGAGCAGGACCTGGTGGCCGTTGGTGATCAGCTCGCGGGCGATCGACCGCCCGACCGCGCCGGCCCCTGCGATGGCAACCCTCATCAGCCTTCCTCCGGCCCGTCGTGGATCACCTGGTAGGCCTCGGCCGCGGTCTCCTCGCGCATCACGAGGTGAAGGAGGTCGCCCTCCTGGATCACGCTGTCCTTGGTGGTGAGCATGCCCTCGCCGAGACGGTCGATCCACGCGATGCGGGAGCGGGTCGCCATCTGGAAGTCGACGGTGCGCTGGCCGACCCACGCCGTGGGTGCCGGCACCTGGTCGACCCGGATCGTGCCGGACGGGTCGCGGAAGTCGGGCTCGGCGCCGGCCGGCAGCAGGCGACGGAGCACCTGGTCGGCGGTCCACTTCACCGTCGCGACGGTCGTGATGCCGAGCCGCTGGTAGACCTCGGCCCGACCGGGGTCGTAGATGCGCGCCACGACGTGGTCGATCCCGAACGTCTCGCGCGCGACACGCGCGGAGATGATGTTGGAGTTGTCGCCGCTGGAGACGGCCGCGAAGGCGTCCGCCCGACGGATGCCGGCCTTCTCCAGGACCTCCTGGTCGAAGCCGTATCCGGTGACTTTGTCCCCGTTGAACCCGGGCCCCAGCCTCCGGAAGCTGTCGGGCTCGCTGTCGATCACGGAGACCGTGTGGTTGCGCTCTTCGAGACTGCGCGCGAGGGTCGATCCGACCCGGCCACATCCCATGATCACCACGTGCACGGGCAAACCGTATCCTGTTCGCTCGTGGGTGCAGGTGACGTCTCCAAGCGGATCCTCCTGGGCCGGAAGCTCAGAAGCTCCCAGCTCGGGGAGACCCTGTTGCCCAAGCGGATCGCGCTACCGGTCTTCGCCAGTGACGCGCTCTCCTCGGTCGCCTACGCACCCGATGAGATCTTCCTGACCTTGTCGCTCGCCGGCGCCTCGGCGTACGTCTGGTCCTGGAAGATCGGCATCGCCGTCGCCGTCGTGATGCTCACCGTCGTCGCGTCGTACCGGCAGACGGTCCATGCCTATCCCAGCGGGGGCGGCGACTACGAGGTCGCCTCCGTCAACCTCGGTGCCAACGCGGGCGTCACCGTGGCCGCGGCGCTCCTCGTCGACTACGTCCTCACCGTCGCGGTCTCGATCTCCTCCGGCGTCCAGAACGCCGGATCGGCGATCCCCTGGGTGTCCAGGCACGAGGCGCCCGTCGCCGTCGTACTCGTGGTGGTGCTCGCCGCGCTGAACCTGCGTGGAGTGCGGGAGTCCGGCGCGTTCTTCGCGCTGCCGACGTACGGGTTCATGATCGGCGTGATCGGGATGGCACTCTTCGGCGCCGTCCGCGGCGCCCTCGGCACGCTCCCGCAGGTGGAGAGCGCCCACGACACGATCATCCCGGCGCCGGGGTATCCGGCGGACGGCAACCTCACCGGGCTGGCGCTGGTCTTCCTGCTGGCGCGGGCCTTCTCGTCCGGCAGCGCGGCTCTCACCGGGGTCGAGGCCATCTCGAACGGCGTTCCGGCGTTCCGCAAGCCGAAGAGCAAGAACGCCGCGACCACCCTGCTGCTGCTCGGGACCATCGCGATCACCATGCTGCTGAGCATCATCGTGCTGGCCAACAGGATGGGCCTGAAGTACGTCGACAACGTCGACCGCCTGCTCGGGCCGGACGGCAAACCGATGCCAGCGGGGTACGACCAGCCGACCGTGATGGCGCAGCTGTCCAAGGCGGTGTTCGACAACTTCACGCCCGGCTACTACTTCGTGCTCGCGATGACGGGGATCATCCTGGTGCTGGCCGCGAACACGGCCTTCAACGGGTTCCCGGTCCTGGGCTCGATCCTGGCCCGCGACGGCTTCATGCCGCGCGCCCTCGGCTCACGCGGCGACCGGCTCGCCTACAGCAACGGGATCATCGTGCTCGCGAGCTTCGCGGTGATCCTGATCGTGGCCTTCGATGCCCAGACGACGCGGCTGATCCAGCTCTACATCGTCGGCGTCTTCGTCTCCTTCAACCTGAGCCAGCTCGGGATGATCCGGCACTGGACCCGACATCTGAAGACCGAGACCGATCCGGCCGTCCGCCGGCACATGATGCGCTCCCGCGGGATCAACACCTTCGGCCTCGGTCTGACCGCGATCGTGTTCGTGATCGTGCTGCTCACCAAGTTCCTCGCCGGCGCCTGGATCGCGATCCTCGCGATGTGCGTCTTCTTCGTGCTGATGAAGAGCATCCGCCGCCACTACGACAACGTGACCCGCGAGCTCGCCGCGGACGAAGAGGACCGGGTTCTCCCGACCAAGGTGCACGCGATCGTGCTGGTCTCGAAGCTCCACAAGCCGACGCTGCGCGCACTGGCCTACGCCAAGGCCTCGCGGCCCAACGTCCTCGAGGCGGTGTACGTCGGCTCCGACGACAAGTCGACCAAGGCGCTGGTCCGCGAGTGGGACGAGCGCAACCTCGGCGTACCCCTCAAGGTCCTCTACTCGCCGTACCGCGAGATCGTGCGGCCGATCATCGACTACGCCACCCAGATCCGGACGGCGAACCCCCGCGGCGTCGTCGCGGTCTACATCCCGGAGTACGTCGTCGGGCGCTGGTGGGAGCAGCTGCTCCACAACCAGACCGCCCTCCGGCTCAAGGGTCGCCTCCTCTTCACGCCCGGCGTCATGGTCACCTCGGTGCCCTACCAGCTCCAGTCGTCGCAGATCGCCCGGGCGCGTGAGGAGCGCGAGCTGGCGCGCGTCAAGGCC
The DNA here is from genome assembly GCA_963833775.1 of uncultured Actinomycetota bacterium. Classification (GTDB taxonomy): domain Bacteria; phylum Actinomycetota; class Actinomycetes; order Propionibacteriales; family Nocardioidaceae; genus Nocardioides. Next base: position 12,579 of record CAWHZH010000002.1, on the reverse strand, counting down.
GGCGACCTGCGACGCGGGGCGATCCGCCGACCGTCGGACGACGACCGCCAGGTGCCTCGATGAGCGTGCGCCCGTGAGTCGTGGCCGTTCGCGCACGTCGCGACGCCCGCGCGAACGGGCCGCCCGCGGCGCCTCGCGGGTCGGGGAGCGGTACGAGGTCGAGGTCGGCCCGATCGCCCACGGCGGTCACTGCGTCGCCCGCGTCCCCACCGACGAGCCCGGCCGTGACCGCGTGGTGTTCGTGCGCCACGCCCTGCCGGGGGAGCGGGTCGTCGTGGAGATCACCGAGGGCAGCGACGGCGACAGCTTCTGGCGCGGCGACGCCGTCACGGTGCTGGCCGCCTCGCCCGATCGGGTGCCGGCGCCGTGCCCGTACGCCGGTCCGGGCGCGTGCGGAGGGTGCGACCTCCAGCACGTCGAGGTCGCCGCGCAGCGAGCCTGGAAGGCGACCGTCGTACGCGAGCAGCTGCAGCGCCTGGCCCGTCTCGATCTGCCGATCGAGGTCGAGGAGGTGCCGCCGACGCTGCGCTGGCGCACCCGGATGCAGTACGTCGCCCTGCCGGACGGGGGCCGCGGGCTGCACGTGCACCGGTCGGACGAGGTGGTCCTGGTCGAGGACTGCCTGATCGACGCGTCGGGTGACCCTTCTCGGAGGACGAGCGACTCTTCTCGTTGGTCGAGCGGAGTCGAGACCCACGAGACCGTGGCGACGTCGTACGGCAGCCACGACTTCGCCGTCGCGCCCGACGGCTTCTGGCAGTCCCACGTCGAGGCGCCGCGCGTGCTGGTGGAGACCGTCCTCGGGATGCTGCAACCGCAGGCGGGCGAGCGCGTGCTGGACCTGTACGCCGGCGTCGGGCTCTTCGCCGCGTTCCTCTCCGACGCGGTCGGTGCCGACGGGCGGGTGGTCGCCGTCGAGGGGTCGCGTGTGGCCTGCCAGGACGCCCGGACGAACCTGCCTCCCGGCGTCCGCGTCGAGCACGGACCGGTCGAGCGGGTGCTGAGGTCGGCGTACGACGAGCCGTTCGACCTCGTCGTCCTCGACCCACCCCGCGAGGGTGCCCGTCGTGCCGTCGTCGAGCAGATCGTCGACCGCGCCCCTCGGGCCGTCGCGTACGTCGCGTGCGACCCCGCCGCCCTCGCTCGCGACCTCGCGACCTTCGGCGAGCTCGGCTACACCCTGCGTGAGCTCCGCGCCTTCGACCTCTTCCCGATGACGCACCATGTGGAGTGCGTAGCGCTGCTAGAAAAGGGCCGCTGACCTGGGGAAACGCAGCCCGAGTGCCATCCCGCCGGTGATCGAGAGCGCGGTTGGGCACAGGTTGGATCCGTGACGAGGCGGCCGACGAAGCCAGATGTGGGCGTCGCCCACGGGGGACCAGGGTCACGTCCCGCTGAGTGGCGTAGTTCTCGACACCGGAGGCGGAGCAGGTCTGCGGGTTGGGGAAGACCCCGACGACGTCGGTGCGGCATTGGACTTCCTTGCTGAGCCGCTGAGATGGCGTGATGGGCAAGGCGTCGATGCCCTGTTGGCCGAGGCGACGGCGCACGGTCGAGAGCCGCCCCCGTGAGCCCCTCGGTCACGACCACCGAGCCGGGACTGGTCACGATGCGTTCCCGCGGTAGGCCCAGGCCTCGATCTCGAAGACGGCGCCTGTCGGTAGTTGGTGGACGGCGACGGCCGACCGGGCCGGGAAGTCGGTGCTGAAGACCTTCGCGTACTCCTCGTTCATGGCCGCGAAGTCGTCCATCCGCACGAGGAAGACGTTGGTCTTCACCACGTCTGCCGGAGTGAGACCGTTGGCCTCCAGGACAGCCACGAGGTTGGCCAGGCCCTGCCTGGTCTCGGCGCTGATGCCGCCCTCGACGAGCACGCCGTTGGCGACGCCGACCTGGCCGGAGATGGCAATCCACTCACCGGCAGCGACGGCGGGACGAAGTGGGAGCGACATGATGGTTCTCCGTTTCTTGTCGGTTCAGAGGCTGTGGCTGCGAGCTGGTCGATGCTGTCCCGGACCGCTTCCAGGCCCGCGGCGCGGGATGGGCGGGGGATCCAGGGCCTCCTTGGATGCCGTCCGCTCGAGCAGACCGGCCGCTCCACCCGGCACCCGAGTCAGCGCACCACGGCCGAAGACCTGCTGTTCGGTCGCGGTACGTTCCGAGCGACCGCTGCCCAGGAACGACGTGGCCCAGTGCAGGACCGCACTGAGCCGGTTGCGAAAGCCGGTGAGATAGGCGAGGTGCACGGTGAGCCACAGGAACCATGCGACCGGGCCGGTCGCTTCGAAGCCGCCCACCTTGGCGACCGCACGGAAACGACTGATCGTGGCCATCGAGCCCTTGTCGATGTAGCGGAACGGGGGCGCGTCCGGCTCGCCGTGAAGTCGGCGCTTGACCGTGGCCGCGACGTACCTCCCGCCCTGGATCGCCACCTGGGCGACGCCGGGAAGCCCCTCGAGGCTCGCCATGTCCCCGATCACGAAGACCTCGGGATGAGCCGGCAGCGTGAGGTCCGCCCCCACGCCGATGCGCCCGGCGCGATCGAGGGGCGCTCCGGTCTGGCGGGCGAGGGTCTGGCCCAGCGGACTGGCGCTGACCCCGGCCGCCCAGATCTTGGTGGCCGCAGCGAGGTGTTCGGAGCGACCGTCGGGGTGGACGACCACCAGTCCGCGATCGTCGACGTGGGTGACGGCCGCCCCGAGCAGCACCTCCACGCCGAGTCGTTCGAGCGCCCGCTGGGTCTTCGCGCCCAGGCGCGAGCCGAACGCCGGTAGCACCTGGCCGCCCGCATCGATCAGGACCACCCGTGCCTCGCGGGTCCGAATGGCCCGGAAGTCGCGGCTCAGGGTACGGCGCGCGAGCTCCGCGATCTGGCCGGCCATCTCGACGCCGGTCGGCCCGGCTCCGATGACGGCGAACGTCAGCAGTCCACCCACGTCCTCGCCCCGGACGGCTCCCAGCTCCGCGAGCTCGAAAGCCCCGAAGATCCGGCCACGGAGCTCCAAGGCGTCGTCGATCGTCTTCATCCCCGGGGCGAACGGCGCGAAGTGATCGTTGCCGAAGTAGGACTGCCCGGCGCCCGCCGCGACGACCAGGGTGTCGTACTGCAGCGGTGTCGGCCGCCCGAGGACCTCCGACGTCACGGTCCTCTTGCGCAGGTCGATGCCGATCACGTTGCCCAACAGCACCCGGGCGTTGCCCTGCCGTCTGAGCACCTCACGGGTCGGCGGGGCGATCTCGCCCTCCGACAGGACTCCCGTGGCCACCTGGTAGAGCAGCGGCTGGAACAGGTGATGCGGTGTGTTCGCGACGACGGTCACGTCGACCTCGGCGCGGGACAGTCCCTGGACTGTCGCCAGTCCGCCGAACCCGGCCCCGATCACCACGACGTGGTGTCGCTTGGCAGCCCCTGGTCGAACGCGGGGACGACGGCTGGTCGAGATGGTCGGCGCAGCGACGGCGGATGGTTTCATGGACACTCCCGATGAGCGGTGGGCGGGGACTGGGGCGGCGGTACTCCGCCACGGGAAGACCGAGCGGCGAGACCTCGAGAAGCCCGTGGAGCTGCCAACCTCGGCGCTCGTAGAAGCGCCGGGCTCGGGCATGGACGATGGGTGTGTGGGAGCCGACCCCCAGCAGCGCACCGCTGGAGTCCGACACCCACACGCCACGGCGTCCCAGATGCAGGACGTCGGCGGCCGCGCGAGCCGACCTCGAACATCGAGGTGACGGCTGCACCCAGGGAAAAGTCGAGAAGGGTCGCGTACGGCCCACCGTTGAACACGGCGCCGGCATCCCTTCCCTTGACCGGTCTGTGAGTGCTGAACACGGCATGTCCGGGACGCGGTCGCGAGACGGTCGCGACGCGGCCGTTGCTGTCCGGGTGCGCGCGCAGCGTCCGGGTTCGGATGCTCATCGCCACACCAACCGACGGCGCCTGAGAGCGGCCGGGACCAGCAGGACCGCCAGGGCGGCAGCTGCCGACAGGACGCTGCCGATCAGGAGCCCACCCACGATGCGACGGACGATCGGCACGGTGGCACCCACGTCCGCGTCGACCTCGACGCTGGAGGACGCGTCCTGGTTCATCACCACGACCGACCAGGGGCCGCCCTCGGGCTTCCAGGTGACGGTCTGCGGGCCGATGCCCTCTGCCTGGGCTGTCCAGATGTCACTGTCTGCTGGCGCGAGCGTTGGCGATGCCCCGGCGTGCTGGGTGTAGGTGACCTCGCCGTCCTCGATGTCGCTCACCGTGGAGTAACCAGTCCCGCGGAGGTAGTCCTGCACGTCGGCGGAGGTCCCCACGCCGATGAAGGCCGGCGACCCGGGATCCGTGCCGGTCGCTCGGACCCGGACCGTGCCCAGCAGCCAGGCACCGCTCAGGCCGCCGAGATCGACGTCCTCGAACACGACGGCGTGACCTTCCGAGCGCACCTGCGCCGTGTCGGTGGTCAGATACCCGCCGTGCCGGTGCTCGGCGTCCAGGTGGTGCACGACGCCGGCCGTCGCGGCCATGCCCGCTGACGCGACCCCGGCGGCGAAGACGAGAGCCAGCACTGCCGCTCGAGCCCGGCTGCGCCTGCGTCTGCCCTCGAGCGGCGAAGGGCCAGGGGGAGCCGGCGGCCGCTCGTGAGTAGTGGGATTCATGCTCATCTCCTTGCTCCTCGGGGTGGCTCTGCGCGTCCGTCGCTCCGCTCGGTGGCGGCACCCGGATCTGCCTGGGGTAGCCCGTCCGCTACCGGGCCAGGACTTCGCTGGGGCTCGACCACCTCGTGCACCGAGACCAGCTCGATCGCGAAGCTGCGAAGGCGCTCCAGGAGGCCGTGGAGCTGGCTCTGGTCGAGTGGTTCGGTGTCGAGCCGCGTCTTGCCGTCCTCCGCCACCAGTGAGGCGGTCGGGAACGCACCGGCGAAACGCTGGCCGAGGCCGCCCTCGACGATGATCGTGTATCGCTTCGACAACACCTGTGCCTCCTTGACGTGTTGGTCTGGAGCCGCAGTCTCGATGCCGTCCGGGTGAGCCGTCATCACACACAGGGCGCTCACCCAGGGTGGTTCCCGGAGGGGTCGGTGCCGCCGAGGAGGGCGTCGTCGAAGAAGCCCATCACGCGACGCTCGTACTCCACCGGGTCTGCCTGCAACCCCTTCATGTGCTCGGCGTCGTCGATCGACCACAGCTCGGCACTGGGCCCGATCAGCTGCTGGTAGAGCTGGTTGATGGCCTCGCGATTCCTTGTGTGCGGTGCCCAGATCAGCAGCGCGGGGCGGGGTCCGACCCGGTGGAGGATCTTGATGAGGCTGGGCGGCGGAGACTCGTGGGAGAACAGTGCGACGCCGATGTGCTTGGCGACCAGTGAGTGGAAGCCCCAGATCAAGCTGTTCGCGTCGTAGTCGACGAGCTCCTCGGAGAGCGTCCGGGTGCCGGCGCCCTCGGACACGACCGCCGCGAGGCGCGTGTCCTCGGTCGCAGCCTGCAGCATCAGCTCGCCGCCGACCGAGAGTCCCAGGCCACCGATGCGCTCGGGGTCGACGTCCGGACGGTCCTCGAGGAAGTCGAGTGCGGCCTCGATGTCACGGGTGCCGCCCCACCCGAACATGTTGCCGTCCCCGTCGCTGGCCCCCTCACCGCGCCGGTCGAACAGGAGGACGCCGTAACCGTGCTTGATGAGCATGCGGGCGTGCGGCTGCGGGTTGGTGCGGCCCGGGAACGCGATGACGGCGGCACCGTTCCTCGAGGGCACGTACCAGCCCTCCAGCTCCAACCCGTCGCTGGTCCTGAGCGTGACGTCCTCGTGGGCTGCGCCCAGCTCTGGGTCCGCCACCGCTGCCCGCATCACGTGCGTCGCGATGTAGCCGAACTCGAACGGCACGACGAACTCGGTCATGGCCGCGATGCCGAGGACCCCGAGCAGGGTCCTCCGCGCGTACTGACGCATCCGAGTCGGGCCGCTGCGGCGCGACCGCCACAGCGTTCGCACCGCGAGTCCCGCGAGCACGAGAGCTGCGGCGCCCGCGACCAGACCGGAGTAGTCGTCGTCGTGGAGACCGGTCGCGAGCAGGTGGTTGCCAGCTTCGGCGAAGCCGACCACCACACCGGTGACCGCGGTGAGCAGGGCGATGACCGCGCGACCTCCAGCGCGCACTCGCGGGTAGGCGCAGACGCCGCTGGCGAGCGCCAGCATCAGCACCGCCCCGCTGAGGAGATGCTCACCGGCGGAAGTGCCCTCGGCAGGCTGCACGAAGCTGTCGTCGGCGATGTGGAGCATCACGACTGCGGCACAGACGACGAAGACGCGGGGTGACCCACTGACATCTGTTCTCGACTCCACGGCCATGTCGTCGTTCTCCACTCCGGTAGCCAGTGCTGGTGCTGGTGCAGCGGAGTCTGGGAGGCCGGTGGGTGACTCGTCATCACTCGCCGTGCGATCACCCAGGGTGGTGGCGCGCGATCCCGGCCGGCCGGGCAGCAGCCGCGAGCACAACCACCCTGGGTGGGCCTGCGAAGGGTGACGACAGGTCACCCAGCACGGGCAGAACGTGGGCGCCTGCCGGGATCACTCAGGCGCCGGACGGTCCGGCCCGTCGAGTGCTCCCCTCGAGAAAGGCACCGACATGTCGCAGGTCCGATCCAGTGTCGCCCCGGACACATCCAGCCCGACTGCGGCGGCGGCCCGTGTCGCCGGAGCAAGCAAGATCTACGGCACCGGCGACGCGGCTGTCGCAGCCCTCGACGACGTCACCGTCAGCCTGGGCCGGGCCGAGTTCACGGCCATCATGGGCCCCTCCGGGTCCGGCAAGTCGACGCTCCTGCACGTGCTGGCCGGCCTCGACCGACCGACCTCCGGCCAGGTCTACCTCGGCGACACCGAGATCACCTCGCTCAACGACAAGACGCTCACGCTGCTGCGGCGCGACCGGATCGGGTTCATCTTCCAGTCGTTCAACCTGCTCCCGACCATGACCGCCGCGGAGAACATCGTCCTCCCGATGCGGATCGCCGGCCGGAAGCCTGACGAGTCGTGGGTCGCATCGATCGTGGAGACGGTCGGGCTCACCCAGCGGCTCGGGCACCGTCCCTCCCAGCTCTCCGGCGGGCAGCAGCAGCGCGTCGCCGCCGCCCGGGCGCTCGCGTCCAGGCCCCAGGTCGTCTTCGCCGACGAGCCGACCGGAGCCCTGGACTCGAGCTCCGGGGCCGAGCTGCTGGCGTTTCTGCGTCGCGCGGTCGACGACCTCGGCCAGACGGTCGTGATGGTGACCCACGACGCGAACGCGGCCGGCTACGCCGACCGGGTCATCTTCCTGGCAGACGGCCACATCGTCGACGAGATGCGGGCACCGACCGCCGACCGGGTCCTCGACTACATGAAGCAGCTGGGGGGCTGAGCGTCGTGTTCACCTCAGCCCTTCGAAACATGGTGGCGCACAAGCTGCGCCTCCTCCTCACGACGGCGTCGATCGCGCTGGGCATCGCGTTCCTGGCAGGAACCCTCGTCCTGACCGACACGATGAGCCTCGCCTTCGACCAGCTCTTAGGCAAGGTCTCCTCCGGCACCGATGCCGTCGTGCGGACCAAGGCGTCGTACGTCGAGTCCTCCGGCGTCGACACCACTCGCGCCCCGATCTCTGCGGCGGTCATCGACGACGTCAGGAACGTCGACGGGGTCCGGGTGGCGGAGGGGTTCGTCTCTGGTTACGCCCTGCTCACCGACAACGAGGGCAAGGCGATCCTGACCGCGGGTGGCGCCCCGACGCTGGGTTACACGATGGCCGAGGACGAGGCGCTGCGCGGTGACGTCGACATCCTGTCCGGCACGGCACCGGACGGCCCGACCGAGGTGGCGATCGACGCGACCAGCGCCGAGGAGAACGACATCGAGCTCGGCTCGACCATCCAGGTGCTGTTCCAGGGCCCGACGCGGGAGTTCACCGTGGTCGGCACCGTCGGCTTCGGCGGCGAGAAGGACCTGGGCGGGACCACGTCGGCGTACTTCGACGGCGCTACCGCGCAGCGGGTGCTCGGCACCCGCGGTGTCTTCGACACGATCGGTGTCGCCGGCGAGGACGGGATCTCCCAGGAGGAGCTCGCCCGTCGGCTCGACGCCGTCGTGCCCACCGGCGCCGAGGCGGTGACGGGTGCGACCGTCTCGAAGGAGAACGCCGACGCCATCAAGGACGATCTGAAGATCGTCGGGGTCCTGTTCACGGTCTTCGCGGGCATCGCGCTCTTCGTCGGTGCCTTCATCATCTGGAACACCTTCACCATGATCATCACCCAGCGGACCCGAGAGATCGCGCTGATGCGGGCGATCGGCGCCACCCGGCGTCAGGTCCTGCGCAGCCTGCTCGTGGAGGCGATGCTGATCGGCATCTTCGCCTCGGCGATCGGGGTCGGCCTCGGTGTCGCCGTGGCGAAGGGTCTCAATCTCCTGATGGACGCAGCCGGCTTCAGCCTGCCCAGCACCTCGCTCCAGCTCGAGCCCCGCACCGTCGTGATCTCGATGCTCGTCGGCACCCTGGTGACGGTCGCGGCCGCTCTCGTGCCGGCCCGGCGGGCCACCAAGGTGCTCCCCGTCGAAGCGCTGCGTGACGCGACCCCGGACGCAGAGCGGGTGTCGAAGCGGCGCGCCGCCATCGGGCTGTCCCTGCTGGCAGCGGGAACGGGCGGCGTGCTCGCGAACGTGTACGGCGACGCGCCGATACTGTTCCTGGGTGTCGGCCTGGTCGGCGTGCTGACCGGCGTGATCGTGGCGATGCCACTGGCCGTGCGTCCGCTGACCGCCCTGATCGCCACTCCGATGCGGCTTCGCGGACTCCCGGGAGAGCTGGCGAGGCAGAACGCGATGCGCAACACCCGGCGTACCGCCGCCACGGCTGCGGCGCTGATGATCGGGCTCACGCTGGTGGTGAGCATGAGTGTCTTCGCGTCGTCTCTCAAGGACTCCTTCGGTGAGGTGATCGGGGACAAGACCAGCGCTGACCTGTTCCTCACGCCATCCAGCTCCCAGGGCCCGGGTTTCAGTCCGTCTGTCGTCGATGCCGTCTCCGACGTCGAGGGTGTCGACGAGGTCTCGGCCGCCGGGTGGGGTCAGGCCCGCTTCGACGGGTCCGACTCGAGCTACTCGGCGATCGACCCCGACAACGCAGGCGAGCTGATGAGCCTGAACCTGGTGCACGGAGCGCTGGCCGACCTCGGCGACGAGAACGTGGTCGTCTCCGAGTCCACGGCCACGTCGCACGGGTGGAAGGTCGGCGACTCGGTCGAGGTCGACTTCGCCGCCACCGGCACACACGCCCTGAACGTCGCCGGGATCTATGCCTCCAAGGGCTGGATCGCGGACAACTTCATCCTCAGTCTGGACGCGCAGAACGCCTTCGCGGGTCCGCAGCTGGTGACCTCGGCCCTGGTGCGCATCGACAGCGGCGCGGACCAGGGCGCCGTCCAGGACGCCATCAAGGCGGCCCTGGCCGACCACCCCGACGCCAAGGTGCTGAACCAGGGGGAGTTCGAGGCGGAGGCCAGCGGCTTCATCGACAGCCTGCTCACCTTCGTGACAGTGATGCTGCTCCTCGCGGTCGTGATCGCGCTGCTCGGCATCGTCAACACCCTGGCCCTGTCGGTGTTCGAACGCACTCGTGAGCTCGGCCTGCTCCGGGCGGTCGGCATGACGCGTGCCCAGGTCCGGTCGATGGTGCGCTGGGAGTCGGTGGTGATCTCCCTGATCGGGGCCCTGACCGGTGCCGTGATCGGTGTCGGGATCGGGCTGGCGCTGGCGAGGGCGCTGGAGGACGAGGGCATCACCGGCATCTCCATCCCGGTGCCGCAGATCGTCGTCTACGTCGCGTTGGCGGCCGTGGCCGGGGTGCTCGCTGCCCTCGGCCCGGCCAGGTCGGCCGCCAAGGTGGACGTCCTGAAGGCGGTGGTCACCGACTGAGCCTCGACCACGTGACGGTCGGGCGGGACCTGTGGATCCCGCCCGGCCGTCTCAGGTCGTGCTCGCGCCACGAGCCGTCAAGGAAGGGCCGATCTGCGCTAGCGTGACGTGGGTGCCACCGTCGTTGGCCGCTGGCGGGTTCCCGATCCGGACGAAGGTGCAGGCCCCGGTCGCCCGGGATCTCGTGCCCCGTCTGGATCCTCTGAGTGCCCTGTGCGAGGGCCCGCCGCGTCGGCTCACCCTCGTCCGAGCCCCGGCCGGCTGGGGCAAGTCCAGCCTGCTGTCGACGTGGTCGTTGTCCCCGCAGGAGACGCGACCCTTCGCCTGGCTCGCCCTCGATCGCGCGGACAACGACCCGATCCGCTTCTTTCTCTACGTGATCCAGGCCCTCCAGGCGCTCGCGCCGACCTTCGGCGCACACGCCGAGCCGATCCTGAGAGCCCCGGGGATCAGCCTGGTCGACGACGTCCTGCCGGTCCTGGTCAACGACCTGGAGGCTCTCGAGGACGACCTCGTGCTGGCCATCGAGGACTACCACGTCATCGCGAGCCCGGAGGTGCACGAGGCGGTGACCTTCCTCCTGGACCACGCGCCCGCCAGGCTGGAGCTCGTCCTCACGACCCGCGTGGAGCCCCCGCTGCCCATCGCCCGGCTCCGGGCGAGGGGCGAGCTTCTCGAGATCGCGACCGCCCAGCTCGGGTTCTCCACCGAGGAGGCGGAGACCATGCTCAACCAGAAGCAGGGCCTCGCCCTCGACCGTGCGCAGGTGTCACGGCTCGTGGACCGGACCGAGGGCTGGCCGGCGGGCCTCTATCTCGCTGCTCTGTCCCTGCGCGGCCGGGAGGACACCGAGGAGTTCATCGAGGCCTTCGCCGGCGACGAGCGCAACGTCGTCGACTACCTGACCACCGAGGTGCTCTCGGGCCTCTCCACCGAGGTCTACGACTTCCTCCTCACCACCTCGGTCCTGGAAAGGCTTTGCCCCTCCCTCTGCGACGCCCTGACCGGCACGGGTGGCGCCGCGCGGCTGCTGAGGGACATCGAGGTCTCCAACGCCTTCCTGATCGCGCTGGACAACCGGCGCGAGTGGTACCGCTACCACCATCTGTTCCGCGACCTGCTGCGTAACGAGCTCCTGTTCACGGACCCGGACCGGGCTGCGGAGGCCAACCGTCGCGCCAGCAGGTGGCTCCGCGAGCACGACCAGACCTCCGAGGCGATCCACCACGCGATCGCCGCCGGGGACTCCGCCGAGGCCGTCGAAATGGTGGCATCGTCCTGGCGTCCGCTCGCCTATGCGGGTGGTCACCAGACCGTTGAAGGGTGGCTCAGCGCCCTGCCTCGCGAGGTTCGGCGCGGGGACGCGCGCCTGTGCGTGGCCAGCGCCGTGGTGGCGATCGGAACCGGTCGGGTCGACGAGGCCGCTCCCTGGATCGAGCTGGCCGCCGAGGTCCCCGCGGCGGGCCCGTTCGCCGATGGCTTCCCCTCGGGGCCGGCGGCCGTCGCGCGCCTGAGCAGTGTGACCAGCTGGTTGACCGGCGACCTGGGCGCGTGCAGGCGAGCCGCGGTGACGGCGGTCTCCGACACGGGCGAGCCCACCGCCTGGGATCCCTTCGCCTACACCTGGCTCGGCGCCTCGACGTACTGGCTGGGAAGCAGCAAGGAAGGCGTGGAACGACTGGAGGTCGCCCTCGAGCGGCTTCGTACCGCCGGGACCGTCGTCGGCGAGGCCAAGACTCCCGGCGCTGGTCAGGACGATGCGCCACGTCCGGCCGGCGGCGCGACCGCAGTCGCGTGCCTGGGGATGCTCGGTCTCGTCCATGTCATGGAGCAGGACTTCGACACGGCGCAGCGGTACGTCGATGCCGCCCTCTCGCTGTCAGAGCGGTCGGGTCTGGAGGAGTACTGGGTCAACACCGCTGCGCACACCGCTGCCGGGATCCTGCTGACCCACGCGGGGCGCACCGAGGAGGCCCGTACGGCGCTCGACCGGGCCTGCGAGATCGCCAGACGGGGGAGCGGGCCCGTCGAGACGACGCATGCCCTGGTGGCCCGCGGCCTCGTCGCCCGAGCGTCTGGTGACCTCGATGCTGCTCGGACCTACATCGGGGACGCACACTCCACGCTGTTGTCATGCCCGGACCCGGGTCCGGTCATCTCGGTGCTGGTCAAGGAGGCCGAGGGGCAGCTGCCGGCGACGGCGTGGCGGGCCCGCATGCTGCCACCCATGATCGAGGAGTTCAGTGAGCGGGAGCTGGAGGTCCTGCACCTGCTCGGCGGGCAGCTCTCGCAGCGGGAGATCGGTGACCTGCTCTTCATCTCGTTCAACACCGTCAAGACCCACTCCAAGAGCATCTACCGCAAGCTCGCCGTCGGGACGCGCGCCGAAGCCGTGAGCCGAGCTCGGGAGTTCCACCTCATCTGACCCGGCGGCCCTGGGCGTGTCGCCAGTCCCTGGCGGCGCGAGGTCGAAACGCCCGATTCACCCAGGGTGGTTGCCGGGTGTGTGATGACGCCTCACCCAGCCCCGTCGAACACTCCACCTCAGATCCAACCGGACCGAGGAGGAACCGTGTCAGCAACGTCATCACCCGGCGGCACGAAGGTGCTGGTCGTGGGAGCAGGAGTTGGTGGTCTCACCACCGCTC
>CAWHZH010000001.1:0-24129 GCA_963833775.1 uncultured Actinomycetota bacterium | reverse complement strand
GTGAGCGGCCCCGAGTTCGGGCTCGCGATCGGCGCGATGCGTCGCTACGCGGCCGACTGCCTGGCCACGCTCGCGCCGTACGACGCAGTGCTCACCCCGACCCTCGCCGTACCTCCGTTGCCGGTCGGCGCGATCCGCGACGACGACGACCCGGCCGCCGACTTCGAGGCCCAGAAGGCGTTCACGCCCTGGACGTCGGCGTGGAACGTGACCGGGATGCCCGCCGTCTCCCTGCCGCTGCACTGGACGCCGGACGGGCTGCCGGTCGGTGTGATGCTGGCCGGACGCCCGGCCGAGGAGGGCTTGCTCCTCTCGCTCGCCAGCCAGGTCGAGGCGGCATCACCCTGGGCGGAGCGTCGTCCTCCGGGCTGGTGAGTCGCAACGTCATACGGAGGGTGCCATCTATGCCACGGTGCGTATGACGTCCCGCCAGATCAGACGTCGAAAGTGCCGCCGGAGCGCCAGTAGAGGCTGTTCTCGCGGGTCATGAAGCCGTTCTCGACGAGGTAGCGCCGCAGCGCGGCGTAGTCGGGATGGAAGCGGGTCAGGATCTCGTTGACCTCGGCCTCCGGATACGTGCGCCCCGGCTCGAACGACTGCGACAGGTGGTCGAGCACGACCGTGAGCTTGGACTGCTTGGACGGGATCGTGCGGAGGCGGCCGTCCTGGGTGAGGAAGTTCTGGAGCACCCGCTGGTCCATCCGCCCAGCCTAGAGCGCATCTGCGGCCCGATCATCCCGACCACCGGGTGATCAGGGCAGCCGCTCCGGGAGTCGCCGGCACTCCGCGATCAAGCCCGCCCGGATCGGTGTGGCCCGGTCGGCGAAGGCCCGCTGCCGGGCGGCGTACTCCTGCTTGCCCTCGGGCGTCTCGATCCGGATCGGCTCGAACCCCCAGGCGGTCAGGTCGTAGGGAGCGGCACGCATGTCGACGGTGCGCACGTCCCACGCCAGCTCGAAGCAGTCGGCGACGAGGTCGCTGCCGACCAGCGGCCACAGACGGAACGCGTGCTTGTAGAGGTCCATGGTCGCGTGCAGACAGCCCGGCTGCTCGTACGCCGTCCGGTCGTCGCGGCCGGGTTGGAGCCGGTTCAGCGGCCGTGCCGAGGGGGTGAAGAAGCGGAACGCGTCGAAGTGGGAGCAGGCGATCCGGTGCGACTCCACGACGGCGTCGGTGCCGTCGGCACCGAGTCGCAACGGCACGGGGTGGCGGGTCTCGTCGGCGCGATGCACCATCGCCCACTCGTGCAGACCGAAGCAGCCGAACGTCGCCGGACGACCGGCGGTCGCCCGGAGCAGGTCGAGGGTGGACCGGACGAGGTCGCCCCGCCGCTCGAGGAGCTCGGCGCTCCCGGACTCCGGCCACCCCGGCTGCCAGTCGAGCAGCTTGGCGGGGGAGAAGGAGTAGTAGGTGAACAGGAAGTCGTGGACCGGGTGCTTCTCGCCGGCGCGTCGGCGGGCCAGGTGCGGCTCGACGTACGGCGCGAGCCGGGCGCGGTGCGCAGCGGCCCGGTCGACGGCGGGGTCGACGGCGGAGCCGCGGGTGGTGACGTGCACGCCGATCACGGTAACCGGTGCCCCGGGCCGGACGCGTGGTCCCGGTTAGAGTCGGGCCGTGGACCGTCTGCGTACCCCCGGACGGGTCGACAGCCCGGACAGCGCGGCGCCGGTCACGATGCTCGAGCTCTTCTTCGACCTGGTCTTCGTGTTCACGGTCACCCAGGTCACGACCACCATCACCGACGCGGACAGCGCCCGCGACTACCTCCAGGCTGCCTGCCTGCTGTGTGTGATCTGGTGGATGTACGACGGCTACTGCTGGCTGTCCAACAACGTCGGCCCGACCTCGGTCTCGACCCGTCTGCCCATGCTCGTCGCGATGACGGCCTTCCTGCTGCTGGCGATCGCGGTGCCGGAGGCGTTCGGTGCCGACGCACTCTTCTTCGCGGTGGTCTACCTCGTGATCGTGGTCGTGCACGCGGTCTCGTTCCTGCGCTCGACCATGGACGGCTCGGCGCGCGCCATGCTCGCCATCGCGCCGGTGAACTTCGGTGCTGCCGCGTGTCTGTTCGTCGCCGTTCTCCTGCCCGAGCGGTATCGGTGGGTGGCGTGGCTGGCGGCGGTGCTCTGCTTCGCCGGGTCGATGTGGTCGCGACGTGAGTCGGGGTTCTCGCTGCGGCCGGAGCACTTCGCAGAACGGCACCGGCTGCTGCTGATCATCGCGCTCGGCGAGTCGGTGATCGCCGTGGGCGTGAGCGCGCAGGGCCATGTCACCGAGGCCGACTCGCTGCTCGCGGTGCTGTTGTCGATGCTCCTCATCTCGCTGCTGTGGTGGGTGCACTTCGCCGACGAGGAACGCTCGACAGAGGCGATCGTCGAGATCGAGCGCACCGATCCGGACCGGATGGTGCGGGTCGGACTGTTCGCCTTCTCGATCGCCTACCTGGTGCTGGTGAGCGGGGTGATCCTGGTCGCCAGCGGCCTGCACGCGGTCGTGCACGACCCGTTGGGTCCCCTCGGTTGGCGGGTCGCGTGGACGATGGGCGTCGGCGTCGGGGTCTACCTGTTCGGGAACTCGCTCCACCTGTGGCTCCTCGACCTCCCGCCCGGCTGGCGGCTCGAGGTGTGTGCGGTCCTGGCCCTGGGGACCGCGCTCATCGGGCACGGAGCGAGTGCTTCCTGGCAGGTCGCGGCGCTCTCGGTGCTGATCCTGGCTGCCTTGGTGCCGATCGGGCGGGCACCCGCGCAGGAGGAGCCGGTCACGGGCCTGTGAGGCTCAGACGTCCAGATCGACGTCGGCGCCGCACAGCTCCGCCAGCATGACGGCGGCCGGCAGGTCGATCCGCGTCTCCTTCAGGGTCGCCGAGGCCAGGTCGACGCGGTCGAGAGAGGCGCGGCGCAGGTCGGCCCGGGTCAGGTTCGTCTCGCGCACCGCCGCGCCGTCGAGACGCGCCTCCGCCAGCACCGCTCCGGTGAGGTCGCTCATCGAGAGATCGGCTTCGCGGAGGTCCACGCCTCTCAGGTCGAGCCCCGAGAGGTCGTGCCCGCGCAGGCTGACGCCCACCCAGGCGCCGCCGGTCACGGTCAGCGGTCGCATCACGCAGTCGGCGAAGACCGATCCGGTGACCTTGCAGCCGTCGAGGGTCGCGGTGAAGAAGTTGCACCTCCGGAAGTCGCAGCCGACGAACGCGGTGGCGTGGTGCGTCGAGGCGTTGAGCTTGCAGGAGTGGAACGTGCAGCCCTCGAACGTCGTACCGCTGGTCGTGACCTCGGTCAGGTCGACGTCGGTGAACACGCAGCCGGCGAAGCGCACCGCCCTGATCTCCTCGCCGTACCAGTCTTCGTCGCGGAAGCTCTGGTTCTCGGCGCCCGTGGTCAGCACGTCCTCCATCCCAGAACCCTAGGTGCTGCTGATGCATCGGCCGTTCGGTGTCCTCGGTAGGGTCACATCGTGCGTATTGCGAGGTTCACTGCGGGCGACGACCCGCTGTTCGGCGTGGTCACGGGCGAGCTCGACGAGTTCGGGCAGGCGGCCGACGACAGCGTGGTCGTGGAGCTGGTCGGCGACCCGCTGTACGCCGGGATCCAACCGACCCAGACCGAGCACCGGCTCGCCGACGTCCGGCTGCTGGCGCCGGTGATCCCACGCAGCAAGGTGGTCGCGATCGGCAAGAACTACGCCGCGCACGCCGCCGAGCTGGACAGTGAGGTGCCCGAGGAGCCGCTGATGTTCCTCAAGCCCAACACCTCCGTCATCGGCCCCGGCGACCAGATCCTCTACCCGCCGCAGTCGCAGCGCGTCGACTACGAGGGTGAGCTCGCGATCGTGATCGGCCGGATCTGTCGCGATGTCCCGCCGGAGCAGGCCACGGACGTGATCCTCGGCTACACGATCGCCATCGACGTCACGGCCCGCGACCTGCAGAAGAGGGACGTGCAGTACACCCGGGCCAAGGGCTTCGACTCGTTCTGCCCGCTCGGCCCGTGGATCGAGACAGACCTGGACCCGCACGACTTCGCCGAGGGCCGCCGGGTCCAGACGCACCTCAACGGCGACCTGGTGCAGGACGGCTCGACCAAGGACCTGATCTTCGACATCCCGACGCTGGTGGCCCACGTGACGAGCGTGATGACGCTGCTGCCCGGCGACGTGATCCTGACCGGGACCCCGGAGGGTGTCGGGCCGATGCAGCCCGGCGACGAGGTCGAGGTCTCCATCGAGGGCCTGGGCGCGCTGACGAACACCGTGGTGAAGCGATGACCTCACCCCAGGAGAAGGGCGCCGTGCGGGTGCGGTTCTGCCCGTCGCCGACCGGCTCGCCGCACGTCGGCCTGGCCCGGACCGCCTTGTTCAACTGGGCGTTCGCCCGCCACCACGGCGGCACCTTCGTGTTCCGGATCGAGGACACCGACGCGGCCCGCGACAGCGAGGAGTCCTACGACACCCTGCTCGAGGTGATGCGCTGGCTCGGCTTCGACTGGGACGAGGGCCCCGAGGTCGGCGGCCCCCACGCGCCGTACCGGCAGAGCGAGCGGAGCGACATCTACGCCGACGTGCTGCGGCGGCTGCGCGAGGCCGGGCGCACCTACGACTGCTACTGCACCAACGAGGAGGTCGAGGCGCGTCGCCAGGCGTCCGGCTCCAAGCTGATGGGGTACGACGGCTTCTGCCGCGAGCTCACTCCCGAGCAGCTGGCGGCGTTCGCGGGACGCGACCCCGTATCCCGGTTCCGGATGCCCGATGGCGAGCTCACCTTCGACGACCTCGTGCGCGGCGAGATCACCTTCCACACCGACCACGTGCCCGACTTCGCGGTCTCGCGGGCCAACGGCCAGCCGCTCTACACCCTGGTCAACCCGGTCGACGACGCGCTGATGGAGATCACCCACGTGCTGCGCGGCGAGGACCTGCTGTCCAGCACTCCCCGCCAGCTCGCGATGTACGACGCCCTCGAGCAGATCGGGGTCGCGACGGCGACCCCCCGCTTCGGCCACCTGCCCTACGTGATGGGACAGGGCAACAAGAAGCTGTCCAAGCGCGATCCCGAGGCCAGCCTGCTCGGCTACCGCACCCAGGGCTTCGTCCCCGAGGGACTGCTCAACTACCTCGCCCTTCTGGGCTGGGCGATCGGCCCCGACCGTGACGTGTTCACCATCGACGAGATGGTCACCGCCTTCGACATCGGCGACGTCAACCCCAACCCGGCGCGCTTCGACCTCAAGAAGGCCGAGGCGATCAACGCCGACCACATGCGGATGCTGTCGCTCGACGACCTCACCCACCGGGTGATCCCGTTCCTCAAGGACGCGGGTGTCCTGAGCGACCCCGTGAACGACGCCGACGCCCAGCTGCTCGAGCTGGCGATGCCGCTCGTCGCGGAGCGGATGAACAAGCTCACCGAGGCCGTGCCGATGCTGGCGTTCCTCTTCGTCGACGAGGCCGAGTTCCGTCGTACCGACGAGATCGACGACGCCGGCCGCGAGGTCGTCGCCGCGTCCTACGACGCGCTCGCGGCGCTGCCGGAGTGGGACACCGCGTCGATCGAGGCCACCCTCCGCGAGACGCTGGTCGAGGGCATGGGGCTCAAGCCGCGCAACGCGTTCGGGCCCGTGCGCATCGCGGTCACCGGCAGCCGGGTCAGCCCGCCGCTGTTCGAGTCACTGGAGCTGCTGGGCCGCGAGCGCTCGCTCGCCCGTCTCGAGGCCGCACGCGGGTGAACGAGCCCGTCGTGCCCACCGGGCTGCCCTACCACCGTCTCCATGACGCCGGACTCCCCGGCTGGTGGCGGCCGGTGCTCGGCTCCTGCATCATGCTGTTCGGACTGACCGTCTTCGCGGGCCTGGTCGCGATCATCCCCTTCGCCGTCTGGTACGCCGCCACCGGCGCGGACCTGAAGGACTCCCTCACCACCCTCGTCGACCTGCAGAACCCGACGCCGGCCGGCCTGGCCTACCTCAATCTGGCTCTCGCCTCGATGATCCCGCTGACCTGGCTGGTGACGAGGGTCCTGCACGGCCTGATGCCGCGCTGGCTCGCGTCCGTGCGGCCACGGATCCGGTGGCGGTTCCTGGTGTTCTGCCTGGGGGTCTCCGTGGTGGCGCTCATCGCGACGCTCGTGGTGAGTGCCGTCGTACCCGGGCAGTCGGACGACGTGGGCAGCAAGGCGAACGACTTCACCTCGACCACGCGCGACTACCTGCTCGTGATCGCCTTCCTCACGCCCCTCCAGGCGGCGGGGGAGGAGTACCTCTTCCGCGGCTACCTCACCCAGGCCTTCGGCGGCCTCTTCCACCGGGTGTGGATCGCCGTGGTGGTGCCGGCGTTCCTGTTCGGACTGGCCCACGGGCTGGGCCAGAGCATCCCGGTGTTCTTCGACCGCTTCGCCTTCGGCCTGGTGGCCGGCGTCCTCGTGGTGATGACCGGTGGCCTCGAGGCGGGCATCGCCATGCACGTCCTCAACAACTGGCTCGCCTTCGGCCTGGCGCTCGCGTACGGCGACATGGCCTCCACGCTGAACCCCTCCGGGGGCAGCTGGTGGAGCATCCCGGTCACCCTCACCCAGTCGCTGGTCTACCTCGGTCTCGCCCTGCTGGTATTCCGCCGGATGCGGTTGTCGACCACGACCACCGGGCACGTTTTGGAGGCGCCGCCGAGCCGCGTGTAAGGTTTCTCGGCGGTCGGTCACCGCGCTCCGAGCCCTCGGCAGAAGAGCGCGAAAGGCCGTCAACCATTGGGATATGGTGTAATTGGCAGCACGACTGGTTCTGGTCCAGTTAGTCTAGGTTCGAGTCCTAGTATCCCAGCCACGATCCCGGCTCCGGCCGGTGTTGCGAGACGCGGCAGGCGGCGCTCGCTCCGCCCGGACCGCACCGCTCCTCCACCTCCTCGCTCGGGTTCCGCCTCGCAGGCTCGGCCGGAACTGCTCGGAATTTTGTACGTCTGAGGCGGTTCGCTACAGTCTCTCTCTGCTCGTGTTTCAGCGTGTTCACGTGCTTGCCCCCGTTGTGTAGCGGCCTAGCACGCCGCCCTCTCAAGGCGGTAGCGCCGGTTCGAATCCGGTCGGGGGTACCAGTCTCACTCGCTGGTTGAGGAGGTCGCTCCGCGACCGTCTCGACACCAGTCGCTTTCTTCTTCGCTGGTTGAGGAGGTCGCTCCGCGACCGTCTCGAAACCGGCCCTCCCCAGACGAGGCCGGAGCTCCGCCGTACTTCCGTGACCGACTCGACGATGCCGCACGCCGCCTGCGGGATCCAGCCGGGCATCCGGAGCGTGCTCACGAAGACGCTCGAGCTCGAGTGGGTGGACAACGCCACCATGATGGATCCATGACAAGACAACCTCTCCACATCGTCGTCGCGTACGACGCGTCCGATGAGGCCAAGCTCGCACTGGCATGGAGCGTGGAGACCGCGCGCCTGGATGGGTCGACCCTGCGCGTCGTCGTGGTCGGGCCCGACCCCCACCACGGTTCGGGACGAGCGCGGGACGACGACGAGCAGCGGGTGCAGACGTGGGTCGAGTCCGCGACCGCGCTGCTCGACCAGGCCGCGGTCCCGGGGTCCGTCGTGGACCTGCTGCGGGGTTCGACGGTCCAGCAGCTCCTCACCGCCGCCGACGGCGCCCGCCTGTGCGCGGTTGGCAGTCGTGGGCACAGCAAGGTCGGAGGGATCTGGTTGGGGTCTGTCAGCCAGCACCTCGCCCGGCACGCCACGTGCCCGGTTGCGGTGGTGCGCCCTGCACGCGACCGGCAGGCGCGGAAGATCCTGGTGGGGGTTGACGGCTCCGGTCACAGCGAGGCGGCGCTACGGTTCGCGTGCGAGCGCGCCGGCCTCACTGGGGAATCAGTTCTCGCGGTATACGGATACCAGCACAGGAGTCGCCAGGACGGGGGGCTGGGCGGGTCGCCCACTGACCATGACACCGCTGTCGTGGAGGACGCGGACCGGATGCTCGCCGAGTCCGTGAGTGCGGTGAAGGCGGACTACCCCGATGTGGCATTGAGGACAGTTGCGCGGGCCGGTGGGGCCGGGACGGCGCTGGAGCAGTTGTCCACCGAGGCGTCGCTGGTCGTCGTCGGGTCACGGGGCCGGGGAGCGTTCGAGGGCATGCTCCTCGGCTCGGTCAGCCAGGAGGCACTCCACCGGGCAGCCTGCCCCGTTGTCGTCGTGCACTGACACCCGCTCCGGCTGCCGTGCGCGCTCGCCTGTCGCGGGGCCGGTGCGCGCGCACACCCCCGTGAGCGCCCCGAGGCTCGGCTCGGGAGGTGTCCGGCCGGCGACCGGATGTCCGCCTCGGTCACCGCTCCTATGCAGTCTCGGCGGAGGTGTTGGCCGGGACGGCGGGATCCGGATGGGCGGTCTCACGGGCGAGCGAGATGACGATCGCGCCGACGAACGTCAGGCCGAGCCCGATCATGGCGACGACGATGTGCCAGGCCGGTTGGCTGAGACGCTCGTCGAGGAGGACGATCCCGATCAGGACCGCGACGACGGGGTTCGCGACCGAGACCGTGGCGACTGCGGGCGCCAGTCGCCCCGTCCCTAGCGAGACCTGCTGGATGACGAAGCCGAGCAAGCCGGCAGCTGCGAGCGCGTAGCACTCCCAGTGGGAGAGCATCGTGCCCACGCTCTGGTGGAGGTAGTCGAGCGTGGGGATCGCGAGGGACGACGAGAGCCCGAAGAGGACGCCGGCGACGGTGCCGTAGACGGCCGCCTTCCTGGACAGTCCGCCGCGGCCGAAGACGAGCATGAGCACACAGACCAGCGACAGGACGGCGATGGTGATCGCCCACTGCGCGTTCGACGCGGTCGTGTTCCCGCCGGCCGGGTCGCCGAACGAGACGAAGAGGCCGAGGCCGATGACGATCGCGACCGCGCCCCACACCTCCCGACGGCCGACGTGCTGCCGCGTCAGGAGGTAACCGAGCGGAAGAGCGAACACAACGGTTGAGACGAGCAACGGCTGGATGACCGAGAGGCGGCCGCGGTCGAGCGCTGCGGCCTGGAACACGTAGCCGGCCAGCAACACCAGAGTGCCGATCACCCAGGTCCTCTGGCCGACCAGGCGGAGGAGGGAGCTCGGTTGTGCCAGCGAGATCGTCGGGAGGTTCAGTGCCCCCTTCTGTTCGAGCGTGGCCGCCAGCGCGAAGAGGAAGGACGCAACCAGCGCGAGAGCCGCAGCCAACGAGATACACCTATCGGGACTGCGAACCGGGGAACATGGCGCGACCCTATGGTTGTGGCCCGGCGGTGGGCAAGGAACCGCCGGACTACGCATGGTGGGAACGCAGTCGCCGAACGAGTCCCGAGGAAGATGGCGGTGACGGCGAGGTGATCTGAGCGCGAGCCTCCGGGAAGCGGGTGAGCATGGACGGCAAGGAGACCGACCCGGGCGCGCAAGGACCCGACGAGTCGGCGTACGGCGAGTCCCGCTGGCCGATGGCCGCGGCTGTCGTCGCCACGATGGTGTTGACCGTTCTCCTGCCCGACGACCTTCGTCTCGCACCGCGCTGGCTGCTCCCCACCATCGAGGGGCTTCTGCTGGTCGCGCTGATCGCGGGGGATCCCGGCCGGATCTCGCGACGATCGACAGCCCTGAGGGCATTGTCGGTCGCCCTGATCAGCGTCCTCGCACTCAGCGCCATCTGGTCGACGATTCAGCTCATCGACGACCTCGTCCACGGCGGCCCGGAGACCAGTTCCGCGTCCGCGCTGCTACAGGCGGGCGGCAACGTGTGGGCATGCACGGTGCTGGCGTTCTCCCTGCTGTACTTCGAGCTGGACTGTGGGGGTGCCGCCGCCCGGGCCGAGCGCATGCCCAGCAGTCCGGACCTCGCGTTCCCCCAACAGCTCAACCCCGAAGTGGCACGGCCCGGATGGCGACCGCGGTACGTCGACTACTTCTACCTCGGCGTGACCAACTCGATGGCCTTCAGCCCCACCGACGTCATGCCGCTTGCACCCTGGGCGAAGCTCACCATGGCTGTCCAGTCGGTCGTCTCGCTCTTGATCCTCGGGCTCGTCGTGGCCCGAGCCGTCAACGTCCTCGCCTGAGAACCCGTCGTTCAACCCCGACCGGGCACGTGGCTCCGGTCACACGGCGCGCCGGCCGGAGGCGGCCGTCGCGCTGGACGGCTGGTCGCTCGGGCGTCGTGGGAACGGACCCCTCCTCCCCACGACAGGCCGCATTCCCTAGGATCGCGGCATGTCCTCCACCGCGCTCGTCCCGTCGCTCGTCCGGCCCCGCAACCGGGTGGCGGCCCTCGTCGCCGACGTGGTGCTCGTCGGGCTCGGGGTCACGCTGATCGGCCTGTCGGCCCAGATCTCGATCCCGCTGCCCCACACGCCGGTGCCACTCACCGGCCAGACGTTCGCGGTGCTGTTGGTCGGTGGTGCGTACGGCGCGACCCGCGGTTTCGCGACCATGGCGGCGTACCTCCTCGTGGGTGGTCTCGGGTACGGCGTCTTCGCCGGCCACGGATCGGGCTGGGACGCCCTCCGGTTCTCCTCCGTGACAGGTGGCTACCTGGTGGGGATGCTCGTGGCCGCCACGCTCGTCGGCTGGCTCGCAGACCGCGGGTGGGATCGCAAGGCCACGCGCTCGATCCCCGCGATGGCCCTCGGTGACGCCGTGATCCTGCTGTTCGGTGCGACGTGGCTCGCCCACGCCTTGAACCTCACCGCCGGCCAGGCCTGGGACCTCGGCGTCAAGGACTTCCTGGTCGGCGACGCGATCAAGATCCTGCTCGCCGCCGGCCTGCTGCCCGCCGCCTGGAAGCTCGTCGACGCCATCCGCCGCTGATCGCTCGTTCGCGGCCGTGGTGTCCGATTCCCGCGAGTAACTGTCGGTGCCCTCGGTCATGATGGGTGCATGACCTCACCGATGCATCTGGACGCCGAGTCCTGCTACCGGGCGGTGAAGAGCCGCGACCGGCGGTTCGACGGGGTGTTCTTCATCGCCGTGCGCACGACCGGCATCTACTGCCGTCCGTCCTGCCCGGCTCGCACCCCGGCGTACGAGAATGTCACCTTCCACCCCACCGCCGCGGCCGCGCAGTCGGCCGGCTACCGCGCCTGCAAGCGCTGTCTCCCCGACGCCACGCCGGGCAGCCCCGACTGGGACGTCGCGGCCGATGCCGCCGGTCGCGCGATGCGCCTGATCGCCGACGGGGTGGTCGACCGTGACGGCGTGGAAGGGCTCGCCGGTCGCGTCGGCTACACCTCGCGCCATCTCACCCGACTCCTCACTCAGGAGCTGGGCGCGGGGCCGCTGGCCCTCGCGCGGGCGAAGCGCGCCCAGACCGCACGGGTGCTGCTCGAGACGACCGAGCTGGGAGCCGCGGACGTGGCGTTCGCTGCTGGCTTCAAGAGCGTGCGGCAGTTCAACGACACGGTCCGTGAGGTGTACGCCTCGACGCCGACCCAGCTGCGAGGCCGGCGCGGCCACGGCTCCACGGGTGGCACGATCCAGCTCCGACTGGCCGTGCGGACGCCGTTCGCGGGCAGTGCGCTGCTGGCCTTCCTGGAGACCCGCGCAGTCGCGGGGATCGAGAGCGTGACCGGTCCGACGTACGCCCGCACCCTTCGACTGCCCCACGGGACCGGCGTCGTCGAGCTCGAGCTGCACGACCAGACCGAGGCGGGCACGACCGCGTTCGTGCCTGCGACGTTCCGGCTCGACGACCTGCGTGACCTCTCGGCTGCCGTCGAGCGCGTACGCCGCCTCCTCGACGCCGACTGCGACCCCGTCGCCATCGGTGACGCGTTCGCGGGCGATCCCGTGCTGGGTCCGCTGGTGCGGGCGACGCCGGGGCTGCGCGTGCCCGGTCATGTCGACGGCGACGAGCTCGCGGTGCGCGCGGTGCTCGGCCAGCAGGTGACCGTGGCCGCTGCCCGCACGGCGGCGGCCCGGCTCGTCCGCGAGTACGGCGAACCCCTGCCCGAGCCGCACGACGCGCTGACCCATGTCTTCCCGACCGCCGAGCGCCTGGCCGGTCTCGACCCCGAGTCGCTCCCGATGCCGCGCGCGCGTGGCCGGGCTCTGATCGCCCTCTGTCGCACGCTCGCCGACGGCGACATCCGCCTCGACCGGGGCGCCGACCGTGACGGCGTCCGCAAGGCCCTGCTGGCGATCCCGGGCATCGGTCCCTGGACCGCCGACTACATCGCCCTACGGGCACTCGGACATCCCGACGTCTTCCTACCCACGGACATCGGGATCCGCGACGCCCTGCGCGGCCTCGGGCGCGACCCGGCCGACGCACCCCGCCTCGCCGCCGCCTGGGCCCCGTGGCGCTCCTACGCACAGCTGTACCTGTGGCACACCCTCGGACCGAAGGAGAACTGACATGTGGACCCTCATGGACTCGCCGATCGGCGAGCTGCGGATCGTCGAGCTGGACGGCGCGATCACCGCGATCGAGTTCAGCCCCCTCCGCGACCACGACGGCCGGCCGCGCGGCGACCGGAGCGACACCGACCCGGTGCTCGTCGAGACCGGGCGCCAGCTGCGCGCCTACTTCGACCGCGATCTCAAGGAGTTCGACCTGCCGCTCGCACCGGCCGGGTCCGACTTCCAGCAGTCGGTCTGGGCCCAGCTGCTCCGGATCGGCTACGGCGACACCGCGTCGTACGGCGAGATCGCGAAGCGGCTCGGTCGCACCAACGCCGCCTCGCGCGCAGTCGGTCTGGCCAACGGCAGCAACCCGATCCCGATCGTGATCCCCTGCCACCGCGTGATCGGTGCGGACGGCACCCTGACCGGGTACGCCGGCGGCATCGAGCGCAAGCAGACGCTGCTCGAGCTGGAGCAGGACGCGCTCTTCTGATGGTGTTCTCGTCCCCGATGGTCAACCTCTACACCCGCGACCTGGCTGCCGCCCTGGCGTTCTACGCCGGGCAGCTGGGTTTCGAGGAGACCTTCCGGGCACCCTCGGCCGATGATCCCGACCACGTCGAGCTCCGCCTCGACGGGGTGACCATCGCGCTGTCGACGGCCGAGGCCGCGCAGCGCGTGCACGGGCTCCCCGCTGCTCCGGGTAGCCACGGCTTCCAGCTGGTGGTCTGGACCGACGACGTCGACACGGCGTACGACGGGCTGGTCGGGGCCGGCGTACCCGGCCACACGGCACCCCACGACACGGGCAACGACAACCGCAACGCGGTGGTCCGCGACCCCGACGGCAACCTCGTCGAGCTGGTGATGAAGCGCAGCTGAGGCCCGGCCGGGGTCACGTCGGTCACCGCTTCATCAAGGTATGTCGGTGAACCAGCACTTCCCGCTGCGAACTGAGCGTGGGAAGAGCCGGTTCGTCCTCATACCTTGATGAACCGCCCCATGAACCGCCCCATGAACCGCCCCATGAACCGCCCCAAGAACCGCCCCTGCGAGGAGACCCGACGAGCCGCCCCGGGACTACTCCGCCGCCGCCCGGCGCAGCGACTCGGACAGCCGCTCGGCGGCCGCGACGACCGCGGGGGCGTGCATCCGGCCGGGCTGGCGCGACAGCCGCTCGAGCGGCCCGCTGACCGATACGGCGGCCACGATCTTGCCGCTGGGGGAGCGGACCGGTGCCGACACCGACGCCACCCCCTGCTCGCGCTCGCCGACGGACTGGGCCCATCCACGGCGGCGGATGCCCGAGAGCGCGGCCGCGGAGAAGGCGGCGTTCTGTAGCCCCCGGTGGATCCGCTCGGGGTCCTCCCATGCGAGGAGTACCTGGGCCGCCGAGCCGGCGCGCATCGTGAGCTGGGATCCCACCGGGATCGTGTCGCGCAGACCGGACGGGCGCTCGGCGGCGGCCACGCAGACGCGGTAGTCGCCCTGACGCCTCCACAGCTGCGACGACTCACCGGTGATGTCGCGCAGCCGCGCGAGCACCGGCCCGGCGGTGGCGAGCAGGCGGTCCTCGCCGGCGGCGACCGAGAGCTCGGCCAGACGCGGACCCAGCACGAAGCGTCCCTGAAGGTCGCGGGCGACGAGGCGATGGTGCTCGAGAGCCACCGCGAGCCGGTGGGCGGTGGGCCGCGCGAGGCCGGTGGCGGTGACCAGACCAGCGAGGGTCGCCGGCCCGGACTCGAGCGCAGTCAGCACGAGGGCGGCCTTGTCGAGCACCCCGACGCCGCTGGTGGTGTCCATATAGCAATACTGCCGTCTCAGATCATGGGACGCAAGTTGTAGAGTGGAGGTACGTCGAGCAGCGAGGAGGAGTCATGGGCAGGACCCTGGCCGAGAAGGTCTGGGACGAGCACCTGGTCCGGCCGGCCCCGCCGGGGAGCGGTGAACCGGACCTCCTGTACATCGACCTCCACCTCATCCACGAGGTGACCTCACCGCAGGCCTTCGACGGTCTGCGCCTGGCCGGACGCGCGGTACGCCGCCCCGACCTCACCATCGCGACGGAGGACCACAACGTCCCGACGCTCGACTGGGACCAGCCGATCAAGGACCCCGTCAGCCGAACCCAGGTCGAGGCGCTGCGCAGCAACACCGCCGAGTTCGGCGTACGCCTGCATCCGCTCGGCGACCTCGACCAGGGCATCGTCCACATCATCGGTCCGCAGCTCGGGCTCACCCAGCCCGGCATGACGATCGTCTGCGGCGACTCCCACACCTCGACGCACGGAGCCTTCGGTGCGCTGGCCTTCGGCATCGGCACCTCCGAGGTGGAGCACGTGCTCGCAACCCAGACGTTGCCGCAGGCCCGCCCGAAGACCATGGCGGTCACCGTGAACGGCGCGCTCCCCGAGGGCGTGACCGCCAAGGACCTCGTGCTCACGCTGATCACCCACACCGGCACCGGCGGCGGACAGGGGTACGTCGTGGAGTACCGCGGCCCGGCCATCGAGGCGCTCTCCATGGAGGCGCGGATGACGGTCTGCAACATGAGCATCGAGTGGGGTGCCAAGGCCGGGCTGATCGCGCCGGACCGCACGACCTTCGACTACCTCGAAGGGCGGCCCGAGGCGCCGGAAGGCGAGGAGTGGGACGCGGCCGTCGCCCACTGGCAGACGCTGGTCACCGACGAGGACGCGGTCTTCGACGAGGAGATCGTCCTCGACGCGAGCACGATGACGCCGTTCGTCACCTGGGGCACCAACCCGGGCCAGGGGGTGCCGCTCGCCGGCTCGGTCCCGCAGCCCGACGACTTCGCCGAGGAGAGCGACCGAGTCGGAGCCCGCAAGGCCCTGGAGTACATGGGCCTCGAGGCCGGTACGCCGATGCGCGACATCCGTGTCGACACGGTCTTCGTGGGCTCGTGCACCAACGGCCGGATCGAGGACCTGCGCGCGGCCGCCGAGATCCTCGAAGGGCGCCGGGTCGCGGACGGCACCCGCCTCCTCGTCGTACCCGGGTCCGTGCGGGTGCGGCTGCAGGCCGAGGAAGAGGGCCTCGACGTCGTCTTCAAGGAGGCCGGTGGGGAGTGGCGCGGTGCGGGATGCTCGATGTGCCTGGGCATGAACCCCGACCAGCTCGCACCCCAGGAGCGCAGCGCGTCGACGTCCAACCGCAACTTCGAGGGCCGCCAGGGCAAGGGCGGACGCACCCACCTGGTCTCGGTGCCGGTCGCGGCCGCGACCGCGGTCCGCGGCACCCTCAGCTCGCCCTCCGACCTCGACCCGGCCGGCGGTTCCTCGTCGGTCGAGCGGAGTCGAGACCACCACGAGTCGCGGGGAGCCTGACATGGACAGCTTCACCACCCACACCGGCATCGGTGTGCCACTGCGTCGCAGCAACGTCGACACCGACCAGATCATCCCGGCCGTCTACCTCAAGCGAGTGACGCGCACCGGCTTCGAGGACGGCCTGTTCGCCGCGTGGCGCAACGACCCGGCCTTCGTCCTCAATCAGCCGGCGTACGTCGCGGGCTCGGTGCTCGTCGCGGGACCCGACTTCGGCACCGGCTCGTCGCGCGAGCACGCCGTCTGGGCCCTGCAGAACTACGGCTTCCGCGTCGTGCTGTCCCCGCGCTTCGGTGACATCTTCCGCAGCAACGCCGGCAAGGCCGGCCTGCTCGCCGCCCAGGTGGACGACAAGGTGGTGTTGCGGTTGTGGGACCTGCTCGAGGCCGAGCCGGGCACCGCGATCAGCGTCGACCTGGTCGCGAGGACGGTCCGCGCGGGCTCCGGTCCCGACGCGGTCGAGGACTCCTTCGACATCGACGACTACACCCGCTGGCGGCTTCTCGAGGGTCTCGACGACATCTCGCTGACGTTGGCCCACGAGGCCGACATCTCGACGTACGAGGGACATCGTCCGTCCTGGAAGCCCGCCACACTCTGATCCCGGCGGTCTTCGCCGACCGGTAGAAATGCGAAAACCCTGTAAAACAAGGGGATTCGGGCGGTGGTGAGGGGCCGTCCCGAAGTGCAGGCAGCCAGGAATTGCCACCCGGTGACGCGAGACAGGCTCAGTTGAGCCAGATTCTCCGAAAAAAACATGCCGTGAAACCCGGCGAGGTGATTGTGACGCGCGCTGCGAGTACATAGCGTTCACCACAAGTCGTCGGGCATCGGCCCGACTACGTCGTACTTTGGGAAGGGAAGCCGTGAACAAGTCTCAGCTCATCGACGCGCTGGCAGCGCGTTACGAGGGGAACCGCAAGCAGGCCCAGCACGCCTTGGACTCCGTCCTTGACACGATCACCCGCGAGGTGGCGAAGGGCGAGAAGGTCGCGATCACCGGCTTCGGGTCTTTTGAGAAGCGCGTCCGCGAGGCCCGCTGGGTCCGCAACCCGCAGACCGGCGCGCGCATCAAGGCCAAGAAGACGGCGGTGCCGAAGTTCACCGCTGGCGCTGACCTCAAGAACGTGGTGTCCGGTGCCAAGAAGCTGCCGAAGCTGACGTTGGCCGCCGGTTCCGCCGCGGCCAAGAAGACCACCGCGGCCGCGAAGAAGGCGACCCCGGCGAAGAAGGCCCCCGCCAAGAAGGCTCCGGCGAAGAAGGCACCGGCCGCGAAGAAGGCGGCCCCGGCGAAGAAGGCCCCCGCCAAGAAGGCTCCTGCGAAGAAGGCGCCAGCGGCGGCGAAGAAGGCCCCCGCCAAGAAGACGGCCACGAAGAAGGCCCCGGCCAAGAAGGCCACCGCGAAGAAGGCCCCGGCCAAGAAGGCCACCGCGAAGAAGGCTCCGGCCAAGAAGGCCGCCAAGAAGTCCTGAGCTCTGCGAAGGGGGCCGTCCGATGGGGCGGCCCCCTTCGTCATGTCCGGGTCAGGCCAGCAGGGCCAGCCGGGTGTGCGCACCGACCCCGAGGTCGACCGCGTCCGCGAGGGCCGTACGGTCGTCGACGTCGAGGCGCAAGGACCCGACCGGCAGCGTGATCTCGCGGGCTCCTCCGTCCAGGTGCGCCTGGCGCGAGTGGTGTCCGAAGTGAGGGTCGAACGCGTCGTACGTCGCGGTGTAGAGCGTGGTGCCGACGCCGTCGTGGTCGGCCACGAATGCAGAGGTCGAGCCACTCTCCGCGGCATCGCCCAGCGCTGCGTCGAGGTCGGCGGGCAGCAGGGCCGGCAGGTCGGCGCAGACGGCCACGGGTACGTCGCCCGGCCAGCGCCGCGAGGCCTCGGCGGCGGCCTGTCGCAACGACTCGTTGAGGTTGCCGGTCACGCCGTCGGGGATGGTCTCGCATCCCGCCGCACGGAGGTCGTCGGCGAACCGTGCGTCGTCGGTGACGGCGAGCACGGTGGTCACCCGTGTTGCCGCGAGGCAGGCGCGGGCGGTGTCGAGGGCGAACGCGGCGGCCAGGGCGCGGCGGCGCACGGCGTCGACCTCGAGGCGTGTCTTCCCGCGCGCCGGTGGCTTCACCGGGAGCAGGACGACGTACGCGGATCCGGTCATCGCGTCGATCCTGTCAGGGCCGCGTCGCGAGGTGTCGACCGAGTAGCCTGACCCCCGCACACCGGCGCTCGTGCCGGCCGACGAGGTGGAGGACGCAAGGTGACGGTGCGACCCGTGCGCCCGCTGCAGCAGAAGCGCGGTTGGGCCTTCGACCTCGCGGTGCCCATCCTCAAACCGGCCCTGCTGGCGACCACGCGTCGTACGTGGATCGACGGCGAGAAGATCCCCGCGACCGGCGGCTGCATCCTGGTCTTCAACCACGTCTCCCACGTCGACCCGCTGACCGCCGCCCACATCGTCTACGACCACGGCCGGATGCCGCGCTACCTCGCCAAGTCGGGTCTCTTCAAGAACCGTGCTCTCGGCTACTTCCTGCGCTCCGCCGGGCAGATCCCGGTCGAGCGCCTCACCAAGAACGCCAAGAGTGCCTTCGACTCCGCCGTGGCCGCGGTCGAGGCGGGCGAGTGCGTGGTGGTCTTTCCCGAGGGAACGCTGACCCGCGACCCCGACCTGTGGCCGATGGTCGGCAAGTCGGGCGCTGCCCGGATCGCCCTCGAGACCGGATGCCCCGTGATCCCGATCGGGCAGTGGGGTGCCCACGACCTCCTGTATCCCTATGCCAAGAGGCCGCATCTCGTGCCGCGCACCAAGATCACCACGAAGGTCGGCGACCCGGTGCCCCTCGACGACCTGCGGGCCCTGCCCCACACCCAGGACGTGATCAACCACGCGACCGCGCGGATCATGGACGCGCTCACCGCGCTCGTCGCTGACCTGCGCGGCGAGAAGCCTCCGGCCGAGCGCTTCGACCCGCGCAAGAAGGGGCTGAGCGAGACCGGCGACTTCCGCAAGGCGGAGCGGAAGAAGAAGCCATGACCCGCGTCTGCGTGCTCGGGGCGGGCTCGTGGGGTACGGCGTTCTCGCTCGTCCTCGCGGACGCCGGCAACGACGTCACCTTGTGGGCGCGCCGTGAGGAGGTCTGCGAGACCATCAACCGGCGTCGCGAGAACACCGACTACCTGCCCGGTGTCGAGCTGCCGGCGAAGGTCACCGCCACCCACGACACCGAGCGGGCGCTCGCCGATGCGGAGGTCGTCGTGTTCGCCGTGCCGTCGCAGACCTTCCGGTCCAACCTCGAGCAGTGGGCGCCGCATGTGCCGTCCTCGGCGGTGATGGTGTCGCTGATGAAGGGCGTCGAGCTCGGCACCCTGAAGCGGATGAGCGAGGTGATCGCGGAGGTGACCGACGCCGGGCCCGAGCGTGTCGCCGTCGTCAGCGGCCCCAACCTCTCCCACGAGATCTCCCAGCGCGAGCCCGCCGCGTCGGTGGTGGCGTGTGCCGACGAGTCGGTCGCCAAGGGCCTCCAGCGGCTCGTGCACTCGCCGGCGTTCCGGCCCTACACCAGTGTCGACGTGGTGGGCTGCGAGCTGGGCGGCGCCTACAAGAACGTGGTGGCCCTCTCGGTCGGGATGGCGGTGGGGCTCGGGTTCGGCGACAACACCACGGCCTCGGTGATCACCCGCGGGCTCGCCGAGACCGCGCGTCTGGCGATGGCGATGGAGGCCAATCCCCTGACGCTGATGGGTCTCGCCGGGCTCGGTGACCTCGTCGCCACCTGCTCGTCACCGCTCTCGCGCAACCGCACCTTCGGCGAGAAGCTCGGGCTGGGGATGACCACCGAGGAGATCGTCGCCTCGACCCGTCAGGTCGCCGAGGGGGCGAAGTCCTGCTCGTCGCTGCTGGCCCTGGCCGAGAAGGTCGGCGTCGACGCGCCCATCGCCGAGCACGTGGAGGCCGTCGTCGACGGGCGGATGACCGCGCCGGAGATGATGGAGGCCTTCATCGCCCGCGACACCAAGGCCGAGAGGGACTGACCAGCAGGCCGCGAGGAACGAGCGGCGGCGTGGGCGAGCAGGACCGGTGCGGGCCCGGGGTGCGCCGGTCAGCCGATGGCGGCGAGGGCTGACTCCAGGTCCGCCCAGAGGTCCTCGACGTCCTCGATGCCGACGCTGAGGCGGACGAGCCCCTCCGGGATCGTGACCGGCTCGGTCTTCCACCGGCGCCGGCGCTCCAGGGTCGACTCCACCCCGCCGAGCGAGGTGGCGTGCACCCACAACGACGTCGAGCGGGTGACCAGGTCGGCCGCGTCGGCGCCACCGGCGACCACCATCGACACGATGCCGCCGAAGCCGGGGTAGCGGACCTCCGCGATGGCCGGGTGCCGACCGAGGCGTCGCGCCAGCTCCGTGGCGTTGCTCTCGGCCCGGTCGACTCGCAGGTGCAGCGTGCGCAGTCCGCGCAGGGCGAGCCACGACTCCAGCGTGCCGGGGATCGCGCCGACCAGATCGCGGCGGCCCTTCAGCACGTCGTACAGCTGGTCGTCGGTCGTCACCACGGCACCGAGCACGGCGTCGGCGTGCCCGGAGAGGTACTTGGTGGCCGAGTGGACGACCAGATCGGCACCCCTGGTCAGGGGAAGCTGACGCAGGGGGGTGGCGAAGGTGTTGTCGACCACGACGTACGCACCGACGGCGTGCGCGGCCGCCGCGATCGTCTCGATGTCGGCGATCTCCAGAGCGGGGTTCGTCGGGGACTCGAGCCAGACCAGTGCCGCGTCGTCGCAGGCCTTCACGACCGCCTCGGTGTCGGTGACGTCGACCAGCCGAGCGGTGAGCCGGCCACGCGCCTCGAGGTCGGCCAGCTGCATGACCGTGCCGTTGTAGGCGTGTCGTGGTGCCACCACGACGGCGCCCTGGCCGACGAGGTCCAGCACGGTGGCGACGGTCGCCAGGCCGGAGGCGAACGCCAGGCAGCGGCCGCCTTCGAGCGCACCGAGAGCCTCCTCGAAGGCCGCCCAGGTCGGGTTGCCGTAGCGCCCGTACTCGAGGTCGCCGGTCGCGACGTACGTCGAGGCCATCGTGATCGGTGGGTTCAGCGGGGCGTCGGGGATGTGCTCAGGACGGCCCGCCGTGACGGCGGTGGTGGCGGGGGACCACGTGCGGTCGCTCATGGCCCGAGGGTACGGCGGACGCCCCCTGCGCCCCCGGTAGGGTCGGCGCGATGACCGAGCACCGCAAGCCCCGCGTCGCGATCGTCTTCGGCGGACGCTCCAGCGAGCACGCCATCAGCTGCGTCACGGCCGGCAGCGTGCTCGACGCCATCGATCGGGAGAGCTACGACGTGGTGCCGGTCGGGATCGCCACCGACGGCCGCTGGGTGCTGGAGTCCGGCGACACCGAGCGGCTGCGCATCACCGGTCCCGATCAGCTGCCGAGTGTCGACGGCGACCGCGCGTCGATCGCCTTGCTGCGCGAGTCCGCGAGCACCGACCTCGTCGTCCACGAGCCGTCCCAGCCGCCGCACACCCTGGGCGAGGTCGACGTCGTCTTCCCGCTGCTGCACGGGCCCTGGGGCGAGGACGGCACCATCCAGGGCATGTTCGAGATGGCCGGGGTCCGCTACGTCGGTGCCGGCGTTCTCGCCAGCGCCGTCGGCATGGACAAGGCCTACGCCAAGGTCGTGCTCGAAGCGGTCGGGCTGCCGGTGATGCCGGCGGTCACGGTGACCGCACGCGAGTGGTACCGGGACCCGGACGGCGTACGCCATCGTGTCGCGGACCTCGGCTTCCCGCTGTTCGTGAAGCCGGCGCGGGCCGGGTCGAGCATCGGCATCAGCAAGGTGCACGACCCGTCCGAGCTCGACGCCGCGATCGAGGAGGCCCACCGGCACGACCCGAAGGCGCTGGTGGAGCAGGCGGCGGTCGGCGCCCGCGAGATCGAGTGCGGGGTGCTCGAGGCCCTCGACGGCACGCCGGAGACCAGCGTGCCAGCGGAGATCCGGATCGGCGGAGAGCACGAGTTCTACGACTTCGCCGCGAAGTACCTCCCCGAGGAGCACACGGAGCTCGACGTACCGGCCGACCTGCCGGACGACGTCGCCACCGAGCTGCGTGAGATGGCGTCACGCGCCTTCGAGGCGATCGGCTGCGAGGGCCTGGCGCGCGTCGACTTCTTCGTGATGCCCGACGGCGCCGTGGTGATCAACGAGATCAACACGATGCCGGGCTTCACCCCGATGTCGATGTTCCCGCGGATGTGGGCCGCCACCGGGCTCGACTACCCCGCGCTGGTCGACCGGCTGATCAGGCTGGCCCTCCGGCGCGGTACCGGTCTGCGTTGAGACGCGCACGATTGCTGCGTGAGACGCGCACGATCGTTGGTCATCCGACTGTCTCGCGCGCTTCAACGGACGGTTCCACGCGCTTCAACGCACGATTCGGCGCGCCTCAACAGGCTCAGCGGCAGGGGTGGACCAGCCGGGTGTACTTCTTCACCACCGGCGCGAGCTCCACCATGGCGGCGGCGAGACCGTTGGGCCGGTAGTGGGCCGGCACGGTGACCTGCAGCACCGGCCGGTAGCCGACGGTCGACATCACGATGTCGGCGGACTGGTCGTTGACCTGGCTGTCGGGCACGAACCAGCCGACGCCGTCCGCCACCGTGCAGGCGGAGCTCTTCGAGAAGTCCTTCGGTACGGCGACGCCGCACTGGGCGATGATCGCCGGGTCGCCCCAGGCGCCACCGAGCGCGGCCGCCGGCTGGGTCTTGCGCCGATCCTGCTCTGCCACGCTGCTGGGCAGCGAGTCCGCCACCCGCTGGCAGACGGCCTGGTCGGCGGCGGTCAGGCGGAGGGTCGGGATGCTGACCGGCTCCTTGCCGCAGGCGGCGACCACCAGCCCGAGGGCCGCGAGACACGCGGACACACGCGCGCCCCGGGCCGCGGACGGCCTGGGGCGCGAGCGAAGGTCGGGTCGGGCCAAGTCAGATGTGGACGACGGGGCAGGTGAGGGTCCGGGTGATGCCGTCGAGGTTCTGCACCTTCGAGACGACCAGCTTGCCGAGCTCGTCGACGTTGCGGGCCTCGGCGCGCACGATCACGTCGTACGGTCCGGTGACGTCCTCGGCGAGGGTCACGCCCTTGACCTGGGCGATCGCGCGCGCCACGTCGGCTGCCTTGCCCACGTCGGTCTGGATCAGGATGTACGCCTGGACGACCATGTGTGTCTCCTCCGGGGTCGGAACACGATGCCGCGCACAACCTACCGCGCACCCGACCGGCCTCGACAGGTGTCCGTCGCGGGAGCAACGGGGCCGGCCGCGGATCTGATGGGATGAGCCCATGTCCTTCCCAGCTGACGCGACCGTGTCCGAGGTGGGCGAGTTCCCGCTGATCGAGCGCCTCCGCGATCTCTTCCCTCAAGGAGAACAGGTCCTGGTCGGTCCGGGGGACGACGCGGCGGTGCTGCGGATCCGCAACGGACACGTCGTGGTGTCGACCGACGTGCTCGTCGAGGGGCGGCACTTCCGCCGTGACTGGGCCTCCGCCGCGGACATCGGTCATCGTGCCGCTGCCGCCAACCTCTCCGACATCAACGCGATGGGGGGCCGGGCCCACTCGCTGACGATCGGGCTGGCGGCGCCGCGCGATCTGCCGGCGCAGTGGGCGCTGGAGTTCGCGCAGGGCTTCGCCGACGAGTGCTCACTCGTCGGCGCGAGCGTGGTCGGAGGGGACCTGACCTCGGCCGACGAGCTCGTGGTGGCCGTGACCGTGCTGGGCTCGTGCGTGCAGTCGCCGGTGCTCCGCTCCGGAGCCGAGCCGGGCGACGTG
This sequence comes from uncultured Actinomycetota bacterium, assembly GCA_963833775.1. Taxonomy (GTDB): domain Bacteria; phylum Actinomycetota; class Actinomycetes; order Propionibacteriales; family Nocardioidaceae; genus Nocardioides. The sequence continues at coordinate 636 of CAWHZH010000001.1, read as the reverse complement.
CTCGCCCTGACCGGGCGTCAGGGCTGGGCCGCGGGCGGGCTCGCCGTCCTGGGCCGGGGCTTCCGTTCGCCCCGCGTCCTGGTGGAGGCCTATCGCCGCCCCGAGCCGCCGTACGACGCGGGTGCGGCGGGGGCGGCGGCCGGTGCCACCGCGATGATCGACGTCTCCGACGGTCTGCTGGCGGAGGCGCGTCACCTGGCCGAGGCGTCCGGCGTCGCGATCGACGTACGCCGGGACGCGTTCGAGATCGCCGAGCCGCTCCAGGCGGTGGGCGCCGCCCTCGGCGCCGACCCGATCGGGTTCATCCTCGGCGGGGGAGACGACCACGCGTTGCTCGCGACCTTCCCGGACGCCGTACCCGAGGGCTGGCAGGCGATCGGCTCGATCGCCGCCGGGTCCGGCGTCACGGTCGACGGCGCGCCGTACGACGGGCCCACCGGCTGGACCCACTTCTGACGCGATGAGTCCGGGAGGGTCGGTTCATCAAGGTATGTCGCTGAACCCTCACTTCCCGCCTCCAATTCACCGTGGGAAGAGTTGGTTCGCCTACATACCTTGATGAAGCGGTGACACGCCGGGCAGCACGAAGCCCCGGACACCGAGGCGTCCGGGGCTCAGCGATCAGCGATCAGCGAG